>NZ_JAYRUV010000015.1:0-140757 GCF_041918875.1 Dongia sp.
CAGACGAGCGTCCCCAAACTCTCCTAGGCTCAGTTCCATCACCTTCTCCCATAGCCGAAGCACCGCTATAGAGAGTCAGCTTCCGAGCCAATCCGCAAGTCCCACGAGATGTGTGAACATCGTAGCGTTGGGGGGAGGGAACTGTAGCCAGCTTGCACGCAAACACTGCAGCGAGCTCGGTGAGCTCCCTCCCCCCAACGTGGGGGAGGGTCGGGGAGAGGGGGCGCCAAGCGAAAAACGCCCGGAATCCGCCGCTCAAAAACTCGGCGGGGAGTTTGCCGTCACGACTTCGCACTCCTCGCCGCCGACATTGCGGAAGCGGTGCGGGGTGCGGCTGTCGAAATAGTAGGCGTCGCCCGGTCCCAGCACGCGGATCTGGTCGCCGACCGTGACTTCCAGTTTCCCGCGGATGATGACGCCGCCCTCTTCCGCTTCGTGGCTGAGCATCTGGGCGCCGGTATCGGCGCCGGGTTGATAGCGCTCGTGCATCAACTGGATGGCCTTGCCGGACATATCGCGCCCGACCTGGCGGTAGGAAACCGGTCCGCCGGCCAGCTCGATCAGTTCCGAAGCCGCAAAGAAAATCTGCGGGCGGGGCTTGAGGTCGTCGGCGAAGAATTCGGCGAGACTCATGGGGAAACCGTCGAGGAGCTTCTTCAGCATGCCCACCGAGGGGGACGAGCGGTTCTGCTCGATCATGGAAATGATGGCATTCGAGACCCCGGCCCGCTTGGCCAGTTCGCGCTGCGAGAGGTTGTGCGATTCCCTGAGAGCCTTGAGGCGGGCACCCAGATCGAATCCGTGATTCTCGTCCATGCCGGCCTCTCAATTTGGCTTAACAGACACCCGCGCCTGATAAGTATATTAATCACATAAATCACGGAATCAATCGTTTTGGCCGATATCTTTGTACCAATTGAATTGATCTGCCTGCCGCTTGTTTATTTTCTTAAGCGTGCTAATGTCCGCCCACCATTGACCCGGCCCCTCCCACCGCCCGGAAAGCTGAAGGAAACCAGCCATGTCCAACCGCACCACGAAGTCGTTCGAGGCGACTCAGTTCAAGCCGACGCCGAACAATCTCGAAGCTTTCTTCATGCCGTTCACCTCGAACCGGCACTTCAAGGCCAATCCGCGCCTCTTCGTGAAGGCCGAGGGCATGCACTTCACCAACATCGAAGGCAAGCAGGTGCTCGACGCCACCGCCGGCCTGTGGTGCGTCAATGCCGGCCACGGCCGCCGCGAAATTTCCGAGGCCGTCTCGCGCCAGATCCAGGAGATGGATTACGCGCCGCCCTTCCAGATGGCCCATCCGGCCGCCTTCGAGCTCGCCTCGCGCGTGGCCGCCCTGGCGCCGACCGGCCTCGATCATGTCTTCTTCACCAATTCGGGTTCGGAATCGGTCGACACCGCCCTGAAGATCGCGCTGGCCTACCAGCGCGCCAAGGGTCAGGGCACGCGGACGCGCCTTATCGGTCGCGAGCGCGGCTATCATGGTGTCGGCTTCGGCGGCATCTCCGTGGGCGGCATGGTCAACAACCGCAAATGGTTCGGCACGGCGCTTGGCGGCGTCGATCACCTGCCGCACACCTACAACGCCAAGGAGATGGCCTATAGCAAGGGCCAGCCGGCCTGGGGCGCGCACCTTGCCGACGATCTCGAGCGCCTGGTGGCACTCCACGATGCGAGCAGCATCGCCGCCGTCATCGTCGAGCCGGTCGCCGGCTCCACCGGCGTGCTCATTCCGCCCAAGGGCTATCTCGAGAAGCTGCGCGAGATCTGCACCAAGCACGGCATCGTGCTGATTTTCGACGAAGTCATCTGCGGTTTCGGGCGTCTCGGCACCAATTTCGGCGCCGACTATTTCGGCGTGACGCCGGACCTCATCACCTGCGCCAAGGGCCTCACCAACGGCTCGATCCCGATGGGCGGCGTCATCGTCTCGAAGGAAATCTACGACACCTTCATGAACACCTCGGCCGAGAACGCAATCGAGCTGTTCCACGGCTACACCTATTCGGCCCATCCGGTTGCCTGCGCCGCCGGCCTCGCCGTGCTCGACATCTACAAGAATGAAGGCCTGTTCGACCGGGTGAAGGAACTGGCTCCCTATTGGGAGAACGCCATTCACGGCCTGAAGGGCACCAAGCACATCATCGACCTCCGCAATATCGGCCTCGTCGGCGCGATCGAACTGGAATCGCGTCCGGGCAAACCCGGCGCGCGTGCCATGGACGCGTTCCTCAAGGCCTATGAAAAGGGCATGCTGATCCGCGTCACCGGCGACATCATCGCCATGTCGCCGCCCTTCATCGTCGAGAAGAGCCATATCGACCAGGCCGTCTCGATCATGGCCGACGTCCTGAAATCGATCGACTAACTGCGAATCTGGCGCACCGGCGGGTCCAAGGTGGACCGGCCGGTGCGTTTCTTATTGGAGAAGACCCATGCTTATCGGCGTTCCTAAGGAAATCAAGAATCACGAATATCGCGTCGGCCTGGTGCCCGCGAGCGTGCGCGAACTCATCCATCACGGCCACAAGGTGCTGGTCCAGACCGGCGCCGGCGAAGGCATCGGCCTCGACGACCGCGCCTACAAGGCCGCCGGCGCCACCATCGCCAAGAGCGCCGAAGACGTCTTCGCCAAGTCCGACATGATCGTCAAGGTGAAGGAACCGCAGCCCAAGGAGACCAAGATGCTCCGCAAGGGCCAGATCCTTTACACCTACCTGCATCTGGCGCCCGATCCGGTGCAGACCGAAGGCCTCATCAAGTCCGGCTGCACGGCCATCGCCTATGAAACCATCACCAGCCCCCGCGGCGGCCTGCCCCTGCTGGCGCCGATGTCGGAAGTCGCCGGCCGCATGTCGGTCCAGGTCGGCGCGCACTATCTTGAAAAGGCCCAGGGCGGCGCAGGCATCCTGCTGGGCGGCGTGCCGGGCGTTGCTCCGGCCAAGGTCGTCGTCATCGGCGGCGGCGTTTCCGGCACCAACGCCGTGCGCATGGCGATGGGCATGGAAGCGCATGTCACCGTCATCGACCGTTCGGTCGACCGTCTGCGTCAGCTCGACGAGATATTCGGAGCCAAGGTCTATACCTGCTACTCGACCCTCGATGCGATCGAAGAGCATGTCGTGAATGCCGACCTCGTCATCGGCGCCGTGCTGGTGCCGGGCGCCGCCGCCCCGAAGCTCGTCACCCGCAAGATGATCAAGCAGATGCGGCCCGGCTCGGTCGTGGTCGACATCGCCATCGACCAGGGCGGCTGCTTCGAAACCTCCAAGGCCACGACGCATGCCGATCCGGTCTATGTGGTGGACGGTGTCATTCACTATTGCGTCGCCAACATGCCGGGGGGCTTGAGCCGCACCTCCACCTTCGCCCTCAACAACGCCACCCTGCCCTTCGCGCTGGCGCTGGCCGACAAGGGCGCCAGGAAGGCGCTGGCCGATGATCCGCATCTCATGAACGGCCTCAACGTTCATGAAGGCAAGATCACCTACAAGGCCGTGGCTGACGATCTGAAGAAGAAGTACGTGCCGGCGGCCGAGGCCCTCGGCCTCTAAGCGGAACGAGCGGATGAGCGGGAATGGCGGGGTCTTCGGACTCCGCCATTCCTGTTTCAGGGCAGTGCTATTCCACCATCCGCGGAGAGCGGAAAGAACGGGTTCCACGCCAGTTCCCACACATGTCCGTCGGGATCGGAAAAATATCCCGAGTAGCCACCCCAGAATACATCCTCCGGCGCCTTCAGAACCTTCGCGCCGGCGGCGAGCGCGGCCTGCATCGCACGATCGACCGCCGCTTTCGATTCCAGATTCTGCGCCAGGGTGATGCCGCCAAAGCCAGTACCGGAATCGCTGAGATGCGCATCCTCGGCCAGCGACTTGCGGCTGAAGAGGCCAAGGGCCACCCCACCGCCCAATTGAACGAAGACGACATCGTCATTGCTGGCACCGGAGACTGTCCAGCCCAATCCGCTTTCGTAAAACCGTCTCGCGCGTGCGAGATCGTCGACGCCCAGGGTGATGAGGCTGATTCGCGGTCGCATTGACATCGCTTTCTTCCTTCACGGTTGGAAAGTTAACTCGCCTTTCGCGTTGCGCGGCGCGCATGGCGGCCCGGCTTGGACAAAATAGCCTGTTTAGGCTAGTTTCTGCCTCGCATTGCCGATCCTTTCGATCGGCGCCCAAGGTCATATGCGACCATCACATTTGCGAAATACGGTTCTTTATCATGAAGTATATAGACGATTGGATTGGTGAACGGAAAGTGGACGAGGTCGAATGCCTCGTCCCGGACATGAACGGCATTCCGCGCGGCAAGATCCTGCCGGCGACGAAGTTCATGAAGGGTGTGCGCGATGACGGTCTGCGCCTGCCCAGCTCCGTCTTCCTGCAGACCGTGACCGGCGACTATCCGGACATCGACGAGGACGATATCGGCTCCTTCCAGGATCCGGACGTCTATCTGCGCCCGGACCCCAACACGATCCGCATCGTACCCTGGTATGCCGATCCGACGGCGCAGGTGATCCACGATTGCTACGATGTCAACGACAAGCCCGTCGAGCACGCCTCGCGCTATGTGCTGAAGCGGGTGCTGGAACTCTATGACGACAAAGGCTGGAAGCCGATCGTGGCGCCGGAGCTTGAGTTCTACCTGGTCCAGGTCAACACCGACCCCGATCTGCCGCTTCTGCCGCCGATCGGCAAGTCAGGCCGCGCCGAAACCGGCAGTCAGGCCTATGGCATCGATGCGGTCAACGATTTCGATCACATCTTCGAGGACGTTTACGATTACTGCGAACGTTCGGAGATTGACGTCGATACGCTGGTCCATGAATCCGGCTCGGCGCAGATGGAGATCAACTTCAACCATGGCAACCCGCTGGAGCTGGCCGATCAGGCATTCCTGTTCAAGCGCACGGTGCGCCAGGCGGCGATGAAGCACGGGGTCTATGCGACATTCATGTCGAAGCCCCTGGCCAACCAGCCGGGTTCCTCGATGCATATCCACCAATCGGTGGTCGAGAAGCGGTCGGGCAAGAATCTGTTCGCGGATTCGAAGGGCCGGGATTCGGCGATGTTCCGCGCCTATGTGGCCGGGCTGCAGCGCTATCTGCCGCAGCTTATCCCGATGCTGGCGCCGAACGTCAATTCCTACCGCCGCCTGCGGCCGCAATTCGACGCCCCGATCAATGTGCAATGGGGTGTCGACAATCGCTCCTGCGGCCTGCGCGTGCCGGTCTCGAGCGGCCCGGCGCGGCGTGTCGAGAACCGCCTTGCCGGTGCCGATGCCAACCCCTACCTCGCCATGGCGGCTTCGCTTGTGGCGGGCTATCTCGGCATGACCGAGCGGCTGAAACCCAGCAATCAGATCACCGGCAGCGCCTATCGCATGGCGCACACCCTGCCGAAAACCGCTCAGGAGGCCTTGCAGCGTTTCATGGGTTGCAAGCCGATCCGGCCGCTGCTGGGCGAGAAGTTCGTCAAGGCGTTGTGGATCGTGAAGATGGCCGAACTCGAGGCCTATCAGAACGTCATCAGCTCGTGGGAACGCGAGCATCTGCTGCTCAACGTCTGAGCATGACGCGGACCAACGGCAAGATACTGGTCAGCACCGCCGCCTCGATCGAGGCGGCGGCGAACCGGTTTTCGCGCCGCAAGGAAATCCTCATTCTGACGGCGCGGGTCAATTTCAATCCCTGACCGTGGATGTCGCGCAAAAGCCGACCTACGAATCGTTTCAATCAGAGGATTTTCATCATGACCGCACAAATGAAGCGCAACAGCACGGCCGAATGGCAGGCCCAGGATCGTCAGCATCTGCATCCGTTCACGGACAATGCCGAACTCGGCAAGATCGGCGCCCGCGTCATCGCCAAGGCGGAAGGCACATATCTGTTCGATTCCGACGGCAACAAGATGCTCGATGCCTTTGCCGGCCTGTGGTGCGTCAATATCGGCTATGGCCGCAAGAGCATTGCCGACGTGGCCCATGCCCAGCTCCTGGAGCTGCCTTATTACAACACCTTCTTCAAGACGACGCATCCGCCGGTGGCCGAGCTTTCCAAGCTGCTGGTCGAGATGACGCCCAGGCAGTTCAATCACGTCTTCTACGGCCTTTCCGGGTCGGATGCGAACGACACGATCGTGCGCATGGTCCGTTCGTACTGGAACCTGAAGAAGCAGCCGAAGAAGAAGACCATCATCAGCCGCTGGAACGGCTATCACGGCTCGACCATGGTGGCGGCAAGCCTCGGCGGCATGACCTATATGCACGAGCTGGCCGACCTGCCGCTGCCCGGCCATGCGCATATCAAGCAGCCTTATTGGTATGGCGACGGCGGATCGATGAGCCCGGACGAATTCGGCCTTGCCGCCGCCAAGGCGCTGGAGGACAAGATCCTCGAACTCGGCGCGGATAACGTCGCGGCCTTCATCGGCGAACCGATCCAGGGTGCGGGCGGGGTCATCATTCCGCCGGCCACCTATTGGCCGGAGGTGCAGAAGATCTGCAAGAAGTACGACCTGCTGCTGATCGCCGACGAGGTCATCTGCGGCTTCGGCCGCACCGGCTACATGTTCGCCTCGGAGCCCTTCAAGATCGAGGCCGATTTCATGACCCTGGCCAAGGGCCTGACCTCCGGCTACATGCCGCTCTCGGCCATCATGGTGGCCGACCGCGTGGCCGAAGTGCTCAATTCCTGCGGCGAGTTCAATCACGGCTTCACTTATTCCGGCCACCCTGTCTCCTGCGCCGTGGCGATCGAGAACATCCGTATCCTGCGCGATGAGAAGATGGTCGAGAACGTCCATGACGTGACCGGCCCCTATCTCGCCAAGCGCCTGGAGGAATTCCGCGACCATCCCCTGGTCGGCGAAGTCCGGTCGATGGGCTTTGTCGGCGCGATCGAGCTGGTCAAGGACAAGAAGACACACAAGACCTTCGAGCCTCTCGGCAAGGTGGGCACGATCTGCCGCGATCATTGCGTCAAGAACGGCCTCATCATGCGGGCGACACGAGACACGATGCTGCTCTCGCCGCCCCTGATGTGGACCACGGGCCATATCGACGAGTTCATGAAGCTCGCCAAGGTGGCACTCGATGCCACGGCGAAGGATCTCGGGCTCTGACGCCGGATCGTACCACAAACTGAAAGCCCGCCCGGTGCAGCACCGGGCGGGCTTTTACTTGTGTCGGTGATGTGCGACTTACATCGATGGCAATGCAAGCTTCAGGCGGATGATCTTCGTCGTGCTCTTGCCGTCGATACCGAAATCATCGTCGTTGATGATGACGAGCATGTCCGGCGCGACGATGGCGACGCCTTCGATCTTGGAAGGCAGGCCTTCATGATCGCTGCTGTCGAACCAAAGCGTCTTCGTCAGCGGCTTCACCCCGCTTGCAGCGAGATCGGCCTGTTCCAGGCTGGGGCTGGTCTTGGGATCGTCCCATCCCGTGCCGAGAATGTCGGTGCCCGTCGAAAGATCGACCAGATGCAGCTTGGCGGTTTTTGAAATGCGCTCCAGGATGACCAACTTGTCCTGACCCACGGCGGTGATCTCCGACAAGCGCACGTCGGATTGCTTCTCCGCCTTTTTGTCGGCCTTGAAGGTCGTGTGCGCATCGAGCTGGTAGACGAATTCGGCCGCCGGCTGGCCGGTCGCGGCGTCGATCTTGAGGATGCGCGTCGCGTTCGCCTTCTTGTAGGCATCCGCATCCGGATTGGCGAGCGGGTTCTGCATCAGGCCATAGAGGAACTTCTCATCCGGCGAGAGGGCGACGCCTTCCATGCCGCGGTTGAGCTGGCGCTTGGCGAAGATGGCGGGCAAGGTGCCGCTGACCTTGTAGCTCGCCCCGGAATAGTCGCCTTCCAGGCCCTGCGGCACCAGCCGCTCGATAATCTTGCCGTCGGCGGCGACATGCACCAGGCTCGGCGCATATTCGTCCGACAGCCAGAAGCTACCGTCGCTCATGCGTACCAGGCCTTCGGTGTCCAGGCCATTGGGATCGAATTCGACCGGCTTGCCGTCCTTGTCGAAGGCGTGCTCGGTCTTGGCGCCTTTCAGGGGATTGGGCAGGCCGGTGATCGGCTTGCCGCTGGCATCGCTGATCTCGATAAGCTCCTTGAGTGCGAACTTCCCGTCGCTCCCAAGCTCCAAGCGCTGGATCGACGGCACGAAATCAGGCTGCGGGAAGATTTTCGCCTTTTCATCGCCCGCGCACATCGCGTTGAAATCGGCGCCGATCAGCTCCTGTGCCTCGGCACAGTCGATGTTCGGGCCGCGATCGGTCACCGAGTAGAAGACATTGTCGGGATCGCCCGGCATGTGAAAGAGGGCGCTGCCGACACCGCGGCTGAGCTTGAGTTCCGTGGGACCCGTCTTCACCGTGCCCAACGGCAAGGCGGGATCGTCGCTGCTGAAAATCTCCGGCCCTTCCGCCTGGGCAAATCCCGACAACATGAGCGTAAACAACGATACCATGCCAAATCGGCGTGCAAACCTCGTCATGACCTATCTCCCTGTCAGCATCATCAAACCGATGACCCGCGTAACAATGAGATGTGGCGAAACGGTGACTCTGACGTGAAGCTGTGACGACAGCTCACCGCTTGAGGCCGTCGAGCGCTCCCTGCAGGATGAAGGCTGCCGCCGATTCATCGACGATCCTGGCTCTTTTCGCGCGGGAAAGGTCGGCAAAGATCATGTCCCTAGTGACCGCCACGGTCGACAGGCGCTCGTCCCAGAACAGCATCGGCAGGTCGCGCAATTTGGCCAGATTGTTGCCGAACTGGCGCACCGACTGGCAGCGCGGCCCTTCCGACCCGTCCATGTTGAGAGGCAGGCCGACAACCAGCCCGCCCACCTGCCGTTCATCGATCAGCTTGAGGAGTTGCCTGGAATCTTCCGTGAACTTCTTGCGGCGGATGGTGGCGACAGGCGTTGCGATCATGTGGCCGGGATCGCCGACGGCTATTCCGATCGTTTTTTCTCCCAGGTCGAGCCCCATCAACCGGCCATGGCGCGGCAGCAGCTGGACGAGTTCCTGAAGCGTCGCGACGATCATGCCAGCAGTTCGGCCAGTTCGCG
The DNA here is from genome assembly GCF_041918875.1 of Dongia sp. Classification (GTDB taxonomy): domain Bacteria; phylum Pseudomonadota; class Alphaproteobacteria; order Dongiales; family Dongiaceae; genus Dongia. Next base: position 9,099 of record NZ_JAYRUV010000015.1, read on the forward strand.
CTTGAAGGGCACGGCATCGCCGATATCCGGCGCGTCGAATTCCTCGGCATAGCGGCGGCCGGCATAGACGGCGGCGGCAATCGTCGAAGGCGCCCAGCAATCGCCGATCCCGCGCACGCTCTTGATGTCGCCCCATTCCATCTCGCGCGCCTTGAGGTCGAGATAGAGCCGATCCCGCGGCAAGCGCGCCGTGACCAGGACGAGATCGTCGCAGGCCCGCGCCTTGGCCTTGCCGGTGAAGGTGCAGGCCAACTCCACCTCGCCGGCTTGCGCCGACGCGACGGCATGACTGACGACGATATCGACGCCCATATTAATGAGGCGTGCCTGGATCTTGTCCTGTTCCAGCGTGTTGCGGGTCCAGGTCGAAACCTCCGCCGCCGGCGTCACGAAGGTGACGTGATGACCGGCCTTCACCAGCAATTCGGCGCAGATGCCGCCCATGTAATAGTGATCGTCGTCGAATAGCACGACGCGGCTCCCCTGGGGCCGCGCGCCGGCCATCAGATCATCCGGCGTCAGCACCGGCATGCCGGCATTGGCCATCCCCGCCAGGTGATAGTGCGCGACACCGTCACGGCGCCAGGAACTGCCGGTCGCCACCACCACATGGTCGAAGCCGAATTCCAGCACCTGATCGGCATCCAGCCTGCTGTCGAGATAGACGCTGACATTGGCCAGCTTGTTGATCTGCCCCACCCGCCAATCGCGCACCCGACCCCAGGCACTCAAGGTCGGCAGGCGGCATTCACGCGCGACGCGCCCGCCCAGTTCCTTCCCAGCCTCGGCCAGGGCCACCTCGTAGCCACGCTGGCCAAGCGCGCGGGCGGCTTCGAGTCCGGCCGGACCGCCGCCGACCACCAGGACCCGCGCCTCGCTTTCGCGCGCGCGGATGAATTCCGGGTGCCAGCCCTTGCGCCATTCCTCGCCCATCGCCGGGTTCTGCGTGCAGCGGCTGGGCGACATGGTCATGTCGCCGGAGACACAGATGTTGCAGCCGATGCATTCGCGGATATCGTCGAGGCGGCCCTCGTCGATCTTGTTGGGCAGGAACGGGTCGGCGATCGAGGGCCGCGCCGCGCCGATGAGGTCGAGGATGCCGCTCTTGACCTGGCGCACCATGAGGTCGGGCGAGGTGAAGCGGCCCACTCCGACGACCGGCCGTGTCGTCAGGCGCTTGATCCCGCGCACGAACTCCTCCTCCGCCGCTTCCTCGGTGAAGCGCGAGGTGCGGGAATCGTTGCTCCAATCGGAGAGCGTCACGTCCCAGAGGTCCGGCGTTTCCGCCATGCGGCCGATGATATCCTCGACCTCCGCCTTGTGCAGGCCGGTCTCGCCCATCAATTCGTCAACCGCGATGCGCACGGCAACAGCCGCTGTGTCGCCGACGGCATCCTTGGTATCCTCGGTGATCTCGCGCAGCAGGCGCATGCGATTTTCGAGACTGCCGCCATATTCGTCCGCGCGCTGGTTGAAGCGGCGCGACAGGAAATGCTGGATGATCGAGAAACCATGCGCGGCATAGACATAGACGATGTCGAAGCCGGCGCGCTTGGCACGCACCGCCGCATTCTTGTGCCAGCGGCGGAGATTCCTGATATCGGAAAGATCCATCGCCCGCGCCTGAACCGGATCGTAGTAGAAAGTGGCGATGGGCAGATGCGACGGGCCCAGCGGCACTTCGCGCGTGTAGAGATTGGAGCCATTGGGCCCGTTATAGGCCAATTCGATGCCGGCCAAGGCATTCTCGGCATGGATCGCGTCGCTCATCTTCCGCAATTGCGGGATATCGCGATCGTCCCACAGGCGCAGCTCGATGAAAGGCGTGATCTCAGACGTATGGTGAATCTCCGCCTGCTCGGTGCACAGCACGCCCCACCCGCCTGCCGCCTTGTTGCCGCGCATCCTGGCGACGGCGGAAGGGTCGCGATAGCCCTGCCCGTTGCAATGCGGCACCTGGTAGAAGCGATTCTTCGCGGTGACCGGACCGATCTTCACCGGTTCGAACAGAATGTCGTAACGCGGATCTCGCGCCATTTCTTATACGCCTTGGGAATGCGACCGGTAGGAGCGGTCAGTCAGTGAGCGGGCCGGGAGCGAGATAGGTGCGGTCGCAATAGACCAGTGGCTTGACATTGCGATGCGCGGCACCGACGACGCGGCCGATGAAGATCGTATGCGATCCAGCCTCGACGATATCGTGGACAATGCAATCGAGATTGGCCACGGCATCGACCAGGACCGGCGCCGCCGTCGTTAGCGTGGTCCATTCGGCGGCGGCAAAGTCGAACGGCTCACCGCTGCTGGGGCGGCCAGCGAAGGTGTTGGCCAACTCGCTCTGCTCGGCGGATAAGGCGTTGATGCAAAAGACGCCATTCTGCCGGATGACGGCGACAGACGGGCTGCGGCGGTTGACGCAAGCCAGCAGCAAGGGCGGCTCGGCCGAAACCGAGGTCATCGCACTGACCGTGACACCCGTGCGGCCGCCCGGGCCATCCGAGGTTACCAGATTGACCGCGGTCGCCTGCACGCGCATGGCGCCGACGAAAGTGTCGACATCGACACTGTCGAACGGTTCCGCGCTGCTCTCGACCTGAACCTTGGCCATCAATTCGATCCTTCCCATCGCGATTCCTTAACATTGAAATCGATCATGGGCGACAGTCTGCCGCAGGGGAAGGTATTTAGGAAATCGAATTCGTCTAATGTTTGGATCAAGTTTTTCTATTCCGCGGCAAATCTGGTGCGTGGCGAGAGCGCAGAAAGAAGATGGCGGCGGCGACCGCCAGGGCCGCCATCATTGCGCCGCCGCCAAATACACCCAGCGACCCTTGCCGGACAACCTCCGGCGTCAGCGCCCCCGCGAATCCGGCGGCATTGCCGATCAGGCCGGCCGCCGCTGCCCCGATGGCGCCCCCCAGGCATTCCAGCGTCGGGATGGCCGTGGCGGTGGCATCCTCCTGCCCCTCCGGCGCTGCCGCCATGATGCGCTGGTTGACGAAGGAATGGGAAATGCCGAAGCCCACCCCGACCAGGCCGAGCGCGATCGATACATAGAAGAGCGGCGCCCCGGTCATGGTGAACCCCTGCAAGGCCAGGCCGGCCGCCAAGGTCGCCGGCCCCGCGAGGATCAAAGCGCCGTGCCAGCGCGGATTGACCGACGCGACGCAAAGCGCCGACAACGACCAGGTCAGCGCATGAATGGCGCCGAAATAGCCCGCCCAGGTCGGCGTGAGGCCGCGATCGAGCTGCAGCAGGTAGGGTGCATAGACGAAGACCCCCGCCTCGCCCAGCGGCATCAGGATGAGAATCCACAAGCCCAGCGAGACGCGGTGACGCAGGCTTGGGAAGGCGGTCGTGATGAGATGCGTTCCGGCATGCCGGTCGATCTTGAGCGCGAGGGCCACGGCGGCAATGCCGACGCAGATGGCCGCCGCGCCGAGCACGGCGCTGCCCAACCGATCGGCCACGGCGATGCCGATAACGCCCGCACCCAGCAGGAAAACGCGCAGCAGCGGCGGCTTGCCGACATGAACGCGCGCGTGCTTGTCGCGCAGGATCATGTAGGCGATCGCCTGCATCGGCAGCGGCAGCAGGGCGGCGCCGAAAAAGGCCACGCGCCAGGAGAACGCTTCCGTCAGCACCCCGCCGATCAGCGGACCAAGGAAGACCGCACCGCCCCAAGTCGCCGCCAGAGTCCCGAACACGCGCGGCACCAGCCGGTTGTCGAACAGTTCGCGCGTGATGACATAGGACATGGCGATGAGCACGCCTTCGCCCAGGCCCTGGATCGCGCGGCCGGCCAGGATGAGCATGACGCCCGGTGCCATGGCCGAGACGAGCCCGCCGACCATCACGACGAAACCGGCGCCCAGCATGGCGTTGCGGGCGCCGAAATGCCCCTTCAGCATCGCCGTGACCGCGCCGCCGACAATGGTGGTGACGAGATAGAGGCTGCCGACCCAGCTCAGATATTCCGCCCCGCCGACTTCGCCGATGGCCGTCGGCATGGCGGTCGAGGCCAGATACCAGATGGTCGCATGCAGCCCGACGCCGAGATTGACGAGCGCCAGCGGCGCGATGTTGGCGCGTTGCAAAAGACGCGGCGGCGCGTCGGCGGAGATGGCTTCGATGGCTGTCATGGAGCGGACCCTAGGTCGCTTATTTTGAAAAGTAAATGCTTTCTAAATTGCCTGCACTGCGATATTTTTCCGGCATGGCAGATTTCGGTCCGACACGCGTGCTCGAGGTTCTGAAGGCGGAGGGCGCCCTCACCGCTTCGCATATCGGCCGCCATCTCGACATGACGGCGGTGGGTGCGCGCCAGCATCTCAACCGGCTCTGCGCGGCCGGGCTCGTCACTTTCGAGGATCGGCGCCAGGGAATCGGCCGGCCCCAGCGCTTGTGGTCGTTGAGCGAGCAGGGCCACGCGCATTTCGACGACCGCCACCGGGATCTCGCCAGCGAATTGCTGGCCGCCATCGTCCGCACTCACGGCGATGACGGCCTGGCCAGCATCCTTGCCGCGCGCGAGGCACAGCAGGTGCAGCGCTATCGGTCAGCGCTCGGCGAAGGCGGCGGCATCGCGGAACGCGTGCAGCGCCTCACCGATCTGCGCCGCATTGACGGATATATGGCGGAGTGCCGGCAGCATGACGATGGCGGCTGGCTGTTGATCGAAAACCATTGCCCCATCGCGCAGGCGGCAAAGGCGTGCTCCGGGCTCTGCGGCGCGGAGCTCAAGCTGTTTCAGGAGGTCCTCGGCAACAGCGCCCGCGTCACGCGCATACAGCACATGCTGGGCGGCGACCGCTGCTGCGCTTATCGGATCGTCTCGAAGAAGGCGTGAGGCCAAGCACTTCCGGCTTGCTTTTGCCCCTGTTGCCCACGACATTGACCTCAAACATCAGTGTCGGGGATTAGCATGTCAGGACCGCTCGCCGGTATTCGCGTTTTCGATCTCAGTCGCATTCTCGCCGGGCCGACGGCGACGCAGATTCTGGGCGATCTCGGGGCCGACGTGATCAAGATCGAACGGCCGGGCGCCGGCGACGATACGAGAAAATGGGGGCCGCCCTTCGTCAAGGACAAGGACGGCAAGGACACGCATGAAAGCGGTTACTACCTCTCCATCAACCGCAACAAGCGCTCGGTGACCTTGGACGTGGCGAAGCCCGAGGGGCAGGAAATCGCCAAGCGGCTGATCGCGCGCTCCGATATCTTCGTCGAGAATTTCAAGGTCGGCGACATGGCGCGCTATGGTCTTGCCTACGACCAGATCAAATACGACTTTCCGCGCCTCATTTATTGCTCGATCACCGGCTTCGGCCAGACCGGCCCCTATGCACCGCTTGCCGGCTACGATTTCCTGGCGCAGGGCATGGGCGGCATCATGAGCGTCACCGGCGATCCCAGCGGGCAGCCCACCAAGGTCGGCGTCGCCATCACCGATATCGTCTGCGGCATCTATTCGACCGTGGCGATCCTCGCCGCCCTGCACCACCGCGCCGTTTCGGGGCGCGGCCAGTTCTGCGACATGAGCCTCCTTGATTCGCAAGTGGGCTATCTCGCCAATATCGGCCTCCACTACCTCACCTCCGGCGAGGTGCCGAAGCGGCTGGGCAACGAACATCCCAATATCGTGCCCTATTCCGTGGTGCGCTGCTCCGACGGTTTCTTCATTCTGGCGGTCGGCAATGACAGCCAGTTCGAAAAGTTCTGCCAGTTCGCCGGTGTCCCCGACTGGGCCAGGGATGAGCGCTTTGCCACCAACCCGGCGCGTGTGCGCAACCGTGTGCTCGTCTACCAGATGGTCAACGAACTGACCGAGAAGAAGCCGCAGCAATACTGGATCGACGGCCTCAATGCGTTGGGCGTGCCGGTAGGCCCGGTCAACAACATCGACCAGGTCTTCAAGGACCCGCAGGTATTGGCGCGCGAGATGAAGATATCGATGCCACACGCCGCCGCCGGTTCCGGCCATGTCGATCTCATCGGCAGCCCGATCAAGCTTTCGGAGACCCCGGTCGACTATCGCTTGGCGCCTCCTGTTTGCGGCCAGGACACGGATGCGGTCCTGCGGGAACTGCTCTCAATGGGTGATGATGAGATTGCGGCGTTGCGGGCGAAGAAGATCATTTGAGAGATTGCGTAGTTGCCGAAGACGGACTTGCCACGGCTTGGCGGTCGAAGCAGATCCCCGGGTCAAGCCCGGGGATGACGATGCAAAAAATGCACTCCACCGCGTCATGCCCGGGGATGACGATCCGGGACGCATTTTGACCGTTTGGATAGTGCAAGATCGCCTCACCAGAATCGTTGACGAGGGCCCCCGTGGCACTATGATGCGCGCTCAAATGAGCGCTGAACCTCGCACGCCTAACCCTTTCTTCCCCCACAGGCATTTGCTGGGAATCGAGGGGCTTTCCGCCGCCGAAATCGAGCGGCTGCTCGATCTTTCCAACCGTTACGCCGACATGTCGAAGGACGATTCGACCGCCCGTGCCCTGTTGCGCGGCCGCACGGTCATGAATGTCTTTTTCGAGAACTCCACCCGGACGCAGACCAGCTTCGAACTGGCCGCCAAGCGGCTGGGCGCCGATGTCACCAACATGTCGGTCGGAACCTCCTCGGTCAAGAAGGGGGAGACGCTGCTCGACACGGCGATGACGCTCAATGCCATGCGGCCGGATGTCATGATCGTGCGCCACCCGGATTCGGGCGCCATCAACCTGCTGTCGCAAAAAGTGGACGGGGCCGTGATCAATGCCGGCGACGGGCGTCATGAGCATCCGACGCAGGCCCTCCTCGATGCGCTGACCATCCGCCGGCGTCTCGGCAAGCTGCAGGGACTGCTGGTCGCCATCTGCGGCGATATCCTGCACAGCCGCGTCGCGCGTTCGAACATCCATCTCCTCACCAAGATGGGCGCGCGGGTGCGGGTCATCGCGCCCACCACGCTGCTGCCGTCGAATATCGACCGCATGGGGGTCGAGGTTTTCACCGACATGCGCAAGGGCTTGAAGGATGTCGACATCGTCATGATGCTGCGCCTGCAACTCGAGCGCATGCAGGGCGCCTACGTGCCGTCGGTGCGCGAATATTTCCATTTCTTCGGCCTCGATTACGAGAAGCTCGCCGTGGCGAAGCCCAATGCGCTCATCATGCATCCGGGTCCGATGAATCGTGGGGTCGAAATCGATTCGGAGGTCGCCGACGACATCAACCGCTCGGTCATCCGCGAACAGGTCGAGATGGGTGTGGCCGTGCGCATGGCCTGCCTCGACGCGCTCACCCGTGGCATCGTGGGACAGAACCGATGACTTCGGAGCGGAAGAAATCGAACCGGCCGCTGCTGCTGGTGAATGCCCGCATCGTCGACCCGGCCGCCAATCGCGATGAGCGCGGCGGCGTGCTGGTGGATGGCGGCATCATCGCCGATATCGGTCCGCAGGTTGCCAAACAGAACGCGCCGGCGGAAGCCGAGATCGTCGATTGCGCCGGCCATGTGCTGATCCCCGGCCTCATCGACATGCGCGTGCAGCTGCGCGAGCCGGGCGAGGAGCATCAGGAGACGATCGCCACCGGCAGCCTCGCCGCGGCGGCGGGCGGTGTCACCAGCATGGTCTGCCTGCCCAACACGCATCCCGTGATCGACGACGTTTCCGGCGTCGAGTACATCGCCAGGCGCGCGCGAGAGACCAGGCGCGCCAAGATCTATTGCTACGGCGCCCTCACCCGCGGTCTCAACGGCCGCGACCTCGTGGAAATGGGCATGCTGTCGGAATTCGGCGCGCTCGGGTTTACCGACGCGCTGGCCGCAGTTGCCGACGCCCAGGTGATGCGGCGCGCCCTTTATTACGCGCGCACCTTCGACCTCCTCATCGTGCAGCACCCGGAAGAACCGAGCCTTGCGGCCGGCGGTGCCATGAACAATGGCGAGCTGGCGACACGCATCGGCCTGCCCGGCATACCGCCTTGCGCCGAAGTCATGATGATCGAGCGCGACCTGCATCTGGTGCGCATGTCCGGCGCCCGCTATCACGTGGCGCATGTATCGACCGCCGCCGCCGTCGAGGCCATCCGCCAGGCCAAGCGCGAGGGGTTGCGCGTCACCTGCGACACGGCCCCGCCTTACTTCTCGTTGAACGAGAACGAAATCGGCGACTACCGCACTTTCGCCAAACTGTCCCCGCCCTTGCGCGGCGAGAGCGACCGGCGCGCCGTCGCGGCCGCCGTCGCCGAGGGCGTCATCGATTGCATCGCCAGCGACCACGCGCCCCATGACGTCGAGAGCAAGCGCGTGCCCTTCGTGCAGGCGGCTGCCGGCATCATCGGCCTGGAAACATTGCTGCCGGTGAGCCTGGAGCTTTATCACAAGGGTTCGCTGTCGCTGCTCGATCTGCTCAAATGCCTGACCAGCCGGCCGGCGGAAATCCTGGGCCTGCCCCAGGGCCGCCTTGCCAAGGGCGCGCCGGCCGACATGGTCCTCATTGACCTCGACAAGCCGCAGCGCATCGATGTCGCGAGCTTCAAGAGCAAGTCGAAGAATTCGCCCTATGACGGCCGGCCCGTGCAGGGCATGGTGCTGAAGACCTTCGTCGACGGCCGCATCGTCTTCGCGGCGGATGGGCAAGCCTGATGGAACCGGTAGCCGATCTCCCAATCTGGTCCTACACGGTGGCAGCCATCCTCGGCTATCTGCTGGGCTCGATCCCCTTCGGTCTCGTGCTCACCAAGGCCGCAGGTCTCGGCGACATCCGCAAGATCGGTTCGGGCAATATCGGCGCCACCAATGTCCTGCGGACAGGCAACAAGCCGCTGGCGCTCGCGACCCTGCTGCTGGACGGCGGCAAGGGTGCGATCGCCGCACTGATTGCCGCGCAATATTCCCCGGCGCTCGCGGTCATTGCCGGTGGCGCGGCTTTGCTCGGACACCTCTTCCCGGTCTGGCTTGGCTTCAAAGGTGGCAAGGGCGTCGCCACCACGTTGGGAACCCTGCTCGCCGTCAACTGGATGGTGGGCGTTGCCGCTTGCCTCACCTGGCTCGCAGTGGCATTCGGCTTTCGCGTTTCCTCCCTCTCGGCCCTGGTCGCGGTCGCCCTCGCGCCGCTCTATGCCTATATCCTGGGAACCGGCCCGCAGGTCGCGTTCGCGGCCTTCGCCGCCGCCCTGGTCTGGATCCGCCACCGCGAGAATATTGCCCGCCTGCTCAACGGCACCGAGCCGCGCATCGGCAAGAAGAAGCCGGAATAGGCGCCTCTATCGGTTGTCTGTTCACGGTTGATTCTCGCGCGATCCTCTCATAGGCTCTGGCGCCATGAACCAGAAACTGCACCAACTGAACGATGACGAACGCCTGGACTGGCTGCGCCTCGCGCGCTGTCAGAATGTGGGGCCGGCCACTTTTCGCCGCCTGATGCAACGCTTCGGCTCGGCCAAGCTGGCGCTTGAGCACCTGCCCGATCTCGCCAAGCGCGGCGGGCAGCGCATTTATCGTCCCTGTCCAGTTGCCAAGGCGCGCGAGGAGCTGGACCGACTGGCCAGTTTCGGCGGCCGCGCCATCGCCTGGGTCGAGCCAGACTATCCGGCCCCCTTGCGCGCTGTCGAGGATGCGCCACCCATCATCACCGCGCGGGGCCGCTTCGATCTGCTGACCCGGCCGCGTCAGGTCGCGATGGTCGGCGCCCGCAATGCCTCGGCCAACGGGCGCCGCTTTGCGCATGACATGGCGCGGGAGCTCTCCGGCGCCGGCTTCGTCGTTGTCTCTGGCCTCGCCCGCGGCATCGATGGGGCGGCCCATGCCGGGGCGCTCGCCGCGAAGGGCGGGACCATCGCCGTTCTTGCCGGCGGGGTGGATGTGCTCTATCCGCCCGAACATGCCGACCTTTACGACCTGCTGGCGCGGGACGGGCTGATCGTCGCCGAGATGCCACCCGGCACCGAACCCGGCGCCAGGCTTTTCCCGCGCCGCAACCGGATCATCTCCGGCCTTTCACTCGGCACGGTCGTCATCGAGGCGGCGCTCAAATCCGGCTCCCTTATTACCGCCCGCTTTGCCAACGAGCAGGGGCGCGAGGTGATGGCAGTTCCGGGCTCCCCGCTCGACCCCCGTTGCCGGGGCACTAACCGCCTGATCCGCGAAGGCGCCCTGCTGGTCGAGGATGCGACACAGGTGCTGGAGGCCTTGGATGGGACTTCCAGCCTAAAACCGACACTCTCGGACAACTTTAATCTCAACGCACACGATATTGATTCTGAAATAGAAAATGACATCACGGATCCGCGTGCCGAAATTCTGAACTTGCTGGGACCGAGCCCGGTGGAGGTTGACGAACTGCTTCGGCAGTGTCATTGCTCCGCTCCCGTCATGGGAATGGTGCTGCTGGAATTGGACTTAGCGGGCCGCCTGGAACGTCACCCCGGCAACCGGGTTTCGCTGCTCGCCAAGGTCGCTTGACCACCTCTATATCCGGCAAACCGGACCCCGACGTGAGGTTCGTGTCCACATTTTGCTCATCCCGAAAGCGGGTCCATGAAGGTCGTCGTCGTCGAATCCCCCGCCAAGGCCAAGACCATCAACAAATATCTGGGTGCTGAGTACAAGGTCCTGGCGAGCTTCGGCCATGTCCGCGACCTGCCGCCCAAGGACGGCTCGGTCCGGCCGGACGAGGATTTCGCCATGATCTGGGACGCCGAGGGTCGCGGCGCCAAGCAGATCAAGGAAATCGCCGCCGCCGCCGCCGGGGCCGACCAGCTGCTGCTGGCAACCGACCCTGACCGCGAGGGCGAGGCCATCTCCTGGCACCTCCAGCAGGAACTCCGTGGCAAGAAGGCGCTCTCGAAGCTGCCGATGGCCCGGGTCGCCTTCAACGAGATCACCAAGAAGGCCGTCCTCGACGCCATCGCCAACCCACGCGAAATCGACCAGGAACTGGTCGACGCCTATCTCGCGAGGCGCGCCCTCGATTATCTGGTGGGCTTCACCCTCTCTCCCATCCTGTGGCGCAAGATGCCGGGCAGCCGCTCGGCCGGCCGCGTGCAATCGGTGGCGCTGCGCATCGTCTGCGAACGCGAGGCGGAGATCGAAGCCTTCAAGGCGCGGGAATATTGGACCATCGAGGCGGTCCTCGCCGGTCCGGACGGCCAGGCCTTTGCCGCGCGCCTCACCCACCTCAACGGCAAGAAGCTCGACAAGTTCGACATCGGTGACAAGGCGGCGGCCGAAGCGGCGGTGGCCGCGGTCAAGGCCGGCGCCCCGTTCAAGGTCGGCGCCGTCGAGCGCAAATCGGTCCGCCGCAATCCGGCCCCGCCCTTCATCACCTCGACCCTGCAGCAGGAAGCCTCGCGCAAGCTGGGCTTCGGCGCCGCCCATACCATGAAGATCGCCCAGCGCCTCTATGAAGGCGTCGATCTCGATGGCGAGACGGTCGGCCTCATCACCTATATGCGTACCGACGGCGTCAACTTGAGCCAGGAAGCCGTGGTGGCGGGGCGCAAGCTCATCGGCGAGCAATACGGCCAGAAATACCTGCCAGCGAGCGCCCGCATCTATAAGAGTGCGGCGAAGAACGCCCAGGAGGCCCACGAGGCCATCCGCCCCACCGACCTCTTCCGCCGCCCGGAACAGGTGCGCAGATATCTTCGCGACGAGGAGGCGAAGCTCTACGATCTCATCTGGAAGCGAACGCTGGCGAGCCAGATGGAAAGCGCCGAGCTCGACCAGGTGGCGATCGACATCGCCTCGGCCGACGGCAGGCAGATCCTGCGCGCCACCGGGTCGGTCATCACCTTCGACGGTTTCCTGACCCTCTACCAGGAAGACCGCGACGATCCGCTCGAGGAAGACGATAGCGGAAAGCGCCTGCCCAACCTCAAGCAGGGCGACGCCGTGAAGCCGCAGGAGATCAAGCCGGAGCAGCATTTCACCCAGCCGCCGCCCCGCTATTCCGAAGCCTCGCTGATCAAGCGGCTGGAGGAACTCGGCATCGGCCGGCCATCGACCTATACCTCGATCCTCCAGACGCTGGAGGACCGGGCCTATGTCAAGATCGACAAGAAACGCCTGGTGCCGGAGGATCGCGGCCGCCTGGTGACGGCGTTCCTGACCAATTTCTTCGACCGCTATGTGCAATACGGCTTCACCGCCGATCTCGAGACCAAGCTCGACGACATTTCCGGCGGCCGCGCCCGCTGGAAGGATGTGCTGGCGGAATTCTGGAACGACTTCGCGCATCTCCACCAGGAAGAAGCGGACGATGACGGCAAGCTGCCCTCGATGCAGGATGCCGTGGCCTTCCTAGACAAGGGTATCGGCACGCGCTCGGTCGTCATCGACGTGCTTAACGACGCGCTGGCGCCGCATTTCTTCCCCGATCTCGGCAATGGCAAGGCTCCGCGCGCCTGCCCGGCCTGTGGCAATGGCGAGCTTGGCATCAAGCTCGCAAAGAACGGTGCCTTCATCGGCTGCAACAATTACCCCGAATGCAAGTACACGAAACCCCTTGCCGTGCAGACGGAAGAGGAAATCGCCGCCGGTTCCGCCGGCCCGGTCGAATTCGGCAAGGACGAGCAGGGCCGCAGCATCACGCTGCGCAAGGGTCCATACGGCTTCTATGTGCAATTGGGCGAAGGCGAGGATGGCGGAAAGCCCAAGCGCGTCTCGCTCACGCGCGACCTCGACCCCAATGCGGTCAGTCTGGAGATCGCGCAAAAGCTCCTCAGCCTGCCGCGCGTTGTTGGCCATCACCCGGAAACGGGCAAGCCGATCATGGCCGGCATCGGCCGCTTCGGGCCCTATCTCAATCATGACGGCAAATTCAAATCGATCCCCAAGGATGACGACGTCCTCTCGATCGGCATGAACCGCGCCATCGAATTGCTCTCCCAGGAGAGCAAGGGCCGCGGCGGCCGCCAGGCAGCGCCGGGGAAGGAAATCGGCAAGCATCCGGAAAGCGGCGAGGCTGTCACCCTGCACGAAGGCCGCTACGGTCCCTATGTGAAGATGGGCGCCATCAACGCCACCCTGCCGAAATCGATCGAGCCCGGCGCCGTGACCCTGGACGAAGCGTTGCAGCTGATCGCCGCCCGTGAAGCGGCCGGCGGGGGTGGGGGCAAGAAGAAAGCGGCGAAGAAGGTCGCCAAGAAGACGCCGGCGAAATCCGACGAGCCGGCGGCGACGAAAAAGCCCGCCAGGAAGGCCGCTACCAAGACTGCCACCAAGGCCAAGACGGTGACGAAGACGGCAAAGAAGGCAGTCAAGAAAGCGGCGAAGTGAGCTGGTTCTAGTTCCCTTGCCCCGCTTGCGGGGAGAGGGAGTGTAGGCGAGCGGTCGCCTTCGTCGTTGCTTTGACCGGGAAATAGCGAGCCTTCAATCCTCCGGAATGAGACCACCCGCGTCTTCATTGCGCTTGTCATACGCCGCCCCGTCAAACTCTGCGCGGCAGGCTTGGAGCATCTGGCCGATGCTGGGGAGCGCTTTGCGGTCGATCTGTGCCGCTGGGTCCCAGAGCTTGGAGCGCGAGAGGGATTGCGAGCAATGCACGTAGGCTCGGTCGATTGTGATCACGAGTGCCGAGCGCGGAATCTTGCCGTTGGGATCGACGAAGCTTTGCAGCAGGTCCGGATCGATCGAGACGCGCGCACGGCCATTGACGCGCATGGTTTCGCCCACCCCCGGCACCAGGAACAGCATGGCGATGCGCGGGTCGGCCACCACATTGCTCAAACTATCGACGCGGTTGTTGCCGCTGCGGTCGGGGAGAATGAGGGTGTTCTTGTCAACGACGCGCACGAAGCCCGGCGGGCCGCCGCGTGGGGACGCATCGAGGCCCTCCTCGCCACTGGTCGAAAGCACCACGAAGGGTGAGGCCTTGATGAAGGCCGCATAGGCATCCGTGAGGAAAGTCATTTCCTTCACCAGCGAGGCCGGCACCGGCTCGCCGTAGAGGTCGCGCAACGTGTCGGCTTCCGTGATCTTGCTTTGGTCGTTCATGGCCTTCCCTTCATCGCAAAACGGCGCTCGATCGTAAGGGACCGGGCGCCGATGTGGAAGGCAGGAATTGGCTAGAAAACGCTGGCTAGCCTGCCGGCTATATCTCTCACGCGTCGACGGGTTCGACCGTCTCTTCGCGCGGGCTCGATTTCGATTCGACGATTTCGAAGGTGAGCTTCTGCTTCTCCGTATCGAAATCGACGCGGACAGTGCCGCCCTTCTCCAGCTTGCCGAACAGCAACTCCTCGGCCAGCGGCTTCTTGATGTGTTCCTGGATCGTGCGGCTCAAGGGCCGCGCGCCATAGAGCGGATCGAAGCCGATATCGGCGAGATGCTTCCGCGCCGCGTCGGTGAGTTCGATATTGACGTGGCGGTCGGCAAGCTGCGCTTCCAGCTGCATCACGAACTTGTCGACGACCTGCGCCACGATTTCCGGCGAGAGGTTCGAGAACGGAATGACCGCATCCAGACGGTTGCGGAATTCGGGAGCAAACAGCCGCTCGATTTCGGCCTGGTCCTCGCCCTCGCGCTTGTCGCGCATGAAGCCGATGGCGGATTTGGCCATCATCGCGGCACCGGCATTCGTCGTCATGATCAGGATGACGTTGCGGAAATCGACCGCCTTGCCGTTATGGTCGGTGAGCTTGCCGTGATCCATCACCTGGAGGAGGATGTTGAAGAGGTCCGGATGCGCCTTTTCGATTTCGTCCAGAAGCAGCACCGCATGCGGATGCTGGTCGATGGCATCGGTGAGCAGGCCGCCTTGGTCGAAGCCGACATAGCCCGGAGGGGCGCCGAGGAGCCTGGAGACGGTGTGGCGCTCCATATATTCCGACATGTCGAAGCGGACGAGTTCGATGCCCATGATACGGGCGAGCTGCTTGGCCACTTCCGTCTTGCCGACACCGGTCGGACCCGAGAACAGGTAGGAGCCGATGGGCTTGTCCGGTTCGCGGAGGCCGGCACGGGCCAGCTTGATCGCGGCGCAAAGCGCGTCGATGGCCGGATCCTGGCCGAAGACCATGGTCTTCAAATCGCGCTCCAGCGATTTCAGCGCCACCTTGTCGTCCTTGGAGACCGACTTCGCCGGAATGCGGGCGATGATCGCCACCACGGCTTCGACATCCTTCACGGTGATGGTCTTCTTCCGTTTCGATTCGGGGAGCAGCATCTGTGCCGCACCCACTTCGTCGATGATGTCGATCGCCTTGTCGGGCAGCTTGCGGTCGCCGATATAGCGCGCCGACAATTCCACGGCGGCGCGGATCGCCTCCGCCGTATAGCGCACATTGTGGTGCTTTTCGTAATAGGGCTTCAAGCCCCGCAGGATCTTCACCGCATCTTCCTGCGACGGCTCGTTGACGTCGATCTTCTGGAAGCGGCGAACCAGTGCGCGATCCTTTTCGAAATGCTGGCGGTATTCCTTGTAAGTAGTCGAGCCGATGCAGCGCAGCGACCCCGATTGCAGTGCCGGCTTCAACAGGTTCGAGGCGTCCATCGACCCGCCCGATGTGGCACCGGCGCCGATCACGGTATGGATTTCGTCGATGAAGAGGATGGCCCCTTCGAGGTTTTCGAGTTCCTTCACCACGGCTTTTAGGCGTTCCTCGAAATCACCGCGATAGCGGGTGCCGGCCAGCAGCGAGCCCATGTCGAGCGAGAAGATGGTGGCGTTCTTCAAGACATCCGGCACGTCGCCCTTGACGATGCGGCGCGCAAGGCCTTCTGCAATGGCCGTCTTGCCGACGCCCGGATCGCCCACATAGAGCGGATTGTTCTTGGTGCGGCGGCACAGCACCTGGATCGTGCGCGAAACTTCCGTATCGCGGCCGATGAGCGGGTCGATCTTGCCGTTCTGGGCCTTCTGGTTGAGGTTGACGCAATAGGCCTCGAGCGCCTCGGTGCCCGATTTCACCTGGGCCTCGCCTTCCTCTTTTTCAGACGCACCGCGCACGCGCTTGGGTTCGGCGCGGCCGGCCACCTTGGCGATGCCGTGGCTGATATAGTTGACGGCGTCGAGGCGCGTCATCTCCTGCTCCTGCAGGAAATAGACGGCATGGCTCTCGCGCTCGGAGAACAAGGCAACCAGTATGTTGGCGCCGGTCACTTCCTCGCGGCCCGAGGATTGCACGTGGATGGCCGCGCGCTGCACGACGCGCTGGAAACCGGCGGTGGGCTTGGCTTCCGATTGCTGCTTGCTGATGATGTTGGCGAGCTGGTTGTCGACATAGTCCACGAGGTCCCGCTTCAGCCGATCGACATCGACGTTGCAGGCGCGCATCACGGCGACCGCATCCTGATCGTCGGTCAAGGCGAGGAGCAGATGCTCCAGCGTCGCGTAATCGTGCCGTCGCTCGCTGGCCAGGGCCAGGGCACGGTGCAGGGTCTGTTCAAGATTGGGCGACAGCATGGGCCGGGACATCCTTCCTTGACTAACGAACCAGCGTCATACGGGCCCCCGCCCGCGTGACATCCGATCTACTTGCAGTGACGCACTTCCCCAATTCGCTCGCTTAAATCTATTCCTTCTCCATCGTGCATTGCAGCGGGTGCTGATGGCGGCGGGCGAAATCGATCACCTGCGAGACCTTGGTCTCGGCGATTTCATAGGTGTAGATCCCGCACACCCCGACCCCGCGATGGTGCACATGAAGCATGATCTCGGTAGCCGCCTCGCGGCTCTTGTTGAAGAAGCGCTCCAGCACGTGCACGACGAACTCCATCGGCGTGTAATCGTCGTTGAGCAGCAGCACGCGGTACATGGACGGTTTCTTGGTCTTCGGCTTGGCCTTGACGACAGTGCCGACACCGGGCCGGCCGCCATTGCCGCCCTGATCGTTGTCGTCGCCATCCTCGCCGGCCGAGGCCAGGAGCGGATATGCCGCTTCAAGCTCCATATCCTCCACGCGCGTCACTTCCAGATGCCCGTATATCTCTATCATGGCTGTATCATATTGGATGCTAAGACTGAGTTAAAAGGTGCGGCATCATAATAGTGGGCCTGCAAGAATGCGGGGTCTCGTTTCGGCGGCGGCCGGGTGCCCATACCCCCCATCTTCCCCGCCCTATATCCCGGGCCGCCCGATTCCGTCCTCGCGGACGGTAATGACGAAATGGCCGCTGTAATCCCGGTCCTGCCCCTTGCTCGCGTCATTCTTATCCACATAGGTGACCGGGCGCGGTGGCACATAAGCCACGCCCGTGGCATCGTGGCGCAGCAGGAAGTCCAGAAACGACGCGCGGGTCAAAGGCAATGCGCCCGGCTTGTCCGCCCAGGCATTGAAGAAAAATTTGCCGCCCTCGCAGCCTGCCGCCAGCCAATAGAAGTCCTGGGAGTGCAGCCGCAGGCCGGCCTGGTTTCCCGCGCCAAAGCCCGATCGGTGCAGCAAATCGCGCAGTTCTGCCCATTCCTCTTCACTCAGCGCCGTCTGCGACCGGCGAAAATTCCAGGGCCCCAGCAACTCGTCGAAGCTGTTGAAGCCCATTTCGGTGAGGTCGCCGCTGGTGCCGCGAGCCCGTGCCGCAATCTGCCGGGTCGGCCCGTCGGTGATCTCATAAGTGCGCACATGATTCGCATACTGGCCGTTATAGACCAGCCGATACCGATCCGGTCCGCCGGCGGCACAGGAATTGCGAATATCGGCAGCATCGAGATAGCTGAACCAGGTGAATTTCCGCTCGACCGGGTTATCGATACCACTGCCGCCGCCCAGATTGCCGGCCGATTGATAGGCACAGCCGGCAAGGCCGATGGCAGCAAAGGACATGCCCACGCAGAGTCGGAGTATTTGCGCAGTTTGGCCCAGAGATGTGAGGATCATCCGTTAGTCACCTGATTCCGTTGGCGTCTTGTTGCACTTTACCAGATTTTAGGGGTCTGTAGGCTATAGACAGGATTCTACGGTTAACGTAGGATCGACACGAAATTGCCTAAATCTTTTCACCGGCTTAGGGGGAAAAGCACGATGTTCCTGCCGCGTCAGCCCAAGCGGGGGGCGATTCTGTCCATTTTGCGCCGTTTTGGCGCCACCCTTGCGATTATGGCGCTGACCAGCGTCCTCGGCCTGCAGACCGCGCAGGCCAAGCCGATTGCCGCCAGCATCGTTGTCGATGCGGAAACAGGTGAAGTGCTGTCGCGTTCCAACGCCGACGCCGTCACCTATCCGGCGTCGCTTACCAAGATGATGACCCTCTATCTGCTGTTCGATGCCCTCGATGCCGGTACGGTGAAGCTCAGCGACCGGATTACATTCTCAAAGAACGCGGCGAGCGAGCCGGCAACGAACATGAACGTCAAGGCAGGCGATACGATCACGGTCGAAACCGCGATCCTTGCCATGGTCGTTCGCTCGGCCAACGACGTTTCCACGGCGGTTGGCGAACGCCTCGGCGGGACCGAAGCGGCCTTCGCCCGCATGATGACGGCCAAGGCCCGCGCGCTTGGCATGAACAAGACGGTGTTCCGCAACGCACATGGCCTGCCCAATCCGAGTCAGGTGACGAGCGCACGCGACATGGCGACGCTCGGCGTGGCCCTGCTGCGCGATCACCCGAAATATTACGGCTATTTCAAGCGCAACAGCTTTGTCTATCGCGGCAACACATATGGCGGCCACAACCGTGTCATGAAGAAGTTCGCTGGCGCGGACGGCATCAAGACCGGCTATATCCGCGCCGCCGGCTTCAACCTCGTTTCCTCCGCCGAGCGCAATGGCCGGCGCCTGGTCGGCGTGGTCCTGGGCGGCCCCAGCGCGCCAATCCGCGACAAGCAGATGGTGGCGCTGCTCACCGAAGGCTTCAACGCCAGGAACGGCATCGGCGACGTGCTGATGGCCAAGGCACCCGGAAGTGCCGGTCCGGCGCAGGAAGTGCCGGTCGTGACCACCGCCGCCGCGCCGGAGATCGATGCAGTCGTCGCCAGCACGCTGGTGCCGACGCCGAAGCCAGCCCAGGAAGATTCGATCGGCAGCGCGATCGCCACGATGGCCTCCGTCTCCCTCGCTCCGGCAGTGGCTCAGCCGGATACGCAGGCCGTGGCCAATGTTTGGAGCGGCGACAAGAACCAGTATGGGATCCAGGTCGGCGCCTATTCGAAGTTCAAGCCGGCGCAAAAAGCCGCCGAACGCGCCACCAAGGCCGTTCCGACGCTTCTTGCCGATACGCGTATCGTCATCGATCGCGGCAACAGCAGCATCTACCGCGCCCGCGTTTTCGGCCTCAGCAAGGCCGATGCGGATACCGCCTGCAAGAAGCTGAAGGCCAAGCAGACCGACTGTCTGGTCGTGAAGGCCGATAGCAGCATCGCCCAGACTGCTCAGTAAGATAGGCGGCTCAGTAAGATTGGCGGCCTCAGCCGCGCTGGAGCGATTCCAGCCGGTCCAACAGGCTGTAATATTTGCTGAGCGCGAAGACGCCTGCCTTGCGCAATCCGTGCAGGCGGAAATGATCCGGCGCGGTTATGGGGAAGGGTACCTCCGCGGCGGCGGCGCCACTGGCCAGGTCCGCCAGTATGCGTCCCATCATCGTGCAAACCGCGACACCACGCCCATTGCAGCCCATGAAAGAGATCAAGCCGACCTCCGGCATGTGAATGTGCGGCAGCTTGTCTTTCGAGATCGCGACCTTGCCGCTCCAGACGAAGTCGACCTCCCCCACCTCGATCTGCGGGAAGATTCGGGTCACCGCCCGCCTCAGCGAGACGGCATCTGCCTTGTCTGGACGATCGTCGACGGGCGAACGGCCGCCCATGACGAGCCGACCGGTATGGTCGCGGCGGAAATAGAGCAGCAGGCGCCGCGAATCCGTGACGCCAAGTCCCTCGGGAAGGATCCCATCATATTTAGCGGGAAGCGGGGGCGTCGCCATCTGAAAGCTGGCAACGGGCACGATGCTGCGCTCGATTCCAGGAATCAGCTTGTCGCCATGCATTCCGGTGTAGGCATTGGTCGCCAACACCAGGCGCCTCGCGCTTATCTTGTATGGATCGGCCTGAAGCTCCCACCCCTTCTCGTCGCGGCGCAATCGGTGGACCGGAGTCCTGGCAAGGATCGTGGCACCCTCGCGCATCGCCGCCGCCGCGAGGCCCCGCGCATAGCTGAGCGGCTGCAGCGTGCCGCCGCGCCGGTCGAGCCAGCCGCCGACATAGGCCGTCGGCGCTGAACCGATCAAGGCGCCGATTTCGGCTGCACTCAGCAGGTCGCAATCGACGCCCAAATCCCGCCACTGCCGATAACGCGGCTGAATCAGATCCCGGTAGGGCTTCGGCCCATGCGCCGCCTGCAGCCAGCCGCCTCGCCGCGCATGACAATCCATGCCATATCCCTGGATGAGATCGAATACGAGATCCGCCGCTTTTCCCATGGTCCCGGCCATGCGCGCGCCAAGATCGGCGCCAAAAAGGCCGATCAATGCCAGCGGATCGGTCTTGAGGCCGGCGATGACCTGGCCGCCATTCCGTCCGGCAGCACCCCAGCCCGGTTCGGCGGCCTCGGCAACGATCACGCGCTGCCCACGCAAAGCGAGATGCAAGGCCGTGCTGAGCCCCGTGAATCCGCCACCCACGATCGCCGTATCACAGATCATGTCTTCGCGCAGACGGGCATAGTCCGGCGCCGGACATGCCGTTGCCGCCCACAGACTGGCGGGCAGCCGCGTATCGGCACTGCGGGAAGAGACGCTCTGCCGCGACATATTCATGCGGGCGGCGAGCTATCAGTGCCAACCGGTATAGACGTTGAATCCGCGTTTCCGTATTTGCCCGCCGACCACGACGCGCTGGATTTCCGAGGTGCCCTCCCAGATACGGTCGACGCGAATGTCCCGATAGAGGCGTTCCACCGGATTCTCGCGCATGTAGCCGCGGCCGCCCAAGACCTGCAGGGCCTTGTCGATCACCCGGCCGGCGACCTCGGAACAGAACAGTTTCAGCGCGCTGGCATGCGCGTGGATGCGGCTGCGGTCGGCGCCGCTGTCGATCTCCCATGCCACGCGATAGAGCATGGTCTTGGCGGCAAAGAGTTCGACGGCCATATCGGCCAGCATGAACTCGACGCCCTGGAAATCGCGGATGGGCCGATCGAACTGATGGCGCGTCGTGGCATAGTCATTGGCTATTTCGGCGGCGCGCGTCGCTGCACCGAAAGCATGCGCAGCAATCTGCAGCCGGGCCTCGACGAACCAGTCTTTCGTCATTTCGAGCCCCTGCCCGATCTGCCCCAGCAATTTGTCCTCGGCGATCTCCGTTCCCTCGAAACGCAGTTCGGCATGGTCGAAGGCGAAGTTGTGCATGAACTTGGGCGAGCGGATATGCGTCATGTTGTTGACCGGCTTGTCGACCAGGAACAGGCTGGGCTTGTTCGGATCGCCGTCGACATGCGCATGAACGATGATGAAATCGGATGCATTGTAGGACGTCACAAACCACTTCTCGCCGCTGAGATGCCACTTGCCGTTCTTCAGGGTGGCAATCGTCTGCACCCGGCGCGGGTCGGATCCGGCTTCGGGCTCGGTAATGGCGAAACAACCCCGGCGCTCGCCATGGATCGACGGTCTCAGATATTCCTGCTTTTGCGCATCGGTGCCGAATTTGAGGCTGACCGGCGGCCGCCAGACGCAACTCCACAGACCGTTGGTGACTCGCCCCAATTGCTCCTCGATGACGATCTGCTCGACCATCGTAAGGCCAAGCCCGCCATGCTCCTTGCTGTGGTTGATACCGGCAAGACCCCAATCTCGGACGGCCTGCCGCACGGCGGGGCGCTTCTCCATCGGCAACTCGCCATGCTCGTCCGTGACTTGCTCAAGGGGGATAAGTACCTCGTCGCAGAAGGCCCGCCCCTTGGCTGCAAGTTCCTTCTCCTTCGGCGTCAGCTGCAGGTCCATGTCTCGATCTCCCCCTTTTTCCGGTCAGGAGGCCCCGCTGAGGCTCAAGCCCACGCCCCCCTCGCCTCCCTGTGTCCATCGGCCAAGGTAGCAGTCTCCGAAGGGATCGCTATCTCCTCAATTATCAGACACCGCATGATCTGAAGTCATGAGCGCGTGCCTCAGTTCCTGCATCTCGGAAAGGAGCCAATCTCTTACGAGAATGGCGGGGTCGCGCAGAGGCCGGCGCGCCGTGGCAACCAGGAAATAGCCGTTCCCCGTCTTGAGAACGAAGGGTGCCGCCTGCACCAGTTCCTTTTGCTGCAGCTCGTGGGCGACGACATGCCCCCAGCCCAGGGCAATTCCGCGCCCGCCGAGCGCCGCCTGCACCACCAGCGAATAGTCCGAAAAAGTGAGGTTCCGCCCCGCGAACTGCGCCGGATAATTCGCCTCCGCCAGGAAACGCTGCCACGGAATGCGGGTGCTGCCGGACAGATGGACCAGGGTGTGCCGCGACAGATCGGCGTCGCTGCCCAGCGCGCCATGCGATGCCAGATAGGCCGCGCTGCAAACGGCCATCACCGTCTCCTCCATCAGCAGCCAGCTGTGATGATTGGCATCCTCGGGCAGATTGTAGCGGACCGCGAAATCGACATCCTCGAACGGGCCGGTCGGCTCGCCGCGCACCAGCTGAAAGCGCAGGTCGATCGATGGGAACTCCGCCTGGAAGCGCTCGAGGCGCGGCATGAACCAATGCATGGCAAAGGCGGCGGAGAGCGAGATCGTGACCGTGCCACCGGCGCCGTGCCGCGCACGGATACTTTCGATCGCCATCTCGATATGCTGAAAGCTGCCGGTTACGGCATGATAGAGTTCCCGCCCGTCCTCGCTGAGTTCGATACCGGTCGGCGTCCGAATGAACAGCTTCGACTCGATATGCGCCTCCAGGCGCCCGATCATCCGGCTGACGGCCGATTGCGTCACATTCAGTTCGAGCGCCGCGCGCGTGAAGCTCATGAGGCGCGCCGCCGCCTCGAAGACGAACAGGGCATTGGCCGACGGCAGAGAGCGCCTGAGTGTCATTCAGTATATCCCCTGCTGTCCCCCACGCCTCAATCTCCGAGAAACAGGCGATAGACCGGATTGAGCGTCTCATCCTCGTAGGGATAGCCGAGCTGGGTCAACTGCGCCGCAAAGCGGGCACGTTCGGTCGGCTGCACCTGCAATCCGGCAAGCACGCGGCCGTAATCGGCGCCATGATTGCGGTAATGAAACAGGGTGATGTTCCATTCCGTGCCTACGCCGTTGAGGAACTTCATCAGTGCACCGGGCCGTTCCGGAAACTCGAAACGCAGCACGACCTCGTCCTTCAGACCCGGTACGCGGCCGCCGACCATATAACGGATATGCAGTTTGGCCGTTTCGTTGGCACTGATATCGAGCACCTGATAGCCCAACCCCCGCAGTTCAGCGAGAAGCGCTGCCTTCTCCACGCCTTCGCCGCGCAGCTTCAGGCCGACGAAAACATGCGCCTCACCGCCCGCGGCGAAGCGATAGTTGAATTCGGTGATGTTGCGATTCCCGAGGACCTCGACGAAACGGCGATAGCTGCCTTGCCGCTCGGGGATCGTAACCGCCAGCAGAATTTCACGCGCCTCGCCCACCTCCGCGCGTTCGGCAACGTGGCGCAGCCGGTCGAAATTCATATTGGCACCGCTGTTGATGGCGATGAGCGCGCCGGTGCGCACGGGATTGGCCACGGTATAAGCCTTCAGCCCGGCCAGCGACAAGGCGCCGGCCGGTTCGGCGATAACACGCATATCCTCGAAGATGTCCTTTACCGCCGCGCACATCTCGTCGGTATCTGCCAGGAGCACATCGTCGAGCAAGGTACGGCAAATCCGGAAAGTCTCCGCGCCGGCCTGCCGCACCGCAACGCCGTCCGCAAAAAGCCCGACGCGGTCCAGCACGATCCGTTCGCCAGCGTCGATTGCCGTCTTCATCGACGCGGCATCGACGGGCTCCACCCCAATGACCTTGATTTCCGGACGCAGGAACTTGACATACGACGCGATGCCGGAAGCCAGTCCGCCGCCGCCAATGGGCACAAAGATCGCTTCGATCGGGTCGGCATGCTGTTGCAGGATCTCGACACCGATCGTCCCCTGCCCCGCGATTACATCCGGATCGTCGAACGGATGAATGAAGGCAAAGCCTTGCTCTGCCTCCAGCGCCTTGGCGTGGGCGTAGGCATCGTCGAACGTGTCGCCCTTCAGCACGACCGCACCGCCCCAATGGCGCACCGCATCGATCTTGATCTGCGGCGTCGTCACCGGCATCACAATCGTGGCCGCGATACCGAGTTTCTGTGCAGACAGCGCCACGCCCTGGGCATGATTGCCGGCAGAGGCGCAAATGACGCCGCGCGCCCGGGCCTCCGCCGGCAGGCGCGCGATACGATTGTAGGCGCCCCGAATCTTGAACGAAAAGATCGGCTGCAGATCCTCCCGCTTCAGAAGGATATCGCTTTTGAGGCGGCCGCTGAGGCGCGGCATGGCATCGAGCGGTGTCCGCGACGCCACATCATAGACGCGGGCATCGAGAATGCGGCGGACGTAATCGGTCACGACGCCGCCCACTTCCTAGCGCACATGGCAAGCCTCTCTCGCAGCATGATTTGCCGGAGAGAATAGTGTGCGATTTCGAGCGCCGCTAGCGCCCCGACGCAATCTTATTACCGGCTGCCAGCCTGGCCCGCACCTCGGCGACCAGTTCGAACGAGTGCAAACGCGCCTGATGATCGAAAATCTGGCCGGCCACCATCACCTCGTCCACTTTGGTCGCTTCGAGGAAACCGGCAAGGCCCCCTTCGACCGTTGCCGGCGACCCCACGATTGCATAGGCCAGGGAATGGTCGACCATCTGCTGCTCCATAGGCGACCAATAGCCATCCATGCTGTCGCGGGGCGGCGGCAGCGGGCCCGGCGTTCCCCGCCGCAGGTTGATGAATTGCTGCTGCAGGGAGGTAAAGAGGCGCCTTGCCTCCATATCCGACTCGGCAGCGAAGATGTTGAGACCGGCCATGACATAGGGAGCCGGCAAGGATGCCGACGGCTTGAAATTGGCGCGGTAAAGGTCGAGCGCACGCATCAGGTAGTCCGGTGCGAAATGAGAGGCAAAGGCGAAAGGCAGGCCCATTTCGGCCGCCAGTTGTGCGCTGAAAAGGCTCGACCCCAGCAGCCAGATGGGAATGTCGAGACCGGCCCCGGGCACGGCACGGATCTGCTGGCCTGGCTGAACCGGTGCGAACCAGGCCTGCAACTCGGCGACATCCCGGGGAAACGAATCGTCGCTGCCGGCAAGGTTTCTGCGCAGGGCCCGGGCCGTGCGCTGATCCGTGCCCGGCGCCCTGCCAAGGCCCAGATCGATGCGCCCGGGAAAGAGCGATTCCAGCGTGCCGAATTGTTCGGCAATGACCAGCGGCGCGTGATTGGGCAACATGATGCCGCCCGATCCCACCCTGATCCGCTGCGTTGCCGCTGCAACATGGCCGATGACCACGGACGTGGCCGCGCTGGCGATGCCGGGCATGTTGTGATGCTCGGCCAGCCAATATCGGTGATATCCCCAGCTTTCCGCATGGCGCGCCAAATCCGTCGTGTTGCGCAAGGCGTCGGCGGCCGTCTTGCCGAGCGTGATCGGCGATAGATCCAGGACCGAAAAGGGAATCATCCGACTGCTGCTCCTCCAGGCTCAAACGCCGCCTGCCCGGCAGGATAGCAAGCCGCAAGTGCCCGCCAGCACGTTCAATTGGCCGGGGGCGCATGTCCGGGACGCAAATCCGTCGTTGGATCGGGGACATATGCGATTTCGGATGATAAACTGCCTCGACTCGAAAAAGACCAAGCTCGAAAAATGCCATCCAGGTGTCGGGGGATATGAAGCAGATCGAGATCCGCTTGGCCGTGGTGCTCTATGGCGGCGTATCCTTGGCCGTCTATATCCATGGCGTCACGCGGGAGCTTCTCAATCTCATCCGGGCCTCCAAATTGCTGCACGCCGAAACCGAGGAGGCGGCGGAGGCGCCGGACAGCACCGCGGTCTATCTCGACCTGCTGAAATCGTTGGCGCCGGAGATCGATCTACGGATCGTCATCGACCTTATATCCGGCGCGTCGGCCGGTGGAATCAATGGCGTGATGCTGGCCCGCGCGCTGGCCCATGACCTGCCGCTCGATTCGCATCGGGAACTCTGGCTGCAGAATGCCGATGTGACCCAGCTGTCCGCCCCGGCCAGCCTGGTGAGCCGGACCCTCAAATCCGCCATGGGTCCGATGATCGACAACGTGCTCACCCACCGTTTCGGAACGCAAGTGGCCGATCCCGAGACTCTCTCCAAGGTGCGCCGCTTTGTACAGGCCCGCTGGTTCACGCCGCCTTTTTCCGGCCCCCGCTTTGCGGGATGGATGCTGGACGCCTGCGACAATATGGATGCCGGCGCCGGTACCGGGACCAGCCTCCTACCGCCCGGCCATCGGCTCGATCTTTTTGTCACGGTGACCGACTATCGCGGGCACCATCATCTCATCGCGCTGCACGACCCGCCGGTGGTCGAGGAGACGGAGCATCGCCGCATTCTCGCTTTCTCCTGTCGCCGCGCCCTGTCGGGTGAATTGCAGAGCGAGTTCGGCCCCGGGCACGTGCCCTCCCTCGTCTTCGCCTCGCGCGCGACGGCCTGTTTCCCCGGTGCTTTCGTACCGGCAACGGTAGCGGAAATGGATGGGATCCTTGCCGAGCGCGGGCGCGCCTGGCCAGCGCGAACGGCCTTGCTGGTCGACAAGCTGGGCGTCGACGGCGATCTCGACCAGGCTGCGGCCAACCGCTTCTTCATCGACGGCAGCGTCGTCATGAACAAGCCTTTCTCGCCCGTCATTCATGCTCTGGGCGACCGGCCGGCGAGCCGCGAAGTCGTGCGCCGCATCATTTATGTCGACCCCAATCCACGCAATGGCGGGCGCCAGCGCTCCGGCGAGGGCGCGCCGGGTTTCTTCCGCACCATCCTAGCTTCCCTCGCCGTCATCCCACGCAACGAACCCATCGCCGACGATCTCCTTGGCATCGAGGCCTGGAATGGCCGGGCGCGGCGCATGGCCGAAATCCTTGCCGCCGCCGATCCGGAAGTGGAACGGCTGGTCGACGACATCGTCCAGGCCGACCCCAACAATCCGCCCACGATCGCCGAGGTCGGCCGCTACCGATCCGCCGCCAATGAAGCCGCGCATCGGGGAGCCGGCTATGCCTATCTCAGTTATCAGAAGCTGAAACTACGCGGCGTCTGCGACCGTCTGTCGAAACTGGTGGCGGAACTGGCCACCGCCCCGGAAGCACCTGTGAGCCGCGAAGTCGTCAGCGCCGCCTTCGACCGCTGGCTGGCTGGCGATACCGAGCCGCCTGCCCGGACGATCCGCTTTCTGCGCGGCTTCGACATCGAATTCCGCCTGCGCCGCATTCGTTTCGTTATCCGGCGGCTGAACGAACTCTACCGCTCCGCCGACGAGACCGGCGTCGATGTCGGCTCCGCCGCAATCGATGACCTCAAGGGCGCGCTCTACGAGGCGATCGAGCGTGCCGCGCCCAGATGGGACCCGACCAGATATACCGGAACGCCAGTCGCGGCGGCAAAACGGCTGGCCGCCGCGGCAAAGGCCGGCCGGGAGCTGGACAGCGCCGATCTCGCCGCGATGGAGGAAGCCTTCGGCCTGATCCCCATCGATCATTCGCTCGACGAGATTATTTCGGTCATGGGTTTTGCCTTTCTGCCGCCGGTTGCGCGGCGGGCTGTGGCGAAAGCCTATGTCGGCTTCGCCTTCTTCGACTTGATCACCTTCCCCATCCTGCAATGGACGGATATGGATGAGATCAACGAGGTGCTGGTCGACCGCATCAGCCCGGACGACGCGCGGAGCCTGGGCGACGTCACCCTGCGCGGCACGGCCTTGATGAGCTTTGGCGCCTTTTTCAACCGCTCATGGCGCGAGCATGATTTTCTCTGGGGGCGCCTCAATGCCGCGGAACGCTGCCTCGACGTCGTTACGTCGGCCATCGGCAGCCGTGCCATGGCCACACTCGATATGGAGCGGCTGCGCGGCCGCTTGTTCCTGGCCATTCTGGACTCAGAGGAAGCACACCTCAACGCCGATCCGGCACTAATTCCGCGCCTGCGGCGCGAAGTCATGGCGCGATACGGATTCGAGTAATCCTATGAAGGCCGTTCAGCCGCCCATAGGGCGACGGTAAGCGAGTCGCCGGCGAGGTGCCGTGGCGGCAAGGGAAGCAATCCCGCCGCGCGGCACCATGCAGTGACCTGCGCATCGTCGAAGCCCAGCCAGCGATGCGCCTGCTCCTCGCGCAGCTGCTCCAGCCGATGCGTGACGAAATCGACGATGACCATCCGCCCGCCTTGCGCCAGCACACGCGCCGCTTCGGCGATGGCGGCGTCCGGCCGGTCGGCGAAATGCAGCACCATGTTCATCGTGATGGCGGCAAAGCTCGCATCCTCGAACGGCAGCGCGAACATGTCGGCCTGGCGCACCTGGCAATGCCTGAGGCCGGCGCGGAAGAGGTTGGAACGCGCGACATTGAGCATCTCGCGCGAGCGGTCGACGCCGACCGCCGATAGAGCGCGCTTGCCGACCAGCGACAGCACGTGGCCGGCACCGGTGCCGATATCGAGCAGGCTCTCGATCGGTGCTGCCGGCAGGGCTGCCAGCAATGCCGCATCGACCGCCGCCTGATCGGCGTGCAATGAGCGGATTTGTTCCCAATCGCCGGCATGCTGGCGGAAGAAATCGGCGACACGCGACGTCCAGCCTTCCGATATGGCCTGCAGCCGCTTCAGATCCTGCGCGTGCTGCCGGTCATCGGACGGCAACAGGTCGACGATGAGACGCGCCAATTCACCGCCCACACCCTCTTCGGGCAGGCGATACCAGGCCCAGGGGCCCTCCTGATTGCGCACCAGGACACCCGCCTCGACCAGCAGTTTGAGGTGCCGGGAAATGCGCGGCTGCGACTGGCCGAGAATTTCGACCAGATCGCTCACCGTCAGCTCGGCATGGGCGCAAAGGCCCAGGATACGCAACCGCGTTGCCTCGGCCGAGGCCCGCAAGCCCTTGAGAATCTCTTCCATCACTTCCCCGCTACATGGCGGGGATAATGATATTTTTATGCGCTTATCCTTAGCAAGCCCGAAACGATCAGAGCTTTCCCGAACTGATTATTGCTTCAGCGTGCGGGCGATCTCCGCGACGACCTGGCTGACGGCCTTGCCCAGGATCGGATGCGCCACGCCGAGGGCGATATTGGCCTCGATGAAGCCCGCTTTGTCGCCGCAATCGTAGCGCTTGCCTTCGAAGCGGAAGCCGTGGAACGGCACCTCGCCGATCATCCGCGCCATGGAATCGGTGAGCTGTATCTCGCCACCCGCTCCCGGCTTCTGCGCTTCAAGGTGATGGAAGATTTCCGGCTGCAGGATGTAGCGGCCGATGACGGCGAGGCGCGAGGGTGCGATGTCGGGCGCGGGCTTCTCGACCAGCCCCTTGACCTCGACCAGACCGTCCTTGTCGGTGCCCGGCTTCAGGATGCCGTAGCGGCTGGTATGCTCCTGCGCCACCTCCATGACGGCCATGAGGTTGCCGCCGACCTTGCGATAGACGTCGGCCATCTGCTTGAGGCACGCGACCTCGCCATGAACCAGATCGTCGGGCAGCAGCACCGCCACCGCCTCGTCCTTGATGAAGTGGCGGGCGCACCAAACCGCGTGGCCCAGGCCCTGCGGCTCCTGCTGGCGGACATAGGCGATGTTGCCGGCCAGCGGCAGCATCTTTTTCAAGAGTTCCAGCTCCGCCTTCTTGCCGCGGCGGTTCAGTGTGTCTTCGAGCTCATAGGAATGATCGAAATGGTCTTCCATCGCCGACTTGCCCCGGCCGGTGACGAAGATCATTTCCTCGATCCCGGCTGCCTGGGCCTCTTCCACGGCATATTGGATAAGCGGCTTGTCGATGACGGTCAGCATCTCCTTCGGCATGGATTTGGTGGCCGGCAGAAAGCGCGTGCCGAGACCGGCCACTGGAAAGATTGCCTTCTTGAGGGGTTTGATCATCCCGTTTCCCTTTGCTTGATGCATTGCAGCATTTCTGCCATGGCGCCCGAGCGGACATCAAGCCGGGGGCGCCGAAAAGTCGCGGATATTACCTAAACATCACGAGACGAACACAGAAGGCGGCGATTCGTGCCCCGGTGGTGTGACTTTCACGAAAACTAAACGGACGAGGAAGCATCGGCCTCGACCGGCAACAGATTGAGGGCTTCCAGCAGTTCGCGCACTTCCTGCCGCGCCGCCACATGGGACATGCGCCACTGCACCCCGGCATCCTTGCGCGATAGATCGAGCAAGGTGAGACCGCGCGGAAACAGTTCGCGGAAGATGACGCGCTCGGTGAAACCCGGCGCGATGCGGAAGCCAATGCGCTTGGCCAACTGTTCCAGCAATTTGCCGATGTCGCGTTTGTTGCGCGCGTCGAGACTGGAGAGGCGATTGCGCATCACGACCCAGTCGATCGGCTTGCCGCCGGCCATCGCCCGGCGTTTCCTCTGCTCCCATACCGTCTCGGCATAGACGCTGGGACGGCGGATGCTCGCCCCCTCATCCTCGATGCGGCCGAAAAGATCGAGGTCGAGGAAACTGTCATTCAAGGGCGAGATCAGCGTGTCGGCCCGGATATGCGCCGCCCGCGAGAGCGCGCTGTCGCTGCCCGGCGTGTCGATGACGATGAAGTCGTTGCCGGCAAGCTGCGCAATCGCTGCCGTCAGATTGGCCTCATCCTCGCGCGTCGCCGCGTCGCGGCTGTCGGCCTTGCTCTGATTGATCGGGATATGCTCCGGCATCGGCAATGGCGTCAGCATCGCTTCGGCCGTCTTGCGCCGGTTTTCCACATAGCGCGAGAGCGAGCCCTGGCGCGCGTCAAGGTCGATTGACCCCACGCGTTTGCCGGCCGCCAGCAACGCCACGATGAGGTGCATCGCCGTGGTCGACTTGCCCGATCCGCCCTTTTCATTGCCAAGGACGATGATATGCGGTCCCGATCTAGCCATTTCAGACTACCGGCCTGACCCAGACAGTCGTGTCGTGGAACACGGCACCGCCGTCGGGCTTGCCGGGCTCGTCGGAGACGAGCGCATTGACACCCAATCCGCCGTGGAAATCGGCATTCCCCCACAGGCTCTCGATCACCACGGTCCCCGGCAGCAGGCCATCGAAGAATTTCGCATGCAATCCGATGACGGCCTGCTTGTTGCCGACATCGACCGCGCCGCCATCGGCGATGCGGTGGCGCGACGCGTCCTGCGGATGGATCAGCAAGGTCGGCCGCCCTTCCCTGGCCCGCGACGTCGGGGTCGGGGTGAAGGTCGAGTTGAGGAATTGCCGCGCCGGCGCCGTCACCAGGCGCAATGGCTGTTCGTCCGTAACCCTATCGTTGAGCGGGGCATAATCCGGCAGGGGCGGTAGGCCCTCGATATCGGGCCCGATCGCGGCCCAATCCGGCTTGAAGCGGAACTTCTTGTCGGGGTGACCGAAACCGTTGAGGAAATGCGTCGTTTCGAAATCGAGCACGCAATCCTTCCAATGCGCATCATAAAGGCTCTGTGCATCCGGATGGCCCGACAGTCTCAACGTTTCGTCGATGATCTCCCATTCGGTCATAGAGAAGCCCGGATGATGGCAGCCCAGGCGCTTGGCGAGTTCCGAAAGGACATAATGGTTCGACCGCGCCTCGCCCCATGGCTCGACCACCTTGCGCGTCGCCTGCAAATGGGTGTGGCCGCTCGCCCGGTAGATATCGTCATGCTCCAGGAATGTCGTGGCCGGCAGCACGATATCGGCCATCGCCGCCGTTTCGGTCATGAACTGCTCATGCACCGCCACGAACAGATCGTCCCGCATGAAGCCCTGGCGCACGAGTTTCGAATTGGGGCAGACGTTCATGGGATTGGTATTCTGGATGATCATGGCCGTAACCGGCGGCCCGTCGCCGAGGTCCCGCTTGTCGCCAGTCAGCACGGCGCCAAGACGCGACTGATCGAGCTCACGGACGCGCGTATCCTTGAGATCGAGGCCCATGATGAGGCGGTTGTCGATATGATAGATTGCGCGGTTGGAATAATGGGCACCGCCGCCCTTCTCGGCCCAGGCGCCGGTGACGGTCGGCAGGCAGGAAACGGCATGAAGGCCGACCGCCCCGTTCCGGGTCCGGGAAAAGCCGTAACCGACCCGAATGAAGCTCTTTTTCGTACGGCCATATGCCCGCGCGAAGTCGCGAATGGTCTCCGCCGGGACGCCGGTGATGCCCTCCGCCCATTCAGGTGACCGATCGGCCACGTGGCGCTCCAACGCATCCGGTGCGTCGGCATGGCGGGCGAGATAATCGCGGTCGGCATGGCCTTCGGCGAACAGCACATGCATCACCGCGACGGCGAGCGCCGCATCGGTGCCCGGGCGCAGCATGAGGTGCTGATCCGCCACCTCCGCCGTGCCGGTGCGATAGGGGTCGACCACGATCAGCTTGGCGCCGCGCGCCTTCCTGGCGCGGGCGATATGGGTCATCACATTGACCTGCGTCGCCACCGGATTGCCGCCCCAGACGATGATGAGGTCGCTCTGGGCCAGTTCGCGCGTGTCGACGCCGCGCATGACACCGACGCCCGCCTGCCAGCCGGCATCGGCCAGCGACACGCAGATCGTGCTCTTCTGCCGCGAATATTTCTTTTCGTGCGTCAGGCGATAGATGCCGTCGCGCTGCACCAGGCCCATCGTGCCGGCATAGTAATAGGGAAAGACGGCTTCCGCGCCGTAGCGCTGCTCGGCGCGCTGGAACCGTTCGGCGATCTCGTCGAGCGCCTGCTCCCAGGTGATGGGCTGGAAGGCCGCGCGGCCAACACCCTTGGCCCCGACCCGGCGCAGCGGCACGTCGAGCCGGTCCGGGTGATGCTGCCGCTCGGCATAGCGCGCGACCTTGGCGCAGATGACACCGGCCGTATAGCTATTGTCCTTGGCGCCATGAATGCGCCCGATCCGGGTCGATGAAATGCGCTCGACTTCCAGCGCGCAGGTCGAAGGACAATCATGCGGGCAGGCCGAGTGTACGATGTCAAAAGGCGCCATAATTCAATGCCATGGAATGCGTGCGGCGCAGCCGCCGCGGTCGGTCGGCACTCTAGCGCTTGCGGCCAGGGCGGGCAATGTCGCCAGCGTCCCGGTTCAGCCTGCTTCGGCGGCCCCTATTTCTCGTCGCCCATGTCGCCGGGCACGCCATAGGAGGGCGCTGCATTGGGATCGAGGGCGCGGGTGATATAGGCGTCCATCTGCGGCTGGTAATCCTCCCACAGGCGTTTCAGGCGCACGATGGGGTTGTCATCGCTCCAATCGATGCGGAGATCCACCAATGGCCAGCTCTGTTCATGGACAACGAGGAGCCCTGCCGAATGGACCGGACCCATTTCGCCGCCGGCGACGATGCCGGCTTCCAAGCCGAGCAGCAGGCGGTCGGCCAGATGCCGGCCTTTCGATTGCGCGAAGACCTTGGCCATTACGGCGGGAACGTCCGGGTTTTGCAGCAGGTTGCCGGCGCCGACGCAATCCTCGCCCGGCGCCACATTGTTGGTGCCCAGCGTCTTGGCGCCGGACCAGAAGGCGGTACGCCCCTTGGCATCGATCATCGTGACCTGGCGATGCTCCGGCGAATGGGCCTTGGCCATCAGCGCGTTCATCGCCTCGGGCGCGCTCATGCCTTTTTCCAGGAGGTCGAGTCCCTGATTGCCGAGCCGCGGGTCGGTCACGTTCTGCGTCGCCACCGCGCCCACGCCGGCCCTGGCCCAGGGACAGCGCGACGCCACGGCGATCGAGGAGGTGGTGATCGCCACACCGAACATACCGGTTTCGGCGCAGCGGCCGACAAGCGAGAAGGTCATGGAAGGCCCGATCCTTATTTCTTGCGGGCCGCCCTCTTCTTTGCCGTCTTCTTGGCGCGGTCCGCCTTGTCGGCGGTGTCCTTCCATTGCAAGGCAGCGGGCGGCTCCGGAATATTCTTCATACGACTTTCCGGGATCACCGCATAGGCGTCGATTTCCATGACCCATTCCGGGCGCGCCAACCCTTGCACGACCAACCCGGTCGAAACCGGATAGACACCCTTCAGCCACTTGCCGACGACCTTATAGACCGCCTCGCGGTAGCGCGGGTCGGTGATATAGATGACGATCTTGCAGATGTCGGCGAGCTTGCCGCCCTGCTCTTCCAGGAGTTGGCGAACATTGCGCATGGCCTGTTCGGACTGGGCCGCCGCATCGCCGACGCCCACCGTCGATCCGTCCAGCGCCTGGCCGACCTGGCCACGCAGGAAGATGGTATTGCCGGCGCGGACCGACATCGAGAGGTCGTTGTCGAGGCTTTGTTCCGGGTAAGTCTTCTTGGTGTTGAACTTGCGCAAACGCACATGGCTGTAGGTCATGACTTATTTCTTCTTCCACTGGTCGAGGACACGGTCTGAGAGACCCGCGCAATCCTTTACATAAGAGAGCGCGTTGCTCATATCGAAATTCATATAGACGGCATTGAGATGCGCAAAGGGCGGCGACTGAGCGAAAAGCTCGAACGTCACCATATGCCCGGCACGGTCGGAATTGAGCAGATCGCGCGCAAAGGCCAGCAGCTTGCGCCTGTCCTCGGCCTGCCAGAACTCATTGACGGAATAGTATTTCTCCATCCAATCCTTGATTTCCGGATGGTCGAAGGTGGCCTTGTCCGGGGTGACGCAGATCTGGCCGCCGCAGAGTTCGCGTGCCAGGTGCATCATCGCCGGCAATTGCGAGATCGCGACATAGCGCCCCGTATAAAGCAGCGACTGGTTCGGCATGAGGAGACCGCCCGGGCTCTTCTGCGCCGTGGCGATCGCCGCTGTGAGATGCGCGTTTATGGTCTCGCGGTACTGCATCAAAAGCGCCAGCTTCTCGCGCACCGCCTGCTGGGCATCGAGGCCGGTCTGCTTGGCGTTGAACGCCGCGGCCCCCAGCAGCATGTCGGCGATATAGAGAACCCGCAGAACGAAGGGATAGGCGCTGTAGCGGTGCAGCGTGCCGCGAATGAAGGCCGCCGCCCGCGTGTGGCGATAGAACAGCACGTTTTCCCACGGAATCAGCACATCGTCGAAGACCAGCAAGGTATCCACCTCGTCGGCGCGGTTGGAAAGCGGATAGTCGTCCGCCGCGGCACGGCCGGTAAAGCCCGTGCGGCAGATATGCTTGAGGCCCGGCGAACCCATATCGCAGATGAAGCCCAGGGCGTAATCGCTGAGCTTGTCGTCGCCCCAGTTGGCGATCGTCGGCTTCACAAATGCCTGGTTGGCATAGGCCGCAGCCGTCTCGTATTTGGCGCCGCGCACGATGATGCCCTTGTCGGTTTCCTTGACCAGGTGCAGCAGCATGTCCGGATCCTGGTCCTGCGGCCGCTTCGAGCGATCGCCCTTGGGATCGGTATTGGCCGAGACATGGAAAGTGTCGGAGGTCAGCACGTGCTGGATATGATTCTCGATATTCTTCGAGAATTGCGGATCGACCTCGTTGAGAATGTCGCGCCCGTCATAGAGCGACCACATCTCGCCCACCGTCTCGTCGCCGATGCGGACTGCATAACCCTTGATGTCGCGCATTACCGTGTCGATCGCCTGGCGCTTGGCATGCCAGTCTTCCTGGTTGTGCGGCAGCTTGTAGCCGATGCAGTTCTCCTGCCCCGTCTTCTCGTCGCGATAGGCCATGACAGGCTTGGTCCTGGCCTCGTGCGCCATGTCGTAGATGCGGGCCCGGATATCGACGATCGGCTTGAAGGCGGGATGCGCGGTGACATCCTTCACCTTTTCGCCGTTGATCCAGATCTGGCGGCCGTCTTTCAGGCTGTCGCGGTATTGGGCACCGGTCCGCAGCATCGGTAGGTCACTCCCCGTTTTTATTATTGGCATGCGTTCAATTCGCAACATCTTGCTCGCAACACCCGGCAATGAGAAAATATTTTTATCTTTCGAATTGGATCGGATTTATCAATGCCGTTTACCCTGAAGCAATTGCGTTATTTCGTGGCGACCGCCGAAACCGGCTCGGTTACGCTGGCGGCGCAGCGGGTCAACATCTCGCAGCCATCGGTCTCCGCCGCCATTGCCGAACTTGAGTCGCGCTTCGGTGTCGACCTTTTCGTCCGGCACCACGCCCAAGGTCTTACCCTCACCGCGGCCGGCCGCGAACTTCTGACCGATGCGAAAAGCCTGCTCGACCATGCCGACGATGTCCGATTGGGGGCCATGGGCCTGGGCCAGGAGGTGGCGGGCGAGCTGCATATCGGCTGCTTCCAGACCGTGGCGCCCCTGGTGCTGCCGCGCCTCATCGGTGCGCTGGCCGCAAGCCATCCGGAAATCGGCGTGAAACTGCACGAACATCACGTGCAGGGCGTCCTCGACGGCTTGCGCGCCGGTGAGTTCGAATTCGCCCTTACCTACGATCTCGGCCTCGACGACGATATCGAGTTCGACGCGCTGACAGAGGTGCCGCTCCATAGCATTCTCGCCAAGGATCATCCGCTTGCCAGACGCCGCAGCGCCGCCATCGCCGACCTCATCGCCTATCCGATGATATTGCTGGGCCTGCCCCACAGCCGCGACTATTTCCTCTCGATCATCTATGGTCTGGGCCTGCAGCCGCGCGTGGCTTACGAAACGCCGAGCTTCGAGATGGTGCGCGGCCTCGTCGCCAATTCCGACGCCTTCTCGATCATGCATTCCCGGCCCTTGAGCGACTGGTCGCTCGATGGACGGCGCCTCGTCTTCCTGCCGATCGAGGAAAAGCTGCGTCCGACCCGCCTCGGCCTTGCACGACTGAAAAAGCTGCGTCCGACCAAACGAGCCCTCGCCTTCACGGAACTCTGCCGACGGCACTTCGCGGCGCATTAGCGATCGTCGCACCCGGTTTGCCCCGGTTCGCTCCCGGGGCGCCGGCGAGGGCCAGAACTGGTAGCCGCGCGCAGCCCGAACGCATCATTTTGCGCAATCGGTCAACTTCGCAGATGCAAAACGCGTATCGCATCACATTGAATCCCCAGCAAAAGTTAACGCCATCTTTACTTTTTTTTAATGCCGCGCATACTTTCGCCCATCCGATTGGCGGGAAATCGACCGACTGAGTCGAAAGGGGTCTCATTCATTCGAGTGGGGTCGGGTCCGTGCAGAGCCAACGGCGGGGATTTGCCGCTGCACTGGGCCGCAAACTGAGGGGGTTTCTAAATGTCTGTACCGAGTCATCATGACGAGGACGTAAAAGTCCTCCATAGCATGGGGTATTCCCAGGAGTTGTCCCGCCGCATGGGCGGGTTCCAGAACTTCGCCATCTCGTTCTCGATCATCTGCATTCTCGCCGGCGGTATCGGCGCTTACGGCGTCGCGTTCGGCGCCGGCGGCGGCGGCTCGGTCGGTATCGGCTGGCTGGTCGGTTCTTTCTTTGCACTCGTCGTTGCTGCGGCGATGGGCCAGATTGCTTCCGCCTATCCGACCGCGGGCGGCCTCTATCACTGGGGTTCGATCCTCGGCGGCAAGGGCTGGGGCTGGGCCACGGCATGGATCAATCTCCTTGGCCTGCTCTTCGTCGTCTCCTCGGTGAACTATGGTGTCTATCTGCTGCTGCGCGACCTCGTTCTGGTCGGCATCTTCGGTATGGATCCCGAGAGCTTCACCGGCACCCATTTGGTCATCGCGGTGGTTCTCATCACGCTGACGCAGGCTTATCTGAACTACGCCGGCATCAAGGTGACCACGATCCTCACCGATTTCTCAGGCTATCTCATCCTGGGTACGGCGGTGATCCTGATCGCGGGCTTCCTGTTCGGCTCGTCAGTGCCGCTCGACTTCTCGCGCATCGTCACCTTCACCAACAATACCGGTGAGCCTGGCGCCAACATGTGGCCACAGACGGGCAGCCTGTTCTTTGCCTTCGTCCTCGGCCTGCTGCACGTCTGCTACACCATCACCGGTTTCGACGCTTCCGCACATACCTCGGAAGAGACCCGTGATGCGCAGCGCGCCGTGCCGCGCGGCATGCTGACGTCGGTGTTCTGGTCGGCGGTGTTCGGTTGGCTCCTCGTTGTCGCCGTGCTGCTCGCCATGCCCGACACCGCGGAAGCTGCCAAGCAGGGTTGGTCGGTGTTCTACTGGACGCTCGATTCGACCAGCCTGCCGTCCTGGCTGAAGAGCCTTCTCGGCGTCGCGATCGTTATTGCGAACTACCTGTGCGCTCTGGCCGGCATGACCTCGCTTTCGCGCATGATCTACGCGTTCGCGCGCGACGGCGGCATTCCGGGCGCATCGAAGTTCCTGCGCCAGGTCAGCCCGAAACACCGCACTCCCGGTGCGGCGATCTGGGTTGGTGCCGCGCTCTGCATCGTACTCGGCTTGCTCGCCGGCAACAACGAAAAGGCCTACATCATCCTGGCATCTGGCTGCGCGGTGTTCCTTTACGTCTCCTACATCATGCCGATCGGCGCGGGCCTCTTCGCCGAAGGTAAGAGCTGGACGAAGAAGGGTCCCTTCAGCCTCGGCGTCTGGTCGAAGCCGATTGCCGTCGTCGCCATTATTGGCGGCGCCATCCTCGCCTTCGTCGGCTTCCAGGAGCCATATCAGCTCGTCGGCTACTTCCTTGCAGGAACCGTCGCCGCGCTGATCGTGATCTGGTTTACCTTTGAGAAGAGCCGGTTTCCTGGCCCGCCGCTCACCGAAGCGGACGTCAAGGCCCGTCAGGCCGAGATTGCTCGGGAAGAAGCGGCGCTGGGTGGCGCTGGCTGATCCCACAGCAAATCAACAAATCACCTGGGGAGGCAGTGCAAACTGCCTCCCTTTTTCTTTTTATGGCTTGACCTTTCCGAGGCTCAATCACACACTCCGCCCGCAAAATCCTCCGACCTCGGGAGAGATCGGTATGTTCGCGCGTACCGGCGCCGAAGGAGCAACCGCCCCCGGAAACTCTCAGGCAAAAGGACCAGGTCGGAACCGACATCTCTGGAAAGCAGGCGGCGGACGTCGTCGCCTCACCGACGGAGTAAACTGGAAACCTTCCAGTGAATCTCTCAGGTCTCAAGGACAGAGGGGGGCTCGCCGGCGACTGTGAGGCCGGCCGCACCAAGCCGACGTCGGGGAGCCGCTGACCTCAGCCAAGACATCGTTGCCGCCTCATCACGCGCGGCCTAAATTCCAATTCATCGATCGAACAGGGGGTTCACAAAAATGCCGTTGAAACCGGAACAGGTTAAAACCATCGCTCAGGCCAAGAAGATCGTCGAGGAACGCGGTCTCACGCATATCAAGGTCGGCGTCTTCGATGGCGACGCCATCCTGCGCGGCAAATACATGTCGAAGGCCAAGTTCTTTTCGGCGCTCGAAGGTGGCTTCGGCTTCTGCGACGTGGTGCTCGGCTGGGACAATCAGGACCAGCTCATCGACGGCCTCGACTATACCGGCTGGCACACGGCCTATCCCGACGCCTGGGCGCGCATCATCCCCGAGACCTGCCGCGACCTGCCCATGGAAGATAACGGCCTCTTCTTCCTCTCCGAATTCGTCAACAAGGCCGAAGAGATCTGCGCGCGCGGTACGTTGCGCCGCGTCCTCGACAGGGCCGCCAAGATGGGCTTCGACGTCTATTCGGCGCTCGAGTTCGAATTCTTCATGTTCGACGAAACGCCGGAAAGCATCCGCGAGAAGAACTACAAGAACCTGACGCCGATGACCCCCGGCTGGTTCGGCTATTCGGTCATCCGCAACTCGGTCTGGTCCGAACTCTATCAGGACATTCTCGACATGTGCGAAAAGATGCGCATGCCGATCGAGGGCCTGCACACCGAAACCGGCCCCGGCGTGCTCGAAGCAGCGCTCGGCGTCACCTCGGCGCTTGAAGCCGCCGATCGCGGCGCCCTCTTCAAGACCTTCATGAAGGTGCTGGCGCAGCGCCGTGGCCTGATGGCGACCTTCATGGCGAAATGGTCGAACTCCTATCCCGGCCAGTCCGGCCACATCCACATTTCCTTGAAGGGCAAGGATGGCAAGGCGGTCTTCCACGACCCGAAGAAGCCGCACAACATTTCCGACAAGATGCGCTGGTTCATCGGCGGTCAGCAGACCTTGATGCCGGAAGTTCTGGGCATGGTCTCGCCGACCGTGAACTCCTATTCGCGCCTCATCCCCGGTTTCTGGGCGCCGACCAACGCCACCTGGGGCGTCGAGAACCGCACTTGCGCGCTCCGCGTCATTCCGGGCTCGGAGAAATCGCAGCGCGTCGAATACCGCATCGCCGCCGCCGATTGTAACCCCTATCTGGCGCTGGCCGCCGCGATCGGTTCCGGCCTCTACGGCATCGAAAACAAGATTGAGCCGCAACCCGCCATCGTCGGCAATTCCTACGAGATGAAGCACCCGGCCAAGCTCGATCTGCCGCAGACCCTGTGGGAAGCCGCCCAGCGCCTGCGCAAGTCGAAGGCCGCGCGCGAATTGTTCGGCGATGCCTTCGTCGAACATCATGCCGGCACGCGTGAGCATGAGGAGCGCGAGTTCCGCAAGCACATCACCGATTGGGAACTCGCCCGCTACTTCGAAATCATCTGATCGACCAAACAATGCCTGCCTCGTTCACCGAGGCAGGCGCTTTTCTTTCGTTCAACACCCTGAGGTTACCCATGGCCGCCATGCAGAAGACCATCACGCCGATCGACAGCACCGTTTATGTCGAACGCCCCTACAACAGTCCGGCGGAAATCGCGGCCACGTTGCAGAATGCCGCCAAGGCG
The DNA here is from genome assembly GCF_041918875.1 of Dongia sp. Lineage (GTDB taxonomy): Bacteria > Pseudomonadota > Alphaproteobacteria > Dongiales > Dongiaceae > Dongia. The sequence continues at coordinate 49,877 of NZ_JAYRUV010000015.1, forward strand.
CAGAAGGAATGGCGCAAGGTTTCGATTGCCGAGCGCGCCAGGATCCTCAATAAGGCCGTCGACGAATTCCTCAAAGGCAAGGATAAACACGCCGAGGAGATCACCCGCCAGATGGGCCGGCCAATCTCGCAAAGCCCGTTCGAAATGCGCGGCTTCGAAGAGCGCGCCCGCTTCATGATCAACCTGGCGCCCGAAGCGCTGGCCGATGTCAGCTTCACCGACAAGCCGGGCTTCACCCGCGTCCTCCATCGCGAGCCGCTGGGCGTCGTCTTCATCGTGGCGCCCTGGAACTACCCCTATCTCACCTCGGTCAACGGCGTCGTCCCGGCGCTGATGGCTGGCAATGCCGTGATCCTCAAGCACTCCGCCCAGACACCGCTTTGCGCCGAGGATTTCCAGGCCGCCTTCGACGCCGCCGGCCTGCCCAAGGGTCTGTTCCAGCATCTCGTTCTCACCCATGACGACACCGCCAAGGTCATCGCCGCACCCGAAGTCGCCTATTGCAACTTCACCGGCTCGGTCGCCGGCGGGCATGCCGTGCAGCAGGCGGCGCTCGGCAAGTTCATGGGCCTGGGACTTGAGCTCGGCGGCAAGGACCCGGCCTATGTCCGCGCCGATGCCAACCTCCAGCATGCCGTCGAGAACCTGGTCGATGGCGCCATGTTCAATTCCGGCCAGTGCTGCTGCGCCATCGAGCGCATCTATGTGCATGAAAGCCTTTACGACAAGTTCGTCGACGGCTTTGTCGACCTCACCAAGAAGTACAAGCTCGGCAACCCGCTGGACACGGCCACCAATCTCGGGCCGATGGTCCGCACCTCGGCCGCCGAATTCGTACGCGGCCAGGTGGCCGATGCGGTGAAACATGGTGCCAAGGCTCTCATCGACACCAAGCTGTTTGCTGCCGACAAGCCGGGGACGCCCTATGTGGCCCCGCAGGTTCTGGTCGATGTCGACCATTCCATGTCGGTGATGTCGGAAGAAAGCTTCGGCCCGGTCATCGGCATCATGAAGGTGAAGAACGACGACGAAGCCGTGAAGCTGATGAACGACAGCCAGTACGGCCTCACGGCGGCCCTCTGGACCATGGACGAGAAGGCGGCCCGGCAGATCGGCAACGAGCTCGAGACCGGCACGGTCTACATGAACCGTTGCGATTATCTCGATCCGGCCCTGGCCTGGGTCGGTGTCAAGAATTCCGGCCGCGGCGCTACCCTGTCGCGCGTCGGCTACGAAATGTTGACCCGGCCGAAGTCGTTCCACTTCCGCACTCAGCTCTGAGGCAAGGGCCCCCACCCAACCCTCCCCCTGAAGGGAGAGGGCTTTCCGATCGAGTTCGCACCGTCACCTCGCTCCACCTCCCTCTCCCTTCAGAGGGAGGGTCGGGGTGGGGGGCATTGGGTGACGGGCCGCCGCGCGAAGAGCTAGACGCAGCGCCAACTCACCTCAGCATTTAAGGCAATTTGATTCACAAATCTCCCACCCGGAGCGCGTGATTTCTTTTCCTATCCGTGGCAAACTCCGCCCCAACAGGGGACGAGATTTTGACCGATACCAATCATGCCCAAGTGGTGATCGTTGGCGGTGGGGTGGTGGGTTGCGCCATTTTCCGCCGCCTGGCCATGGGCGGGCTGCGGCCCGTCCTGCTGGAGGCTGGCCGCGACATCCTGTCGGGCGCCTCCAAGGGCAATAGCGCCCTGCTCCATACGGGCTTCGACGCCCCGCACGGCTCGCTGGAGCTGTCCTGCATGCAGAAGGGCTACCGCGAATATCTCGAGATCCGCGAGAAGCTCAATCTGCCGCTGGTGAAGTCCGGTGCCGTGGTCGTTGCCTGGACCGAGGAAGAGCTGGCCAGACTGGACGGCATCGTCGCCAAGGCTCATGAAAACGCGGTCGGCGACGCCGTGCGCATCGATCGCGATCAGCTGCGTCGCCTGGAACCGCTCCTCTCGCCCAAGGCCCTGGGCGGCGTGCATGTACCGGGCGAACATATCGTCGATCCCTGGTCCGCCCCGCTCGCCTACATCCACCAGGGTCTCGCCCATGGCGGCATCGTGCTGCGCGATTGCCGCGTGACTGGCGGCCATTTCGACGGCGTCTGGCATCTCGAGACCAACCAGGGCGAAGTGACCGCCGATGCCGTCATCAATGCCGCCGGCAATCAGGGCGACATCGTCGAGGCGATCAACCGGCCGGCACCGTTCAAGATCACACCGCGCAAGGGCCAGTTCGTCGTTTTCGACAAACCTGCGGCCCGGCTCCTCAAGGCGATTATCCTGCCGGTGCCCACGGAACGGACCAAAGGCGTCGTCATCTGCCGCACCGCTTTCGGCAATGTGCTGGTCGGCCCCACAGCCGAGGATCAGGAAGACCGCGCCACGGCCGCCGTCGACCAGGCGGCGCTGCGCCAGCTCGTGCAGCGCGGCACCGAGATGCTGCCAGGTCTTGCCAATGTCGATGTGAGTGCTGTCTATGCGGGCCTCCGCCCGGCCACCGAGTTCAAGGATTACCAGATCACCGCCCAGCCCGACCGGCGCTGGATTACCGTGGCCGGCATCCGCTCCACCGGCCTCACCGGCGCTCTCGGCATTGCGCGGCATGTTGCCGGCCTTTATGGCGCGAGCTTCGGCCGCCTGGGCCAGGCCGAGCCGATCTGGACGCCGGTCCCCAATCTCTGCGAAGAAAATCCGCGCCCCTATCAGAATCCGCTGGGCCCCGAGATCGTCTGCCATTGCGAACTGGTGACGAAGGACGAAATTGAAACTGCCCTCGACGGCACCTTCCCGGCAGGCGATGTTGGCGGCCTCAAACGGCGCACCCGCGCCATGATGGGCCGCTGCCAGGGCTTCTATTGCTGCGCCCATGTCATGGCTCTTGCCGAAGGTAAGCTCATCCCATGAGAACGCACGAAGTCGTCATTCTCGGCGCCGGGCCAGCGGGCCTTTCCGCCGCCGCGGAGTTGAAACGCCTGGGCCACCGCGACATCGTCATCCTCGACCGCGAGCAACAAGGCGGCGGCATCCCCCGCCATTGCGGGCATACGGGCTATGGCCTGCTGCAATTCGGGCGGCTGATGACGGGTCCGGATTTTGCCAGGCGCCTGGTCGATACCGTCAGCGACCTCGATTTGCGGCTTGGCCACACGGCGCTGAAGCTGGAACCCAATGGCCGCATCCAGGTCACCGGTCCGAACGGACCCGAGACCTTGCAGGCCCAGAAGGTCCTGCTGGCCATGGGTGCCCGCGAGACACCGCGCAGTGCCCGCCTCGTTTCCGGCACCAGGCCTTGGGGCGTCATGAATACCGGCACCCTCCAGCAATTCGCCTATCTCCATGGCAAGGCCCCGTTCCAGCGGCCGATCGTTATCGGTTCCGAACTGGTGGCCTTCTCCACGCTGCTCACCCTCGGCCATGTCGGCGTCAAGGCCGTGGCGATGATCGAGGAACGCGAACGCATCACGGCCTGGCGCCCCGGCGATTGGGTGGCGCGCGTTGCCTTCGGCGTGCCGGTCATGACTGGGTGCAGCGAACTCACGATTCTCGGACAGGACCGGGTCGAAGGCCTGTCCTTCAAGCGCCACGGCAAGATGCGCGTGCTTGAGGGCGACGGCATCGTCCTCACCGGCCAGTTCCGCCCCGAGACGGCCCTGCTCACCCAGAGCCATCTCGAACTCGACCCCGGCACGCGCGGGCCCGTGATCGATCAGCTCTATCGCTGCACCGATCCAAGTTATTTTGCCGGCGGCAACCTGTTGCGCGGTGTCGAAACGGCGGGCCAATGCTACCGCGAAGGCAAGTCGGCGGCGCATGTGATTCACGCAGCCCTTGCCGACAAATTGCCGCCGCCGGTCCCCCCGATCCGGCTCGAAGCCGCCGGCACGCTCAGTTATGTCTATCCGCAGCGCCTTACCGGCCGCGGCCCTTACGATCCGCTCCTCTTCAAGGCCCGCGCCAGTGTCGCCACGAAGGGCACATTGCGCGTCCTTGCCGATGGCAGGGAAATCTGGTCGCGCCCGATCCGCGTCCTCCCCGAACGGCGCATCGCCTGGCGCGTGCCGGCGGTCGATCTCACGGGCGTACACCACCTCACCATCGACCTTTCCCCGCGCGAGTAATCGATCTCAATGTCCGATTTCGTCTTAGCCATCGATCAGGGCACGACCGGCACCAAGCTGCATCGCCTCCACACCGACGGACGCTTCCAGACGCTCGATGGGTTCGAACATCGCCAGATCCTGCCGGCGCCGGGGTGGGTCGAACACGATCCCGAGGAACTGATCGGCCATCTCAACGGCTGCATCGGCAATGTCGGCAATGCCAAGGCAATCGGTATCGCCAACCAGGGGGAAACGGTTGTCGCCTGGGACGCCAAGACGAAGCGCGCCATCCATAACGCCATCGTGTGGCAGGATGCCCGCACCAACGATGCCATCGCCGCGTTGAAGCAAGCTGGCCACGAAGAGACCACCCTGGCACGCGCCGGCCTGCCGCTCGATCCCTATTTCTCCGCCAGCAAACTGCGCTGGCTGCTGGATCATGTGGATACTGCCAGGCAGCTGCACAAGCAGGGCCGCCTGCGCCTGGGCACCAGCGACGCTTTCTTCCTGGACCGACTGACGGGAACCTTCGCCACCGACGTCAGCACCGCCTCCCGCACCAGCCTGATGAACCTCGAAACCCTGGCCTGGGATCCGATGCTGTGCGAACTCTTCGGCGTGCCGATGGAATGCCTGCCGGACATCCGCTCGACGGCCGATGATTTCGGCGCGGTGGGTAAAGTGCCGGTGACCGCCAATGTGGTGGACCAGCAGGCGGCCCTGTTCGGCCATGGCTGCCGACATGCGGGCGATGCCAAGATCACCTTCGGAACGGGCGCCTTCGCGCTGTGCGTGGTCGGCGCCAAGCCCCTGCGCGATGTCGGCAGCGGCCTGTTGCCAACCATCGCCTGGCGCCTGCGCGATGCCGCCCCTGCCTACGCCTTGGACGGCGGCGTCTACAACGCCGCTTCCGCGGTCAATTGGGCGCGCGGCCTGGGGCTCTTTGGCGACTATGCCGAGATCGACAGCTTCGCCGCCGCCAGCGCCATTTCGCGCGATATCGCTTTTGTGCCGGCCCTGAGCGGCCTGGGATGTCCCTATTGGGACCGTTCCGCCGCCGGCATGTGGCTGGGGCTCGGCCTGGACACAAGCAAGTCCGACATGATGCAGGCACTGCTCGAAGGCGTTGCCTTGCGTGCAGGCGAAGTGATTGCCGCCATGTCGCGCCTGCTGCCGATTGGCAACCGCATCTCGATCGACGGCGGCCTCGCCAAGAACAGCTATTTCGGCACCTTCGCGGCCGACGTGCTGAAGCGCAACATCATCATTCCGGCCAGCACCGAACTGACCGGCCTCGGCACGGCGCAATTGGCACTGATTGGCGCCGGCCTCGCCACCGTCGATACCCTGCCGCCTCCACCGGCTCCCAAGGCGCAACTCAATCCGCAGGGCAGAATCGCCGACGAACATCGCATGAAATTCCACACGGCCGTGGGCCGCAGCAGGAACTGGCGCTGAACAGGGTCTGCTTCGGGATCTCTCTCACTTCGCCGCAATCCAGTCCTGCTTTCGCCCTTCTCGCCGCCGTGGCGGCCTTGAACGGGACGGCAGCCAAGAATTAGGAGTGGACAAGGCAATCCGTTTTGGATCAAATAGCGAACAATTGCGCCTATAAAGAGCATTTACTGAAGGATTGAAACGGCGATGGAGCGTAACAGCTGGCCCATTTGGGCGTTGATCGTCCTTGGTGGCGTGGTCGCCTTGGCGCTCATCGGCAACAGTCTTTCCAGCCTCGACGAGGTCGATGGCACCCGGCAGTTGATCTATCTCCTCATGCTGCTCTGCCTGATGGGCGGCGGCGTTCTCTATCGCTTCAAGACCGAAACGCGCACCGCCCTCTCCCAACTTGCCATCTGGGTGGTATTGCTGGCCGGGCTTACCCTTGCCTATTCATACAAGGACGATTTTGCCACCATCGGCCAGCGCTTTGCCGGGTCGCTCGGTCCGCGCGCTGGCGTTACCACCGGCGAGCATAGTGTCAGTTTCACCCGCGCCAGTTCGGGTCACTATGAGGTGACGGCCCGTCTGGATGGCGTGCCGACCAGCTTCTATGTCGATACCGGGGCAACCGCCATCGTGCTGACACCGCAGGCGGCGGAGCGCCTGGGCTACAACCTCGACAAGCTCGCCTACAATATGATGACCGAGACCGCCAACGGTTATGGCCGCTCGGCACCGATTCGCATTGACGAACTGGTGATGGGCCCGATTGTCATGCACGATGTACGCGCCCATGTGAACATGGCGGAAATGTCCCACTCGCTGCTCGGCATGGAGTTCCTCTCGCACCTCAAATCATTGCATATCGAGGGCGATACGCTCACCTTCGAGCAGTGATCAACGCTGCAATACCTGGCGGCAGGCACTTTCGCGCGCCTGCCAGCCTCTGCGCTGCAGTTCCGGCTCCACATGATCCTCGGCGGGGTAGCCAAGGCAAAGATAGGCGACGAAGGACCATCCTTTGGGCACATCGAGCGTTTCCGTGGCCGCGGCCGGATCGATGATGGAGACCCAGCCCAGCCCCAGCCCATGGGCGCGCGCCGCCAGCCATAAGGTATGGATGGCGAGCACGGTCGAATAGCGCAGGGTTTCCGGCATGGTCAGGCGGCCGAGGCCCGCCCCTTGCGGCGTCGTCTCGTCGCAGAAAATGGCAAGATGGCGCGGCGCTTCGCGAAGTCCGGCGAGCTTCAGGCGCGCATAGAGTTCGGCGCGTTCGCCCTCATAATTCGAGAGCGCCGCTTCGTTGGCCCCCTGGAAATTGGCGACGATGGCGGCACGCCGCTCCGGCGCATCGACACTGACGAAGCGCCAGGGCTGGGCGTTGCCGACCGACGGCGAGAGCGACGTCAGGTCCAGGAGATGCTCGACCAGTTCCGCCGGCACGGGATCGGTCCGGAAGTGCCGCACATCGCGGCGCCAGGCCAGAAGCTCCTCGAATTCCTGCCGGAATGCGTCGCCGAATATCCGTTGATTCATGCCGCCTGCGAGTGCTGGTCCACCAGGGTGACGATCCCCGCCATGATGGCGTTGAGATCGTAATCCTTGGGCGTATAGACCCGCGCCACGCCGAATTCCAGCAGCCTTTTCGCGTCGTCGGGCGGAATGATGCCGCCGACCACCACCGGCACGTCGGCCATGCCCGCCGCGCGCATGCGGCTCATCACCTCGCCCACCAGGGCGATATGCGAGCCGGAGAGGATCGAGAGGCCCACCACATGCACGCTTTCCTCCAGCGCCGCATTGACGATCTGCGCCGGCGTCAGGCGAATACCTTCATAGACTACCTCCATGCCGGCATCCCGCGCCCTGACCGCGATCTGCTCGGCGCCGTTGGAATGACCGTCGAGGCCGGGCTTCCCAACCAGGATCTTGATGCGCCGCCCCAACCGCTTCGAGGCGGCATCCACCTGATTGCGCACAGTCTCGATGGCGACGCTACCCTGTTCGATGCTGGCCCGGGCGACACCCGTTGGCGCACGGAACTCGCCGAAGACGCGGCGCAGCGTTTCGCCCCATTCGCCAGTGGTAACGCCCGCATGGGCGCAGGCGATCGAGGCATCCATGACATTGCGCCCGGCGCGGGCATCGGCTTCCAGTGTCGCCAGCGCCTTCGCCGCCACCGCACTGTCACGCGATGCACGCCAGGCCTTGAGGGCCGCGACCTGCTCGGTTTCCGCCTTGTCGTCGATGGCGAGGAACCCGCCATCGCCGGCGCTGAGCAAAGGCGACGGGGCGCTTTCGGTATATCTGTTAACGCCGACCACGGTCTGCGCGCCGCTTTCGATCGCAGCCAGGCGGCGTGCATTCGATTCCACCAGGCGCTGCTTCATATAACTTGATTCAACCGCCGCCACCGCGCCGCCCATCGCATCGATGCGCGCCAGTTCCTCGCGCGCTTCGGCTTTGAGCGCTTCGACCTTCTGCGTGATCTCGACCGAGCCGTCGAAGATGTCGCCGAATTCGAGGAGGTCCGTCTCATAGGCCACGATCTGCTGCAGCCGCAGCGACCATTGCTGGTCCCAGGGCCGCGGCAGGCCCAGTGCCTCGTTCCAGGCCGGCAGCTGCACGGCGCGGGCGCGCGCATTCTTCGACAAGGTCACGGCCAGCATCTCGAGCAGGATGCGATAGACATTGTTCTCCGGCTGCTGCTCGGTGAGGCCCAGGCTGTTCACCTGCACACCGTAGCGGAAGCGGCGCAGCTTCGCGTCCTCGACGCCGTAGCGTTCGCGGCAGATCTCGTCCCAGAGCTCGGTGAAGGCGCGCATCTTGCAGATCTCGGTGATGAACCGGAGCCCCGCATTGACGAAGAAGCTGATGCGCCCCACCACTTGCGGAAAATCCTCCGCCGGCACCTGGCCGCTCGCTTTTACATGATCGAGGACGGCCACCGCCGTCGCCAGCGCATAAGCGAGCTCCTGCACCGGCGTCGCCCCCGCTTCCTGCAGGTGATAGGAGCAGACATTGGTCGGGTTCCATTTCGGTACCTCGCGATAAGTGAAACTGATCACGTCGGTGATCAGTTTCAGCGACGGTTCCGGCGGGAAGATATAGGTGCCGCGCGAGAGATATTCCTTGATGATGTCGTTCTGCACCGTGCCCTGCAGTGCCGAGCGGGCCGCGCCTTGGCGTTCGGCGGCGGCGATATAGAGCGCCAGCAGCCACGGCGCCGTCGCGTTGATGGTCATGGAGGTGTTCATCTCAGCGAGCGGCAGGCCGTCGAATAAAGCCATCATGTCGCCGAGATGGCTGATGGGCACCCCCACCTTGCCCACTTCGCCTCTGGCCAGCGCATGGTCTGAATCGTAGCCGGTCTGCGTGGGCAGGTCGAAGGCGACGCTGAGGCCCGTCTGCCCGCGCTGCAGATTGGTGCGATAGAGCTCGTTCGACGCCTTGGCCGAGCTATGGCCGGAATAGGTCCGGAACAGCCAGGGCTGCTCCTTCTTCGACTGAGTTTTCGGCGCCGCACTCATGGTCACTCCCACCCGAACTTGTTTTTGTGCGACGCAATATAGAGGGGAATTGCCGCAGGGCGCAAGATCAGGCCGAATGCGGCCACAGATTTATAATATTATTAGCCATCATAAGGTGCATCTTCATCCCAGCGCGGCAATCGATCGTCGATTTTGAGCCAAGGCATCTGGTCGGCCGTCCAACCATGCCCCCGCGGCACCAGGCTTGAGGCATCGTCCACCGTCCCCAGCATGATGCCGATCGTTTCACCGCCGCTCATATAAACCGGCGATCCGCATTCACCGCAGAAATGCCGCTTGTAGAGGGGCGAGGATTGGAATGCCTTCGCCTCTCCCGCGACAATCTCGAACTGCGCCGGCCTCACCTGCGCCCAGGCCGTGACCGGCGCCCCGCTCCAGCGTTGGCACGTCTTGCAATGGCAGTAATCGACCACGGCCGAGGCAGGATCGAAGCGATAGCGCAAGGCCCCGCAGGCGCAATGGCCGGTGAGGGATGTCGAGCTTGTCATTGCATCTCCGTCCGATCCCCTCTCCCTTCAGGGGGAGGGTTAGGGTGGGGCATGGGCGATGAATCTGCGAGAGTGGAGACTGACCCCACCCCCACCCCGGCCCTCCCCCTGAAGGGAGAGGGAGACGTTCAAACCGCCTTCAGCGCACCCAGCAGATCATCGGTCAGATCCGCCGCGTCCTCAAGCCCCACTGACAGGCGGATGAGCCCGTCGCCGATGCCTTGCTTGGCTTTCTGTTCGGCCGTCAGGCGCTGATGCGTCGTCGTCGCGGGATGCGTGGCGAGCGATTTGGAATCGCCCAGATTGTTGGAGATCAGCACCAGTTCCAGCGCGTTGAGGAATCTGAACGCCGCCGCCTTGCCGCCGGCCAGGGACAGCGACAGCATGGTGCCGCCGCCACTCATCTGCCGCCGCGCCAGTTCCACCTGCGGGAAGCCGTCCAGCGTCGGGTAGTTCACTTCCGACAGCTTGGCATGGCCCTTGAGCGCCTGCGCGATCTTGAGCGACGTGTCGCATTGCTTCGCGACGCGCAAATCCAGCGTCTCCAGCCCCTTGAGGAGGATCCACGCATTCATCGGGCTGAGGCTCGGCCCCGTGTGGCGGATGAAGGGTTGCAGCGTCTCGTTGATATACTTCTCGGTCCCCAGGATCACACCGCCCAGGCACCGCCCCTGCCCGTCAATATGCTTGGTGGCGGAATAGACGACGACGTCGGCACCAAGTCGCAGCGGCTGCTGCAGCAAGGGCGTGGCGAACACATTGTCCACCACCACCGTGGCGCCGGCCTTGTGCGCAAGATCGCAGACGGCTTTGAGATCGACCAGCCGCAGGCCCGGATTGCTGGGGCTTTCCAGGAACACCGCCTTGGTCGGCTTGGCCAGTGCCGCCTGCCATTGGTTGAGATCGCGCCCGTCGACGAAGACCGTCTCGACGCCCCATTTCGGCAGGATCTCGGCCAGGATGAACTGGCACGACCCGAACAGGGCATCGGAGGCGACAATCCGGTCGCCGGATTTCACCAGGCTGGCCAGGGCCGCGAACACCGCCGCCATGCCGGAAGATGTGGCGCGCGCGGCCTCGGCGCCCTCAAGCGCCGCCATGCGGCTCTCGAACATCGAAACCGTGGGATTGCCGAAGCGCGAATAGACGAAGCGCGGCTGGCTGTTGTCGAAGGCGGATTCGGCCTCTTCGGCCGAGGAATAGACATAGCCGGACGACATGTAGATCGTCTCCGACGTTTCCTTGAACTGGCTGCGGAGTTGCCCCGCATGCACCAGCTTCGTTGCCGCCTTCCAATTCGCTTTGATATCGCGCTTTACCGTCATGATCGCCTCGCATAGCCCGGAATCCGGGCACAAAAAAACCCCGACCGATTAAGGCCGAGGTTGCGCGAAAGATCGCCTTCCTGGACCTTTTAGCGTTTGATTTTACGTGGCCGCAATCCGGCACAAATCACCACGGACCCCGGAAACCGGGTATCGGCGCCTGTTAAGCCATGATTGCCCCCGGCCTGTCAAGCGCTTGGGTCACATAAGAGCGTCTTGTTCAAGCATAGCGCCTCCACTATCAATAAGCGTGGCAAATGACAGCGATTGATGGGGGAAATCAATGAGCGAGATCAGTCCGGATCACAGCGGCGCCGTGGCGCAAGGCGGCTTCGGCAGCCGAGCCGGCGCGCCCACCCGCGCCCATTTCGTCTATGACGGGCGCCTCGGCGAACTCTACTGGATCTTCATCAAGAACACCCTGCTGATGCTGGTCACCTTCAGCATCTGGCGGTTCTGGGGCAAGACGCGCATCCGCCGTTACCTGTGGTCGCACACCAGCCTTGCCGGCGACCGCTTCGAATATACCGGCACGGGTGGCGAGCTTTTCGTCGGCTTCATCATCGTCATGATCGCCTATGTCCTAGGCTCGATCGGCATCCAGGCACTCGGCATAGCCTTGGAGCCGGACTCACCCATTCTCCTGGTGCTGCAGCTGGGTGTCTCCTTCCTCATTCTCTATCTGGTGTTTGTCGCGCAGTATGCGGCCCAGCGCTATCGCCTGACCCGCACGCTATGGCGCGGCATCAATGGCGGCATGACCGGCTCGGCCTGGAAATGGGGAATGAAGGGGATGTGGTTCTCCATCCTCTCCCTCCTGTCGCTCACCCTCGCCTGGCCCTGGGCGCAGATGCGCTTGCTGAGCGACCGCGTCAATCATTCTTATTTCGGCGACGCGAAGGCCAGCGCGACATTGAAATCCGCAAATGTGTATAAAGCTTACTTTGTGTCGCTCGCGGTATTTCTCGTTACCTTTCTTTTCGTGGGGGGCTTTGCCAGTTTAGTCTATGGTTTAATGAACCTAGGCGGCATCGCGAGTGGACAAATGCAGGGTCCGGCTTCCAACTCGGAGATGGTCGCCGCCTCCCTACCCATACTGGTGATCTTGATCGCCTACGTCTTTATTGCGCCCATAGCCTATAGTTTCTACGTGGTCGCAGTGGCTCGGGAAGTAGCTTCAACGCTGGAGCTGGGCGGTCTTCGCTTCGCAACGCCGATCACCACGGGCCGCTTGGTCAGCCGCTACTTCTGGAACATCGTCATCATCGTGTTCACGTTCGGCCTGGGCTTGCCGATCGCGATTCACCGCACCATGTTGTTCCTCAGTCGCAATATCGAGATCATCGGCGAAATCGACGGTTCAGCCATCACCCGCGCCGAACTGCCGCGGCCCAAATTCGGCGAAGGCCTGCTGGAGGCGTTCGATCCTGGGATATTGTGAGTGGTATTCCTTTTCCTGTCATGGCCCGCGCAGGCGGGCCATCCACGAGTTTGTGTGCGGCTAATGAAAGAACTCGTGGATGCCCCGGCCAAGCCGGGACATGACAGCGTAGTATAACGAACGAGGACCATCTTGCCCGACGACCGCTTTTACGACGGCCACACCGCCACCGCGCATCGCATCGCCATTACGTTGATGGGCTCAACCATCATCATCGGCTCGGCCGAGAACCCGAACCTCGCCCGCTGGCCGGCCGGCGACATGCGCGTCATCGATGCCAACAAGGTGACCGGTGCCATCAATTTCGGCCGCCTCAGCGATCCGGCGCCGCGCCTCGTCCTGCATGAATCGCCCTCCCGGCAAGACCTGCTCGACACCTATCCGCACCTCAAGCATTGGAAGGCGCGCGCGATGAAGCGCGGCTGGTCGGTGGGCCTCGCCTGGACGCTGGCTGGCATCCTCATCGCCACCGGCTGCTATTTCGCCTGGCGCGATGGCAGCGCCTATCTCGCCCGCTTTGTCCCGAAGACCTGGGAACAGCGCCTGGGCGCCCATATCTACAAGGCGATTACCAAGAACCTCACCGTCTGCGAAGGTACGGCAGGCAAGGCCGCCATGCGCAAGCTGGTCGATCGCCTGGCACCGCCGCAGCTCCTGAAGGACACCGCCAAGAAGCAGGACGGCATCACCATCGATGTAGTCGACCTCAAACTGCCCAATGCCTTCGCCCTGCCCGGCGATCATGTCATGGTGACCAGCGGCCTCATCGAGCTTGCCGGCTCGCCCGACATGGTTTCCGGCGTCGTGGCGCATGAAATCGCCCATCTCGACCTGCGCCATCCGACGCAAAGCGCCATCAGCAATCTGGGCATAAGCGCCACGGTGAGTATCATCCTGGGCGGCTCCGGCGTCGGCGACGTGGCGACCCTCCTCACCGTGATGTCCTATTCCAGGAAGATGGAGCAGGAAGCCGATTATCGCGGGCTGGAACTCCTCAAGAATGCGAACCTCCGCGCCGATGGCATGGCGGAGTTCTTCAAGGTGATGAAGGACAAGTTCGAAAAGGACGGCGACAGCATCATCCCCGATTGGCTGGCGAGCCACCCCGGCCTCACTGAACGCGCCGAATACACCAAGGCCGACAGCACCGGCACCACCGCCATGACCGACGCCGAATGGCAAAGCGTCAAGGGTATCTGCAAGGTGAAGTAGACGGCTACCGCCTCGTCATGGTCCGCGAAGGCGGGCCATCCACGAACTCACCAATTAATGACTCTAACACGGGCTGTTCGGATGACAGCCGATCCAATCCGAAACGCTCCAGCCTTGCTGCGACCGCTGCGGGCAAGGGCGGCACCTGGTGCGTGTTCATGATGGTCTTGAGATCGGCATCGATCCGCTCGAACAACTCCTCATCCGCCCGGTCGCTGTTGCTCAACGGAATGTTGGGGCCGAAATAGCGCGAATTCCAGACCTGCGACCGGCAATGCCGCGCGGTATGGATCTGGCCCAGGAAATTGCCGCGCGGACCCACGTCGCGGGCGATATCGAGCGCCAGTTGTTCGTCATCGACCGCAATCCCCTGCCACATTTTTCGCAGCAGCATGGCAAGATCGTTGGAGAGCAGCAGCGCCTGCAGCGAATAGGTGAGGCCCTGGTCGAGCGAACCCAGATAGTGGCAGGTGGCCGGGCGGCTGAAGAAGGCCTGCATCAGGCTCGATGAAATTTCCCACACCGCATCCTGGTTGAAACGCCGCGCCACCGACGAGCCGGCGATGCTGGTGAGCGACGGCAGGCAGAGATGCCGGCGGATTTGCGCCGCCGCCAGATCGCCGAGCGATGCCTGCGCGAAACTGCCGATCGCCCCCGTGGCCGGTTCCATGAAATTGACGTCGGAACTGCCGATACAGAACGCTCCCGGCCGCACGGCCTGCGCCAGCACCATGCCGGCGAAATCCGTCGCCAGGCAATGGACGAGGCATCCGGCCAGCGTGATCGGCGATGATGCGCCGCCGATGGCGACCGTGCCGGTCGAAACGGGCACGCCGGTTCGCGCCGCCAGGATGATCTGCTCGATATGGCTGGCGGCGTAGCTCAGCGGCAGGGGTGTCACGATCTGCAGGAAATAGGGCTTCGCGCGCAATGCCTCCGCACCGCCGCGGACAATGCGCGCCATCTCGATCGCCGTGGCCAATGAGGACGCATTCTCGCACAGATAGAATAGCGGCTTCTCCGTGTTCTCCACGAGGCACAGGAACTCGTCGACCTCCCCCGCCGCATCGGACCGCGCGACGTTCTTGCAGGCGACGCAGACGCCGTCGATATGGCTCAGCGCGTCGGCCACCCGCGCGATCGTCGCCAGATCCGCCCGCATGCTCTCGCGCGGGGCACCCGTCACCGGGTCGAAGACCTTGATGCAAGTCATGCCGGGAATGAACCAGCTATGTTCGCAATCGATATCGATCGCCGCGGCGCCGGACCGGTTCCACAATGCGACGCTGCGCGCCGTGGTCGCCAGGGCGCGGCGCGTCACCTCCACCGGAATGCGCACGATGCCGTCGCCGCTCACCTCGCAGCCGGCCCGTCGCAGCAATGCATCCGCTTCCGTCCCCGGCTCGAAACAGGCGCCGCTGTCCGCCAGCAGATGCAGCGCCGCCTCCAATATCCGGGCGACGCCGTCCTGGTCCAGGGGGCTGTAAGGAATGCTGGCCGCCGAATGCAGGCCGGACATCTTGGCCGGCGCCATGTCGCCACCGTTGAATCCACGCGCCAATTTCCGCCGCATGCGTTTCCCCCATTTCTGATATTGAATGAATGTTCAATCAAAATCATGCCAAAGGAAAGGGGAAATTCGGGCTGGCGACGATTCGGCGCGGCCTGTAGGCTTCCTTGCGGGGTGCCGATGCGCGCCCTTCGCGAAATGAACCCGACCCGAAGATCCGGGTTTTCCAATGGCTTTCGTTTAGCGTCGCGCCGATGAGATTAGTAATATAATTTCATGATCTTTCAGTGGATTGGCCATTTATTTGCCGCCGGAACATGATTAACGTATTTTTGTAACACGCCCTACTTGACGATGCTGCAAGCGCGAAGGCAGGATATTGTTCATGCTGCAACGGCTAAGTCACCCGCGAAGAGGTGGCCGCCGCAGCGCCAGCCAAGGATGGGAAGACGACATCATGAGTGAGACGGCCAAGATCGTAGCGATCGAAAGCAAACCCGGCGATGCCAAGGCGCCCCCCCCGAAGGCGGCGCCCGTCACCGGGAAGAACATCTACGAAATCGGCGAAATTCCGCCCCTGGGGTATCTGCCGCCGCAGATGTATGCCTGGGCCATCCGCCGCGACCGCCACGGCCCGCCCGAGACCGCGATGCTGGTTGAAGCTGTCGCCACACCGCAACCCGACCAGGACGAAGTCATCGTCATGGTGATGGCGGCCGGCGTGAACTATAACGGCGTCTGGGCGGCGCTCGGTAAGCCCATCTCCACCTTCGACGTGCACAAGGCCGCATATCACATCGCCGGATCGGATGCCGCCGGCATCGTCTGGGCGGTGGGCTCCAAGGTGAAACGCTGGAAGGTCGGCGATGAAGTCGTCGTGCATTGCAATCAGGACGATGGCGATGACGAGGAATGCAATGGCGGCGACCCGATGTTCTCGCCTAGTCAGCGGATCTGGGGCTATGAAACGCCGGACGGATCCTTTGCCCAGTTCTGCAAGGTGCAGGGCCGCCAGCTCATGCAGCGCCCCAAGCATCTCACCTGGGAGGAAAGCGCGTGCTATACGCTGACGCTCGCCACCGCCTATCGCATGCTGTTCGGCCATCGCCCGCATATCCTGCGCCCGGGCCATAACGTTCTCATCTGGGGCGCCTCGGGCGGCCTCGGCTCCATGGCGGTGCAGCTCTGCGCCACCGCCGGCGCCAATCCGATCGGCATCATTTCGGATGAATCGAAGCGTGAATTCGTCATGTCCCTGGGTGCCAAGGGCGTCATCAACCGCAATGATTTCGATTGCTGGGGACAATTGCCCGACGTCGACGATACCGACGGCTATAACGATTACATGAAGAAGTGCCGCGCCTTCGGCAAGGCGATCTGGGACATCACCGGCAAGGGCATCGATGTCGATTTCGTCTTCGAGCATCCGGGCGAACAGACTTTCCCCGTCTCCTGCTTCGTCGTGAAGCGCGGCGGCATGGTCGTCTTCTGCGCCGGCACCACCGGCTACAATCTCACCTTCGACGCGCGCTTCGTCTGGATGCGCCAGAAGCGTATCCAAGGCAGCCATTTCGCCAACCTGCTGCAGGCAAGCCAGGCCAATCACCTGGTCGTCGAGCGGCGCATCGACCCTTGCATGTCGGAAGTGTTCGGCTGGGACGACATCCCCGCTGCCCATACCAAAATGTGGAAGAACCAGCACAAACCCGGCAACATGGCCGTGCTGATTCAGGCCAAGCGTCCGGGTCGGCGCACCCTCGAAGACTGCGTGGAGGAGTAATGTCCGCCATCTTGCGCGAGGAAGGAGCGGCGGCTTCGCCGCTCCTCTCAGATCTGCTTGTCCGTGCCCGGAAGAGTCTCACAGCCGCGCAAGCCATTCTCGACGATGTGCGGGGCCGCCTGATCGGCCGAGTTACCGCCGGCGGCCGCGTCGATGCCAAGGCGCTCGATGCGCAGCAATTCGTCGCCCACGGGCTTTCCTGGCTGGCCACCTATGTGACGGGCCTCGAACAGATGCTGGGCTGGGCCGGGCGCCTGGATGGCAGCGGCCGCTTCGGCGAACGCGAACAGCTCATCCTGCAGATCGCCTTTGGCGAATATCTCTCGCAGATCAAAGGCGGCTGGCCGATGGCCCAAGGCGAAATCGTGCGCCTTGGCGATTACGGCCTCGATGCCAGTGCCGCGAAATTCGATGAGGCCCTGCAGAATGACGGCAACAGTTCCGCCGCGCGATCACGCCTTGCCGATCTCATCGTCGAAGGCGAGTTCGGCGAAGCGGCGCTCGACGACGAAGCGCTCGCCATCGTCCGCGACCAGTTCCATGCCTTTGCCGCCGACCATGTCGAAGCGGCGCATCAATGGCATTTGAAGGACGAACTCATTCCGCTCGATGTCATCGGTGAGCTTGCAGAGATGGGCGTCTTCGGCCTCACCGTGCCGGAGGAATTCGGCGGTTCCGGCATGGGCAAGCTCGCCATGTGCGTGGTGACCGAGGAACTCTCGCGCGGCTATATCGGGCTGGGCTCGCTGGGCACACGCTCGGAAATCGCCGCCGAACTCATCCGCCTGGGCGGCACCGAAGAACAGCGGCGGCAATGGCTGCCCAGGATCGCCAGCGGCGAGATCCTGCCGACCGCCGTCTTCACCGAGCCCAATACCGGCTCGGACCTCGGATCCTTGCGCACGCGCGCGGTGAAGGACGGCGATGTCTATCGCGTCACCGGCAACAAGACCTGGATCACCCATGCGGCCCGTACCGATGTGATGACTCTGCTGGCTCGCACCGATCCCAATTCCAGCGACTATCGCGGGCTTTCCATGTTCCTCGCCGAAAAGCCGCGCGGCACGGCGAACGAACCCTTCCCGGCCAAAGGCATGAGCGGTGGCGAGATTGGCGTGCTCGGCTATCGCGGCATGAAGGAATATGAGCTGGGTTTCGATGGTTTCGAGGTCAAGGCCGCGAACCTGCTGGGCGGCGTCGAAGGCCAGGGCTTCAAGCAGCTGATGGCGACATTCGAGTCAGCGCGCATCCAGACCGCCGCACGCGCGGTCGGCGTCGCGCAGTGCGCCATGGAACTCGGCCTCAAATACGCGAAAGAGCGCGTGCAATTCGGCGCGCCGATCTACAGCTTCCCGCGCATCCACGGCAAGCTCGCCTGGATGGCGGTCGAAACCATGATCGCACGCCAGCTCACTTATTTCGCCGCGCGCGAAAAGGACAGCGAGCGGCGCTGCGATATTCCGGCCGGCATGGCGAAGCTCCTCGGCGCCCGCGTCGCCTGGTCGAACGCCGACAACGCCTTGCAGATCCATGGCGGCAACGGCTACGCCCAGGAATACAAGATCAGCCGCGTGCTATGTGACGCGCGAATCCTGAACATCTTCGAGGGCGCGGCGGAGATCCAGGCCCAGGTCGTGGCGCGTGGGTTGCTGAGCGGACGGAACTGAGTCCCCAAGGGCGATTGACATCGGCCTTGGAATTGAACGATCATTCAATTCTTGAATGCTCATTCAGTTCCAAGGCCGGTTTCCATGCCCCGTGACCCACGTTTCGATCCTCTTTTCACCCCACTCCGGATCGGTCCGGTCACTGCACCCAACCGCTTCTACCAGGTGCCCCATTGTTCGGGCATGGGACATGAGCGGCCGCACATCCTGGCTGCCATGCGCGGGGTGAAGGCGGAGGGCGGCTGGGGTGTGGTCAACACCGAATACTGCACGATCCACCCGACCTCCGACGACGCGCCCTACCCCATCCAGACTTTGTGGGACGATGACGACATCCGCCAGCATGCTCTGATGACCGAGGCTGTCCACAAACACGGATCGCTGGCCGGCGTCGAACTGTTCCTGGGCGGACAGCGCATGGCCAACATGGCCTCGCGCCTGCCGCCGATGGGCATGGCAAGCCAGCCTGTGCTGACTGGCGATCCGCTGCAGACCAGGGCGCTCGACCGGCAGGATATCGCCGACATCCGCAGATGGCATGTGGAGGCGGCAAGGCGCGCCGTCAAGGCCGGGTTCGACATCGTCTATGTCTATGCCTGCCATCATTACCTGCTGCATTCCTTCCTCACCAAGGAGAACCGGCGCGGCGACGCATATGGCGGATCGCCCCTCAACCGCGTGCGCATCGTGCGCGAACTGCTGGAAGCGGTAAAGGAGGCGGTCGGCCACGAATGCGCGGTGGCGCTGCGCTGGTCGTCGAACAGCGAGTTGCCCGAGGACCAGGACGAGTGGCTGGAGATGACCGGGAGCCTCGACGGGCTGCCGGATCTCTGGGACGTCACCGTCAACGACTACAGTCTGGAGATGGGGCCGTCGCGCTTCGTCAAGGAAGGTGCGCTGGAGTCGAACGTGGCGCGGATCCGCCAACTGGTGAGCGGCGCCATCGTCACGGTCGGGCGCTACACATCGCCGGAATCGATGCTGCGCCTCGTCAAATCCGGCACCGCCGATTTCGTCGGCGCGGCGCGGCCCTCGATCGCCGATCCCTTTCTGCCCAACAAGATCCGCGACGGGCGTTTCGACGATATCCGCGAATGCATCGGCTGCAATATCTGCTATGCGCATAATTCGCGCTCCGTCCCCATCCGCTGCACGCAGAACCCGACCATGGGCGAGGAATGGCGGAGCAACTGGCACCCCGAAATCATCACGCGCGACGCGACACGGGAACGCGTGCTGATCATCGGCGCGGGGCCGGCGGGCCTTGAGGCGGCGCGGACGCTGGGCGCGCGCGGCTACGAAGTGGCGCTCGCCGAAAGATCGCGCGAGCCCGGCGGCCGCGTGAACCTGGAATCGAAACTGCCGGGCCTTGCCGAATGGGCGCGCGTGCGCGACTGGCGGCTTGGGCAGATTTCGAAAATGCCCAATATCGAACTGTTCCTGGAAAGCGAGATGAGCGCCACCGACGTGCGCGACTTCGACGCCGCCCATGTGATCTGCGCCACGGGCAGCACGTGGCGCAAGGACGGGACGGGAAGAGCGACGCAGGCGCCGACGCTGGACCCGCGCGATCCCGCCATCATCGCTCCTGAAGACATCATGCGCGGCCATGTGCCTGCGGGTCCGGTCGCAGTCTACGACGATGACGGCTTCTACCTGGGCCCGAGCCTTGCAGACAAGCTGCGCAACGCCGGTTGCGCGGTGCATCTGGTCACCAGTGCCGGCGTGGTCGCACCCTGGGCCAGCTATACAGGCGACCAGGCCGCGATCCACGCGCATGTGCTGGCGCAGGGCATCGCCTGCCATTTCAACAAATCGCTGCTGGCCTTCTCGTCCGGCAAGCTCGACCTCGGCTGCGTCTATGGCGGCGCACTGGCGAGCCTCGCCGTGGCGGCGCTGGTTCCGGTGACATCGCGCGAGCCCAACACCACCCTGTTCGACGCCCTAAAGAATGATGCGGCCTTCAAAAGCATCACCCGCATCGGCGACGCTGAAGCGCCGGGCCTCATCGCCCATGCCATCCATGCCGGCCACCGCGCCGGCCGGCGGCTGGGGCGTCATGAAGGTATGGAACGAGCGGCGCGCGACCGGGGAATGGGATTGATGGCACCGCAATAAAAGCGAAAATCCTTATTGCCGCCTACGCCCAAAGATTGTAGTATATCGTCGAATTCCGACTGACAATTGATCCGGCATCGCTCTGCTTATTGGAGGGCTGGAATGCTATTCGACGGGCCGACATCTTCGTCGCGCACTCAGCGTGGCTTTTCCCGGACAAAGCGAGCGACCGGCTTGGCCGCAGGATTCTTCGCGGCACTTACCGGCTTGCCCAGCTTCGCTCATGCCGACGCGCCGGCCATCGAATGGTCCATCCCGCAGCCGCTGCGCCTGTTCAGGACGCAGGAGGGCGCCGACCGCTACATGGATTTGGCGCGCACGGTCATGGCGATGACGCGGCGCAAGGATTTCGACAGCTTCGTCTCGACAATCTTCAGTAAGCGCTATTTCGTTTATGGCAGCGAGTCGGCACAAACGCGCGGCGAATTGGGAAATTATCTGACCCAAACCTACTACCGGCCTGAAACCCACGACTACGACCCGACCTGGCTCCAACAGCCCACATTCGCGGTGGATCTCTATTTGACCGGTGCCGTACCGGCAGGGGCAACGTGTACCTGGCACACCCCCATCGGCACGACGCTCAAAGCAGCCGGCCAGCCGGACTCGCAACCGCCTGCCGGCAACATGCCCTGCCCGCGCGCCGCCGATGGCAGCCTGAGGCTGGACACCGCGCTGTCCAAGAACGAGATTTCGGTCGACATCCGCACCGGCAGCACAACGCAGACAATCAGCGCCATCATTGAGCCGCGCGATTACCTGATCGTGACATTGGGCGACTCATTCGGTGCCGGTGAAGGTGCACCGGACGAGCCACGCGCTGCGCGCACTCATTTCGGCGAGGCCGCGCAATGGGAATATAGTCTGAGAAACTATTTCGCCCAAAAACGCGTCTTGCCGGCACATTGGTGGGATCAGCGTTGCCATCGATCTCTCTTCTCAGGCTCGGCGTTGGCGGTTGCGGCATTGGTCGATGCCCAGCATGCGGCGAAGAGGCCGCAGCACGCCAGCTACAGCTTCATCAGCTATGCCTGTTCGGGCGCGGCCGTCTTCGACGGAATTCTCACCGGCTATATCGGGCGTGAGGTACCGAGCCAGATCAAGAAAGCCAATGACAAAGGCCCGGTCCCGCAAGCCGCGCGCCTGGATGAAAAAGTGCTGGCTACTCCGCTGCCGCCACAGGTCGAGAATCTCGCCCGCAACCTTTGCAGCGATTGGGATGCCGCGGCCCGCCGATGCCGCGGCAATTACGCGCGCCAACCGGATGCACTGATCTTGTCGACCGGAGGCAACGATATCGGCTTCGGCGGTGTCATCCGCAACATGGAGAATGACAATCGCAACGTGGAAGAAGCAATCGCCGCCGTGCGTAAGGCCGTCGACACCGCTATCGAGGTTCTGCCTTTCCTCAACGATCTCGTTGCCAACAGGGTGAAGGCGCTCGGCATCAAAGCCAAGACCTTGGTAATCATGGAATATCCCGACGTCATGTCGAGTGGGTTTTCCGCCGGCGATAAGGAGGATATCTGCTTCGACGAGCATAGCCTGCTGCGCAAGACCATTCGTTCCTTGCTGGGACAGGGACAGCGGCGATCGATACCGATGCTGGCCATGGTCAAAGGCATGGACGGCATTCGTCGGGCAGAAGCCGCATTCGCTCACGACCATGTCTTCGATGCGCTCATCAAGGCGGTGCATCGCGCAGCCAAGCAGCATGGCTGGCTGACCTTGGGAAATAGTGACGCCCATACCGTGCGCACTGGCTTTATCGGCGCTTCCCTCGGCAATGGCTATTGCGCGCGCTTGACACCTTTCACATTGAATTTCAGCGATACGAATGCCTTCCAGGGGACCATCCCTGAAGTCACGCTCACTGCCGCCGATGTCGGCGGGCTCGACCGCAAGACCGGCAGCGATGCCATGGTAAGCGACCCTGCCGTCAAGCGGCTGTTCGATGCCGCCGAGACGGCGAAGATCGAACCACGACTGGATGCGGTCTCGAAGACCAAGGCCTTCGGCGGCATCCCGTCCGGCATCTTCCATCCCAACTATCTCGGCTATCGCAACTACGCCGTCTTCATTGCAAAGCGGCTGGATACGAGCCTGGGTCTCGGTCTGGGACTGTAGGGGCGGCAGATGGGCGACCATTCCACGCCGTCTTCGCCTCGTGCCGCAGCCAGCTGCCGGCAGTGCGGGCGTTCCTCGATTTCCTCGACGCGGAGATTCTAGTCCTGGCGCGGCAATGTGTCGGCGGTGTCGAACCAGGGCAGGCGGCTGCGGCACCAGACATGCTCGCGCGGCGGAAAGGCTGAAGGGTCGTCGAGCGTCGGCGTGTTGAAGGCGACATCGAAAGGCCCCTGCCGCCCCCGATAGAGCAACTGGCTGCCACACACGGCACAGAATTCGCGCTGGCCATGCTCGCTGGAATTGAAGACGACGGGCTCGCCCTTGGTGTAGGCGAACTGGTCGGCATGTATGCGCGCAAAGGCCTGCGCGGGGGCACCGCTGGTACGCTGGCAGATGCGGCAATGACAATAGCCGGTGCCGAACGCCTCCCCCGTCACGCGGTAACGCAAAGCCCCGCATTCGCAGCCACCTTCATGCATTGAAGCCTCCCTTCCCGCTTCTTTCGAACCAATGTCAGGAAGATAGCACGGAACACCCAGCTTGAAAGCGACGGCAACAATATTGACAATATATTGTCAATATGGCAGTTTATTGCCATGAGACATACAGCCCTCGACGCCATCACCGAGCTGATGCTGGAGACGTTCCGCCTGAACGGCCGACTGCTGGCGGCCGGCGACGTTCTGGTGGCGGGGATCGGCCTCACCTCCGCGCGCTGGCAGGTGCTGGGTGCCATCGCCTTGAACGCTCCGGCGCTGCCGGTCGCACACATCGCGCGCAATATGGGCCTGACGCGCCAGGCGGTGCAGCGGACCGTCAACGAGATGGCGGCGGAGGGGCTGGTGCGCTTTGCGCCCAACCCGCATCACCGGCGTGCCAAGCTGGTGGAACTGACGCCGCAGGGCGAGGCGGCCTATGCCGGCGCCATCAGGCGGCACCGGCCCTGGGCCACGAATCTGGCGCGGGGCTTGAGCGTCAGGCAACTGGATGCAGCCCATGCCGTGCTGCGCCGCATCCGCGAACAGTTGGAAGCGGCAGCGGAGACGGACGATGCTTAAGCGCATGCACCCCATTGCCGGCTGTCTCGGCTTTGCCATCATCCTGACATTCTGGCTGTCCACGCTGGGAACGGAACTGTTTGGGACGGTGGCCGCCATCGTCGCGGTCAAGATCACGATTCCCTGGGGCTTCATCCTGCTGGTCCCTGCCCTCGCCTTCACTGGGGCCTCGGGCGCCAGAATGGCCGGCAAGTCCGGCGATGCGCGGATTGCGGCCAAACAATCACGCATGAAGATCATCGCCGCCAACGGCCTGCTCGTCCTGATGCCAGCCGCCTTCTATCTGGCCCATCTGGCAGCGCAATTGCAGTTCGGCGGTGTTTTCTATGCCGTGCAGGCGGTGGAACTGCTGGCCGGCGCCGTCAATCTCAGCCTCATGGCGCTCAACATGCGCGACGGATTACGCCTCGCCGGGCGCGTGTAACCAGTCACCGCGTCAACGTGCATCGCCGCCATGTGAGCCGTGCATGTCCGGCGGCCTCGACAAGGGACGCGGCGGCGGGCCATCCTGGACGGGCCCAATGCATACGAGTTCCATCTTGACCCTCGCCACCAACACCAAGATTACCGAGAACACGCAATGGGGCGTGGCGCTGGCCATCCTGGGCTATGGCATCTTTTCCGGCCAGGACGCCATCGTCAAATGGCTGGTGATGCATGATTACGCGATCTTCCAGATCCTGTTCGTGCGTTCGCTCACCATCTCGATCATCAGTTTCAGCGTCGGCGGCAGAAGCGGCTTGCTGGCGGTGGCGCGCAGCCGCAACAAAGGCGGGCTCACCTTGCGCGCGGCGCTGCTGCTGGCGGCATGGCTCTGCTATTTCACAGCGGCCAAACACCTGGCGCTCCCCGATCTGGTGACGCTCTATTATGCCGCCCCCGTCATCGTCACGGTGATGTCGATCCTGTTCCTGCGGGAGAAGGTCAATGTCTGGCGCTGGGCCTCGGTCATCGTCGGGTTCATCGGCGTCGCCATTGCCGCCAACCCCGGCGGCCGGCCGGAATTGTGGCCGGCGCTGCTGGTGCTGGTGGCCGCCACTTTCTGGGCCTTCGCCACGATCCTCGTGCGCAAGATCATGCATGTGGAGCCGACCATCAATCAGATGATCTTCACCAATGGCGGTTTTGCCCTGCTGTGCGGCGCCGCCATGCCCTGGCTGTGGCACAGCCCGGATCTATTCGACCTCGGCCTGATGGTGGGCCTGGGCCTGCTCAGCGGATCGGGCCAGTACCTGCTTTACGAAAGCTTCCGCCATGCGCCGGCCTCCGTGATCGCACCCACGGAATATACCGCCCTCGTCTGGTCGGTGATCCTCGGCTATCTCGTCTGGCGGGACCTGCCGACCCATACCGGCATCGTCGGCGCGGTCCTCATCGTGGCATCGAGTGCCATCGTGATGCTGGGGGAGCGCAACAAGGTGGCAGGCGAATAACGGGTTGGGATTGGCATGGATGAATGGAAGCGACGGCAACCGCTTCGCAGATAGGCGTTTTTTGCGTCTGCGAAGCCATCGCCGGGAAGCATGGCCGTTCCCCCATTCGCGGCTGCTATTCCCCCTTTTCCTGCAGGGAAACAAGGCTAGAATGCCGCCCGATTCAATGTCGCCAACACCAGCCAAGGATCGCACAGGCCATGAGCCAGGACGCTGCCGCTCTTCGGGGCAATTGGAACTATCCCACCTCGGTCAAATTCGGCTGCGGCCGTATCAAGGAATTGCCCGACCATTGCAAGGCGGTCGGCCTGAAACGGCCCCTGCTGGTGACCGATCCGGGCCTTGCCAATTTGCCGATGATCAAGGAAGCGATCGCCGGTAACGAGGCCGCCGGCATTCCCACCGGCCTGTTCTCGGAAATCCAGGGCAACCCGATTGCCAAGAATGTCGAGGACGGCCTCAAGGTCTATCGCGCCGGCCGCCACGACGGCGTCATCGCCTTCGGCGGCGGCTCGGCCCTGGACGCCGCCAAGGTCATCGCCTTCATGACCGGCCAGACCCGCCCGATCTGGGATTTCGAGGATATCGGCGATTGGTGGACCCGCGCCAATCCGGACGGCATCGCGCCGATCATCGCCGTGCCGACCACCTCGGGCACGGGCTCCGAAGTGGGCCGCGCCGGCGTCATCACCGACGAGACCACGCACACCAAGAAGATCATCTTCCACCCGAAGATGATGCCGACCGTCGTCATCGACGATCCGGAACTGACCGTGGGCCTGCCGCCGCATGTCACCGCCGCCACCGGCATGGACGCGCTGTCGCATTGCCTCGAAGCCTATTGCGCCCCGGGCTTTCACCCGATGGCCGACGGCATCGCGCTCGAGGGCATGCGCCTGGTGCAGGAGAACCTGCCGGCCGCGGTGAAGGACGGCAAGAACCTCGCCGCACGCGCCAACATGATGATCGCCGCGACCATGGGCGCCACCGCCTTCCAGAAGGGCCTTGGCGGCATGCATGCCATCAGCCATCCGCTGGGTGCGTTGTACAACACGCATCACGGCCTCACCAATGCCGTGGTGATGCCCTATGTGCTGGAGTTCAACCGCAAGGCCATCGACGAACGCATGACGCGCCTCGCCCGTTTCCTCGACCTGGCCAATCCGGGCTTCGATGCCGTGCAGAAATGGATCCTCGCTTTGCGCAAGGATATCGGCATTCCGCATACGCTGAAGGAGATCGGCGTCGACGACAAGCGCGTCGACGAAGTAGCCAAGATGGCGGCCGAAGACCCCTCCGCCGGCGGCAACCCGATCAAGGTCGGCGCCAGCGAGCTGGGGTCGATCTTCGTGAAGGGCCTCAACGGCACCTTGGCGGCGTAAGATCCTTTCGACTGAATGCGGAAAGGCCGGGCAGTGATGCCCGGCCTTTTTGTTTCCGCGAAGCGCCCCCTCTTCCTAACCCTCTCCCACGTTGGGGAGCGGGGGCTGTCGGTTCAGAGGCCGCCCCGCGCCCTCCGTGCTTCATAGGCCTGCAGATGGCAATAGACCATGCGCAGGACATTGGCGTCGTGGCCGAATTCGTGGGCGCGGCGGTACATGTCGCCGATGATATGGTCGGCCTCGATGGCGCCGCCCTTCTCGATGTCGCGCAGCATCGAGGCCATGAAGGTGGAGCCGGGCGCCATCAGGAGCTTCCTGGCATTGACGAGATAGTCGGCGCTGGGCGGATAGCCGTTTTCGGTGGCGACCGAGATCGCTTCCTGCAGCAGTTCCTCGATGAGCTCGCGCCCCTCCTTCGCCGCCATCACATCGCCGGTGGCGCCGCGCATCAGGCAGGTGATGCCGCCCAAAGTGCCGATCATGACCCACTTATCCCACAGGGCCTGGTCGACGGGATCGAGCAGCCTGGCGGAGAAATTGGCGCTGCCGCAGAGCGTGGCGAGGTCGCTGACGACGGCTTGCGCGCGCGGGGTCGGCGGATATTCCTCGAACGGACCGAAGACCATCCGCGCGAACTCGCTCTTGTGCAGAATCTCGCCTGCGGGCGACAGTGTCGTCTCGATCTGGCACATGCCGCCGATGGTCTGCTCGGCACCGAAGCGCGCGCGCAGATCGTCGTGATGGCGCATGCCGTTGAGAAGCGGCAGGACGATGGCGCCCGCCGCCACATGGGGGGCGATCGCTTCGATGGCGGGGGCGAGGTCATAGGCCTTGCAACTGACGATGACGAGGTCGAAGGGGCCGGCCCCTTGCGCATCCTCGATGGTCCTCACGGGGAGCTTGGCATCGCCGAGCGCGCTCTTGATGACGAGTCCATTGGCGGCAAGGTTGCGGGCCCGGGCCGGGCGCACCTGGAAGGTGACGTCGCCGCCGGCTTCGATAAGCCGCCCACCGAAATAGCCGCCAACGCCCCCGGCGCCCAGGATCAGAATTTTCATGCCGCTTTCCTCATGTTGGAAGGCGACAATAACCCGGGGCCGGGCGGAACGCCAACGCCGCGCGGGTCACGCCGCGCCGTAGCCGCAGATGCCCTTGATTTCGAGGAAATCGTGGATGCCGAAATCGGCGTATTCACGGCCGTTGCCGGACTGCTTGTAGCCGCCGAAGGGGGCGAAGGTGTCCCAGGCCGGATAGTTGATCTTGACCTGGCCGGCGCGCAATTGCCGCGCGACCTTGCGGGCATGAGCGAGATCCTTCGACTGGACGTAGGCTGCGAGCCCATAGACCGTGTCGTTGGCGATTTCGATCGCCTGTTCCTCATTGTCGTAGGACATGATGGCGATCACCGGTCCGAAGATTTCCTCGCGCGCGACGGTCATGTCGGGCGTCACATGGCCGAAGACAGTCGGGCGGATGTAATAGCCGCGGTTGAGGCCTTCCGGCCGGCCGGTGCCGCCGGCGACCAGCGTGGCACCTTCCTTGATGCCGGTCTCGATGAGGCCCTGGATCTTGTTGAACTGCGCCTCGCTCACCACCGGGCCCAGCACCGTGTCGGCCGATTTCGGATCGCCGACCTTGTGCGCCTCGGCGGCCTTCATGGCGACGGAGAGTGCTTCGTCATGGCGGGCGGCCGGCACCAGCATGCGCGTCGGCGCGTTGCAGGACTGGCCGCTATTGCCGAAGCAGCCCTGGATGCCCTTATAAACGGCGGTCTCGAAATCGGCGTCGGGCAGGATGATGTTGGGCGACTTCCCGCCCAGTTCTTGGCTGACGCGCTTCACGGTGTCGGCCGCGGTCTTGGCGACGATGATGCCGGCGCGGGTCGAACCGGTGAAGGACACCATGTCGACATCCTTGTGCGCGGCGATGACCTGGCCGACCGACGGGCCGTCGCCATTCACCAGGTTGAAGACGCCGGCGGGAACGCCCGCCGCATGCATCACCTCGGCAAAGATGATGGCGTTGATCGGCGCCACTTCGCTGGGCTTCAGCACCATGGTGCAGCCGGCGGCGATGGCGGGCGCCACCTTGCAGACGATCTGGTTCAAGGGCCAGTTCCACGGCGTGATGAGACCCACGACGCCGATCCCTTCGCGCACCACGCGCGTGTCGCCGCGCTGTTCCTCGAACGCGAAATCCTCCAGAGCCTTGATGGTGGTCTCGAGATGGATCTTGCCCGTGGCGGCCTGCGAATCCCGCGCCATGGCGAGCGGTGCGCCCATTTCGGCGGAGACCGCCTGGGCGATGTCCTCATAGCGGTTATTGTATTCGGCGAGGATGCGCTTCAGGAGCGCCACGCGCTCGGCCTTGCTGGTCTGGGAGAATTTGGGAAAGGCTGCCTTGGCGGCGGCGACGGCCCGGTCGACATCGGCGGCACTGCCCATGGAGATCCTGGTGAAGGCCTCCTCGGTCGCGGGGTTGATGACGTCGATGGTCGCCGGCTTCACCGGATCGACCCAGATGCCGTTGATGTAGAACTTCAGATTGTTGGGCATGACAGCGCTTTCCTCAGATCACTTTGGTGGTCACTTTGATGGTCACTTTGGCGAATGGCAGTGGAATACAGCATTCCATGCCACCGCCAAAGTCCCGAAATATCATGACCGCCATGTGACGAACCGGGGATCGGCCCACGATCCAAACCGTCATCCCCGGGCATGACGAAAGAGACAGACAGACGTTTTAGGGTTTTCCGTAGCCGATGATGCCTTTCACTTCGAGGAAATCATGGATCGCCCAATCGGCATATTCGCGGCCGTTGCCGGACTGCTTGTAGCCGCCGAAGGGCGCAAACGTGTCCCAATCCGGATAGTTGATATTGACCTGACCCGCACGCAGCTGCCGCGCCACCGCGCGGGCATGGCTCAAATCCTTCGACTGAACGTAGGCGGCAAGGCCATAGACCGTGTCGTTGGCGATCGCGACCGCTTGCGCCTCGCTGTCATAGGACAGGATGGAAAGCACGGGGCCGAAGATCTCCTCGCGCGCGATGGTCATCTCCGGCGTCACATGGCCGAACACGGTCGGGCGCACATAATAGCCGCGATTGAGGCCTTCCGGGCGACCAGTGCCGCCGGCAACCAGCGTGGCCCCTTCCTTGATGCCGGCTTCGATCAGGCGCTGCACCTTGTTGAACTGCAGCTCGCTGACCAAGGGACCCAGCACCGTGTCGGCGGCTTTCGGATCGCCGACCTTGTGGGCCTCGGCCGCGATCTTGGCGATGGCCAGCGCCTCCTCGTGGCGGGCGCGCGGGACCAGCATGCGGGTGGGCGCATCGCAGGACTGGCCGGTATTGCCGAAGCAACCTTCGACTCCCTTCTTCACGGCAAGCTCGAAATCGGCATCGGGCAGGATGATGTTGGGCGACTTGCCGCCCAGTTCCTGCGCCACGCGCTTCACCGTGTCGGCCGCGGTCTTGGCGACGATGATGCCGGCGCAGGTCGAACCGGTGAAGGACACCATGTCGACATCCCTGTGCCCCGCCATCACCTGGCCGACCGAGGGACCGTCGCCATTGACCATGTTGTAGACGCCGGCCGGCGTGCCGGCGGCGTGCATGATCTCGGAAAAGACGATGCCGCTGATGGGTGCTATCTCGCTGGGCTTCAGCACCATGGTGCAGCCGGCGGCGATGGCCGGCGCCACCTTGCAGACGATCTGATTGAGCGGCCAGTTCCACGGCGTGATGAGGGCCGCAACGCCAATCGGCTCCTTGACGATGCGCGTGGCGCCGCGCTGATGCTCGAACTCGAAATCCTCCAGCGATTTGATGGTGGCCTCGAGATGAACGCGGCCGGCCCAGGTCTGCGCATCGCGCGCCCAGGACATCGGCGCCCCCATCTCGTCGGAGACAGCGCGCGCGATATCCTCGGAACGCTCGTTATAGATTCCCAGAATGCGTCTCAGCAGCTTGAGACGTTCGGCCTTGCTGGTTGCGGCGAATTTCGGGAACGCGGCCTTGGCGGCGGCGACGGCCCGGTCGACATCGGCGGCCGTGCCGACCGAAATTTTCACATAGGCTTCCTCGGTCGCCGGATTGATGACATCGAGTGTCGCCGGCTTCACCGGATTCACCCATTCACCGTCGATGTAGAATTTGAGCGCGTTCGACATGGTCGATCTTTCATGTTGAGAGTGAGGAGAGATGGCAGGACGCGGCGCGGTCAGAAAGCCGCGTCGATCCTGGAGAGATCTACGCCGCGCGGGGCGGCGAGGAAGGAAGGAGGGCCGGAAGTGCGCAGCGGCCCATGGGGGTTGCCGGCTTGGCGGCTGAGATGCTTGAGGAAATACATGGCGTCGTGGCTGATGCAGTCGAGCGGGCGGAAGACCAGGGTGGCCCGGCTGATGAAACCAGCCAGTCGAATATTAGTATCCTCCCGGCCGCCTTCGCGATGCAGCAATGTGGCGCCGGAGCGCGCGGCAATTCCGCGCAGGCCCGCGACACGGCCGGCTATGTCGCCGCCGCAAGGGACACCCAGCCCGGCCCTCTCCCCACCCAGCCGAGGAAGGTCGGCAGGCAGAAGCCAAAAGCGCTGACGGCGCGTCAGAGCCGGTCCCGGAGCGCATACCACAGCATCGCCGCAACCAGAAGCGGGTGGCGCAGCAGCGTGCCGCCGGGGAAGGTCTGGTGGCGGATGGCAGCGAAGACGTCGAAGCGTTCGGCGGTGCCGGCCACGGCTTCGGCGATGAGCTTGCCGGCGAGACCCGTGGTGGCAACGCCCTGCCCCGAATAGCCATGGGCGAAGAAGAGATTGCCCATGCGCCCCAGCTGCGGCAGGCGCGAGGCCGTGATGGCCAGCATGCCGCCCCAGCCGTAATCGATGCGCTTATGCGCATATTGCGGATAGACGCGGGCGAGATAGGGTTGCACGAAAGCGCCGATATCGGCCGGCGGATGTGTGTTGTAGCGCTCGCCGCCGCCGAACAGGATGCGGCGGTCGGCGGAGAGGCGCCAATAGCTCACCACGAATTTTGTGTCGCAGACGCAGACATCGTGGGTGATCGCGTCGCGCGCCTCGTTATCCGACAGCGGCTCCGTGCCGACGATGAAATTGGCGATCGGCATGATCTTGCCGGCGATGCGCGGTTCGAGATCGCCAAGATAGGCATTGCAGCCGAGCACGACATAGGTGGCGTTCACTTCTCCGCCCGTGGTGACGACCCGGTTCGTCGCCCCCTTCTCGATGCGGACGACATGGCTTTGCTCATGCAGGATGGCGCCGGCGGCGATCGCCGCCTGGGCCAGGCCCTGCGCATAGTTCAATGGATGCAGATGGCCGCCGCCCGTATCGCGCACGCCGGCATGGAAGATATCGGAACCGAGTTCCGCGCGGGTCTGCTGCTTGTCGAGGAACTTGGCACCCTTATAGCCATAGGCACGCTCAAGGCAGGCAACCTCGTCTTCCATCCACTTCCAGTCGCCGGGCTTGCTGGCGACATGGAGCGTGCCTGGTTTCAGGTCGCAGGCAATGTCGTGTTTGGCCACGCGATCGACGATGATCTGTCGTGCTTCCTCGCTCATGCTGAAGAGCTGCCTGGCGCGCGTCTCGCCGAAGGCGGCGATCAGCTCCTCCGGTCCCTTGCGCAGGCCGAGATTGATCTGGCCGCCATTGCGGCCCGATGCACCCCAGCCGATGCGCGCCTGTTCCAGCAGCACGACCTTGTAGCCGCGTTCGGCCAGATGCAGGGCCGCCGACAGGCCGGTAAAGCCGCCGCCGACGACGCAGACGTCCGCGGACACATTGCCAGACAGCGGTTCGAGACGCTGAAACGGATTGGCTGTCGCGGCGTAATAGGAATTATCCGGATGTTCGAACGGCCCCATGATGACCCTGCATCGGTTTAGGATGGGCCTCTATGTAGCCGCTTTAGGTCCGTTGAGCATGCGTAAAATACTGTGCAGCGCACAATCGCCGATGCCCATTTCGTCGAGATGCTGCACCGTATTGCGCAGATATTCGACATTGGGACCGGCGATGCCGACGGCATCGCGGATTCGCGCGGCCACCTCTTCCGCCGAAAGCTTGCCGGCATATTGCGGATGCTTGCGGTCGGCCACATAAGACAGCGCTGTCACATCGCTGTCGTCGGGCAGGCGCACCTTGAGCAAACGCGGAATGTAGACGCCGGTGATCATTTCACGCCGATGCAGATAATCGGCGGTCGCTTCGGCATCTTCCGGTGCCACGCGATAGACGCGGCCCAGGCATTGCCCGCCGCGATCGAGCCCCAGCACCAGGCCGGGATG
This sequence comes from Dongia sp., assembly GCF_041918875.1. Taxonomy (GTDB): domain Bacteria; phylum Pseudomonadota; class Alphaproteobacteria; order Dongiales; family Dongiaceae; genus Dongia. The sequence goes on from NZ_JAYRUV010000015.1 coordinate 82,812, forward strand.
CGTATCGGAACCGCGATAATGCGTCGAGGTGATGCAGAAGGCACGGTGATAGCCATGGAGCGTCGCGGGCTGGATATCGATGAAGGGAAAATCCGGCCGCCACATCAGCGAGCCATAGGCGAAGACGCGCAGTTCCTGCCCCGGTTCGGGGCGATAGCGGCGCCGTTCGATCATCTCGCTTTCGGTCATTTGCGCCCGCGATCGTTGCGCCCACGATCGTTACGATTGACCAGAAAGACGCCCAGTGCCACCACACCCATGCCGCAGAAAGCCAGCGTATCCAACCGCTCATCGAACATGAAATAGCCGCCCAGAGCGGCGACCGGCGGCGTGAGATAGAAAAGGCTGGCAACCTTCGACGCGGCACCGCGCTGAATCATCCAGGTGAGGAGCGCGATCGAGATGCCGGACAGCACGACGACGATCCAGCCCATGGCGATGATGAACTGCGGCTGCCAGTCGATCTCGCCGACGCCGATGAACAGCATGACCGGCAGCAGCACGAGTGTCGCGGCGGCATATTGGATGGCGGCACCCGCCTTCAGATCGGCATTGGGACTGAACCGTTTCTGATAGAGCGTCGCCGCGGTGATTCCCGCCAATTGCACGAAGGCAAAGAACAGCGCCCAGAGATGGCCGCCGTCGAAGACGAGCCGGTGCCAGATGACCATGGTGAGCCCGACGAAGCCGAGGCCGGCGCCCAGCCATTGCAGCGCACGCAATCTTTCGCCGAGCAAAGGCCCCGCCAGCGCCGCCGTCACGATCGGCTGCAGTCCGGCGATCAGCGCCACCATGCCGGAAGGAAGGCCCGCATAGATCGCCGCATAACAGCCGCCGAGATAGACTGCCTGCAGCAGGATGCCGGTGACCGCGATATGGCCGATCTCGCGCAGCGTTCGCGGCCAGCGCGCGCCGAAGATGAGGCCGATCACCGCCATCATGGTGCTCGCGAGCGCGAAGCGCATGGTGAGGATCGTGAAGGGTGCCGCATAGGGGATGGCGTATTTCGCCACCATGAAGCCCGTCGCCCAAAGCAGCACGAAGAGCGCAGGCACGCCGCGCAGCAGATTGCTGTCGGGCGATGCTGCTGGTCGGGAAGTCACGGGGCTCCGCGCCCCGTCAGCCATTGCCTTTTCCGAGCAGGAAGCTCAGCGCATGCTCGGTGAAGAGATGCGGGAATTCGACATTGCAGAGATGATAACCGCCCGGAATGACATAAGACTTGGCACCCGGTATCGCCGCCGCGATCTCGGCGCCCATGGCGGGTGTCGCCCCCGGATCCTTTTCGCCGGCGATGACCAGGGTCGGGGTCTTGATGGTGGCGATCTTGTCGGCGGTCAGCTTCATGCCCTTGATCGCCTCGCCGCAGCCGGCATAGCCGTCGGCCGGCGTGGCTGCGATGAGGTCGCGGATCCATTGCGACGTCCGCGGCGCATGTTTCTGGAAATCGGCCGAGAGCCAGCGCGCCATGGTGCCGTCGATCTGGTTCGCGACCCCCTTCTCCTTCACCAGCGCATTGCGCTCGTCCCAGGCCTTGGCACCTTCGGCGCCGACCGAGCCCATGAGCGTGCTGGAGAGGATGAGTTTCTCGAGCCGCGCGCCATGACGGAAGCCGAGCGTCTGCCCGATCATGCCGCCGATGGAAAGGCCGATGAAGCTGAACCGCTTCAACCCCAGGTGATCGGCGACACCGACGACATCGTCGGCCAGCTGGTCGAGCGTATAGGCGGCCTTGGGTGCCGCGCTGGCGCCGTGGCCGCGCATGTCGAAGGCGACGACACGGAAATGGCGCGCGAAGACCGGCAATTGCAGGCCCCACATCTCATGGCTGGTGGCCAGCGAGTGATTGAGGATGAGGGCCGGCTTATCTTCCGGGCCGGTCGCCGCGATGAAAAGCTCAGTCCCGTTGATCTTCGCGCGCATATCTTCTTAAAGCCTTTTGCGATGGACTATTCACTCTTCTCGTCATCCCCGGGCATGACGATACGAGTGTCGAAAACGACCTGGCTCTCAATCCGCCTTCTGCCCCGACTTGGTCAGCTGTTCCAGCTGGCGCTGCAGGGCCTGCATCTGGGCCTTGAGGTCGGAGAGTTCTTCGCCGCGCGCGGCCGGCGCTTCCGGCTTGGGTTCGGCGCCCGGGGCCGACGGACCGGTCGAGCCGACCTTGAAGGGGTTCCACATGCTCATTGCCTGCTGGAAGAAGGCCATGTTCTGCTTCGACATCTCTTCGAGCCGGTCGAGCGGCAGGACGTTGGCGAAGTTATCCTTCATGTACTGGCGGATCTGCTCCTGGTTGGTGGCGAAGCTCTCCATGCTCTTTTCCAGATAGCCCGGCACCAGGAACTGGAGATTGTCGCCATAGAGGCTGATGAGCTGGCGCAGGAAATTGATGGGCAGCATGTTCTGCCCTTTCGATTCCTCTTCGACGATGATCTGGGTCAGCACCGAGCGGGTGATGTCCTCGCCCGATTTGGCGTCCTCGACCGTGAAGTCCAGACCTTCGCGCACCATCTGGGCGAGATAGTCGAGCGTCACATAGGAACTGGTCGCCGTGTTGTAGAGACGGCGGTTGGCGTATTTCTTGATGCGGACGGGCGCCTGCTTGTCGCCGGACTTGGCTTGGTCGCCTTTGTTCTGGTCACCTGGCAAAGCCATCATCTACTCCCCTGCGGTAAAACCCTTTGCACTGACTTTTTGGCGCCGCGTCCGGCGCATTGCAGCAAGGTGATCGGAAAGAATTCCCGCCGCCTGAACGCAGCATAGCACTAGAGCGGGGGCATATGGCAATGCGGTCGCTGCAACGCGAAACCGCCATGGATGCCGGTCTTGAGGCAGTGCAGCAAAGCCCGGGTTCCCTCCCCTTGCCCGCCGGGCTATAGTCGCTAAATGACTGATGAAACGGGAAAGCAGGCGGGCGGGGGCGAGGCAGGCACTGGGGCGGGCGCCCCAGAACTGGAAGAGCTGGCGCGGCGCCTGCTGGATCTGTGGCAGGACCAGCTGACGGCCGTTGCCGCCAATCCGGACCTCGCCGCCCAGGCTGCCCGCCTGATGGCGGCGATGCCCCTTCCCGGCATGTGGCTGAGCCAATTGGGCCAGATGGGCGGCCAGGGCGGGACTTCGGGCGAGGATCTGACCAGGGCCTGGGCCAGGATGACGCAAAGCTGGATGGCGCAGGATTGGTGGAAGGGAGAGACACGTGCAAACGGAGAGCCCGCACCCGAACGGCAAAAGGCCACACCGCCTGGGTCCGCGGCCGCTGCCGCAGCACCTGAGCCTCGCGGCGGCGACCTGGACGAACTCAGCCGCCGCCTTGCCGGCATTGAACGCCGCCTTGAACAGCTGGCGGAACAACCCGGCCCGAAATCAAGGCGAAAGCCCCCCGCCAAGCCTAAGGCAGCTGCAGCAAAGCCTCGCCGAACTCGGGCCCCGGATCGGCCGGGCGGATCCGGCGGCGCTGATGACGGCGCTGCAAGCTGAAGGGCGCCGCCGCTTCGGCCAGCTGCTCACCGGCATCGAGGCCTATCGCAAGCATGCCTATACCCGGACGGCCGAACCGGCGCCGGTCCTGTGGGACGAAGGAACGACCAAGCTGCGCGACTACCGCATGGCCGAGCCGGCCGGAAAGGATCCGCGCCGGCCGCGCGTGCTGGTCATCCCGTCGCTGGTGAACCGCTTTTATGTGCTCGATCTGGAGAAGGACGCGTCCTTCCTGCGCTGGCTCGATGCCCATGGCTTCGATCCCTTCGTCGTCGATTGGGACGGCCCGGGCTATCTGGAGCGCGGCTTCACCTTGACCGACTACATTGCCGGTCGCCTCGACAAGGCGCTGGACGCGGTGAAGCGCGAACCGGGCGGGCCGGTCTACCTGGTCGGCTACTGCATGGGCGGCAATCTGGCACTCGGCCTCGCTTTGCGCCGGCAGGCGGACATCGCCGGCCTCGTCTGCCTCGCGACACCCTGGGATTTTCACGCCGAGAACGCCCCGCATGCGCAGATGATGGGGCAGATCGGGCGGCAGCTGGAACCGGTCCTGCAGATACTCGGCGAACTGCCGGTCGATATGCTGCAGGCCTTCTTCTCCGGCCTCGACCCGTTTCAGGTCCTCAAGAAGTTCCAGTATTTCGGCACGCTCGACCCGGACAGCCCGGCCGCGCGGCGCTTCGTGGCGCTGGAAGACTGGCTCAATGACGGGATCAGCCTCGCTGCCCCTGTGGCGCGCGAATGCCTTATCGGCTGGTACGGCGAGAACGCGCCGCAGAATCTGAGCTGGAAGATCGCCGGCCAGGCGGTCGATCCGGCGGGCCTCGAGCGGCGGGTGCTCAATGTCATTCCCAGCGCCGACCGCATCGTGCCGCCGGGCAGTTCGCGGGCACTCGGCAAGCGGTTGCGGCTTGTCGAGGAGATGGTTCCCAATGCCGGCCATATCGGCATGATGGTCGGCCGCCACGCCGCGCCGTCGGTGTGGGAGCCGGTTGCGGCCTGGATGCGGGCGCAATAGGCGAAAAAAGCCCGCGCCCTGGGCTAGGCGCGGGTTCCTCTTTCCCGGGATTCGAGACGGGTCAGCGTTTCTGATCCGGCTTGATCCCCGTGCCGTGGCTCTGGCCCGGCTTCTGGCCCGGCTGGACGACCTTGCCGTCGCCATCCGTATCCTTGCCGACCATGTCGCGCTCGTCGCCGCCCTGGGATTGCTGACGCTGACGGTCGGCATCCGGGTTCTGGCCAGGCTGGCGCGGCTGGCCGGGCGTGCCTTGCTGCTGCTGGCCCTGTTTGCTCTTGTCCTGGCGCTCGCGTTCGCTGGGATTCTGCTGGTTCTGCTGCGCCGCGCGCGGATTTTCGGGGTTCTGCTGGTTCGCCATGACGTGATCCTTTCCTTGTTGGCAATCGTCGCTTCCGCAGCGATCGAGGTCGTCGCGCTGCACCGAACCAACGGCAAGGTCTCAGAAATGTTTCTCCGATAATGCGGGTAAGAGCCGTGACAATGTGCCCCTAAGACATTAAGCCTGAGCCCAACCTTCGCAATCGCAGCAAGCCGGATATTCATGGACATCATCAGCGTGGCGCAGGCCGCCCTCCTGGGGCTGGTCGAGGGCCTTACCGAATTCCTGCCCGTTTCCTCCACCGGCCATCTCATTCTGCTCATCGACCTGCTGGGGTTCGCGGGCCCCAGCGGCAAGCTGTTCGAAATCGTCATCCAGCTGGGCGCGATCCTGGCGGTGAGCTGGGTCTATCGCGGCAAGCTCCTCGCCACGGCGGCGCATCTCCATGACAGCGCGCCGGCGCGGCATTTCACCGCCGTGATCCTGGCGGCTTTCCTCCCCTCCATGGTGGTCGGCGCGCTGGCTTACAGGGTCATCAAGAACGTCCTGTTCTCGCCGCTGGTCGTTTCGACGATGCTGGTGGTGGGCGGCGTCGCCATGCTGCTGATCGAGCGCTTCCGCCCCGTCCCGCGTTTTCATGCGGCCGAGGAAATCACGCTGCGGCGCGCGCTCGCCGTGGGTTTCTTCCAATGCGTCGCCATGATCCCCGGTGTGAGCCGTGCCGCCGCCACCATCATGGGCGGCATGCTGATGGGCATCGACCGCCGGACGGCGACCGAGTTCTCCTTCTTCCTCGCCATCCCCACCATGGTGGCCGCGACCGCCTACGATCTCTACAAGAACTGGCACGATCTCGACACGCAGGGTCTGGCGCTGATCGGCATCGGCTTTCTTTGCGCCTTTGTGACGGCGCTGATCGTGGTACGGACCGCGATCGGCTTCGTCGGCCGGCACGGCTTTGCCCCCTTCGCCTATTACCGGATCGCGCTCGGCCTCGTCATGCTGGGGATTTTGCTTTACCGAACGGTCCATTGACGCAGCCGCCGAATATTGGAGCGGCGTCAGGAACAGCAGCGGGAATAAAGCCGGAGATACTTCACTTTATTTCCGCCACAGTATACCGTGCCGCCACGGTATAGCGTGCCGACTGTGTTGGGGGCAGCGTCTTCGCCGGCGAACGAACGGACCGGGAGACCGGCTGCACTGCGTACGAGGGGGATTTATTCAGCGATGATTTCCGAATGGCGGCGGCTGGTCTTCACCATGGACGAGTTGGCCACGGCGATTCTCCACTATCTGCTGTCGACCAACAAGATCGGCGAGAAGGAGAGCCTGGGCCGCATCGCCATCGTCGGCGAGGAAGACCTGCAGGTGACCGTCACGATCAAGGGCGGCGAGAAGCCGGAAGGCCGCACGGTCGAACTGAAGAGCGAGATTCTCGGCGCCTTGCTGCTGACCCATTGCATCCGTTCGAAGATTCCAGTGGCCAAGCGGGCCAAGAAATCCATCCTCCGCCACGAGGACAAGCTGGCGCTTGTCCTCACCATCGATTAGGCGGCGATGTCGACCGAGGGCGGCATGGAAATCGACGAGCTGTGGGGGGCGCTGGCCGCGCACAGGCTGTGGCTGGCCAATGAAAAAGGCGGCCGCCGGGTCGATCTGAGCAAGTTCAACCTCGAAGGCGCATCGCTGCGCGGCATCAATCTCGCCAAGGCCAAGATGGTGGGCGCGCGCCTCGTCAATTGCGACCTCACCGGCGCGCAGCTCGAAGGCGCCGATCTTTACGGCGCCGATCTTTCGGGCAGCGACCTCACCGGCGCCAATTGCGCGGACGCCAATCTGCGCGGCGCGCAGCTGACGGGCGCCAATTTCACCAAGGCGCATCTTTCCGGCGCCGACCTCCGCAGCGGCAATCTGCTGGTCGATGGCGGCGCCACGGCCCTGCGCGACAAATCGGAGATGAACCAGCTGACCCTGAGCGGCGCCAACCTCGAGCGCGCCAAGATCAACGGCGCCGTCATCCGCAACGCCAATCTCTCCGGCGCCAATCTGCGCGGGGCGGAGATGATCGGCGCCGATCTTTCCGGGACCCAGCTCAGGGGCGCCGATCTCAGCGGCGCCAATCTTTCCAACAGCGATCTCACCGGCGCCAGGCTCGACCATGCCAAGGTGACCGGCGCCAAGCTCGACCATGTGACCTTGAAGGACGCCAACCTTTTCGGCGTCGATCTTTCGAGTGCGATGGAAGGCTATGTCGACACCTCGCACAGCCTGCAGGTCGACGATTCCCCCGACGCCATCGTGCGGCTGAAGGCGCTCATCGAATCCCACGGCGAATGGGTGGCGACCGGCGGCGAGAAGGGCCAGCGCGCCGATTTCTCCGGCGCCGATCTTTCCGGCCTCGACCTCGCCGGCAGCAAGCTTACCGGCGCCACCTTCACCAACGCCAAGCTGCGCGGCACCAACCTCCGAGGCGCCAAGAGCAACCTCGCCAATTTCACCGGCACGGATCTCACCCGCGCCGACCTCACCTCGGCGGAATTGTGCGGCGCCAAATTCACCAACAGCATCCTCGACGGCGCCATCTTCCGCAACGCCGACCTCAGCCCCGAGATCATCAAGATCAAGGGCCACAAGGATACGGTCTATCCGACCGTCATCGTCGATTGCCGCCTCGCCAAGGCCGATTTCACCGAGGCGAACGCGGAAGGAATCGTGGTGGAGAATTTCAAGCTCAGCGACATCGTGGCCGATGCCGGCTTCCGCGAACGCATCGCCGAAGCCACCGCGCAGAGTGCCGAACCCAAGAAGGGCAGATAGCGCGCCCAATCCCCTGCTACGCTCATGGTGGAACCGGAGCGGCCCATGGAGTTAGTCTCCTCGCCAGCGCCTAAATCCACCTACATATGAACATATGAATCGATGTGAGGGAAAAGACATCATGGAATATCGTCAGCTTGGCCGTTCCGGCCTGCACGTTCCCGTCCTGAGCTTCGGCACCGCCACCTTCGGCGGCGGCAATGAGTTCTTCGACAAATGGGGCGCGGTAGACAGCCAAGCGGGCAACCGTCAGGTCGATCTCTGTCTCGATCACGGCGTCAACTTCTTCGACACGGCCGATGTCTATTCCGACGGGCTCGCCGAAACGATCCTGGGGGCGGCCCTGAAGGGCAAGCGCCATCAGGCCCTCATCTCGACCAAGGCGACCTTCGCCATGGGCGACGGGCCCAACGAGAAAGGCTCCTCGCGCTATCACCTCGTCCGCGCGGCGGAGGCAAGCCTCAAGCGCCTGCAGACCGATCATATCGACATCTATTTCATGCACGGCTTCGATGCACTGACACCTGTTGAAGAAACATTGTCCGCCTTGGACGACCTCGTCACGTCGGGCAAGGTGCGCTATATCGGCTGCTCGAACTTCAGCGGCTGGCACGCGATGAAGGCGCTCAGCGTTTCCGAGAAATACGGCCTCGCCCGCTATGTCGTCTATCAGGGCTATTATTCGCTGATCGGCCGCGACTATGAGGAAGAGATCATGCCGCTGGCCCTCGACCAGGGCCTCGGCACCATGGTGTGGAGCCCCTTGGGCTGGGGCCGCCTCACCGGCAAGATCCGCCGCGGCGCCCCCGACCAGTCCGGCCGCATCAGATCCGGCGGCGCCGAAGGCGGCCCAACGGTCGCCGACGAGTTCCTCTACGACGTGGTCGATGTGCTGGATGCAGTCGCCAAGGAAACGGAAAAGTCCGTGGCACAAGTGGCCCTCAACTGGCTCCTGCGGCGCCCGACCGTCTGCAACCTCGTCCTCGGCGCCCGGACCGAAGAACAGCTGAAACAGAATCTGGGTGCCACAGGCTGGAAACTCTCACCAGACCAGATCAAGCGCCTCGACGCCGTGAGCGAAAAAGTCCCGGTCTATCCCTACTGGCACCAGCGCGATTTCCCAGCGCTGAATCCGCGAGTGGTGGGTTAGTATGCTTGCGAGACGCGCGATGGCTGCCGATTTCAACCGCCGGCCGGCCGCGTCGGTTAAATGAGCCACGATAGATCGAATGACTTACCGTGGTCGTCCAATAGACATCGCTAGAGCGGAAGATCGATGACACGCAGGATACTATTGACGGTACTCATGCTCGCGGCCTGCATCGGCACGGCGGCGGCGGAAGATTTCTCCGTCATCGATCCAGCAAAGAACCCAGCCAAGGCGCGCTTCATGGCGCTGGCGCAAGAGAAATTCAACAAGGATCCCGATGCGATGTTCAACACGTCGCGCGTGGCCGCCGGCAATCGGCAAGCTGTCTTTGAATGCGGCATGAAGTCGGTTCTCGCCGACATCCCCGAAGCCGACGTGCAGCGCCTCGTCGATATGATCGAAGGCCGCGCCCCCTCGGACCCCGCGCTCGCCAAATGGTTCCAGTTCGACAAGACCGAAAACCCCGCAAGACACGGCCAGGTCAGCGCCCGCGCCAAGGCGATCTGCCCGCAGTTTGCGAACTTGATGAAGTGAGAGCTCATATTTTGAAAGAGGGTGGGCGCACCTAAGAGGTTAGCAATTGCAAAGGATGTATTTCTACAATAAATTGTAGCTCATGACATTGAAACGCGCACTCCTTGAGTCAGGTTATTTGCCGGAGAATATGCCTCCGGCTTTTACCAGTTCCAAAATCGCAGACTACCTGGAAAAGAATGCCGCAAAGGGCACTTATCTAAGCGATGCAAAAAAACCCGTGCGCTCATCACCTTACGACGCATCAAAGCGCGGGATGACTCGGCGAACATTTTCGGTGGTGCATCCCGTGACAGGAAGCGATTTAGCTGAGTTTTGCTCCTCAAATTGGAAAGATATAGAAAATTTCTACAGCAATAGCGCATACAGTCTATCAGCGCCTGTTCATAGGCCGGACGGCGCAAGGGCGCTTGATATAACTAGCCACAGCGAACTTGAAAGAACTCGACTGGCAAGATTATCTGAATTTCGCTTCATCGCTAAAACTGACATCTCTCGCTTCTATCACTCCATATATACACATTCGATACCCTGGGCCATCCATGGCAAGTCCGCTTCAAAGATTGACAGAAGTCCAAGCTCAAGAAAGGTGCCATTCAATCGTGTCGATTACATTTTCCGATGTGGCCAGGATGGACAAACTATAGGCATTCCAGTTGGCCCCGATGCCTCAAGGGCAATTGCCGAACTGATAGCAACGGCCATCGACGTGTCTTTCTCAAAACAACATGAAGCAAAGCACTGCGCTGTCCTTCGACATGTTGACGACGTATGGATTGGCGCGAACTCTCACGCAGACGTTGAGACGGCGCTATGGCGTTATCGAGAGTGTATTCGCGAATACGAATTGGACATCAACGAGTCCAAGACTCAGATTTACTCTGAAAACTTTCGCTTCTCAGATGATTGGCCCAGCGACATCGCCTCGAAACTAGATGGAGCCCTTGATTCAAAGGGGCGTCGGGCCGCAGAACGGTTGCGAGCAGCTTTGGAATCCGCTTTCTCCATGACGGTTGCTGGCAATGATGATGGAGTTTTAAAGTACACTTTGAGGTATTTGGACCAGTCCAAGTTTCGCTGGGATCACTGGGACTCAATCGAGCCTTTTCTGAAACGGGCTTCAGTTCATTTTGGCCACACAGTAGATTACGTCGTGCGAGTTATTGTTTGGCGGCACCTTACTAAGGGCGATCTTGATATAGGCTCTTGGAAGAAAATCTTGGAAGCAATTCTAGATCGCCACGGCCGACTGGGAAATGATAGCGAAGTTTGCTGGGCAATCTACGCGTGTTTGAGACTATCGATAAGCATTGCCCCCGGAATCGCTGATAACATTATCCGAAACTGCGGGGCTCTCACGATTGTTGCGCTGCTAAATTGTGTCGCCGAAGGCTTGGTCAAGAAAGCTGCCTTTGAAACCGCCGCCGAACTTCTTAGCCTGGAATCAGCGACAGGTGCTTATTGGCCATTGATGCTTGAGTGGGTAAGCAGGAAGTGGCCATCGATAGAAAACATCCAGATTGACCAGCAGCTTATTGAAGGCATGGCCAAATCAAACGTCGTCATTTTTGAGCCGCAGAATTTGCCAGTGGTCTTCGAGAATATTGATGAGAAGCAGTTTAATACTGTTGCTGAGGCAATTGAGCGAAGGATCAGCATGTACGACGATGACGAAGAAGATGATGATGAGCCTCAGGACGATGATGACGATCTGTTCTAAGAACTGGTTATTCCAGTGCTAAACTGTACTGATCTGACATAGTTTTATTGGAATTGAAGACAGGAGCAGCAATTTGCCAATGCGGCTTCGCTAGCCCTCCACCCGCTCCAACCTCACCCGCAACGTCTCCCCCGCCCCATCGCCGTAGTCGATGTCGGCGATTTGCCAGGTGTAGATTTCTGCGCAGTATTCGCCGCGCAAGGTGAGCTCGCGCGCATTGCCGTTGATGGTGAGTGTCACGCATGCGAGGTCGCGCGTGACGAGGCTTTGCCACCAGGGCGCCGCACGGACGGAGATGAGTTCGATCTCGCGGCCCGGGAGTGCGCTCCAGCCGAAGACATAATCGAGGATCGGGCCGTCCGGCGTGTCGGCTGCGAGGGGCCTGCCTTGTGCGGCGTCGAAGAGGGTTTGCATCTCGGCTGTCAGATAGTCGCGTAAGGGCCAGGCCAGCGTCGGCTCGGCGCCCTGTTGGTTCTCCGGCGTGGCGCGGCCTTCGCGCTTGAGCCTTGCCGCCAGTTGCGCGGTAGAAGCGTTCGACCCAGAAGATGAAGGGGGCCGGCGGCACATCGGCACGGGCGCTCCACGCGGCGCCGCCGAGGGGCAGCATCGCACCGGCCATTCGGAGCAGGAGTTGGCGTCGGGTCATGGCAAGAATTCCGTCGCGGCCAGGCGCGGCAAGGTTCGACCTTCCCCTCTCTCACAATGGCTGCGCACGAAAAGCCCCCTCACCCCAACCCCTCTCCCGCCCGGAGGCGAATGCCGACATGCGCGGCGGAGGGAGAGGGGCTTTTGCACAGGCCTGCAATAGCCGTCGGTTGTGATGATCCTTGTCAGCGGCACCTCATTCCCTCTCCCCTCGCGGGGTGACGGGTCAGGGTGAGGGGGTAAGCGACGGGTCTCCGGTATATGTCTCTGTGTTCCTATTTTGTTCTTGACAAAATCTTGGGAATTTGGTACTAGACAAAAGGTGCACACATTACCTCCGGCACCCAGCCGGAATTGCTCGGTTGTCTACGGCGCAAGCCTCCAATGGGGCGCAGGCCGCGATATCGCTCCCACGTTTGGAGCAGCCTGGGCCGGTGGCGAACCGGCCTCCCGGATCGGCTGGATGAGCGATCCCCCGCGAGTCCCGGGTCACAGGACGCTCCCTGCGGGCCGCCTTAGGACAAGTCGGCCCCCGCTGGACCCGATGCGGTGACCGGGTTCCCCTTCGGTGCTGCAGGCAGCAGCACCCGTCACGGCCGAGACGAACGGCCGGCTTATCTGCCCGAGCAATTCCTGGTGGGTGTTGGGAGAAACGTTGGGAAAAGTCTTCAACTCGGCCCCCCTCCCGGCCTCCCCCTTGAAGGTGGGAGGAGCCGCTGTTGCAACCACCTCGCTCTCATCTCCTCCCACCTTCAAGGGGGAGGCCGGGAGGGGGGCCGCAAGTGATGGCTGCCGAAAGCGAGCCCCGCCGCGATCCGCGATGCGGTCCCCAACTTGTCGCTTGACCGCTCGGTCGGCCGGCGTGTCCGATGGCGCTTGCGCGGCCGATGGGCGCGGGGGATATCGGCTGGACGAAAGGAGGCTTGCAGCGCACTGGGTATTTCCCCTAGGGTTCTCGCTGCATTGCAACAAACTTCAAAAATTCCGCTACCGGAGGATGAGACCCATGGCCAATTCAACTGACGTCGTCATTGTCGCCGCTTCGCGCACCGCCATCGGGGCGTTCAATGGGGCGCTTTCCGGCGTGCCGGCGCATGTGCTGGGCCAGACCGTGATCAAGGATCTGCTGGCGCGCGCCAAGGTCGCGGCGGCCGAAATCGACGAGGTGATCCTGGGCCAGGTGCTGGCGGCGGGTGCCGGGCAGAACCCCGCGCGCCAGGCCGCCATCGGCGCCGGCATCCCCAATGAGAAGACGGCCTATGGCATCAACCAGCTGTGCGGCTCGGGCCTGCGCGCGGTGGCGCTGGGCTATCAGGCGATCCGCAACGGCGACAGCAACATCGTGGTGGCCGGCGGCCAGGAGAGCATGAGCCAGGCGCCGCATGCGATGCACTTGCGGAACGGCACCAAGATGGGCAATGCCGAGATGATCGACACGATGATCAAGGACGGGTTGTGGGACGCCTTCAACGGCTATCACATGGGCAACACGGCCGAGAACGTGGCGCGGAAATGGCAGATCACCCGCGACCAGCAGGATGCCTTCGCCGCCGCCAGCCAGCAGAAGGCCGAAGCCGCGATGAAGGCCGGCAGGTTCAAGGACGAAATCACGCCCGTCACCATCGCCGGCCGCAAGGGCGACGTCGTCGTCACGGAAGACGAATATCCCAAGCATGGCACGACCGCCGAGAGCCTGGCCAAGCTGCGCCCGGCCTTCGTGCGCGGCGATGGCGGCACGGTGACGGCGGGCAATGCCTCGGGCATCAATGACGGCGCCGCCGGCACGGTGCTGATGAGCGCCGCCGAGGCCGCGAAGCGCGGCCTCACCCCCTTGGCCCGCATCGTCAGCTGGGCGACCGTCGGCGTCGATCCGGCCATCATGGGCTCCGGTCCCATTCCGGCGAGCCAAGCGGCACTCGCCAAGGCGGGCTGGAAGCCGTCCGACCTCGACCTCATCGAAGCCAATGAGGCCTTCGCGGCGCAGGCCTGCGCGGTCAACAAGGAGTTGGGCTGGGACATCGCGAAGGTCAACGTCAATGGCGGCGCCATCGCGCTCGGCCACCCCATCGGCGCCTCGGGTGCGCGCGTGCTGGTGACGCTGCTCCACGAAATGCAGAAGCGCAACGCCAAGAAAGGCCTCGCCACGCTCTGCATCGGCGGCGGCATGGGCATCGCCATGTGCGTGGAGCGCTAACGCTTTGGGTGCGTGGAACGCTAACGATAAGGGCCCTCTCCCTTCAGGGGGAGGGTTGGGTGGGGGGCATGGGTGACGAATCTGCGTCACCGCGCGTGATACCACCCCCACCCCGGCCCTCCCCCTGAAGGGAGAGGGTGAAGCGCCAAGTGAATCACCAAACAAAAAAACGAACCAGGGAGGAATTGAATGCAACGAGTGGCAGTGGTGACGGGCGGAACGCGCGGCATCGGCGAGGCGATCAGCCTGGCGCTGAAGGCGGCCGGTTACAAGGTGGCGGCGGTATATGGCGGCGACGAGGCGAAGGCCAAGGCCTTCACCCATGAGACCGGCATTCCCGCCTACAAGATCGACGTTTCCGACTTCAATCAGGTGAAGGCCGGCATCGCCAGGATCACCGCCGAGCTGGGCCCGGTCGATATCGTGGTCAACAATGCCGGCATCACCCGCGACGGCACGCTCCACAAGATGACGGCCGAGCAATGGGAGGCGGTCATCCACACCAACCTTTCCTCCTGCTTCAACATGTGCCGCTGCGTCATCGACAGCATGCGCGAGCGCGGCTTCGGCCGCATCGTCAATATCGGCTCGATCAACGGCCAGGCCGGACAATATGGCCAGGTGAACTACGCCGCCGCCAAATCCGGCATCCACGGCTTCACCAAGGCCCTGGCGCAGGAAGGCGCCGCCAAGAACATCACCGTGAACGCGATCGCGCCCGGCTATATCGACACCGACATGGTGCGCGCCGTGCCGCCGCAGGTGCTGGAGAAGATCGTCGCTAAGATCCCGGTCGGCCGCCTGGGCCAGGCCTCGGAAATCGCTCGCGGTGTTCTGTTCCTGGTCGCGGACGAGGCCGGATTCGTGACCGGCTCGACCCTCTCCATCAATGGTGGACAGCATATGTATTGATGGTCTGTCGGCCACTAATACATTGTAAATAATAGAATTTCTTGCCGCATACCGCTTGTTAACCATTGCCGGCCTAGCCTTTAGGCCGGCAATGGAAAGCAACGAGCATGGCCAAGGCGCCTAAGGAAGAAGTCGAGGAAACCGAGGAGCTGCTGGTCGTCGAGCCATCGGAGCTCGACGAACTGACGCATGCGGAAATGCTGGAACTCTACCGCGCCTCGGCCGACGCGATCCGTTTCGCCAAGCACCAGCAATGGGGCACGCTCGGCGGGGCGATCGGCCTCTTCGTGCTGCTGGGCATTGCCGGCGACTATGCCTCCAAGACCGGCTTTCTCTTCAAGCTGTGCATCATCATCAGTCTGGTCCTCACCGTGGGCGCCATCTATTCGCTGGTGATCTACCAGTTCTGGCAGAATGCCGAGCGCGAGAAGATGAACCTCATCGCCGAGCGCTTCTCCAACCTCGCTCGCCACATCCGCGGCCTCGTCACCGAGCGCGAGCGGAACTTCCATCGTTATGTCCTGCTCTTTTTCATGATCGCCTCGATCATCCTGGGGAACTGGCTGCTCATCGTCTTCCTGGCGCCGCGGATCTGACCCGGCCTTTGGCTTGACGATTTGGAGCCGGCTTGCGATAGCAGGCGGGCCATGACAGACACGACCCTCAGCCCCCACAGCCAATCCGCCACCCGCCGGGCCACCCTCATTGGCGCGATTGCCGTCCTGTTGTGGGCGACTTTGGCGCTGTTCACCTCGTCGACCGGCGCGGTGCCGCCCTTCCAGCTGATGGCGATGACCTTCGCCATCGCCTTCCTCTTCGCTTTCCTGAAGTGGCTGCGCGATGCGCTGACGGTTGGACGCGGCGCCTTCGCGTTCCTGAAACAAGCCTGGCCGGTCTGGGCCATCGGCATCGGCGGGCTGTTCCTCTATCACTTCTTCTATTTCGTGGCGCTCGACCATGCGCCGGCGGTGGAAGCCAGCCTCATCGCCTATCTGTGGCCGCTGCTCATCGTGCTCTTCTCGGCGCTGCTGCCGGGCGAGAGGCTTTATTGGCAGCATGTGGCCGGTGCCGTCATCGGCATGGGCGGCGCCGTGCTCCTCATCCTCGCGCGCGGGCCGGGTGGCGATGCGAGCCAGCCGGCTGGCGACATCGTCGGCTATGGCGCGGCGCTGGCCTGTGCCTTCACCTGGTCGACTTATTCCGTGCTGTCGCGCCGCTTCGGCTCGGCGCCCACCGATCTCGTCGGCGCCTTCTGCGGCGTCACCGCCCTCCTCGGCTTCATCAGCCATTTCGCCGTCGAGACGACAGTGTGGCCGGCCGACCTTTGGGAATGGCTCGCCATCGTGGCGCTGGGCCTCGGGCCCGTGGGTGCCGCCTTCTTCGTCTGGGATTACGGCGTCAAGAAAGGCGACATCAAGGCCCTGGGCGCCATCTCCTACGCCTCGCCACTGATCTCCACCCTGCTCCTCATCGCCACCGGCAAGGCCAATGCGACGATGGCCGTCCTGCTCGGCTGCCTCGCCATCGTCGGCGGCGCCGTGCTGGCGGCGCGCGATCTCTATATGAAGAAGTAGGGCAAATCCCCCTCTCCCTTCAGGGGGAGGGACCAGATCGAGACTCTCACTCGAAGGGCAGCGTGCTCTTGAGCGAAGGGCGCTCGGATATCGCCTCGTGCCATTTCGTCAGATTCGGCCGGCCTTTGCGCCAGTCTTCCGCCTTGAAACGGAAGTCGAAATAATCGAGCACGATGGCGATGGTGAGGAGGCCGATGTCGAAGCCCTTGGCGAAAGCCAGCGCTTCGCGTTCCAGCTGGTCGAGGCCCTGATCCATCTTCAGCTTCTGGCGCACGATCCAGGCCGGCGATTGCTCGTTCGCGGGCCGACGGTTTTCCATCATGCGCAGGACACCCGCATCGGCCATCCCGTTGGCGAGCGCTTCCTGGCGCAAGGCGGTCCAGCGGGCGGGACCCGTGGCCGGAAAGATCCTGGCGCCCGAATGCCGCGCGTCGAGGAACTCACAGATGACGTGCGAGTCATAGAGCGACGAACCATCTTCCAGCACCAGGGCCGGCACCTTGTTCAAGGGATTGTCCTTGCCAATATCGCAAGTGGGATCGGCCGTTACGGTCTTGATCAGCTCGATATCCTTGTCCTGTCCCGTTTCCAAGGCGACGACGCGCACCTTGCGCACGAAGGGGCTGGTGGAGGAATAGCGCAGCTTGAACATCGACTTCTCCTGTCAGGAACGAGTTATCGCGCGATGGGCGATGTCGCGGCGGCAGAAGCCGCCCGGCCAATCGATGGCATCGACGGCTTGATACGCCAGTTTCTGCGCGGCCTTCACATCGGGCGCCACCGCCGAGACGGCGAGGACGCGGCCGCCAGCCGCCATGACGTCGCCCGCCGCATTGAGCCTGGTGCCGGCATGGAAGACGACGGCCCCCGGAATCCTCGCCGCCGCATCGAGCCCCTTGATGGGCGTGCCGGTCTCGGGTTTTCCGGGATACCCCCTGGCCGCCATCACCACGGTCACGGCGGCGCTGTCATGCCAGCGCAGATCGAAATTGTCGAGACCGCCGTCGCGCGCCGCCATCAAGGCCGGCAGCAGATCGGATTTGAGGCGCAGCATCAGCACCTCGCATTCCGGATCGCCGAAGCGCACGTTGAATTCGATGAGCTTCGGCCCGGCCCCGGTCACCATGATGCCGGCAAAGAGCACGCCCTTGAACGGGCGACCTTCGAGCGCCATGCCAGCCACGGTCGGCCGCACGATCTCGTCCATGATGCGCCGCTCGATCTCGGGCGAGGCCACGGGTGCCGGCGAATAGGCGCCCATGCCGCCGGTGTTGGGACCGGTATCGCCATCGCCGACCCGCTTGTGATCCTGGGCGGAGGCCAGCGGCAAGGCGTGCGCGCCGTCGCACAGCGCGAAGAAGGAGAGCTCCTCGCCATCGAGGAAGTCCTCGACCACCAGCTCGGCGCCCGCCTCGCCGAACTGCCGGTCGCGCATGATGGCATCGATGGCGGCCTCGGCTTGCGCATGGGTCTCGGCGATGACGACACCCTTCCCCGCCGCGAGGCCATCGGCCTTCACCACCACGGGCAAAGGCAAGGTGTGGGCAAAGGCCTTGGCCGCCTCGGGATCGCGGAAGCGTTTATAAGCGGCGGTGGGCACGCGGTACTTCGCCGCGATGTCCTTCATGAAGCCCTTGGAACCTTCGAGTTCGGCGGCCTTCGCGCTGGGGCCGAAGGTGGCGATGCCGGCCGCCTCCATCGCATCGGCAAGGCCCGCCACCAGCGGCCCCTCGGGCCCGACGATGACGAAATCCACGGACCTTTCCTTGGCGAAAGCAACCAGAGCGGGGATATCCTCAACCGCGATGGGGGCACATTCGGCGATTGCGGCGATGCCGGCATTGCCGGGCGCGCAATAGAGCTTGTCGCAGAGCGGCGAGGCCGCGATTTTCCAACACAAAGCGTGCTCGCGGCCGCCCGATCCCACCACCAGAATGCGCATCGATTTTCGGTCCAATTTGGCTTACCCAGATGCGCCTCCGATACCATAGAATGGCGCGTCATGACAGATTTCGATTCGATTCCAGAAAGTCCCCCGCCGCCCGGCCACAATGCCGGCGAACTGACCGTTTCCGAGCTTTCCCAGGCGATCAAGCGCACGCTGGAAGGCCGGTTCGAGCGTGTGCGCGTGAAGGGCGAGATTTCCGGCTTCAAGCGCGCCGCCTCCGGTCATCTCTATCTGATGCTGAAGGACGAGAACGCGGCCCTGAAATCGGTCTGCTGGAAAGGCAATGCGGCGCGCCTCGGCATCATTCCGGAAGACGGCATGGAGGTGATCGCCACCGGACGTATCACCACCTATGGCGACCGCTCGGAATATCAGCTCGTCATCGAGCGGCTGGAACTGGCCGGCATCGGCGCCCTCCTCAAGATGATCGAGGAGCGAAAGAAGAAGCTCGCCGCCGAAGGCCTGTTCAATGCGGAGCGCAAGCGGCCCCTGCCCGTCCTCCCCACTATCATCGGCATCGTCACCTCGCCGACCGGTGCCGTCATTCGCGACATCCTGCACCGGCTCGGCGATCGTTTCCCCCGCCATGTGCTCCTCTGGCCGGTCTTGGTCCAGGGCGAAGGGGCGGCAGCCCAGGTCGCCGCCGCCATTCGCGGCTTCAACGCGCTCGAACCCGGCGGCGCGGTGCCGAGGCCCGACCTCCTCATCGTCGCCCGCGGCGGCGGCAGCATCGAGGACCTGATGGCCTTCAATGAAGAGATCGTCGTTCGGGCGGCGGCCGAGAGCGCCATTCCGCTCATCTCCGCCGTCGGGCACGAGACCGACACGACGCTCATCGATTTCGCCTCCGACCGCCGCGCGCCGACACCGACGGCGGCGGCTGAAATGGCGGTGCCGGTGCGGGCCGAGCTCATCACCATGCTGGGCGAGATCGGCCATCGTTTGAGCAGCACCGTCAATCGGCGCCTGGGCGAAGCGCGGCTTGCCATCGAGGGATTGGCGCGCGGCATCCCGGAACCGATGCGCCTCATCCAGGAGAAGGCGCAGTCGCTCGACGGCTGGCTGGAGCGCTGGGCCAATGCACGCCTGCCCTATTTCCGCCGCCGCGAAGATCGCGTGGCGCAATTGCGCGCCGAGCTGAAGACACCGCATCAGCAATTGGCGGAAGCACGGAGCGCCATCGACCTTGCCGCCAACAGATTGGGTGCGGCCTTCAACCTCGCGCTGGAGCGCCAGCATCGCGGATTGGAGCGGATCGGCAACGGACTCAACCCGCGTTTGCTGAGCGAACTGGTGGCGCGCAAGCGCACCGCGCTCGATCATCTGGGGCAATTGCTCGACAGCTATTCCTACGAGAAGGTGCTGGAGCGTGGCTTCGCCCTGGTGCGCGATGCCGCCGGCAAGCCCGTGCTGACCGCCGCTGCCGTCAGCAGCGGCGATACGCTCACCTTGCAGTTCCGCGACGGCTCAGTCGATGCCGTCGCCGGCGGCAAAGGGCCGGAGAAATCGAAGCGCAAGACAACCCCACCCACCGGACCGCAAGGATCGCTGCTGTGACCCCGCGCATCTTGCTGGCAATCGCGCTCATGCTGTCCATCGCCACGCCGGCGCTTGCCATCGATCTCAAAGGCCATCTCGTCCCCGGCGGCTTTGCCGTGGGCAAGGCGGAACCGGGCGCCACCGTGCTGCTCGGTGACAATCCGGCGATGGTCGGTGCCGACGGCACTTTCGTGATCGGCTTCGGGCGCGACCAGGGGACGGAAGTCCAGCTGACCGTGATCCACGCCGACGGCCACACCGAGCAGCAGATGCTCGGCATCGCACCGCGCACCTATGAGATACAGCGCATCGATAAGCTGGATCAGAACATGGTGACGCCGGACCCGGCGACGGAAGCGCGCATCAAGGCCGACCAGGCCAAGGTCAAGACGGCGCGCGCCAATCCGTCCGAGCGGCACGACTTTCTGCAAAGCTTCATCTGGCCGGCGCAGGGTCCGATCAGCGGCGTCTATGGCAGCCAGCGCATCTTGAACGGGACACCCAAGGCGCCGCATTTCGGCACCGACATCGCAGCACCCGAAGGAGCGCCTGTCGTCGCCCCCGCCGACGGCATGGTGCGCCTGGCCGAGACCGGCTTCTATCTTACCGGCGGGACGATCATCATCGACCACGGTTTCGGGATTTACTCCAGCTATCTGCACCTAAGCCGGGTGGATGTCGTGCCGGGAGAGGATGTGCGGCAGGGCGATCTCATCGGCGCCGTCGGCAAGACCGGGCGGGCGACGGGACCGCATCTCCATTGGGGCCTCAACTGGAATGAAACGCGCCTCGACCCCGCCCTTCTGGTCCCGCCCATGCCTTAGGCGACATGACGCCTGCTTGACGACTCGAGGTCAGGCCGCATACTGGCCGTCTTCCTAACCTGGGTATTTCTGCCATGAACGAGATCGATGAACTGGTGGACTGGATCAGCAATCCGCCGATCAATCGCGGCATGGTGCCCTATGTCCTGGTGCTCAATCTGGAGGAATTCACCCGCAGCAAGGAGGGCATGGAATTCCTCAAGGCCTTTGCCGACCGGCTGGACGAATATTTCTCGGGCCGCGGCTGCCGGCTTTATCGCCTGAGCCTTGCCAGCCTGGTGATGACGGTGGCCGATCAGGAGGTGCTGGTCTCCGGCATCCTTTCCGACACCAAGCTGCAGCTCCTGCGCATGATCGGCCGGCAATTGCCGGACTATTTCGGCGCCGTCGATGTCAATCGCATCACGCAGATCATCGATCTGCGGCGCGACCGGCAGCGGGCGCTCGATCTGGTGCGGCGCCTCGCCGCCCAGGCCGCCAATGTCGATCAGGTCTCGCACATGATGGACATGCTGCTGCTCGAGCACATCACCAAGATCGAGAGCGCCTATCGGCAGCTGGGCGATGCGCGCTTTGCCGACCTGTTCCTCAGGAGCCAGCAGATCGCCATCTATGAGGAAGGCAAGCCGCTGCATCCCGTGATGAGCGAGTTCTTCGCCAGCATGGCGGCCCTGCGGCAGCATCTGCTGGTGGGCGTCGACATGCGGCACAATAAGAACGTCTTCAACCAGATGACGGTGACGCTGGACCGCATCATCCTCAAAGCCATCGAAGGCATCAAGCGGCCGGAGCAGCGCGCCTCGCTCAACATCAATATCGAGAGCGTGTTCTCGAGCGATTTCGAGACGTTCGAGAAACGCTCGTTGAATTCGCTGCGCCGTTTCAATTTCGAGTTCCGCATCGGCGACATCATGCAGAACTTCAACGAATTCCTGGCGGCCCGCGACCTCATCCAGGGTCGCGGCGGCACGGTCGCCGTCGATGGGCTGCTGCCGTCGCTGGTCAATGTGATCGACCTTGCCCAGCTCAACCCGAACATGGTGAAGGTTTTCTGGCAGCCCGGCATTGGGCCGGAACTGCTGCGCCGGCGCGCCTATTTCGACAAACTGCGCCAATCCGGCGTCGTGCTGGCTCTCGCCCGCGTCGATGACGAGGACGGCTATCTGACGGGCCGCGACCTCGGCTTCGGCATGTTCCAGGGCTATCACATCGACAAGCTGCTGAGCTCGCCCGCCCCGGTGCCGATGTCGGAATATCGCGGGGTCGGGCGGTAGGGGCGGCCAAATCGTTGGGCGGCGCAACTAAGCCTCTCCCCCCGCGGGAGAGGCGGCGAGCGTTAGCGAGCGGTGAGGGGGATCTATCGGCCAGTTTCGCTCGATCCACCCCCTCACCCCTACCCTCTCCCGCGAGGGGAGAGGGAGTGATAATTAGTCGGCAAGATTCGCCGTCAGCAATTCATCAAACCTGACGCCCGGCGCGTAGCCGGTGAGACCCTTCGGGAAGCCGACGCCTGCCTTCAACAATGGATCGGCGATCGCCTCGCCCACTGTCTGATGGATCGGAATGATTCCGGCCCAGACATCGAGGTCGTAGTCGGGCTCGTCATCCTTGGGCGGGCCGGAGCGGGTCTTGGCCGAGGCTTCCTCGATCTCCATCGCGATCACGGTGGTGCCCTTCAGCTCCTGCTTCTCATTGGGGCGGATCTCGCCGCGGCGGCCCGGATAGAGGCGGTCGATGAAGAGGTCGAGCTGATCGGATTCCTCCTTCGGATCGTCGACGAGCCTTGCCGTGCCGAAGGCCATGACCGAGCGGTAGTTGATCGAATGGTGAAAGCCCGAGCGCGCCAGTACCAGCCCGTCGAGATGCGTCACCGCGACACAAGCCGGCACGCCCTTCTCCTGGAAGCGCAGCATGCGGCTGGCGGCGGAGCCATGCCAATAGAGCGTGCGGCCCTGGCGCCAGAAGGCCGTGGGCGTCACGAAGGGCTGTCCGTCCATGATATAGCCGATATGAGCGATGAAGGCGGCGTCGAGGATGGCGAAGACGGTGGCTTCGTCATATTTGCCGCGCTCGTGCAGGCGTTTGACGCGGCTGCGGTCGGTCGGCGTAAAGCTTGAATCGGGCATGGGCTTCCGGCTCTCGGCTAGGGGAGGGATCTGTGGCACCGACTATCGCCAATAAAGCGGTTCCAGGAAAAGAACCAAAATGCAATAATCTTTGATACCACTTTGGAGATGCCTCCCATGCCGCGTCCGGCCGGAATCGGCTCGCTGCTCGATATTGCCCTCGACGAGGATGCCGCGGCGCCGCTGTTCCATCAGCTCTATGCGCAGCTGCGCCAGGCCATTCTGGGTGGGCGCCTGCGGCCCGGCGAGAAGCTGCCGGCAAGCCGGGCGCTGGCCGGGGAACTCGGCATTTCGCGCAACACGGTGCTGGGGGCCTTCGAGCAATTGGCGAGCGAAGGCTATCTGATCATGCGCGGCGGTTCCGGCACTTATGTCGCCGGCGATCTGCCGGACCGGACGCCGGAAGGCGCGCGGCCCATCGGCCGGGCCGCTGCCGCGCCGCAGATGGCCCGGCGCAGCACGATCCTGCTGCGGGCGCCGCGCACGCGCGTGGAACCCGCCCGCGCCAGCCTTGCCCCCTGCTTCGCCCCGGGCTGGATCGACAGCGGCGACTTCCCTTTCGCGCTCTGGTCGCGGCTGCTGGCCAAGACCTGGCGCCAGCCGATGCGCGCCATCGTCAATGGCGGCGACCCTGGCGGCTATCCGCCCTTGCGCGCGGCCATCGCCGATTATCTGCGCCAGGCGCGCGGCATCGATTGCGCGCCCGACGACGTGCTCATCGTCAGCGGTATCCGCCAGGCCGTGGATCTCACCTGCCGCCTGCTGCTCGACCCGCAGGACAAGGTCTGGGTGGAGCGGCCGGGATTTCCCGGCATCGGCGCCGCCATCGCCGCTTCGGGCGGCAGGCTCGTCCATGTCGCCGTGGACGAAGAAGGCCTCGACGTGACAGAAGGATTGCGCCGTGCGCCCAGGGCGCGCCTCGCCTGCGTCGCCCCATCGCATCAGTACCCGTTGGGAATCGTGATGTCGCTGCAGCGGCGCCTGGCACTGCTCGCCTGGGCGCGCAAGGCCAAGGCATGGGTGCTGGAAGACGATTACGACAGCGAGTTCCGCTATACCGGCCGGCCGCTCGCCGCCCTGCGCAGCCTCGACGAAGATGGGCGCGTCATCTATGTGGGCACGCTGTCGAAGCTGCTCTTCCCTTCCTTGCGCATCGGCTATCTGGTGGCGCCGCCAGCCCTGGCCGCCGCCTTCCGCAGCGCGCGGGCCGTGGTCGACGATCAGCCGGCCATGGCGACACAGCCGGCCCTCGCCGAGTTCTTTGCAAGCGGGCATCTTGCCGCCCATGTGCGGCGCATGCGCCAGACCTATGCCAGGCGCCAGCAATTGCTGCTGCAGGCGGCGGAGCGGCATTTCAACGGGCGGATCGTGCTGAAACCGGATACCGCAGGGCTGCATCTGGTCGGACGGCTGGCGGACCCGGCCCTGCGGCGCCAGGGTGATGCCAGAATCGCCGAAAAAATCGCCGCTGCGGGCGTGACGGTGTCACCCCTCTCCGCCTATGATGTGACACCGAAGGCCGGGCAGGACGGTTTGATGTTCGGTTACGCCGCCGTGCCCGATGCCCGCATCGAGCCCGGTGCCAAGGCAATCGCGGCAGCCCTGCGATTGTAATTAGGAAATGAAGATGAACATGCGCACTTTGAGAGTTCTGATACTGGCAGCGGCGGCATTCGCTTCAGGTGCCTGCCAAAGTGGACAAAGGCCAGTCGCGGCCGCGGCACCCGTGGCGGCGCCGGTTGCAGCCGAACCGGCTCCGGCGGTCTCCGCATTGGCAAGCGAACCGGTGCCATCGGCGCAGGCCGATTGGGGCGCGCTCTTCATCGCGGGCGATCATTCCATCAAGGCTTTCGACAATGCGACACGGCGCTTCTATGCCATCATCGACCGCAAGCCGGACGTGAATCTGAGCCGCCTCACCTCGGACCCCAGCATCGCGCCGTCGGAAAATGAGATCGCCGATATCGGAACCATCGACGCCGCCCTGGGCTACGTTACCAAGACGCAGCGGGAAAAATGCCTGGTCTTCATGACCTCGCACGGCAGGCGCGACGGTTTCTATCTCAGCCAGGTGAACGGCACGGGTGCCATCCTGCCGCCGCGCGTGCTCGACCAGTGGCTCGACAATCATTGCGGCCTGCGTCCCACCGTCGTCATCGTTTCCGCCTGCTACAGCGGCGTCTTCCTGCATGACGGCATGGAGCAGCCCAACCGCATCATCCTCACGGCCGCCCGCGACGACCGCGCCTCCTTCGGCTGCGGTGCGGGCGAGACCTATACATACTTCGACAAATGCCTGCTCGATTCCTGGACCTGGGCCTATACCTGGACGGAACTCTATGGCCGCACCAGGGCCTGTGTCGCGGAGCGCGAAACGGAACTGGGTGCCACGCCTTCGGAACCGCAGGCGTTTTTCGGCGGCGATGTCGCAGGTCTCGAAATGCCCTGAGCGAAGGGCCGACACCTCATCTTGTCATCCCCGCTTTCGCGGGAATGACAACAGTGGCTCACGCGCGCTCGATGCGGCACTGGAAGCAGTTGTTGTAGGCCGAGCGCGCATGGACATAGGCGACATCCTGGCGGGCGAGGATTTGCGCGGCGGTTTCGTTGATCTCGGCCGGCGGCACCAGCTGGCCGGTGCCGTAGACGATGCGGTCCTGGGCGTTGTAGCCCTTCAGCAGGAACAGCTTGCGCACTGCAAAGACCGGCGGCAATTCGGCCGTTTCCGGACAGCGCGGGCATTGATCTGCATGGAGAAAGACCGGGCCCGTCTCGGCATAGGGTTGCGGGCTGGGGAACGGACGATAGTTGAGAATGAGATAGGGCTCGCCGGCGGCCACATCCTGCTGGCAATGACGGCAGGGAACGCCATCGCCATCCGAGATATGGCGTTCGGGCACCTGGCCGTTGGCATCCGGGGCACCCGCCTGGTAGGCGCGGGCGATGTCGGTCGGCATGGATACGAATTTGACACTTGCGGTCATGGCAAAGCTCCGGGTCAATAGGGTGACCGGATAGTGTCCGCGGCCGCCGTCGCGCGCTATCCGGAGCTTGCGCCTGGAAACAGCAAGAGCGATCAAATGAAACATCGAACGGCTTGGCATAAGTGAAGTGGCCAAGTGAGATACGTAGATGAAACCTGTCGACAGAGCCTTGTGGTATATCGAAAGCCACTTTCGCGATGACATCTCGCTGGATGACATCGCCAGGAATGGCGGCGTATCCCGCTTTCATCTGTCGCGGGCTTTTTCGGCCGCGACCACGCATTCCGTCATTGGCTATCTGCGCGGCAGACGCCTGACGGAGGCCGCCAAGCGGCTTGCCGCTGGCGCGCCAGATATCCTCGATGTGGCGATCGAGACCGGCTACGGCTCGCATGAGGCCTTCACCCGTGCCTTCCGCGACTTCTTCGGCAAGACGCCGGAAGAGGTGCGGACGCACGGAACCCTCAACGACCTTTCATGCCTGGAGCCCATTCGAATGGACGATATCAAGACCATCGCCCTGCGCGAACCCCGTTTCGAAGAAAAACCGGCGCGCCTTTTCGTCGGCATCAACGACAGGTTCAGCAGCAGCAATGTCGCCGGCATTCCCGCATTGTGGCAGCGCTTTAGCGCCTATTGGGAGGCCATCCCGCATATTGTCATCGGCGCCGCCTATGGCATCTCTCACACCCATGACGGCAGCGGCAATTTCGACTATATGGCGGGCGTCGAAGTGACCGATTTCACCGACGTGCCGCCGGAACTATTCCGCCTGCGCGTGCCGGCGCAGCGTTACGCCGTCTTCAGCCATGACGGGCACATCTCCGACATCCGCAGCGTCTGCCACACGATCTGGAACAAGTGGCTGCCGGCCTCCGGCTTCAAGGCAGCCGATACGCCCGTGCAGGAACGCTATCATTCCCGTTTCGATCCGAGGGCCGGATTCGATCCGACGACCGGCCTCGGCGGTTTCGAAATCTGGCTGCCGGTCAAGGCTTAGGTCTGGACGCCACGAACCCTTCCTATACTCGTCATGGCCGGGCTTGACCCACGGCTGTCCACTGGTGCCGCATGATAGCGTGGATCCCCGGGCCAAGGCCGAGGACTATCGCATGTACCCAAGTTCGTCATGCCCGGACTTGATCCGGGCATCAGGATTGACTGGGCCCTATTCTTCGGCTGCTGGCAAATCCCCGGGTCAAGCCCGGGGATGACGACCAAAGAACGCCACATACGCTAGCCATGGGGCCAGGCCCGAGGATGACGGAGCTCACTAAGAAAGCAACTCGTGGGTCCTCCACCTTCGCGGAGGATGACGAGGTGGCTATCGGTGTGTTGGTGCAGCCCGCCTTGATGTCCATGACGTTGTAAAGTCCGGATCGTCATCCGTCGTGCGATGACACCTCGTGCAAGCTCACCCGCACTTACTGTAGCCGCAGGAGGTGCAGAGGTCGCAGCCTTCCTGGCGGATGATCGAGGGGGAGTTGCATTTGGGGCAGTGGGGCAGTTTGCGCCCCCCCGCGTCGCCATTGCCTTGGCCGTCGGCGAGATTGGCGACTTTGCGCGCGACCATGCGTTCGATTTCGGCGCGGTCCTGGGCCGGGTCGGGCAGGAAGCCGATGGCGATGAGGTGGCGTTCGATCACTTCGCCGATGGCAGCGAGAAGCGAGGGCACATAGCGGCCACCGACCCAGGAGCCGCCCCGGGGGTCGAACACGGCCTTTAGCTCCTCCACCACGAAGGAGATATCGCCACCACGGCGGAAGACGGCCGAGATCATGCGCGTCAAGCCCACCGTCCAGGCGTAATGCTCCATGTTCTTGGAGTTGATGAACACCTCGAACGGCCGGCGGCGCCCGTCCTGGATCACGTCGTTGATGGTGATGTAGATGGCATGGTCGCTTTCCGGCCAGCGCACCTTGTAAGTAGCACCCGGCAGCGCCTCCGGCCGGTCGAGCGGCTGGGTCATGTAGACGACGCCGCCCGCTTCATAGACATCCTGGGGCTTGGGGGCATCGAGGCGCACGGCCTCGGATTGCGGGGTGACCTTATGGGTGACCAGCGGCAGTTCGGCCTGGGGTTTGGGCGCCTCCTTCTTCACTTCGAGGACGGACCCGGTCACGTCGTTCGGCCGGTAGGTGGTGCAGCCCTTGCAGCCAAGCTCATAGGCTTCCGTGTAGACGCTTTTGAATTCCTCGAACGACAGATCGACCGGGCAGTTGATGGTCTTGGAAATCGAGCTGTCGATATGCTTCTGCACCGTCGCCTGCATCACCACATGGTCGTGGGGGGAGAGCGACTGGGCGTCGACGAAATAATCCGGCAGAGCTGCGTCCTCGCCCTTCAAGCGGTGGAACAGGCGGTAGGCGAAGTCGGTCACCTCCTCCGCCTGGCGTGTGCCATCGGGCATCAGCACATGCCTTGTGTATTTGAAGCTGAAGACCGGCTCCAGCCCCGAGGACACGTTGTCGGCAAAGAGCGAGATCGTGCCGGTGGGAGCGATCGAGGTCAGGAGCGCGTTGCGGATACCGTGCCTGGCGATCGCCGCCTGCACGTCCTTGTCCAGGGACTGCACCGTCTCGGAAGCCAGGAACTTCTCACGCTCGAAGAGGGGGAAGGCACCCTTCTCGACGGCGAGTTCGGTCGAGGCGAGGTAGGCTGCGCGCGATATCGCCCGCAGCCATTCGTCGGTCAGCTTGATCGCCTTGGGCCCGCCATAGCGCGCCTCGCACATGATGAGCGCATCGGCAAGTCCGGTAACCCCCAAGCCGATGCGGCGCTTGTTCCGCGCTTCCGCCGCTTGCGCCTCGAGCGGGAAGTTGGAGACGTCGATGGTGTTGTCCATCATCCGCACGGAGACCCTGACCAGCCGGTCAAGGGCCGTGAGATCGAGATGGGCTTCCGCCGTGAACGGCTCCTGGATCAGCGTGGTTAGGTTGATCGAGCCCAGCAGGCAGGCGCCATAGGGTGGCAAGGGCTGCTCGCCGCAATTGTGCACGATGAAGCCGTTGGCATCGAAGGCATTGATGCCGGGAATCTGGACATCGAAGACTTCTTCCGCGCCCACGGGTTCGAGCGACGCCACCCGCGCCACGAACCGTTCCCGGTTGTGGCGGCGCTTGTAGCCGCCGAGCGACCGCGCGAGTTTTGCCGCCTTTTCCGTGTCGGAGAAGCCGATCAGGTCGCCATAGCGCTGGATATTCTCGCCGCTGACGACAAGCTCGTGGTCGGCCGCGCATTCATAGAGGGCAGCCTGCCTCGCGGCATCCGGCAGAAGGCGCGGGCCGGCCGGGCGCCGCTCCCGATAGATCTGCGACACGATCCCGAGGCGCTGCAACATGCGCTGGACGGCTTCAAGACGCGGCAGGTCGGATTGCGACAGGCGGATGCTGACGCCTTTCTCCTGGCTGCCTTGAACGGAGCCGTCGGCATCGAACAGCCCGCGCAGGAAGCCGCGATAGAAATCGCTCGAACAACGCTCAAGTGCCGGGGTAATCGCCTTATCGCCGGGCGCGAGGTCGAGTGAGGCGGCGAGTTCGCCAAGTGCCGCGAGGCTGAGGCGCCGTTCGCCCCGGCCGGGGACCGCCATCCACCCCGCAAAGTCGCCGCCGCGGGCAAGCTTCCGTGCAGCCTGCTCGGCGTCCGCCATGATGCCTTCCGTGCCCGGCCGGGCATAGCCGCCGTTCACCGCCTGCGCGCCCGGCCAGACCGAAAGCACGGCCTTGTCCGCCTTGAGCGTGCCGTCGCCGACGAGCAGGCCGAGCAGATAGCCTTCGTCGCGCCCATGGGCGCCGGCCCAGACGGCGCAATCGCGCTGATCGGCCAACACCACTTCGTCGCCGGGGCACAGATCGCCCGCCTTGGTCCATTCCGTCTCCAGCCGGTAGCGGCTCGCGGCACGAACCCGCTGCACCGGGTGGTCCGCCGTGAGGCGGAGCGACGGGCCCGCCTCGGTCGCAAGCCGGAAGACAGGCTTGATGCCGGTGGAGAAAAATCCCGCCTCGCCACTGCGATAAGGCCGGCCGTTGACGAGCGCCGTGAACGGCCGCCCGATCAATGTCATGACCTGGCGGGGTCCGTCGACGGTCTGGACCCATGCTTCGCCGGTGACGCAGGGGTTGGTGGCGCTGATCGATTCACAATAGCGCAGATTGTTCTTCTGGTTGATGCGGTCGATAAAGATGACGCCGGGCTCGGCATAGGCATAGGTCGCCCGCATGATGCGGTCCCACAGTTCGCGCGCCTGGACGACGCGGTAGGTGGTGCCGCCGAACTTCAGTTCCCAGGGGGCATCGTCCTTCACCGCCGCCATGAAGGCGTCGGTGACGAGGACCGAAAGGTTGAACATGCGCAGGCGGCCCGCCGTCTGCTTGGCGTCGATAAAAGCTTCAATATCAGGATGATCGCAGCGCAGGGTTGCCATCATGGCACCGCGACGGTGACCGGCCGACATGATGGTTCGGCACATCGCGTCCCAGACATCCATGAAGGTGAGCGGGCCGGACGCATCCGCCCCCACGCCCTTCACCGGCGCCCCCTTCGGGCGCAGGGTGGAGAAATCATAGCCGATGCCCCCGCCCTGCTGCATGGTCAGCGCAGCCTCGCGGAGATGGGCGAAGATGCCGCCCATATCGTCCGGAATCGTGCCCATGACGAAGCAGTTGAACAGGGTCACGGTCCGCTTGGCGCCCGCCCCGGCGAGGATCCGGCCGGCGGGCAGGAATTTGAAATCGGCCAGCGCCTCGGCGAAGGTTTCGGTCCACTTTTCCCGCGCGGCAGGCGCCTCGGCCTCGGCGAGGGCCAGGGCCACGCGCTGCCAGCTATCCTCGATGGTCTTATCCAGCGCGACGCCGTCCAGCGATTTCAGCCGGTATTTCATGTCCCAGATCTGTTGGGAAATCGCGGCAACCTGCGCCATCTTAAGTCCGTTCCTTATGCCGAAGATCGAGCCAGCCAGTTAACCACTTTCCAGGGGTGACCGTCAATTGGTGTTCTGGATTTATTCTCCCGGAAGTATCCACAAGGATGTACCTATATGTATTTGATTTTTAATTATTAAATCAATCAAATCACAGTTCGCACGGACTGTGGATAAACTTGTCCACCCTATCCTACCCTTCCCCATCTCCGAGGCTCTCGAGAAAGGCCAAAACGCGGGCCGGCATGCCGTGCTGCATGAGGTCGTTATGGCCGGCGGCGGCGGGGAAGAAGCCCTGCTTGGGTTCCTTTGCCGCATCGAAAACCATGCGCCCGAAATAGGCCGGCGTGGTGCGGTCGAGGTCGCCATGGATGAGCAGCAGCGGCTTGCCTATACGATCGATCTTGGAGAGCGTGTCGAACTTGTCCCGCACCAGGGCATCGAAGGCGAGGTAGCGGTAGCGCTGGCGTGCCGAACGCAGGATGGAGGCGAACGGCGCTTCCAGGATCACTGCCCGGGCCGGGCGCTCGATTGCCATCTGGGTCGCCACCGCCGCGCCCAGCGATTCGCCAAAGAGGATCAGCCGATCCGCCTTAACGTCCTGACCTTGCAAGAAATCCAGCGCCGCCCGCGCATCGGCGTAGAGTCCTTCCTCGGTGGGGTCCCCCGGATTGCCGCCATAGCCGCGATAGCCGACAAGCAGAATGCCGTAGCCGGCGGCGGCGTAAGGAACGATGCGCTCGACGCGGCCGCCGTGATGGCCGGCATTGCCATGGAAGTAGGCGATCGTGCGGCCATCCGGTCGCGCCGGCGGCAGATACCAGGAAACGATATCGAGCCCGTCCGCGGTCCGGTTGGTGACCGTTTCCAGCCCCCGCGGGGCCGGATAATCGGCGATGGCGGCAAGCGCCGGATCGGGATGGAAAACGATCTTGCGCTGCATGGTGTAGAGCAGGATCAAGGCGCCGAGATAGAGCGCCGCCAGCGCGACCAGGATACCCCACAGCATTCTCAAAACCCCCGGCAACCAGGAAGACAAATCCAATTTCCTCTCGCAGCGTTACGCGGCAATCGCCTGGAATTCAAGCAAAGTTCCGATGAACTGTCAGGGTAGGTGCCGGGTCCGGAAATAGGTGATGAAGCGCCGGACGGCATCGGCGCCTTCGGTCCGGCACCAACCCTTCTGGCCGGAGAGGCCGCGGTCCAGATATTCATCGTCCACCGCTTTCAGCGCCTCCAGCCGTGCGTGCCGGTCCGCCGACGGCGCAACGTTCCCCCGCGCCAGCTGATCGAGGCGCAGCAGGGCGAAGCCATTATGGACCGGCATGTCGACCAGCCCGCAATATTCGGTGACACCGTAATCGTAATAGGTCCGCAGCAGGTCGGGGTCCGGGCTGGCCGGCAGGGTCGGATCCGCGCGCGCCAGGGCCGGCACCAGAATGGCCGCGAGCACTGCCAGCCGAACGCCTTGAGCCATCTGGCCTTCTCCCGTTCTTGCGTCAGAATGAACGTTGCCAGTTTCGGCGCGTTGCGTCATCAAATGGTCATGACGGACAGCTTCATCGCCGCGCCGGAGGGGGCGCATTATCGGCGCATCAACCGCCGGCTTTTCACTTTCCATGCCGGCGGCAGCCTCGTGGCTGCTTTCGTCCTGCCTTTCCTGGTCCGTTTCGGGTCGCCGCTGTGGCTGTGGCCGCTCCTGCCCCTGGGGCTGATCGCCAACGGCTACTGGGCGACACTGCACGAGGCGGTCCACGGCCAGCTCTTCCCGGCGGCCGAGGAGAATCGCCGCGCCGGGCGGACGCTCGCCATCCTTTGGGGATCGTCCTTCCGGCTGCTCCGCTTCGGTCATCTGATGCACCACCGCTTCAACCGGCATAAACTTGACCGACCGGACAGCTTCGATCCGGCGACCACCGGCCCGGCGATGGCGCGGCTGCGCTTCTTCGCCGAGGCGCTGGGCGGCCTCTATGTGATCGAAGTGCTGACGCCCCTCCTCTATCTGCTGCCGCGACGCCAGGTCGCCCGGATTGTCCGGGCCCTATACAGCGGCGACGAAGCGCCGATGCCGCGGCTGCGCCAACTGGCGGAGCAGACCCTGGCCGGAGCGAAGGGCTTTGCCGAGATCCGGCAGGACGCGCTGCTGGCGGCCGGCTTCATCGCCGCGGCGCTCGTTGCCTGGGGTTCCTATTGGCCGGCCTTCGCCGCCTTCCTGCTGGGGCGCGGCCTGCTCGTTTCCTTCCTCGACAATGTCTACCATTTCAGGACACCGCTCGACCGGGTCGATTACGCCTACAACCTCTCACTGCCGGCCCCGCTGCAGCTTCTGTTCCTCAACATGAACATGCACCGGGTCCACCACCGGAGGATGCAGCTGCCCTGGTGGCAATTGCCCCGCCAGTTCGCGCTGGACCGGGAACAGTTCGACGATTCACTGCCGCGCGCTGCATTGCGGCAACTGCGTGGGCCCGCAGCCGTGGCACCGCCGCAACAGATGGCAGAGGCTGCGCCACTCTCTTAACCCGCCGCAACAAGAAATGGCGGAAAGCGTATTACCAGTCTTGCATTTCCATTTTGCGCAGCCCATTCTGAAAGCGGCTTTTCGGCATGACCCGCTCATCCTCGATTGGCGGTCATGGTGGAGTGCCTATCTCTAGTCCCGATTTTAAGAGCGCACTCATGACTGACCAATACCAGTCCTCCGGCGGTAGCGAGCTCAGGGGGAAGATTAAGTGGTTCAATCCGGAGAAGGGCTTCGGCTTCGTTACGCCGGCCGACGGCTCTTCCGATGTGTTCCTGCATATTTCGGCGCTCAAGGATGCCGGCCTGCAGGATGCGCCCGAAGGCTCGACCATCACCTGTGAGGTGGGCCAAGGACGCAAGGGGATCCAGGTGCTCCGCGTGATCAATCTGGATACGTCGACGGCAGCTCCCTCGCGACCGGCGGCACCGCGCCGTCCGTTCGGCGGTGGCGGCGGTGGCGGCCGCCGCGATTTCGGCGGTGACCGTGGCGGCTATGGTGGCGATCGGGGCGGCGGCGGTGGTTACAGCCGGGGCCCGCGCCATCACGACGACTGAGGGACCGGCTCTCGGTTCTATTTGCGCTTGAGAGCGGCGACCTCCACTGAGGTCGCCGTTAGCAGCACGCCCACCATCGCAGGTGGGCTTTTTTGTGCCTGCCTTTCGCCCCCGCAACCAGGGGCGGTGTCCCATCCGCGATGTCCGGGGGTCAGCCGCGCGGATAGGAAATCCGCGTCACCTCCAATTGGAGATTGCCGGCCGGCCGCTTCCACACCACGGTGTCGCCTACCTTGGCATCCTTGAGCGCCAAGGCGATCGGCGAGACCCAGGACAACTTCCCGACATTGGGGTCCGCCTCATCCTCGCCGACGATCTGAAAATGCCGTTCGACATCATTCTCATCGACCGTATCGACGGTGGCGCCGAAATCCACCGCGTCCCGCGGCTGCGCCTCGATATCGACGACGACCGCCCGTGCCAGGCGCTCCTGCACGTAACGCAGATCGCGTTCCACGACGAGCAGCTGCTCCTTGTCCAGCAATTGCGCATCGGCCAGCAGCCGCCCGCGCTGCAGCTCCAGCGCTTCTTCCTGCTGCCTGAGCAGTTCCATGCCATGGGGCGTCACCAGATTGGGGTGCGGCGATTGGGGCCGCTCCGGCAATTCGGTCGCCTGATCGTCATTTTCTTTTACAAAGGCCCGGCTCATCGAACTCACATTCAATAAAAATGCACATCCATGTAAAACTAGGCCGATGCCGGCCTTCGTCAAGGTTAAAGCCACCGGCGGGGCGGAAAGTCCCGGGGAATGCACCCCCGGGGGGAGGCGATCGCGGCCGCGAGACACCAAAGACGGGACTTGGCCGCCGTGAGTGTGGACCGCGGCCGAGCGGCCCCTTATAACGGGCCCGATCCTGGCCACTGCAACATGTGATTGCTCATAAAATGCAAAGCTTCGACGTCGTCATCATCGGTGGTGGGGTGGTCGGTTCCTCGGCCGCCTACTTCCTCAGCGCCCAGCCCGATTTCAACGGCACGATCGCCGTCATCGAAAAGGACCCGACCTATACCGAGGCGGCGACACCGCGATCGGCCGGCGGCGTGCGCCTGCAATTCTCGACCGCCGAGAACGTGCTGATCTCGGCCTTCGGGGCAAGCTTCATCAAGGCCGCCGATGAGCATTTGCGTGTCGGCAACGAGGCTGCCGGCGTGGAGTTCCGCGAGAACGGCTACCTGTTCCTGGCGACGGGTGCAGGCCTCAAGACGCTTCTCAGCAATCAGCGCCTGCAACATGAATTGGGTGCCGCGACGGAACTGCTCAATCCGCGCGAGTTGCAGGAGGCGTTCCCCTGGCTCAATGTCAGCGATCTCGCCGGCGGCAGCTTCGGCCCGGTGAACGAAGGCTGGATCGATCCCTACAGCCTGCTGCAGGCCTTCAAGCGCAAGGCGCGCTCGCTGGGCGTCAGCTATATCAACAATACCGTGACCGGTCTCACGCACGACAAGAACCGCATCAATGCGGTGACGCTGGCCAGCGGCGAGACGATCAGCTGCGGCTGCGTCATCAACACGGCCGGCTGCCAGGGCCGCACCATTGCCGCGATGGCCGGCGTCGACCTGCCCGTCCATTCGAGGAAGCGCTTCATCTATGTGTTCGACTGCCGCGACGAACTCGAAAAAGTGCCGCTCGTCATCGATCCCAGCGGCGCCTGGTTCCGTCCGGAAGGCGCGCAGTTCATCTGCGGCGTGTCGCCGGAAGAACATGACGATCCGGACAGTTTCGATTTCGAACTCGATTACCGCCTGTTCGAAGAGCTGATCTGGCCGACCTTGGCCCACCGCGTCCCCGCCTTCGAGGCGATCAAGCTGGTGCGCGCCTGGGCGGGACATTACGATTACAATGTCTTCGACCAGAACGTCATCGTCGGCCCGGCGCCGGGCTATGAGAATTTCCTGCTGGCCAATGGTTTTTCCGGCCACGGCCTGCAGCAATCGCCGGCCATCGGCCGGGCCTTGAGCGAGCTGGTCACTTTCGGCCAGTATCGTAGCCTCGACCTGCGGCGCCTTGGTTATGAGCGCCTGCTGACCGGGGCGGCCCTGTGCGAGCAGAACGTCGTCTGACATTCAAAAGGGGAGCGATCTCATGAGCGGCACCGCCCTGATCTCCATCATCTGCGAAGACCATTCGGGCCTGATCGCCGAGGTGACGGGGCGGCTGTTCGACCTTGGGGTCAATCTGGGCGATACCACCTTTGCCGTGCTGGGCGGTGGCGCCGAATTCACATTGGTCGCCAAGCTGCCGCAGGGCATTTCGCTCAACGAAGTCGAGAAGGAGCTGCGCAGCCTGCCGCTCCTCAAGGAGGCGAAGCTGACCGTCGCGGCATTCCAGTACCGCGAGAGTCATGATGAGCAGGCGCATATCACGCACCGCATAGAAATCACCGGCGACGACAGTCCGGGCCTGGTCGCGCGCCTCTCGGAGGCGCTGCCGAAATTCGGCGCGAATATCGTGCGCCTCAATTCGGAATCCATCCCGTCCGAATCCGGCGCCCGCTTCCTGCTGCGCATGGCCTTGTCGGTGCCGACCGCCAAGGCCGCCAGCTGCATGGCGACGATCGCCAATACCGCCTCGCAGCTCAACCTCAAATGCCACTGGCAGCAGGTCGGCTGACGACAGTCGCATGAGCGAGGCGGTATCGCGGCGGATCGGCATCCTGCTGGTGCCGGACTTCGCCCTGGCTTCCTTTTCCATGATCATCGAGCCGCTGCGGATCGCCAACCGCCTGTCCGGCAAGAAGCTTTACGACTGGACCTTGCTGTCCGACGGCGGCGGCCAGATCCGCTCCAGCGCCGGCATCGAGCTGCAGACGCAGCCGATTGCCGACATGCGCGAGCGCGTCTTCGACCTGGCCCTGGTCTGCGCCGGATTTCATGCCGAGCGCTACCGCGCCGCGGGCGCGCTCAACTGGCTGCGCCGCCACCGGCGCATGGGACGCGATGTCGGCGCCGTCTCGACCGGAACCTTCGTCCTGGCGCGGGCGGGCCTCCTTGCCGGCCACCGCTGCACGGTGCATTGGGATTTCCGCAGCAGCCTGGCCGAACTTTATCCCGACCTCGATCTGGTCGACGAACTGTTCGTGATCGACCGCGGCATCGTGACCTCCGCCGGTTCCATTGCGGCACTCGACCTGATGCTGCGCCTGATTGCAGACCAGCAGGGCCTGGCATTCTCCAAAGCGGTCGGCGAGCAGTTCGTCCATAGCGGGGCGCGAGGTCCGAGCGAACATCAGCGCGGCGACCTCATCCATCGCCTGGGCACCGCGAAGCCCATTCTCATCGAAGCGGTCAAGCGGATGGAGAGCGTCCTCGACCGCGGCCTGTCGCCGGCGGAACTGGCCCGCGATCTCGGCATTTCCCAACGCCAGCTCGAACGGCAATTCCGCGCCCAGCTGGGGCGCACGCCCGTCGCCTATCATCGCGACCTGCGGCTGGACCAGGCGCGGCGCCTGCTGTCGCAGACCGTCCTGCCGGTCACCGATATCGCACTCTCCTGCGGCTTCGGGTCCGCATCCCATTTCGCGCAGCTTTATCGCGAGCGCTTCGGGCGTCTGCCGACGGAAGACCGGCTTTAGGCATTCGTGCCTGTCCGGCGCAGATTAAGATGATTTTTACATCCCATTGTTAGCGTCCGGCGAGATGCCACCTTGTCACCTGCCGGTCCATGACACCTAGGAAGCGACTCCGCCTGATCCTGACGATCGCTGCCGCATATGCCGTTGGCGCGAGCTTGTGGATTCTAGGTTCCGACAGCCTTCTTACCAGCTTCGCCGACATCGAAACGGGAATGGCCTTCGGCACCTTCAAGGGCCTGGCGTTCGTGACGATCACCACCGCCCTCCTCTTCGTGACGCTGCGCTATCTGCCGGCCACGTCGGAGGAAGAGCCGGTCTCCGAACCGCGCCGCTCCGCCTTGCTGACTTTCGTCGCACTCTGCGCGCTTGGCGCCACCATCGCCCTCGTCGCCTTCACCAGCTACCGAGCGCAATACGATGCCGCCAAGCGCGACGTCCTCAACGATCTGCAGGCAGTGGCGCGATTGAAGGTGGCCGGACTGTCGCAATGGCTGGCCGAACGGCGCAACGATGCCGAGGCGATCGCGCAAAATGCTCCCATGCGGGAAATGATCGGCTCCTGGCGTCGCGCCGACACCCTTGCCGCCAGCCAAGAGGTTCTCCGCGCGTTGCGCGACGCGCGCAATGCGCACGCCTTTGCCCGCATCACGCTGCTGAGCGCACAGGGCGAGCTTCTGGTCGCCACCAATCCGGACCGCCACCAGTCGCTCGACCTGGCCGCCATCGCCCGCCGCGCCAACGCCGAGCGCAAGACGCAATTCATCGACCTCTATCGCGAGGCACGCGACGCGAAGGTGCATTTGGCTTTCGCGGTCCCATTGCCGAGCACCGACGGGGCCGAGCGGAACAGCGATGTCCTTCTGTTCGATCTACGTGCGGCCGACTTCATCGATCCATATCTGAGTTCATGGCCGCTGCCCAGGCGCAAGGGCGAGATCCTGCTCGGCCGTCGGCAAGCCGACCAGGCCGTCATCCTCAACGCGCTCTCTGATCGGCAGGACAGTGCGCTCAACGTCACGATTCCGCTGATACGATCCGATGTGCCGTCCGTCCGCTATCTGACCGGCGGCGAACATCTGATCGATGGCATAGATTTCCGCGGGAAGCCGGTTCTCGCGGCGGCCCTGTCCGTACCGCCGACGCAATGGGTCGTCGTCGCGAAGATGGACCGCGAGCTTGCCTTGACCGGCGTCCATGGACGCACGCTCGTCATCAGCATCGCCATATTGGCGGTCCTGATCGCCCTTGTCGCCGTCATCTCCTATGTCTGGCAGCGTCGCCGCCTGCAAGCCGCCCTTGGCTTGATTTCAGAGCGCCAGGCCAGGGAACTGGCCGATGCGCATTTCCGCGCGACCTTCGAGAAAGCGCCGGTCGGTATCGCGCATCTCGGCTTCGACGGCCACATCCTGACGGCCAACAGCGAATATTGCCGCATTCGCGGCTACCCGCTGGAAACATTGAAGGAGATCGGCATTGTCGAACTCACCTTGCCGGAGGACCGGCCGGAGACGCTGACGGCCCTCGATGCCGTCCGGCGCGGCACCAGGGAGAGCTACCGCACGGAGAAGCGCAGCTATCGCGAGGATGGGAGCGAAGTCTGGATCGGAGTCACGGCTTCGCTTGTACGCGACAGCGGCGGCAGGCCGGATTACGTGATCGACGTCATCACGGACATTACCGACCGCAAGATCGCGGAGAAATCCCTGCAGCAGGCCGATACCGTCTTCCGCAACACGCAGGAGGGCATCGTCGTTACCGACACGGGTGCCGACATCGTCGCCGTCAACCCGGCCTTTACCAAGATCACCGGCTATGACGAGAGCGAACTGATCGGCAGGAACATCCGCATCCTGCAATCGGGGCAGCACGACCGCGAGTTCTATCGCGACATGTGGCTGCACATCGCGCGCGAAGGCTCCTGGCAGGGCGAAATCTGGAACCGGCGCAAGAATGGCGAGCCCTACCCCGAGTTTCTCACCATCTCGGCCGTCAGGAACGAAGCCGGCCAGGCAGTGTCCTATGTCGGCGCATTCGTCGATATTACCGGTATAAAGGAGACGGAATCGCGCCTGGTGCATCTGGCGCACCACGATGCGCTGACGGGCCTGCCGAACCGACTGCTGGTCATGTCGCGCCTGGGCTTTGCCATGCAGGTGGCGCGGCGCAAGCATGCGACGGGCGCCGTCCTGTTCCTCGATCTCGACCGCTTCAAGAACGTCAACGACAGTCTGGGACATCCGGCCGGCGACGAACTGCTGCTGGCCGTCACCAAGCGCCTGGGCTCGCGCTTGCGCGAAAGCGACACGCTGGCGCGCCTGGGGGGCGACGAGTTCCTGGTCCTGGTCGAGGATGTGAAGGATTCGAATGCCGTCGCCAATCTGGCCCAGGCATTGCTGGACCAGTTCGACGAGCCCTTCGTCCTTACCGGCGGGCACGAGGTCTATATCGGCACATCCATCGGCATCAGCCTCTTTCCCGACGATGGCGGCCAGGCCGACGAAATCGTCAAGAATGCCGATGCGGCGCTCTACCGGGCCAAGGAAGAAGGACGTGGCACCTACCGCTTCTACACCGCGGCCCTTACGGACAAGGCCAACCAGCGGCTCAGCATGGAACGCCGCCTGCGCCGCGCCATCGAACGCGACGAGTTCCTGCTCCATTTCCAGCCGCTGGTGCGCATTGCCGACCGCCATATCGTCGGCTTCGAGGCGCTGGTGCGCTGGCAGGAACCCGGCAATGGCCTGGTGCCGCCCGGCAATTTCATTCCGCTGGCCGAGGAGACCGGCATTATCCTGCCGTTGGGCGAGCGCGTGCTGCGCCTCGCCTGCCAGCAGATGAAGGATTGGCTCGATGCCGGTTACGATCTCAGCACCATCGCCGTCAACCTGTCGCCACGGCAGTTCCATCTGCCGGATATCGACCAGATCGTCGGCGACATCCTGAAGGATGTCGGCCTTCCAGCTCATCATCTTGAACTGGAACTGACCGAAAGCGCCCTCATCGACCAGGGTATCGGCGCGGAAATGCGCCTCGCCGCCCTGAGGAAACTCGGCGCCCGCGTGGCCATCGACGATTTCGGGACCGGCTATTCGTCGCTGACCTATCTGAAGCGCTTTCCGATCAACAAGCTCAAGGTCGACCAGAGCTTCGTGCGCGACATACCGAGCGATACCGCCGACATGGAGATCACCTCCGCCATTATCGGCCTTGCGCGCAACCTGCGCCTCGATTCGATCGCCGAGGGCGTCGAGACCGAAGCGCAGCTGGCCTATCTGAAGGAACATGGCTGCGACTATGCGCAGGGCTATCTGTTCAGCAAACCGCTGCCGGCGAAGGAAGTCGAGGATCTGCTGAAGCGCGGCCTCATCGAACCCGCGATCTGAAGCGTCACAAAACTGACCAGTACCCTTAGCCGAGCTGACTCGGTCCTGGCATCGTCATGTCACCTCCCTTCCATATTCTTCCCTGAGGATCGATCAGGTGAGTGAGGCATGTGACGAAGATACCCCGCCGCCGGTTTCTCTTTTCCACCGGCGCCACTCTTGCCGGCATCGCCGTGTCGAGCAGCGGTCTTGCCAACTTTTCTCCCTATTACGCGCATCGCCGCAGCCGCAATCCGCTGGCCTCGACGCGCAATCCATTCACGCTCGGCGTCGCCTCCGGCAGTCCGCGCGACGACGGTTTCATGCTCTGGACCCGTCTCGCTCCCGATCCGCTGGCCGGTGACGTGGATCGGCCGGGCGGCATCGCGCCTGGCGATCATCCGCGCGGCATCGTCCTCGACTATGAAATAGCCCTCGATCCGGACATGCGGCAGGTCCATGCCCAGGGTCGCGCGCTGGCCGAGGCGGAGCATGCCTTCTCGGTCCATCTCGATATCGCCGGCCTGATGCCGGACCGCCCCTATTGGTATCGGTTTCATCTCGGCGAGCATAGCAGTGCCACCGGCCGCGCCGTGACGCTGCCGCGCGCCGGCCAGCCGGCCAGCCGCCTGCGCCTCGGCTTCACCTCCTGCGCCAATCTGGAGCGCGGCTATTTCGCCGGCTATCGGCACCTCGCCATGGAGCAGCCCGACCTCGTCCTGATGCTCGGCGACTATATCTACGAGCAGGTCGAACTCACTCGCCCGGTCGTCCGGCGGCACAGCGATAACGAGGTTCCGACCACGCTCGACGGCTATCGCCGCCGCTATGCGCAGTACCGCCTGGATGCCGATCTGCAAAATCTCCACGCCGTGGCGCCGACCCTGGTCACCTGGGACGATCACGAGGTCGAGAACGATTATGCCGGCGACTGGTCGGAGAGCTTCGCCGCGCCGCATCTCTTCGCGCCGCGCCGGCAGGCAGCCTATCGCGCGTTCTACGAACATATGCCGGTGCGCGCCCGGCCGGCTTCGTCGGGCCTGCGCATTCACGACAGCGTCACTTTCGGCGACCTGGCACGCATCTCGTTGCTGGACGGGCGGCAGTACCGGACGCGCGGCGCCTGCTACGGCGCGCCCGATCGGGGCGGCGGGCATCTGGTCGACAGCATCTCCTGCCCGGAGCTGCTCGATCCCACGCGCTCCATGCTGGGGCGCGAACAGGAAGCGTGGCTGCGGGGCAATCTCGCAACCTCGCCGGCACGCTGGAACCTGATGGCGCAGAACGTCATCATGGCCGAACTTGGCACGGTCGAGGAAGGCAAGGTGACCGCCTGGACCGATGCTTGGGACGGCTATCCCGCGGCGCGCACGCGGTTGCTGCGGCAGATGGCGGCGGCGCGCAATCCGGTGGTCTTCAGCGGCGACATCCATTCCTTCTGGAGCAACGACCTCATGCTCGACGGCCGCGCCGTGGCAAGCGAGTTCGTCACCTCTTCCATCACCTCGGACGGGCCGCCGCAGGATCACCTCGACGCCAAGCGCGCCGCCCATGCGCATCTTCGCTTCGCGGAAAGCCGGCGGCGCGGCTATTCCCTGGTCGAAATCTCCGGCGGCACTCTCGCCACGCATTTCAGGTCGCTGAGCGACGTGGCCGACCCGAATGCAGCGCGCTCTACCCTGGCCAGCTTCGTCATCGAGGATGGCAGGATAGGCGCCGCCGCTGCCTGAGCCGCGCGTCTATGAGCCGCCCATCATGATCTCCTCCGCCAGCAGCGTGCCGAGGATGATGGCGACCGGAAGCGCGCAGGCGATAAGCGCCTTACCTGCCGGCTGCCCGCGGGCAAGATCGCGGAACAGCAGAATGAGGTTGATCCCGAAGAAGCCGAGCGAGATCAAACCCCAAGCGATGATGCCGAACATGATGCCGCCGCCGGAATCAGGCCCACCGGGTCCGTTGGCTTCCAGCAGCAGGGCCAGCGGCACCAGTACAGCCATGAAGACGATGTAGCCGATATTGCGGCGGCCCAGCCGTGCCGGAAGCCCGCGCCTCGGTGCCGGTGCCTGCGATACTTCGTTCATCCTGCCCTGCCCCTTCATATGCCAGGGCAGGATAAGCCATTCAGGGCGCCGGCGCATCCGTCGCGGCCATGACGATCTCGCGCGCCGGGCGGCCGGACTTCTCGGCAATGGCCGCCAGCGTATCGCCGGGCCCGGAGACCGTGTAGCCCAGGCTGGCAAGATGCGCCGTCAAGGCGGCGGGACTCGTCGCCAGCAGGGTCGAAACCTCATCTATCGTAGCCATTTCCAGTCCGCTCATGATGCGGGCGACGCCGGTCGCCGGCCCTGTGCCGGACGAGGCGGCCGGGACGATAAAGGCGGCAGCCAGCGCCAGCGCGGCCGCCAGCGGAATGAACAGGGTCCGGCGCCGGATATAGCCGAGGAAGGCGGGCCAGTTGCGATAGAGATGCAGGCTCACCGGCACTAGCAAGGCGAGGCCGATCCATTCGTGCATCTCCCTGAAGAGCCCCGGCTGGAAATGAAAAAACAAGGCGAGACCGGAAAACCCCGAAACCAGGAACAGGCCGGTCGTGGCGCCGGTCGCATATCTGAAGATGAAATCGCGCATAGTCATGATGTCGTCCTTGAAATCCGCGGTCATCGCCGCTCTTCCTTTCACGGCTTATCCGCGGCGGCCCTGTGAGTACTGATTGTCGCAGGGGCGAACGACGATTTTACTGTGTCATATGTCGATTTCACGATATCCATCCCGATGCCACGGGCGGAAGCTGATATCGGTTTTCATTTCCTTCGATGGAGTTCCGCCCAATGGCCCTTCCCGCCCACGTCAAATATGTCGTCATCGGTGCCGGCATCCACGGCCTTTCCTCGGCCTGGCATCTGGCCGAGAACCTGCGAAAGACCGGCAAGGGTTCAGGCAAGGACGTGCTCATCATCGACAAGACGGCGATCGCGGCGGGAGCCTCCGGCATCGCTTGCGGTGTCGTGCGCAACAATTACTTCCAGCCGGCCATGCGCCGCCTGATGGCGCATTCGGTGAGTGTTTGGGAAAGCGACCCAAAGGCCTTCTCCTATCATCCCGTGGGCTACATGCAGATCAGCCCGGAGGTGATGCATCAGGATGTCGCCTCGATCTACGCGCAGCAGAAGGAGATCGGCTACACCTCATCCTTCATCGAGGGCGAGAAGGATTGCATGACCTATATGAAGGGCATCTTCGACGATTGGCAGGCCAAGGGCATTACCTCTGTCCTCCACGAGAAGAAGGGCGGCTATGCCAACAACACCGCCGCCATGTACGGCCTCGCCAAGAAGGCCGAGGCCGAAGGTGTCCGCATCGTTACCGGCGTCGAGGTGAAGGGCCTGAAGCGCGACGGCAAGGGCGCCGTCACGGCCGTCGAAACCAACCAAGGCGATATCAAGTGCGACTATGTCATTGCCGGCCTTGGCCCCTGGGTGCGCTCGGTCTGGAAGATGCTGGACCTGCCCGACGCCATCTCGATCAAGGGCAAGGACGGGAAAATGCACGAGAATGTGCCGATGTGGGTCTATTGGTCGCTGCAGGAAGGCACGCTTGGCGTCGATCCCGATCTGCAGAAGACCAATGACGGCAAGATGCCGCCGGTGATCCATGTCGATACCGACGCGCCGCTTTATTCCGACGAGGACGGCTCGCTCATCACCGACAAGCTGTGGGGCATCTATTACAAGCCGGACTTCCATTTC
Organism: Dongia sp.; assembly: GCF_041918875.1. Taxonomy (GTDB): domain Bacteria; phylum Pseudomonadota; class Alphaproteobacteria; order Dongiales; family Dongiaceae; genus Dongia. Next base: position 127,275 of record NZ_JAYRUV010000015.1, read on the forward strand.
GGCGGCGTCCAGGGCGGCGCCATGCCGTTCAAGGTGAAGACGCCGACCGACAAGGTGCGCGTCGACCCCTATGGCCCGGACAGCCCGGAATTCATCGTCGGCGACGATTTCGCGCATATGTGGGTCTCGGCCCTGGCCTTCTGCCAGAAGCGCTTCATGGGCACGATGCCCAAATACAAGAAGGAACCCTCGGGCGGTATCGGCTGCTTCACGGCGGACAGCTTCCCGGTCTTCGACAAATTCGCCGAGAATGTCTATATCATCGCCGACAGCAACCACGGCTATAAGATGATCGGTGTCGGCAAGCTGGTGGCGGACGATATCTGCGGCATGGGCGACGAACTGCTGCGCCCGTTCCGCTTCTCGCGCTTCGCCGAGGGCAAACTGCACCCGACCTCGAACTCGCCGTTTCCGTGGAGCTGAGCCCCCTCACCCCAACCCCTCTCCCGCGAGGGGAGAGGGGCTACGCGCAGGCCCCGCAATAGTCTTCGATTTTGATGATTATTGCAGTCGATAACTCATACCCTCTCCCCTCGCGGGAGAGGGTCAGGGTGAGGGGGTAAGTGACGGGTTGGCGAAAGCCTACGCCCCTTCGATCCCCATCAGCTGGCGCCTGGCGAAATGGAGGTGGCTGGTCACCATGGCGGCGGCACCTTCGACGTCGCGGCTGGCGATGGCGCCCAGAAGCGCGCGGTGCTGGCGGTTGTATTCGGCGATGCGGGCCGGGGTGAGTACCTTGTCGCGCATCGAGGCCCATTGGTCGTGGGAGCGGATCTCGTTGATATGCTGGTAGAGCCACAGCACCAGCCGGTTATGCGCCGCCTCCGCCAACAGCAGATGAAACTGCGTGTCCCATTCGGTCCATAGTTCCGGGTCGTCGCCGGCCGCTTCCGCCTTTTCGATCGCCTCATTCATCTTTTCGAGATCGCGGTTGGTCGCGTTGAGAACGGCAAGACGCGTCATATGCGGCTCGATCCCCAGGCGCGCCTCGATAAGCTCCAGCGGCGAGGTGGAATCGGCAATGTTGTCGAGGTCCGAAACGGGCCGGTGATTGACGAAAGTGCCGCTGCCGACCCGGCGCGTCACCAACCTTTCCTGTTCCAATTGATCGAGCGCCAGACGCACGGTGGTGCGGCTGGCGTCGAATGCGTCTGCGAGATGCCGCTCGGCCGGCAGCTTCTCGCCATGCTTGTAGGTGCCGGCAACGATGGCCTGACGCAATTGACCGGCAATCCAAACCGAGCCGCGATTGCCATCGACCGGCAGTGCGCCGCCCTCTGCTGCGTTGCGGGTGCCCGACTCTCTCGCCGGCTCCCGCGTAGATGTACCAATTCGGCCCAATTCTGTTCCTTTAAAAAAATTGGTTGGCAGCCCTAGGACCGCCGTGCAAGATTGGATTATGCGAGTGGGGTAGCCAAGCGGTCAATCGCCGTCAGTCACGCCCGCCCACGCGCAACATCAGCGAGCGCGACTGCCGTCTCCGGAGGTACCTGCGAAAGACCTGAAGGCCCAAATTCCCACCGCCCGCGAAGGATCGCCAAGCCTGTAACAATGGGTGCGCCGACAGCAAAAATCGGCCAGGCGAAACGAAGAAGAGTTGTTGTGAGCAACTGACGCGGAATGCCGGGAATGTCCCGGCATCGCTCAACAGCGGCCAACGAGTCGCTGCTTTGGGGAGGGTGAGATGACTGACCTTGAGGCACACGTCGCACAAAAAGGGCGCAAGGAACAAATCAAGCAAGTACGCGCCCAGATCAACGCACTCGGAATCAAGTATATCTATTACCAATTCGTCTCCGTCACGGGCCGCATCGTCGGCAAGGGCGTTCCCGCCGACCATTGGGAAACGGTGGCCGAAAAAGGCTTCCAGCTGGTCTACGGCTCGACCGCCAATCTTTTCGTCGATCGGCGCAAGAACTATATCGGTTACGGTCCGGAAGCATCCGAACTCGTCGGCCTTCCGGATCCGGAAACCTTCGTCCAGCTGCCCTGGGACAAGCGCGTCGCACGTGTCTTCTGCACTTGCTTCCGCAACCGCGAGGAACGCGAGAATCCGGGCGGCCATCTGACCTCGGATTGCCGCGGGAACCTTCGCATCATCCACGAGGAATTCAAGAAGAAGCATAAGGGCCTGCATCTCAGGCATGGCTGCGAGCCGGAAATGATGTGGCTGAAGAAGGGCGACAATGGCCTGCCGGACGGCGGCTTTTCCAAGCCCAACTGCTATCATATCGACCAGTTCGAAAGCCTGCGCCCGGTCTTCATGAAGGTCATCGAATATGCCCAGGCGATGGGCCTCGACATGATTCAAGGCGATCACGAGGATGCGCCCGGCCAGCTTGAACTCAACTGGATGTATGACGATTGCCTGCGCACCGCCGACCGGCTCACCACCTATCGCCAGGTCTGCGCCCAGGTTGCGCGCGAGCATAATCTCATCGCCTGCTTCATGCCCAAGCCCTTCATGGGCGTGTCGGCATCGGGCTGCCACCACAATCTGTCGCTGTGGATCGGCGGCGAGGACAAGATCAACGACCAGCATCTCAGCCCTCTCCCGGGCCAGAAGGACGTGTTCAGCTACCGCAAGGGCGGCGAGAACACCTTCTTGCCCGGCAAGAATGGCGGCAAGCCGGGTCAGATCGGCCTCTATTCGATCGGCGGCGTGATCAAGCACCTCAATGCCCTGACCGCCATCGGCTCCTCGACGGTGAACTCCTATCGCCGCCTGTGGGATACGGGCTTCTGGGCACCTGTCTTTGCCGACTGGGGCTATCAGAACCGCACCTGCGCGTTGCGCATCTCGGCACCTGGCCGCTTTGAATACCGTTCGGTCGATGCCGCAGTGAATCCCTATCTGATGGCCGCAGCCCTGCTCAAGGCCTTCGATGACGGCATCACCAACAAGATCGATCCGGGCGAGCCGGAAGAGCGCAACATGTACGAGGCCATCGCCGCCGGCAAGAAGGTAAAGAAGCTGCCCATGAGTCTCGGCGAAGCACTCGACCATCTCGAGAACGACAAGGTCATCGGCAGCGCCCTGCCCGGCGACATGATGCGCGTCTTCATGCACTACAAACGTGACGAGCATGAAAAGTTCATGGCCACCGTCACAAACTGGGATCTGGAGCAGTATTGGGACATCCTGCCCTGACGGGCGGGACGACCTTCTCTTCTTCAGCGGATAAACAAGGAGAGTAACAATGTGTGGAATCGCAGGACTGATCCATCGCGGCTCGACCGGCGATATCGGTACCGAGATGACGGCGATGTTGCAGAGCCTGAAGCATCGCGGGCCGGATTCGACGGGCTTTGCCCTTTATGGCAGCCCGAAAGGCAATACCCTGGTCATGCGCTTCAAAGTCGCCGAACAGGACGACATGAAGCACGGTTTCAAGATTCACGACCAGGTGAAGGAACGCAAAGCCGAGGTCGACAAGCGCCTGAAGGAACTGGGCGCCACCATCGTCCTGGCGGAAGACGCCACCGAGTACGCTTTCCGCTACACGCTCGACTATGGCGGAGACAAAAGGAAGCTCGCCAACTATATCGAGGATATCGACGGCGCCGAGATCCTGTCGCTGGGCTATGGCCTGGAACTGATCAAGGACCTGGGCGATGCGGCGGTCGTCTCCGACCAATACCACCTCAAGGGCTTCAAGGGCAGCCATGCGCTGGGTCATACCCGGATGGCAACGGAATCGGATGTCGATATCCGCTCGGCGCATCCCTATTGGGCCTATCCATTCGCCGACGTCTCCGTCGTCCATAACGGCCAGCTCACAAATTACTGGACCGGCCGGCGCAACCTCGAACGGCGCGGCCATCGCTTCATGTCGAACTGCGACAGCGAACTCATCGCCGTCTACCTGGCCGACAAGATGAGCCAAGGCGCCGAGCTCAAGGACGCGATGAAGGATTCGATCGACGAACTCGATGGCGTCTTCACCTACCTGGTGGCGACCGCCGACAGCCTCGGCATGGCCAAGGACGTGATGGCCGCAAAGCCCATGGTGCTCTACGAGAGCGACAAGTTCATCGGCCTGGCGTCGGAAGAAGTCGCCATCCGCAGCATCTTCCCGCACGAGATCGACACATTCGACCCCTATGAGGGCGAAGTGCGGGTCTGGAAGCGGTAATCGGAATCAGCAAAGAGGCAAGGAGCCGAACATGGCGCTTCGCACCCAGTCACATGAAATGGGCATGCATACCGAGAAACTCTCGGGTCGCACCCAACAACGCTTCTTCTCGGCTAGCGAAGAGGAGAACCTCACCTATCCCGGCGCTCATGACGTCGATTTCAACAAGCGCGCGGAGTTCGACGCCGAGAAGCTCTCGACCTCCGACATCAATCTCAAGCTGCGCGACCTGATGAGACAGGGCTATGGCACCATCGTCATGCGCAACCCAGGCGCCAAGCATGCGATCGCCGTGGGTATCCTCAACAAGCTCAACCTGCAGATCGAAGGCAGTCTCGGCTATTTCGGCTGCGGCCTCATCGACGGGCCCAACATTCATATCAAGGGCCGCGTGGGCTGGTCCTGCGCCGAGAACATGCTGGCCGGGACCGTGGTCATCGAGAAGAATGCCGGCTCCACCTTCGGCGCGGCCATCCGTGGCGGCGATCTGGTCTGCAAGGGCGATGTCGGCGCCCGCATGGGCATCGACCAGAAGGGCGGCACCATCATCGTCGGCGGCCGCTGCGGCGCCTTCTGCGGCTTCATGATGCAGCGCGGCCGCATGGTGGTGCTCGGCGATGCCGGCAAGAATCTCGGCGATTCCATGTATGACGGCACAATCTATGTCGGCGGCAAGATCGAGGGCCTGGGTGTCGATGCGGTGCCGGACGAGATGACCGATCTCGACTGCCAATGGCTCGAGCGCAAACTGAAGCTTTATGGCATGACGACGCCGAACGGAGTCAAGAACATGACCAAGATCGTCGCCGGCAAGCAGCTGTGGAACTACGACAATCTCGAGCCTTCGGAAAAGAAGCTGATCCTGTGACGGACGCGTCCGGAACGATTTCGCTTCCTCCGATCAGATAAGGAACAGCCACATGGCAAAAGAGAAGAAGGCTCCGGCCACCGAACCCAAGACCAAGAAGCCGCTGTCGCGCGACACGTCGCGCCTGGGCAACAGCTTCATGTTTCCGCCCAGCGTTATCGACGACATCCATATCAAGTCGGAGCTGGGCCGCTATCGCATGCGCGGCTTCTCGCTCTTCAAGAAGATCCCGAGCTGGGACGACCTCACCTTCCTGCCCGGCACCCTCACCCGCTTCGTCATCGAGGGCTACCGGGAGAAGTGCGAGACCAAGACGGTCATCGGTCCGAAGGCCAAGCGCCCGCTGGTCCTCGATATCCCGGTCTATATCACCGGCATGAGCTTCGGCGCGCTCTCCTACGAGGCCAAATGCGCGCTCGCCCGCGGCGCCACCATGGCCGGCACCGCGACCTGCTCCGGCGAAGGCGGCATGATCCCCGACGAGCGCCGCTTCAGCTCCAAATGGCTCTACCAATGCATCCAGTCGCGCTACGGCTTCAACCCGCACCACCTGCAGCTGGCCGATTGCTGCGAGTTCTTCATCGGCCAGGGCTGCAAGGTGGGCTTGGGCGGCCATCTGATGGGCCAGAAGGTGACCGACCAGGTCGCCGAAATGCGCTCGCTGCCGGCCGGCATCGACCAGCGCTCGCCGGCGCGGCATCCTGACTGGCTGGGCCCGGACGATCTGGCGCTCAAGATCCAGGAAATCCGCGAGGCCACCAATTGGGAAATTCCCATTCAGCTGAAGCTGGGTGCCGCGCGCGTCTATGACGATGTGCGCATGGCAGCCAAGACCGGGCCCGACAGCATCTATATCGACGGCATGGAAGGCGGCACGGGCGCCGGCCCGCACATCGCCACCGAGGAAACCGGTGTCCCCGGCATCGCCGCCATCCGCCAGGCGAGGAAGGCGCTCGACGATGTGGGCAAGACCGGCGAGATCAGCCTGGTCTATGCCGGCGGCATCCGCAATGGCGGCGACGTGGCGAAGGCACTGGCGCTCGGCGCCGACGCGGTTGCCATCGGTCATTCGGCCATGATGGCCTTGAACTGCAACAAGGATATCCCGGAAGCCGATTTCCCCAAGGAGATCGGCTGCGAGGCAGGCTATTGCTATCACTGCCATACGGGCCGCTGCCCGGTCGGCGTCGCGACGCAGGACCCCGTTCTGCGCAAGAGGCTCGACCCGGATGAGGCGGCGGAGCGGGTCTACAACTTCCTGCACTGCCTCACCATCGAGGCGCAGATGATGGCGCGCGCCTGCGGCAAGACCAACGTCCACTCGCTGGAACCGGAAGATCTGGCGGCCCTCACCATGGAGGCCTCGGCCCTGGCTCAGGTGCCGCTCGCCGGATCGCAACACACGGTCGGGCGCCCCGACATGACCCGCTACTAAGGAGGAAGCCATGGCAGACAAGAAACCTGCGGGCAAGGAAGACGTGGACAAGTATCTGAAGGGCGATGGCCTCGATTCATCCCGCGAGAAGGAAATCGGCCAGCACATCGGCTATCGCTACGACGTGAACCTGGTGCCCGACTACAACCGCCTGACACCGTTCCTGAAGAAGTATCTGGAGACGATGGGCTGGGACGACCTCAACTGGCTCGAAGATGTCCATATGGGCTATGAGGAGGGCCGCGCAGCGGTGTTCGACCGCAATATCAACGGCTGGGTGACGGTGCCCGCCGACCTCAAGCTGCCGGACAATCAGCAGGACCGCGACATGATCGCGCGCGAATTGCTGATCAAGTTCCAGATGTCGAAGAAGCACCCGATGATCGACCTCAACAAGGCCTATCGGAAGTTCTGACCCGGCATCCTCAAGAGCTCAAGGTCCTGCCCCGCTGCGTAACCAAGCAGCGGGGCTTTTTTGCGTGCGCTGGTTTGTGAGAGCGCGACCGCCATCGCCCCCACCCCGACCCTCCCCGTGAAGGGAGAGGGAGATTAGAGCGAGGTGGCAATGCGAACTCAGTCGTAGAGCCCTCTCCCTTCACGGGGAGGGTTGGGTGGGCGCGCGGGTGACAGCTGCCTCACCATGATGAAGAACCCTACGCCTCATCCTCGAAGCCGCTTTCACCTTGGCTGCGCCCCCAGTCCGGCGCGAAGGATACGACGCGGACGCCGGCTGGAATGTTCGGGTTGAACATGCGGTTGTGCCAATAGGTCGCCTGATAGAGCAGATCGCGCTCGGTCAGCTCCGTCACCTTGCAGAGCAGCCGGAAACGCTGGCTGAGTTCGGCGAAATCCAGATAGATCTTGCCGTCACTCAACATCCGGTCGACCAGTTCCGATGCCGGACCGAACAAGGCCGTCAGCGTGTCGTCGAAGTCGCGATAGCGCTGGAAATAGCCGGCGGCCATGTGTTCGGTCGCCTTCTCCCAGCGCTCGACCGGATCCTGTGTTTTCAGCACCTGATGGCGAAAAAAAGCCGTCGCATTCTCCGGTTCGGCCTTGTGCAGCAGCACGACGGTCGATCCGGCTAGCTGGCTGTCGTCGCGCGCGAAGATCAGCGGCCGCATGCCCGCCGAAGGGCGGCCACCGCCTTCGCGCATCGCCATCTGCCGCAAGCGGCATTGCCAATGCAGGAAGTCCTCCCGCAGCGCAGTTGCAGCTTCGCCGATAAGGACCAGTTTGTCCGCATCCTTCGTCATCCGCGCCTCGTCCAATAGACATTGTGAAATGATATCGCGCCGCGCCTTTAGCTTCAACCAATCCTGGACCAAGTTTCATTAGATTGTGCTGGATTGGGTGGACAGATTGTCGCATGATGATAGGAGTTGATTCAGTAGCGACGCGTGACCGGCGAGGGGGGAATTTCGCTTGGGATTGCAGCGTTTGACGATGGAAATCACGAAACGGCCGGCGGCCCCGTCAGCGGCCCCGGGCCATGCAGCCGCGGGCGCCCCCGCCGCTGGCGGACATTGTGCTGGCACGACACAACAGACCAATTACGACCAAATCCGCTGATAGTTCATCCCAGCGGCCGATATGCGTTGCTTACTCTGCGTTTGGTTACTTGGTGCTTTTGCTCACGCGTGGCGTTGACAGCATTTGCAGATGACCGGCGGCAACGGGGGCTGCACGGTTGCTCGGGTGAGACGTAGCAAGGAACGAAAGACCCCGCATCGCAAACTGAAGTTTCAATAGTGAGGGGAACTGGAGAGATGTCTGCGGAAACGATGTCAGGCCCTGCAAAGGGCGAACTGGTACGCTCCATCGACTGGCGCGGTGCCTTCTGGGTAGCGAGCGGCGTTCCGGCCCTCGTCCTCTTCTCGATCGGCGGCATTGCCGGCACGGTCGGCATTCCGGCCTTCGCCATCTGGGCCGTTTCGATGGTGATGGGCTTCATTCAATCCTTCACCTATGCCGAAATCGCGGGCCTCTTCCCGAACAAATCGGGCGGGGCCTCGGTCTATGGCGCCGCCGCCTGGCTGAAATACGGCAAGTTCATCGCGCCGCTTTCGGTCTGGTGTAACTGGATCGCCTGGACGCCAGTGCTCTCGCTGGGCTCCGCCATCGCTGCGGGCTACATCCTTGGCATCGTGGAGCCGGCACCGGCAGCCGAAGCCATCGCCGCCGAAATCGCCCGCTCAACGGCGGCCGGCGCGGTGATCGATGATGCCGCGGCTATTGTCAATCTGATGCCGCTGCACAATTGGGGCCACTCGTGGAGCTTCGGGCTATTCAGCCTGTCCTTCAACTGGACGTTCGTCATCGGTGCCATCCTCATGCTCGTGGCCTTCGCCATCCAGCATCGCGGCATCCTTGGCACCGCCAAAGTACAGACGGTTGTGGGTCTCATTATCGTGCTGACACTCTTCATTGTCGGCGTGGTGCCGTTCCTGAACGGGAACTTCGACAGCACCAATTTTTCGCCCTTCGTACCCCTGGCCGTGCCCTATGCACCGGAACCTGGCGCCTGGAATGTCGCCGGCTGGACCTTGATCCTTGGCGGCATGTTCATCGCCGCCTGGTCGACCTACGGCTTCGAGACCGCGATCTGCTACACCAGCGAGTTCAAGAATCCGGAGACGGATACCTTCAAGGCGATTTTCTATTCCGGTCTTCTCTGTCTCGTCCTCTTCATCCTGGTGCCGATCACCTTCCAGGGCTATCTGGGATTGACAGGCATGCTCGATGGCGGCGTGGTCGCAGGAACCGGTGTGGCCGACGTGATGGCGCGGATGGTGGGCGGTGGCGGCGCGATCAATGTCATCTTCGTCTTCCTGATGATCGCGTCACTGATCCTGATCATCGTGACGGCGATGGCAGGTTCGTCGCGCACGCTCTATCAGGGCTCCGTGGATGGGTGGCTGCCGAAATATCTCAGCCACGTCAATCATAACGGCGCACCGACCGGCGCGATGTGGACGGATCTGGCATTCAATCTGTTCCTGCTCTCCATCGCGGCAACCGATGCCACCGCCTACTACTTCATCCTCGCGGTCTCTAACTGTGGCTATATCATCTTCAACTTCCTCAACCTCAACGCCGGCTGGATCCACCGCATCGACAATGGTCACGTTAAGCGCCCGTTCAAGGCACCGACCATCATCCTCGCGGCCGGCACGGTCCTCGCCTTCGTCAATGCCATGTTCATGGGCGCCGGTGCCAAGGTATGGAACCCCGTTGCTCTCTGGTACGGCCTGGGTGCCGCGGCACTGATCATTCCGGTCTTCTGGTTCCGCCATTACATCCAGGACAAGGGCAAGTTCCCGGACCGGATGCTGGATGATCTCGGCATCAAGGATGCAGGCCATCTGGGCGAAAAGAAGGCTGGTATGCTGCCCTATGTAACCCTGGGCGCCGGTATCGCCGTGGTGCTGATATCCAACTGGATATTCACAGGCTGATGGATGATCAGATGATGGGCGGAGCCGGCTTGGCTCCGCCCATTTTCTTTGCGTGAAGAGTTACATCGTGATCGATCAAGACCTCATCGACACCTTCCGCCGCGACGGTTTCGTCGCCATCCGCAATCTGCTGGGCGCAGCCGAAATCGAGGCCGCCCGCTCCCGCTTCGAGCCATTGTTCCAGGGCCGTTTCGAGACCGGCCTCTATCCCGACGAATGGAACTGGCAGGAAGGGCGCGATCCGCCGGACCGGACACGGCAGATCTGCAACGGCTGGAAGTCCGATCGCACCATCGCCCACATCATACTTTCGGCCAAGGTGGGCGAACTTTGTGCGCGGCTGGGCGGCTGGGAAGGCGCCCGGCTCGGGCAGGACAATGTGTTGTGGAAGCCGCCCGGAGCCAGGTCGCTGGGCTTTCACCAGGATGACAGCTATTGCGACTGGGTCGTGCCAGCGGGCTACATCACCTGCTGGATGCCGCTCGACGCCACCACCGCCGCAGGCGGGACCATCGAATATGCGCGCGGCTCGCATCTGTGGCCGCTCTCGCCACCGCGCGGCAAGTTCCATGCGCCGGACGATTATCGCGCCACCTTGCGGAACGCGGCCGGCGAAGCCGGCGGCGCCATCGACATCGTGCCCATCGAAGTGGAGGCGGGCGATGCCGTCATTCATCACGGCAGGGTCTGGCACGGTTCCGGCGCCAACACCGCGACGGTGCCGCGCCGTTCCCTCGTCTCGCACTGCATATCGTCCGAATGCCGCTTCCACCCCACCAACGTCAGTTACATCTACAGCCGCTATCGCCGCCACGACGACCTCGGCATGGATGAAAGCTTCTTCCCGATTCTCTGGCACGCGGACGGCTACCGAACCGCTTGGCTGGATGCACTCTGATTGGTTCGTTATTGGTCCAAATTTGTCTGCCTTTGGTAACGGAGTTATTGAAAGCCCTGCGATCCATAGGCTATTGTTTCGGTCATTCTTGTGCAGCTTTTTGCGGGATCCACCGGCCGCCCGATTGGCCGCCCGCAACCCCCGCCAGACGAGGTTTGAACACGCTTTTACCCATTTAAAAATCAGGTGCAGGGAGCCGACATGAAAAAGCGAGTTGCCGTCATCGGCGCCGGTCCTTCGGGAACCGCCGTTCTCCGGGCCTTCCAGTCCGCCGCCGCCAAGGGCGCCGACATTCCCGAAATCGTCTGCTTCGAAAAGCAGGACGATTGGGGCGGCCTCTGGAATTACACCTGGCGCACCGGGCTCGATGAATTCGGCGAGCCGGTCCATTGCTCCATGTACCGCTATCTGTGGTCCAACGGACCCAAGGAATGCCTCGAATTCGCCGACTACACGTTCGAGGAACATTTCGGCCGCCCTATCGCCTCCTATCCACCCCGCGCCGTTCTCTGGGACTATATCAAGGGCCGCGTCGAGAAAGCCGGTGTGCGCGGCTGGGTGCGTTTCCGCACACCCGTGCGCGACATCCATTTCGACAAGGCCAGCGGTAAATTCAACCTCACGGCGCATGATCTGGTAAAGGATCACAAGAGTACGGAAAGCTTCGACCATGTAATCGTCTGCTCGGGCCATTTCTCGACGCCGAACGTGCCGGAGTTCCCGGGTTTCCGCAATTTCAACGGTCGCGTCCTCCATGCCCACGACTTCCGCGACGCGGTCGAGTTCAAGGGCAAGGATATCCTCATCGTCGGACGCTCCTATTCGGCCGAGGATATCGGCTCGCAATGCTACAAATACGGCGCCAAGTCGATCACCAACACCTATCGCAGCCGCCCCATGGGCTTCAAATGGCCCAACAACTGGGAGGAGAAGCCGCTGCTGCAGCGGGTCGAGAACAAGACCGCTTTTTTCAAGGATGGCACGTCGAAGAATGTGGACGCGATCATCCTCTGCACCGGCTACCAGCACCATTTCCCCTTCATCGAGGACAGTCTGCGACTGAAGACCGAGAACCGGCTGTGGCCGCTGGGTCTCTATCGCGGCGTGGTGTGGGAGGACAATCCGCAACTGCACTATATCGGCATGCAGGACCAGTTCTATACCTTCAACATGTTCGATGCCCAGGCCTGGTACGCGCGCGACGTGATCCTCGGGCGCCAGAAATTGCCGGCACTCTCCGAGATGCGCAAGAACAGCGCCGACTGGCGCGCCCGGGAAGAGAAGCTCGAGGACGCCGAACAGATGATCTGGTTCCAGGGCGACTATGTGAAGGAGCTGATCGGCCTTACCGACTATCCCAGCTTCGACATAGAGACGGTCAACAAGACCTTCATGGAATGGGAGCATCACAAGGCGGAAGACATCATGGGCTTTCGCAACAATTGCTATCGCTCCGTCATGACCGGCAACATCTCGCCCAAGCATCACACGCCCTGGCTCACCGCCATGGACGATTCCCTTGAGAGCTATCTCAAGTCCAAGTGAAAGATGAATGAGACGTTAACTGAGCCGCCGCGGACCCGGGTGAGGTTGCGGCGCCAGCCTGCAAATGCGCTGCGGGATTACCATTTGTTTACCTGGCGAGGCTAATTTTCCCGTCACGGCCAATTTCCCCAAGCGGTGCGGTGGACCATGACACTGAATGATTCAGGAAGCGCCATGACCGACGAAGCCCTCACGGGAAGTTCCAGCAGCTACGCTACGCCGGCGGACGAGCGTCTTTCTGCCCTGCTCTCCATCACCGGCCGCATGGATGGCTTCCTCTACCGCTGCCGCAACGATGCCAATTACACCATGCTCTATATCAGCGAAGGCATCCTGGCGGTGAGCGGCTATCCGGCCAGCGATTTCATCGGCAACAAGGTGCGCGGCTACAGCTCCATCACTCATCCCGACGACATCGCCAGTGTCGATGCCGCCGTCGGCAAGGCGCTGGAAACGCAGTCCAACTGGAACATCGACTATCGCATCATGCCGCGCCAGGGCGAGCCGGTCTGGGTGCATGAGATCGGCGGCGGTGTCTTCGATACAAGCGGCCAGCTTGAATTCCTCGAAGGCTTCATCATCGATATCACCGAGCGCAAGCAGATGGAGCAGGCCAATACGGACCTCATCAATCGTATCGCCGCCATCTCCGAACATATCGTCAAGGATACCAGCAACATCCTCGAAGTTCTGCGCGCGCTGAAGATGCTGGCCCTCAACGCCCGCATCGAAGCCGCCCGGGCTGGCGAGCAGGGCCTGGGCTTCGCCGTCGTGGCGCAGGAGATCAAGACATTGGCCACCACCTCCGGCGCGTCGGCGGAGCGCATCACCAAACTGATGAACGAGCTGCAGGAAGTGCTTTCCGTGCCGACACAGAGCGGACATTGAGGCGTTCTCGGGGAACGAAACTGAACTGCCCCCCACCCAACCCTCCCCCCTGAAGGTGGGAGGGCTCTTCACCCCGCTCTCATCTCCTCCCACCTTAAGGGGGGAGGTCGGGAGGGGGGCGCAAGTGACGGTATAGACCGGAGAGATAGGTAACAGTTTGGACCGGAGAGATGGGTAACAGGTCAACATGGTCGGCAAGGGGGACTTGCCGATGCCTTGGAAAGAGACCTGTGTCATGGATGAGCGTTTGCAGTT
>NZ_JAYRUV010000016.1:0-137493 GCF_041918875.1 Dongia sp.
ATCCGAAAGGCCGTCAATGCCGATCCGGCGATCCGCAAGATCATCCAGTTCAACATGGGCGGCACGCCCCTGCCTCCGGTGTCGTCGCCCGATAGCAACGTCGATACCTACATCGATCCACTGTTGCTAACGCCTGGCTCCGTGCTCGGCAAGGTCATCTGACCAGGCCCCGCTTCGACGGGATTTTTCATTGGAGAATTGGCGAAGGCGGCCTTGAACGTCATGACCGCCTTGCACAATCGAACGGACGGCACCGCCGCCCGTTCGCTGGCTTTCCGCTTTTTTCGCGCCCCTTAGAAGCTGTATAGAACACCGGCCAAGAAGACGCCTTGGGTGGCACTGCCTTCGTCATCCACAATGGGGCTGTCGGCAGCATCGCCCACCAGCTGAGTCACTTTTGCGATGCCGGTCAGACCCCAATGCTCCGTAAGTTGATAGGTCGCGTTGACGGAGACGCCGATATCCTTGAGGCCCGCATCGGCATCATATTGCGACAGTCCGCTGCGGGCGGCATTGGCCGCGTCAACACTGAAATAGGTGTCGTTGTAGTTGCCGCTGGCATAGGTGGCTGAAAGATCAAAGCCAAGATGCAGCTTCTCGACGGGTGAGAAGCTATAGCTTGGGCCGAAACTGATGGTCGTCCCATCATGCTCGCCGCCGACATCGCTCAAGAACTCGATCTCAAATGCGAGTTCGTCATCTTCCAGCATTACATTGCCGGTCGAAATCTTGGCGAAGGCACCCATCTCCAAAGTGCCGTCGATATCGCGCAGGTCATCGACTCTATCATTGTCGACGTCATCGCGGCCGGAATGCCAATTGACCACCGGCCCGAATTCCAAGCCGAAAGGCAGCAATCCGCCGGGCAGTACATTGGCACGTGCACCGAGGCCGCGGGTCTCCACATAATAGTCGTCATAGCCGACCTTGCCGGCTGCAAAAGGAATGAGCTGGTAATCCTCCGAGCCCTCATACTCCGGCGCCGCTCCGCCGCCGAGGATGAGATGCCCGCTCCAGTTTCCCACGTCCTGCGCCAGCGCGATGCCGGCCATGAACAGCAGGAACGGCATGGCCAGCGTGAGGCGGGCGGCGATTGGTAGAAAATTCATGACTTTCTTCCTTCGGTATCCAAGCCGGGCCAATTCGCCGGCGTTTCAGGCGCCGGGTCGGCGATTGCCTGCCGCAGCAGGGCAGTCAGAAAGAGCGGTAGCGCCAGACCATCGCCGGCGCTCTCGTTTCCCGGTCGTTTCTCGGCCGGCTTGTCGTTGTGATTCATGGGCTCGCTCATGCGCCGGTGCGGCGCGGTCAAGGTTGATCGTGGGAGGCCAACCTAACCGCCGCGAGCCCGCGGACGATGTCGGCTGCTTGTCGAATTGTTACGAAATATTACGGCGGTCGGCTTTTGCTGACCCAGGGCGACACCTTGCGGTAAACTCCGACCTCTCTCACGCCAACATTTCTCCCGCCGAAGCAGCCTTCCGGACCGATACGCATGAATCAGACGGCCGTCATTCCCCATATCCTGATCGTCGATGACGACCGGCAGATTCGCCAGCGCCTCGCCAAATTCCTGCGTGAACACGGGTTCAGCGTCAGCGAGGCCGGCAACGGTCGCGAGATGACCAGCCTGCTGCAGCGCGGACAGATCGACCTCGTGGTCCTCGATATCATGATGCCGGGCGATGATGGCCTGACCCTTTGCCGCCAGTTGCGGGCTGAGACGATGATGCCGATCATCCTGCTCACAGCCCTTTCCGCCGACACCGACCGCATCGTCGGGCTTGAGCTGGGCGCCGACGACTATGTGACGAAGCCCTTCAATCCGCGTGAATTGCTGGCACGCATCCGCGCCCTTATCCGCCGGGCAAGTGCCGCGCCAGTGATCGGCACGGTGCGCACGCGCGCACCGATCTACCGCTTCGCCGGCTGGTCGCTTGACGTCAATCGGCGCGTCCTGGTGTCGCCCGCCGATATCCTCGTCGTCCTCACCAGCACCGAATTCGACCTGCTCGTGGCCTTCGCCGAGAACGCGCAACGCGCGATCAGCCGCGATCAATTGCTGGAATATCTGCATGGTCGGGTTGCCAACCAATTCGACCGCAGCATCGATGTCCATATCAGCCGGCTTCGGCGCAAGGTCGAATCCGATCCGCAGAATCCGGCGCTCATCAAGACCATCCGCCACGAGGGTTATTTCTTCACGCCCGCCGTCGTCCTGGATGACGCGGCCGAGACGGTGCGGCCATGAAATTCCGCAAGCCGAAACTCGGCCTTGGCGTTCGTCTCGCCCTCATCAGTGTCCTCATCATTCTGGCCATACTGACGATAGACGGTGTTTCGCGCGTCTTCGTGCCGGAACCGGACGTTATCCTGATGGAACGCGAATGGCTCGCCGATACAATCGGCGACACGCAAGCATTGTTGGAAGGCGCGCAGCCGGAGCAGCGGACCAAACTGCTGGCCGGCCTCCCCTCCCGCAATATCCTCGCCTTCAGTCTCGATGATGCCCCGAACGTCAGATGGCGTCACGGCGCTTCGGATAGCGACACACAGGTGGCTGCATTGAGGGACGCCTTGCGTCAACGCTTGCGCCCGGACACCGAGTTCATCGTCGCCATCAAGGATTTCGGTGGCAATTTCGATTACGCGCTGACCTCCATTGCCGTTGTCACGACGAAACTGCCGGTTCGCGCCACGTCTTCCACGGGGACGGATAACGACACGCTGCTAGTGACGCCGAACCTCGATATTCACCTGCAGCTGGCTGACGGCACTTGGCTCACGGTCTCACAAAGCAGCGACGATTCCGTGGGTCTGCGCCTAGCCCGCAATCTCGCCGCCCCCGTCTTCAGCATCCTCTTCATCCTGCTGATTTCCTATTGGGGCGCGCATCGTCTGTTGCGGCCATTACAGCAATTGTCGGTGGCGGCGGAAAAAATGGGCCGCGAGCGCAATGTGACGCTGATCCCGGAAATGAAGATTCCGGAATACAAGACCATCGCCGACAGCTTCAACGACATGCAGCTGCGCCTCAAGCGCTTCGTCGACGACCGCACCCAGATGCTGGCGGCTATCTCGCACGATCTCGGCTCGCCCTTGACCAGGCTGCGGCTTCTGGCGGAGGAACTCGACGATCCGCGCCAGCGCGACCAGGTTCTTTCCGATGTGGCCGAGATGCAAATGATGATCCAGAGTTCACTGCTCTTCGCGCGCGACGATGCCCAGCAGGAGGGCTACGTCACCGTCGATATCGCCTCGCTGGTGATCAGCCTGTGCGACAATGCAAGCGATGCCGGGCAGGTTGCCATCTATCGCGGTGCGGATCACGCCTCCTTACGTTGCCGCCCGACGGCGATCAGGCGTGCCGTCAACAACCTCATCGACAATGGCTGCAAATATGGCGGAAAGGTCACGGTGACGCTTCATGACGAGGCGGATGCGTTGGTCATCGCCATCGCCGATATCGGCCCCGGCATTGCGCCCGGCGATATCGAAACCGCCTTCAAACCGTTTCAACGGCTGGAATCCTCACGCAACCGGGCGACAGGTGGGACTGGCCTCGGCCTCACCATCGCCCGCGACATCGTGCACGGCCATGGTGGCAGCCTAACCTTGCGCAACAACGAGGGTGCGCCCGGCCTGACGGCAACCATCCGACTGCCGAAACCGGGTCCTTGATCAGGCCGCCCCTGGCGATGCCGTCGTCGCGGATTTCCCGGGACTTGGCCGGGTTTCGGTCAAGCTCACATAATCCGTGCCATTTCAGCTTCTTGACGTTCTCCGGGTAGAAGCGAAAGATTACAGCTGTTTCCCGCCTGTCACCTCGGAGGCCTGAGTTTCCATGGCGCGCATCGTCGACTTCTATTATGCGATCGGCAGTCGCTATTGCTATCTGGCGCAGAGTCAGGTGGCACGTCTCGAAGCCATCGGCCGGGTCGCCATCCGCTGGCGGCCGCTGCTGTCGGAAGACCTGATGCTGGCGCGGGGGTTGACCCCCTTCAAGCAGGAAGCGGTGTCGGTCCAATACCTGCCGGAATACCGCTCGGAAGACGCGGCGCGGTGGGCGGCATTCTACGGCATTCCGTACCGCGAGCCGGCCTGGAAGGCAATCGATTGGCGCCGGGTCAACATGGCTGCGGTAGCGGCGGCGCGGGTGGGCGATGTCGCGGCCTATTCGCGGCGCCTCTTCGACGCGGCGTTCGGCGGCGGTGCCCAGGCTGTCACGGATCACGATCTCGCCCGCCTGGCCGAGGAGGCCGGGCTCGACGGCAAAAGACTGGTCTCCCTGATCGACGACAGGGAAACCCTGACGCTCCACAAGCGTACGATCGACGCTGCGGTCGAGGCCGGCGCGTTTGGCGTGCCGACCTTCGTTGTCGACGGCGAGGTGTTCTGGGGCAATGACCGGCTGGTGCTGCTGCAGCATCATCTCGCCCAGGACGCGGCATGACCGGCATGTCGCGAACGCGGCACTGATGGCTGAGCTATCCCGGCTTTATCCGCGCACGACCGACGTGGCTGAGATGCAGGCGCGCGCGACGGAGCGGACGAGAGCCTTCTTCGCCTATTGGGACATGAAGCGTGGCGCGCGTGCCATGCCGGCGCGACGCGATCTCGATCCAGTCGAGATGAAGGCTTGGCTACCCGGTATCCAGCTGATCGATGTGTTCGACAACCCGCGCCGCCTGGTATATCGCCTGGCCGGCCAGGTCGAGGTCGATATGCGTGGCTTCAATCACACCGGGCGGAATGTCGAGGACGCCTATTTTGCCGTGAGCCGGGACGAGGCGTTGCGGAATTACAATCTCGTCGTCGACGGCCGGCACATGGTCTATGACTGGGCCCGTTATGCCACGGCGGGCGGCTATCGGGTGTCGCAGGAAACCATTTTCCTGCCGCTGTCGGATGACGGCAACCATGTCAACATGGTGATCACGTTCACAGTCGTGGGCGAGCGCTGAAATCCTTCAGCCGGCGATCGGACCGGACCCCAAACCGAGATATATGCCGAGCAGCAGGAAGCAGGCCGCGGCAGTATAGCGCACACCGCCGGTTGGCAGGCGGTCCGCCGCCTCATGGCCGAGCAGCACGATTGGCACATTGGCCAGCATCATGCCGCAGGTGGTACCTGCTATGACGGCTGCCAGATTCGGATAGCGCGCGGCGAGCGCCACGGTCGCGACCTGCGTCTTGTCGCCGATTTCGACCAGGAAAAAGGCGATAAGGGTCGTCGTGAAGGCTCCCGCGGCACGCTTCTTCCGCGGCTGGTCGTCCTCGTCGAGCTTGTCGGGGATAAGCGTCCAGGCGGCCATCGCAACGAAGCCTGCGGCCAGCGCCCAGCGGATCCAGTAGGGGTCCAGATAGGCTGCCAGGAACTGGCTCGCCCAGCTGCCGACGGCACCTGCGATGGCATGATTGGCGAGGGTCGCAACCAGAATGCCGGCGACGATAGCCCACGGGCGGCGAAAGCGGGAAGCCAGAACCAGGGCGAGGAGTTGGGTCTTGTCGCCGATCTCCGCCAGGGCGACGAGACCGGTCGAGACCAGGAAGGCGTGCATAATGAGCTGGCATCCGGATTAAAGTCGGCGTCTTTCTCTACTGAAGGCATTATTCTCCCGCAACAGCAACAGGGTCGCATCCCGCCGCTCCCCGCGAAGTGGTTGCGCGGCGCTCCCGGCTCGATGATATTTCCTTGCGGGGACGGGAGGGCACATTGGTTGGATTGAGCGTATGAAGCGAGCCGCCCAAATATCCGAGCTTGACTCGGCACCCTTGCTGAGACTGGAAACCTATTGGCGGGAAAAGCGTGCCGATCGTGCGATGCCCTCGCGCAACGATATCGATCCCGCCGAGATCAAGGAATTGCTGCCGCAGATCATCATGGCGCGGATTGAATACGACCCGCTGCGGGTGAAGTACAGCATCGTCGGCACGGCTTGCGCACGCCACGCCGGCTTCGACTATACCGGCCGCTATCTCGACGAACTCGATTTCGCCTCGGAAACCGATACCGACTGGATGGCCATCTACGCCGAGATCGTGGCGCGCAAGCAGCCGGTCGCCGGAACCTGTCTCTTTCGCACGGCGGACCTGGAAGTTCCCTATCGCGTCGCGGTGTTCCCACTGTCAAGCGACGGCGTGCGGGTCGACCATACCATCGCCTATGAGCATCTGACGCTGAGCCTGACCGAGATGGACCACGTCCTGCCGGTCAAGCCGACACGCTGACGGTCAAAGGACGGCGCGGAGCGGGGTGATCTCGTGGAACAGCGGCGAGATGACCAGTTCCTTGGCAGCGGCGATATCGGGCGCCATTTCGCGGTCGATCTCCCAGAACGCGACCTTCGCGCGCAAGCCGGCCATGACACGGCGTAAGGGCTGGCTGGTTTCGACCGGTCGGCGCAGGTCGATGCCCTGTGCCGCACAGAGCAGTTCGATGGCGACGATGCCGGCGGTGTTGTCGGTCATGTCGAGAAGGCGCCGCGCGCCATGAGTCGCCATGGACACATGGTCTTCCTGATTGGCCGAGGTGGGCAGGGAATCGACGCTGGCCGGATGCGCGAGGCACTTGTTTTCGGACGCCAGGGCCGCCGCCGTCACATGGGCGATCATGAAACCGGAATTGAGGCCGGGCTCCGGCACCAGGAAGGCAGGGAGGTTGCTCATCCGCGCGTCGGTCAGCATGGCGATGCGGCGTTCGGACAGGGCGCCGATCTCAGCTACGGCGATGGCGATGCAATCGGCCGCCATGGCAATGGGTTCGGCGTGGAAATTACCGCCGGAAAGCACGTCGCCCTCCTTGGCAAAGACCAGGGGATTGTCGCTCACCGCATTCACCTCGCGGCCGACGATGCCGGCGGCATGGCGCAGCATGTCGAGGGCCGCTCCCATCACCTGCGGCTGGCAGCGCAGCGAATAGGGATCCTGCACGCGGTCGCAGTCGACATGGCTGGCGCGCAAGGGGCTGCCGTCCATCAGATTCTTCAAGGCCGCCGCCACCTCGATCTGGCCCAACTGGCCGCGGATGGCATGGATGCGCGGATCGAACGGCGTGTCGCTGCCCAGCGTCGCATCGGTGGTCATCGCGCCGGCACCCAGGCCGGCCAGGAACACGTCTTCCGCGGCGAAGAGGCCGGCGACGGCAAGGGCGGTCGAAACCTGCGTGCCGTTGAGCAGGGCGAGACCTTCCTTTGCCGCCAGGGTGAACGGCTTCAGGCCGGCGCGCTGCAGCCCTTCGACGGCGCCGATCACTTCGCCGCGATGGCGCACGGCGCCGACGCCGAGCAGGGCCTGCGACAGATGCGCGAGCGGGGCGAGGTCGCCGGAGGCGCCGACCGAGCCCTTGGATGGAATGAGCGGGTAGATTCCCGCATTGAGCAGCGTCACCAGCGCCTGGATGATGTCGCGCCGGATACCGGAAAAGCCACGCGCCAGGCCGTTGATCTTGAGGATCATGATGAGGCGGACGATCTCGTCGCCGAGCAGCGGGCCGGTCCCGGCGGCATGGGAGAGGACGAGGCGGCGCTGCAATTCGGCCACCTGATCGTCAGGGATGCGGGTGTGAGCGAGCGAGCCGAAGCCGGTATTGATGCCATACGCCGTCTTGTGCTGGTCGAGGATCGCCTGGACGGTCGCCGCCGACGCGTCGATCGCCGGAAAGGCCTTGGCGTCTATCGCCAGGTCGAGCCCGTCACGCCAGACCCGGCGCAGCTCGGTCAGGGAAAGCGTGCCGGGGGTAAGGGTGAAGGTCTCGATCATGATCGTCTCCTGCTTGTCTAGGCTTGTATATACAAGTTAGCGGGGCGACTCGCAACTCCCTCTTGGCGTGCCCGATCGGGGCGCTTCCGGAGCGCGATCCAGCTTTCATGCGTCAGCGGTCACATGAATTCTTCTTCTGCATGGATGAGCGCAGGCTATCGATCGGCGGCATATGACGCAGCCGCGCGAAAAGCCTGTCGTTCTCCGGATAGTGGGTGTCGCCGCGACACGGCCTGCAAGAACGGAAAGCCGTTACGCCTGTTGCGAAATTTCGAACGAGCGGGCAGTTTGTCGCCGGTTCTTAACGAGAGATTAGGGTCGGCGGCGCAAGGTTCGTCCCGATCCTCTATGAGCAACATGCCAGAAGGCGAAGGTGCGACCATGGCCAATGACGGTGATCTTGACCTCAACACGCTGAACGACGAGGAACTTGTTCAGCAGGTGCATGACGACCTCTATGACGGTCTCAAGGAAGAGATCGAAGCGGCTGTCCGCATCTTCCTCGACCGCGGCTGGACGCCCTACGACATCCTCACCAAGGCGCTGGTCGAAGGCATGCGCATCGTCGGCGTCGATTTCCGCGACGGCATCCTCTTCGTGCCCGAAGTGCTGTTGGCCGCGAACGCGATGAAGGCCGGCATGCACATCCTGCGACCGCTGCTCGCCGAAACCGGCGCACCCAAGGTGGGCAAGATGGTGATCGGCACCGTGAAGGGCGACATCCACGACATCGGCAAGAACCTCGTCTCCATGATGATGGAAGGCGCCGGCTTCGAAGTCATCGACCTCGGCATCAACAACCCGGTCGAAAAGTACCTGGAAGCGATCGAAGAGCATCAGCCGGACATCCTGGGCATGTCGGCCCTGCTGACCACGACGATGCCCTATATGAAGGTTGTCGTGGACGCGATGATCGAAAAGGGTATTCGCCAGGATTACGTCGTGCTGGTCGGCGGCGCGCCGCTCAACGAAGCCTTCGCCAATTCGGTCGGCGCCGACGCCTATTGCCGCGACGCGGCCGTGGCCGTCGAAACCGCCAAGGCCTTCATGGCCAAGCGCCAAGGTTCGGCCCTCGCCAAGAAGGCCTGACCTGGCCGCTTGCTGGAAAAACCCCGCTGCCTGCCGGCAGCGGGGTTTTCCTATTAAACGGCCCGGTACTTAAGCGCCTCCTGCCACATGCGCTCGAAGCGGCGGCGGGTCGCATCGGAGAGGGGCTGCCACAGGCGCTCCTCGGCGAAAAAGGCGTTGTCGCCGACATGGAAGCGCCTGGCGACGTCGGGACCCAGCAGCCGGGCCGCCTCGGCATTGACGATGCTGACGCCCAGATCCTGCAGCAGGCGGTGCTGAATCTCGGGGCTCAGCATGAAATCGATCAGCAGATAGATTGCCGCGACCTTTTGCGGGTCGCGCGCCGCCTCGGCAGTGACGGCGATGGTATCAAGCCACACCGTCTGGCCTTCGCTGGGGTCGGCGAAGCGCCAATCCTGCCCTTCCGCATTGGCCAGGGCGACGCCGACCCAGTAATCGGTGGTCAGTGTCAGGGCGCGCATGGCGCGCGCTTCGCCGAGTCCGCCCCAGAAATACCCGGCCTGGGCGACCAGGGCATTGAGGTTCTTCTGAATGGCGGCATCAAAGCTTGCCGGCGGATCGTAGAGCTGGGCCAGCGGGACGCCGGCCAGAAGGCCAGCGACATAGATGTTGGTTTCCCATTGCCCGTCGGTAAGGCCGATCTTGCCCTTATGGGCGGGATCGAGCATCGCCTGCCAGCTCCAGGGCGCCTGCGGCACCGACTTGGCGTTGTAGGCCAGCGCGCAGGAACCGCCGAGCAAGGGCACGCCGAAGCGCGCGCCGTCGGCGCCCTCGGCAAAGCGCGCGTCGCGCAGGCTCGCCAGCACCGATGACCAGTTCTTCAGCTGCGCGAGGTCGAGTGGCATCAAGTCGCGCAGCAGGGCCCCGTCAGCGGCTTTGTAATAGGAGTGCGTGGGCGTCACGATATCGACCCCTCCCGCGGCCATGGCGCGGCTGAGATCCTCGGGTCCGGCTAGATAGAGCGGTCGTCCTTGATCGTCGCGCGGCAGCACGAGACTGACATTGAGCCCGCGGCCTTGCGCGTAGCTTTCGAAATCGCGGGCGAATTTCGATAGATAGCCTTCCCATTCAAGGACGACGATGCGGGTGGCGCCGGTCAGGCTGTCGATGGTTTCGGAGAGATGGCCGGCCTGGTTGACCAGGCGCGCGCCATCGCCTTCCAGTTCCCTGGCCAGCGAATCTGTTTCGGCTGCTGCTGCCGTCACCTTGCCGGCCACGGTGCCCAGAGCCTGTGCGCGTTCCGTCGTCTGATCGATTGCGGCGCCGACTTCGCGATTGGCGTCAGCCTGCCGCTGCATGGTGGCGTTGATGCTGGCGGCGGCACCGGCCAGTTCGCGCACGATGTCATCGATGGCGGCTATCGCCTGCGCCACGCCGGCAATGCGTTCCTTGACGCTGCCGATGATACCCACAATCTCCTGGGTCGCCGAACCGGTCTGCTGGGCCAGTTGCTTGACCTCGTCGGCCACGACCGAAAAGCCGCGGCCAAGTTCGCCGGCACGCGCCGCCTCGATCGTCGCGTTGAGGGCAAGCAGGCGGGTCTGCTTCGATATGGTCGTGATAGTGTCGGTTACCTTGGTGACGCGCTCATAGGCCTGCTCGAGTTCGTCCACCATCTGCCGGCCCTCGCCGGTCTTGTTTTCCACCGCGCGCACCAGTTCAGTGGCGCGGTGCGTGCTGGCGCTGGTGGCGGCCAATCCGTCATTGATCGCATTGACATTGTCACTCGCCAATTTGGCAGCGTGGATGATGGCTTCGATGGCGCTGCCCGCCGCCTCCGCCTGCTGGCGTGAATCGAAGGCAGCGCGGCCGAGCCTTGCCCCCAATCCGTTCAGATGCCGGCAGACCTCGCGCAGGCTATCGAGGGCGTGGCGGGCGGCGCGCTCGTCGCCCTCTTTCGCTGAAACTGTGCCAATGCCGGGTGAAGACATATTGTCGGGACTCATGCGAGACCTGTTGCTGAGCGGCAAAAAAATGTTCAACTGGTCAGAAAGTCGCCACACTATGAGTCAGGATATGATTCCGATCAACAGTCCTGCGTCACATCGAAGGCCACAGCTCTGCGGCTGACAGTCGCTGGATCCGCCCGAATCCGGCTACAAGGAGCGCTTCCGCAACTGCGAAGCGATAGAAGCGGAAATCCTTGAAGTCGGCATAAAGCGCGGCTTCCGGCCGCGCCGCCAGGTAGCTTGCCTGGTGGCCCGGATCGGTCGTCTCGGCAACCTCGCCCAACAGGGTGACCCGGGGGCCGGTCAGCGGCTCCCCGATTCCGCCGGTGCCGTCAAAGAGCAGCGATGCAAGTGACGAATTGCCCAGATTGCGCACATGATCGGAGAGGTCGGAGAGGAGGAGGAGGGGCATTCCAGCCGCATCCAGGGCCGAAACCACCAGGCTGACGGAGGGGAAAAGGCTGCCTTCGCGACGGGCAATCGTCCCGAAAGCGGCTTTGGGAAGCTGCATCAGGCGGAAAATTTCTTTTTTCGGGTCAAGGGCTTCGGTCATGATTGCAGCTCTTGGCGGAGCCGACCCCGGCTCGCAGGGCAGGCGTTATGGAGGGACTGGGCAGAATCCTGCCCTGCCAGACACTTGGCCTAGCAATTGTGCCGATTGCGCCCCATTTCTGTCATCATTGGCGGCAATCTTGGCAAGGTCCGCTGAATTCTATACTGGTTCGCACGCCAAGGAGGATCCCCGTGCCGCAGACTATTGCGCTGGTTGATGACGATCGCAACATCCTGACTTCCGTCACCATGACATTGGAGGCGGAAGGATTTGCCGTGCGCACCTACAGCGACGGGGCGGAGGCTTTGCGCGGGCTGGCGCAGCAACCGGTCGACCTTGCCGTGCTCGATATCAAGATGCCGCGCATGGACGGCATGGAATTGCTGGAAAAGCTGAGGAAGACCTCGTCGCTGCCGGTCATCTTCCTTACCTCGAAGGATGACGAGGTGGACGAACTGATGGGCCTGCGCATGGGCGCCGACGATTATATCAAGAAGCCCTTTTCGCAGCGCCTGCTGATCGAGCGCATCCGTTCCATTCTGCGGCGCGAGGAAAGCCGATCCTCTGCCGGGCAGAATGGCGAGGCGGCGATGGTGCGCGGACCGCTGATGATGGACCCGACGCGGCATTTGTGCACCTGGGACGGCCAGCCGATCGAACTGACGGTGACCGAGTTCCTGCTGCTGAAGGCGCTGGCGCAGCGCCCCGGCCATGTGAAGAGCCGCGACCAGCTGATGGATTCGGCCTATGGCGAAAACATCTATGTCGACGACCGCACCATCGACAGCCATATCAAGCGGCTGCGCAAGAAATTCAAGGCGGTCATCGGCGAGTTCAACCATATCGAGACTCTTTATGGCGTCGGTTATCGCTACAAAGAGAATTGATGCAATGCCGGCGCGACCTGCAAGATGAGCGAGGCTTCGCGCAGCGACGAGCTTGAAAGCTGGCGCCTGCCGCTTTCTTCATCGCGCACAGCGCGCCCGACGAAGCGATTCTGGGCAAGGCAAGCGACGGCGCCGGACAAGGCGCGCCGGGAGCCGGATATGAGCCCGCGCCCGGTAACGCGGCCGGCGGAAGTCACCATCCCGCAAGAGAAGGCCAAGTCGAAGCGGCTGCCGGCCTCGCGCCGCTCGCTTTGGCAGTCGCCGCTCACGCGCCGCATCCTGGTACTCAACATCATGGCCCTGCTGGTGCCGGTGCTGGGCCTCCTTTACCTGCCGACCTATCGCGACAGCCTGCTGCAATCGGAACTGGAATTGCTGAAGACGGAAGGATCGCTCTTTTCCGGCGCGCTGGCGGCGAGCGGTGTCGCCACCGGTCCGCTGGGCGACGAGAAGCTGGTGCCCGAAACATCGCGCCAGACCATCCGCCGCCTGGTCGATGTGTCGAAAACGCGCGCCAGGCTGTTCACGCCGGATGGCGTGCTTATCGCCGATTCCTTCTTGCTTTCAGGCCCGGGTGGCATCGTCACCATCACGCCGCTGCCGCCGCTCGATCCCAACGAAAGCCTGGTGTGGAAGTGGGTGGCCGGCGCCTACGATTGGGTGTTCGATCGGCTGCCCAGCAGTCGCATCCTGAAACCATACCAGGAAGCGGCCGTGCAGAACGCCGCCGATTATGAAGAAGTCGTCAAGGCGATGGATGGCGAGGCGGCGACCTATGTGCGCGATGCGGGCAAGGGCAAGATGATCCTGTCGGCGGCGGTTCCCGTGCAGCGCTATCGCCAGGTCCTGGGTGCCTTGCTGCTGACCAAGCCTGGCGACGATATCGAAGCCACCTTGCGGGATACGCGCCTTACCATTCTCGGTGTCTCCGGCATTGCGCTGGGCGTCACCGTGCTGCTCTCGCTCTATCTCGCCAGCACCATCGCGCTGCCGATCCACCGCCTGGCCGACGCGGCCGATCGCGTGCGGCGCGACAAGGGGCGGCAGAAGACCATCCCCGATCTGTCCGCGCGCGGTGACGAGATCGGCGATCTTTCCGGGGCGCTCCGCGACATGACCGAAGCGGTCTGGCGGCGCATGGATGCGATCGAAGGCTTTGCCGCCGACGTGGCACACGAGATCAAGAATCCGCTGACATCCCTGCGCAGCGCCGTCGAGACCGTGGCGCGGGTCGAAGATCCGTTGCAGCAGAGGAAGCTGATGAGCATCATCCTCGACGACGTACAGCGGCTCGACCGCCTGATCACCGACATTTCCGACGCCTCGCGCATCGATGCGGAAATGTCGCGCGTCGAGGCGCAGCCGGTGAAGCTGCGCGATCTGGTGCTGGCGGTGGCGGATATCCATGCGGCGACGGGCCGGGAGTCGGCGCCGGAAATCCGCACTCAGCTGCCGGACGAGGATTCCTTGACCGTCTTCGGGACCGAAGGGCGTCTTGGCCAGGTGGTGCGCAACCTGGTGGCCAATGCGGTCTCCTTCAGTCCGCCCAGGGGCTTGATCCAGCTTTCGGCGCGGCGCGTCGACCGGCAGGTCGTGCTGACGGTCGATGACGAGGGGCCGGGCATTCCGCCGGACAAGCTCGGCGCCATCTTCGAACGCTTCTATTCCGAACGGCCCAAGGGCGAGAAGTTCGGCACCCATTCCGGCCTTGGCCTTTCCATTTCCAAGCAGATCGTCGAAGCCTATGGCGGATCGCTGAAAGCGGACAATCGCAAAGACGCGGCAGGGCGCGTTCTGGGCGCGCGTTTCACCGTCGCCTTGCAGGCTGCGTGAGGCAAGAGGCAATGCGGACGCTCTGCATCGACGGTGTCGCGGTGGCGATCGACGGCAAGGCCGTCCTCTTGCGCGGCCGCTCCGGCAGCGGCCGTTCCGATCTGGCGCTGCGCCTCATCGACGAAGGCGCGCGGTTGGTCAGCGACGAACAGGTCGAACTGCACCGTGCCGATACGCAGCTGATGGTGACGGCCCCGGCCGCGATGCCGGCAAGTCTTAAGGGCCTCATCGAGGCGCGTGGCCTCGGCCTGGTGCCGGTGCCATATGTCGGAGAGCCAATGCCGCTCGCATGGGTGGTCGATATGGCAGACAAGAGGGAAATCGAGCGCCTGCCCGCGGCTGAAATGGCGGCATATCTGGATCTGGAGGTGCCGCTGCTGAAACTCGATCCATCCAGCCCTTCCGCCACGGCCAAGCTGCGCCTTGCGGTGCGCTGCGGGCCCGACCATATTCTGGGCCGGGAATGATCGGTCGGGTTTTGCATGTCACAGGCTGATTCGATATCCGGGGAACCTCAAATCGGCGCGCAGGATCCGCGCGCCCTGCGGCGCCACATCGTCCTGGTCACCGGGCTTGCCGGCGCCGGGCGTTCGACCGCTCTCAAATGCCTTGAGGATATCGGCTACGAAGCGGTCGATAACATGCCGCTCGATTTGCTGCCGCATCTGGTGACGGGCCTTGCGCAGGCAAGCCTGCCGGCCATGAGCAAGCCGGTCGCGCTCGGCATCGATTCGCGCACGACGGGTTTTTCGAGCGACGGCTTCATCGAACTGGTACGGCAGCTGAAAACGGATAAACGGTTCCGCGTCAGCCTGGTCTTTCTCGATTGCGAGGATGAGGTCCTGCGCCGCCGCTA
Source organism: Dongia sp. (assembly GCF_041918875.1). Lineage (GTDB taxonomy): Bacteria > Pseudomonadota > Alphaproteobacteria > Dongiales > Dongiaceae > Dongia. The sequence continues at coordinate 14,926 of NZ_JAYRUV010000016.1, forward strand.
TACCGAGACCCGGCGGCGCCATCCGCTGGCCCAGGACCGGCCGGTGGGTGACGGCATTCTGCGTGAGCGCCAGCTGATGCGCCCGCTGCGGGCCGAAGCGGACCTGGTGCTCGATACCAGCGATACGGCGATTGGCGACCTCAAGGCCATGCTCACCGGGCATTTCGGCCTGGCCGCACAGCCGGACCTCGCGATCACGATCGTCTCTTTCTCCTATAAGCAGGGCCTGCCGCGTGAGGCCGACTTGGTATTTGATGTCAGATTTCTGGAAAATCCCTATTACGATCCGGCACTTAGGCCATTGTCGGGGCAGGATGCGGCGGTCGGCCGCGCGATCGAGGCCGACCCAGCTTTCCCCGGTTTCTTTGCGGCCCTGACTTCCTTATTGTGGCCCCTCTTGCCGGGATATGAGGGCGAAGGGAAGAGCTATCTCACCATCGCCATCGGTTGTACCGGCGGCCGGCACCGCTCCGTTTTCGTGGCGGGCAAGCTGGCGGAATGGCTGAAGGAGCGTGGCCGGTCGGTCACGCTGCGACATCGCGATGTAGGACGCGCCGCAGGATGACATGCGCCGTGCCGCTGCGATGGGTTCGAATTTGGGGGTATGCGTGGTTCAGACTCAAGTGATCGGCATCGTCCTGGTGACGCATGGCAATCTTGCCGCCGAATTTCTCGCCGCCTTGGAGCATGTCGTCGGCAAGCAGGCGGCTGCGGTCGCCATCTGCATCGGCCCGGAAGACGATATGGAGCAGCGCCGCCGCGAAATCCTCGAAGCGGTCGCGAAGTGCGACCAGGGGAAGGGCGTGGTGTTGCTCACCGACATGTTCGGCGGCACGCCTTCCAATCTTGCCATCTCCACGCTGGACAAGGCGAATGTCGAGGTGGTGGCCGGCGTCAACCTGCCGATGCTGATCAAGCTCGCCAGCGTGCGCGGCACCTTGCCGCTGACCGGCGCGGTGACTGCGGCGCAGGAGGCCGGGCGCAAATACATCAATGTCGCCTCGCAGCTGCTCAAAGCCAGCGAGTGCTGAAGGGGAGGCGACGATGACCGATATGATCACCGCCCGCGCCCAGATTTCCAATCAGAAGGGGTTGCATGCGCGCGCCGCGGCGAAGTTCGTGAAGACGGCGGGCGGCTTCAGCGCCGACATCCGCGTCACCAAGGGCGAGATGGATGTGAGCGGCGGTTCGATCATGGGCCTGATGATGCTGGCGGCCAGCATCGGTACGGAACTCGAAATCCGCGCGCACGGAGCTGATGCGCGGGCGGCCATCGACGCCCTGGTCGATCTCATCAAGCGCAAATTCGATGAAGAGTGAGGCGCCGCGCCCGTCGCGCCGTCCATCCAAGGCCGCGAAGGACAAGCCGGCGGCCTCACGCGAAATCATGCTGGAAGGCCTCGGCGTTTCCGCTGGCATCGCCATCGGCGAAGCGCATGTCGTCGAGATCGGCGTCGTCAACGTGCCGGACTACGAGATCGCGGCCGGCGCCGTCGAGGCCGAACTCGATCGGTTCCGCGAGGCGTTGGCCAAGTCCGAACGGCAATTGCGCAAGTTGAAGAAGAAAAGCGCCGAACTCCACGGTGCCGCCGCCGAGGAACTGGAATTCCTACTCGACGCCCACATGCAGATGCTCTCCGGCTCGCGCATCGTACGCGGTGTCGAAAAGCGCATCGGCGAATCGCGGCAGAATGCCGAGGCGGCCGTGCAGGCGGAGATAAATGCCGTTGCGCATGATTTCGAACATCTCAACGATCCCTATCTGTCGGCCCGCGCCAAGGATGTACGCGAGGTCGGCGACCGGTTGCTGCGCAATCTTACCAAGACCCCGTTCGAGGCCTTCAAGCACCTGCCCGAAGGTGCCATCGTCATAGCCGAGGAACTGACGCCGGCGGATACGGCGCTGCTCGATCCCAAGCGCATCCATGGCTTCGCCACCGAATTGGGCGGTGCGGAAAGCCATACGGCGATCATGGCGCGCTCGCTGGCGCTGCCTGCCGTGCTTGGCCTGGCCGGCCTTTCCACCTCGGTGCAGACCGGGGATACGATCATCGTCGACGGCGCGGGCGGCCGGATATTCGTCAATCCGGCACCCTCGCGCCTGGAGGAATTCCATCGCCGCCAGCTGGAGCTGGAGAAGACAGAGCGCATCCTCTCGAGGCTCAGGAAGCTGCCGGCCGTCACCCGGGACGACCGGCGCATCGGCATGCTGGTCAACCTGGAACTGCCGCGCGAACTCGACATGGCAGTGGCGGCGGGGGCCGAAGGCGTCGGCCTGCTGCGCTCGGAATTCCTCTATATGAACCGTGCCGACTTACCCACCGAAGACGAGCAGGTTGAATCCTACCGCGCTATCGTCGAAGGCATGGAGGGCAAGCCCGTCACTATCCGCACGCTCGATGTGGGCGGCGACAAATTGGCGCCATCCTTGCGCGAACGGCTGGGCGATGCCGCCAACCCCGCCTTGGGCCTGCGCGCCATCCGCCTGGGGTTGCAGGAACGCGGCCTCCTCGAAACGCAGCTTGCGGCCATTCTGCGAGCCAGCGCTTTCGGACCCGTGCGCATTCTTCTGCCGATGATCTCGTCGCTGGTCGAAGTGAAGCAGGTGCGCGAAATTCTGTTGCAGGTGGCCAAGCGCCTGAAGCGGCGCGGCGTCAGAATGGCGGATTCGCTGCCGCCGGTCGGCGTGATGATCGAAGTGCCGGGCGCCGCACTTGCCGCCGACGCCCTGGCGCAGGTCTCCGATTTTTTTGCCATAGGTTCCAACGATTTGACGCAGTACACGCTGGCCATCGACCGTGGCGAGGAGCAGGTGGCGCATCTCTATAATCCGCTTCATCCGGCGGTATTGCGCCTGATCCAGTTCGCGACCGAAGCGGCGTTGCGCGCTCGCATCCCCATCAGCGTCTGCGGCGAGATTGCCGGCGACCCGAAATTCGTGCCGCTGTTGCTGGGGCTCGGTATCCAGGACCTGTCCATGGCGCCGGTCAATCTGCCGCGCGTCAAGCAGCGCATCCGCAACATCGATTATCTGGCGGCAACGCGATGTGCCCGCCTCATCATGGATCAATGGGATACGGGCCGCATCGCCATGCTGCTCGACGATTTCAACGCGCTCGCCGTATAAGGCCATGCGGCGCCTGGCCAAGTGGCTGCTGTTCGCTTTTCCGGCCTTGGGACTTCTCTATTTTCTGGCGGCCATGCTCCTGGGGCTGGTGCCGGGCAGCGGCCGCACCATCGCCGGCCCGCGCGATTACCATTTCTATGCCTGCGATAACGGCGTGCATGTCGATCTCGTCCTACCGGCGGCAGGTGTCGGGCGCGATTGGTTCGGCTATTTTCCGCCGCGGGATTTCGCCGGCGACATCAGCGCCGCGAGCTATGTCGCGATGGGCTGGGGGGCGCGCGCTTTCTACGCCGCCACGCGGGAATGGGGCGATATCCGGCCCGGCCCGGTCCTGCGCGCACTCTTCTGGCGCGACAGTTCGGTGCTGCATGTGAGCTATGGCGGCGATCCGGAGGGGGCCCCCAACTGCCGCGCGGTGGCGACCGATACTGCCGGCCGGGACGCGCTGTTTGCCTTCATCGACGCGACGCTTGAGGGCCGGCCCCGGCGCGAGACGGTGCCGGGCTATGGGCCGCATGACGCCTTTTATGCCGCCGCAGGCCGCTATTCCCTGTTCCGGACCTGCAATATCTGGACGATGGAGGCGCTGCGAGCAACCGGCGTGAAGATGGCGCTCTGGACGCCTTTCTCCTTCCAGATCATGGGATTATTAGGCGCCGACTAAGCCCTGCTCGCTAACGGGTTAGGCAATGCGCCCAGACCCAAACCAGCCCTTGCCGGGCGCTTTGCGGCCTGCTATACGGCGACATATAAATATTTCCTTATCTGATGGAGATGCTCTTATGGCCGCCGCCAATGACTACAAGGTGAAAGATATCAGCCTCGCCGAATGGGGCCACAAGGAGATTGCCATCGCCGAAACGGAGATGCCGGGCCTCATGTCGCTCCGCGCCGAGTTCGGCAAGAAGCAGCCCCTCAAGGGTGCCCGCATCGCCGGCTGCCTGCACATGACCATCCAGACCGCCGTGCTGATCGAAACGCTGGTGGCCTTGGGCGCCGAAGTGCGCTGGTCGTCCTGCAACATCTTCTCGACCCAGGACCATGCCGCTGCCGCGATTGCGGCTAAGGGCATTCCTGTTTTCGCCTGGAAGGGCATGAATGAGGAAGAATTCTGGTGGTGCATCGAAGCGACGATCAGCGGCCCGGGCGGCTGGAAGCCCAACATGATCCTCGATGACGGCGGCGACCTCACCCAGATCATGCACGACAAGTATCCTGAGATGCTGAAGGAGATCAAAGGCATCTCGGAAGAAACCACGACTGGTGTGCACCGCCTCTATCAGATGCAGAAGGACGGCTCGCTGAAAGTTCCGGCGATCAACGTCAACGACAGCGTCACCAAGTCGAAGTTCGACAACAAGTATGGCTGCCGTGAAAGCCTGGTCGACGCCGTTCGCCGCGCAACCGACGTGATGATGGCCGGCAAGGTCGCCGTCGTTGCCGGCTTCGGCGACGTGGGCAAAGGCTCGGCCGAGAGCCTGCGCCATGCCGGTTGCCGCGTGCTGGTGACCGAGGCCGACCCGATCTGCGCCCTGCAGGCCGCCATGGAAGGCTATGAGGTCACCACGATGGAAGATGCCGCGACCCGTGGCGATATCTTCGTCACCGCCACTGGCTGCGTCGACGTCATCACCGTCGAGCATATGCGCGAAATGAAGGATCGGGCGATCGTCTGCAACATCGGCCACTTCGACAGCGAAATTCAGATCGCGGGTCTCAGGAACTTCAAGTGGCACAATGTGAAGCCGCAGGTGGACGAGGTGGAGTTTCCGACCGGCCGCCGTATCCTGGTGCTGGCCGAAGGCCGGCTGGTCAATCTGGGCTGCGCTACGGGCCATCCGAGCTTCGTCATGTCGGCGTCCTTCACCAATCAGGTGCTGGCGCAGATCGAGCTGTGGAACAACCACAAAGCCTACAAGAACGAAGTCTATGTGCTGCCCAAGCATCTCGACGAGAAGGTCGCCTTCCTGCACCTGGAAAAGGTCGGCGCCAGGCTGACCAAGCTCAGCGACAAGCAGGCTGCCTATCTGGGCGTGGCCCAGGCCGGCCCGTTCAAGCCGGAACATTACCGCTATTGATGCTGCGATAGGCCGGCAACGCATCGGGGCGCCCCGCCTGCCGGCTGGGCGCCCTTTCTCTTTCCGGCCCGGCTTGTCACCTGAATCTCTCGCCCGTAGAGTGCTTCCCCATGGGCGAATCGCTGCAACTCTGGATTAGCGCGGGACTAATGGGGGGCGGCTTGGTGGCAGCCGCCGTCCAGGCATGGCGCCTTGCCGCGGAAAAGCGCCGCCTGCAGGCCGAACTCGCCAGCACCCGCGCCGACCTTGCGGCGAAGGCCGAAGCCCTTGCCGTAGCCGAGGCGGAATGGGCGACGGCGCCTCTCGCTCATATCGCCTGGGAGAAGGGCGGCCGTGCCAGGGTCGATGCCTTGGCGCGTAGCTGGCTGCGCCTGCCGGAAGGCGATTGCTCGCGGGGCGATCTTGTTGCCGGCCTGAAACCTGCCGATCAGGCCGAACTGCTCAATGCGATCATGTCGCTGGAAAAAGACGGCCTGGGCTTTAGCTTTGTCGGCACGCCCGGTGCCGGGATGCGCCTGCGCTGGTTCGGCGAGCGCAGCGGTTCTCTGTGCCATCTGTGGCTCAGCGATATCGGCGACGTGGTCGCTCCGCTCGAACAGGCGTCCGGCCATGCGCTCAAAACCGCGGCCTCGCTGGCGCAGTTGCTGGAACAGCTGCCCTATCCGGTCTGGCGGCGGGGCGGGGATCTCGCCATCGCCTGGTGCAACCCGGCCTTCGCCCATATCCACGACCTGCCGGTCGAAAGGGTCATCGGCGAAAGCCGGGAGATCAATCCGGCCGCCAAGGCGTTGGCCAAGCGCGCGCAACGCGTGGGTCTGGCGCAATCGGAGAGCCAGCAGCTGGTCGTCAAGGGGCAGCGGCGGCTCTACGATCTGACCGAGGTACCGCTGCCGGACGGATCGGTCATCGGCTTCGCGCTTGATCAAACCCAGCTCGAAGAGAGCCACGGCGAACTCGCCCGCCATATCGCCGCGCATGACGATGTGTTGCAGGCGCTGGGTACGGGCATTGTCATCTTCGGTCCCGACAAACGCGTGAAATTCTTCAACACCGCGTTCCGCGAGATGTTCAATCTCGATGCCGGCTTCCTGCGTCTCGAGCCCAATGTCGACCAGGTGCTCGATATGCTGCGGGAGCGGCGGCAGATACCGGAACAGGCCGATTTCCGTTCCTTCAAGCAGGAATGGAGCCGCCAGGTCATGTCGGTCATCGCGCCGTTCGAAGATTTGATGCATGTGCCGAGCGGCGCCACTTACCGCATGCTGGCTTCGCCCCATCCTTTCGGCGGCGTCATCCTCACCTTCGAGGATGTGACCGACAAACTGGCGCTTGAGCGCAATTACAACACGCTCATTGAAGTGCAGAAGGAAACGATCGACCATCTGTTCGAAGGTATCGCCGTGTTCGGCGGCGACGCGCGACTCAAACTCTACAATCCATCCTTCGCGCGGTTGTGGAACCTGAAACCGGAGGAGATCGAAGGCGAACCGCATGTTCGCCAGATCGTCGATGCCGTGAAACCGTTCTTCGAAAGCAAACCGAACTGGGACGAGTTGCGCCGCCGCATCGTTTCCAATATCGGCGAGCGCGAGGTGAAGAACTGGCGGCTGGAACGCACCGACGGAAAGATTATCGACATTGCCGCCATACCGCTGGCCGATGGCGGACGCCTCTTCAAATATACGGACGTGACCGACAGCATCAACATGGAGCGCGCCTTGACCGAGCGCAACGAGGCGCTGGTGGCGGCGGATCGCTTGAAGTCCGAGTTCATCGCCAACGTTTCCTACGAATTCCGCACGCCGCTAAATGCCATCATCGGCTATGCCGAATTGCTGGCGCGGCAATATTTCGGCGACATGAACGAGCGGCAGCTCGAGTACGCTTCGGCCATTCTCGATTCGGCGCAGAACCTCATCCTGATGATCGGCGACGTGATCGACGTGGCGGCGATCGAAGCCGGCTACATCCATCTGGAACCGAACAAGGTTGATGTCGGTCAGCTCACTGAATCCATTGCCCGGCTGTTCCAGCAGCGGGCCCGTAGCCGAAATATCGAATTGCTGATAGAAGTCGCGCCCGATGTTGGAATCATCAGTGCCGACCCACAGCGCTTGAAGCAAGCGCTCGGCAATCTGCTCAGCGCTGCGATCGGCGCGGCGCCGGGCGGACGCACCATCGTCGTGAAGGCGGCGCGCAGTGCCGACATGCTCGATATCAGCGTCGCCGTGCAGGGCGCCCACGACGATTTCGGTGTCGATGTCGGGCCGGATGCCGATTCCTCGCAGGCGCGCAGCTCGACGCGAGGGCTCGGCGTGGCCCTGGCACGTACGTTGATCGAAATGCATGGCGGACATCTGGTGACGGAAAGCGGGCCGCAAGGCCGCCGCATTATCTGCGCGCTGCCGCTGAAGGCAGCTTGAGCGAAGAGGTCATTCCTCGAGGGTTGCTCCGCCGAGCGTCTTTTCCAGCGCGGCAATGAGACTCTGACGAGTCACCGTCGACTTCGTCAGGTAGCCGCCGATATCGTAGCGCGCCCGTACCAGTTTCTCCGGCGCCTGGCCTGGCTGTCCGGTATGGAGAAGAACCGGCACGGACCTTGTCGCTTCGTTCGAACGCATCTCGTCGAGCAGGATCAGGCCGGCGTCGGCCGTCTCCATGACGACATCGAGCAGGACCAGATCGACCGGATGCGCATGGCGCTCGAGCATCGCCCTGGCTTCGGCCGCCGACATGCAATGACTGAGTGCCAAAGCCCGACCATGAATACGCACGGCCATCAACGCCAGTTCGATGGCGCGATGCACCTCGCTATCGTCATCGACGATCAGCAGCGTCCATGGTTGCGCCGACTTCAGCGCCTCGTCCTCGCTTTCATCTTCCAGGAAATCCAGCAGGTCGTCGTCGGCCGGGGGTTTGAGCCGCAATAGAATCCATTGCGCTTGCTCGTCGTTCTGCGGTGTGGGAAGAGGCGGGGTCATGACGCAGCCCTGGTGTGGCAGGCTGCGGGCGTCTTCAGCGGCATGGTGATTGAAAAGGTCGTGCCGCGGTCCAGCTCGCTGGCAACCGTGATCGAGCCGGCCAGGATGTCGACGACGATATTGTGCACGATATGCAAGCCGAGGCCGCTGCCGCCCTGGCCCAGACGGGAGGTAAAGAAGGGATCGAAGATCCGGCCGAGCACGCCAGCTTCCATACCTGCTCCATTGTCGGCGACGTCCAGCCGCAAGGTGCGAGCGTCCAGCGCACTGGCCTTGATGTCGATCCGATGCGGCGCCGTGGAGTCGGCGCGCTCCTTGCCGAACGCATGGATGAGAGCATTGTTGATCAGGTTGGTGAGAACCTGCCCGAGCGGTCCCGGATAGGAATCGAGCGCGAGGTCCGGATCTATCGACATCTCAGTCACCACTCCGGCCCGCTTCAGGCTGGGATGCATCGTCGTTAGAATTTCGTCGACCACTTCGGTCAGTTGGAACTGGCGGCGCTGCGAACTTGTCTGGTCGACCGCCACCTGCTTGAAACTCTGAATCAGACTGGCGACGCGCTCGATATTGCGGTTGGCGATATCGACTCCCAACTTGACCTGTCGCACAAAACCATCCAGCCCGGAACGAGTCAGCTTGGTCTCGAGCAGTCCCTCGAATTCCTTAACCGCGCCGGAAAGGGTCGAGGTTGCCAGGCTGGCATTTCCTACCGGCGTGCTGATCTCGTGAGCGACGCCTGCCACGAGGCTGCCGAGAGAGGCGAGCTTTTCTGCCCGCATCAGTCCTTCGATGGCGCTTTGCAACTCCCTGGTCCGTTCCTCCACCAGGTGCTCCAGCTCGTCGTTGAGGCGCCGCTGCGATTCCTCCGCCTGTCGCCTCGCGGTGATGTCTTCGACGATGGTCCATTTGAAATCCCGGCCATCCGGGCCGGAGACCAGAACCGTCGCCGTCGAAACGGGCACAAGGCTCCCATCCTTGCGGTAATAGGATTTCTCGTAGGCTGGGATTATGCCTGTTTCGCGCAGCCGCTGCAGGCGATGCGGTTCGTCGGTCAGATATTCCTTGGGCATTAGATCGTAACAAGTCATCCGCAGAAGTTCATCGCGGTCGTAGCCGACAATGCCAAGGAACGCCTCGTTCGCTTCGATATAGTGGCCATCCATATCCTGCAGATTGATGCCGAGGGGGCTGAGGGCGAATAGCGAGCGCAGCTTTTCCTCGCTGGCACGCAGCTGTTCTTCGCCGCGCAGTTGCTCGGTGATGTCATGCACGACGGTGAGAAGCGCGCGGACGCCGTTATACTCGAAGGTGCGGCCCCAGAGGACGCAATGACGGATTTCCCTGCCGCGCCGCAAGATTCGGATCGGCATCGACTTGACTTCGCCTGTTTCGCGCACTTGCGCCAGCATGGCGTCGCGCTCATTCAGATCTGCCCATAGAGAGAGATCGACCGTCGTTCGTCCGACAGCCTCGGCGCGCTTACGCCCGGTAATCTGTTCGAAACCCGGGTTGGCGTCCAGGATACTGCCGTCCTTCAGGGCCGTAATCAGGATGGCATCGGGCGATTGCAGCAGGACGCGCGACAGCATCTCCTCGGATTGACGCAGGCGTGACGAAACGGCATTCCTTTCCGTCACGTCGGAGGCGATGCCGAGAAAACCCGTAATCGCGCCGTTCCGGTCGCGGATAGCCGTGATCGAGAGGACGACCGTGGCGCGCGTTCCATCGCGACGAATGAAGGTCCATTCATCCTCGTTGCGTTCTCCGGCAAGCGTCTTGGCGGTGAAAACGCCGAACCCAGGCTCGACGGTGCGCTTCAGCTCGTTCGAGAATTGGATGGCCCGATCGGCGATTTCGACGGGGTCGTGGAAGATCGCGGGTGTTGCTTTGTGTACCAGCTCGGCCGAACGATAGCCCAGCATTTGCTCGGCAGCTCGATTGAAGAAGGTGATCGTGCCGTCGGTATCCGTCGCGATGACGGCATAGGCGGCGTTCTCCAGAATTGCGGCCTGCAGGGCTGCGGTGCTGGCGGATTTCTGTTCCAAGAGCGTCTTCTGCCGGTTGACCGCGGCAAGGGCGAGATAGCTGCAGAGTCCGCGGGCAAGCGCCATGTCGGCAGGCTGCCAGGGCTGAGCGGTCTTCTCGGTGCGTTCAAATCTGAGAAGGCCGATATCTGCGCCGGATGCCCGGATGACATGTTCAAGCAGCGAAGTGATGCCGAACTGACGGAGATATCCGTCATCCATGGCGATCAGCCGCTCATCGGCCAGTGCATTGTTGCTGACGATTTGAGTTGCCTGCTGCAATTCCGCGAGTTCTTTCACCATATGCTCGGCGGGAATGTCGACCTGCGGGCAGGGCTGACCGGAGCGGAGGTCGAATCGGGCGACACTTTGCAGCATCGTTCGCTCGGCATTGAGCAGCCATACCGTTATGAAGCGAGCATCCACCAGGCCGCGGCAACGGCGGGAGACCAGCTCGGCGACGCCGTCGAAGTCGCCTTGCTGCACCATCGGCAGGCGCGCCAGCTCGGCTAGAAAGGCGACAGTGTCGGGCGGGACCGCTTCATGCTGATCGGCCGAATGGATAGCGGTACCCACGCGGCACCTAAACTGCCTGCTCGGGCAGCAGCAATCTTACCTGAGTGCCGCCCCCGGCCCGATCGAGGATGGCAATGCGGCCGCCCATCATGTTCATCAGGTGGCGACAGATGGTGAGACCCAGGCCCAGGCCGCTGGCATCCTTGGTGAGTACCTCCTGGCCGATCGAGAAGGGCTCGTCGAGATTGTTCTTGACGGATTTCGGAACGCCCGGACCGTGATCGTCGACAAAAATGCCGATCGTGCCGCCTTCGATCCGCCAGCTCACTTCAATCGTCTCGCCGCGCGGCGAATAGCGGAGTGCGTTCGAGATGATATGTCCAAGGACCTTGCTGAGCGAGGAGCGGTCGATCGAGGAGACGTGGTTTCTATCTCCCGGCACGATGGAAATCGTGAGGCCAAGGCGCGTGGCCTCGCCGTGGAAGAGTTCTTCCTGATAGTCGATCAATTCCTGAATGTTGACCGGTTCGACGAGCAGCTGGCGCTTCCTTGCATCCAGCTGGCTGAAATCCAGGATATCGTCGACCAGCGACGTCAGGCGTCTACCGGCTTCGAGTATGTCCTCAAGATAGCCGGGCGGGATCGGGCGCTGGTCCTTGATCGCGCGCAGGGATAGTTCACTGAAACCGACGATGGCGTTGAGCGGTGTGCGCAATTCATGGCTGACATTGTTGAGAAAACGCGATTTCGCCCGGGCGGCGCTCAGCGCCGCTTCGCGTTGCTCGAGATAGTCGATGTTAAGCACCTCCAGATCGCGCGTGATCTGCTCCAGGCGGTGATTGGTTTCCAACAATTGCTGCAGGCGATCGAAGGCGCGCAATGCCGTTGTCACGGAGGTAAACAGCCGGATCCGCGATAGCTCCGACTTGGTGCGGTAATCGTCGATATCGTAGTCGCGGATCACGTCATGTTCCGGGGCGTAACCCGGATGACCGGTCCGCAGGATGATGCGCGGCGCGGAAAGGCAGAGCTTGTCGCGAATGGTGCGTGCCAGGCGCAGGCCGGCATCCTCGGTTTCCATCACGACGTCCAGCAGGATGACGGCGATGTCGTTCGGCTTGGCGAGGAGGGCTTCCGCCTCCGCGGCGGAATATGCATGGAGGAAATGCAAGGGACGATCGAGAACCGTCTCGTTGGCAAGCGCAAATTCAGTCGTCAGGTGGACATCCGGATCGTCATCGACGATCAGTATCTGCCAGGAAGCGGGGCGCGGCTGCGCCGCACCGATTTTGTCCCCGGTTGCGGCCGTCAGATCCGTCCTGGCTGATGTCGCCCTATTCAAGATCGCCAACCCGTTCATTCAGTGCAGCTTTTGGCACCAGAACGGCGTGCCTAGCGCCCCCGACAGGCAACCTTGGCAAAAGAGTGTTAAGGCAAAATAAACATGATCTGCTTCCGGCTCGCATGAGAATGTCGGCCTATCGGCATCTCAGCTGCCAGGCACGCCTTTCGACGTCGAATATTCGAAATGCAAGGCTTCGTTGGGATGCAGCAGCGGATGCACCGCATGTGCGGCCATTGCCGCTTCCGAAAAGCCACAGAGGATCAGCTTGAGCTTCCCAGGGTAAGTCGCGATATCGCCGATGGCGAAGATGCCGGGGGCGCTGGTGGCGCAGTTTCGCGGATTGACCGTGATGTGGCTGCGCTCCAGGTTGAGACCCCAGCTGGCGATCGGCCCCAGATCCATCGCCAGGCCGAAGAAGGGCAGTAGCGTATCGGCTTCCAGGCGGCGGATTTCGCCCTCCATCGTGGCGACATTCACCGCGCTGAGCTGGCCTGCGGCACCTTCAAGGCTATGCAGCTGATAGGGCACGACCAGCTCGACCTTGCCGGTCCTGGCCAGTGCCTCCATGCGCGCGACCGATTCCGGCGCGCCGCGGAATTTCGGCCGGCGATGGATGACGTAGATCTTCTCGGCGATGTCGGCCAGCGAGATGGTCCAATCCAGCGCGGAATCGCCACCACCGGCGATGACGATGCGCTTGCCGCGGAAATCCTCGCGGCGTTTCACCAGATAAAAGACGCTCCTGCCTTCATAGTCGGCGAGGTGATCGAGCGGTGGGCGGTTGGGGCCGAAGGCGCCGCAGCCGGCGGCGACGATCACGGCCTTGGTGTCGATCTTCGTGCCGGTATTGGTTTCCACCAGCCAGCGGTCGCCCGTCTGCGTCAGCTTCTCGACCTGTTGGCCAAGGTGATAGGTGGGATGGAACGGGGCTGCCTGTTCCTCCAGCTTCTGGATGAGTGCCGCGGCGTCGATCGATGGATAGCCGGGAATGTCGTAGATCGGCTTTTCCGGATACATGGCGACGCATTGCCCGCCCGTGCTTTCCAGTGTGTCGATGACATGACAGCGCATTTTCAGCATGCCGCATTCGAAGACGGCGAAGAGACCCACCGGCCCCGCCCCGACGATGACAATATCGGTCTGCTGAACTGCACGCATCGCAACCTCCCCAATGATCTGGCCCAACGATCTGGCGACACCCTTTAGCACATTGTAATAAATGGGCAAATCCGGCGGTATGAGGGGCATTGCGGCAAGGTCGCCGGACGGCTACAAACCGACGCCATGAAGCCAGTCGCGCCTGAAAAACTGTTGGAAATAGACCTTGCCGACGCGGCCATGACCGCCCGTGCGGGCGGGATACTGGCGTCGATCGTGCGACCCGGCGATATCCTGGCCCTGTGGGGCGACCTGGGGGCGGGCAAAACGACATTGGCCAGAGGCTTCATCGGCGCCCTGGTACCGGCGGAAGAGGCCGTACCCAGCCCGACCTTTACCCTGGTGCAGACTTATCCGGCGGAAATCGGGGGCGAAGCGGTCGAGATCTGGCATTTCGACCTCTACCGGCTGAAGACGGCGGAAGAGGCCTATGAGGTGGGAATCGAGGAGGCCTTTGCCGCCGGTATCTCGCTCATCGAATGGCCGGAGCGGCTGGGCTCGCTCTTGCCACGCAAGCGTCTCGACGTGACTCTGTCGCCGGGCGGGCATGCCGATTCGCGGCGGCTCTGCCTGGCCGGCAGCGGGGATTGGCCGGCGCGGCTGGCGGGGTTCAAGGCGGCTTTGTTGGGGGAGTAGCGGATCATGAATGCACCGACCATGACGGCGGAGGCGCGACGCCTGCGCCGCGACAAATTCCTGGCCGAAGCGGGCTGGGGTAAGGCGGACCTGCGCCTGTTGGCCGGCGATGCGTCGTTCCGCCATTACGACCGCCTCACGCTGGACGGCAAGACGGCGGTGCTGATGGACGCTCCACCGCCGATGGAGAATATACGTCCCTTCGTCCGCATCGGCCGGCTGCTGAAGGGGCTGGGGTTCAGCGCACCGCAGATATTCGCCGAGGATGCCGAGGCCGGCTTCCTGCTGCTGGAGGATCTGGGCGACCAGACCTACACGCGCGAGCTTGACGCCGGAGGCGACCCGGAAGCGCTCTACGCATTGGCGACCGATACGCTCATCGCCCTGCATCGGGCAATGCCGGCGGCGGAACTGGCGAGCCTGCCGGTCTTCGACGACGCCCGCGCCTTGCGCGAAGTGCAATTGCTGCTCGACTGGTATTGGCCGGCCCATTTCGGCGCGCCGGCGCCCGACGATGCGCGGGCTGAATTCGTTGCCGCCTGGCAGCAGGTTCTGCCAAAGCGCGAAGCGGCGCCCAAATCGATCGCGTTGTTCGACTTCCATGTCGACAATCTCCTGGCGCTTAAGGGTCGCGCCGGCATCGAAGCCTGCGGGCTGCTCGATTTCCAGGATGCGGTGCTGGCGCCGGTGACCTTCGACCTTGTTTCGCTGCTGGAGGATGTGCGGCGCAATGTGCCCTGGGATCTGATGTCGCGCATGATCGACCGTTACCTCGCGGCCAATCCGGCGACGGACCGCGACGCCTACATGGCGGCCTATGCGATCATCGGCGGCCAGCGCAATACGCGCATCGCCGGTACCTTCGCGCGGCTTCTCCAGCGCGACGGCAAGCCCTGGTATCAGCGCTTCATGCCCCGCGTCTGGGAGCTCATCGCGCACGACATCGAACATCCCGCGATGGCGCCGGTTGCCGCCTGGTATGCACGATATCTGCCGCCGCAAGAGCGGACGGCGCTGGCGACCAACTGAGAGGATTCGAGATTTTGCCCACAGATTTCGTCAAAGTGCCGCGGACCGCAATGGTGATGGCGGCCGGTTTCGGTACCAGGCTGCGGCCCTTCACCGATACCGTCCCCAAGGCCCTGGTGCCGGTGCTCGGTGTGCCGATGCTCGATGTCGTGCTCAACCGGCTGGTCGCCGTCGGTGTCGAACGCGCGGTGATCAACCTGCATCATCTGGGCGAAAAGATTCGCGCGCATCTCAAGGACCGGCGCGATATCGAAATCCTCTATTCCGAGGAAACTGAGATTCTCGAGACCGGCGGCGGCATCGTCCAGGCTCTGCCGCTTCTGGGCGACGAACCCTTCTATGCGGTCAATGCCAAGATCATCTGGCTCAACGGCAAGACCGATGCGCTGCTGCGCCTGGCGCAGAATTGGGACGATGCGCGCATGGACGCGCTGCTGCTGCTGCAGCCGACGGTTTCCGCCGTGGGCTATGAAGGCAAGGGCGATTTCACGATGGACCAGGAGGGGCGGGTACGCCGGCGCCTCGGTTGGCAGGTGGCGCCCTTCCTTTATGCCGGCGTGCAGATCTGCCATCCGCGCCTGTTCCGCGACCCGCCTGAGGGTGCCTTTTCGACCAATGTCGTCTGGGACCGGGCGATCGAGGAAGATCGCCTATTCGGCCTGCGCCATGACGGCGAATGGTATCATGTCTCGACCCCTCAGCACCTCAAGGATGTCGAACGGCATTTGAGCTTCCACGGCATCAAATTCTAAGCCAAGCTGCCTCTCCGCCAGAGGTGAGGCCATGAGTCTGTTCGCGCGCGATTCGCATGTCTGCTGCATCCCGACGGGCGTCAGCTTCGTCGATGCCCTGGCATTCGGCCTGATGCGCGAAACGCAAGAAGATCCGCTGCGCCTCAGCGCCATCACCGTCCTGTTGCCCAACCGCCGCGCCTGTCGCGCCGTGCAGGAGGCGTTCCTGCGCATGGGCGCCAGCGGCGGCCGCGCCTTGATGCTGCCCCGCCTGATGCCGCTTGGCGATCTCGACGACAGCGAACTGGGGCTGCAGGGTATCGCACTCGATCTGTCGCTGGGTGAAGACCTCGCTGATCCGCTGCCGGCAGCCGTGCCGAACATGCGCCGCCATCTGCTGCTGGCTTTGTTGGTGCAGAAGGCGGCAGCGATGACTCTGCCCGGCGGTGGCGATATGAACTTCGACCAGGCGGCACGCCTTGCGGCCGAACTCGCCCGCCTCCTCGACCAGGTCGAGACGGAGCAGCTCGACTTTGCCGGTATCCGCAATCTGGCACCGGAGGAACTGGCCGAACATTGGCAGCTTACCTTGCATTTCCTCGACATCCTGCAGCAGAACTGGCCCGAAATCCTGAAAGGCGAAGGTGCCGTCGACGCAGCGAAGCGCCGCAACCTGCTGTTGGCGCGGCAGAGCCGGTTGTGGCGCGAGCGGCCGCCGCGGCATCCCGTTATCGCCGCGGGCTCCACCGGTTCGATTCCGGCCAGCGCCGATCTCATCGCGACCATCGCCGGGCTGCCGCAGGGCCTCGTTGTCCTGCCGGGCCTCGACGCGAATTTAGATGAGAAACAGTGGGCGGAGATATCCGGCGATCCCGCGCACCCGCAATTCGGGCTGGCGCATCTGCTCTCGCGGCTGGAGACGCCGCCGGCCGCCGTCTGGACCTGGCCGCATGCGCTGCCCAACGGACCCCAACGGCCGGCACCGCCGTCGCGCGCGCGCATCGTCAGTGCTGCCTTGCTGCCGGCCGATGCGACGACGGAGTGGCCGGCACTTGCCCAAAGACTGCGCGAACCGGCAGGTATCGCCGATCTGGCGTGGGAGAACGTGCAACGCATCGATTGCCGCACGGAACAGGAAGAGGCCGGCATCGTCGCGCTGATGCTGCGCGAAGCGGTGGCGCAGCCGGCACCTTACCGCGCGGCACTGGTGACGCCCGACCGTGGTCTCGCGCGCCGCGTGGCGGCGGAGCTGCGACGCTGGGGGATCGTCATCGACGATTCTGCCGGCACGCCCTTGCCGATGACGGGTGCAGGTCTCTTTTTCCGCCTTCTCGCCGAGGCGCTGGCCGAAGATCTGGCGCCGGTGCCGCTGCTGGCCCTGCTCAAGCATCCGCTCGCCGCCGCCGGCATGGCGCAGGTGGATTTCCAGCACATGGTACGCCTGCTGGAACGCAAGGTACTGCGTGGGCCCCGGCCCGGCCCGGGTCTCGCTGGGCTCGAGGCGGCATTTGCCGCCGCCGATCTGTTCGAAGGCCCGAACCGCGGCGCCTTGCGGCAGCTCCTCGACCGGTTGCGGGCATGGCTGGCCCTTGCCGGCGACTGGGCTAAGGCACAGGCGTTGGCCGACCGCGTCGCTGCCCATGTGCGCTTGGCGGAAGCCCTGGCGGCACGGCCGGAGGCCGATGGCGGCCCGTTCCTATGGCAGGGCGAAGATGGCGAAGCGCTGGCCGGCTTCGCCGCCGATCTGTTGCAGGCTTCCGCCGGCACGGTGGAGCTTGATCCCCGCACCTATGCCGCCCTGGTGGCCGAATTGATGAGCGGCATCGACGTGCGCCCGCGCTTCGGCCTGCATCCGCGCCTCTTCATCTGGGGGCCGCTTGAAGCCCGCTTGCAGCAGGTCGACCTCATGATCCTCGGCGGCCTCAACGAGGGTATCTGGCCGGGCGACGTTGCCATCGACCCGTGGCTCAGCCGACCGATGCGCCACAGATTCGGCCTGCCCGCGCTGGAGCGCAAGGTCGGCCTCGCCGCGCACGATTTCCAGCAGGCCCTGGGCGCACCGCGGGTAGTGATGACGCGGGCGCAGCGCGTCGGTGGCAAGCCCAGTGTGCCGTCGCGCTGGCTGCTGCGCCTCGATGCCTTCCTGCGCGCGCTCGGCATCGTCGAGCCCATCGAAGGACCCAGCCAGTATCGCGGTTGGCAGGCGCGCATCGACCGGCCTCAGCTGATTGCCGCACTCGGCCGTCCGGCGCCGCGCCCCGGTGCCAGATACCGGCCCGATGAATTGCCTGTCACCGATATCGAAAAATGGATGCGCGATCCTTACGTGCTCTACGCGCGGCGCATCCTGAAGCTGAAGCGGCTCGATCCGCTGGATCAGGATGCGGGTGCCGCCGATCTCGGCAATCTCTTCCACGGCATTCTCGATCGCTTTCTGAAGGACATGCCGCTGCCGCTGCCGCCGGATGCCGAAGCGCGGCTGCTGGCGGTGGGCGAGCGGGAATTCACCCAGCATATGGCACGGCCCGCGGTCTGGGCCTTCTGGTGGCCGCGCTTCCGGCAGATGGCCGCCTGGTTCGTTGCCGAAATGCGGGCGCGCGAACAGCATCTGGCAAGGATCGTCACGGAAAGCACGGGCCGCCTGACGATCGGAAATGTGACGCCACCCTTCACCCTGACGGCCAAGGCGGACCGCCTGGATATCCTGCGTGATGGGCGCCTCACCATCATCGACTACAAGACCGGCAAGCCGCCGAGCGCGCAGGATGTTGCCCTCGGCTTCTCACCGCAATTGCCGCTGGAAGCTGCCATCGCAGCCCATGGCGGCTTCGACCGCGCACCCTTGGCGCCTGTGGCGGCGCTGGAGTTCTGGCATCTCAAGGGCGGGCGCGGCGGCGCTGCCGTCATTCCGGTTAAGGGTCCGGATGGCAAGGCGCCGGTCGATCCGATGGCGCTGGCGGCCGAGGCGTTCGACGGCCTCAGGGATCTGGTGGCGCATTTCAGCAAGGACGAAACACCCTATCTTGCCGAACCGCGCGGCGATTTCGGCCTCTCCTACAACGACTATGCCCATCTCGCACGCTACGCTGAATGGTCAAGCGAGGGGGAGGCATGAAGCGCGCTTCGCCTCCCACGCCGACCGAGCTTGCCACGAACGATCAGCGCCGCGCGGCGGATCCCGAACTGTCGGTCTGGGTCTCCGCCTCGGCCGGATCCGGCAAGACCAAGGTCTTGCGCGACCGCGTGCTGCGCCTGTTGCTGGAAGGTGCGCGGCCGGAACGCATCATGTGCCTCACCTTCACCAAGGCGGGCGCTGCGGAAATGTCGAACCGCGTCGCCACCACGCTTGCCGAATGGGCCTCGATCCCGGAAGCCGATCTGCAGAAGCAGTTGAAGGAACTGCTGGGTGGCGTGGCGCTGACATCCTACAAGTCCAAGGCGCGGGGCCTCTTTGCCAAAGTGCTCGATGCGCCGGGCGGGATGCGGATCGAAACCATCCATGCCTTCTGCCAATCCCTGCTGCGGCGCTTTCCGCTCGAGGCGGGGATCGCGCCGCATTTCCGGCTGATCGAGGAACGCGATGCGGCTGCCATGCTGGCGGAAGCCCGCGAAGACATGCTGACCGCAGCGCGCAAAGGCGGCGAAGCCGATCTCGGTGCGGCGCTGGCGCATCTGGCCGATCGCGCTGGCGAATTCACCAGCGACCGCGTGCTGGGCGAGCTTCTCGCCGCCCGCGGCCCCCTGCTGGCTTTGCAGCAAAGGATGGGCAGTATCGCCGGCTATCGCCTGGCGCTGGCGCGCCTGTTGCGCATC
This sequence comes from Dongia sp., assembly GCF_041918875.1. Lineage (GTDB taxonomy): Bacteria > Pseudomonadota > Alphaproteobacteria > Dongiales > Dongiaceae > Dongia. The sequence continues at coordinate 34,367 of NZ_JAYRUV010000016.1, forward strand.
GATCCGGCTGCCACACGCCACAGCATTCTCGATGAGGCGGCGCAGGAGATTGCTTTCGACGGGACGCAGCTGCGTGCCTCGATCGCGGCGCTGGAGGCTGGCGGAAAGACCGACATCGACCGAGCGGAAAGATTGGCGGCCTGGCTATCGGCATCCGTTCCAGACCGTATAGCGATATTCGATGCATATATGGGCGCCTATCTCACGAAAGAAGGTGAGCTGCGCAAATCCATGGCGACCAAGAACGCTCTTGCCGCCATGCCGGCTGTCGACGACGTGCTGCGCGTCGAGGGGCGACGCCTTCTTGCCGTGGTGGAACGCCTGAACGCCGCCGAAATCCTTGCCGATTCCACCGCGCTGCTGACGCTGGGCCTCGATCTGATGCAGCGGTTCGGCCGCTTGAAGTCGCTCACCGCGGCGCTCGATTTCGATGATCTCATCCTGGCCACGCGCGATCTGCTGGCGCGGCCCGGCATCGCGCCCTGGGTGCTTTACAAGCTCGATGGCGGAATCGATCATATCCTGATCGACGAAGGCCAGGATACCAGCCCGGCGCAATGGGATATCTTGAAATCCATTGCTGCCGAACTGATCTCCGGGAAGGGCAGGGAACCGCGCGCCGAGGATAAGAAGGGCAGCGAGAAGCCGCGTTCGATCTTCGCGGTCGGTGATTTCAAGCAATCGATCTTCAGTTTTCAGGGCGCCGAGCCGCGCGCGTTCCTGGACGCACGCGATCATTTCGCGGCCCAGCTCGACCGGTCGCTGAGCCGTGGCGATACGCGCACCCCGTTCGAGAATATCGACCTCAACGTTTCCTTCCGGTCCAGCCCGGCTGTCCTGTCGCTGGTCGACCGCGTCTTCGCCGGCCCGGCAAGCAGAGGTGTCATCGAGCCGGGTGCCAGCGCCATCCGCCATTTGGCGGCGCGCGGCGGTGCTGCCGGCCTGGTCGAAGCCTGGCCGCTGTCCATACCGCTGACGGCGGCACTGCCCCTGCCCTGGTCGCCGCCGGCGATCGATACCGCGCCGACCGACCCGATAACGCGCCTGGCCGATGCCATTGCGGCGCGCATTGCCGAGATGATCGCCGCCGGCGAGATGCTGCCGGCACGAGGACGCCCTGTGCGCGCCGGCGATTTCCTGGTGCTGGTGCGCGCGCGCAATGCGTTCGTGCCGGCGCTGGTAAAGGCGCTGAAGGCGCGCGCGATCGAGGTTTCCGGCATCGACCGGTTGAAGCTGCTCTCGGAACTGGCGGTGCAGGATGTCCTCTCCTTCCTCGACTTCCTTTTGCTGCCGGAGGACGATCTCAATCTCGCGGCCCTGTTGAAGAGCCCGCTCATCGGCCTCGGCGAGACCGACCTCTTCGATCTCTGCATTGCGCGTGGGGCGCGGAGCCTTTGGGAAGAACTGTGCCGTGCCGCCGCCGGGCGCGATGTGTTCGCCGAGGCGGTCGAGACCCTGACCTTCTATCTCGACCGCGCGCAGCATTTGACACCCTACGAGTTGGTCGCCGACCTGCTCGCCGCCGGTGGCGGCCGCAAGCGCCTCCATGCCCGCCTTGGCCTGCAGGTAAGCGAGGCGCTTGACGAACTGCTGAACCTTGCTCTCGCTTTCGAAGCCAACAACGCACCCTCGCTGCAAGGCTTCCGCCATTGGCTGGACGTGTCGGAGGCGGAGGTGAAGCGGGAGTTGAGCGACGAGGGCGGCGGCCAGGTCCGCATCATGACCGTGCACGGCTCCAAGGGATTGCAGGCGCCGATCGTGTTCCTGGCGGAACAGCGGCGCCAGCGTCCCAACCGGCCTGGCCTGTTCTGGCTGGAGTCGGAGATCGATCTGCCCGTCTGGGTGGCGCGCAATGCGCTCGACGTGCCGGCGACCGCCGCTGCGCGTGCCGCTGTCGCCGCGCGCGCGCAGGAGGAGGAGAACCGTCTGCTCTACGTGGCGCTGACGCGGGCCGAGGACCGGCTCTATGTCTGCGGCTGGCGCGGCGAGCGCAATCATGCGCAGCAGAGCTGGCACGATCATGTCGCCGACGCGCTGACCGGACTTTTTTCGGAAGGTGCCGCGGGGCAGAGGCACGGGGCCGGCGATTGGCGCAAGGAGGATGGCTGGGACGGCGATTGGCTGCAGCTGACGACCGAGCAGACGGACGCTGCCGAGAAGAAAGCGGTGAAGGCAGGTCCCGGTATCGACCTCGACATCCCTTTCCGCGATTGGGCGCTGATGCCGGCTTCGGCGGAACCCGATCCACCGCGCCCGCTCATTCCATCCCGCCCCAGCTCGGAAGCGACATCGGGGGCTGGCCAGGTCAATCTGCTCTCGCCAGTCGGGCGCGATCAGGGCTTTCGCTTTCAGCGCGGCCTGGTCATTCACAAGCTCTTCCAGCTGCTGCCAGATCTCCCGCCGGAGGAACGCCGCCACGCGGCGCGGCAATGGCTGGGCAATATCAACCGGCCCAGCGGTATGAATGCCACCGGCGCGATGCTCGACGAACTGGCGGCCGAGGTAATGGCCGTACTCGAGGATGGGCGATTCGCCCATATCTTCGCGCCTGGTTCGCGGGCCGAGGTGCCGATCGTGGCCGAAATCGTCGGGACGGACGGCCGCAGCCAGATCGTCAGTGGCCAGATCGACCGGCTGGCGGTGACGGCGACGACGTGCCACATCGTCGATTTCAAGAGCAATCGGCCGCCAGCCATGCAGCCGGAACATGTCTCGGTGCAGTACCTTCGGCAGCTGGCTCTCTACCGCGCTGCGGTGGCGAAGATTTATCCAAATCATACAATCTCTTGCTACCTTCTTTGGAGCGTGGAACCGCGCTTGATGGAGATTCCCGAATCGCTCCTGGCGAGTTATGCATAGGAAGCAAGCCCGCCTGTCGCGGCGCCCGCTCACCTTGACGCTGCTCATCCCCCTCCATAGATTCATCCACATACGACGCCATCGTCATATAGGCGGCGTTCATGTGTAAAACTGGAGCCGCCGCGAGAACGGCGTCTCCATTGAAAGGGAAGACGGGATGAGCACGACCCACGTTAGCGACGCGAGCTTCGACGCCGATGTCCTGAAGTCCACGCAGCCGGTGCTGGTCGACTTCTGGGCGGAATGGTGCGGGCCGTGCAAATCGATTGCACCGGCGCTCGAGGAAATCGCGCAGGAACTGAATGGCAAGCTGAAAGTCGTCAAGGTCGATATCGACCGCAACGCACAGACGCCGAAGAAGTATGGCATCCGTGGCGTGCCCACCCTGATGCTGTTCAAGGACGGTCAGGTCGCCGCCACCAAGGTCGGTGCCGAGCCCAAGCGCAAGCTGCTGGAATGGGTGAACTCGGTCATCTGACCGGCCTTCATCGCCAGGAACGAAACCCCGCCGCGGCCCAGGGCACGGCGGGGTTTTTATTTGCGCTCAGTTGTTTTCCGCCAGGACCGTGCCGGCGAGATAGAGCGAGCCGCAAATGAGAATGCGGCGCGATTCCTTGGGGCCGCCATCGTGCGCATCGACGATGGCGCGGAGTGCCGCCTCGACCGAATGATAGCCCTGGCTTAAGAGGCCAACTCCGGCGCCGGCGGCCACGCATTCCTCGACCGAGAGGCTGGCATGGTCGCCGGGAATCGCCACCGCCGCCATATCCTCGACATGGGGTGCCAGCTGCTTCAGGAAGGCTGCCGGATCCTTGGTGTTGAGCATGCCGAAGATGAGATGCGCGGGCTTTCCATCCTGCCGGCGCCAATCCTCCAGCATCGCGGCGATCACTTCACCGGCTTCGGCATTGTGGCCGCCGTCCAGCCATAATTCCCAGGTGGGATTGGGTAGCCGCTCGACCAGCGGACCGCCGGTCAGGCGCTGCATGCGCGCTGGCCAGGTGACGCTGCGCAAGCCTTCGGCGATATGCGCGTCGGTGATGGTGAAGCCTGCCAGCAGCGCCGTCGTCGCGATGGCGCAGCCGGCATTGCGGAACTGGTGCCGGCCGGCGAGACCCGGCACCGGATAGGTACGGGGACCTCTGCTGTCAGTGAAGCGCAGCGCCGTCTTCAACTCGCCGTCGCACGACCATTCGCGCCCGAAACGGTGGAGCGGCGCTCCCAGCTCGGCGGCCTTCGCTTCGAACACGGCCATCGCCTCGTCGGGCTGCGGCGAGACGATCGCGGGCCGGCCGCGCTTGATGATGCCGGCCTTGGCGAGCGCGATCTTGGTCAGGCTGTCGCCCAGGAATTGCATATGATCGAAGGAAATCGGCATCAGCACGCTGGCCAGCGGCCGGTCGATCACATTGGTGGCGTCGAATTCCCCGCCCAGGCCCGTCTCCAGCAGCAGGATGTCGGCCGGCTCGCGCGTGAAGGCCAGGAAGGCGGCAACGGTCGTAATCTCGAAGAAGGTGATCGGCGTGCCGCCATTGGCCTGTTCGCACTCCTCCAGCAGTGCGATGAGCGCATGCTCGTCGATGAGCCTGCCGGCCAGGCGGATGCGCTCGTGAAAGCGTACCAGATGCGGCGAGGTATAGACGTGGACCCGGTAGCCGGCTGCTTCCAGAATGGCGCGCAGATACGCGATGACCGAGCCCTTGCCGTTGGTGCCGGCCACATGCACGACCGGCGGCAGCCTGCGCTCCGGATGGCCGACCGCCGCCAGCAGCCGCTCGACGCGGCCAAGCTCCAGGTCGATGATCTTGGGGTGGAGCTTGTTGAGGCGGTCGAGGACTATGTCGCTGTTGACGTTCACGCCGCCGCCGGTTGCTTGGTGAGAAGGGCGATCACACGGCCGATCTGCTCCCTGAGATCCTTGCGTGCGACCACGAGGTCGATGATACCATGCTCCAGCAGGTATTCGGCACGCTGGAATCCTTCGGGCAGCTTCTCGCGGATCGTTTCCTCGATGACGCGGGCGCCGGCAAAGCCGATCTGCGCGCCCGGCTCCGCGATCTGGATGTCGCCTAGCATGGCGAAGGAGGCGGAAACGCCGCCCGTGGTCGGATCGGTCAGCAGCACGATGAAGGGGAGGCCCGCTTCCTTCACCTGGTCGACCGCGATCACCGAGCGCGGCATCTGCATCAGCGACAGGATGCCTTCCTGCATGCGGGCGCCACCTGAAGCCGGCACGGCAATGAGGCCGGCCTTGCGCTTCACGGCAAGCTCGGCGGCGGCCACCAGGCCTTCGCCCACGGCCATGCCCATGGAGCCGCCCATGAAGTCGAAATTGAAGGCAGCCACGACGGCATCGACCCCTTGCATCGTGCCATAGGCGACGACGATGGCGTCCTGTTCCTCGGACTTGGCCTGCGCTTCCTTCAGGCGGTCGGCATAGCGCTTGCGGTCCTTGAACTTCAGCGGATCGACCGCGACCTTGGGCAGCTCGATGCGATCGTATTTTCCTTCATCGAACATCAGTTCCAGGCGCGTCTTCACATTGATGCGCATGTGATGGCCGCAATGGGTGCAGACGCGCAGATTGGCGTCGAGTTCGCGGTGGAAGATCATCTGGCCGCAGGCCGGGCATTTGTCCCAGAGATTCTCCGGAACGTCCGTCTTCTGCACCAGCTTGCGGATCTTCGGCCGAACGAAATTAGTGAGCCAGCTCATCTTCTCTTCTCCGTTCAGGCGCGCGCCGCGCGCACGCCGTCGGCGAGGCTTTTCACGAGATCGATCGCCGCCTGCGCCGCGCGCGGGCCGGGTTTGCCGTCAGGCCCCAGTTCCGCCGCGATTTTGTTGACGATCGCCGAGCCAACCACGGCGGCGTCGGCGACCTTGGCGACGGAAGCGGCGCGTTCGGGCGTCGAAATGCCGAAGCCGACCGCGATCGGCAGGTCGGTGTGGCGCTTCAGGCGGCCGACGGCGGCGCTGATATCGACGTCCGACGCGGAGCGTGTGCCGGTAATGCCCATGATCGAAACATAGTAGACGAAGCCCGACGTGTTGTTCAGTACCGTCGGCAGGCGCTTGTCGTCGGTCGTCGGTGTGGCGAGACGGATGAAGTTGACGCCGGCCTTCATGGCGGGCAGGCACAATTCCTCATCTTCTTCCGGCGGCAGGTCGACCACGATCAGTCCGTCGACTCCGGCAGCGACGGCATCCTTCAGGAACGCATCCACGCCGTAGGAATAGATCGGGTTGTAGTAGCCCATCAGCACGATCGGCGTGTTCTGATCCTTGGTGCGGAACTCGCGCACCAGGCTCAGCGTCTTCTTCATGTTTTGGCCGTTCTTCAGCGCCCTCAGCGACGAGGCCTGGATGGCAGGGCCGTCCGCCATCGGATCGGTGAAGGGCATGCCGAGTTCGATCACGTCGGCGCCGGCATCCGGCAGGGCGAGGACGATCTCGCGCGATACTTCGTAGGTGGGATCGCCGGCAGTGACGAACACCACCAGCCCGCCGCGCTTGGCCGCTTTCAGCTCAGCAAAGCGCCGCTCGATACGCGTGCTCATAATTTGGTTCCCAGGCGTTCGGCAACGGCGAAGATGTCCTTGTCGCCGCGGCCGCACAGATTCATGACGATGATTTGGTCTTTTGCTCTTTGCGGCGCCAGCTTGCACACATGGGCCAGCGCGTGGGCCGGTTCCAGCGCCGGGATGATGCCTTCGATCTTGGCGAGCATTTGGAACGCGTCGAGCGCTTCCTGGTCGGTGGCCGAGACGTATTTGGCGCGCTTCATCTCATGCAGCCAGGAATGTTCCGGCCCGATGCCCGGATAGTCGAGGCCGGCCGAGATGGAATGCGCATCGATGATCTGTCCGTCGCCGTCCTGCAGAAGGTAGGTGCGGTTGCCATGGAGAACGCCGGGGCGACCGCCGGTGAGGGAGGCCGCATGGCGGCCCGTCTCGATACCGTCGCCGCCCGCTTCGACGCCGATGATCTCGACCTCGCGGTCGTCGAGGAAGGGATGGAACAGGCCGATGGCATTCGATCCGCCGCCGATGCAGGCTACCAGCGTATCTGGCAGGCGCCCTTCGGCCGCCAGTATCTGTTCCTTGGTCTCGACCCCGATCACCGACTGGAAATCGCGCACCATGGTGGGATAGGGGTGCGGACCCGCTGCGGTGCCGATGATATAGAATGTGTTCTCCACATTGGCGACCCAGTCGCGCAGCGCCTCGTTCATCGCATCCTTCAGCGTCGCGGTGCCGCTATGGACCGGCACCACTTCGGCGCCCAGCAGCTTCATGCGGAACACGTTGGGCTGCTGGCGGGCAATGTCGGTGGCGCCCATATAGACCGTGCAGGGCAGGTTGAAGAGCGCGCAAAGCGTTGCGGTGGCGACACCATGCTGGCCGGCGCCGGTTTCGGCGATGATGCGGGTCTTCTTCATGCGCCGCGCAAGCAGCGCCTGGCCCAGGCAGTTGTTGACCTTGTGCGAGCCGGTATGGTTGAGCTCGTCGCGCTTCATATAGATCTTCGCGCCGCCCAGTTCCCTGGTCAGACGCTCGGCGAAATAGAGCGGGCTCGGCCTGCCGATGTAATGGGTCCGGTAATACTCCATCTCCTCGGCGAATTTCGGGTCGCGCCTGGCGGCGTTGTAGGCCGCTTCCACCTCGAGGATGAGCGGCATCAGCGTTTCCGCGACGAAGCGGCCACCGAAAATGCCGAACCGGCCATGTTCATCTGGCCCGGTGCGGTAGGAATTTGGCGAGGCGGCGGGTGCTGTGGTCACGGGTTCGAGGCTCCGGAAGGCGGGAAAATCAGATCAAAACCAAGGGATTCGTCAGAAGCGCGCAATCAACCATAGCGGACGCCAAAGGTCAAAGCCCTAACGCCGCCGGACATCCCATCAAAGGGTCCGGGCGAGATCCAGGAACTCTTTGATTTTGCTTATACTTTTCTCACCTGGACGGTCCTCCACCCCGGAGGAAAGGTCAACCGCCTTGGCCCCGGTCTCCCGCACCGCCTCGGCGACGTTCGCGGCATTGAGCCCCCCGGCCAGCAACCAGGGCTTCGAGAAGTTCTGTCCCTTGAGCAGCGACCAGTCGAAGGAAAGGGCATTTCCGCCCGGCAGGGCGTTTTTCATGGATTTCGGTGGCTTGGCGTCGAATAGCAGCATGTCGGCCACGGATTCGTACGCCCGGGCTGCGGCAATATCGGCCGCATCGGATACGCTGATCACCTTCATCACAGGCAAGCCGAAGCGGCTTCTGACCTCGGCGGTCCGGGCCACGGTTTCGCTGCCGTGGAGTTGCAGCATGTCGAGCTTGGCTTCGGCGAGGATCTCGGCGATCGCGGCATCATCCGCATCGACGACCAAGCCGACTTTGACGATATGCGCGGGAACCAATTGACCCAGAGCCGCGGCAAGCGACGGCGTCACGCAGCGCGAACTCTTGGCATAGAAATTGAACCCAAGCATCGCCGCACCGCCATCGACGGCGGCCTGCACCGCCGCCGGTGTTTTTAGACCGCAGATCTTGACATCGATGGCCATCACACGACCTCCGACACGAAACGCGGATAGGCGAGCACGAACAGGTTGAGCTGCACCGCCATGTAGGCAAGCGAGATGAAGGAGGATAGCACGCTGAAGGCAAGCGGTGCCGCTTCCAGCAATCCGAAGCTCACAAAGATGCTCGCCAGCACCGATTGCGCCGCGAAGGCCGGCAGGGCCGTCAGCATCAAGGCGCCGATGAGCCGGCCGCCTTGCCCCTTGGTGCGCTGCCAGGCCAGGCTGAACGGCATCCGCGCATCGATGGCGATGCCGATCCAGGCCGGCGACAGGCGCGTGAGCAGGATCAGATAGCCAACCACCATCACCAGCATCGACACGATCAGGGCAAGCTGCGCCATCCCGGCCAGCGTGAAGACGATGCTGAGAATGAGCGACGCGCCGAAGGCCAGCGCCACCAGGGCCAGCATCGCCAGCGAAAAATGAAAATGCCGCGTGCCGATATTGAGGCCCAGCCCCGGCACCGCTTCGCGGCCCATCGTCATCTGCCGAATCCAGTTCACGCTGAAGAAGCCGACGACGACGATCAGGCCCAGCCCGATCAGGGTCATCTGCAGGATGGCGTCGACCAGCACATTGGGGTCCACGTCGGCACCCTTCTGCATTTCGGCATACATGGCGGCCTGCGTTTTCTCCAGGCCCCGGAATAGCAGATAGAGCGGCAGGAAAGGGATGGCGCCGAGGCGCAGCAGTTCGTCCCGCTCAGCCCAGGTGCGGCGAAAGGCGGCGAGTGCCAGCGAAAGCGGCTGCAGATCTTGCTGTCCGGGGGTGATCATGGCCTTGGTCGAATTGTCTTAGGTTGTCGTCTGGCTATTGTGCGGCCTGGCCCAGGGCGGAACCGACTTCGAGCACGATGCGGCTGGCGGCGTCCCGCGGATCGGCGGCCTGTGTGATCGGCCGGCCGATCACCAGATAGTCGGCCCCGGCCTTGGCGGCGTCGGCGGGTGTCCGCACGCGCTTCTGGTCGCCGGCATCGCTGCCGCTCGGCCGCACGCCGGGCACCACCAGCAGGAACTCTTCGCCCATATCGCGCCGCAGGGCCTCGATCTCGTGGGGCGAGCAGACGATTCCGTCGAGTCCGGCGCTGCGGGTCAGCTCCGCCAGGCGCTTGACCTGGTCGCTGGCTGGGCCCGTCTGTCCGACCGCCGAGAGGTCCTTGTCGTCGAGCGAGGTCAGCACGGTGACGCCGACGATGCGCGGCCGCTTCAACTTCAGCTTGTCGGCCTGTTCGGCGGCACTCTCGCGCGCGGCCTGCATCATGGCGAGGCCGCCGCCGGCGTGGACGGTCAGGATCGACGGCTGCAGCGGTGCGATCGCCTTGACCGCTCCGGCCACCGTATTGGGAATATCGTGCAGCTTTAGGTCGAGAAAGATCGGAATGCCCGTGGCGGATATCCGCCGATAGCCGAGCTGCCCGTTGGCAAGAAAGAACTCCAGCCCCAGCTTCAATCCGGCGACGGCACCGTCCAGCTTATGGGCCCAGCCTACCGCCTCGTTGACAGAGACCGTGTCGAGTGCCGCCAGAACCTGTCCCTTGCTGCCCACGCGATTTCTCCCTCACCCAGTTCGTTCCTGGCTGGCTTTTAGCCCATCTTGGCCCCAACGTCACCCATTGCGGCCAATAATCTCTGATTTTCAGTATCTTGGGTGGGAGATCGGCGTCGAGACCGGGCTTTCAACCGGTGCGGCAAGACGATAAGCTTTTCCCGAACCCACCGAGAGCCCGATGCGAGCACCCAGATGCAATTGACCCAGTTCTCCGATTACGCCTTGCGGACGCTCATCTTCCTCGGCCTGCGTCCTGGCAGCCTGGCGACCATCGAGGAGATTGCTGGCGCCTACGGCATCTCGGAGAGCCACCTGACCAAGGTCGTGCACAAACTGGGACGCCTGGGCATTGTCGAGACGGTGCGCGGCCGTGGCGGCGGCATGCGCCTGGGACGGTTGCCGGCCGAGATCAATATCGGTGCCACGGTCCGGCAGATGGAGGGTAATCTCAACATCGTCGAATGCTTCGATGTCGAGCACAACACCTGCCCGATCGCCCCGATCTGCGGCCTCACCGGCGTCCTCGCCGAAGCGTTGGAAGCTTTCATGAAGGTCCTCGACCGTTATACCCTGGCCGACATGCTGGGGAACCGGCGCGATCTGGCTGGCCTTCTCGGCATCCCCATCCAGGATGGCGTCCGGCCACGCGCGGCGATACGCTCCCGATGAATTCCTGCTCTCATTCACAGCCACGACCGAGGATGTCCATGCCGAGTCACTTGCCAGCGTACCTCTCCGTGCGCCTTATGGTGAAATCCTGCTGCCTTCTGGCGGCGGCACTTTCGCTGGCCGCCTGCACGACGCCGATCCGCACCGTCGACCGGCCCAGCGGTCCGCTGCCCTGGACGGCGGCGATCGGGCGGCTGGATGCCGAGGACGGCTCCTGTTCGGCGACGTTGATCAAGCCGGATGTCATTCTGACGGCGTCGCATTGCCTCTATGGCCGCGGCAACGAGGCGAAGATCACAGATTTTACCTTCACCCCGGCGCTCGATGTCGGGCGCGAGCGCCTGAAGCCGGTAAAGGTTACGGCGGTCATTGCCATGGGCTGGCCGATCACGCCCGATGCCAGCGGCAAGCTGCGCGGCGCGCCCAAGGACGATTGGGCGGCCCTGCGCGTCTCGCCGGCACTGGATTTCGTGACGCCGCTGGCGGTCGAGAAGATCGATGTCGACGGCATCTATCGGCGCATGAACAAGGGAGCGACCCTGTCCCATGCCGGCTATGGCGTTTACGGCGCCTTTTCCGGCAAGCGGCTGCAGATGCGCAAGGACTGCCACCTCATCCGCGATGTCGAGGAAATCCTCGAAACCGGCCATGACGTGATCGTCAACAGCTGCGACGTCATTCCAGGTGACAGCGGCGGACCGATCCTGCTCACCGATCCTTCCGGTGAGAATCACGTGATCGGCGTGGTGACCAATTTCTGGGGCGCCCATGGCGGCAAGGATTTCTCCAGCTTCGGTCCGGCTTCGGTCTATTTCGCCGACAAGATCGGTGGCGACGTCACCGCCACCTCGCAGCCCTAGGCGATGCGCCGCCGGGTTCTTTCATCTTGGCGCCTGATGGGCGCGCTGCTGCTGGCCGTGGCGCTTGCCGGCTGCGCCGAGCGCGTCAGCGTGCCGCCGCCCGTGATCGTCAAGCCGGTGCAGGTGCCATGGACGGCTGCCATCGGCCGGCTCGACATCGCGGGCGCGGAACCCTGCACCGCCATTCTCGTCTCGCCGGCAACCATCCTTACCGCGTCGCATTGCCTGCATCAGAAATCCGCGCCGGCGCGGCCCGGGGATCTGCAATTCCACCCGAACTTCGGCGCGGAGCCGAATCTGCCGCCGGCCCAGGGCACCAGCCTGCGCGCCCAGGGCGGCGCCATCGAAGAAGGCCATCTCGAACGGCCCGAGCAGGTTGCTGCCGATTGGGCGCTGGTCGGCATCGCGCCCACCGTGACCGCCGTTCCGCCTATTCCGATCGCGCAGTTGAGTGCCGCCGAAATCATGGTGCGGATCGATGCCGGCGACCGCCTGTTCACCGCCGGTTACGGCTATGGCGCGATGAAGGCGCTGAAGCAGCACGCCAAGTGCCGCATCGTCAATCCGGTCACCGCCGAGCCGGTCTATGCCACCGGCATGCTGGTCACCACCTGCATCATCCGCATCGGCGACAGCGGCGGGCCGATGATCCTGCTGGACCAGGCGGGTAAGCCGCGGCTGGTGGGGGTCTTTGCCGGTTTCGGCCTGCGTGCGAAGACCGGCCTCTCCTACGCTGTCAATGCGGCCCGCGTCGCACCGCATCTGGGTGCCGGACTGGTAAGTTTCCTGGAACTGCCTCTGCCCGCCGCTCGGATCTATTTTCCTTAAACCGCGCCATGGGTTAGCCGCCCGATTGACAGGGTTCTGCGACCTGTATACAGCTTCCCTTAATGCCAGCCAGATGCCCAAGGGGAAGGAAAGTGCCGCGCAATCCTCGCTATGACATTTTGTTCGAGCCGGTCAGGATCGGTCCGGTCACGGCGCGCAACCGCTTCTATCAGGTGCCGCATTGCACCGGCATGGGCTACGACCTGCCGCATTCCGTCTCGCGCCTGCGGGAATTGAAATCGGAGGGTGGCTGGGGCGTCGTCAACACCGAATATTGCTCGATGCACTGGTCGTCGGAGGATGCGCCTTATCGCCTCTGCGCCCTCTGGGACGAGAATGACGTCAAGACCCAGTCGCTGACAGTCGAGAAGATCAAGCGCCATGGGGCGCTCGCTGGCGTCGAACTGTGGCATGGCGGCAATCACAGCCCCAACCGCTGGAGCCGCGAGACGCCATTGTCGCCCTCGGGCTCGACGCAGCATGCCGTCTTCCCCATGCAGACGCGCGCGATGGACAAAGAAGATATCCGCAACCTGCGGAAATGGCAGGTCCAGGCCGCCAAGCGCGCAAAGCGCGCCGGCTTCGACATCGTCTATGTCTATGCCGGCCACGGCTATCTGCCGTTCCAGTTCATCACAAAGCGGTGGAACCAGCGCACCGACGAATATGGCGGACCGATCGAAAACCGCGCGCGGCTGCTGCGCGAGATGATCGAGGACACCAAGGACGCCATCGGCGACACCTGCGCCGTCGCTGTGCGCCTGGCCGTCGATGAGTTGATGGGGCCGGACGGCGTGCAGGCGGCGGAGGAGGGCGAAGCCGTCATCCGGCTGCTGGCCGAACTGCCCGACCTCTGGGACGTCAATGTTTCCTATGTCGACAACGATTCCCTTTCCTCGCGCTTCGGGCCCGAGGCGCATCAGGAAAAGTTCACCGGTTTTGTGAAGAAGCTGACCACCAAGCCGGTGGTGGGCGTTGGCCGCTTCACTTCGCCCGACACGATGGTCGATCAGGTGAAGCGCGGCATTCTCGATTTCATCGGTGCCGCGCGTCCCTCCATCGCCGACCCCTTCATCCCGCTGAAGATCGACGAGGGGCGCGAGGAAGACATTCGCGAATGCATCGGCTGCAATATCTGCCGTGCCCAGAACAATACCGGCGTTCCCATCCGCTGCACGCAGAACCCGACCATGGGCGAGGAATATCGCCGCGGCTGGCATCCCGAGATCATGAACCCGAAGAATGGCCATGCCGAGGATCCGGTGCTGATCGTCGGCGCCGGCCCCGCCGGCCTCGAATGCGCCATGTCCCTGGCCCGGCGCGGCTATGACGTGGCCCTGGCCGACGCATCGCGCGAACTGGGCGGCCGCCTCAATGTCGAGCCCAAGCTGCCCACGCTTTCCAACTGGGTGCGCGTGCGCGATTATCGGCTGGGCCAGATCGCCAAGCTCCCCAATATCGAGATCTTCCGCGAAAGCCGCATGGACAAGGCGGCGCTGCTGGAAGCCGGCTACAAGCACATCATCCTGGCGACCGGTGCCATTTGGCGGCGCGATGGGGTGGGGCACAACAAATGGGTCGCCGTTCCCGGCATGGGTGGGTCCAATGTGCTGACGCCCGACGACATCATGGCCGGCAAGCAGGTGACGGGCGATGTCATCGTCTATGACGACGATCAATATTACATGGCGGCCGTCATCGCCGAGAAGCTGCGCCTTGCCGGCTGCAACGTCACCTATGTGACGCCCGGACTCGATGTGGCGAGCTGGTCGCTCTACACCGACGAGCAGTTCAAGGTGCAGGTCAAGCTGCTGAAGCTCGGCGTCAATCTCGTCCTCACCCATCGCCTCACGGCCTGGCAGGGCGATCATGCGATCTTTGCCTGCAACTATAGCGGTGCCGAGAAGCGGATCGAGGCGGCGACCCTGGTCAGCGTCACCTCGCGCCAATCCAATGACGCGCTCTTCCTCGATTTGAAGGCCGACGAAGCGGCACGCGCTGCGGCCGGCATCCAAACCTTGAAGAATATCGGCGATGCCGACGTGCCGGGCGCCATCGTGCACGCCGTCTATGCCGGCCACAAGGCGGCGCGCGAATTCGGCGAGGCGATCGATCCCGATCAGTTTCCATTCAAGCGCGAACTCGTTTTCGTGAAATAGGGGGAATGCCATGACGCGGGAGACGACCAGGCGGCGCGAGCGTCGACCGGCAAGCAGCGGCCCGCGGCAGATGCCGTTCGCCAATGTCGCCAACCGCTATCCGCCGATAGCCCTCCTGAGTTGCGACGAGCTGGAATCGATTCATCACGCCTCGCTGCGGCTCCTTTCGGAGATCGGCATGGAAGTGATGCATGACGAAAGCCGCGCGCTCCTCAAGGCCGCCGGTGCGATCGTGGATGAAAGCAACCAGCGTGTCCGCTTCGATCCGGCGATGATCGAGGAGAAGATCAGGACCGCGCCGGCAAGCTTCACCCTGCAGGCGCGCGACCCGGCCAAGAATCTCAATGTCGGCAATGGCGGCATGATTTTCGCCGCAACCGGCGGCCCGGCCTTCGCGCACGATATCGATCGCGGGCGGCGCGCCGGCAATTACCAGGACATGTGCGACTACATCAAAGTGGTGCAGAGCCTCAACGTTATCCACCAGGAAGGCGGCTGCCCCTGCGAGCCGACCGACCTGCCGGCGGATTCCCGCCATCTCGATTTCTATCTTGCCGCCATCCGCTATTCCGACAAGAACTGGCAATGCTGGGCGCTGGGCGGTTACCGGGTCGAGGATGCGATCGACATGCTCGCCATCGCGCTCGGGCAGACGCGGGAGCAATTGCGCGCCAATCCGGCGACCCTCACCATCGTCAACTCCAACTCGCCCTTGCGCCTCGATATTCCGATGGGCGAGGGGCTCTGCGCCATGGCGCGCGCCGGCCAGCCGGTGGCGATGACGCCCTTCACGCTGTCGGGCGCCATGAGCCCGGTCACCATCGCCGGGGCTCTCGCGCAGCAGAATGCCGAGGCGCTGGCGCTCATCGCCTTGTCGCAGATCGTGGCGCCGGGGGCGCCTATCCTCTATGGCGGCTTCACCTCCAATGTCGACATGCGCACCGGCGCACCCGCCTTCGGCACGCCGGAATATGCCAAGGCGCAGCTGGCGTCGGGCCAGCTGGCGCGGCGTTACAATGTGCCGTTCCGCTCCTCGAACGTCACCGCTTCGAACTGCGTCGACGTGCAGGCGGCTTATGAAAGCGGCATGTCGCTGTGGAGCACGATCATGGGCGGGGTCAATCTCATCGTGCATGCGGCCGGCTGGCTGGAAGGCGGCCTCACCGCCTCCTTCGAGAAACTCATCCTCGATGCCGAAATGCTGCAGCTCATGCGCAGCTTCCTCGATCCCCTGAAAATCGACGAGGACAATCTGGCCTTCAGCGCGATGCAGGAGGTGGGGCCGGGTGGACATTTCTTCGGCGCCCAGCACACCTTGGCGCGGTTCGATCGCGCCTTCTATGAACCGATGCTCTCCGACTGGCGCAATTTCGAGACCTGGTCGGAAACCGGCGCCAAGACCGGCACCGAACGCGCCAACGCGATCTGGAAGGATCTGCTGCGGACCTATGAGGAGCCGCCGCTCGATCCCGCCATTCTGGAAGAGCTGGAAGCCTTCGTCACCCGGCGCAAGGAAGAGATTCACGCACGTTCATGAATGCCGTCATCTCCGGGTCCCCGCCGACGCATGTCGGCATGCGCCGACAGGGCCCGGGGATGACGCGCAAAAAATACGCTCATTTGTCGCATGACAGCTGCGCACTATATATGATCCGATTCAACGCAACGAGGCGCGGAAAGCGGATCATGGCAGACGACAGCGAAGCAAACTCCCTTTCCGGCCGCGTCAAGCGCTATGCCAAGGTCGGCCGCGCCATGGGGGGCCTCGCGGCGCGCGTGGCGGGCCAGCGATATCTCGGGATCAAGGTCGACAAGGCGGAGCATGCCTCCGACCTCAAGGCGGCCCTGGGGGGATTGAAGGGGCCGCTGATGAAGGTGGCGCAGATCATGTCCACCATCCCCGACGCGCTGCCGAAGGAATATGTCGAGGAACTCCGGCAGCTGCAGGCCAACGCGCCCGCCATGGGCTGGCCTTTCGTCAAGCGCCGCATGGCCGCCGAACTCGGCCCCGACTGGCAGCAGCGCTTCAGGGAGTTCGGCCACGAGGCCGCCGCCGCCGCCTCACTCGGCCAGGTACACCGCGCCGTCTCGCTGGACGGCACCAAGCTTGCCTGCAAGCTGCAATATCCCGACATGCAATCCGCGGTCGAGGCGGATCTCTCGCAGCTGAAGCTGATCTTCCGCCTCTACGAACGCTACGACCGCGCCATCGCCACCGAGCATATCCATAGCGAGATCGCCGACCGCCTGCGCGAGGAACTGGACTATGACCGCGAAGCCAAGGCCATGGCGCTCTATCGGCTGATGCTGGCGAAGGAGAGGCAAGTCCATCTTCCGGAGCCGCGGGCCGACCTCACCACCAAGCGCCTCCTCACCATGACCTGGATCGAGGGTGAGCCGCTGATGAATTTCCTGGAAAAGAAACCCTCGACCGAACTTCGCAACCAGGTCGCCTACAACATGTTCCGCGCCTGGTATGTGCCTTTCTACGATTACGGCATCATCCATGGCGATCCGCATCTGGGCAATTACACCGTCCGGCCCAAGGGGTCGAAAGATCAGGGCGCCGTGAACCTGATGGATTTCGGCTGCATCCGCATCTTCGAGGCTAAGTTCGTGAAGGGCGTCATCGACCTTTATTGGGCGCTCGAACGCGGCGACCGGGACATGGCGGTGGCGGCCTATGAAAGCTGGGGCTTCAAGGGCCTCAACAAGGACGTCATCGACGTCCTCAACCGCTGGGCCAAATTCGTCTACGGCCCCCTGCTCGAAGACCGCACGCGCAAGATCCAGGAAGAATCGAGCGGTATCTATGGCCGCGAGGTGGCCGAGAATGTCCACGCCGATCTTCGTCGCCTAGGGCCCGTGACGCCGCCTAAGGAGTTCGTCTTCATGGACCGCGCCGCCATCGGCCTGGGCTCGGTCTTCCTGCATCTCAAGGCCGAGATCAACTGGTATCAGCTCTTCCATGACCTCATCCGCGACTTCGACGTGAAGGCCCTGGCCAGGCGACAGAAGGCGGCGCTGAAGGAGGTCGGGCTGTAGGTGGCGTACGCCCACCTATACCGGCGAATGACGACGCCCTTCTCATCCGTCAAGCCCGGGGATGACGATGGCAACATGGCTCGACTGCGCCACTGTCCTCCGCCTTCGCGGAGGATGACAATTAGAAGCGCTCCGTCGGCTCGCGGACAGTCTAATCCCGCTTGCCACTCTCGTTTTCCCCCGGCAATCTTCCCTCCGCTTGGGGGTCGGGTGCGGCGCAATCCTGTCTGCGCTCGATTCCCGTCGATAATTACAACCGGTTCAACGGTTTAGAGCCGTAAGGCCAGATTGGGGAGCGCATGAAGATCGGCATCCTGAAAGAGCGCCGCGTGGCAGAGAAGCGCTGTGCCGCGACGCCGGAGACGGTGAAGAAATATATCGGCCTCGGCGCCGAAGTGGTGGTGGAGAGCGGGTCGGGTATCGCCGCTTCGATCCTCGATGCCGCCTTCGAGGCGGCCGGTGCCAAGGTGGCGCCCGATGCCGCGGCGACCGTGGCGGGTGCCGACATCGTCCTCAAGGTGCAGCGGCCCATGACCGCCGCCGAAGGAACGGACGAGCTCGGCAAGCTGCCCAAGGGCACCACGCTCATCGCCATTCTCAATCCCTACGGCGCCAAGGAATCGCTTGGCGCCTATGCCGGCGCTGGCGTCGATGCGATGGCGATGGAACTGGTCCCGCGCATCACGCGCGCGCAGTCGATGGATGTGCTCTCAAGCCAAGCCAATCTCGCCGGCTACAAGGCGGTGATCGATGCAGCCGCCGAATATAACCGCGCCTTCCCGATGATGATGACCGCCGCCGGCACCGTGGCGCCGGCCCGTGTCCTCGTCATGGGTGCCGGTGTCGCGGGCCTGCAGGCGATCGCCACCGCGCGGCGGCTGGGTGCCATCGTGTCGGCGACCGATGTACGTCCGGCCTCGAAGGAACAGGTCGCATCGCTGGGCGCCACCTTCGTCGCCGTCGAGGATGAGGAGTTCAAACAGGCCGAAACCGCCGCGGGCTACGCCAAGCCCATGTCGGAGGCCTATCAGGCAAAGCAGGCGGCGCTCATCGCCGAAACGATCAAGAAGCAGGATATCGTCATCACCACGGCACTCATCCCGGGGCGCAAGGCGCCGGTGCTGGTGACCGAGGAGATGGTGAAGTCGATGAAGCCGGGCTCGGTCATCGTCGATTTGGCGGTCGAGCAGGGTGGCAACTGCCCGCTCTCGGAACTGGGGCAGGTGGTCGAGAAGCACGGCGTGAAGCTGGTGGGCCATGCCAATGTGCCGAGCCGCCTGGCCGCCGACGCGACGGCGCTCTACGCCAAGAACCTGCTCAACTTCGTCACCCTGCTGATCGACAAGGAAACGAAGCAGCTCAAAGTGAATTGGGAGGATGAGATCGTCAAAGGCGTCGCCCTCACCAAGGGCGGCCAGGTGATCCATCCCAACTTTCAAGGCTAAGGGGATAAGCCATGGATGAGACAACAATGGCCGATGTCGCCGCGACCATAGCGCCGGCCGATCATGTGCCTTTCGTGCAGCTCTTCACCGTTTTCGTGCTGGCCTGCTTCGTCGGCTATTACGTGGTGTGGCGCGTCACACCCGCTTTGCATTCGCCGCTGATGGCCGTCACCAACGCGATCTCGTCGGTGATCATCGTCGGCGCCCTCATCGCCTCGGGCGCGGCCGCCTTCGGGCTGAGCCAGGGCATGGGCCTCGTTGCCGTCGCCCTGGCCTCGGTCAACATCTTCGGCGGGTTCCTGGTGACCTATCGGATGCTGTCGATGTTCAAGAAAAAAGAACCGGCGAAAAGGGAAGGCAAGTAACATGAGCCAGAATCTCGCCGCCTTCCTCTATCTGATTGCATCCGTCTGCTTCATCATGT
The DNA here is from genome assembly GCF_041918875.1 of Dongia sp. GTDB lineage: Bacteria > Pseudomonadota > Alphaproteobacteria > Dongiales > Dongiaceae > Dongia. The sequence continues at coordinate 53,767 of NZ_JAYRUV010000016.1, forward strand.
CCCTGCGCGGACTTTCCAGTCCGGCCACGTCGCAGGGCGGCTTGCGCTACGGTGTGGTCGGCATGGTAATCGCCATCGGCACGACACTCTCCCTGCCGAGCGTCGCCGGCTCTTCCTATGTCGGCATCGTCGTGGCGCTGGTGATCGGCGGTGCCGTCGGCGCCGTCATCGCCCAGCGCATCCAGATGACGGCCCTGCCGCAGCTAGTGGCGGCATTCCACAGCCTCGTGGGTCTCGCTGCCGTGGCCGTGGCCGGCGCTGCTTTCTATGCGCCGGCCGAATTCCATATCGGCATGCCGGGCGACATCCATCCCGGCAGTCTTGTTGAAATGGGCCTCGGTGTCGCCATCGGCGCCATCACCTTCACCGGCTCCATCGTCGCCTTTGCCAAACTGCAGGGGCTCGTCTCCGGGGCGCCCCTGGTGTTCAAGGGGCAGCATCTTCTCAATGCGGCATTGGGGATCGCCATCGCCGCCTTGATCGTGGCGCTGATTGTCGGCCAGTCGGAGCCCTTGTTCTGGGCGCTGGTGGCGGTGTCGCTGGTGCTGGGCTTCCTGGTCATCCTGCCCATCGGCGGCGCCGATATGCCGGTCGTGGTCTCGATGCTCAACTCCTATTCCGGCTGGGCCGCCTGCGGCATCGGCTTCACGCTCTCCAACCCGCTGCTCATCGTGACGGGTGCGCTGGTCGGTTCGTCGGGTGCGATCCTCAGCTACATCATGTGCAAGGGCATGAACCGCTCGATCTTCAACGTCATCCTCGGCGGCTTCGGCACCGATTCCGGCGGCGCCGCTGCGGCTGGCGGAGCGAAGGCGGCGGACCGGCCGGTCAAGGCCGGCAGTGCCGACGATGCTGCCTTCATCATGAAGAACGCGGCCTCGGTCATCATCGTGCCTGGTTACGGCATGGCGGTGGCGCAGGCGCAGCATGCCTTGCGCGAAATGGCGGATCTCCTGAAGAACGAAGGTGTCAAGGTCAGCTATGCCATTCATCCGGTGGCGGGCCGCATGCCGGGCCATATGAACGTGCTGCTGGCCGAGGCCAACGTCCCCTATGACGAGGTGTTCGAGCTCGAGGACATCAACCGCGACTTCGCGCAAGCGGATGTGGCCTTCGTCATCGGCGCCAACGACGTCACCAACCCGGCGGCCAAGACCGACCCCAAGAGCCCGATCTATGGCATGCCGATCCTCGACGTCGAGCAGGCCAAGACCGTGCTCTTCATCAAGCGCTCGATGGCGTCTGGCTATGCCGGCGTCGATAACGAACTCTTCTTCCGCTCCAACACCATGATGCTGTTCGGCGATGCGAAGAAGATGTGCGAGGATGTCGTGAAGGCCTTCGGCCACTAACCCATCCATCAAAGAGCCGGGCTTGCGCAAGCTCGAGATTGCCATCGGCGGCTGCGGACCGGCAGGTCTCGCAGCCGCTTGTTTTTGAAGGATCGACGATGACGGAGCCGTCGAAAGGGCGCGTGCTGGTGCTCGGTGCCGGCGGCTTCATCGGGCGCCATGTCTTCGCGGCCCTCATCGATGCCGGCTACGAACCGGTCGGCGCCGTTCGGCGCAGGGCCGCATTCAGCCGCATGTTCCCGGATCATCATTCCGTCGTCTGCGACATGGCGAAGGATGTGACGCCTGAAATGTGGCAGGTGCGGCTGCAGGGGATGGATGCCGTCGTCAATTGCGCCGGAATCCTTTCGGATCGCTCCTCCCGTGCTATTCATGTCGATGCGCCGGCCGCGCTGGCCGCTGCCTGTGAACGGTCTGGCATTCGCCGTCTGATTCATGTTTCGGCGATCAGCGCCGACCGGCAAGCGGGTACGGATTACGCCCGCGAAAAGCTGCAAGCCGAGGATGACCTGCGCGCCCGGAACCTGGACTGGGTCATATTGCGGCCATCGCTCGTCTATGCCCAGGGCACCCATGGCGGCACATCGGTCCTGCGCGGGCTGGCGGGTTTGCCGGGGGTCGTTCCGTTGCCGGGCGATGGAAGCCAGCTCTTCAGCCCGATTCACGTCGAAGACCTTGCCCGCTGCATCGTGTTGCTGCTGGCGCCGAATGCGCCCGTGCGGACGACACTCGAACCGTGCGGCCCTGAGAATATCTCGCTGAAGGAATTTGTCCTGGCATGGCGCGGCTGGCTCGGCTTCGGCGAACCTCGCATCGTCAATGTGCCGATGCAGATCGTTCGCCCGTTCGCGCGCATTGTCGATCTGCTGGGTGGCGGCCCCTTGTCGACAACCGCCATCCGCCAGCTTGAATTCGGCAATGCCGGGAACGGCGACGGGTTTGCGATGGCCATTGGCTTTATGCCGTTGCCGATGCGTGCCTGGCTGGCGCGGCGACCGTCTTGCGTGCAGGACAAATGGCATGCACGTCTCTATTTCCTGCGGCCGCTTCTGCGCTGGACGTTGGGTCTGTCGTGGATCGCCGCGGGTGCGATCGGTGCCCTCGCCCCGCAAGAAGCGGTCGATGCGATCCTTCGGCCATTCGGTTGGGTGGGTGCCGCCGGCGAACTGAAATGGCTGACCTGCCTGCTCGATATAGGGGTTGGAATGGCGCTGCTCTCCGGGCAGCTTCCGTCGCTCATGCTGGGTATTCAGGTGGCGATTGTCGCCGGCTACACGGCGATTATTTCCGTTTCGGCGCCTGGCCTATGGCTCGATCCGTTCGGTGCGCTCGTCAAGAATGCCGTATTCCTGGCACTTGCGGCGGTCGTCGCGGCCCTGGAGGACGATAGATGATCGGCGCCTACGAGATCGTCAAATGGCTGCACATCGTCAGTTCCACGATCCTGTTCGGCTTGGGGCTGGGGACTGCCTACTACATGCTGCAATCGTGGCGGTCCGGGAACGCGCACCTGGCATCCGAAATCGGGCGCATGGTGGTCAAGGCGGATTGGATCTTCACGACGACCTCCGGCGTCGTTCAGCCGCTTAGCGGCATGGCTCTCGTAATCATGGGCGGCTGGTCGCCGTGGGAAGGGTGGCTTTTGGTCTCGTACGCCCTCTATGCTCTTGCCTTCTGCTGTTGGGTGCCCGTGGTGGTGCTGCAGATTCGCGCCACGCGGCTTGCAAGAGCGGCGGCCTTGTCCGGCGCCGAATTGCCCGATTCCTATCACGCGGCCATGCGGGTCTGGTATCGGCTGGGTTGGCCGGCTTTTCTCGCTTTGCTTACGATCTTTCTGTTGATGATCGCCAAGCCGGATCTTGGTAGCCTGTGACGCGTTCGTTCAAGAGGCTTGTTGAATGACGCCGATCAAACCCGAACGCTTGCATATCTATGAGCTGGGCCTGGGCCTGCTGTAGCGCTGGGGCCTGCATGTCGTGGAATATCCGACGGCGCGCGGCTCGACTGCACGGCGCTGTCGCTCTCGCTTACCGAAAGCTGGCTGCGCTGACATGGGCGCGTCGGGCCAAGCCGGTTCCGCTCAGGCGTAATCCGGCGTCGGCGAGCATTGCGAGATAAGGAGGATGCGCGTCACCCGCTCGCCATCGTCGGAAAGAGGCAGGAACAGCATCTCATCGTCATTGTAGCGCCCGTCCGCGCCGATGAAGGGGGAATCGTCATAGACCGGCCGTCCCGTCGCGACGGCCAGGTCGTAGAACATATGCGCCTCCTCCGCCGAGGGGCCGTAAAACGCTTCGGCCACCGACTTGCCGGTGGGGTCCTGGCCGCGGACCTCGACTTCCTTGGTGCCGACCAGGCGGTAGACATAGCGGCGATGGTCCGCCACCACTTCGACAAGGGTCAGATAGGGAAGGAGGCGGGGTATGTCGGTCGGATCGATATCGGCCCGGCTCGGCAGGCATCCGCCGCGGCACTTGGCCAGCCAATAGCGATAGAGCTGGCGCACATTCTCGCCGGCCCTCTCCAGCCACTCGGGATGCTCGGCGATCGCCTGCTCCATGCCCCGTCCCCCGCCTCCCGTTCCCCTCGGCAGACCGACCTTCCATCGGCTTGCGCGCCATCCTGACAAATACGCGCGTTTCTTGCACCCGGACAAATGGCTGGATGCAGGAAATGTTTCACGTGAAACAAAACAAGAACATATAGCTTCGGCAAAGAGTTACGGCAAGAGGAGGTTTTTGGACCGGAATTTGGCGTGGTGTGGGGGGCAAAAGGCATCGCCCCGCCGGCGGAGCCAGCGGGGCGATATCATGCGTTCTCTCGTCGATCTTGGGCCGCCCGGTGAGGACGGCCGGCAGGCGGGGCTAGAAGCCCTCGCGCTCCATGCGCTTGCGCATCAGCTTCCGGTAGCGACGCACCGCCTCGGCCTGTTCGCGCGCCTTGCGCTCGGACGGCTTCTCATAGTTGCGACGCATCTTCATTTCCCGGAAAATCCCTTCGCGCTGCATCTTCTTTTTGAGCGCGCGCAGGGCCTGATCGACATTGTTGTCACGGACGAGAACTTGCACGGTTTACCACGGCTCCTTTCGCCGATTGGAGTAGCAGAAAAAACAAAAACGACTATCGGGCTGCCAAAGGGAAGCCCGGCTCGGGGCATGCTCTACCACAGCCCTTGCTGCTTGTGAAGCCCCGGAGGGGCGATTCCGGCCCGTTCTGGACCCTTCCTAAACCCCTGTCCGGCAGCCATATTCCAAGGCCAGGAAGGAAGCTGACCAATGGCCATTCTGAAGATCGCCCGCATGGGCCACCCGGTCCTGAAGCGTATCGCCGAGCCCGTCGCCGATCCGACCGCGCCGGAAATCCACAAGCTTATCAATGATATGGTGGATACGCTGGCCGATATCGGCGGGGCCGGCCTCGCCGCCCCCCAGGTCCATGTGCCGTTGCGCGTGGTCATTTTCCGCGTTCCCGGCGCGCGCCTCTCCGCCGAGGATGGAAATGACGGCGAAACACCCCCCGGCATCCCCCTGACGGCCCTCATCAATCCCGGAATCGCGCCGCTGTCGGACGAGATGGTGGAGGGAATCGAGGCCTGCCTGTCGGTTCCGGGCCTTGCCGGCATGGTGCCGCGATATAAGGAGATCCGCTACCGGGCGCTGGCGCCGGACGGGTCGTTGATCGAGCGGGTGGCGAGCGGGTTTCATGCGCGGGTGGTGCAGCATGAATGCGACCATCTCGATGGCCTGCTCTACCCGATGCGCATGCGCGACATGTCGAGCCTGGGCTTCGTCGAGGAATTGCGCCGCTTCGAGAATCGCGAAGCGGAAGACTGACGCGCTGGCGGGCCGCAGAAGGTGGCTATCCCCCGGGCGGCATGGCAGAATAGTCGAAATCCTTGCCGACGGCATGTCGGCCGAATCTGTTCTTCGACGGGAGTATCGACGTGACCGAGACAGGCACGGCCCGGAGTGGCGGCTACGATTGGCAGGCGGATCGCGACCGGCTGGTGGATGCCGTCATGCCGCATGTTCAATTCGACGGCTGGAGCGACGCTGCCTTCAAGGCCGGCGCGGCGGATTGCGGAATCGACTTCGCGCGCGCGCTCAATGCCTTTCCCGGTGGCATGGCCGAGATCCTTGCCTGCAATCATCGACGGCACGACCGGGCCATGGTCGATCAGTTGGCGCGCGAAGGCGCTGGCGCGTTGCGAATGCGCGAGCGTATCGCCAGGGCCGTGCGCCTGCGCCTGGAACTGGCCGGCGCGCAGCGCGAGGCGATCCGTGCCGGCCTGTCCTTCCTATTGCTGCCGGAGAACGGCGCGCTGGGGCCGAAACTGCTCTACGGCACGGTCGATGCCATCTGGTTTGCCGTCGGCGATAAATCGACCGATTTCAGCTTCTATACCAAGCGCGCGATTCTAGCCGGCGTCTATTCGGCGACGCTCCTTTACTGGCTGAACGACAAGAGCGAGGACCATGCCGCGAGCTGGGCTTTTCTCGAGCGGCGCATCGAAGAGGTAATGAAGATACCGCAGCTCAAGAGCCAGCTGCGGGCACTTTTCGGCCGCCTGCCCAACCCGCTGAAGCTTGTGCCGAAGGATGGCAACCCGCTGGGCGGCGAATCCCTGCCGCTGGGCATGCGACCGCGCCGCCGCCGGGCCTGACGAGACATCGGCATGGAAGCGGACGCCGCGAGCGAAGCCATGGGGCCGGCCGGTGCCGCGATGGTGGATTTCGACTTCACGCATCTCGATCTGCATCTGGCCACCGAGTTGCTGGTGGCGCTGGCGATCGGCCTGCTCATCGGGCTGGAGCGGGAATGGCGCCGGCAGGACGGCGAGGAGCGCGACCGCGTCGGCATCCGCACCTTCGGCCTGATGGGATTGCTGGGCGGCCTTGCCGGCGCCCTGCAGAGTGCCGTCGGCAATTGGCTGGTGCCGGCCACGATCCTGTCGTTGGCCATCCTGCTGGTCAATGACCGCCGCGCTGCCGGCAAGGGTGGAACCCTGACGCTGGCCGAAGACATGACGACCTTGGTCGCCGCATTGGTGACGGCGCTGCTGGGTGTGCTGGCGGCGACGGGGGCCATCGAACTGGCGGTGGCCAGCGCCGTGATCGTGCTGGCGCTGCTCTATCTGAAGGCCACGATCCATGCCCTGGTCGGCAAGCTGACGCAAGAGGAGCTGAAAGCGACGGTGCGCTTCCTCGTCATCTCGCTGGTCGTGCTGCCCGTCCTGCCGGACAAGGGCTACGGCCCCTACGAAATATTCAATCCGCGCAATACCTGGCTGATGGTCGTGCTGATTTCGGCCATGTCCTTCGTCGGCTATTTTTCCATTCGCGCCCTGGGTGCCGCGACCGGCGTGCTCGCCACCGGATTGTTCGGCGGCATGGTATCCTCGACGGCGACGACCGTGTCCTTTGCGCGTCTGGCCCAAGCCGCGCCGACGCAGGGAAGGATTTTCGCCGCCGGCACGGTCCTGGCCAATGTGGTGATGGCCGTGCGCGTGCTGATCCTGGCGGCGATCCTGGCGCCCAACCTGGCGCTGGCGCTGGCCTGGCCGCTGGGTCTGGCCGCCGCGATGGCCGGTCTGGTGGTTGCCTTCATCTGGTACAACACCCGCAAGACGCCGGTGCTGAGGGAAGAGGTCGCGGTATCGAACCCGTTTGAACTGTCCGAAGCAGTCAAGTTCGCCGTGCTGCTGACGGTGGTCCTGTTCCTGGAACGCTTCCTTAGCGATCGCTTCGGCGAGGCGGGCCTTTACGTGCTGTCGCTGATTGCGGGCCTGGCCGATGTCGATGCCATCACGCTGTCGGTGGCCAAGCAAGCCAAACTCGGCGGCGAAGAACTGATCGGGGCGGAGATCGCCATTCTGCTGGCGGTTGGATCCAACGCCTGCGTCAAGGGGTTCATCGCGGCACGTGCCGGCGGCAGCTTCGCGCGCTGGAGTGTCGGCGCCATGTCCGGCATGGTCGCCGTCGCCGCCGCTACCGCAATCGTGCAATCCTACTTCTGATCGTCTTCCTCCGCCTTCGCGGAATCGAGTTCCTTGCCGGCGAGCAGTTTTTCGCGCCGCTCCGCCGCGCGCCGGTCGTTTTCCCTTTCCTGCTTGCTGCGGCCGAATCGGACACGGTTCTCGGCTGCCTGCCGATCGCCCGATTCGCGCGACTTGGCTTTCCTGAACTGGTTCAGGTTGACGATTTCGGCCATTTCAGCCTCACGGAACTGTCATCTGCGCCGGTTCACGGGAACCTTGCCCCGCCTTCCTGCGTAAGGCGATAATGGGCGCAACTTGGCTCGCATTCAAGCGGGCGGGATCGAGACCGGGAGAAAGTCGTCATGAAGAAAGCGCTGAAGATCGGTGGCGGCATCCTTGCCGTCATCATCGTCTTGGCTCTGGTCGCCCCCTTCTTCATCGACCTCAACAGTTATAAGGGATTGATCGCCGAGAAGGCGAAGGAAGCGACGGGACGCGATCTCGTCATCGACGGCGACATTTCGCTGTCGCTGTTGCCCATTCCGTCGGTTTCGGTCGACGGCATCAAGTTCGGCAATGCCGCCGAAGGCTCGGCCGCCAACATGGCCGAAATCGACAAGGTGAAGGTCAAGGTGGCGCTGATGCCGCTGCTCTCCGGCAAGGCGGAGATCAAGAGCATCGAGCTGGTGAAGCCGACCATCATCCTGGAGAAGCTGCCGGACGGCAAAGGCAATTGGGAACTGGCACCCGCTGCCGACGCGGCGGCGACCGCACCGGCCACCGGCACCGAGGGCGGCGGCGGCAGTTTCGATCTTTCGGTCGAAGGCGCCAGCATCACCGACGGCACGCTGGTCTATCGCGATCTCGCCACGGCCGGCGAGCAGCGCATCGAAAACCTCAATGTCGATTTGTCGCTGGCCAGCCTGCAGGGACCGTTCAATGCCACCGGCGGCGTCACCGCGATGGGCATGCCGCTCGGTTTCGATGTCGATGTCGGCCGGCTCGACCCGGCGCAACCGATGCCGGTCAATGTCACGCTGAAGATCGAGGATGCGGGGGCCACGATCGGCTTTTCCGGCAATGCCGACCTCAAGGCCGCCGAGACGGCGGACCAGCCGATCGTCACCGGCAAGCTCACCGGCAAGGGCGATTCCGTCGCCAAGCTCATCGCCGTGCTTTCCGGCGGCAAGGCGGAAGAAGGGCCGCTGGCGCAGGGTTTCGCGCTGGACGGCGAAATCGTCGCCGGCAAGACGGCAGCCGACCTCCGGAACTTCAGCGCGAGCCTCGGCGATATGAGCGCCAACGGCTCGGTCGCCGCCAGGATGGGTGAGGTTACGACGGTCGAGGCCAACCTCGCCATGGGGCGGCTCGATCTCGACAAGCTGATGCCGGCGAAGGCTGCGGCGGGTGCCGAGAGCGCGCCGGCCGCGAGCACCGAACCGGCGGCCCCCGGCACCTTCGCCTTGCCGGCTGGGATCAATGCCAATGCGACTGTGGCGGTTGACCAGATAGTCTATCAGGGCAATGCCATCGACCAGGTGAAGCTGGTGGCGGCACTGGCCGATGCCAAGCTCAATCTCAGCGAGCTTTCGGCGCAATTGCCGGGCGCCGCCAAGGTGAAGCTGGGCGGCACCTTGCAGGCGCAGAACGGGCAGCCGGCCTTTGCCGGCGGGCTCGACCTCAATGCCGGCAACCTGCGTGCCTTGATCGATGCCTTCGCCAAAGGCGCGGTGGATAGCGTGCCGGGCGACCGGCTGCGTGCCTTCGCGCTCAACAGCCGCGTCACCTTCACGCCGACGCAGGTCGCCCTCTCCGATCTGGCCGCCAAGCTCGACGCCACCAAGATCGCCGGCGGCGTTACCGTGGCGCTGCCGGACGGCAAGCAGCGCCAGCGCATGGCCTTCGGCGTCGGCCTCTCGGTCGACCAGATGAATCTCGACGGCTATCTGCCGAAGAAGACGGCGGAGGCATCGGCCGCGGCGAGCAGCAAGCCGGCCGATCAAGATGGCAATCCCCTGAAGGCCCTGGCGCCGCTGGGCGATCTCGATGCCAATATCGAATTCAGGGCCGGTGCGCTGACGCTCAACGAGCAGCAGATCAAGAAGCTTCATGCGTTGATCGGCCTGGCCAGCGGCGTGCTCACCATCGAGGATCTGTCGGTGGGCGATCTGATGGGCGGCAAGGGCGCGGTCAAGGGGCAGATCGTCGAACTCAAGGGCAATCCGCGCTTCGATCTCGATTTCGACGTGACCGCCAAGGATGCGGGCAAGCTGGCGCAGATGGCGGGGGCGGAACCGTCGGGCAAGCTCGGTGCGTTGTCGCTCAAAGGCAAGGCTGCCGGCGGTGGCGACGAAGTCTCCTATGACGTCGCCGTGAAAATGACCGGCATCGGCCTCGACGGCACAGCCAAGGGCGGGGCGGCAGGATTGCTCGCGGGGGGCATTCCGCGTGTCAACTCGACCTTCGATATCAAGATAGACAAGCTGGCGCCGCTGGTGAGCTTGGGCGGCGGCGGCGACCCGACGCAGACCAAGGCGGCCGACAATCTGGGGGCCGTCAGCTTCAAGGGCACGGCGCAGAGCGGCACGGACGATCTGGCCTATGACGTCGACCTCACGCTTGGGGGCATCGGAGGGGCTGGCAAGCTGTCCGGCAAGATCGTCGGCATCTCCGGCACGCCTTCGGTCAACACCACGCTCGATCTGCGCGCCGACCGGCCGGCCCCCTTGCTGCAGCTTGCGGGCCTGGCCGGCCCGAAGGCGCAGGCGATGGGGACGCTCGCCGCCAAGGGCTCGTTGAAGGGCGGCGCCGACGACCTCAACCTCGATCTGGGGCTGCAGGCGGCGGGTGCCACGGCAAAGCTCGCCGGCAACATCAAGGCCAAGGCCGAACCGATGGCCTTCGACCTCAGCCTGCAGGCAAGCCATCCGGAATTCACCCAGCTTCTGGCGCTGGCCGACATGCCGAGCTCCGGCACCAAGGCCGGCCCGCTCGCCTTGCAAGCCCAGGCCAGCGGCACCACCAAGAAGGCGGCCGTTTCCGGTCTCGATTTCAAATGGGGCGATTCAAGCCTCGCCGGCGAGGCGGATTACGACGCCACCGGGGCCAAGCCGATGATCAAGGCCAACCTCGCCGGCGGCACGGTCAATCTGGTGCCGTTCATGGGCAGCGGCGGCGGCGCGAAGAAGGCGTCGGCGCCCGCCACCTCCGGCAACGGCTCGCCCTGGTCCAATGAGCCGCTCGACCTCTCGGCCCTTAAGGGCCAGGACGCCGATATCGACTTCAAGGCCAATTCGCTGATCATGCCCGACCAGCGCATCGACAATATCGTCGCCAAGCTCACCGTGAAGGACGGCGTGCTCAACATCGACACGCTGACCGGCAACATCTATGGCGGCGCATTCAATCTTTCCGGCACGCAGGTCGATGCGCGCACGACGCCGCAGGTGGCGGCCAAGGTGGCGGTCGACAAGATCCAGCTGGGCCAGCTGCTGGGCGGCGGCATCGCCGGCAATCAGTTGAAGGGTCCGATCTCGCTCAACCTCGATCTCACCGGTGCCGGCGAGAGCCAGGCGGCGATCGTTCGCTCGCTGACCGGCAAGGGCGATCTGGGCGGCACGATGATGATCATCGGCAAGGTCGAGCAGACGGTGGGCTCGGCACTCCTCGGCGTGCTGGGCCAGAAGGTGAAGCAGGTGAAAGGCGTGGCCGAGAGCATCAACGGCGTCTTGAGTTCCTATACCGGTATCGACAACGAACTCTCCGGCACGTTCGACATCAGCAAGGGCGTGCTCGACACGCAGGACTTCGCCTTCACCAATCCGAAGGCGCGCGGCACGGCCAAGGGCCAGGTCGATCTCGGCGCCTGGGCGCTCAACATGCTGGTCGACCTCTTCGGCCAGCAGGCGGAACAGGCCTTCATGAGCATCAATCTGACCGGGCCGGTGAACGGGCCGACGCCGTCCTTCAGCGGCAATGGCGCGGCGGGTGCCGCGGGTGCCGCGGGCAGCCTGGTGCCAGGTCTCAACCTGCCCGGCATCGGTGCGATCCCGGGTCTGGGCGGTGCCGCCCCCACAGGCACGGATGCCACCGGCAGCGAACCGGGTGCGGCCACGCCGCCGGCTGGCGGCCTGCTCGACCAGGTCGTGCCGGGTGTGGGCGATCTGCTCGGCGGCAAGAAGAAGAAAAAGGACACGGCGGCGCCGGCTGAGACGGCCCCTGCCGAGGCGGAACCGGGCGCCGTGGCACCGACGCCGGAAGCGGCGCCTGCCGAAACGGCCCCCGCCGCAGAGCCCGGCGCCGCAGCACCCGGAGATGCGGCACCGGCAGATGCAGCGCCGGCAGATACAGCACCGGCCGAAGCGCCGCCCGCGGTCGAGCCGGGTGCGCTGCCGGCAGAACCCCTACCCGCTGAACCGGCGCCCGCCGAAGAAGTCCCGGCTGAAGAAGTACCGGCCGAGGAGCTGCTGCCGCCGGCCAGCGAAGCCGAGCCGGGCGCGGTCGCGCCACAATAGTTGGCGGTCAGCCGGCCTTCGACGCGCCGAGCACGAAGACGCGAATGGCACTGGAAAGATTGGGCGCGCCGGGATCATCCCCGCGCGCCTGGTCTATTTCGGCGACGATCGCGGCGACGGAGCTTTGCCGTCCTTGGGCGATATCTTTCAGCGCATCCCAGAAAGCCTGCTCCAGCGTCACCGAAGTGCTATGCCCGGCGATGTTGACGGAGCGCTTCTTGAGGGCGGTGGGGGAGGTCATGGCGACGGCCCCTCGCCCCGCTTGCGGGGAGAGGGGTTGGGGTGAGGGGGGATGCCGGTCTCGGCCCTCACTTGGGCCCGAGCATGTCCTGCGGGCGGACCCATTTGTCGAACTGGTCGGCGGTGAGGAGGCCCAGGGCAAGGGCTGCTTCCTTGAGGCTGGTGCCTTCCTTATGCGCCTTCTTCGCGACCTTCGCGGCATTGTCGTAGCCGATATGGGTGTTGAGCGCGGTGACCAGCATCAGCGATTGTTCCAGCGACTGTTTAATGCGCGCGAGGTTTGGCGTGATGCCGGCGACGCAATTGTCGGTGAAGCTTATCGCCGCATCGGCGATCAGCTGGCCCGATTGCAGGACATTGTGGATGATCACCGGCTTGAAGACGTTGAGCTCGAGATGGCCGTTGGAGCCGGAGACGGTGACGGCCACATTGTTGCCCATCACCTGCGCGCAGACCATGGTCATCGCCTCGGCCTGGGTCGGGTTGACCTTGCCCGGCATGATCGAGGAGCCGGGCTCGTTCTCCGGCAGGTTGATCTCGGCGAGGCCCGAACGCGGGCCCGAGCCCAGCAGGCGGATGTCGTTGGCGATCTTCATCAGCGAGGTGGCGATGACGTTATAGGCGCCGGAGATTTCGACGAAGGCATCATGCGCCGCCATGCCTTCGAACTTGTTGGCGGCGGTGGTGAACTTCTGCCCGGTCAGCTTGGCAAGCTCGGCGGCGAAGGCTTTGTCGAAGCCCTTGGCGGCGTTGAGGCCGGTGCCGACGGCGGTCCCGCCCTGCGGCACGGAGAGGAGGCGGGGGGCCGTCGCCATGATACGGTCGATGCCGAAGCGCACCTGCGCGGCATATCCTGAGAATTCCTGCCCCAGCGTCACCGGCGTCGCATCCTGGAGATGGGTGCGGCCGATCTTGACGACCTTCGAAAATTCCTTGGCCTTCTTCTCCAGCGCGTCGGCCAGGTGGTCGAGGGCGGGGACGACATCGTCGGCGATCTGCTGAACGGCGGCGATATGCATGGCGGTCGGGAAGCTGTCGTTCGACGATTGGCCGTAATTGACCTGGTCGTTGGGATGGATCGGCTTCTTGTCGCCGCGCTTGCCGCCCAGAAGTTCGTTGGCGCGGTTGGCCAGCACTTCATTGACGTTCATGTTGGTCTGGGTGCCGGAGCCAGTCTGCCAGACGACCAGCGGGAAATGATCGTCGAGGGCGCCGTCCGCCACTTCGCCCGCCGCCACAACGATCGCCTTGCCGAGCTTCCTGTCGAGCTTGCCGAGCTTCATGTTGGCCAGGGCCGCCGCCTGCTTCAGCGTGCCGAAGGCGCGGATGACACCGGCCGGCATGCGCTGGCCGCCGATCTTGAAATTCTGCAGGGACCGCTGGGTCTGGGCGCCCCACAATTTGTCCGCGGGCACATCGATCTGGCCCATGGAATCGGTCTCGCTGCGGGTGGCCGGCTTCTTCGCCATCTTCGGTCTCCTGGTGGGAAGGTTGGATGGCCCCTTCTAGCGATTTTCGGAACGCTTAGGAAGGGCGCCGAAGGAAGATCGGGCCGAAGCCGGCCACGATTCCCATGGCCGAGAAGGCGACGGTCCAGCCGAGACGCGTATCGGCGCCGAAGAGGTCCAGGATGCCGCCTGCGGCAAGTGGTCCCAGGGAGGCGCCGGCGAAGCCCAGCAGCGTGTGCAGCGCCATGGTGGCGCCCTTTGCCTCTGGCGGGGCGCTCTCGACGGCGCCGGCGGTGAGCGTGGCGCTGTCGGCGCTGACCGTGACCGTATAGAGGGCAAGAAGGCAGAGCATGGCGGCGAAGGGCCAGGCGGCGCTCCAGCCGATCGCCAGGCTGAGAAGGGCGGAGGCCGGCATGATGAAGCAGAGCCAGCGCCGCCGGCCGATGCGCAGGGCGATCTCGTTGCCGATGACGCTGGCCGGCAACCCCAGCGCCAGCACCAGGCCGCCCCAATTGGTGAGGCCGGTATCGGCCGAGGCGGCAAGGCTGCCGGTCGAGGCCATGACCAGGAAGGCGATGAGCCAGGAGCGGAAGCCGTAGAGTTCCCACATGTGAAGGCCGTAGGCCAGCGAATAGCCGCGCGCATTCTCGTTGCGCCAGGCCAGCCACAGGCGCCGCCACAGGGAATGATGCTGCATCGCGCCGGCGGGCCGCGGTTCCGTGTTGGCGAACACCAGCGGAATGGCGAGGAGGCCGAGGAACGCGGCGGCATGGAACGTCGCTTGCCAGCCGAAGCGATGGCCGATCATGCCGGCAAGTATCGTCGAGAGGCTGGCGCCAAGGCTGAAGGTCGCCATGTAGAACGCGATGGCCCGGTTGCCGGCGATGCCGCTCACGCGTTCGGTCAGCAGTTTGAGGCCCGGCATGAAGGTGCCTGCAAGGCCCATCCCGGCCAGGAAGCGCGTGATGCTGCCGCTGACGATGCCGTCGCCTAGCAAGGCCGTGCCCAGATTGCCGATCACCGCCGCCAGCGTGCTGATGAGATAGATGTAGCGGGCATCGCGCCGGTCGGTCATGGCGACGAGGAAGGGCACGCTTGCCAGATAGCCGACCAGGAACGCGCCCTCGATGATGCCGGCTTCGGTATTGGTGAGGTGCCAGGCCGCCTGCAGGGTGGGCAGAAGGGCCGCAAAGACGCTGAAGCCCGCCATGTTCACGAGCAGCGCCGCGCACATGGCGAGGCCCAGGCGCAGCGCCGAGGTCACACCCCGGCCTGCAGGCGGCAATGCGCCAGCACGAAATCGGCGATCGCCGGAATGTCGTTGAGATCGATCACCGGAAGCTTGCTATCCGCAACCGGTCCGTCGCTTAAGATAGCCACATAGGAAGGGTCCGTGGCCGAGAGCAGCGGCTTGCCGTTGGCGCTGCGATAAATCTCGATCTTGTCGTGCGGCTCCTGCTTGAAGCCTTCGATCAGCAGCAGATCGACCGGGCTCATATGGCGGACGAGTTCCGCAATATCCGGCTCGGCATCGTCGCGCAGTTCGTGCATCAGGGCCCAGCGCTTGCCCGACGAGACCATGACTTCTGTGGCGCCCGCCTCGCGATGGACGTAGGAGTCCTTGCCCGGCTTGTCGACGTCGAAGACGTGATGCGCGTGCTTCATGGTGGAAATGCGCAGGCCGCGGCGCGTGAGTTCGGGAATGAGCTTGGCCAGCAATGTCGTCTTGCCGGCGCCGCTCCAGCCGGCAATGCCCAGGATGCGCATCTAGATCGACTGCCCGTCAGCCATATGCTTGATGCCGACGCGCAGATAATCGTAGCCGGTCATGACGGTCAGCACCGCGGCGATCCACAGCAGCGCGTCGCCGATGAGCATCACCGGCAGCCAGTCCGGGCCGGCCGTGCCGACGATCAGGAAGCCCAGTGCCACCATCTGCACGGTCGTCTTCCATTTGGCGAGCATCGAAACCGGCACGCCGATCTTCAGCGTCGCCAGATATTCCCGGAGGCCCGAAACCATGATCTCGCGGCACATGATGATGAGGGCCGGCAGCACGGACCAGCCGTCGATCTGCTGGGTCGCGGTCATCGCCATCAGGATCGCGCCAACGACCAGCTTGTCGGCAATGGGATCGAGGAAGCGGCCCAGCGCCGAAACCTGATCCATGCGCCGGGCGATATAGCCGTCGAAGAAGTCCGTGATGCAGGCGACGGCATAGAGCCCCAGCGCCGTCCAACGGAAGACCGGCTGTTCGAAGAAGAGCAGGGCGGTGATGAGAGGGATGGCGGCAATCCGCGACAGGGTCAGGATGTTGGCGATGTTCGGCATAGACGGCTTTCGGGCGGATTGGACGGAGAATGGCTTGAGGTTTCGGGCCGGACGATAGCAGGAACGCCTTCCCCTGTCACAGGGGGCGGGTGCGCCCTTTCGCTGCATCGCGAAAAGGTGATCCGAGCCTCTCAATTGGGGTGGAAATGGTCATAAATGACCTTGGCTACCGTTTCGGAAATCCCAGGCACCGTGGCGAGGTCGGTAAGACCGGCCTGCGCCACTGCCCGGGCCGAGCCGAAATGCATCAGCAGCGCTTTCTTACGCTTGGCGCCGATGCCGGCCACCTCATCGAGCGGCGATTTGGCGATATCGGCCGAACGCTTCGCCCGATGCGTGCCGATGGCGAAACGGTGCGCCTCGTCGCGCAGGCGCTGCAGGTAATAGAGCACGGGATGCTTGGGGTCGAGGCCGAAGGGTTCGCGCCCCGGCATGAAGAAGCGCTCGCGTCCTGCATTGCGGTCCGGGCCCTTGGCGATCGATGCCACGGCGACATCGTCGATGCCGAGTTCGGCGAAGACTTCGAGCGTCACGCTGAGCTGCCCCTGGCCGCCGTCGATGAGGACGAGGTCGGGCCAGGTCGCATGCGTGTCGTCGGGATCTTCCTTGAGCGCGCGCGTGAAGCGGCGCGTCAGCACCTGGCGCATCATGGCGTAATCGTCGCCGGGTTCGATCGGCGCTTCGCCGGCTTCGATATTGGCGGGCTTGATGCCGAACTTCCGGTACTGGTTCTTCATGAAGCCGTCCGGCCCGGCCACGATCATGCAGCCATAGGCGTTGGTGCCGGAGATATGGCTGTTGTCGTAGACCTCGATGCGTTTGGGCGGCGTTTCCAGGTCGAAGATCTCGGCCATGCCGGTCATCAGCTTGGCCTGGGAGGCGCTTTCCGCCATGCGCCGGGCGAGCGCCTCCTTGGCGTTGGCGAGCGCGTGTTCGACGGGCTTCCTCTTATCGCCGCGCTTGGGCTCGAGAATCTCGACCTTGGCGCCGGCGCGCAAGGTGAGCGCTTCGGTCAGCAACTCGATCTCCGCCGGCATCTCGTTGACCAGGATCAGGCGTGGCGGCGTTTTGTTCTCGTAGAACTGGGCCATGAAGGCCGCCAGAATCTCCGGCGGCTCGGTCGTCTTGTCATGGGCCGGGAAGTAAGCCCGGTTCCCGTAATTGCCGTGGTTCCGAAAGAAAAAGACCTGAATGCAGGTATGGCCGCTTTCATGATAGGCGGCGATGATGTCGGCCTCCTCGACGCCTTCGAGATAGATGTCCTGGCGGCTCTGGATCAGGGCGAAGGCCTGCAGGCGGTCGCGCAGCTTAGCGGCGCGTTCGAATTCGAGCGCGTCGGAGGCCGACTGCATTTCGGCGGCCAGGCGTTGCTTCACCTTGTCGCTCTTGCCGGTGAGGAAGTCGCGTGCTTCCTCGACCAGGGCGGCATAATCCTCGGGCGAGATGCGGCCGACGCAGGGCGCCGAGCAGCGCTTGATCTGGTACTGGAGGCACGGCCGCGTACGGCTGGCGAAGATCGAATCCGAACAGGGCCGCAGCAGGAAGGCGCGCTGCAAGGCGACGATGGTGCGGTTGACGGCTCCGGCGGAAGCAAAGGGGCCGAAATACTGACCCGGCCTGTTGCGCGCGCCGCGATGCTTGGTGATCTGCGGCGCCGCATGATCGGCGGTGATGAGGATGTAGGGAAAGCTCTTATCGTCGCGCAGCAGCACGTTGAAGCGCGGGCGGTAGCGCTTGATCAGGTTGGCTTCCAGCAGCAGCGCCTCGACCTCGGTATGGGTCGTCATGAATTCCATGGTCGCCGTCTCGGCGATCATGCGCTGGATGCGGTTTGCCTGCCGATTGGGCAGGGTATAGGAGGTGACCCGTTTCTTCAGGTCCTTGGCCTTGCCGACATAAAGTACCTCGCCGCCGGCCGAGATCATCCGGTAGCAGCCGGGCGCACTGGGCAGGGTGCGGACCTTGGCCCTGATGATCGAGGCGCCGTGGGCCAGGCGGCTCATCCCCTTGGGGCGCTGGGCTACGTCGTCCGGCGTCTCGAGTTCGTCGAGATCGGTCTCGTCGCCTTGTGGATGTTCTGGATCGTCAATCATGCGCATCGGCTTGTCGCAAAAGGAATCATGGATAGCTCAAACGGGTCGCTTCCGGGCCCCGTTTCGACCCTTTCCGGCACCCGTTTCCGCCACCCTTTCGGATGGGCAAAAACTATCACGCCGCGGCGGCTTCGGTAACTTCGGGGATATCCACCATTTTTGTGGATAAGTCTGTCGATATCGCCGGGAGCTTTCTCCGACGCGTCCGGGAATCAGGCTTAAGTCCCATCTGCACAAAAAACAGGCAAAATAACTAAGCTGCTGTTCCGTATGAATTTATAAGAATAGACTTGCAACAACTCGGTCATGAATGGGAATCGGTCTTGACTCTCCTGGCCCGTTCGGACTCGGCAATCCCGATGTGAACAACTTGGCTCAGGAATCGGCCGATAGAGTCCTGAAAGGCTTAACTTTTGGTAAATCGGTCAGGAATTTTCGATGACCGAATCGGGAAAAACAGCTTACCGATCCGCCCGGTTCCGTTCGATCTCGACGCCAACGCTGAACGCTTCCTTGAAGACGTCCAATTTGTCGATCCGGACCTTGGCGGACAATACCCGGCGGTCGCTGAGGCAGACGTCGGCAATGCGGTCCGCCAGGGTTTCGACCAGGTTGATATGCCCGTCCGCGGTGACCGCCTTGATGCCCATGACGACCGTCGCGTAGCAGACGACATTGTCGACATCGTCATTGATGGCCGGATGCTCGACACAGGTCAGCTCGACATTGATCTGGACGCGCTGCTGGGCCAGGCGCTCGTGCTGATGGATGCCGATGCTGCAGGGCAGGACCAGGTCGCGGATGAAGACGCGCATGGTGCGGACCGGCGCCGCGTTCGGCAAAGGCGTGATTTTTTCCAATGGATTCATGGTCCCGGGACCTCCGACTTGCCTTGGATCACCGCACCGATCACCGCTCTCTGGGGTGTCGGGGTGAAATGGAGGGCCGCACCCTGGGGCCCGCAGGTGTAACGCATATTATAGAGGTTTGGGTCCGGCCTGGCTATTCTTTCGGCTGGAAGCCCTTATTGGGCACCTGCCAGCCCAGATGCTCGCCGCCGTCCAGCGCAATCATTTGTCCCGTCATGGCGGAAGCCGACAAGATATAGAGGATTGTGTCGGCGATTTCTTCGGGCGTGGCACCGTGACCCAGCGGCATGGCGGCCGATTGGGCGGCGAAATGCTCCGGCGTCTGCCGGGGGCTCGGCAAAGTTGGACCGGGACCGACGGCATTGACCCGGATCCTCGGCGCCAGCGCCAGCGCCATGGTGCGCGTCAGCGTCCACAGCCCCATCTTGGCGACCGTGTAGGACATGAAATAGGGCGTCAGCTTCCAGACGCGCTGGTCGAGCATGTTGACGATATTGCCTTGCGCGCCCTCCGGCAGATGGCGGGCGAGGGCCTGCGACAGCACGAAGGGCGCACGCAGATTGGTCTCCATGTGCCGGTCCCAGCTGTCCCGCGTCACCGTCTCTATCTTGTCCATCTCGAAGACGGAGGCATTGTTGACGAGGCAGGTCGGAGCACCGAGATCGCTGCAGATCGCGGGGATCAGCCGTTCGACCATCCCTTCATCGCCGAGATCGGCCTGCAGCACGATGCAGCGCCGGCCAAGCGCGCGGATATCGGCGGCGGTGGCCTGGGCCGCGTCCAGCGAACGATGGCAGTGGATGGCGACATCCCAGCCGTCGCCGGCCAGTTTCAGGGCGGTGGCGCGCCCCAGGCGCCTGGCGCCGCCGGTGACGAAAGCAATGCGGGGAACGTGCTGCGCCACGCTCATCTTCAAAGACGCTCCGTGCCGAGAATTTCGACGCCGAAGCCGGACAGGCCCATATATTGCCGCTCCTTGGTGGCGATGACGCGGATCGACTTCACATTCAGGTCTTTCAGGATCTGCGCCCCCAGGCCTACCTCGCGCCATTGTTCGAGCCGCGAGGCCTCGCTGCCGCCGGCATTGGGGGCCGAAGGCGTTACGCCGACAGCACCTTCGCGCAGGTAGATGATGATACCGCGGCCGGCCTGTTCGATCTGGCTGAGAGCCCTTTTCACGGCACTGCGGTCGGGATCGAAGACGTCGGTCACGGCGTCTTCCTGCTGCAGGCGGATGAGAATATCGCGCCCGTCGGCGATGTCGCCATAAATCACGGCAATATGATGCGCCGCGTCGAACGCGGTCGAATAGACGACGGCCTGGGCGCTGCCGATCGCGGTGCTGACCTGTCCCTCCGAGGTGCGGGTGATGAGGGATTCGCGCTGCTGGCGGTAGGCGATGAGATCGTCGATCGAGACGACCAGCAGCTTGTGTTCCTTGGCGAAGGCCAGAATGTCGGGCAGTCGTTTCACGCTGCCGTCATCATTGACGAGTTCGGCGATGAGGCCGACCGGCGCCAGGCCCGCCAGGCGCGACATGTCGACCGCGGCCTCGGTATGGCCGGAGCGGATGAGGACGCCGCCTTCACGCGCGATCAGCGGGAAGATGTGGCCGGGGCGCACGAAATCCTCGGCCGCGACATTCGGATTGGCCAGCGCGCGGATACAGGCGCAGCGTTCCTGCGCCGAGATGCCGGTGGTGAGATCCTTGGCATAATCGATGGAGACGGTGAACGCCGTCGCGTGCGGCGCAATATTGTCCGCCACCATGGGCGTAAGATGCAGCCGGCGCGCGTCCGACCGGGTCAGCGGGGTACACAGGATGCCGCTGGTGTGCCGGATGAAGAAGGCGACATACTCCGGTGTGGCTTTGGAGGCCGCCATGATGAGATCGCCTTCATTCTCCCGGTCTTCGTCGTCGACCACGATTACGGGGCGGCCGGCGGCGATATCGGCGATGGCGTCTTCGATCCTATCGAGCTTGGTGGTCACGTGAGGGCCTCTTGGCGCGGGATTTTGCGAATAATCGGGCAATAGCCTGTCCCAGGCGGCGCTGCAAGTGCGGGGGCGCCCTTAACGAACCAAAAGCAGTCCATTCTCGTCAATACGCCGGGGATGAGCCTGGGTCAGGTCATGATGCGATTTTTGCATGGACGATTGACGATGGAATGATTTTCGGTCGAGACTGGATGAAACTAAGATTAACGGGATACCGCCATCAAGACCAAGCGGACCGAACCAGGGTGGGCGTTCCGGATAATAACGGCGGTTGATGCGAACGGCATGCGTCGCAAGGACGTGTGCTTCACAGGGACGTTTTACCAGCAGGGAGGTTTTAAATGACTTTTAGATCTGGCAAAGGCCGCGGCTATCATCCGGAGATTCCGGTGCTGGTCGAGCAGCTGGAGAAGCGGCAGATCGGCCGCCGCGATTTCTTGCGCACCGCGACGTTGCTCGGCATGTCGGCCGCCACTGCCTATGCCGTCGCCGGCAAGGTGATGGGCGGCGACCTCATTGGCGCCGCGCGCGCGCAGGAACCCAAGAAGGGCGGCGTCCTGCGCATCGGCGCCCGCGTTCCGGCGGTGGACAATCCGGCGACGTTTTCGTGGGTCTATGACTCGAACATCGTACGCCAGGCCAACGATTACCTGACCCGGACGCAGGGCGACGGCATCACGGTGCCGATCCTCTTGGAGGCATGGGAACCCAGCGAGGATCTGAAGACCTGGACTTTGAAGCTCCGCAAGGACATCAAATGGTCCAACGGCGATGGGCTCAATGCCGAGCATGTCATCTGGAACATCAAGCGCTGGGTCGACCCCAATGTCGGTTCGTCGGTGCTGGGCCTGTTCCAGGGCTTCATGCTGAAGGAAGTCGAGACCGGCGAGAAGGACGAGGCCGGCAATCCGAAGAAGACCACCGAATTGTGGGACGCCAACGCCATCGAGAAGGTCGACGATTACACGATCCGCTTGAACGGCCAGGTCTCGACCCTCGCCGTGCCGGAAAACCTGTTCCATTATCCGGCCCTCATCCTGCATCCGAAGGATGAAGGGAAGTGGGGTGTCGGCTCCATCGGCACCGGCGCTTTCGAACCGGCCGAGGTCGAGGTCGGCAAGAAGGTCGTCCTCAAGGCGCGCAAGGAATATTGGGGCGAAGGCCCCTACCTCGACGAGGTCCATTTCATCGACCTTGGCGACGATCCGGCGACCAAACTCGCGGCTTTGGCCTCGAAGCAGGTGGACGGCCTCTACGATGCGGATATCAAGGTCTATCCCAGTATCCAGAAGCTGCCGCATGTGGAACTCCACAAGATCAACACGGCGCAGACCGCAGTCGCCCGCATGCATTGCGACGAGAAGCCGTTCGACGATCCCCGCGTGCGCAAGGCGATGCGTCTTGCCATCGATTGCGCGGCTGTGTCCAAGATCGCCTATGGCGAACTCGGCACCCCGGCGCAGCATCACCATGTGTCGCCGGTGCACCCGGAATTCGTCGACATGCCGATGCCGCGGGATATCGAGGGCGCCAAGAAGCTCTTGGCAGATGCCGGCTATCCGGACGGTATCGATGTCGAACTCCATGCCAAGAAGGACCCCGATTGGGAACCGACGGCCTGCCAGGCGATGGTCCAGCAATGGGCGGAAGCCGGCATCCGCGTGAAGCTCACCGTCCTGCCCTCGGCCCAGTACTGGGACGTCTGGACCAAGGTGCCGTTCGGCTTCACCGTGTGGACGCACCGGCCGCTCGGCATCATGGTGCTGGGGCTTGCCTACCGGACCGGCGTGCCATGGAACGAAAGCAATTTCAAGAACCCCAAGTTCGACGAATTGCTGACCAAGGCGGAAGGCCTCGTCGACATCAACGCGCGCAAGGAAGTGATCAAGGAGATCGAGACCCTGATGCAGGAAGAGGGCCCGATCGTCCAGCCGCTGTGGCGCCAGAGCTATCAGCCGTTCGATAAGCAGCTCAAAGGCTACGAAGCGCATCCGACGGAATATTACTTCTGCGAAAAGATGTGGTGGGACAAGTAAGCCCCGCCATAGTCGAAATGAAGAACGGCCCGGGGAAACCCGGGCCGTTTTTTGTTGGGGGGATGAGATTGGCCTTGCGGCTACCCCCTCTCCCCGACCCTCCCCCACGTTGGGGGGAGGGAGTTCACCGAGTTCGCTGAGACGATGGCGACAGACTGGCTGGGATTCCCTCCCCCCAACGTGGGGGAGGGTTAGGGAGAGGGGGCTTTCACCCGATCAGCTCTATCCCCACCGCAAAGAATCGCCCGTCGCCGTGGGTGTCGCGGCGGAAGCGGATGCGTTGGCCTTCGGCGAGATCGCGCAGGCCCGAGGCGTCGAGTTCTGCCACATGGACGAAGACATCGGCCCCTCCGTCATCCGGCTTTACGAAGCCATAACCCTTGGCGCCCTTGAACCAGAGTACCGTCCCGGTGGTTGAATTACTTCCCGCTGCCGGCGACGTCATCTGTGTCTCGGGTCAGGTAGTAGGCGGCGAGGATGGGGATGAAGGTGATGATCATGACGATGATCGCCGCCACATTGGTCACGGGGCGCTGGCGCGGTCGGCTGAGTTCGCCGAACATCCAGATCGGCAGGGTTTCCTGCTGGCCCGCCGTGAAGGTGGTGACGATGATTTCGTCGAAGGAAAGGGCGAATGCCAGCATGCCGCCTGCCAAAAGTGCCGTGGCAAGGTTCGGCAGAACGACGTGCCGGAAGGTCTGGAATGTATCCGCGCCGAGGTCCATCGAGGCTTCGACGAGGGCCGGCGACGAGCGTCGCAGGCGTGCGATGGCGTTGTTGTAGACGACCACGATGCAGAAGGTGGCGTGGCCCAGCACGATGGTGAAATAGCTGAACGGCACATCGCCCAGTGCAAAAGCCGACCGCAGGCTGATGCCGGTGACGATGCCAGGAAGAGCTATCGGCAGCAGGATCAGCAGGGTCACCGCTTCCTTGCCGAAGAATCTGAAGCGGTACATGGCGGCGGCGGCCAACGTACCCAGCACGATGGCGATGGCCATGGAGGCGAAGGCGACTTCGACCGAAAGCCATAATGCGTCCCAGAAGTCGGCCCGCGCCCAAGTGACGGCGAACCATTCGGTGGTGAGTCCCGGCGGCGGGAACGTATAGCTCGCATCGTCGGTGGTGAAGCCGTAGAGCACGATGAAGAGAATCGGCAGGTTGAGATAGAGCACGCCGAACCAGGCAGCGGCCTTGAGACCCAGGCCGGCATCGCCCTTGGCGCGGGCGCTTTGCGTCTTAGAGGGCATCGAAAGCTCCCAGGCGTTTGGCGATGGCGAGGTAGACGGCCATGATGGCGATCGGCACCATGGCGAAGGCGGCGGCCATGGGAATGTCGCCGGCAGTGCCCTGGAACTGGTAGACCGCCTGGCCGATGAAGGGGCGCGACGAGCCGATCAGTTGCGGGATGATATAGTCGCCGAGCGTCAGCGAGAAGGTGAAGATCGAGCCCGCGGCAATGCCGGGGATGGCGAGCGGGAAGATCACCTTGCGGAAGGTTTCATTGGGCCTCGCCCCCAGATCGCTCGACGCTTCGAGGAGCGAGCGTGGCACGCGCTCGAGAGCCGCCTGGACCGGCAGGACCATGAAAGGCAGCCAGATATAGACGAATGTCAAGGTCGTGCCGATATAGGAGGTCGAGAGCGACGAACCTTCGACCACCGGCAGGGTCAGGATCCAATCGAGCACGGGGCCCAGCCCCAGCGCATTGAAAGTCCAGTGAATGGCGCCTTCCTTGGCCAGGATCAGCTTCCAGGAATAGACGCGCACCAGGTAATTGGACCAGAGCGGCAGCATCACGGCGACATAGAAGAGCGCCTTCATGCGCCCGCTGGCAAAGCGGGCGATATAATAGGCGAGCGGGAAGGCGATGATACCGGAGATCAGCGTCACCACCGCCGCCATCATCAGCGTACGGAAAATGATACTGAGGTTTGTGGCCGTGAAGAGGCGCGCATAGGTATCCAGCGTCGGCTCATAGACGATCTGCGCGGTGAAGTCGTCGATCGAGAAGAAGCTCTGCGCCAGCAGCGTGAAGAGCGAACCCAGATAGATGATGCCTAGCCACAGCAGTGGCGGCACCAGCAGCAGCGCGAGCACCAGCCGTGGCTGCCGGTAAAGGAATGTCGAGAGGCTGTTGCCGAGCGAGCGGGGACGAGTGGCGGCGGTCATGTCGGCGATACCTTCAGCGGGCAAAACGCATCAGATGACGCGCTTCCCACCAGAGTTGCACGGTCTCGCCTTCCTTGGGCTCGATATGGGCATCGCGGTTCTGGACGGCAACGGTAATCTCGGCGCCGCTCTCCAGCGCCACGTCGTAGCGCGTGTTGGCGCCGAGATAAAGAATGGCGCTGACGCGGCCGGCGATACCTATGGCATTGCCGGGAATGGGCGTGCCAGGGCGGTCGAGATGGATCTTCTCAGGTCGGATCGAACAGGCGCCGTCGCTGCCGCTCACCGCCTTTGCCGCGGCACCTTCCAGCAGGTTGGAGATGCCGACGAAGCCCGCGACGAAAGTGGTGGCGGGATTTTCGTAAAGCTCGGCGGGATTTGCCAGTTGCTCGATCTTGCCCTGGTTGAACACCGCCACGCGATCGCTCATGGAGAGCGCTTCGCCTTGGTCGTGGGTCACGTAGACGAAGGTGATGCCGACACGGCGCTGGATCGACTTGAGCTCCACCTGCATCTGTTCGCGCAGTTTTAGGTCGAGGGCGCCCAAGGGCTCGTCGAGCAGCAGCACCTTGGGATGATTGACGAGCGCGCGAGCAAGGGCCACGCGCTGGCGCTGGCCGCCCGAGAGTTGCGAGGGCTTACGGTCGCCGAAGCCGCCGAGCGCCACCATCTCCAGCATCTCGTCGGCCTGTTTGCGGCGCTGCGCGGTGGGCACCTTGCGGATCATGAGGCCATAGGCGACGTTGTCGAGCACGCTCATATGCGGGAAGAGCGCGTAATCCTGGAACACCGTGTTGACGTCGCGGTCATAGGGCGGAACGCCGTTCATGTCGGCACCATGGACGATGACATGGCCGCCGGTCGGCTGCTCGAAGCCGGCAATGAGACGCAGGCAGGTGGTCTTTCCAGAACCGGACGGCCCCAGCATGGCGAAGAATTCGCCATCCTTGATATCGAAACTCACGGCATCGACCGCCTTCACCGCACCGAAATGGCGGGACACGTTGTTGAAGGAAACCGCGGCAATACCTGAACTCATGATCATATCCGTCATGCTGATATAGAATTGGGGCGGATCATCGCTGATCCGCCCCAACGGGAAATATCGAAAGATTACTGTCCGCTTTGCACGGACTGCACGGCGGCCACCCAATCCTTATACGGCACGCATTCGCCGTTCTGGCTGGCGCAATCCTTCACCGGCGTCTTCCAGAAATGGATGCGGGCGAAGAGCTGCGAACCGTTGGCGACGCAGCCGCCTTCGGTCAGGATCGCGTCGGCGCAGGATGAGGGCACGGCGGGCACGCTGCCGAACCAGGAACCGGTGCCGGCCTGGGCGTTGTTGCTGAGCGAATGGTTGAGCCACTTATAGGCGCAGTTCGGGTGCGGCGCGCTGGTCGCCATCATCGTCGTATCGGCCCACCCCGTGGCGCCTTCCTTCGGCACGACGGAACCGACCGACACTTTGCCGCCGGCGCGCAGCGTGTTGACCTGATAGGCCCAGCTGGTCGAGGCGACGATGCCTTCGTTGGTGAAATCGTCCACCTGCGCCGCTGCATCCGACCAGTATTTGTTGACCAGTTGGCGCTGACCGCGCAGCAGCCCGACCGCGGCGTCGAATTGCGCCTGGTTGAGCTCATAAGGATCCTTGATGCCGAGTTCGGGCTTGTTGACCATCAGATAGAGCGCCGCATCGGCCAGATAGATGGTGCCGTAATAGGCCTGGACGCGGCCCTTGTTCGATTTGCCATCGGGCAGATTCTGCTCCTCGAACACGACACCCCAGCTCTGCGGCGCATTCTCGAAGACGCCGGCATTATAGAGGAGCACGTTCGGGCCCCATTGCCATGGCACGCCGTAATGCTTGCCGTCGACCGTATGCCAGGGGGCGTTCTGCAGGCGCGGATCGACCTTGCCATATTCGGGGATGAGGCCGAGATTGACTTCCTGCACCGTGCCGCCCTTGATGAGGCGCAGCGACGCGTCGCCCGATGCGGTCACGAGGTCGAAGCCGCCGCCATTCATCAGCGACACCATTTCGTCGGAGCTGCCGGCGGTCTTCACGGTGACCTTGCAGCCCGTTTCTTTTTCAAAGCCCGTGACCCAGTCGTAATTCTTGTCCGTCTCGCCGCGCTCGATATAGCCCGGCCATGCGACGATGGCGACTTCGCCTTCGCCCTCGCCGATGCTCTGCAGCGGCTCGGCCTGGGCGGCGAAGGTGCCGAGGACGAGGGCGGCAGCCACGCTCGTTCCGGCCAGTTTCAATTTCAAGGACATCTTTTACCCCTCCCTTTGTTGGCGACAGATGAGATTGGGCACGCGGCAACGGCAGGGCGCCCTTTTCCCCTCGATCCACGCGAAAACTAGCAATGTTCCGGGAATTGCAAAACCGAAAAACGGCGGCTCGCCGTTACTCCATGGCGTTATTGGACAATTCCGATCATGTGCAGCCGCGGAAACGGGGCTGTCAGGCGAGGTTTTCCTCGTCCAGAAAAGCTTTCATGGATTCGGTGAGGGTCGCCTGGTCGAGATCGCGGGTGATGAAGACCAGCTTGGAGCGGCGGTCGGCACCGGGCCAGGCCGGCAGCAGCACCGGCGGATGGAACAGGTGCTGCACGCCATGGATGGCCACGGGCCGCGTTTCGCCGGCGATATTGAGCACACCTTTGATGCGCAGAAGATCGGCGCCACGTGTCGCCGTCAGCATGTCGATCCAGGCGCAGAACTTCTGCCAATCGACCGGCTCGTCGCGGGTCATGCAGAAGGCGCGGATATGCGCGTCGTGCCGGTTGACGTCCAGCCCGCTTGCATGGTCGTGATGCGCATGGGCATGATGATCGTGGCTATGGCCGTGACCATGATCGTGGTCATGATCGTGCTGTCGGGCGTCGGCATAGGCCTCCTCGCGCAGCCAGCGCTGCACGTCGAGGCTCTTGCTCTCGGGATTATAGAGGCCCGCATTGAAGAGCGAGGCCGGCGAGACTTCGCCATGCATGACGCGCTGGATCGGCGCCGCCGGATTGAGGCGGCGCAGCCTTCCCTCGAGATCGGCGAGCCTTTCTGCATCGCTGAGGTCGCTCTTGGTGAGCAGCAGGCGGTCGGCGACGGCGGCCTGCTTCACGGATTCCACCTGCCGGTCCATCTGCGTCTCGCCGTTCACGGCATCGACCGTGGCGACGACGCCGTCCAGGCGATAGACGGCAGTCAGTACGGGGTCCTGCATCAAGGTGTGGAGGATCGGCGCGGGATCGGCAAGACCCGTCGTTTCGATGACGACGCGCTTGAATGGCGGCACCTCGCCCTTGGCGCGGCGTTTGTAGAGGCGCCGCATGGCGTCGATGAGATCACCGCGGATCGTGCAGCAAAGGCAGCCGGATTCGAGCAGAACCGTATCGTCCTCGGCCTTTTCGACCAGCAGGTGATCGAGACCCACTTCGCCGAATTCGTTGATGATGACGGCGGTTTCGCCCATCTCCGGATGAGCGAGCAGATACTTCAGCAGTGTCGTCTTGCCGCTGCCGAGGAAGCCGGTGATGACCGAAACAGGGAGGCGCTCGACCGGCGGTTCCATGACTTCTGCCTCGGCCATGATGTCAGGATTTCGCCAGGCGGTTGAGGCCGTGCTGCACCATCAGGCCGCAACCCAACAGGGCGAAGGCACCGAGCTGATGCAGGACCGCCAGAGAAATCGGCACAACGAGGATGAGCGTCGCCATGCCGAGGAAGGCTTGCGCCGCCAGTGCGAAAGGCAGGCTGACGGCGCGGCGTTTCAAAGTCCGGTCGATCTCGCGCCGGCGCAGGCGTACCAGCAGGCTGATGACCGCAATCGCGACGAAGCCGGAGACGAGCCGGTGCTGGAACTGCACCATGGCAAGGTTCTCGGTGAAATTCAGATACCAGGGCGAAGTGAGGAACAGATCGGGCGAGAGCCAATGCCCGTTCATCATCGGGAAGTCGTTATAGACATAACCGGCATCCGTCCCGGCGACGAGGCCGCCAAGTGCCACCTGGAAAGCGATGAGGATGTTCATCCATTTGGCATGGCGCGCGAGATCGCCGGCAGCGTCTCGGCCGCCCTGCAGCGGTGCCGCATCGAGATAGTCGAGTGCATACCACAGCATCAGGGCGAAGATGGCGAGCGCCAGCATCAGATGGATGACGAGGCGGTATTGGCTGACATCGACCCTGTCCTGGAAGCCGCTTGCCACCATGAACCAGCCGGCAAAGCCCTGCAGTCCGCCAAGCGCGAAAAGGGCGATGAGGCGCGGCGCCTCCGCCCGGGTGAGGCGGCCACGGACGAGGAACCAGATCAGCGGCAGCAGGAAGGCCACGGCAATCAGCCGGCCCCAGAGCCTGTGTAGATATTCCCACCAGAAAATACCCTTGAAGGCTTCCAGGGTCATGCCGGCATTGACGTGCTTGTATTCCGCGATCTGCTGGTAAAGGGCGAAGATCTGGTGCCATTCCGCGTCGCTGAGCGGAGGCAGGGCACCCATGATGGGCTTCCATTCCATGATGGAAAGGCCGGAATCGGTCAGGCGCGTGACGCCGCCCAGCAGCACCATCACGGCAATCATGAAGCAGCAGCCAAGCAACCAGAGGCCCACGGCGCGACGGGCGGCATGGCGGGTGGACACGCCGGCAGCGGCGGTCTCATGTGGGACTGTCTGGGTCAGAACTTGGCTCATGATGCTCAACCTTCGGGCGGGCCGGAGCATAGTCCCACTTCCGCAAAAGAAAAGACCCATCCGACGGGGCTCTTGGCCCGTTTCCCCGGAGTATTCAGGGTGCCCGGCGGTACTTTTCCGGCAGCAGCTGACTTACCGGCACCCGGGTAAGGCCTTCACCCCGCGCGATGATCACCTCGCTGCGGGGGGCGAAATCGGTGAGCATTTCCCTGCAGATGCCGCAGGGGGAGACGACCCTGGGTTCGGCGTGAAGTTCCTTCGGGCGCGGATGGCGCACCGAAACAATGGCGTCGATCTCCGTCTCGCCGGCCGATAGCGCGCTGCCCAGTGCCACGGCTTCGGCGCATACCGAGCAGCGGCCGACATAAGTGTCGAGATGGAGGCCGAGATAAATCCGGCCGGAGGCGCCGCGTACCGCCGCCCCGATGTGATGCCGGTTTTCGAGATAGCGGCTGCGGATGAAATCCGTGGCCGCGCTCAGCAGTTCCTGGTCGGCCCGAGATAATGGCGGCAAAATCGATCCTCTCCAAGCGTCGTCGGAACATGATGCCGCAAGCCCGGCGTCGCGGCAATCGCCACTCACCATTTATGGAAGACGAAGAAGCCGGCTGCGGCAATGAGGACGAAGCCGACGGCATGGTTCCAGCGGATCGCTTCGCCAAGATAGGCCCAAGAGAAGGCGCAGAAGACGATCAGGGTGATGATTTCCTGCATGGTCTTCAATTCGGCCGCCGAATAGACCGTGTGGCCGACGCGATTGGCCGGAATGGCGAAGCAATATTCGATCAGGGCGATGCCCCAGGAGGCCAGCACCACGAGCCAGAGCGGCTTCGAGGTGAACTTGAGGTGGCCGTACCAGGCGAAAGTCATGAAGACATTGGAGATTGCAAGCAGCACGATCGGGGTCAGCTGCGGCGTCAGGAAGGACGGCATGATGGTTTCCTTGGTGATAGCGACGGATCCTTTTAGCAGGCTTTGGCTTGAGCGAAATCAATTCCCATTCACGGAAAGGCAGCTAAAAGGAAGAGGCGTGCGCAAGTTTTGGCAGGATCAATCCAGCGATGCTAGTCCAGACAGGCTTTCAGCGGGTGTCATCGATCGCGCGGGCTGTTGCGGTTGCGGCTTTGCTGTCGATAACAGCTTGCACGGCGCAACCCGAGAATGGCGCGATCGATGACCGCGAGGTGAACCGTGACGCATTGTTCGAAGGGCTGGCGGATCGCGACACGGCGGATTGTACCGGCAGCCTCGATTTCACGACGGACCGGCACTTCGAAGGACAATCCAGCTGCGGCCGGACGTTCCGCGGGCATAGTGATGCCGAAATGCCCGTGGGCTTGGTCTGCGTCTATACGACAACCCTGCAATCGCGCAGTGGATCGCAGTTCACGGCGTCCGGTCGGTTCCTGTGTTCCGACCGCAGCCGCGGCACGGTCATTTTCGTCGAAGAAATCGGCGACGGACCGGGAGTCGCCTCGGTCAGCGCGGCGGATGGCAGGATCGTCACCCTTATTTATGAGTGAACCAGTGCTCAAAAGTTGACCACTAACCTTGTGTGAATTGAGGGTTTGCACACAAAGCAGGGCAGCCCTCGCGCCGGTGCGCATTGTGCAGCGCAAACGCGCTTCCTAGCTTTGTTAACGGGGTTTGAATCAATCGCAACTCCCGCTCGCATATCAAACCGTTTCCTGCAAATCACAGATAGGCTTCACATGGCCAAGCTTCTCGATCCCGTCACCGTCGGCGAATTGCGCCTGCCCAACCGAATTGTCCTCGCGCCCTTGACGCGTTCGCGCGCTGGCGGAACCCGGACGCCCAACGACCTGATGCGCGAGTACTATGTCCAGCGCGCCTCTGCCGGTCTCATCCTGACTGAGGCGACCTCGGTGACGCCGCAAGGTGTCGGCTATGCCGACACGCCCGGTATCTGGTCGGATGCGCAGGTCGAAGGCTGGCGCAATGTCACGAAGGCCGTCCACGATGCCGGCGGCCGCATCGTCCTGCAACTGTGGCATGTGGGCCGCGTTTCCGATCCCGTCTTCCTCGATGGCGAATTGCCGGTGGCGCCCAGCGCCATCGCACTGGCCGGCCATGTCAGCCTGGTGCGGCCGCAGCGGCCCTATGTGACACCGCGAGCACTCGAACTCGACGAGATTCCGGGCATCGTCGCGGCCTATGCCAAGGGTGCGGAGAATGCCAAGAAGGCCGGCTTCGACGGCGTCGAATTGCATGGCGCCAACGGCTATCTGCTGGACCAGTTCCTGCAGGACGGCACCAACAAGCGCACCGATGAATATGGCGGTCCAATCGAAAACCGCGCTCGGCTGATGCTGGAGGCGACCGATGCGGTCTTGAAAGTGTGGAGCCCGGGCCGCGTCGGCATGCACCTCGCCCCGCGCCGCGATTCCCATGACATGAGCGATTCCAACCCGGCGGCGACCTTCGGCTATGTCGCCGAGCAGCTTGGCAAGCGCGGTCTAGCCTTCATCGCGGCGCGCGAGAAGGTCGGCCCCGACAGTCTGGGCCCGTCGCTGAAGAAAGCGTTCGGCGGTGCCTATATCGCCAACGAAGGCTTCACCCAGGAAAGCGCCGAGGCGATCCTGGCCAGCGGCAATGCCGATGCGGTGGCCTTCGGCAAACTCTTCATCGCCAATCCCGACCTGCCCAAGCGCTTTGCCCGGCATGCCAAGCTCAACGAATGGGACAGCAACACCTTCTATGGCGGCGGCGCCAGGGGTTATACCGATTATCCAGCGTTGGAGAGCGATCTGGTCGACGCCTGAACGGCGCAGTTTCTGGCCGCATGAGACAAAGCCCCGCAGGTTCAAACTGTGGGGCTTTCGATTCTAGACACTAGTGACGACGGGCTCCGCTTTGGACGCGGGAAAAAGCAGCCAAATGAAGTAAAAAAGCTGTAGCAGTGGAATGGCCCCAAGATAGGCAAGCCTCGGAGGATAGCCGGCATCCCGACATCGCATTGAAACAATCCGATACAGGGCGGTAAGGCCGGGTATTCCGATCAGAAAATTGATAACAATCTGCATAATTAAGATTGTTTGTTCGAAGTTTTCCTCCGTTATCTCAATTGACGTTGCCAAGACCAGTGACACGACAATCGTCCCGATCCACATGGCGAGCATTATGAAGAGCACCGCGAACAGGTAGTTCAGTCGCTTTACGCGCTGCCCTGTATGGTCGCGGGCGATACCAAAATAGGTTGCGGTGACCAGTACGGCAATCGCAACGGCGATGTTTGCGGCTGTCGACATTCACTCCCCCAAAATGATCTGCCTGTACGCTAATTGTTCTATATAACTAATACGAGAGTGATTTCAACAGTTTTCGCGACAAGGCAAAGCCACACCGCCTTCGCAGGAAAACTCACCGGATTTATGAGTTTTCCAGGCTTCACCGCTCCCACGGCGCTAGCTAGTTAATGCCTATCCTTACGAACTGAATTTCAAGAGGTCCGGCATCATGAAATCGCAGGCGCGCGTGGTCGTCATTGGGGGCGGCGTGGTGGGTGTGAGCGTGCTTTACCATCTCGCCAAGCGCGGCTGGACCGACGTCATGCTGGTCGAGCGCTCGGAACTCACCTCCGGATCGACCTGGCATGCGGCTGGCGGCATGCACACGATCAATGGCGATCCGAACATGTCGCACCTGCAGGCCTATACCGTGAAGCTCTATGAGGAGCTGGAGCGGGAATCGGGCCAGTCATGCGGCGTGCATCGGGTGGGCTGCCTCTATCTCGCGGGGACGCAAGCGCGCGCTGAATATTTCAAGACGGAACTCGCCAAGGCGCATTATCTCGGCATCGGCCTCCATGAAGTCAGCATGGAGGAAGTGAAGAAGATCAACCCGCTGGTCGATACATCGAAATTCACCAAGGCGATGTTCGATCCGGCCGACGGCCATGTCGATCCCTCCAGCGTCACGCATGCCTATGCCAAGGCCGCCAAGAACAAGGGCGCCACGATCTCGCTGCGCAACCCGGTGCTCGAACTCAAACAGAAGCCCAACGGCCATTGGCTGGTCGTTACCAAGGAAGGCACGATCGAGGCCGAATATGTGGTGAATGCCGGCGGCCTGTGGGCGCGCGAGGTGGGGCGCCTGGCCGGTGTCGATCTCCCCATCCTGCCGATGGAACATGAGTATATCGTCACCAATGCCATCCCCGAGGTCGAGGCGTTGGATCATGAGATCCCGATGACGATCGATTTCGAGGGGGAGAGCTATCTGCGGCAGGAGCAGAAGGGGCTGCTCATCGGCACCTATGAGCATGATTGCCGGCATTGGGCGCTCAAAGGCACACCGCAGGATTTCGGCCACGAGCTCTTGCCAGAGGATGTCGATCGCATCTGGTCGGCCCTTGAATTCGCCATGACGCGCTTTCCCTGCCTGGAGAAGGGCGGCATCAAGCGCACCATCAACGGGCCGATGGTGTTCGCCCCCGATGGCAATCCCCTGGTTGGACCGGTTCCCGGTCTGACGAACTACTTTGCCGCCTGCGGCGTCATGGCGGGCTTCAGCCAGGGTGGCGGCGTCGGCATGGTGGTCGCCAACTGGATCATCGACGGCGAGCCGGGCTTGGATGTGTTCGCCATGGATGTGGCGCGCTTCGGCCCGCACAATAACCGCGCCTCCACCATCGAGAAGACGATGGAGAATTATCGTCGCCGCTTCACCATGACCTTCCCGAACGAGGAACTGCCGGCGGCGCGGCCGCTGAAGACCTCGTCGATCTATCCGTCGCTGAAGGGCGAGGGTGCCTTGTTCGGTGCGTCCTTCGGCTGGGAATATCCGCTGTGGTTCGCACCCAAGGGCGTCGAGCCAAGGGAAGAGCCTACCTATCGCCGTTCCAACGCCTTCCCGCATGTGGCGGCGGAAGTGAAGGCGGTGCGCGAGCATGTCGGCATCTGGGAAACGTCGAGCTATGGCAAGATCGAGGTCTCCGGCGCCGATGCGGCGAAATTCCTGGACCGCATCGTCAGCAACAAGCTACCGGCCCCGGGTCGCACCGTCCTGTGCCCGATGCTGTCGCCCAATGGTCGCATCTTTGGCGATCTCACCGTGACGCGGACGCGGGAAGACCGCTTCCTGATGATCGGCTCGGGGGCTGCCGAGACCTATTACACACGCTGGCTGAATGCCAATGCGAAGGGCGAACGGGTTTCGATCCGCAATGTAACCACCGACTATTCCGGCCTGTCGCTGACCGGACCCAAGGCGCGGGCGGTGCTGCAGCAGCTCACCAATACAGACCTCAGCCACGCAGCATTCCCATTCTTGGCAGCGCGGCAGATCCATGTGGGTCTCGCCGACGCCCTGGTCATCCGCGCGAGCTTTACCGGTGAGCTGGGTTACGAAATCTATGTCGCCCCCCACAACCTCGTCCATGTCTTCGAGCGCCTGCGTGCTGCCGGCACTGAACATGGAATGAAGCTGTTCGGCGTGCGCGCGCTTCATTCCATGCGCATGGAAAAGGGCTATGGTTCCTGGGGCCGCGACTTCACCGCCGACTACAATGCGGCCGAAGCCGATTGGGGCCGCTTCGTGCGTTTCGACAAGGGCGACTTCGTCGGCCGGGATGCCGCCGAAAAGCAGTTCAAGGAGCCGCTTACCCGCAAGATATCGCTGCTCGAAGTCGCGAGCCAGGAAATCGACGTCATGGGTGCCGAACCGATCTTCGCGGACGGCAAGGCGGTGGCGCGGGTCACGTCGGGCTATTTCGGCCATTCGACGGGCAAGCAGCTGGCGCTGGCCTATCTGCCGACGCGCGGCGACAATTTCGAAATCGAGGTGATGGGCAGGCGCGTCGCGGCATCGCGCCTCAAGGAAGCACCGTTCGACCCCAACTCGACACGCCTGCGCAGTTGACGCGCTGAATATTGTAACGAAAAGTGACAGCGGTGCGTGGCGACACGCGCCGTTTCATTTTTCACGAAGCTTTGACATCGGCCCGTTACGGCGGACGACCAATCTCCTTCCCACGGGCGCCGGCCTAGACCGCCCGGAAGACGGCCGACCCACGCTCGACGGTCATCAAGATTGGGAGAATCATCATGAAAACCAGTTTGCTGCTTGGCGCCCTGGCCGCCACAATTCTCGCTTCCGGCGCGGCGATGGCCGCTTCGACGCCGACCCAGAAATGCACGGCGCTGATCAGCCAGTGGAACGAGGTGGCGAAGACCCATAAGGGGAACGCGAACTTCACCACGGCCGAGAAGGACGCCATGGCCGGCGAGAAAATGTGCCACGCCGCCAAGGCAGCGGACGGTGTGAAGGACCTCACCAAGGCGCTCAATACGCTGGGCGTGAAGCCGGCGGCGTAACCAAGCGCCCCTCGCCCCGACCCTCTCCCCGCAAGCGGGGCGAGGGAGTTTCGATCGTGCCTGTCCTATAGCCCCTCGCCCCACGAAGTGGGGAGAGGGGCTGGGGTGAGGGGACTTGCTAAAACACCTGGCACAGTCTCAGCCCGTCATAGATCGCGGCGTGGATGTTCCTGGCGGAGACCGCATCGCCGATGCGAAAGAGCTGGAATGTGCCGTTCGCATTCGTCTTCAAATTCTGCGGGCGGCCATCAATGAAGGCGTCGATGTCGATCTCGCCGCGATTGAGGCTCCGTTCCTTGAGGTCGAAATAGACCGCATCCGCCGGCAGGTTGCCGTGCACGGCAATGATCTGCTGCGCGCGGCGTTCGGAGGTGGATTTGTCGTAGGGATTGAACAAGGTCGCCACCAGCTGATTGCCTTCCTTGGCGATCCTGGTCATGCGCTGGTTGATGGTGAGCTTGGCGCCGGTGGCATAGAGCGCCTTGTAATAGGCCGGATAGTTGAGCCCACCCACCTCCGCGCCGATCAGGCGTTCCGGCGTGATCAGCTCGAATTTGATACCCTTGCCGGCCAGAAATTCGGCGGTCGAGAGCGCTTCGTGACCGGCTTCGTCGTCATAGAGAATGATGTCGTCGGAGAGGGCCACCTGTCCGGAAAGCACGTCCCAGGTCGAGATGGCAAGGTCGGAGCCGTCCTTGAACGGCGCTGTATTGGGCGTGCCGCCAGTGGCGACGATGACGATATCGGGTTGTTCGGCCTCGATGTCGGCGGCTTCCGCATAGGTGTTGAAGCGAAAGATGGCGCCGGCAAGTTGCGCTTCGGCATAGAGCCAGTCGGTGATGCCGATCAGCTCCTTGCGACGCGCCACCTTGGCGGCGAGCGCCACCTGGCCGCCGACACGGTCCGTCGCCTCGAACACGGCGACCCGATGGCCGCGTAGCGCGGAGACGCGTGCGGCCTCCAATCCGGCCGGACCGGCGCCGACGATGACGATCTTCTTCTTCGGACCGGTGCTGGGCGCGATCACATGCGGCATCGTCTCTTCGCGGCCGGTCGCCGGATTGTGCAGGCACAAGGCTTCGCCGCCCTGATAGATGCGGTCGATGCAATAGCCCGCGCCGACACAGGGGCGGATGCGTTCTTCTTGCCCGCGCATCATCTTGGCGACGATATGCGGGTCCGCCATATGGGCGCGGGTCATGCCGATCATGTCGACGGCATCGTCGTTGACCCAATGGCGCGCGGTGGCAAGATCGTTGACGCGGGCGGCGTGAAAGATGGGCAGGCCGGGAAGTAATTTGCGCGCGGCCTTCACCTTGGCGAAGTTCGGGCCGGCGGGCGTGCCCATCAGCGGAATGATGTGCGAAAGGGATTCGTCGGTATCGATCGTGCCGACGATGACGTTGAGGAAATCGACAAGGCCGGCCTTATGCAGGCGTTTGGCGATTTCAACGCCTTCATCGAAGCCGAAACCATCCTCGACCGCCTCATCGACAGCCATGCGTACGCCGATGATGAAATCGGGATCGGTCTGGCGGCGCATCTCGGCAAGGACCTCCATGCCGAAACGCATGCGATTCTCCAGGCTGCCGCCGTAATTGTCCTCGCGGCTGTTGGTGCGCGGTGACAGGAATGAATCGAAGAGATGGCCGTAGGCTTCGATTTCGACACCGTCGAGATCACCGTCGCGGCAGCGCCTGGCGGCGGCGCCATAGGCCTTCACCGTGCGGGCGATGTCGAAATCCTCCATCGTCTTCGGGAAGCCGCGATGGGCGGGCTCGCGCTCATGCGAGGCGGAGATGATCGGGAGCCAATGCTCCCGATGCCAGGATGTGCGACGACCGAGATGCGTGATCTGGCACATCACCGCGCAATCATAGGCATGGACGCGCTTCGCCAGCGCCTTGAAGTCGCCGACGATGGCATCGTCATGGACATAGAGATTGCCGAAGGCCTGGGGCGAATCCTTGGCGACGACTGAGGAGCCGCCGATCATGGTCAT
The DNA here is from genome assembly GCF_041918875.1 of Dongia sp. Taxonomy (GTDB): domain Bacteria; phylum Pseudomonadota; class Alphaproteobacteria; order Dongiales; family Dongiaceae; genus Dongia. The sequence goes on from NZ_JAYRUV010000016.1 coordinate 91,822, forward strand.
GGCAGCCCCGCCCTTGGCCTTCTCCTCATGATAGAGCTGGTAGCGCAAGCCCGGCCGGCCGGCCTCGGAATAAGCCGGCTCGTGCGAGGTGGAGAAGATGCGGTTCTTCAGCGTCAGATTCTTGAGCCGATAGGGCTGCAGCAAAGGATCGGCCATGGGCACTCCGATGTGTGGCTTGTTGCTCTTTTCTGAAGGTCAGGACCGCATGCGACCGCCATTGGGATCGTAAAGCGGTGCCCCCTGGATTTCCGCCGGGAAGCGCTCACCGTTGATCTCGACATCCACCTTGGCACCGGCCTTGGCGAGTTCTACCGGTACATAGCCGAAGGCGACCGATTTGCCGACATGATGGGCATAGCCGCCGGAGGAGACATAGCCCACCGCCTTGTCACCGACGAGGATGGCTTCGTCGTTGGAGACGTCCATGTCCTTAGTGGCAATGGTGAGGGTGACGAGCTTCTTCTTGGGGCCGGACGCACGCTCGGCGCTGGCGGCGGCCTTGCCGATGAAATCCTTGTTCCAATTTATGAAGGCATCGAGCCCGCTTTCGGCCGCGGTGAAATCCGGGCGGAAGTCGAGCGTCCACACCCCCCAAGCCTTTTCCAGGCGCAGGCTCATGAGAGCCCGGGCGCCATACCAGCGCAGGCTCAGATCCTTGCCGGCCTCTTCGATCGCTTCGGCGAGGCGCAACTGATAGGGCGGGGCGACATAGATCTCGTAGCCGAGCTCGCCGGAGAAGGAGACGCGGGCGAGGATCGCCGGGACGCCGGCCACGAACGTGCGACGGATATCGCGGAATTTCAGAGCATCGTTGGTGACGTCCTCGCGCATCAGCCGGCTGAGCAATTCACGCGAACGCGGGCCGGAGAGGCCGATGCCGTGCAGATCGTCCGTCATGTTGCGATAGGAGACGCCGCTCGCAGGCAGATGCTTCTCGAACCAGCGGCGATGGGCCTCCTGCATGGCGCCGGAACCGAACAGCATGAAATGCTCGTCACCCAGGCAGGCGACAGTGAGGTCGCCATAGAGCTTGCCCTTGGGCGTCAGCATCGGCGTCAAAGCGAGGCGACCTTGCTTGGGCAAGCGGCCGGCCAAAACCGTGTCGAGATAGGCGCGGGCGCCCGGCCCCTTGAATTCATGCTTGGCATAATTGGCGATTTCAATGGCACCCACGGCCTCGCGCACGGCCTTTACCTCGCGCGCGACATAAGCGTGAGCGCGGGAACGGTTGAAGGTCGGCTGCTCATGGGCATCCGCCGGACCGTCGGCGAACCAGAGCGCATGCTCCAGGCCAAAGCCCTGGCCCCAGACCGCACCCTTGGCGGTCAGGCGGTCATAGAGCGCCGTCGTCTTCTGCCGCCGCCCCTTGGGCAACGTCTCGTTGGGGAAGGTCATCACGAAGCGGCGTTCGTAATTTTCCGAGGATTTGATGGTACCCCATTCCGGCGTCGCGAAATTGCCGAAGCGCGCCACGTCCATCGCCCAGACGTCGATCGAGGGTTCACCGTCGATCATCCATTCCGCCATGCAGAGGCCGACACCGCCACCCTGGCAGAAGCCCGCCATGACGCCGACCGCAACCCAGTAGTTGCGCATGCCGGGGACCGGGCCGATCATCGGATTGCCATCGGGCCCGAAGGTGAACGGGCCGTTGATGACGTTCTTGATGCCGGCGCGACCCAGCGCCGGGATGCGCTGGAAACCCAGTTCCAGGCGCTCGGCGATATTGTCGAGTTTCGGCTCAAGCAGCTCATGGCCAAAATCCTTCGGTGTGCCCTTGACCGACCAGGCAGTCGCGCGCGGTTCATAGGTGCCGAGCAGCATGCCCTGCCCCTCCTGGCGGAAATACATATTGCCTTCGTAATCGATGCCCGCCGGCAGGCGCGCCTCGCCACGCTCGACGATCTCCGGAATGGCTTCGGTGATGAGGTAATGATGTTCCATCGGCTGCACGGGGAGATGGATGCCGGCGAGATGCCCGAGTTCTCGCGCCCAGAGGCCACCGGCATTGACGATCATCTCGGCATGGATGTTGCCGTTGGGCGTGATGACATCCCAGCTGCCGTCGGCACGCTGGTTGGTCTCGATCACCGGCGTCTGCGTGTAAAATTTGCCGCCATGCACCTTGGCGGCCTTGGCGTAGGCATAGCAGACGCCCGACGGGTCGATATCGCCGTCGAGCGGATCCCAAAGTGCCGCGATATAGCGGCTGGGGTCGATCAGCGGATGGCGGCGGGCCGCTTCCTCGACACTGATGAATTCCTGGTCGAGGCCCATATAGCGTGCCTTCGAACGCTCGCGCTTCAAATAGTCGTACCAAGTCTGGTTGGAGGCGAGATAGAAACCGCCGGTCGAATGCATGCCGACTGACTGGCCGGAAATCGCCTCGATCTCCTTGTAGAGATTGATCGTGTAGCCCTGCAGGCGCGAGATGTTGGGATCGGACGAGATGGTGTGGATCTGCCCGGCCGCATGCCAGGAGGAGCCGGAGGTCAGCTCCTTGCGTTCCAGCAGGATGACGTCTTTCCAACCGAATTTGGCAAGATGGAAGAGGATCGAGCAGCCAACCACGCCGCCGCCGATGATGACGACCTTTGCATGCGTTTCCATATCAACAGTTCCTATCAGTACCAGGCATCGGCCATGGATTGCTTCTTGCGGTTCATGAAGTCGAGCAGCGCCTCGTCGATCGCCGGATCGAGGGCGGGATCGGTGTGGCTGGCAAGCAGCGCGCGCCATTTCTTTTCGGCGCGCTCATCGGCCGGCCGCGAGCCAGCATCGCGCCATTGCTCGAAGGAATCATTGTCGGCGAGGTCGGCGTCATAGAAGGCGGTGGTGTAGTTCGCCATCGTGTGCGCGCAGCCAAGGAAATGCTTGCCGGGCTCGACCTCGCGGAAAGCGCCCATTGCGAGGGTGTTGTCGTCGAATGTGAGGCCGGCCATCAGCTTGTGCATCATGCCGAGATGGTCGCAATCGAGCACGAATTTCTCGTAGCCCATGACGAGGCCGCCTTCCAGCCAGCCGGCGGCATGAAGGATGAAGTTGGCGCCGCCCAGTAAAGCCGGCCAGAGGGAATCCGCACTTTCCTGCGCTGCCTGCGAATCCGCGACCTTGGATGCGGTGAGCGACCCGCCGCAGCGCAAGGGAACGCCGAGGCGCTGCGCCAGCTGACCGATGGCGAGGTACGCCATGGCTGGCTCCGGCATGCCGAAGGTAGGGGCGCCGGAGCGCAGCGACATCGAGCTCAGGAAATTGCCATAGATGACCGGCGCGCCAGGCCGCTCCAACTGCGTGAGCGCCACGCCGACCATGGCTTCGGCATGGGCCTGGGCGATGGCGCCCGCCGTTGTCACCGGTCCCATGGCGCCCCCTAGGATGAAGGGCACCACCACCGCCGCCTGATTGGCGCGGGCATAGGCGCGCAGGGCCATCGACATGACGCCATCGAAGATCAGCGGGGAGTTGGTGTTGATATTGCCAAGGATGACGCAGTTCTTGTCGACGAAATCGGCGCCGAACAGGATGCGGCACATCTCGATCGAATCCTCGGTGCGCTCCGGCGCCGTCACCGACCCCATGAAGGGCTTTGCCGAATGCTTGATATGGGCATAGACCATGTCGAGATGGCGCTTGTTCACCGGCACGTCGACCGGCTCGCAGATGGTGCCGCCGGAATGATGCAGCCAGGGCGACATCCAGGTCATCTTGACGAAGTTCTTGAAATCCTCGAGCGAGCCGTAGCGGCGGCCTTTCTCGCGGTCATAGACGAAGGGCGATCCGTAAGCGGGTGCGAAGACGACCGCGTCGCCGCCGATTTCCACCGCATGCTGCCGGTCGCTGCCAAGTTGGGCGCGGCCATGCTGGATGAAGGTTTTGGGTGTTGTCTTCTGGATGATCTCTGTCACGTGGCCGGGTTCGAAACGCACACGCACCCCGTCGACCTTGGCGCCGGCCTTGCGCCACAAATCGAGCGCTTCGTCGTCACCGCGAAATTCGACGCCGATCTCAGCCAGGATCTGTTCGGCCTGCGCATGAAGCCGGTCGAGCCCATCTGGTTGCAGGAAGCTGTAGGTCGGGATTTGACGGCGGAGAAAAGTAGGCGCCGCTATCGCCGGACGCGTTCGGCTGCGATTGCGCTGGCGGGTGGCTGGGGCGGGAGTGGCTTCGGGCTCGCTCATGTCGGTGGGCCTTATCGGGTCGGGGAAACCGGAACGCATTATGCTAGTTATTGTAAGGGTTATGTAATCCTGGAAAAAAATAACGAAGTTGATAAACTTCACTTATGAACTTACTGCGCACTCAACTGCCCCCTTTGAACGCCTTGGTTATTTTCGAGGCGGCCGGGCGCTTGGCCAGTTTCACCAAGGCAGCGCGGGAACTCAACATGACCCAGGCCGCGGTCAGTTACGGCATGAAGCAGTTGGAGAGGGCGCTTGGCATCGCCCTGTTCCGGCGCGAGCATCAGCGTGTCCGGCTGACCGAGGATGGCCGGCGATACCATCAGGACGTGACCCTGGCACTCGAGCATATTCGCCGTTCGACGGAGACGCTGCGGCGCAGCCAGAGCGGCACGCATGTCACGCTATCCTGCTCGACGGCTTTTGCTTCCTGGTGGATGCTGCCGCGCCTGGCGCTGTTTCGCCAGGATAATCCCGGCATCGATCTCAGGCTGCAGACCACCGACAAGGATATCGATCTTGGTGCCGAGGGTGTGTCGCTGGCGATCCGCCGAGGCGACGGACGCTATCTCGGCTACGATGCGATGAAGATGGTCGATGAGGCGATCATTCCGATCTGCAGCCCAGCCTATCTGGAGCGTGCCGGGCCGATCGGCGCTGTGGCGGATTTGAAGAAGCAGCGTCTTATCCATCTCGACGAACCTTTCCGGCCGCGTCCGAGCTGGGCCGATTACTTCCGGGCCATGAATGTCTCGGCAGCGCCGGATGCAGGCGGGCTGCATCTCAACGATTACGCACTGGTCGTCGGCGCGGCTTTGGAGGGGCAGGGGATCGCCCTGGGGTGGCGGCATCAGACTGACCACCTGGTTGTGCGCGGACTCCTCACGCATCCGATCGAGCGGGCATGGGTCACGGGGCTCGCCTTCCATATCGTCTGGCCGCATGGCGTCGTGCTGGCGGCGGAGGCCGAAATCGTGCGTGACTGGCTGGCCGGCAACCCGCCTGTTCCGGCGCCGGCCTGGCCTGCTGCAACGGCGGCTCGCTAGGTCGCAGTGGCCCTGGATTGCGATTTTCCTAGATCGCGGATACTGGGGCCGGCATCTCGAAAACGCGCAACTGGTTGCGACCGCCTTTCTTGGCGGCATAGAGCGCGTCACCGGCGAGCTTGAACAGTCCGGCGCGATCGCTGGTGGGACCGGGATGGCAGACGGCTACCCCGATCGAAACCGTGACGATAGACGCAGTAGCCGAATGCGCGTGTGGCAAAGAGAGCGCTCGCGTCGCATTGAGCAGTCTTTCACCGACGATGGCGGCGCCGCTTGAGTCGGTATCGGGCATCAGGCCGACGAATTCCTCGCCGCTATAGCGAGCCAGCAAGTCGCCCGGGCGCAGCATGGCTTTCGACATGGCCTGCGCCAGGATACGCAGACAATCGTCGCCGGCCAGATAGCCATAGGCGTCGTTATAGGCTTTGAAATTGTCGATATCGGTCAGGAAGACGCAGATGCTGGTCTTGAGACGGATGGCGCGGCGCCATTCGCGGTCGAAATCCTCTTCGAACGCGCGGCGGTTCGCGACGCCGGTGAGGCCGTCGATGGCGGAGAGGCGGCGCAGGAAATCGCGTTGACGCTTCAACTCCAGCTGGTTGCGCACGCGCGCCATGACGATGGGCGGGCTGACTGGCTTGGCAATATAGTCGACGGCGCCGAGAGCCAGACCTTTTGCTTCCTGGCGCTCCTGATCCATCGCGGTCACGAACATGACCGGTATGTCGCGCGTATATGGATTGGCTTTCAGCCGATCGCAAATCTCATAGCCGTCCATGCCCGGCATCATGATGTCGAGGATGATGAGGTCCGGTTCCTCGGATGCCGCCAGATCGAGCGCGTCGGCGCCGTTATTGGCCGTGACGACCTGATAAGCGTCGCGCAGCACGACGTTCATGATGGCAAGGTTGGTCGGTGAATCGTCGACCACAAGGATAAGGTCTTTGTCGCGCGGCATCTTGCCTTCATCTTCCGACATGTCACCACCAGAACGACCATTAAAAACCTTGGGTATCAGTTGTACCCTTAAAAGTTGGCCGTTCCTAGGTCAAAATGCCTTGGGTTTTCTAGCGCTTTATCGCAAACAGGCGAAACTCGCGGCTGGCCTCCGCTGACATAGGCAGCGGCTGTAGCCAGTCCGGGGCATCTCCCCTCAAGAGGCGATGATACAACGAATCCGGCGCGGATTCACCGATCACCTTGGGCACTTCGATGATGCAGATGAGCAGGTAGTCAGCCTGCCGCCGCGCCAGAATTGCTTGCACGGCGTCGTCGTCGACGCCGGTTGCCACGTAATACATATCGGCGATGTCATCGATGCCGCGATGATAGGGGCCGCCGACGAAGCGGTAGCCGGTCCGATAAGCCAGGTCGGGCGTATAGTTTATCGATTCCGTGATGAAGATCGGTGTCTGCCTCGGAACTCCCGGCATTCTTGGCGCGCCGCCGCCAGGATTCGTGTCATTGAGCCAGTCTGCGACCGGTTTGGGTTCGCATGCGTCTGTCGTCTTGGCTTTCGTCTTGGCGGATTCCTCGCCTGCATTCATCAGCAGCCACAATTGCCCGCCGAAGACGACGATGAAGGCCGCCATCAGACGTGCTACGGCCTTCATCGCCAGCGTGCGATGGGCGGCGAGATCGACCAGCATGACGAAGAGGCCGCATCCCAGGACAGCGCCACTGGCGGCGAGCGGCACGGCAAGCCTTTGGTGCAGCAAGGCACCGAGAAGCGCCGTCAGATAGGTGAGAGTGAGCAAGACTGCGGCAGGATAGGTCGCCCTGCCACGCCACTGCCACAGGCAATAGGGGATGACCGGCAGGGCCGCCAGCGAATTTCCGATGATGCCGAAGAACTGGTCCGTCACCTCGCGGTTGAGAGGCCAGAGCGGGCTCATCTCCTTCACGTCATCCAGAAAGATCCGGACCGTCTGATCGGTGACACCGCCGAGCGGGCCCAGGTAGAAGCCCGGGAAAATCAGCGCCAGTGCCGCGCCGGACAGGATTGCAACGCCGCCAGCGCCGATGACGCGCCGCCAGCCGGTCCATGCGATCGCTTCGGCAATCCGGAAGTCGAGGCATACCGTCAAGGCGATGAGCAGGTGCAGGATCGAGACTTTGTCGTACTCCGCTTTCAGCCAGTTTTCCGGAGGTTGCTCGATCGTGATGGCCAATAGAGTTATGGCTGCCATGCCAAGGCAGAAATATCGGCCGACGACGAGCCATTGCCGGCCTTCCGGGCCGGGTTTCGCCAGCAGCCAGAGCAGGCCGAACGTCACCAGGATCGGCGCCGCACCAACCATGGCTTCGGGACTGACCCAGATCGCGGCGGCAGCCCAGGCACCGGCGCGAAAAGCGCGCCTCGTGTTCCATGGATCCAGTGTCGCGGCAATGGTCTGGCCGATGGCAAGTACGGTAAGGAGTAGAACGAGGCTGTGATGGTCGGGCCGCCCTGCCACGGAATAGGTCACCGCGGCACCGTTGAAGAGCATCATCAGCGCGGCGACGCGCCAGGCGCCGTGCCTTTCCCACAGCGGTCTGGCTGCGGAGGCAGCGGCAAGGCAAGCGAGGAACTGCATGATGGGCGATATCGCGACGCCGGACCAATAGATCGCGCGGTCTATCGCCATACCGGCCAGATTGAGAACCATGGCGGGCGCCAGAATCAAGATATCGAGCGGACGGGTCCAATGAAGCGACAGTCCGTCCGGCGCGCCCAGGCTGGATGTGATGGTCTGATACCAATCGCCGCTCTGCCAGAGTTCTTCGACGCGGATGAGACGCATATAGGCGTCCGTGTCGCGCAATCCGCCACTGGCAATGATGCCGCTCTGCTCGGCGAGCGCCACGTGAAGGACGATGGTGGCGGCGGCAACGACGGCTATGTCGGCGCCCAGACGCAGGCGATTGTGGGTTGATGGCATCGGCAGGAAGATTCCCCAAATGAGCGGCTGCAATTCCGGACGGTAATGATTAATAAAAGGTTGCCGCGTCACGGTGTAGGTAGGGAAGAAGTCAAAAAGCTACGGAACTAACCCGTTACGCACACAATATTGTAGGACGCCTATCTTCGAACGGCTTGCGAAGTTATGAGTCGCATTGGATGATGATAATTAGTGCTCGCGTCTTGGTTAGCCGCGGTGTGAAGCACCAAGAAAATTAATGATCGTGGCGACAAAGTCGCGGTCGTGGTTGCAACGGACTCTAAAAGTTGGAGATGAGCTCATGATCAAGGTTCGCAATCTTCTTAAGTCGGAATCCGGCGCGACGGCCATCGAATATGGCCTCATCGCCGCTTTCGTTGCCCTGGCGATCTTCGTCGGCGCCCAGATGGCTGGTAACGGTTTGAACCGTATGTTCCAGGTCATCGGCACGCAGATGGAAAACGCCGCCGACAAGGCCGAGAACAGCGGCTCCTAAACCTCGCCGTTCGATTGCCTAGTTCAGACAACGCGCTGGTCCCCAAAGGGCCAGCGCGTTTGTTTTTGCGCCCAGCTGCGATACCGCGGTCCTTCTCAAGACAGCGCGGTTTGCGAACGATCCCAGTATAACGGTTTAAGTATAGTCGATCCGTCCAATTGCAGCCTGCCGCGAATTCCTGATCATGCTCGTTGCGATCGCCACATGTGAAATTCTGTTGCTGGGGCTGCTCATCGCCGGGGCGGTCCTCGATATTGCAACCTTTCGACTGCCCAACTGGCTGACGGCTGCCACGGCCGCGCTGGCCCTACCCTGGCTCTTGCTGACGACAGTCCTTTGGCCAGGCATGGCCCTGCATCTCCTGGCCGGCGCAATCATGATGGGTATCGGCATATTGGCCTTCCGCTTCAATCTGATGGGCGGAGGCGATGCAAAATGGTTGGGTAGCCTGGCTCTCTGGACCGGTCTCAACCTTGATCTTGCTCGGTTCCTCATCCTGACGACTGTTTTCGGGGGCATCCTTGGCTTGGTCGTGCTCCTGATAGGTCGCCTTGGGGTGGCCTACGGGTTGCTGAATGGAAAGCAGCATCTGCCGTACGGGGTGGCTATCGCTTTGGCCGGACTCGATTTCTGGCTCCGGCGCGGTCAGCTGGGGCAGCAATTGATGGCATTGTACGGGAGCTGAGCCGGTATTAACCATTTTCCGTCTGTCTCGCACCGATTGCTTCTTCGCGCTCCTGTTAATTCTCCAGAAAGCCCTGCAACTTTTTGACTCAAAGAGCTGAATCCCCCCGACGAGGTACAGATATTCGGGCAAAACGGCTGGCATCTTAACCAAAAATTGGTAATAATGGTTTACGGGGATCATGTGCGGCGAAATTAATCGCCCGCGTGGATCGTTCTGGCCTTGGGAGCGTCTTTAGGCTGGGAAAGAGGGGCCAAATGCGGCCATTGGTGATTATTCTGATCGTCGTGGCGCTCGGAGCGGCCGTCCTGACGGCGTTCCTGGCTACGCGCTTTCTGGCCTCGGTCCAGCAGCAGCAACCCGCGCAGATTGCGCAGGAAGCGGCCATCGCCGGTGTCGAGGAGGTCCTGGTCGCCGCGCGCGACGTTTCACCGGGCGAAGTCTTCGTCGATACCGATTTCCGCTGGGAGAAATGGCCCAAGGGTGCCATCGGCGAGCGCTTCGTCATCAAGAGCGCTGCCGGTGAAGATCCGCTTGCCGGCTATCGCGATACCATGGCACGCCGATCGATCATGGCCGGCGAGCCGATAACGGCTTCGGCCATCATCAAGCGGGGCGACGCTGGCGTCACCTCGGCGGTGCTTGCCCCGGGCATGCGCACCGTCACGATCGACGTATCGCCGCGCACGGGTGCGGCGGGCCTCATCCTGCCCAACGACCATGTCGATATCTTCCTGGTCACCAATGTTCGCGAATTTGCCGGCGTGCCCGAGGATGTCGGCCGCGATCTGCTGAGCCAAGTCGCCGTCGAAGCCGTCATGCGCGACATCAAGGTCATTGCCGTCAATCAAAGCCTGGCGCGCCCCGAAGGTGCCGGGCCGGGCATGAACGCACAGACGGTGACGATGGAAGTCACATCGGAGCAGGCGCAGAAGATACTGGTCGCCTCGCAACTCGGCCAGATCGTCCTGACATTGCGCAGCTGGGCGCGTAACGATGAGGCTGCCGATGCAGATGCCAAGGCGCCGATCTTCGTCACGGACCGCAATACCAGCAAGCTCCTCGACGATCTGATGCGCGGTGGGCTTGACAATGAGTTGTTCCAAATGCCGACGGCCGAGGATGAGCCGGCCCCCAGCAACAGTCCTGTGGCGCAAACAATCCGGATAAACCGCGGCGGTGCCGTAACTGTGGAAAGTCTTGGCCAGTGACGGCCAGGTGTGACGATCGGGCGAAAATGAAACAGGGATGTTCGTTACGGTCCATGGCAGCGCGAGTCAGTCTCGCCGCGTCGGCATTGTGCCTGTGTCTGGCGGTCGCCGCCGCACGGGAGGCCGCGGCGCAAGGCTTGCCGACCGAGATTCCACAGCCGACGGGCCAGGCAACCGAAATCGTGCCGCTCGACAAGCGGATCGAATTGTCCGTCAACAATACGCGTGAAGTAAACCTGTCGCAGCCCGTGCGCGACATCATTGTCGGCAACCCCGATATCGCCGACGTCATTATCCGCTCGCCGACGAAGCTGTTCGTCGCCGGCAAGGTGGTTGGTTCGACGAACCTGTTCCTGCTCGATGCCGGCGGGAAGATGATCGACAATTTCCAGATCTCGGTTCAGCCGGATGCGAAAGCGGCCGAAGCCGCGATCCGGGCGGCCTTGCCCAACGACCGCATTACGGTTTCCGGGGCCGGTGACTCGCTGGTTCTCAACGGCACGGTCGGTTCGGACCTGAACTCGCGCCAGGCTACCAGTATTGCCCGCCGGTTTGTGACGAGCGATCCGCAGATCATCAATATGATGCGGCTCGGCGCCGAGCAGCAGGTTCTCATCAAAGTGTCGGTCGCCGAGGTGCAGAAATCAGCCCTCAAGGAACTCGGATTGGAAAATTTGATCAGCCCGACGACGATCGGTGACCTGGTGATTTCCGGTGTTACCGGTGGTGCTTCCGCGAGCGTCGCCGGCGGCATTTTCTCCGATCTCGTGACGGGCAGTGCCATAACTGGAACGCCAGCCGGCGCACTCTTCATCGACGGGCCAGGAGCCATTGATTCCACGGTGAAGATCCTCGAGCAGCATGGCCTGGCAAACAACCTGGCGGAGCCCAACCTGGTGGCCGTGTCGGGCGAGTACGCAACCATGCTGGCCGGCGGCGAAGTGCCGATCCCGACGGCGACCGATGACGGTGTCATCACTGTCACCTTCAAGCCTTTTGGCGTCTCGCTCACCTTCCTGCCGATCGTTCTCGACCGGGGCCGTATCAGCCTCAAGATCGCGACCGAGGTAAGTGCCGCCAACTTCACGGAATCCGTTTCCATCGGCGATATCGTGCTGCCCAGCTTCATCGTGCGCCGGGCAACGTCCACTGTGGAGCTGCCGAGCGGCGGCAGCATCATGATGGCCGGCCTGCTCAACAATGAAATCACCGACGCGCTGCGCGGCGTCCCGGGGCTGATGAACATTCCCATCCTGGGGACTTTGTTCCGATCGACATCGTTCCAGCAGCAGGAAACAGAGTTGGTGATCGTCGCCCGCGCCTTTATCGTTCAGCCGACCGATCCCAATGTGCTGTCATTGCCCACCGATGGCTTTGCGCCAGCCGGCGATCTCGATCTTTATCTCCTCGGCCGGCTGCAGAACATTTATACAAACCGGCATGGTGCCGCCAAAGAACAGGTTCCGCAGCTGCAGGGGCCTGTTGGATACATCATTCGCTAGGGAGAGGCAGTCCAATGTCGCGAAATCTGTTTGCTGCCATCTTGTGTCTTGGCCTCGCCGGCACCAGCCTTGCCGCGTGTGAGGGAAATATGTCGGACTATGATTACAGCCTTAAGCATCCGGTTAAGGTCGAGACCCGCACTGCCTTGCTGATTCTGGAGCCGGGACCGGGCGGCCGCGTCAATGCCGCCGACATGCCGGCAGTGGGCGAGTTTTCGCGCGACTTCGGGAACAAGGCCGCTGGCGGGATCACGATCCGCGTCGGCGCGGCGTCGACCGCCGATCCGCTGGCTCAGGCCTTCGCCGCCGATGTCACCCAGATACTGACCGCGCACGGCGTCCCAGCCGAAGCCATCGAGCTTTCCTATGCGACTGAACCGGAGGCCGCGAAATACGGTCGCGCCGTCATGGAGTTTCCGATCTACGTAGCCCTTGCCGATGAATGCGGCATTTGGAAAGATCGTCCGGAATTCACGCCACTGAACGAAAACACCTATAATTTCGGCTGCGCTACGCAGCGCAACATCGCCGCCATGGTGGTCAATCCGCGAGATCTGGTCGATGCCGCGGCGCCGAGTGGTCGGCTTGCCGCCCGTGCGGACAATGTGGTCGGCAAATATATTGTCGGGGCGAAGGTTGGTGCAGCCGGAGAATCGCCGGCCATTTCGCCGTTGACGACCACCGGAGGCCTCTAAGTGATTCACCGCTTCAGCATCGAGGCGTTTCCGCAAACCAAGGATACCGAAGCGGCACTGCAGGGACTGACCGCCGAGCGTGAGTTCGCCAAGTCGAAACTTACGATCCATTTCGGCGGCATGTCGCGCGCGGCAAAGCACTATGTCGACAATCCCAGCCCGCAATTCATCCTCGTTGAGGAAAACGGCAGCTCCGAGGACATCCATAAAGGCCTGGAAGCCTTGGCTGAAGTGGTTGAGCCAGGGCGCAAGGTCATTGTCATCGGCACCGTCAACGATGTTCAGGCCTACCGCCAGCTTATCAATCAGGGTGTGAGCGAATATCTGGTCGGGCCAGTAACGACCGCGGATATCGCCGCCGCGATCACAAGCTGCGTCAAGGACGCCAGCGCCACGCCCAAGGGGAAGGTGATCTCGTTCATCGGCAGTCGTGGCGGCGTCGGCAGCTCGACACTGGCGGTGAATGCCGCTTGGACGATGGCTCAGGCGACGCAGGAAGAAATCATCGGCATAGATCTCGACTTCAATTTCGGCACGATGGCGCTGGCCTTGAACCTCGACCCGAAGCAGGCGATTGCCGATGCCCTGGTTGATGCCGATCGCATCGACGCGGTCCTGATCGAGCGCTTTCTTACCGAACACAGCCCGCATTTCTCGATCCTGTCCACCGCCGGCTCGCTCAAGGATATGTCCGAGCCTTCGCCGGAAGCGGTGGAGCGCCTGATCGACATCTGCCGGTCCATGGCACAATACGTCATCATCGACTTGCCGCGCCATTGGAGCAGTTGGGTGAGCAGCGTGCTGCTGCTTTCGGACGAGACCGTCGTGGTGGCCAATCCCGACCTGGCCAACCTGCGCGATGCCAAGATGCTGTTCGATTGGCTCAAAGGGCGACGGGGCAATTCCCTCAATCGCTTCATCCTGAACAAGGCCGACGTGGCCAAGCGGAACCAATTGTCGGGCAAGGACTTCCAGGATACTTTAGGAATGCCGCCTGTCCTGACCGTGGGCTTCGACCCGACGCTCTTTGCGCAGCTTGCCAATAACGGCCAGATGGTGGGCGAGGGTGCCAAGGCGCACAAGCTCAATGAGCAGCTGCGGCATCTGGCGCAGCAACTCGGCGGTCGGAAGAGCGGTCTCGCCCAGCCGCAGTCGGCACCGAAGTTTTTGAGTTGGCTGAAGCGGCCGGCAAAACAGAAGTGAGCCGGCGACGATATTGACGTAACTTTTTGGGCCGGGAAGCTGGCATGTTCGGCAAGCGCAATACGCCAATCGGAGTGTCGGGCGACAAATCTTCGCCGCGGCTCGACTCTGCCGAAAAACCGTCCGCCCTGCCCGTCGCAACGTCGGCGCCGGCCGCCGGCGCCGTCAACATGGCGCCGACCACGCGCTCGGCCGAGATGGATAATCGGCTGAGCGAAGTCAAAGTCAGCGTCTTCAATGACCTGATGGCGACCGTCGATCTCGGTGAATTTGCCAAGCTCGATCACAAATCGGTGCGCGAGGCGATCAGTGAGATCGTCGGCGAAATCATCAACATGCGCAATCTGATGCTCTCGGCTGTCGAGCAGCAGACGCTGATCACGGATATCTGCAACGATATCCTCGGGCTAGGCCCGCTGGAACCGCTGCTGGCGCGCGACGACATCGCCGACATCATGGTCAATGGCCATGACAAGGTCTACATCGAAACCAACGGCATCATCCAACTGACCGATGTCAAATTTCGCGACAATCAGCAGCTGATGAATATCTGTCAGCGCATCGTGCAGGCGGTTGGACGCCGCGTCGACGAATCGAGCCCGATCTGCGACGCCCGTCTGCAAGACGGCTCGCGCGTGAACGTCATCGCGCCGCCGCTGGCCATCGACGGTCCGGCTCTCACCATCCGGAAATTCAAGCGCGACCGGCTGACTCTCGACAAGCTCGTGAAGTTCGGCACCATCACGCCGGCCGGCGGCAGGCTGTTGGAGATTATCGGTCATTGCCGGCTCAACGTAATCATCTCGGGCGGCACCGGTTCGGGCAAGACGACGTTGCTGAACTGCCTTACCAACTATATCGATCGCAACGAGCGCATCATCACCTGCGAAGATGCCGCCGAGCTTCAGCTGCAGCAGCCGCATGTCGTGCGCCTGGAAACCAGGCCGCCGAACCTTGAAGGTGTCGGCCAGGTCACCATGCGGGACCTGGTGCGCAACTGCCTGCGTATGCGCCCTGAGCGCATTATCGTCGGCGAAGTTCGCGGACCCGAGGCTTTCGATCTGCTGCAGGCCATGAACACCGGCCATGACGGGTCGATGGGTACCATCCACGCCAACAATCCGCGAGAGTGCATCTCGCGTATCGAGAACATGATTGCGATGGGCGGCTATACCCTGCCGGCCAAGACGGTGCGCGAGCAGATCGCGGGTGCCGTCAATGTCATCGTTCAGGCGTCGCGCCTGCGCGACGGTTCGCGCAAGATCACCCATGTCAGCGAGATCGTGGGCATGGAAGGCGACGTGGTGACCTTGCAGGATCTTTTCATCTACGAGATCCAGGGTGAGGATGCGCAAGGGAGGATCATCGGGCGCCATCGTTCCACCGGTTTGCGGCCGGCTTTTTACGAGCGCGTGCGCTATTTCGGCAAAGAACGCGAACTGGCGGACGTGATGGAGGAAAGCAGTGTCTAGCCAGATGGCCGGCATGCTGCCGCAGATCCTGTTGCTTGCATTGGCGGCCGGCGTCGCCGTCACCCTGATCGTCGTCGCCGTCGTTGCCGTCGTCCGCGCCCCCCGGGTGCGCGTGGAAAAACGCATTGCCGCCGTGATTGGCACGGGATCGCATGCGACCAGCGAGGCGAAGAGCAGCAAGGACCAGCAGCTTGCCGGACGCAAAAAACAAGTGGCCACCAAGCTGAAGGAGGCCGAGGAACTGAGCCAGCGGCGGCGCGGCGCACGCCTGCGCGAGGCGCTTGTCCATGCCGGTCTTACCATGTCGCCGCAGCGCTTCATGATGATGTCCGCCGGCAGCGGTCTCTTCCTGGTGTTCCTTACATGGTTGTTTGGCGCGCCGCCCATATTGTGGTTGGTCGCCTTGCCGATCGGCATGTTCGGGGTGCCAAAACTGGTGCTGAACTTCCTGAAGAAACGGCGCAAGAACAAGTTCACTGCCTATTTCGCCGATGCCATCGACATCATCGTGCGCGGTGTGCGTTCCGGCCTTACGGTTGGCGAATGCTTGAACATCGTGGCCCGCGAAATGCCGTCACCGATCGGACCCGAATTCACGTTGGTCAACGAAGGAATCAAGCTCGGCATGACCATGGCGGAGGTGCTGCAGCGCATGTCCGACCGCGTGCCGACCCCGGAAGTACGCTTCTTCACGATCGTTCTGATCACCCAGCAATCGACAGGCGGCAATCTGGCGGAGACCCTGGCCAAGCTTTCCGACGTGCTGCGCTCGCGCAAACGCATGCGCGACAAGGTGACGGCGATGTCGAGCGAAGCCAAGGCCTCGGCCGCCATCATCGGTTCGCTGCCATTCATCCTCAGCGGCGCCCTGGCGGTGTTGCAGCCACATATCATCAGCCTGCTTTTTACGACTTCGACCGGCAATCTTTGGATCGGGATAGGCATCGTCATGATGATCATCGGGTCTCTGGTGATGCGCCAGATGATCCATTTCGATATCTGAGGCCGCTATGCAGGAGATCGAATGGGGACTTAATCTTCCCTCTCTCATCATTGTGATTTCTTTCGTTGCGGCCTTCGCATCGGTGATGGCGGTAGCTCTGCCCTTTATCACGAGGGATAGCTTCAACGACCGCCTGAAATCGGTCGCGGTGAGGCGCGAGGAGCTTCGCATCAGGCAGCAGGAGCAGTTCCAGCAGCGCAAGCGCCTGATGCCGGCACGCCATGAAGGCTGGATGCGGGTCATCATCAACCTTTTCAAGATGGAGAATCTACTTCAGGCCAAGGATCTGCGGTTGAGACTGCAGCAGGCGGGCTGGCGCCATCCGTCGACACCGGTTCGTTTCATCTTCGCGCGCATCGCGGCGCCGATCATGCTTTTGGTTGGCGGCTACATCTATGTCTCGTTCGCAATGCCCAAGAGTTCGACGGAGCTGCATATGGCCATCGCCATCGCCGCCGCGGCCTTCGGCTATATCTTTCCAAATCTGTGGCTGCGGAATTCGATCCAGAAGCGGCAGGCGGCGCTGCGCCGTGCCTTTCCGGATACGCTCGACCTGATGGTGATCTGCGTCGAAGCGGGCATGTCGATCGAGGCGGCGTTCCAGAAGGTCACCGAAGAGATGGCTGAATCGGCACCGGAGCTGGCGGAGGAAATCGGGATCACGGCCGCCGAGCTCGCGTTCCTGGGTGACCGACGCCTGGCATTTGAGAACCTGGCCACGCGGACGGGCATGCGGAATTTCAAATCGCTGTCGACGACACTGGTTCAGGCGGAGAAGTATGGTACGCCCATTGCCGTGGGCCTGCGCACCATCGCGCAGGAGAATCGCGAGGAACGCATGATGGCGGCGGAGAAGAAGGCGGCGGCGCTGCCAGCAAAACTGACGGTGCCAATGATCATGTTCTTCCTGCCGGTCTTGTTCATCGTCATCATCGTGCCGATCGTCATCAAGGTGACGTCGACTTTCAAATAGAAGCCGGTCGATCGCGCCTATCAGTCGCCGCTGGCGAGATAGCGATAATACTCGGCGTTTTCGTCGGCCAGTTCCTTCGGCAGATCCTTGCGTGCCATGCGCTCCGCACCGGCCGTGTCGCCCTTGAGTGCCAGCATCAGCGCCAGATTCTGGCGCACCTGGGGTGAAGCGCTGGCCTGATCGACGGCCATGTCCAATGTCTGGATAGCGCCTTCGAGATCGCCCGACTGGGCTTGCGATAGCGCGAGATTGTTGAGGATTTCAGGGTTGCTCGGCGAGAGCAGGAGAGCCTGCGTGTAGGCCTCGCGCGCGCGGAGAAAATCGTTCTGATAGTCATAGGCGACGCCCAGTGCCGAGAACGTATCCCACGTGGCGCCGGGAACCGCGGCCGCCTCCTGAAGCAAAGGGATGGCGAGGTTCATCTTGTCGCCGGCGATATAGGACTTTCCCAGTTCGGTCAGCAATTTCGGCGACCGGCCATGTTTTAAAATCAGCTGGTTCAAGATGTCGATGTCCTGAGGCGAACTGCCGGCAAATCGCAGATTGCGCGCCAGGGAAACGGCAAGGTCGAGGTTTTCGGGATCCCGCGTCAGCAGGGATTGGTAATGCTGGGCCGCCTCAAGATAGTTGTTCTGGGATTCGGCACGCAACGCCGCCAGTTTTATCTGCGGGTCCAGCTGCGCCGCCGTACCGGCTTTTGCGGCTGTCTCGGCGGGGGTGCCGCTGGCGGTTCCGGGAAGGCCTGAGCACGCTGCCAGGCCGCCGGCCAATCCGACGACAATGGTTAACGTTGCGGTCAACATTGCCGAATGCCGGCCGCAAATCCGCAGCGGCTTCGCCGAGGCGGCTTTCAATTGCATCATACGAGTTCCCCGCAAGCTCTTCGCTTTCACGCAGTTTCGCACAAATCCAAGCTAAATCATAGTATTACATAGGAAATTTAATTGAGCGTTAAGAAGATTGGAGATAAGATGCCAACTTGATCGAGGCTCAGCGGATCGGGCCTGTGCGGACAATGCTTGTGCGGACAATGGATCGGGGATCACCATGCGCGCGATCGTCTTGGCCACTTATGCATCGCTGTCATTGACGGTGCTTGGCGCACCCGTTTCATCGGCACTGGCGGAAGATGCCGTACAGGTCACCTGGCGCAAGGCGCAGATCATGTCCTTCGGCTCCGGCGTCAGCAGCATCGTGATCGGCGATCCCAGCGTCATCGATGTCACGCTTGAAGGGTCCGGCCAGATCGTGGTCTTCGGCAAGGTGCCGGGCGAGACCAACATGATGATCCTGGGTGCCGACAATTCCGTCCTGTTCAATTCTCCGGTCGTGGTCATGCCGGAAGACGATCGCCATGTCTCGATCATCTCGCCGGGTGCCGACGTCATCACGGAGCGCGCCTGGAACTGCTTGACGCGCTGCGTCCAGGTCCTTGGCCCCGGCGGTATCCGCTATGCCTCCGTGCGCGGGATCGGTGGCGGCGGCAGCGCGGCGGCGGCCGGAGCCGGCGCGGACGGAGGAAGCGGAGATCCGGCTGCAGCGGCGGCTGCCGCGGCGGGCCAGACTGCACAGGGCGTCAGCGACGCCAACAGGGCGACAGGGCAGGGTGCTGGCGGTGTTGCCGGCCAGACGGGGACGATCGTCGCGCCCTATTGACGGCGCGCCAGGTCTCTAAAAGTTCGGATTGATAAAATGCAGGCCTTTTCGGGCAAGTGTTTGTGCATGTCCGCAGATGAAGACCCGGTTTCGGGAATGTGAGAGGAAGCCATGACGTATCGGTCTCTTGATCTCTCGGGTGTCGCGCCGCAGAAGTCGATGCTGAGCCGGTTCGGCGCCGATGAGCGTGGGTCGGTTGCCATCTGGGTTGGCATCGCGCTCACCGTCTTCATCGGCTGTGCCGGCATGGCTGTCGATACGGCACGCGGCTACATGCTGAAAGCGCGCCTCTCGCAAGCCCTCGATGCCGCAGCGCTCGCCGGCGCCAAGTCGCTGGGCACCGACAATGTCGATGCCGACATAACCATGTTCTTCAATGCGAACTTCCCCGCCCAACAACTCGATGCAGTTCTCGATGGTCCTCATGTCGTGCAGGATGCGACGACCAATACCGTTAGCGTCGATGCAAAGGCGTCGATTGATTCGACGCTGATGTCTGTCCTTGGTTTCAAGACGATCACCGTTGGCGCCGCAGCATCGGCAGTGCGCGGTCTCAATGGCCTCGACGTTGTTATTTCGATCGACATGTCGGGTTCGATGTGCAGCCCTTGTACGAAGATCGAGGCTGCCGAAACGGCCGCAAAGACGCTCATCGAAACCCTCTATGCAGATCCCAATCCAAAGTCGGTTATCATCAACGGTATCGACTATTCGTTGCTCAACATCGGTATGGTGCCATGGAGCGCGAAGGTCAATGTTCGGTACAACACGGCCGTCAACAACGCAGTCTACGACCCGGCGGCGGCCACAAAGCTCATGGTGACAACAGATGTCATTCATCCAAGGACTGGGATTGCCCAAGACCACGTTTGGGTCACCAATATCTCTCCGGTGCGCTTCTTCGATAAGCCGCCGACGGGATGGACGGGTGGCGTTTATGCTCGCTATATCGATGATTATCGGGCGGCGACTTCCAGTCCCCCGGCCGCCGCGGTTCCGAACAATGAGAGCAACGACGGCGATCTAAAGCTGGGCTATGGCAATTTCGGTGGTAAGGATTGGCGGGCATTCGAAGCCATCCCACCCCTGGAAGGGGAGCCGGTAAGCGGTAGCTGGCCCAGCAGTGGAGAGGGCTCGAACTGGAATAGCCGGAGCAAGAACTGCTATCAGGCCTATTGGAATGATCCTCCCTCGGATCCGACTCCGCCTACGTCCGTCGGGCCGGCGCCATCCTATTGGGTCAATGCCAATCCCAATCAGGGCGACGCCAACTACAACGATTGCACCAGACTCATTACGCACGGAATCCTGCCGTTGCAGGGCGTTCGAGATGCGACGTCAAAACAACTCGTCATCAACGCGATTGATGGCCTCTATGCCCCCCCCAGCTCAAAGCCAGAGGGTAATACCAACGCTCCCCAAGGTCTCTATTGGGCTTGGGAAGTCTTGATGTCGGGGGAGCCATTTAACGAAGCCAAGGCGTCGGTACCATTCACGAGAACTCAAGCCATTGTGTTTCTCACCGACGGTGAAATTACCGGTGAAAACGGCGATGCCTACAAGGGCGTCTTCGGGCCTGGCACTGGCGCCGGTACGACTAACAAGCATGGCAAGATAAGTGGCACGGAGAATAACAATCTGAATAATCGTCTCAAGCAGCTGGCTGCAAATATCAAAGGACTCGATCCGGCCAAAGGAGTAAAAATCTATGTTGTCCAATATGATGAGCCAAGCGCCTCGCTGAAGACCCTATTGCAGTCGGTCGCAACCGAGCCGAACGCTCCCTACTACTATCAGGCAAACGACGCCGCGGCATTGCAGAGTGCATTCAAGAAGATTGCCGCGAGCCTGTCAGTCTTGAGGCTGTCGAAATAAGCTTCACGGGTGCCTTATGGGCACCGTTCAAGCTTATGTTCGGCGCCGCATCTTCGCTTGGGAGGCCAGAGATCGCTCAGTCCGGTATATCCGTGAGATTTGTGAAGCGAGGCCGCGTGAAGGAGCGTGAATAAAGTGTGCGCTCTTCGAATATCATCGAGCCGAACAAGGGCGTGTACTTAAACACAATTTCTGCGGCGATGATATTCTCTCCTTCTCGGACAACGAGGCCACCCGGCAGGACCGGAGTACCGCCCGGTTCGCCAATCTTGCTAGCGGCGGAAAACGCCCCCGGACTCATTTGTTGCCAAGCAATTTCCTCGGCGTCTCCAGTTGGATTGGATAGAGAAGTGATGATAACGCGACCCTCGGTGGTGAGGTCGTACGGCTCCATCAGCCCATTGGCAGCTTCGAACAGATCGTCGATTTTCGCCTGCTCGTTGCCCAGAGACGGATCTATCTGAGCGATCAAATCCGCCATCGAAGCCGAAGCTCGTTCCATCTTCTGGCCGATCAACAAGAAGCGAGGAACCTCGAAAGTGCCAAGAAACAGGGTCGAGAAGAAAAACAGGAACAAGGCCATCTCGACAGCCATCGAACCCCGGTCAAATTGAAACGGCGCAAGAGCGCGAGGTGCAGAAGAAGTTGCGCCCATAACTACTCCTGATACAGATTCGGTTCGTTGCGCACGACGATCGTCGCGTGGAGCGGAAGAACGCGGTCCTCTCCCTCGCCGAACAATCGATCGAAGACCGGCGTCATGATGCGCCATGGAATATCGACCGTATAGGACACGACCTCGCCACCCATGCCGGCGCCGTCCTCGCCGATATCTTCGTCCCATGTTCCGTCGGCATCGAGGTCAGTGAACGTCTCGAAGCAGCCGGTAGAGGGATCGTCATACCGATCATTGTGGCATGGATTCGGGTCGTCAGGATCGCCAGGGGCACTGTCGACGAACGGCTCCGGCTGGCCGACACCGGAAAAACTGGGATAGGTCTTTACAGTGAACGTGGCCTCGCTGAAATCGACGAGGCCGATCGTATGTTGCTCGAGGATGGCCCTGATCTTTTCCTGGCGCGTGGCATCGGAAGGAGTCTGCCCCGTTATGCCATAGCGCGAAGCTTGCTTGAGGCCGCCTTCGATCGTCGTCAGCGTGGCCATCATCAGGCCGATCTCGACGATACCGAATGTGATGAGAAACAGGACCGGGGCAATGATGGCGAATTCCACGATGGCGACGCCTCGATCATCGAGGCGCCGGCCGCCGGTCAATCGCTGACGAATAGATTTAATTCGTTTCATTTTTTCCGCAAAAGTCCACTGCTCTGCGCATTGCAATTTCCAGCGGGCGACGCGGCAACATTGCCTGCGCGAGCATAGCCCCGCATTCGTTAAATAAAGATATTCCAACGGGCTCGGAAGTCCAGGGGGCGACGGCATCAGATCGCATCGCCCTGCACGATAATGTAAGAATTTAACGGCTGACTGCGCGCTTATTGCCGCGCTTTTTCGATCCAGCCGCCATCTTCGTCTTGCTGGTAGTAAACAAGCTGCTGCTGTGCCGATTTGTAGTCGCGCCATGTGGCGCGGGCCGCCGTCAGCGCCTCCTCATCCTGTCCATTGAACAGGATGCATACGAGGTCGAAGCCCTGAGCGGCCAGGTCATCGCAGGTGGGGGCAGGCGCGCCGTCGCAAAGCAGAAGGAACTTCGCGCGGTTCGGGTTTTCCAGGCTGGTCGTCAGATAGACCGGCTGCTCGGACGCATTGCCGTCGCGGGCCGAGCCATGAGGCAGGAAGCTTGCCGGATCGAATGTCCACAAATGAGCGTTGAGGGCCTCGACCCGCTCCATCGAACCCGCTATCACCACCGCGCGGTCCGGCCTGTCCAGAATGCGGCGGAGGAGGCGGATCAAAGCATCCTCCAGCCGCGATCTGGTCAGGTGGTAGAAACGGATCTCCGCCATGAACCGGGTTACTTGTCTTCGTAATTCCGGGCCACCAACTGCTCCAGCAGGCGCACGCCGAAGGCCGTGGCGCCCTTCGGCGTGGTTGCCTTGTCCTTTTCGCTCCAGGTGACGCCGGCAATATCCAGATGCGCCCAGGGTGTGCCTTTCTGGACGAAACGCTGGAGGAACTGCGCCGCCGTAATCGAACCACCGTAGCGGCCGCCGATATTCTTCATATCCGCAGCCGGTGAATCCAGCAGCCGGTCATAGGACGGGGCCAGCGGCATGCGCCACAGCAATTCTCCCGTCGCCTTGCCGGCGGCAACCAGCTTGTCCGCCAGATCGTCGTCATTGGCAAAGAGGCCCGCATGTTCCGTGCCGAGAGCCACCATGATCGCACCGGTGAGTGTCGCGAGGTCGATGATTGCCCTGGGGCGGAAATGCTCCTGCGCGTACCAGAGCGCGTCGGCCAGCACCAGCCGTCCTTCGGCATCGGTATTGAGCACTTCGATCGTCTGGCCCGACATCGAGGTCACGATATCGCCAGGGCGCTGGGCGGTGCCGGAAGGCATGTTTTCGACCAGGCCGATGACGCCGACCGCATTGACCTTGGCCTTGCGGGCCGCGAGGGCGCGCAAGAGGCCGATGACGACGCCCGAGCCGCCCATGTCCCACTTCATGTCTTCCATGCCGGCGGCCGGCTTGATCGAAATGCCGCCGGTATCGAACGTGACGCCCTTGCCAACGAAGCAGATCGGCTTCGCCTTGGAATCGCCGGCGCCATTCCATTGCATGGTGACGAGCTGGCTTTCACGCTCCGACCCCTGGCCGACGCCGAGCAGGGCGCCCATGCCGAGCTTCTTCATCTCCTTTTCACCCAGCACCTGAACCGTGATGCCGAGTTCGGCAAGACTGCTCGCCTCCTTGGCCAGGGTCGCCGGATAGATGATATTGGCGGGTTCCGAGACGAGGTTGCGGGTGACCATGACCGAATCGACGATCTTGTCGAGCGGGTCGAAGGTCTTTTTAGCGGCACCGGGATCGGCCAGTGTGATGGTCAGTTTCTTCAGGGTCGGCTTGTGTTCCGGCTTCTCCTTGGTGCGATACTTATCGAACCGGTAAGACCGCAGCCGGGCCCCGGTCGCGAGCCGGGCGGCGATTTCCGCCTCGGTAAGGTTGCTGCCGGGCAGGGTTTCGACGGCGATCGTGGCCTCGCGTTCGCCGGCTCCGTTAAGGGCAGCGGCCAGGCGGCCGCCGATCGCCTCGATCGCAAAGGCGTCGAGCTTGGCCGGGTTGCCGAAACCGGCCAGAATCAGCCGCGTGGCATCCAGGCCCTGCGGAGCCAGCACAATAAGTTGCTCGTCATGGCCACCCTTGAACCGGCTGGCATTGAGCGCCCGCGAGACCGCACCCTTTGTGGCTTTTTCCGCCTGGGCGGCGGCGGCGGTCAGCTTGCGACCCTCCATGACGCCGACAATATAGGCGCCCTGGGCGGGCACTTCCGGCTTGGAAAAGGTGACCTTCATCTTGATTTCTCCTGCTTTTTCGCGAATTCGCGACCGTTCTCCGCTATCGATCGGGGGAAAGCGGCGGCCGCTGGAAATTGCCTGAATGCGACACGACGACAGCACCGGAAAGGCGAGTCGTCGACCGATATGATTTGAAGCCTTAGCACAAACGGAATTGCCCCGCCAATGCACCAGCATCACCGGTACTATGCG
Organism: Dongia sp.; assembly: GCF_041918875.1. Taxonomy (GTDB): domain Bacteria; phylum Pseudomonadota; class Alphaproteobacteria; order Dongiales; family Dongiaceae; genus Dongia. Next base: position 116,408 of record NZ_JAYRUV010000016.1, read on the forward strand.
CCAACCTACTGAAATCTGTGGACGAATGGGCGCGGCATGCTACTTTAGCCGGCAGTTTCCCGGCCAGTAAAAGGCCGGACCGAAAAAGCATTCGACAGGGCGTTTGGGGGTAGTGACTTTGGCGCGGTTTGATTTGTTGGGTACAGCCTTCGGCGCTGCCCTCTATGGCCTCGTTGTCGCCATGGGGACGACGAACGCTGCCAAAGCCGACGATACCGTCCATCTGGTGGCCGATGAGGTCGGCTATGACGAGGATTTCGGCATCTATGTCGCACGCGGGCATGTCGAGGCCCAGCGCGGCGATAAGATCATCATGGCCGACACATTGACCTACAACGAGCGGACCAAGACGGTCACCACGAATGGCAATGTCGCCATGCTGATGCCCAATGGCGATACGCTGTTCGGCAACTATGCCGATGTCAGTGAAGACTTTAACGACGGCATCGTCCAGAGCTTCAAGGCCCTGTTCAAAGACAAATCCCGTCTGGTTGCGCAGAGTGCCCAGCGTGTTGGCGGCAACCAGCTGATCCTCAAGAACGCGGCCTATACGCCCTGCCTGCCCTGCAAGACAGACCCGAGCCGGCAGCCGCTATGGCAGGTCAAGGCGCGGGATGTGGTTCAGGACGACACCGCCCAGACCATCACCTACCACAATGCCTGGATGGAAATGTGGGGGCTGCCGATCTTCTGGACACCCTATTTCCAGCATCCGGCTCCGGGGGTCGAGCGCATGTCCGGCCTGTTGGAGCCGCGCTTCTCCGCCTCGTCGGGCCGGGCTGGCTATCAATATGCGCAGCCCTATTTCGTCACTTTGGGGCCGGATAAGGACCTGACCCTCACCCCGATCGTCCGCGTCGGTGGCAATCCGGATTCGGCCGGCGCCGTCGGTGACGTCGAATACCGCCAGCGCGTCCGCAATGGCGCCTTCCGTCTGGAACTGTCGGGAACCCAGGAAGACCGTGTCGGCAACGAAGACAGTACGGTCGTGAAGAACAATGAACTCCGCGGCCATATCGAAGGAGACGGCCTGTTCGAGATCAACCGCGACTGGCGCTGGGGCTTCAACAGCAAGCTGGCGATGGATAAGACCTATCTGCGCCAATATCATTTCGGCTCGCCCGACTGGCTGGAGAATCAGCTTTGGGCCGAAGGTTTCTTCGGCCGGTCCTATTTCGACGCGCGGGCGATGGGGTTCCAGTCCACCGACAAGGACTTCGATTCCGACAATGCACCCATGGTGCTGCCCTCGATCAACTACAATTTCGTGGGCGAGCCGGGCCAGTATGGCGCCTATTGGGGCCTCAACGTCAACACCCGCAACATCGTGCGCGAGGACGAGCGGGATTCGCTGCGCTTTTCGGTCAGCCCCAGCTGGACGCTGCCCTACACCAGCTCGATCGGCGACATCTATGAGCTCAAGGTTTCATTTCAGAGCGATCTCTATATCGTTGACGATGTAGACAAGAATTCCAACGATGTGACCGGCGACGATGGCGATTTCGATGGGGCAGCCGGCCGGTTCTTTCCGGAAGCCAGCCTGAAATGGCGCTATCCCTTCGTTCATCCGGGCCAGAGCATCACCCAGGTCTTCCAGCCGATCGCGCAGCTGGTCCTGGCTCCCGATTGCTGCAACACTGGCAAGATTCCCAACGACGACAGCCTCGCATTCGAATGGGACGATACGAAGGTGTTCGATCCGGACCGCTTCTCCGGCCTCGACCGGGTCGATTCCGGCTCGCGCTTGAATTACGGCTTCCAATGGACCGGCTATCTGCCCGAAGGCGGTTATGCCGACGTTTTCCTCGGCCAGAGTCTGCGCTTCTGGAACGATGGAGATGAAATCCGCGATGGCAGCGGGATCGACGAGGATCTTTCCGATCTGGTCGGCCGTGTCGCGGTCGTACCGGCTGATTGGCTCGATCTTTCTTACCGTTTCCGGCTCGATGTCGACGATCTCGATATGAACCGGCAGGACCTGGGGATTGCGACCGGGCCCGAGGAGCTGCGGTTCGATCTTCACTACATTCAGATCGAAGACGATGTCGATGGCGGCAAGGAAGAACAGGTGAGTGCCAGCATTCGCGCCAAGCTGGGCGAATACTGGACCATCGGGACCAGCGGCTCCTACGATATCCACGATTCGGAACTTCTCGCCGTCGGGTCGTTGTTGGAGTATCAGGACGAGTGCTTCGGCATGCTACTGCAGGCATCCTATGCGCCCGAGAGCGATGAAGAGGATACGAGCGGCGACTTCACCGCGATCGTGCAATTCCGCTTCACCAATCTCGGCAATATCGGTTCGAGTTTCTAGCGGTGCGCGTTCGACCGCCAGCCGTTGTTTGGGATCAAATTTTATGATGGCTAAATTGACCAGGTTTCGCGCAATCGCTCTCGGTGCTCTCTGTCTTATGGCCGCCCTCTGTGTATCGGGGCAGCGGGCCGCGGCCCAGGATGCGCTGAAGATCGTCGCGGTCGTCAATGAGGATGTTATTACCGAGCTCGACCTTTTCGTGCGCATGCGTCTGGCGATGGTTTCGGCCAAGCTCAACGATACGCCGGAAAGCCGCCAGCGCCTGCTGCCCACATTGCTGCGCACCATGATCGACGAAAGGCTGAAGTCGCAGGAGGCAAAGCGGCAGAACATTCCCGTTGCCGCCGCCGAAGTTCAGCGGCGCATCGACGATATCGCCAAGCGGAACGGTCTTTCCACGGACGAATTCGCCGCCACGTTGCAGAGCAACGGCATTCTGATCGACGTGCTGGCCGACCAGATCAAGACCGAACTGAGCTGGGCGCGCCTCGTTCAGCGCCGGCTGCGCTCGCAGGTCAAGATTACCGATGAGGAAATCGATCAGGCGCTGGCCGCGATCCAGGCGGCGCAGGGTCAGACCGAGTATCGGCTTTCGCAAATCTACCTGTCGTCGGGCGGTGGCGGCGAGGCCAGCGTGCAGCAATCCGCGCAGCGCCTCAAGGAGCAGCTCGAGCAGGGCGCGGATTTTGCGGCGCTGGCCAGCGAATTTTCGCAGGATCAAGGGGCCATCCGCGGTGGCGATTGGGGCTGGGTGCGGCTCGACATGCTCGACCCGTCCGTCGCTCAGGTGGTGCAGTCCTTGCCGCCCGGCCGGATCGGCGGGCCGGTGCGTGGCGCCGGCGGGTATTATGTCTTCCTGGTGCGCTCGACGCGTATTATCGATGCGCGCAATGTCGCCGCCGGTACGGTCGAGATGGAGCAGATCCTGTGGTCGCTCCCGGCAAATGCCGCCGAATCCGAGGTCGACAAGGCCATTTCACAGGCCAATACCTTGATTCCGCGTGTGCAATCATGTGCCGACATGAACAATGTGGCACCCGATGCCAAGCCGGGCGTTCATCGCAGTCTCGGTAATGTACTCGTCAACGACCTGCCGCCCGAGGTGCAGCCTTACGCGCTCAATCAGCCGATCGGAGAGCCCAGCCCGCCCATCCGCTCTGCGCGCGGCGTTGGCATCTATGTCGTCTGTAACCGGGGTAGCGGTGACGATGCGGCCCTGTCCCGCGTCAGTGTCGCCGATCGGCTCGGCCGCCAGCGCCTGGATACGCTGGCGCGCGGCTATCTCTCGGACCTGCGGCGCGCTGCGGTGATCGATATCCGCCTATGAGCGGCGACAAAGGTGTCGCACTGCCTCTGCCGCCCCTGCGCGAGGTGATCGCCCGCCACGGTCTCAGCGCCAACCGCGCATTGGGCCAGAACTTCCTGTTCGATCTCAACCTGACCGGACGGATAGCGCGTGCTGCAGCGCCCCTGGACAAGGGGAGCGTGATCGAGATCGGTCCGGGTCCCGGCGGCCTCACAAGGGCGTTGCTGGACCATGGCGCCCGTGAAGTAATCGTCGTCGAGCGGGATCGCCGCTTTCAGCCCGTGCTTGCGGAAATTTCGGCGGCATATCCGGGGCGCCTGCAGATCATCGAGGGCGATGCGCTCAAAGTGGATGCGAGCAAGCTCGGGACCGCGCCGCGGCGGATCGTCGCCAATCTCCCTTACAATGTCGCAACGCCGCTCCTGATGGCGTGGCTCGAGGCGGGTACAGCCTTCACCAGCCTGACGCTGATGTTCCAGAAGGAAGTGGCCGACCGTCTGCTGGCCAGGCCTCGCACCAAGGATTACGGCCGCCTCACCATCGCCACGCAATGGCGGGCCGAAGTAAAGCGCCTGTTCGATGTGCCGCCGCGTGCGTTCACGCCACCCCCCAAGGTCACCTCGACCGTGGTTCAACTCGTCCCGCGATCCGAACCACTGTTCCCCGCCGATGCGGCCGTGCTGGAAAAAGTGACGGCCGCTGCCTTCGGACAGCGCCGCAAGATGCTGCGCCAGTCGCTGCGCCAGGTCTTGCCCCAGGCAGAAGAAGTGCTGTTGGCTGCCGGCATCGCCCCGACGGCGCGGGGCGAGGAATTGAGCATCGAGCAGTTCTGCACGCTGGCGCGCGCCTTCAAGGCGAGGCGGGTTGCGGGTGCGCGCTCTATTGGCCCTCTCTGAGGCCTTTGACGAAATCGGTCAGGCCGACCTGCCGCTGCCGGCGCAGCCGCTCGGCGCGCAGGATGGCGCGGACGCTGTCCACGCTCGAATCGATATCGTGATTGACGATGATGTAATCGTATTCCGCCCAATGGCTCATCTCGTCGGCCGCCTTGGCCATGCGCTTGGCTACCACTTCGGCGCTGTCCTGGGCCCGGCTGTGCAGGCGGCGTTCCAGCTCGCGCGTGGAGGGCGGCAAGACGAAGACGCTGACCAGATCTTCGCGCGCATTGTGGGCCAGCTGTTGCGTGCCTTGCCAGTCAATATCGAACAGAATATCGCGTCCGCGGGCGATTTCCTTGGCCACCTGCGCCTTTGGCGTGCCGTAGTAATTGTCGAACACCTTGGCGTATTCCAGAAAGTCGCCGCGGTTGATCATCAGGTTGAATTCCGTGGCGTCGACGAAATGATAATCGACACCGGCCGTTTCGCCCGGCCGCTTGGCGCGCGTCGTCGCCGAGACCGAAAGTGCCAGCTGCGACTCCAGTTCAAGCAACCGGCGCGAGATCGTCGTCTTGCCGGCACCCGAGGGCGAGGAGAGCACCAGCATCAGGCCGCGGCGGCGGATTTCGATGAAACCGGAATGGCTCGACAACGCTTCGGACACGGATCGCACTCTTACTCGATGTTCTGAATCTGCTCGCGCAGCTGTTCGATCGCTGCCTTAAGCTCGATCCCGAGGTTGGTCAAGGCAAGATCGGCAGCCTTGGAGCAGAGTGTGTTGGCTTCGCGGTTGAATTCCTGACACAGGAAGTCGAGCTTGCGGCCGACGGCGCCACCCTTGGCAATGAGGTCGCGCGCGGCCTCGACATGGGCCGCCAGCCGGTCGATCTCCTCGCGCACATCGGCGCGACCCGCGATGATGGCCAGCTCCTGCACCAGCCGCTCGGGATCGACTGGAACGCCTTCCGGTATCAATTGCTTCAACTGCTCTTCCAGGCGCTGGCGGATGTTGCCGGGCTGCGCACTGGCGGTGGCCACCGCCGCAACGCGCAGCCGTTCGACTTCGTCGAGATGCGACAGAATCATGCCGGCAAGCCGCGCACCCTCGACCCGGCGCATGGCGCCGAGCTCGGCCATTGCCTGCCGAAGGCCCGCTTCGATCGCCCGCTGCCGCTCGACCATCGTTGCCTCGTCGACCGGCGGTGTGTCGATCTCGAGTACTCCCTTCAGCCCAAGCAACCCATCGAGGCTAGGCGGGGCGGCATCGACCCGACCCTTCATTTCGCCCACCAGGTCCAGGATCTGATCCAGGGCCTCGCGGTTGACCGTGAGGCGACCCCGGCTGGCGATCTCATCCACGCTGAGATTGACCGAGAGGTTGCCGCGTTTCAGATGTTCCGCCGCGGCCTGGCGGACGGCGCCATCCATCGCTTCGAAGCCTTGCGGCACGCGGCAGCGCACGTCGAGCGAGCGGCCATTGACCGATTTCAGCTCCCAGGTCCACAGGAAGTCCCCAACCGCGCCACTGGTACGCGCGAATCCGGTCATGCTGGCAATCGACAATTTATCCCCCTTGCAAAGCGCCGCTATCATCCCGGAAGCTGCGGCGGCTGGCAAGTCGGGCGGAAATGCGCAGAAGTTCCGGTCTCAGGCAAGAATTGGATGTCACATGAATAGGGACTTCAGGTCGATCCTGATTACAGGCGCCAGTTCCGGCCTGGGGGAGGCGCTGGCCTACGCCTACGCGGCACCGGATGTGCAGCTTCATCTCGGTGCGCGTCGCGCCGAATTGCTCGACTCCGTTGCCGCTGCATGCCGGGCGAAAGGAGCTGCCGTCGCAACGGAAGCGATCGACGTCACCGCCGCCGAAGCGATGGCGGATTGGATCGGCCGGTCGCATCGCCGGTGCCCGCTCGATCTGGTGATCGCCAATGCCGGCATCTCCGGCGGTACGCATGCCGGCGTCGAAAGCGATGCCCAGGTGAGGGCGATCTTCGCGGTCAATGTCGACGGCGTTCTCAACACGGTTCTGCCGGCCCTGCCTTTGCTCATGGTACAGGGCGCGGGTCAAATCGGTATCATGGCCTCACTGGCGGGCCAGCGCGGATTTCCAGGCGCACCGGCCTATTGCGGCTCGAAAGCGGCCGTCAAAGTGTGGGGCGAAGGGCTGCGCGGTGCGGTGGCCGACCGGGGGATAGGCGTCAGCGTCATCATGCCGGGTTTCGTCGTCACCCCGATGACAGCGGTCAACGACTTTCCGATGCCCTTTCTCATGCCAGCCGATAAGGCGGCGCGCATCATTCAGAACGGCCTCGCCTGCAATCGCGCGCGGATATCCTTTCCGTGGCCGACGGCTTTCATTGCCTGGCTGTTCGGAACGCTGCCGCCGGCCCTGACCGATCGCCTCCTGCGCGCGACGCCGCGCAAGGCATGACACCGGCCCGTTGAGGCTGAAACACCGAATGTCGGATATTGGGCTCGTTCCGCAGCGACGCTCGCTAAACCTCCGGCGGTATCGGCCGAATTCGTGCCGGCGTCGGGAACGCATCGGCGGCAATCGAATTCACCCTTTCATATCTGGGCCGGATGGCGTCCGGTTCAGCCCGCGCCTGGTGCGCCTAGCCAGATGGAGACTTGACGTGGCTCGTGCGAAATTGGATGCGATTGCCCTCCTCAAGGAAGATCACCGCAAGGTCGAAGGATTATTCCGATCGTTCGAAAAAGCCCGCAAGGCGGAGCGGAAGGCTCTGCTGGCGAAGCATATCTGCATGGAACTCACGATTCATGCCTTGATCGAAGAAGAGATCTTCTATCCAGCTTGCAAGGAAGCGGTGAAAGAGGATTTGCTGCAGGAAGCCTATGTCGAACATGACGGCGCCAAGATCCTCATCGCCGAAATCGAGGCTGGTTCGCCAGTCGATGAATTCTACGATGCGAAAGTCAAGGTTCTCTCCGAACAGATCGAGCACCATGTCCATGAGGAGGAGATGCGCTCGGAAGGTCTGTTCACCCAGGCCCGCGCGGCGGGCCTGGATATGGATTCGCTGGGCGAACAGTTGAGGCAGCGCAAAGCCGAGCTGATGTCGCAGTTTGAGGAGGTCGGCATTCCAATCCCCGAAACGCGCAGCTTCACCGGTCAGAAGCTTCGGCGGGGCGCACCGATTCCAGCCGCGCAAGCGGCCGAGTAACTGTCGGATCGAACGAGGGCACCGTCCGGTTGGGCCCTCATTTTTATCGATGTCAGACCCGGTTAATAGCGAATCGGTAGACCTATTTGAATCATGCACTTAGGTGCTTAGAGGCGGCAGGTAACGAGTCACGTTTGAGGCAAATAGCAGATCGGACGACTGAAGTATGTCATCGCACCTATGCCGAAGGCGATGAAGTTTCAAATATCAATTGTTGACGATGCCATAGCACAATGCATACGCTGATATTGAATTTTCATATTCAATAGGCGGTCGACCATCGTGATCACTGCCGCACAGCTTCGGGCTGCCAGGGCCCTGCTCGCCATCGACCAGCGACGGCTTGCCGAGCTGTCGGGGCTGTCGGTGCCGACCATCCAGCGCATGGAGACCAGCGAGGGCACGATCCGTGGCAATGTGGACTCGCTGACAAAGCTGGTGGCCGCGCTCGACGGCGCTGGGATCGAACTGATCGGCGAAGGCGCCGCCAGCATGGCGGGTGGACGCGGTGTCCGTCTCACGGCCGTGTCTGACATCACCAAGCCAAGGCGCGGCGGCGCAAGGTCGGCGGAGCGCCGGAAGGCCGAGGCCTAAATGCCGCCGGTCGCCTTCGCCTGCTGGTCGGCCGTCGGATTTCTGGCCATCGGCGTGCTGGCGATCGCACTCGGCCGCTCGGCTGTAGCGACCCGCGTGATCTATGCGGCAGCGCTGATCGTCAGCGTTCTGGCGTTGGCCTCCGGCGCAAACTATCTGCTGCAGGGTTCGGTTCCCGCATCGGTCCCCGCATCGGTCCTGGCGCTGCCGCTCGGTCTGCCGTGGATCGGCGTGCATTTCAGGCTGGATGCGCTCGCCGCGTTCTTCCTTATCGTGGTGAATCTCGGCGGCGCCTTGGCTAGCCTCTACGGCCTCGGCTACGGGCGGCATGACCCGGCGCCGCATCGGATCCTGCCGTTTTTCCCGGCCTTCCTCGCCGGGATGAACCTGGTCATACTGGCGGATGACGCCTTCACCTTCCTGTTCGCCTGGGAGCTGATGTCCGTCATGTCCTGGGCCCTGGTGATGGCGCATCATCGCGACGCGGAGAACCGGCGCGCCGGCTATATCTATCTTCTCATGGCGAGCTTCGGCACGCTCACCCTGCTGCTCGCCTTCGGCCTGCTGTCCGGCTCCGACGGCGGCTACGGCTTCGACGCCATCCGCGCCGCGCAGCCGACGCCCTTCGTCGCCGGCCTCGGGCTCATCCTCGTCCTCCTAGGCACCGGATCGAAGGCTGGCCTGATTCCCTTGCATGTCTGGCTTCCGCTCGCCCATCCGGCGGCGCCGAGCCACGTCTCGGCGCTGATGAGCGGCGTCATGACCAAGATCGCCATCTACGCCTTCATCCGGGTCGCCTTCGACCTCCTGGGCGCGCCGGAATGGTGGTGCGCCGTCGTTGTGCTGCTGGCGGGCAGCGTGACCATGGTCATGGGCATCCTGCACGCTCAGCTCGAGAACGACTTGAAGCGGTTGCTCGCCTTCAGCACGATCGAGAATGTCGGCCTGATCTTCGTCAGCCTAGGCCTGGCGCTGGCGTTCCGGGCCAACGGCATGAACGCGGCTGCTGCCCTGGCCCTGACCGCCGCGCTGTTTCACGTCTTTAACCACGCCTCCTTCAAGAGCCTGCTGTTCTTCGGCGCCGGCGCCGTGCTAACCGCGACGGGCGAGCGGGACATGGAGAAGCTCGGCGGCCTGATCCACCGGATGCCGCTCACCAGCCTTGCCTTCCTGGTCGGCTGCATTGCCGCTTCGGCGCTGCCGCCGTCGAACGGGTTCGCCTCGGAGTGGCTGGTGTTCCAGGCGATCCTGCAGAGCCCCGACCTGCCGCAATGGGGGCTGAAGATACTGGTGCCGGCGGTGGGCGGCCTGTTGGCACTCTCCGCCGCGTTGGTGGCGGCGTCGTTCGTCCGGGCCTTCGGCATGACTTTCCTCGGCCGGGCAAGGACTGCGGTTTTGGCGGAAGCGGCCGAGGTTGACCGCTGCTCGCTGGCGGGGATGTTGGTCCCCGCGGGCCTCTGCATCCTGGCGGGCATCCTTCCCGGCTTCGCCATCGACGGTTTCTCGGCGGCGGTCGAGATGCTGCTCGGGGCGAGGATGCCGGTGCAGACCCACATCGCCTGGCTCTCGGTCATTCCGATTGCCGAGAGCCACAGCTCCTATAACGGGTTGCTGGTCTTTCTGTTCGTGGCGGCCGCCGCGTCGCTCGCGGCCTTCTCCATCCATCGCCTGGCCTCGCGGGAAGTCCGCCGGGCGCCGCTCTGGGGCTGCGGCTTTCCCGAGCTGACCGCGGCGATGCAATACACCGCCGGCAGCTTCGCGCAGCCGCTCGTGCGGGTGTTCGGCACTGTGGTGTTCCGCGCCAGGGAGCAGGTCGAGATGCCCCGGCCGGGAGAGACCGGCCCGGCCCGGTTCACCCTGGTGGTCCATGACTTGATCTGGGAGAATCTCTATGCGCCGATCGTTGCTGCGGTGTCGTTCGCGGCCGGCCAGCTCAATCGGCTGCAGTTCCTGACCATCCGGCGCTATCTCACGCTGGTCTTCTGCTCGCTCATCCTCCTGCTGATCGCGCTGACCCTATGGCCGTGATCCCGGACATCCTGGTTCAAGGGGCTCAGATGACCCTGGTGCTGGCGGCGGCACCGTTGCTCACCGGCTTCGTCCGCAAGGCCAAGGCACGCCTCGCGCGCCGCCGCGGCCCATCGGTCCTTCAGCCCTATCGCGACCTCCTCCGGCTGCTGCGCAAGGAGGTCGTGCTGCCGGAAAACGCTTCCTGGCTGTTCCGTGCGACGCCATATCTCGTGTTCGCGACCACCTGGGTCGCAGCGGCGCTGGTTCCCACCTTCGCGACAGGCCTGATGTTCAGCTGGACCGCCGACCTGATCGCGATCGTGGCGCTCCTGGGCAGCGCGCGCTTCTTCCTGGCCCTCGCCGGCCTGGACGTGGGCAGCAGCTTTGGTGGCATCGGCTCCAGCCGCGAGGTGATGATCGCGACGTTGGCGGAGCCGGCGATGCTGATGGTGATCTTCACCCTGGCCTTGCTGGCAAACTCGACCCAGCTCTCCACCATTGCCGCCTACTTGGCCTCGAACGCGGTGGGGCTGCGCGTCTCGCTCGGCATGGTGCTGGTCGCGCTGATCATCGTGTCGCTAGCCGAGAATGCCCGGATCCCGATCGACAATCCAGCGACCCATCTGGAGCTGACCATGGTGCATGAGGCGATGGTGCTCGAATATTCCGGCCGGCATCTGGCGATGATCGAGCTCGCCGCCGCGCTGAAGCTGCTGCTCTATGTCTCGCTGATTGCATCGGTCTTCGCGCCGTGGCAACTCACCGGCTCGACCGCGGGCCTCGCGGCTTACGCGCTGGGCCTCGCCGTCTATGGCTTGAAGCTGACCGCCTGCGGCGCCGCGCTGGCCCTGTTGGAGACCGCGACCGCGAAGATGCGGGTGTTCCGGGTCCCGCAGTTCCTTGGCGCGGCGCTCATGCTGGGGCTGCTCGGCGTGCTGCTGCTATTCGTATCGAGGAGTCTCTGATGCATCGGCTCGCCTTCGATGTCGCGCATCTCCTCGCCGGTGGCGTGCTGCTGGTGAGCTTCCTGATGCTGTACCAGAACCGGCTCTATGCGCTGCTCAACGTCTTCGCGCTGCAGGCCGTCGTCCTCGCCCTTTCGGTCGCCTGGCAGGCGTTCATCCAGGGCGCGCCGCATCTCTACGTGACGGCGGCGATCGCATTGGTGTTCAAGGGCATCGTGATTCCCGTGGCGCTCCACAATATGATCCAGAAGCTCGGCATTCATCGCGACATTGAGACGGTCGCCGGCATCGGCACCACCATGCTGCTCGGCATCGGCCTCGTCACGCTCTCCATGGTGCTGATGCTCCGGGTCACTTCCAGTGCCGATCCGCTCGCGCGCGAGGACCTGGCCATGGCGCTCTCGGTCGTGCTGCTCGGCCTGCTCATGATGATCATGCGCCGTAACGCGGTCAGTCAGGTGGTCGGGTTCATGTCGCTGGAGAACGGCCTGGTGCTGGCGGCGACCGGCGCCAAGGGCATGCCCCTGGTGGTCGAGATCAGCGTCGCTTTCTCGATCCTGATCGCCTTCATCGTCATCGGTGTCTTCCTGTTCCGGATCCGCGAGCGGTTCGATACGGTGGACGACCATGCCTTGGACGACTTCCGGGGTGAACGGCGATGACGATGTTTTCCCAGCACGCGGTTTCCGCCGTCCTGTTGATCCCGATCGCCGCCGCCGCGATCCTGGCGGCGTTGCCGGGCTACCGGATCACGGCCCGGTTGAACCTGTTGGCGAGCGGCCTCACCCTCCTGGCGGCACTCTCGCTGTTGGTCGGCGAGCGGCCGGAGCCCGGCGCATACCTGCTGGTGGACGACCTCAACGTCGTGTTCATCGTGCTGAACGCGGTGGTCGCCTTCACCACCAGCATCTTCAGTGCCAGCTATATCGCCCATGAGCTTGAGACCGGCCGGCTGACCCCGATCTATCTTCGCTTCTACCATGCGATGTTCCAAATCATGATGTTCGGCATGAACCTCGCTTTCGTGTCGAACAACATCGGCCTGATGTGGGTCGCGGTCGAGCTTGCCACCCTGACGACCGTGCTGATGGTCGGAATTTACCGCACCCACGAAGCGCTCGAAGCCGCCTGGAAATACTTCATCCTCGGCAGCGTCGGCATCGCCTTCGCGCTGTTCGGCACGATCCTGGTCTACATGGCCGCCCGCCCAGTCGTTGGCGAAGGCCAGGATGCCATGGTCTGGACGGTGCTGATCCAGCATGCCGCCGCATTCGAGCCGGCGCTCTTGAACCTCGCCTTCATCTTCCTGCTGCTCGGCTATGGCACCAAGGTCGGCCTCGCCCCGCTGCACGCCTGGCTGCCCGACGCCCACGCCGAAGGCCCGACGCCGATCTCCGCGGTGCTGTCCGGGCTGCTGCTGAACGTGGCCCTCTATGCCGTGCTGCGTTTCAAGATCATGCTCGCCGCCAGCCCGGAGGCCCTGGCACCCGGGCCGCTGATGGTGACCATGGGGCTGGTCTCGCTGATCTTCGCCGCGTTCATGCTGTACCGGCGCCGCGACATCAAGCGCATGTTCGCCTACTCCTCGATCGAGCATATGGGGATCATCGTCTTCGCCTTCGGCATGGGCGGCCCGCTCGCCAACTTCGCCGGCCTGCTGCACATGGTCATGCACAGCCTGACCAAGTCGGCGATCTTTTATTCCGTGGGCCACATCGCCCAGGTGAAAGGCACGCAGAAGATCGCCGACATCCGCGGCCTGACCGAGAGTCATCCAAGCCTCGGTTGGGGGCTGGTGATCGGCGTGCTCGCCATCGCCGGCCTGCCGCCATTCGGCGTGTTCATGAGCGAGTTCCTGATCGTGAGCTCGACCTTCGCCCGCGAGCCCTTGCTAGCGATCCTGCTGGTCTTCGGGCTCCTGGTCGGCTTCGGGGCGCTGATGTTGCGGCTGGGCGGACTGGCCTTCGGCGAGCCGGAGGGCACCGCGGCGCCGACGCATGCATCCTACCTCCCGATGTATGCGCATTTCGCCGTGGTGCTGGCCGCGGGAATCTTCCTGCCCGGACCGCTGGTCTCCTGGTTCCAGCATGTCGCCCAACTCCTCGGATAGGCCGCGCGCATGGCGATGCTGAACGAACTTCTCACTGATGGCCGCCCCGTCACGCGGCACATGCCGTATCCGCGCGTTGTAGTCGACACGCCCGCTTGGAGCACGGCCTTGATCGGGCTGGCCGATGGCGCCTGCACGCTGCTCGCGCTCTGGGCCGAGACGGACACCGTCCATATGGCGCTGCTCGAGGGAGAAACGGTCGCGGTCATCAGCCTGTCTTGCCCAGACCGGCGCTATCCTTCGGTCGGCCGGTTGCATCCGCCGGCGCTGCGCCTGGAACGCGCGATCCGCGATCTGTTCGGCCTCGAGCCGGAAGGCTTGCCCGACTTGAGGCCCTGGCTCGATCACGGGCAGTGGGGTAAACGTCATCCCCTCGGTGCGCCGCTGCCCGACCGCGCGGAGCCGCCCTATGCGTTCCTGCCTGCCGAGGGACGGAGCCTGAACGAAATTGCCGTCGGGCCGGTTCATGCCGGCATCATCGAGCCCGGACATTTCCGCTTCACCACCAACGGTGAGACGGTCGTCCGCCTGGAGCAGCGCTTAGGCTACACGCATAAAGGGGTCGAGAGCCTGCTCTGCGGTGCCGGTCTCGACCAGGCGGCGCGGCTGGCCGGGCGGGTCTCCGGCGACAGTACCGTCGCCTATGCGCTGGCCTTCGCCCGCGCCGCCGAAGCGGCGCTGGGAACCGAGGCGCCGCCACGCGCGGCTTGGCTGCGCGCGCTGATGGCCGAGCTCGAGCGGGTGGCTAATCATCTCGGCGATATCGGTGCGATCTGCAACGACGCCTCGTTCTCGATCATGCATGCCCATTGCGGCGCATTGCGCGAGCGAGTGCTGCGGGCTGCCGATGCCGTTTTCGGCCACCGGTTGATGCGCGACCGGATTGTGCCCGGCGGCGTCACCGCCGACATCGATCGCGACGGTGCGGCCGGCATGCGGGCCGCGGTCGCCGAGATTCGCCAGCGGCTGCCCAAGCTGATCGCGATCTACGATAACACGGCGTCGCTGCAGGATCGCACCGTGGGAACCGGCACCCTTTCGCCCGAACTCGCACGGCAGTACGGCGCCGGCGGCTTCGTGGGTCGCGCCTCGGGCCGGCGTTTCGACGCGCGGCGTGCGCTGCGCATGCCGCCCTACGATGTGCTCAGCTTCGAGGTTCCAGAACTCCCCGACGGCGACGTGAACGCCCGCGTCTGGGTCCGCATTCGCGAGGTCGAACAGAGCGTACGCCTGATCGAACAGATCCTCGACGCGCTGCCGTCCGGCGCCATCCGCAGCGAACCGGCACCGGCAGCCGAGCAGCGGGAAGGCATGGCCATCGTCGAAGGCTTTCGCGGCGATGTCCTCGCCTGGCTCAGACTGGACGAGAAGGGCGCCGTGGCCCGCTGCCATCTGCGCGATCCATCGTGGTTCCAGTGGCCGCTCTTGGAAGCCGTGATCGAGGGCAATATCGTCGCGGACTTCCCGCTCTGCAATAAGTCGTTCAACTGCTCATATTCGGGCCACGATCTTTGACCGGGTGACGCCATGAGAACCCTGCTGCTGGAGAGCCTGTTCCGATCACCATTCACCGAGCGCGCGCCGCGGCCCGACGATGCGGCGGTCGCGGAACTCGCCGCGGCGCTCGGCCGGGCAGGGCGCAAGTGCCTCGGCCGCAGCCTTTCGATCCGCGAAGTCGATGCCGGATCCTGCAATGGTTGTGAACTAGAGATCCACGCGCTCAACAACGTCTTCTACGACGTCGAGCGCTTCGGCATCCGTTTCGTCGCCTCGCCGCGCCATGCCGACGTCCTGCTGGTGACCGGACCGGTTGCCAAGAACATGCGCGACGCGCTGAAGCGGACCTACGAAGCCATGCCCAATCCCAAATGGGTGGTTTCCGTCGGCGATTGCGCGTTGGACGGTGGTTGCTTCTCCGGCAGTTATGCGGTCGAAGGCGGGGTTGCCGGCGTCGTGCCGGTCGATCTCCACATTCCTGGGTGTCCGCCGCGACCGATCGAGATTTTGGAGAGACTATTGGCTCTGCTGGAGCGCGTCGCCACTTAAGCGACAAGATTGGTGAAATGCTCAGGCTGTTCCAAGCTGGTCTGATTGCCGCGCTCATCCAAGCAGGCGCGATCTCCGGGCTTACGCTGGTTGTCCTTGTGTTGAGATCGTCTCGTCTCGATCTCGTCCAGATTCCCCGAGCATCCCTCTCGACATTCCTTGCATTGGCATACTTGCTGATCGCCATCGCAGTCTCACTTACTTTCAATCGATTTGTGGCTGCCACTTCGCGGCGTATCGAGCACGCGGCGTCTCTCATGAAACTCGATAAGCCAGATCAAGTGATGAGGCGCTTGTTCGCCTTGCTCTGGTATTCGACTGTCGGCTTCATTGTTCTGGAGCTTGCGCCGCCGCCAAGGCTCATGGTCAGTGCCCTGAGCACTGTCGGCCTCGCCAACGCGGCACCCATCATTTGGCCGGGCTTGATGAGCCTCGGAGTAGCAGGCTTTGGCGCAAATGCCTTGGCGACGTGGGCAGCTTTGCGACGACGCTGAGTTCGGGCAGCATTGTGAACGTCGATATTAGTGGAATCGGATGACAAAACGAAGTCAAACAGTTAGAGGCTGAGTAAGCGTCGGATCCCGACTCAAATTCTAGGCAATTAGCTAACCAGACGACGCGCGTGTGGGTAATTCCCGAATCACGGATGGGGTTCGAGGGACGCGTTCCTGGGAAAGCCGCCCAGGACCGACGGCAGCTCCCGAGCGGCGCAAGTGCATTCGCCACCGCTGGGTGCGGTAGGCCTTGCAATGGGCGCGCGGAGGCAGGGTCGGTTCGAAGGACTCGAACTAAGGAACGTTCGGTCGGCGGGGTCGCCTGCAGGAAATCAACGGGAACGGTTGGGGGAAATAGGATAGCGCGTTGCTGATGGATTGTGGTGGTGAGGCTAGGCTGCGGACTCATAAGCCCGCAACCATAGGCGACTATGGGCGAGTTCTTCGCGAGTTCTTCGATCGCGCCAACTCATCCGCCCGATAAAGGTCCTTACCAGCGGCTGTTGCCGGGGCGCATCTCCTCAGGCGAGAGACGTATGGGAAAGCGCTCGCGCAAGATCCGGTCGCGCGCCGGGTCGATGTGATCAGGGTAGTGCCTGGCCATGATCTTCTTTACCTCGGTGCGCGCGGTGGCAACGATTTCAGGTGCGCCGCGATATTCCCATTCCGAGAGCGGCGTCCGGTCGGCAACCTTGGGATAAAGAAACTCGGACTGCATCAGGCGCAGCGTCTGCGGGCTGCCGAAATAGTGTCCGGCGCCCATCACGCTCTCGCGGATCGTTTCGAAGGATAGCGTCTCGTCATTCACCTCGATGCCGCGCAGGGTCCGCTGCACGGCACCGACCAGGTCGTTGTCGAGCAGCATCGATTCCAGCGAGCAGCCGAGCAGACTCCCCATCATGCCGGCGCATTCGCCGATCATGTTGCTGCCGGCCAGTGCGCTCAAGGCAATCGTCAGGCCCTTTTCGTAGCCGGCCTGATAGTCGGGCCGTTTGGCATCGGTCATGCCGGCGGCGACGATTCCCGGCAGGCCGTAGAAGCGCGCAATCTGACCGGCTGCCGCCTGCAGCACCGCTTCCTCGCCACTGCCGCCTGTGAAGGCACCGGTGCGCAGATCGGCGACGAAGGTCCAGGGGCCGAAATCGACCGGCGTGCCGGGATTGACGAGATTGGCGACAACGACGATGGCGAGCGCTTCCGCCGTACATTGCGCAAGCGCGCCGGCAAGTGCCGCAGGGGCTGTGGCGCCGGCCTGCGGTGCGGTGCAGGTGGAAAGCGGAACACCCCGGCGGGCAGCCTCCAAGAGGACGCCGGTCGTGTCCGGCCCGAAGCGCAGGGGCGAGACGATGGGGCAGAGCCCGATCGCGGCGAAGGGTGCCCTTGCAAATGCCCCTTCGGCACCCAGCATCGTGTCCCACAAGGCGACGACGTCGCCCACCGTCCCGGCGTCGGCTAGCGAAACGCTGAAGGGCTTGGTGGTGCCGGCGGCACCGGCATAGGCGATGTTGATGGCATGCAACCGCGCATCCTCGCAGATGTCATTGGCGATGACGGTCTGCCCGCAGAAGTCGATATGCTCGAGATAGTCCGCCATGCGGAAGAAATCGTAGAGGTCGACCAGCGTGGAAGGTCGATAGGCGCCGGTCTCCGGGTTGACAACACGGACCGCCTCGCCGGATGTCGCAAAGAAGACGCGCGCGCCGCAGCTATGCACGTCTTGCCCCGGCTTGCGCCCATGATAGTAGAGTTCCTTGGCTGCAATCCCGATCATGTCTTCGACCAGGGCACGGGGAAAGAGCAGGCGACCCGGGTCGCTGAGCCGACACCCTTTTGCAACTGCGATCGCCTTCAGTTCCGCCGGCGCCTCGCCCATGCCGATCTGCTCGAGGATGTCGAGCGCCGTCGCGTGGATGCGTTGCATGTCGCACTCGCTCAGCGGGCGATAGGTTCCGCCCGGCAGCCCAGGGCGTACAGCCGTTGATTTGGCCTGAGCCCGCCTGGCCGCCACGCGCGCCTGGCGGCCGCCGGCGCGGGTACCGGCGTTTGGGTGAGCGGCTGTTTCCGTTGTGACCATGGCACCTCTCCTTGCATTGCCACCATGCTGGCCCCAAGAAGTCCGTTGAGTCAATTATTATGAATGAACATTCATTCATAATAATTGACAGCAGGGAGGCAAAGGGCCAAGCTTCGGCCCATGAACCGCATGCAGAGCGAACTATCCACCGCAACGATCGGTCGCCGGCGGGCGAACCCGGAGGCCTTGGCGGCCAAGCGTCAGGCACGGCGGCGGCAATTGATCGACGCTACCATCGACTGCATCAGCCGGAAGGGGATCGTCGACACGACCGTCCCCGACATCGCCCGCTCCGCCGACATGGCGGTGGGCTCGATCACGCAATATTTCGACGGCAAGGACGCGCTCTTTACCGCCACTCTGGCGCATATGTCGACGGAGTTCGAAGCGGCGTGGCGGGCCGATATCGCTGCCGTGCCGGAGAACGACGCCGCCGCCCGCCTGCGCGCCTTTCTAATCTCGTATTTCCGGCCCGATCTATGTCAACGGAGGAAGGTTTCCGTGTGGTTCGCTTTCTGGAGCGAGGTGAGGGCCCGGCCGAAATATCGCGCTGTCTGTGCGGCGGCCGACGCCGTTCACGACGTGACCTTACGCGATCTATGCGCGGCCGTTATTGCCGAGGGTGGCTATGCCGGGCTCGACGCCACGCGCTGCGCCAAGACGTTGGCCGCTCTGTCACAAGGCTTGTGGCTGGAATTGCTGACGGGCACCGACGGCCTTTCCCGAGAGGAACTGGCCACCCATGTACTCCTTGGCCTGACGTCGCTTTTTCCCAGGCACGCCGCGCACTTTGCGGCGTAACCCCCGCCTATGGCTCAAGCCGCACATAGCTCAATTGCCTGTGACGTAATTTTCGACGAAGAGATCCGTCCCGCTGACGAAGCCCGCCTCATTGCTGCCAAGAAACAGTTCCGTGTGCGATCTCTTCCGGCTCGCACGTGCGCCCCCGCTGCGCGGCAAGGGCGGCTTCTGAAATGTCGCCACCGCAATTGGTCAGCAAGTCGACCTCGCGCATGCCGTGCAGCCTGCGTATAAAGCCCCGGCAGACGGCGATGCAGCGTATGTTGCGGTCGCGGAATTCGACGGCGATCGCACGAGCGAACATATGGACGGCTCACTTCGTGAGGTCATAAAGAACCTCCATGAGAGTGGCAGCCACGGCGGAAATCGATGAAACGACAGACGGCGCTGGGCCGACACAGGACGCATCCTATCAAACGCAAATGCAGATCGAGCCTGCGGTCATCGAAAATGGCATCTGCCTGCGACCACTGACCAGGAAAGATACTGTGGTCGTTATGATGAGTACGCGGATGGAGTTCTTCAGTCAGCAAGGCCTGGAGAAGGAACGTATTGCCGTTGCGAAGCTCGCCCTGGCGCATGATCCCAGGGACGTGCGTGCCATGCTTCATCTCAGTTCAGCCAATTACCGAATGATGAAGAGCCAGTTCATCGACCAATATCCGGAGCCGAAGGATATCTCCCCGGCGCGCCACGCCGGACTCATCGAACTGGGCAAGCAGATCAATCTATGGCGATCCAAGGCCGAAGCGCTCGGATGGCGCGAGCCAACACAGAATGCCGACGCGAGCTACCTTGATACAATGAAGAACGCCAAAGCGGTTCAGTGAGGGAAGACAGCATGAAACTGCATCACGCCATGGCAACCTTCTTTGCCATGATCCTTGTAGCAGCCTTAGCATCGCCTGCAGTAGCTCGATACGTTCAATCTGATCCTATCGGATTGCAGGGAGGTCCGAACACATACGTCTATGTTGGGTCGAACCCGTATCGCTGGATTGGCCCTCTAGGGTTGATGAATGATTGTCCCCTAACTCAGGGCGTATTTGACTGTGCAATGGAAGGAGCGACTGAGATGACCGGAAGAAACGGTCCTTCTCGGGGCGGCACCTCATTGGGTTGGGACGATGTAAAGGGACTTCTTGGTTTCAAAGGAGTCAGAGGTCAAAGCTCGACCTCCACCAAGGGAGTTGGAACCGAAAACCGCCATTTCGGATTTGAGAACGTGCCATGGTCCAAACCTTCACACAATTCACCAGCCACGGTTGGCAACAGACTCTACAGTGGGCACGCTTTAGATCGTATGCAGCAAAAGGGATTAACGCGTAGCGTGACTGAGAATACAATTCACACAGGCATTCCCAGCTGCGGTTGAGGCGTCGATATATATTTCGATCCCATTAACAATGTTCGAGTTTTCGTCGACTCAGGCGGTGGCGTAGTGACGGTGTACCGATGCTTCCATTTACCACATTGAGAGTGTACGCGAACCATGGCACGGAAACTCGCTGCAAAATGCAGAATGTACGTGAGAGAGCTTCTCGAAAAGGAGTGGGACCCTATCGGCGTTCACAATTCCGATTGGCCGGGGGATGAGTATGGTGAGTATGCAATCGAGGCATTTGGTGTGATCTTGCGTCATGGCAGCGTCGAAGATGTAGTTGACTGTCTCTGGCAAGCGGAGACTGGCGCCATGGGCCTGAATGGCGATCGTGGTAAGACCGAAATGATTGCTCGAAAGCTGTACGACGGAGTAGTTGCCATCATGAAGGCTGAGTCCACCGCGCCAAACGATCAAACTCCGTGAGGGTGATCCAAATCGGAATGTTCCAGAACCCGGTCGCGGAAGACGGAGTTTAGATATTCTGCCCAACAAAGCGAGAGTCAGAGATGATCGCTTCTCTAGACTGATGATGTATCGCGAAACCAACCTCAGGATACTGGGATCAGGACGGTCCATTCGCAGTAGCCCCGACCTGTATTCACATTCTTAGAGGTACGAGTCGACGAAACCTTCTACTGGACTTAATGCACCGTGGGCAAAGTAAGAAGGTTGATGTTTGGATTGGTCACGATTTTCGCCATCCCACTCATTATCTATTTTTCAATCCTGATTTTCTCATCTCAAAGGGTATAGCTGGTCAGAGATGGATTGAGACGAAAATGGAGAAACCCCAATTAGGCTGCGGGCTCACAAGCCCGCAACCATAGGCGGGCAGCGGCGAGTTCGACCATGGCGCGATAGGTGGGCGCGAGCCTGTCGTAACGGATGGCAATGCGGCGGAATTGTTTGATTTTGCTGAAGA
>NZ_JAYRUV010000017.1:0-105872 GCF_041918875.1 Dongia sp.
GAAGAAGCTATATACGCCCGGGTTTTAGAGGATATCAGGGCCCGCGACGCCCGCGATGCAGCGCGCGCCGATGCCCCGATGAAGCCGGCCGATGACGCCGTCCACCTCGACACCTCGGATCTCGATATCGATCAGGTCTTCGCGAAAGCCAAAGCGATCGTGGAGGAGCGCCTCAAGCTCTGACGGCTTTTGGGCGCGGATCCTCGGGTTTCGTGTTTTTCAACTGCGTGACCACCAGACCGCCGGAGACAACCGGCTGGCCGGAAAAATGACGATGAAAGGAACTACTCTCTAATGGCTAAATCCGCTGCGGCCCGCGTTGCCGCCCATGACATTCCCGCTGCCAAGGAAAACTTCGCAGCCCTCCTCGAAGAATCGCTGGGCTTTGCCCAGGGTCTCGAGGGTTCGGTGCTTTCGGGCACCGTCGTCGCCATCGACGGCGAATTCGCCCTGGTCGATGTCGGCCTGA
Source organism: Dongia sp. (assembly GCF_041918875.1). Taxonomy (GTDB): domain Bacteria; phylum Pseudomonadota; class Alphaproteobacteria; order Dongiales; family Dongiaceae; genus Dongia. The sequence goes on from NZ_JAYRUV010000017.1 coordinate 470, forward strand.
AATCCGAAGGCCGCGTGGCCCTGCGTGAGTTCGGCGGCCCGGCCGGCAAGGCCGAGATCAAGATCGGCGATGTGGTCGAAGTCTATCTCGAGCGCATGGAAGACAAGAACGGCGAGGCGATGCTGAGCCGTGAGAAGGCCAAGCGCGAAGAAGCGTGGACCGCCCTCGAAAAGCAGTTCAAGGACAATCAGCGCGTCACCGGCGTGATCTTCGGCCGCGTGAAGGGCGGCTTCACGGTCGACCTCTCCGGCGCCGTCGCGTTCCTGCCCGGCAGCCAGGTCGATATCCGCCCGGTGCGCGATGTGGGCCCCCTGATGGGCACGCCGCAGCCGTTCCAGATTTTGAAGATGGACCGTGCGCGCGGCAACATCGTTGTTTCCCGCCGTGCCGTGCTCGAAGAGAGCCGCGCGGAAGCCCGCAGCGAACTGGTGGCCAACCTCAAGGAAGGCCAGGTTCTGCAGGGTGTGGTGAAGAACATCACCGATTACGGTGCGTTCGTTGATTTGGGCGGCGTCGATGGTCTGCTGCACGTCACCGACATCGCGTGGCGCCGCATCAACCATCCGTCGGAAGCGCTCCACATCGGCCAGAACGTCAACGTTCAGGTCGTGCGCTTCAATCCGGAAACCCAGCGCATCAGCCTCGGCATGAAGCAGCTCGAGGCGGATCCCTGGGAAGGCGTTGCCGCGAAGTATCCGGTCGGTGCGAAGCTCAAGGGCCGCGTTACCAACATCACCGATTACGGCGCGTTCGTCGAACTGGAGCCCGGCATCGAAGGCCTGGTCCACGTCTCCGAAATGAGCTGGACCAAGAAGAACGTGCATCCGGGCAAGATCGTCTCGACCAGCCAGGAAGTCGAAGTGATGGTGCTCGACGTGGATCCCACGAAGCGCCGCATCAGCCTCGGGCTGAAGCAGTGCATGGACAATCCGTGGTCGTCCTTCATCGACAAGCATCCGGTCGGTTCCGAGCTCGAAGGCGAGATCAAGAACATCACCGAATTCGGTCTGTTCGTGGGTCTCCCGGGCGAGATCGACGGCATGGTCCACCTGTCGGACCTCGATTGGGATCGTGCCGGCGAGGAAGCCGTGCAGGATTACAAGAAGGGCCAGATGGTCAAGGTGAAGCTCCTCGACGTCGATGTCGAGAAGGAGCGCATCAGCCTGGGCATCAAGCAGCTGAAGAAGGACACCTTCGCCGAATCCGCCGGCACGATGAAGAAGGGCGATGTCGTCACCTGCACCGTCACGGCGGTGACCGATGGCGGTCTCGAAGTGACCGTCGGCGACGGCATCCCGGGCTTCATCAAGAAGGCGGACCTCTCGCGTGAACGCGCCGAGCAGCGCCCCGACCGTTTCGCGGTCGGCGAAAAGGTCGATGCGAAGATCGCCCAGATCGACGCCAAGACCCGCAAGCTCACGCTCTCCATCAAGGCGCGCGAGATGGAAGAGGACAAGCAGGCGATGGCCGAATTCGGCTCGTCCGATTCGGGCGCCAGCCTCGGCGACATCCTTGGCGCCGCCTTGAGCAAGGCCAAGAAGAAGAAGGGCGACGACGAATAACTCAAGTTTGAGTAATTTTGTTGCGCATTTGATGCTCTAAAGGCGTCAAAACAGGTCAAGACGGGCCGGAAAGGGCGACCTTTCCGGCCCGTTACCGTTCCGGAATTAGGTCTCCGCCAAAAAACATAGACAAATGAGCGGCTTATCCTTGACGAGGCCGATTTTTCCCGGCACGCTTCCCTCCACAATATGGGCAGGGGATGCGCCCATGGTCCTGATGATCAAGGAAAATGAGCGTTCGGGCCGCGGGCGGATGGGGACCTAACAGATGACCAAATCGGAATTGATTCTGCGCATCGGCGAACTCAATCCGCATCTCTATCACCGGGATGTGGAACGGATCGTCACGGCCATTTTCGAAGAGATCACCAATGCGCTGGCGCGTTCGGATCGCGTTGAGTTGCGGGGCTTCGGCGCTTTTTCGGTAAAGCAGCGCGATGCCCGCAAAGGGCGCAATCCCAGGACCGGTGAAACCGTTGCGGTGGATGAGAAGGTGGTCCCCTTCTTCAAGACCGGCAAGGAATTGCGCGACCGCCTCAATGCCCGCAGTGACGGTCCGGCGAAGCCCGCCGGCGGCGAGACCGCGGCCGCCCCCGCCCCGGCTGCTGGCCAGCCGGTCAAGGAACCCGGCAGCAACTGAGCGGCCCCCCGCTGCTTTGGGTGACGCATGGCGCTTGCCGCCATAACCACGTCATGACGTGGTCATCGAAGGGAAGCATTCGCCCATGAACCGACTCGCCTGGATCGTCACATTGCCGGTGGCCCTGCTGGTGATTCTGTTCGCCCTGATGAACCGGCAGGAAGTCTCCTTGAGCCTGTGGCCGCTGCCATGGGATATCAGCGCGCCGCTGTTCATGTTCACGCTGGGCGCCATCGTCTTCGGCTTCCTGTTCGGCTCTCTCGCCACCTGGCTCTCGGGCGGCCATACGCGCCAGCAATTGCGCGCGGCGCGGCGCGAACTGGCGCAAGCGCGCGACGAGGCGGCGATGACGCGGCATCAATCGGCGCCAGGAGCAGGGCAGGCCATCGCTCATCGCCCGCCACAGGCCTTGCCGTCGGCACCGGAATCCTGAGGCACCGCGTGGGCCCGGACAATTTCGAGAGCGAACCGGTCGGCACCCACTCCCTCAATTCCTCCCCGGGCGGCGTGACGCCCGCGGACCGTCCGATTCTGATCGCGGCCTGCGGCACGATCTTTCCGACCGACATCGCTCACGAGCGTCTGATCGAGGGCGCGCTGCATCAGACGGCTGCTCTATGGCGCGCGTTCGTCACCGCCTCCGGCAGGCGCCGCTCCTTGACGGATGCGATGGCGGAAGAGATCGCGCTGGCGCCGCAGGGTCTGCCGGTTGCCGCCGAACTGGTGGAATGGCTCAAGGCGCAGCATGCGGCCGGCCGGCCCTTGTTCCTGTTACCGGATTCCGCCGCCGGTCTTGCCCATCAAGGCCCCCTTGCCGGTATTGCCGGGCTGCTGTCGCCCGACGACGCCTTGCCGGCGTCAATCGATACACGCTGGCGGGGCGGTTTCACCTTCGTCGGCGATCGGCGCCAACACCCCGCAATCGCTTCCGCGGCCGCCGCGCATGTCACGGTATCGGCGCGCGCTGACGGTGGCATGCAGGGGGCACGGATCGAAGCCGATTTCAGCCGCGCGGCCGCGTCGCTGTCCGACTGGCTGCGCGCGGTCAGGCCGCACCACTGGGCCAAGAATTTGATGATATTCATTCCGTTCCTGCTCGATCGCGGCTGGACCGATGCCGACGATCTGGTCCGCATGCCGCTTGGCTTCGCGGTGCTGATACTCGTCGTCTCGGCAACCTATCTGTTCAACGATCTCAGCGATGTCGGAGCCGATCGCCGGCACTGGTCGAAGCATCGGCGGCCGATCGCGCGGGGTGCCATACCGATCGCGCATGCGGCCGCGGCCACGGCGGGCGGACTCGCCATCGGACTTTTCCTCGGCTGGCTCCTGTCGCCGGCTTTTGCTGGTTTCCTTCTGCTCTATGTTGCCTTGACCGTCCTTTACAGTGTCTATCTGAAGACGATCCCGCTGCTCGACGCATTGGTGATCGCCATGCTGTTCACCAGCAGGCTGACGATGGGAATTGCGCTCACCGGCGACCGTTTTTCGGAATGGCTGCTGACCTTCGCCATGTTCTTCTTCTTCGACCTGGCGCTTGCCAAGCGGCACGCCGAGCTGCTGCGTTCCCAGGAACATGCGAACGCCCTATCGCGACGCGGCTACGTTGCCGAGGATGCGGCACTGACGCTCGTGGTCGGTGTCGGTTCGGGCATCGCCGCCCTGGTCATCATGATCGTGTTCCTGGTGCTGGATGCGTTTCAGCGCAACACGTTCCTGCACCCGAACTGGCTTTGGGCGATTCCGCTATTGCTCGCCATCTGGCTCGGCCGCATCTGGATTCTCGCCCATCGCGGCGCGATGCCGGACGATCCCATCACGTTTGCGCTGCGCGACCGCTCCAGCCTGTCGCTGGGCGTGTTCGTCGCGGTTTCGTTCCTGCTGGCCCTATGACAGCATTCAGCGAAACGGATTCCGTCCGCTCCTGGGGGCGTGTCACGCGGCCGCGGCATCGCGTGGCATATGCATCCTGGCTGGACGATGTGCCGGATCTCATCGCCCAGGCGGCGGCGAATGACAGTCTGCTGACGGTCGGCTGCCGGCGCTCCTATGGCGACAGCTGCCTCAATCCGGGCGGCTGTCTCCTCGACCTCACGCGCTGCGATCGCCTGATAGGCTTCGACGCGACCGGTGGGATACTGAAAGCCGAGGCCGGAATCTCGTTGGACGCGCTGCTGCGCTTTTCCGTGCCGCGCGGGTTCGTCGTTCCTGTCATGCCGGGCACGCGCCATGTGACCCTTGGCGGCATGATCGCCAACGATGTGCACGGCAAGAACCACCATGGCAGTGGAACCATCGGGCGCTGGGTACGGGCGCTCGAACTCCGGCGCTCCGACGGTTCGACCCATCTCGTCTCCTCCGAACGGAACGCCGGCCTGTTTGCGGCAACGATCGGCGGGCTTGGCCTTACCGGCACGATCACCTGGGCGGAAATCGAGCTGCGCCAGATCGACAGCGCGTGGCTGGAGGTCGAGCGCATACCCTTCGAGACGCTGGACGGCTTCCATGCGCTCGCGGCCGAAAGCGCCGGGCCTTGGGAGCATACCGTTGCATGGGTCGATTGCCTGGCGGAAGGACCGGCTGTCGGGCGCGGTCTTTTCATGCGCGCGCGGCACGCATCGGATGGTGGATACGGTCTTGCCCACGGGTCCTTGCCGATGCGCCTGCCGATCGACCTGCCGGCGCATCTCCTCAACCGGTATAGCCTTCGCCTGTTCAACGCGGCCTACATGGCGGCCGGGCGATGGGGCCGCCGCCGCTATCGGCAGAATCTGCTGCCCTTCTTCTTCCCCCTCGATGCGGTGCAGGACTGGAACCGGGGCTATGGCCGCGACGGCTTCTATCAATATCAATGCGTCCTGCCGCCGGAATCGGCCGAAGCGGCGGCGCGCGCGCTGCTGAAGAAGATATCGGGCGCGGGCACGGGATCCTTTCTGGCGGTCCTCAAGACCTTCGGTGCCCTGGCCTCGCCGGGCATGCTCTCCTTTCCACGGCCGGGCACGACATTGGCTCTCGACTTTCCCAACCGCGGCGATGCGACATCTGCGTTGCTGGCTTCGCTCGACGCCATCGTGACCGAAGCCCGCGGCAGGCTCTACCCCGCCAAGGACGGCCGCATGCCGCCGGCCATGTTCAAGGACGGCTACGCACGGCTGGGGGAATTTGCCGCCTTCGTCGACCCCCATTACAGTTCCGGCTTCTGGCGCAGGGTAGGGCAATGAGGGAGAATGGAAAGGCCAAGTCGGTTCTCGTCGTCGGCGCGACCTCGGCGATCGCGGAGCATTTGGCGCGCATCTTCGCCACCGAGGGCGCCCATTTGCTTCTGGTGGCGCGGCATGCCGGCCGGCTGCAGGCCGTGGCCGACAATCTGCGGCTCCTTGGCGCCGCTGCCGTCGATTGCGAAATCGTCGCTGCCGCGGTGGATGCCGACGCGGCCTTCGCGCGGCTGGCGGCACATGTCCAAGGCACAATCGACTATGTATTCGTGGCCCAGGGCTATCTTGGCGATCAGGCCGAAGCCTTGACGAACGATCTGGAACTGGCAGAGATCCTGGAAGCCAATCTGTCTTCGGTCGTGCGCTGGATGGCGATTGCACGCCGCCAATTGCTGCACCAGGGACACGGCGCCCTCATCGTCTTCGGATCGGTCGCCGGCGATCGCGGCCGGCGCGCCAATTATGTCTATGGTGCCGCCAAGGCTGCGGTCGCCACATTGGCCGAAGGCATGGCGCATGAATTCGCCAATGCCGGACCCAGGTCCATCGTCGTCAAGATCGGGCCGACCGACACGCCGATGACCGCGTCCTTCGACAAGAAGGGGCCGCTTTGGGCACAGCCGCGGGCCGTCGCGGCTGCGATCCGGCGTGCGGCCGATGGCAGGCGGCCCGTGGTCTATGTGCCGGGCTTCTGGCGCTGGATCATGCTGGCGATCCGCATGCTGCCAACAGCCGTCTTCAACAGGCTGTCGATCTGATGGAGAAGATCGTCATCACGGGGGCCGCCGGCCTTGTCGGCCTCAATCTCGTTACGCGCCTCAAGAAACAGGCGGGACTTCGGCTCGTCGCGATCGACAAGCATGCGGCGAATGTCGCGATCCTGCGGCGCCTGCACCCCGATATCGAGGTGATCGAGGCCGATCTCAGCGAAGCCGGCGCGTGGCAAGCCGCTTTCGCGGGCAGCGATGCCGTCGTCATGTGCCATGCTCAGATCGGCGGCGTGAACAAGGCGGACTTTATCCGCAACAATGTCGTCGCCACCGGGCATGCGATCGCCGCGGCGCGGGCGGCCGGCATCCGCTATCTCGTCCATATCAGCTCGTCCGTCATCAATTCGCAGGCCGTCGATTTCTACACCGAGACGAAAAAGGAACAGGAAGAACTGGTCAGCCGCTGCGGCATTCCGTCGGTCGTTCTGCGGCCGACCTTGATGTTCGGCTGGTACGATCGGAAGCATCTGGGCTGGTTGCGCCGCTTCATGGCGCGCTCCCCCATCTTTCCCATTCCAGGCGATGGCGCCTATATCCGCCAGCCGCTCTATGTCGGCGATTTCGTGGCCATCATTCTCGCCTGCCTCGCCGGGCGCCGGCAGGGCAGTTTCGACATTTCCGGGCTAGAGCGCGTTTCCTACGTCGACCTTATCCGCCAGATCCGCGACGTGGTCGGGGCCCGTACGTGCATCGTGCACATTCCCTACCGGCTGTTCTGGTGGATGCTGCGAGTCCATGCGCTGTTCGATTCGGCGCCACCCTTCACCGTTCATCAGTTGGAGGCATTGATCATTCCCGAAGAATTTCCGGTCACCGACTGGCCGCGTCTCTTCGGCGTGACACCGACGCCGCTGCGCCAGGCCCTGGCCGAAACCTATCTCGACAGGGCCCATTCCGATATCGTGCTGGCTTTCTAGGGTGCGGTGATGGCGCGGGTCGTTGTTCTGGGCGCGGGCGTTATGGGACTGGCGGCAGCCTATCACGCGGCGAAGTACGGTCACCAGGTTACCGTGCTCGAAGCCGACAAGGTTGCCGGCGGCATGGCGGCGCATTTCGATCTAGACGGGCTGGATATAGAGCGCTTCTATCATTTCGTCTGCCGCACCGATCGGGCGACCTTCGCCTTGCTTGACGAGCTTGGTCTCGGCAATGCCGTGCAATGGCGTCCGACCAGCATGGGCTATTTCTACGACGGCCGGCTGCATGGCTGGGGTGATCCCTTGTCGCTGCTGCGCTTCCCGCATCTCAGCCTTGTTGCCAAGTTTCGCTATGGCCTGCACGCCTTCCTGTCCATGCGGCGGCGCCACTGGCGCGATCTCGACGATCAGAAGGCGGTCGACTGGCTGCGCCGATGGGTGGGCGACGAGGCCTATGACCGCGTGTGGCGCAAGCTGATGGAGCTGAAGTTTCACAGGTTCGCCGACAATGTCTCCGCGGCATGGATCTGGGCGCGGATCCGGCGCGCCGGCCAGTCGCGCCGCAATCTGTTCCAGGAGGAACTGGGCTATATCGAAGGTGGCTCGCAAACCCTCACAGACCGGCTCGTCCAACGCATCGTCGAACTGGGCGGCGTCATCCATCTGTCGACACCGGCGGAGCTCGTCGAGGTCGGCAACGGCGCGGTCAAAGGCGTTCGCACGGCGAGCGGATATTTCGCCGCCGATCGGGTTGTCTCGACGGTTCCGCTGCCTCTTATCCCGAACCTGATTCCAGATCTTCCGGCGCCGGCACTGGATGCCTATCGGAGAATTGCGAATATCGGCGCGATCTGCATCGTCCATAAACTGAGGCGCCGGCTGTCGCCGCACTTCTGGATCAATGTCAACGATGCCCGGATGGATGTGCCGGGCATGATCGAGTTCAGCAATTTGCGCAAGATGGAGCCGGCGCATGTCGTCTACATCCCCTATTATCTGCCGCTCGACCATCCATTGTTTACCCAGGCGGACGACGCTCTGATCGAACGGACGCGCGGCTATATGAAGCTGATCAATCCGGAACTGGCCGACGGCGATTTCCTGGCGGCACGGGTCGGGCGCTTGCGCTATGCGCAGCCGGTCTGCCCGCCCGGCTTCGCACGCACCCTGCCGCCGGTCAGGTCCCCGATCGACGGCCTGCAGATCGCCGACACGTCGAGCTATTATCCCGAAGATCGCGGCGTTTCCGAAAGCGTGCAAATGGGCCGGACGATGGCAGAGGACATCTCGTGACGTTGCTCGGCTGGATGCGCCGGCAATTCGTCAATCGCCAGTTCGGCCTGTTTCTGCTGGTCGGCGGAACGGCCGCCATGGCCAATTGGCTGGCGCGCCTGTGGCTTGCCGCCTATTTCAGTTTCGCCGCGGCCGTGGCGGTCGCCTATGTCGCCGGCGTCATCGTCGCCTTCATCCTCAACTGCATCTTTGTCTTTCCGAATTCGGTGCGGTCGCTCGGCCATCGCCTGTCCTTCTTCGTGGGCACCAATGCGCTGATGTTCCCGGTGGTCTGGACCGTCTCCACGATACTCGAGGCCATCGTCTTTCCCTTTATCGGCATCGTCCGCCATGCCGATGAGATCGCGCATGCCTGCGGCCTCGTTGCGCCTGTCCTGCTGTCGTTCCTCATTCATAAGTTCTTCACCTTTGGCGGGCGAAAACCAACGGAACCCAAGGAAACGATGCGTCGCTGAAATCGAAGAGAGTCAGATGCCATGAAGCAGAGCCATCCCGGCATAAGCCTGCCGATCTACAGACTTGTTCTGCTGTTGCTCTTCGCGGCGGGCTTGTTGTTCTACAATCTTATCCAGCTCCATCATGACGTCGCCTGGTATGTCTATTGCAACTTCCGCCAGCTGGAAGGCATTCGGCCTTATATCGATATTATCGAAGTCAGCCCGCCGATCACCTTCTATCTGACGTTGCTGCCGGTCGTCGTCTCTGCGGTCACGGGCCTGCCTGTGAAGTTCTGCGTAACATTCTTCGTTCTGGCGCTGTCGGCGATTTCCCTGCTACTGGCCATGTCTTTCGACAAGATGGCATCGCCCGGCGAACGGCGCTGGAAGACAATCGCCATTGCCGCCGTTATGCTGATTGTGCCGGTCGCCGTCTTCGGTCAGCGCGAGCATTTCGCCGTCATTCTGGGCCTGCCATATTTCTATGCCAGCGCCGCTCGGCTGCGCGGCATGGAGGTGAAGCCCGGCACCGCCATCATTGCGGGCCTCATGGCGGGCATCGGCCTTTCCATCAAGCACTATTTCCTGCTGGCGCCGTTGATGGTGGAAGCCTATCTCATCTTCGCTACCGGCAGTCTTCGCGTTCTTTTCCGTTGGGAGATCTACGCCGCCACCGCAGCCGGCCTGCTCTACGCTACCTTCGTGCTCTTGGTGCATCCGGAATATCTCTCCGTATCCGTGCCGCTGATCCTTGCCGCTTACAGCGCCTATACACTGCCTTTGTGGCTCGTCGCGGCCCAGCCAGCGGCGCTGCCGATGATACTAGGCATCGGCTTCTTTTTTCTTGCTCGTCGCTACATTGGACAGGTCGGAAGCGCGGACTTGTTGTTCGTCGCTGCATTGGCGTTCGCGGCCTGCTATTTCTGGCAAGGCAAGGGTTGGGCCTATCACGCGCTGCCCGCCAACCTGACATTGGCGATCGCGTCGGTCGAACTGGCAAGCCTCACTTTGGCTGATCGCGCCTCGGCCCGGAAAATATCGGTGCGCCAGCGATACACGCTGCCGCTGGCACCGCTGCTGCTGATCTTCCTGCAGACCGCGCAGTCCGGATATTATCGCAACCAGTTCGCCGAGGACGCGGTCGGATATGTGAAGCGTTATGCCGAAGGCGGCAATGTGTTCATGATGTCGTCGAACCTGTCGACGGGTTTTCCCCTGGTTCTCGATTCGGGTGCGCGCTGGGCGTCGCGATATGCCACGCAATGGCTGCTGCCGGAAATCCTGCGCGGCAGGCAGATGGAAGCGACATTGAACGAAAAGAGACGGACGGAGCTGGCATGGCTGGCCCGGATCGATTTCGATTCGACCGTGGAGGATTTCGAAAAGCTCCGACCGGCGCTGGTGTTCGTCGACCTCACCTATCAGGATCGCCCGACGCGCATATATAACGGCATCAGCGTCGATATGATCGCCTACTACATCCAGGACAGGCGCTTTGCCGAAATCTGGCAACAGTATGAGAAGGTCGATACGATCTCCTCATTCCTGTCCGACGAGAGCCGGCGCTTCGATGTCTGGGTTCGCCGATCGCCACAGCAACAATAGAAACAGCAAGCTTGTACTGACCGGCCCGAGCCAGGTGGGCACAAACAGCATCGATATGGGCGCGGTCCATGACAGGAGCAGCACGCCCCAGCTCCACCAGCGGCCACCCAGCATCGGTATCGCGAGGGCCATGGCCACGGCCAAGATCACCATGTCATAGCTCAGCACGTAAGGCGAGATCATGAAGGCCGCCACCATGGCGATGGCGGCTTTCATCCGTGGCGGGATATCTCGTCGCCATGCCAGCAATGTGCCCACGATGGCCGCCAAGGCGCTGAGCGCCTGCAGAAGCCAACCGGTCCAGGTCGGCATGCCGGCGAGGCGTGCTGTCATGAAGAAGCTGGGGGTCATGGCCTGAAACCGGCCTGTTCCGGACTGCATGAACGCAAGTTGCTGCGGGCCCGTTTTCTCAAGAAACAGCAGCCAGGCCTCGCTGCCGAAGATGAGGGCGCTGCCGATGACAAGCAGAGCCACCGTGGCGCCGGCGGCGATGAATGTCCGCCAATAGCCGCCGGCGATGAGCAGAAGCGGAACGATCAGGCCAAGCTGCGGCTTGTAGCTCAGCAGGCCGAACAGCATGCCGGCCAGAATGGGGCGCTTCTCCAGTACCAGCAACCCGCCACAGAGCAATGCCGCCGACAGAAAGCCGTTTTGCCCGGTCGAGATGTTGACGGCGCTCGCCGGTGCCAGCAGCAGAAGGCCGAGCCAGGCGGGTGTCAATTGCCGGCGCAGGAGAAATGCCAGCAACGCGATGGTCACGGCCAGCCACAGGACCAAGGCCCATCCATAGGGCAGAACACCCAGAGGCAGTAGATAAAACAGGGCGGATGGCGGATAGGGAAACGGCATGAAGGCCAGATTGGAGCCCATGATCTGATCGAGCGCTGTCTGGTAGGTCGCCGGATCGAACAATGTCAGCGCCTCACCGCGCCAGACCAGGGTCGATGCTGTCCAGAAAGAGGCGAAGTCACGGCCGAAGGTCTGTCCGCGTGACAGTGTTTCGTGAAGGAAGACGCCGCTGTCGATCCAGAGAAAAAGCAGCGAAAGAGCAGCCGTCGGCAGCAGGACGCGCAATGCCCCTGTCTTCCGGATCAATCCATGTCTGATCCGGTCGGTCATGACGAGGTCGGCCTTCCCGTCGGCAGCTCCGTACGCAACATCCAAGCCCGGTACAGAAGCATGAGGAAAGCAATCGTCATGAGGAATGGACCGAAGGGAATCTTGACCAGTTGCGCCAGAGCCGGTGTTACCCAAACCGCGGCGAAGACCAGACTCTCCCACCAGCGCGGCTTGAAAGTGGTAAGGGCAAGCAGGAGCGCGAGGCTCACCATCGGCATGTCATAGGTGAGGGCATAGGGAGATATGATGAATATCGCGATCAGCACCACAGCCACTTTCAGCGCATGCGGCACATTGGCCTGTCGATAGGCCCAGATGGCTCCCGCGGTTCCGCCAAGTGCTGCAGCAACCTGCAATGTCCAGGCCTGCCACAGGGCAAAGCCCGCCAGCCGCCCGAACATGAAATAGGTCGGCGACATTTCCTGGAACCTCCCGACCCAATATTGAGCGAGCTGCAATTGTTGCGGCCCGCTCCTGGTGAAATAGAGAAGCCAGGCTTCCTGTCCGAACAGAAGCAGGCTCGCAAGGACGAGAATAGACACGCACGCACTCGCCGACCAGAAGGCCCGCCAATGACCGCCCGCCATCAGTATGAGCGGCACGAGGACACCGAGCTGCGGCTTGTAGCTCATCAGGCCGAACAGCATGCCGGCCAGGATGGGGCGATGCGGCAATTGCATCAGCCCGCCGCAGAGAAGGGCCGCCGAAACGAACCCATTCTGTCCGGCGGCCATGTTGACGGCACTGGCTGGCCCCAGCAGGAATGCCAGGGCCGTCGCCCAGTGTCGCATCAAAGGGCGCCACAAGACAGCGGCGATCCCGAGAAGGCCAGCGGAAAGCCACAGAGCCAGGGCGACCAGGAAGGGGAACGCGGCGAGCGGCAGGAAGATCAACAGGCTATGCGGTGGATAGGGAAAGGGCAGATAGGGAAAGCTCTCGCCCATGATTTCAGCCAGGGCGGCGCGAAAGGCGTCCGGCTCGAACAGCAGCAAGGCCTCTCCGCGCCAGACCAGCGTCGAGGCGGTATAGAAGACGCCGAAATCCCGGTGCGCGCTGAACACGGGATCCCTGATCGTGTCCAGATAGAGGAACGAAAACACCGGTGCTATGGCCAATAAGAACAGCCATTTCACCGACATCATCCGGCGCCATCGGTCGATCATCGATAGGTCCAGAAATTGTGCAGCAGGAAGGTGAGAGGCGGAACGATTAGAACAACGCAGCCGATACCGATCCAGTAGGAAAGCCCCTGTTCAGCCGCCAGTCCGGAAACGGCAACGGTAACGCCAAGGCCAAGAATAGAAACAATGACGAAGCGTGCCAGACTACCGAGAGCGGGCTTGCGCGCGAAGCTCCAGAACGTATTCGACACATAGGACGCAAAGACCGCGATGGAGAAAGCGATGCCATTGGCCAAGGCCGGCGCTATGTCGACAAACTCAATCAAACCAGCAGCAATCAGCACATGTAGCAAGGTTACGAGTATGCCAGCAAACCCGAAGCGGAAAGCGCGACCCGCCAGATCGCGCAACGAGAATGTGTGCATCGTCTTTGTGTGCTCAGTGGTTGGTCAGGATTCTTCGTCTCGGTCGAAGCGGTGGCGGACAATGTAGGTCGGGCGCCGTTTCGTCTCCATGTAGATCCGCCCGATATATTCACCAAGAACGCCGATGCTTATCAGCTGCAGGCTGCCGATAAAGAGCACCGCGACGAGGAGCGACGCATAGCCGGGCACATCTATGCCCACGACCAGCGTGCGCATGACGATATATGCCGCATAAGCCCCGCTGGCCAAGGCCCCGATCAGGCCGATATAGGTCCAGATCTTGAGTGGCAAGGTCGTGAAGGAGGTGATCCCCTCCAGCGCGAAGTTCCACAGCTTCCAGCCGGAAAACTTGCTGCCGCCGCCCGCACGCGCGCGACGCTGATAGTCGAGCGTCACCGTCTTGAAGCCGACCCAGGCGAAAAGGCCCTTCATGAAGCGCTGCTGCTCGGTCAGCGATTTCAACGCATCGACGACGACCCGGTCCATCAGGCGGAAATCGCCGACATTCTCCGGTAGCTTGAGGTTCGAGAGCCGGTTATGGATGCGATAGAACCAGGCGGCGGTCCGCTGCTTCAGCACCGGATCGGCACGGCGGTCGCTACGCCGCGCCAGCACGACCTCGGCGCCCTTCCGCCAGGCCGCGATCATGTCGGGAATGAGTTCCGGCGGATCCTGCAGGTCGGCATCCATCGGAATGACGGCGTCGCCGCGCGCGTGGTCGATGCCGGCGGTGAGCGCCGCCTCCTTGCCGAAGTTGCGCGACAATTCGATCACCCGAAAGCGAGAATCCTGGCGCACTGTCGCCACCAGCCGCTCCAGCGTGTTGTCGCTGCTGCCGTCATCGACGCAGACGATTTCGAACGCGATTCCCGGAACATTATCCAGCAGGGGAAGAAGAGCCTCCCGGAAACGCTGAACATTCTCGCCTTCATTGAAGAAAGGCACCACGATCGAGACAGTTTTCGTCGAATCATTCATGAACCGGCAGCACCCCCTGGGCCGCCGGAATGTAGCAGATCGGCCCGATCAGCGCATCTCCCGCGCTGACGTCGCTCAGCCGCCGCGTGCGCCGTCCAGAACCTGCAGCACGATGCCGCGGATGGTGAGGTCGGCGGTCCAGGGATAGGGGCGGATTTCCGTGGGGGCGAGAAGCGTGTCGACCAGCGCTTCGTCGAGGGCGCGGCGCATTTCCGGCTCCATCTGGTCATAGCCGCGCACGCCGCTGCCGGTGATGAGGATCAACTCCGGGCCGATGAGGGCGATGAGATTGGAAAGTCCATAGCCCAGTGCCCGGCCCGCCTGCTGGAACAGCGAGGTCGCGACGGCATGTCCGCTGCGGGCGAGATCGACCAGCGCCTGCATCTGCTCGTCCGATGGATGCAGCGCGTCGGTATTGGGCAGATCCAGCATCGAGCGCGCGTCGCGGTAGAGCGCGTAATCGCCGACGAAGCTTTCGACGCAGCCCCGCCGCCCGCAATGGCAGAGCGGCCCGTCGATCTGGTACTTCGTGTGGCCGAACTCGGCACCGGCGCCGGAACTGGCCGAATGCAGCCGCCCGCCCAGGATCAGCCCCATGCCGACACCCGTGCCGAGCATGACGACGGCCAGATTCTCGACCGCCTGCAATTCCGCCCGGTGGCGGATGGAAAGGGCGATGCAATCGGCATCGTTCATCGCCGTCACCGGCAATTTGAAGCGCGCCGCCAGGGGGGCCGCGATATTGACATTGCGCACCGACAAAGCGGGCGACCAGACCAGGGTCTCGTTCTTGTGCACCAGACCCTGGACGGCCAATCCGATGCCCGTGAGCGGCCCGAAATCGGCCGGAACCTGCCCGATCGCGGTTTCGATCATCTCCCCCAGAACCCGGATGAGATCTTCGCCCGACAGTTCCAGCGTGTTGAGCGCTAGCGCCGCCACCTTGCCGATACCGCCGGCAAAGTCGCCCAGCGTTACCTCGATCCGATTGATGGAGAGTTTGACGGCGATCATGCAGGCGGCCGTCGGGGTCAGTTCGATCATCACCTTGGGCCGCCCGCGTCCGCGTCCCGCATCGCTGCCCGGCACTTCGCGGATCAGCCCCTCGCGCATCAACTCGCCGGTGATGCTGGAAACGCTGGCGGGCGACAGGCCCACGATGCTGCCCAGATCGACGCGCGCCAACGGACCGTGCAGCCGCACCGCCTGCAGGATGCGGTGCCGGTTCTGCGGTTGCGCGTGATCGAGATCGATCCTGTCCATCGAGGGCGGCGGTCCAATAAGCACATTGCCTCCAGGTGTTTTATTTTAACGAACGAAAGAAATCGAGCCAAAATCCGGTGCAAAACTACTTAATACGTCTGACAAATCTTGCTGCAGTTGCGAAAACGACAAAACTGCTTGACGCATGCGCGAGACACGGGTGATATTAATTTCAACGTTTGAAAATAATAGCTCAGGGCAAACCTGACATTACAGGCTCTTGGCACGACACCCAACGCTGACTGCTTTTATCTCTGGGAGGAGATTTCAGATGAAGAATTTTCTGGCGCGTCCCTTTGGACGGCGCGTTGCCCTTGCAATGCTCGGTGCCGGCTTGGCTGCCGGAACCACTCTCGCCACTGCCCAGGCGCAGGATCTGGTCGTGGGCGTCAGCTGGTCGAATTTCCAGGAAGAACGCTGGAAGACCGACGAAGCCGCCATCAAGGCCGTGCTCGACGCCGCGGGCGTCAAATACATCAGCGCCGATGCGCAGAGCAATCCGTCGAAACAGCTTTCCGACATCGAAAGCCTGATCAGCGGCGGCGCCAATGCGCTCATCGTGCTGGCGCAGGATTCGGCCTCGATCGGCCCGGCCATCACCGCCGCCAGCAATGCCGGCATTCCAGTGGTCGGCTATGACCGCCTTATTGAAGACGCGAATGCCTATTACCTCACCTTCGACAATAAGGAAGTAGGGCGCATGCAGGCCGCTTCCGTTTTTGCCGCGCAGCCCAAGGGCAATTACGTCTTCATCAAAGGTAACCAGGCCGATCCCAATGCCGACTTCCTGCATGAAGGCCAGCTCGAGGTGCTGAAGGCCGCCATCGACGCCGGCGACATCAAGGTGGTGGGCGAGCAGTATACCGAGAACTGGGAACCTGCCGTGGCCCAGCGCAACATGGAACAGATCCTTACCGCCAACGACAACAAGGTCGACGCGGTCGTGGCGTCGAATGACGGCACCGCGGGCGGCGTCATCGCGGCGCTGACCGCGCAAGGCCTCGCTGGCATCCCGGTCTCCGGCCAGGATGGCGACAAGGCGGCCCTCAACCGTGTCGCCCTGGGCACGCAGACAGTTTCCGTCTGGAAAGATGCGCGCGATCTCGGCAAGGCGGCGGCCACCATCGCCATCGATCTCGCCAAGGGCACCAAGCTTGCCGACGTGCCGGGCACCCAGAAATGGACCAGCCCGAAGGGTGTCGAGATGAACGCCACCTTCCTGAAGCCCGTGCCGATCACCAGGGACAATCTCGACACGGTCATCAAGGCCGGGTGGATCAGCAAGGAAGAGGCCTGCCAGGGCGCCGACGCCGCCAAAGTCCCGGCCTGCCAATAAGGCCCGCCTGCCAATAAAGTTTGAGCCTGCCTGTACCGTGGTTGGCAGAAACGCCAACCACGGTATTCTTTTTTCCGGCCCATCAAGATTTGAAGAAATGACGTCATGAATGCAGTGCGAGGTCTGTTTGCGCGGCTGGAGATCGACGAGCGCCTGCTCGGCATGATCCTCTGCCTCATCGGGATCTGGGTGGGATTTCACCTCCTCTCCGATGGGCGTTTCATCACGCCGCGCAATCTCTATAACCTCTCGCTGCAGACGACCTCGGTCGCCATCATGGCGATCGGCATGGTGCTGATCATCGTCATCCGCCAGATCGACCTTTCCGTGGGCTCGATGCTGGGCGTCACCGCCATGATCGTCGGCGTCATCCAGACCTTCTGGCTTCCCTCATTGCTGGGCGGCGGGCATCCGCTTATCTGGATCGTCGCGGCCCTTGCCGGCATCCTCATCGGCGCCACCCTTGGTGGAATCAATGGCCTGATGGTCGGCTATCTCGGTGTGCCTTCCTTCGTCGTGACCCTGGGCGGCCTCCTCATCTGGCGCGGCTGTGCCTGGTGGGTGACGCAAGGGCAGACCGTGGCGCCGCTCGACGAGACATTCACGCTGCTGGGCGGCGGTGTCTACGGCACCATCGGTGCCGCGGCGAGCTGGATCGTGGCCCTTGTCGCCGCTGTCGCCATCGCCTTTGCGGCCCATCGCCGTCGGCGCCGGCATATCGCCTACGGATTTCCGGTGCGGCCGGCCTGGGCGGAAATCGCCGTCGTCGCCGTGCAATGCCTGTTGCCCATCGGCTTTGCCGCCGTGCTCAACGCCTACGAAATGCCGGCTGTCGCCGCCAAGAAACTTGCCGAGATGAAGGGCTGGGAAATCCCGGAGGGCGGCCTGCACATCTTCATGGGCATCCCCATTCCCGTCCTCATCCTGGTGGCGCTCGCCGTTTCCGTCTCATTGCTTCTCAACAAGACGCGCTTCGGCCGCTATGTCTTCGCCATGGGTGGCAATCTCGAAGCCGCCGAGCGCGCCGGCATCAACGTCAAGCGCATGACGGTCTGGGTCTTTGTCCTCATGGGGGCGCTGGTCGGCGTTTCCGCCATCGTCGCTTCGGCGCGTCTGCAATCGGCCGGCAATTCCATCGGCTCATTGGACGAATTGCGCGTCATCGCGGCAGCGGTCATCGGCGGCTGTTCCCTGGCCGGCGGGTCCGGGACCATCGCCGGTGCCATCCTCGGCGCCGTCGTCATCCAGTCGCTGCAAAGCGGCATGTCGCTGCTGGGCTATGACGCCAGCCTGCAGAACATCGTGACCGGCCTCGTCCTGATGGTGGCGGTCTATATCGACCGTCTCTATCAGCAGCGTCGACCGTCTTGAGAGGAGTGAGAGCCATGGCAACGCCCCTCGTTGAAATGCGCAACATCTCGATCAGCTTCGGGGGTGTCCGCGCCGTCGACGATGTCTCGATCGATCTATATCCCGGCGAAGTCGTGGGGCTGCTGGGCCATAACGGTGCCGGCAAATCGACCCTCATCAAGATCCTCTCCGGCGCCTACCAGGCCGATAAGGGCGAGATCCTGATCGACGGCAAGGTGGCTGACATCCGCTCCTCGCGCGATGCTCGCGACCACCGTATCGAGACGATCTATCAGAATCTCGCCTTGGCCGACAATCTCGACGCCTGCGCCAATCTTTTCCTGGGGAGAGAGATCACCGCGACCGGCCTCCTCGACGAACCGGCGATGGAAGCGGCGGCGAGGCAAGTGATCGGCCGCCTCAACCCCAATTTCAAGAAATATCACGCGCCGGTATCCGCACTTTCCGGCGGGCAGCGCCAATCGGTCGCCATCGCGCGTGCCGTATATTTCGAAGCCCGAATCCTCATCATGGACGAACCCACGGCGGCCTTGGGCGTCCAGGAAACCAAGATGGTGGCCGAGCTCATCCAGCAGCTCAAAAAAGAAGGTATCGGCATCTTCCTCATCAGCCACGACCTCCACGACGTCTTCGACCTCTCGGACCGCCTCTCCGTGATGAAGAACGGCAAACTGGTCGGCACCGTGCGGACTGAGGACGTCACCAAGGACGACGTGCTGGGGATGATCATTCTGGGGAAGCAGCCGGGGGCGGCAGCGGCCTAACGCGCCAGCATCGGCAGGTTCAGCCAATAGCGGGTGTGCCGCAGGGATCCGGTTTTCGTCAGTGCGCCTTTCTCGACCAGGTTCTGCAGGTCGCGTGTCGCGGTGGCGCGGGATGCCCTGGTGATGCCGATATAGTTTTCGGCGCTGAGGCCGCCCTTGAAACCGTCGATCCCTTCGCGGAACATGCGCGTGATCGCCTTTTCCTGCCGCGCATTCAGCCGGCCGCGATGGGCATCATAGAATCGGGCTTTGGCGATATGGAAGTCGATCCGCGCATGGGTGTTCTCCAGCGCCGTCAGGATCGTTTCGGCAAAATAGACCAGCCAATTGGTGATCTCGGTGCTGCGGTTGTTCCGGGCGAGGGCTGCATAATACTCCTTGCGCGCACGCTCGATGGTGAAGGCAAGGGCGATCAGGCTGGGCTGGCCCAGATTCTGCGCCAGCGACTTTTCGGCAAGTGCCCGGGCGATGCGTCCATTGCCATCCTCGAAGGGATGAATGCAGACGAAATAGAGATGGGCGATGCCGGCCCGCGCCAAAGACGGCAGCGGTGCCTTTCCTTGTGGCGCGGTATCCGTGAACCAGGCGATGAAGCCGGCCATTTCATCTTGCATGCGCGCCGATGGCGGTGCTTCGAAAAATACCGCCGGCTCGTGCAGGCGGTCAGAAACGACCTGCATCGGCTCGGGATGCGATCTGTATTCACCGATCGCCCTCAGGCGGCGATTCCCGTTCATCACCATGCTATGCCACGCGAACAAGGTCTCGTGCGTCAACGGATCGAGGCTGTGGCGATAGAGATCGGCCATCATCTCGGCAATGCCCTGCTCCCGAGGCGGAGCATGTCCGGTCGCGCCACCAAGACCGAATTGCTGGCGCAAGGAGAACTGGACGCTTTCCCGATTGAGAACCTCGCCTTCAATGGCGGATGTCTTCAGGGCTTCGTCGCTGATGAGTTCGATCCGGAAGGCGTCTCTATCTTCGGCGCCGACATGCTTGAAGGCGCCAATGAAGGCGCCGGCCCGCAGCAGGAATTGCTGTTCCAGATTGTCCAGCCGGGCCGAGTCATAGGTAAGCTGCGGCCAGCCGAGTTGCTGCCAGATCCACATGATGAGCTATAGAAATGTTGTCTATGGCTCACTATTATTCGTTTTTATGAGTTATAGCAACCTGAGCTATGCCTCATCCACCACATTGACTCATCCCCCCAAAAAGCCTAGTTTCCGGCCCGCTTTACCTTCTTTGGCAGAGCCTTTGGCCCCGAGGGGCCCCGCCCGTCTGCGAGTTTCGCACACGGGCGCGAATGCGTTTTGGGCTATTGGCTCGATGCTCAAGGCTTTGACAGACAAGGGATTTTTGACGGAACCGGCATGTTCGAGAAGCTAAGCGAAAGATTAGGCGGAGTCCTCGAGAAACTGACCAAGCGCGGTCAGCTGTCGGAGGCTGACGTCGACGAGGCCTTGCGCGAAGTGCGCGTGGCCCTGCTCGAAGCTGACGCCGCCCTTCCCGTCGTGAAGGATTTCATCACCTCGGTCCGCGCCGAGGCGGTGGGCGAGAAGGTCATCAAATCCGTCTCCCCCGGCCAGATGGTCATCAAGATCGTCCATGACGAGCTGGTGAACGTGCTGAAGTCGGCGGAAGGCGAGGTGCCCGGCCTCGACCTCAACCACCCGTCCCCCGTTCCCATCCTGATGCTGGGCCTGCAGGGTTCCGGCAAGACCACCTCGACCGCCAAGATCGCGCGCCGCTTTGCCGAGAAACAGGGCAAGAAGGTGCTGATGGCGTCGCTGGATACGCGCCGCCCGGCAGCCCAGCAGCAGCTGGCCATCCTTGGCGAGCAGACCGGCATCAAGACGCTGCCCATCGTTCCGGGCGAGCCGCCCGTCGCCATCGCCAAGCGCGCCATGAACATGGGCCGCCTCGAAGGCTACGACATCGTCATGCTCGACACCGCCGGCCGTCTCGCGATCGACGACGAGCTGATGGCGGAGGTGGCCGAGGTGCGCGATGCGGTGAAGCCGCATGAAAGCCTGCTGGTCGCCGACGCGATGACCGGCCAGGACGCGGTCAATACGGCCAAGCACTTCCAGGACAAGGTCGGCATCACCGGCATCATGCTGACCCGTATCGACGGCGATGCGCGCGGCGGTGCGGCGCTCTCGATGCGCGCTGTTACCGGCAAGCCGATCAAATTGCTGGGTACGGGCGAAAAGCTGGATGCGATCGAAGATTTCCACGCCGACCGCGTTGCTGGCCGCATTCTGGGCATGGGCGATATCGTCTCCCTCGTCGAAAAGGCGATGGAGGCCACCGAACAGGCGGAAGCCGAAAAGCTCGCCCTCAAGATGCAGAAGGGCCAGTTCGACTTGAACGACCTCGCCCAGCAGATGAAGCAGCTGCAGAAGATGGGTGGCCTTGGCGGCATCATCGGCATGCTGCCGGGCGTGGCCAAGATGCAGAAGCAGCTCGAAGGCAAGGTCGACGAAAAGATCGTCAAGCGCTCGCTCGCCATCATCTCGGCGATGACGCCCAAGGAACGCCGCGTTCCCGATATCATCAAGGCCTCGCGCAAGACCCGCATCGCCAAGGGTGCCGGTGTCCAGGTGCAGGATGTGAACAAGCTTCTGAAGCAGCACCAGGAAATGGCGCGCATGATGAAGCAGGTCTCGAAGATGGGCCAGAAGGGCCTGATGCGGCACGGCATGGCGGCCCTGATGAAGGGCGGCATGGGCGGTATGGGCGGCGGCGGTTTTGGAGGGATGCGATGATCGATCACGTCTCCATTGGTGTCAGTGACCTCAAGAAGGCGCGTGAGTTCTATGACGTCGTCTTCCTGGCGCTCTCTTATGTGCGTGTGCATGACGTCGAGATCCCGGGCCAGGGCATGGTCGCCCACGGTTATGGCGAGGCTGGCTCCCAGGCGCGCTTCTGGATCGGCGTCCCAGATAAGATCAACCCGGAAGCCAACCGCGCCGGCGGCAGCCATTTCGCCTTCGAGGCCAAGACGCGGCTGGAAGTCGATGCGTTCTATCTCGCGGCCATCCGCGGCGGTGCCAAGGACAATGGCGCCCCCGGCATCCGTGCCCATTACCACCCCAATTACTACGGCGCCTTCGCCTTCGATCCCGACGGGAACAAGATCGAAGCGTGCTGTCATCTGCCGGAATAACAACATTTACGAAGTTTCGAATCTGAAAGGAGAACTACCCTCATGTCGTTGAAGATCCGTCTCGCCCGTGGTGGCGCCAAGAAGCGTCCGTTCTATCGCATCGTCGTCGCGGAAAGCCGCTTCGCCCGCGATGGCCGCTTCGTGGAACGTATCGGTTCCTACAACCCGATGCTGACCAAGGAAGACCCGAACCGCGTGCTGATCGAAATCGAGCGCGCCAAGCATTGGCTCTCGAAGGGCGCCTTGCCGACCGAGCGCGTGCAGCATTTCTTCGCCAAGCTCGGCCTGATGGAAGCGCCCAAGCGTCACGAGCAGACCAAGCAGGACAAGCCGAAGGCGAAGGCCCAGGAACGCGCCAAGGCGAATGCCGAAGCCGCCGCCAAGGCCGCCGAAGCCCCGGCTGCCGAGGCCTAAGGAACAGGTCTCTTAAGTGGGAGAGAAGCCGGCAATGGTTCTGATGGGTGCAATCATCGGTGCGCATGGCATCAAGGGCGAGGTGAAGGTGAAGTCCTTCGCCGGCACGCCTGCTGCCATTGCGACCTATGGCGCCCTCGCGGATGCCAGGGGCCGGACCTTCGATCTCGCTCTGGTCGGCAAGGCAACGGCCGGCAAGGACACCCTCATCGCCCGCATCAAAGGCGTCGGCGATCGCAACGCAGCCGAGGCGCTGAAAGGCGTCGAGCTTTTCGTGGCGCGCGATCGCCTGCCGCAGATCGCGGATGAGGAGGAGTTCTATCTGGCGGACCTGATTGGCCTCAGCGCGGTGGATCAGCAGGGCACCAATCACGGCCGCGTCGCCGCAGTCGAGAATTACGGTGCCGGCGATGTGCTGTCGCTCGAAGGTGGGCCGAAAGGCGCCTTCGACGTGGCCTTCACCAAGGCGCTGGTGCCGACGGTCGATCTGGTGGCCAAGCGGATCGGGCTCGATCTGCCGGATGGTTTTTTCGACCGTCCGGAAGGCGAGCCTGAAACCGATACGCCGTCGCCTGTGAACTGACGGAAGCGGAGGTGACCGACACGACTGAGGCCTGGACGGCACGCATCCTGACCCTGTTCCCGGAAATGTTCCCGGGCCCCTTGGGTCAGAGTTTGGCGGGCAAGGCCTTGGAGAAGGGTATCTGGCGCTTGGAAACGCTGCAGATCCGTGACTTCGCTTGCGACAGGCATCGCACGGTCGACGATACCCCCTTCGGCGGCGGCGCCGGCATGGTGATGCGTCCGGATGTGGTCGATGCGGCCTTGGCCGCGGCAACTGCAGATGGCCTCGGGCCGGCCATCTATCTCACTCCACGCGGGCGTCTGCTCTCGCAGGGTCTGGTGGAAGAACTGGCGGCGGGACCTGGCATGGTCCTGGTCTGCGGCCGCTACGAGGGGCTGGACGAGAGGGTGATCGAGGCGCGGCAGTTGATCGAGGTAAGCCTCGGCGATTTCGTGCTTTCGGGCGGTGAACCGGCGGCCCTCGCCTTGATCGATGCCTGCGTCCGGCTTCTGCCCGGTGTCATGGGTGCCGAAGAGACATTGGACGAAGAGAGTTTCAAGACCGGCCTGCTGGAATATCCGCATTACACCAGGCCGGCGGAGTGGAATGAGCGAAAGGTGCCCGAAGTGCTGATGTCCGGGCATCACGAAAAAATCCGGGCCTGGCGTCAAACCCAGGCCGAGGAAGTAACCAGATCACGGCGCCCCGATTTGTGGGACGCCTACAAGAAACGCGGTGCTTAGAAGCACAGCTTGAGTTGAAAGAAGAAAGGACCAAGACCATGACCATGTTGCATGAATTCGAAGCCGCCCAGCTCGCCAAGCTGCAGGGCGCCACCAAGGTGCCGGATTTCCGTCCGGGCGATTCGGTGAAGGTGAGCGTGAAGGTCGTCGAAGGCGAGCGCGAGCGCGTGCAGGCTTTCGAAGGCGTGTGCATCGCCCGCAAGAATGCCGGCGTGAACTCCTCCTTCACCCTGCGCAAGATCTCCTATGGCGAGGGCGTCGAGCGTGTCTTCCCGCTTTTCTCGCCGCGTCTCGTGAGCATCGAAGTGGTGCGCCACGGCGACGTGCGTCGCGCGAAGCTCTATTACCTCCGTGGCCTGCGCGGCAAGGCCGCCCGCATCACCGAGCGCGCCCAGGCGAATGTGAGTGCGAACACGGGTGCGGAAGCCGCCAGCGAGTAAGCGCCGGCACTCCCGCAGTAACGACGCCAGCCTTGGTCGGCCGGCGTCGATGAACGACCCAGTCCTTTCTCGTTCGCGGTCGCGCCGGCTTCCGGGGCGATCGCGGACCGAGAAAGAATCAAGGCATTACCGGCTCATGCGTTTCAGGGGCCCCGAGGACGTAAAATGGCGAAGACGTTGTTCGACAAGATCTGGGAAAATCATCTGGTGCATCGTCAGGATGACGGCACCTGCCTCATCTATATCGACCGCCACCTCGTGCATGAAGTGACCAGCCCGCAGGCTTTCGAAGGCCTCCGCACGGCCGGCCGCAAGGTGCACCGTCCGCAGGCGACCCTTGCCGTCGCCGACCATAACGTGCCGACCTCGGACCGTTCCAAGGGCATCACCGAGCCGGAAAGCCGCATCCAGGTCGAAACGCTGGAGCGGAATTGCCGCGATTTCGGCGTGCCCTATTTCTCGATGGACGATATCCGCCAGGGCATCGTGCACATCATCGGGCCGGAACAGGGCTTCACCCAGCCGGGCATGACCATCGTCTGCGGTGACTCTCACACCTCGACCCATGGTGCCTTCGGCGCCTTGGCCTTCGGCATCGGCACTTCGGAAGTCGAACATGTGCTGGCGACGCAGACGCTGATCCAGCGGCCGGCCAAGAACATGCGCATCTCGGTCGAAGGCAAGCTGCTGCCGGGCGTCACCGCCAAGGATGTGGTGCTGGCCATCATCGGCAAGATCGGCACGGCAGGCGGCACCGGCTATGTGGTCGAATTCGCCGGCTCTGTCATTCGCGGCCTCTCGATGGAAGGCCGCATGACGGTCTGCAACATGACCATCGAAGCCGGCGCCCGCGCCGGCCTCATCGCACCCGACGAGACCACGTTCGAATATATCAAAGGCCGCCCGCTGGCGCCCAAGGGTGCTGCCTGGGAGCAGGCGGTAGCCTTCTGGAAAACATTGCCCTCCGATCCGGACGCCAAGTACGACGTCGAAATCGAGATGAAGGCCGAGGACATCGTTCCGCAGGTCACCTGGGGCACCAGCCCCGAGGACGTGCTGCCCATCACCGCCAAGGTGCCGAACCCGGCCGACGTGGCGGATGAGGATAAGCGCCGCGCCATGCAGCGCGCGCTCGATTATATGGGCCTCACCGCTGGCATGCCGCTCACCGAGGTCAAGGTCGACCGGGTCTTCATCGGCTCCTGCACCAATGGCCGCATCGAGGATCTGCGCGAAGTCGCCAAGCTCGCCAAGGGCCGCAAGGTGTCGTCGCATGTGAACGCCATGGTCGTCCCGGGCTCCGGCCTGGTGAAGGCGCAGGCCGAAGAAGAAGGCCTCGACAAGGTCCTGATCGAAGCTGGCTTCGATTGGCGCGAGCCCGGCTGTTCGATGTGTCTGGCCATGAACCCGGACAAGCTGGCGCCGGGCGAACGCTGCGCCTCGACCTCGAACCGCAATTTCGAAGGCCGTCAGGGTCGTGGTGGGCGCACGCATCTGGTCAGCCCCGCCATGGCGGCGGCGGCGGCGATCACCGGCCATCTGGCCGATGTGCGTGAGCTGAAGTGAGCTTGACGTAGCCCCCTCGCCACCAAAGGGGGCGAGGGGTCATTTGTTTTTGGGCTCTCTCATCACCACCCGATCGCCCGGCCCCATCGCACTCAATATCTTTTCCAGATCCTCACGCTTGAAGGCGATGCAGCCTTCGGTCGGGCGGTAATCCGCGTGGGCCAGATGCACGAAGACGGCGCTGCCCTTGAAGGGCACGACCGGATCGTCATTGTGGCCGATGACCAGGACCAGATCGTAGAGATGATCGTCGCGCCATAGTTTCTCGTGGCTGGCGCCATAGGGCAAAGCGACGGGCCTGTTATAGGCAGGGTCCTGCGGCGCATCGCACCAGCCGTCATCCAGCCCGATCGCCGTCGCGGGCAATTGCGTTTGCGGCTGGACGCCTTTGTCGGTGCGCACCAGCAAACGGCGCAGGGGAAAGATGCCGGCCGGCGTTCCGCCATCGCCTTCACGCTTGTCGGCGACGATGCCGCCACGGCCCAGCGCGCAGCGATAGCGCCGGCCGTTCAGTTCGGCCCAGCCTTGCGTGGCGCCTTCGCCATCGGCCGTGACGGTGAGGTCGATCACGGCGTCAGGACCAGTCCTTCCTTGGCCACCAGCGTCCCCGGCCGGGCTTTTTCGGCATCGGCGGCGACCCGGTCCATGAAGGCATCGTCATGCGACGGGTCGTGGTGGAAGAGTACCAGCGTCTTCACCCTGGCGGCGTCGGCCAGGCGCACCGCTTCCTGCCAGGTCGAATGGCCCCAACCCTTGAAGCGGGTGAATTCCTCGTCGGTATAGGTGGCGTCATAGACGACCACGTCGGCGCCTTCGATGAGCGCCAGGATCACGGGATCGAGCTGCTTGGGATCGTGCTCGCAATCGGTCACGTAGCAGATCGATTTGCCGTTCCAATCGACACGGTAGCCGGTGGCGCCGTTGGGATGGTTAAGCGGACAGGTCTGCACCTTCAAGCCTGGATGCGGCTCCAGTACCTCGCCGGCGATGAAATCGTGATAGACGGGCTGGGCCGAAAAAATCTCCAGCGGCACCGGAAAGAACGGCTCGGCCATCAGGCCCGACAGCGCCTCCTTGAGCCCACGCTCGGGCTTCAAATGGCCGGCCCAGATGCGGATGTTGGATCCCGGCAGGTAGAGCGGCGCGAAGAAGGGCAGGCCCACCACATGGTCGATATGCGTGTGCGTGAAAAAGAGGTCGGCCTCGACCGGACCGCTGGCCGCTAGCTGGCGGCCCAATTGCCGGATGCCGGTGCCGGCATCGAAGACCAGGACATGCGGCCCGGCATGCACCTCAAGGCAGGAGGTGTTTCCGCCATAGCGTACATATTCCGGTCCGGAGCAGGAAAGGGAGCCACGTACTCCCCAGAAGCGAACGGACAAACCAGCCGTCGAGGTACCAACCGATTGCGACAAAACACTCAATCCTTATTCGGCGTCCCCGGCTTGTAGACCGCCATCCCTTAACCACCGGTTTCACCCCGCTATCCGGCGCGGCCGAATGATGGCATTGTTTCGCGCGCTTGCAAAGTGAGCGGTTAAGCTTTCGCCCAGGCTGGATTGTCTTTCCGGGCAATAATTTACCAGTAGGAGTATGGTTATTGAGCCAGGTAGAACGAACCTGCTGGCCCGTGGCCCTGCTTGGCGTCGGCATCAGCGCGTTCGGCGCTTTTCTGCAATTCAAGCTGCCGCCGGTCCTGCCGGCCTTCCTTGCCATATATCCGCACAGCGCCGATGTGGCGGCCTGGTTCATGTCGATTTTCGCCCTGGTGGGCTTGCTGGCCTCGGTGCCGCTCGGCCGGCTGATCGAGCGACATGTCCTTGCCGCGGCACTCGGGATCGGCCTGGCCATTGCCGCCATCGGCATCCTCATCGGCCTTGCGGCACCTCAATCGGGCTGGCTGATGCTGCTGGGGCGCGGACTTGAAGGTTTGACCTTTGCCATCTTCTCCGTGATCGGCCCGGTCATAGCCAATTCCGCCGTGGCGCGGCGCGACCTGGGTCTCGTTACCGGCCTCATCGCCGCCTGGATTCCGATCGGCCAGCTGCTGGCCGGCTTTCTCGCCCTCGCCGGCGCCGACTGGCGCGCGCTGTGGCTGATAAACCTTGCCCTCATGGTGCCGCTCGTCGCGGCGGCGATCGTCTATCGCCGCTGGCTCGGTCCGGTGACGCGGCCGGCAGGAACCTCACTTGCCGCCGGGACGCATCCGGGACTGCTCGTCGGCGCCGGCATTTTCCTGCTCTGGTCGCTGCAATTCTTCGCCTTCATGACCTGGCTCACCAAATATCTGACCGGCGAACTGCATCTCAGCGCCGCCGCGGCGATCCTTGCCTATCTGACGCCGGTCGTCGTGGTGATGATCTGCAACATCGCCACTGGCTGGGCCCTGGCGCGCGGCCTCAAGCTGCTGCCGGCCCTGGTCGCGGCACTTCTGCTGCAGGCCGTGGTCTGGGTGAGTGCGCCATGGCTCGACGGCATCCCCGGTATTCTGATGCTGATCGTCTTCGGCATCGGTGCCGGCGTGACGCCCGCCTGCTTCTTCCATCTGCCGCATCATCTGGAAGGCGTGCAGGCGGGGCCCAAGGCCTATGGCGTGCTGATGACGGGGCGCAACAGCGGCGTCTTCCTGGGTCCCATCCTGATGGCGATCCTGTTCCAGGGCAGTCTGGGATGGTCCGGCGCCGCCTTCGTCATCGCCGGCATCTCAGCCTCCTGCGCACTCATCGCCCTGACGCTGGCCGCACGCCTGCGCTGAGCTTCAATACCATTCGATCGCGAAATCAGCGAGCTTGTCGGCACCCCTGAAGATGATGTGGCAATCCTCGCCGCAAGCCTTGATGGCCATCCGCTTGGCATCGGCTTCCGCGCTGCATCCTTGCTGCGACCAGCCGCCCCAGCCGGTGGCCTTGATCTTGCAGCCGATCGAAATGCCGATTCGGTCGCCTGTGGGGCTGACCGCGAGAAAACGGAAACTGCCAGTCTGCGTCTGTGAATTGGCGAGGTATCTTTCGACATCCTCGCGATGGCTTTCGGCGATGCGCACGATATCGCCGCTGCTTGCGGCGACCGCCGGCGCGATGCTCGCTGTCTCGGCCGGCGCTGGCTCCGGCGTTTGCGCTTCCTGGTCCGCTCCCGGCAGCGCGGCCGGTTCGGTACCGCCGTCGGCTTTCACCCATTCGATCTCGAAATCGCCGACTTTCTCAGCACGCTTGAAGATGATCCGGCAATTGTCGCCACAGGCGGACAAGGCCTGTTTCCTGGCTTCGGCTTCCTCGCTGCAACCTTCGGCCGACCAGCCGCCCCAACCCGATTTCTTCATCTTGCAGTTGATCGATATGCCGATCTTGTCGCCCGACTCATTGACGGCCAGGAAGCGGAAATTGCCGGTTTGTGCCTGTGAATTGGCCAGATAGCGCTCGATCTCAGGGCGAAGCAGATCGGCGAGGCGCAGGGCATTGGCCTTGGGCTCGGGTGCCGGGGGTGGCGGTTCCGGTGCCGGCGTCCTGGCGGCAACGCTGGGATCGATTCGCAGCAGCTTGGCGCTGATATAGCCCGTGCCTCCGGCCCCGGCCACTTGCAGCCATTCGTCATCGGCCGAGCGACCCGTCACGCTGATGCTTTCATGAATCTTCAGGCGGCCCAGGATCTTCGCCTTGGCGTTGGGCTCGGCCCGGATATTGGCATTCTTGATCGCCACATAGGTACCCCGTATCGGCATGATGCCGCTATCGATCGGCTCGGTCGCCATCGGTGCCGGCGCAACTGCCGCGATGTCAGTCGGGGCAGGGGGGTGGACAGGTTGAATTGTCGGCGCGGACGCCGCTGCCGGCTGCTTGCCGCTGAGTCGATCCAGCTCCGCCTGGGCAAACACGGCATAAATGCCGCCAGGAAACTGCTTCAGATATGCAGCATAAACAGCCGGATTGTCGCTGCCCCTGGCCGATTCCCAGAAAAGGATTTCGGCTTGGCGCGATGCCGCCGTATCCGGCGCCGCCGCAACCGTCGCTGGCGCCGGGACAGGTGCCGGATTTTCTGCCGGCA
Source organism: Dongia sp. (assembly GCF_041918875.1). Classification (GTDB taxonomy): domain Bacteria; phylum Pseudomonadota; class Alphaproteobacteria; order Dongiales; family Dongiaceae; genus Dongia. The sequence goes on from NZ_JAYRUV010000017.1 coordinate 30,224, forward strand.
ATTGCGGCGCTGCCAGTGTCACCGCCGCAGTCAGCGAAGATGAATCCCAGGGTGTCTGCTGCTCGTTGGTGGCGGCCAGAACCTTGAGCCGCACGGCACGGTGCACAGTCTCGATCGCTTCTCCGGGGCGCAGCAATTCTTCCGCCAGAGCCAGGGTGTAGGGGCTGTTATTGCCATTGCCGTCGACTGAAACTTCGCCCGGCGCGGTCGAATAACCGATGAAACTGCCGCGCGGCGCGTCGACCCGCGCCAGGCCGCGCGTGGTGTCGCGGAAACCGTGGGTCAAGGGATTGTTTCGGCAGGCGTCGAGGAAGACCAGGTTGACGCTGTTGCGTGCATATTGCATCTGCGCCAGCACGCTGCTGGCGGAAACCGCTTCCAGCTCGACATCGCCTTCAGATTCGATCTGCACGCCGACCGGCAGCAAATAATTGGTCCCATCGACCTGCACGCCATGGCCGGCATAATAAAAGAAACCGATCCCATCCGGCCCGGCTGCCGTCAATGCCGCGCCGAAATCGCGGATGTGCCGCTTCATCTCCTTCTGGTCGACATCGATCGCCAACGTCACGGCAAAGCCCAGCTTCTTTAGTGAGCGTGCCATCAGTTTGGCATCGTTTGCCGGATTGCGCAGATTGCCGATCGCCGGTCCGTAATCGCCATTGCCGACGACCAGCGCCACGCGGCCCGAATCCGCGATCGCGCCAAGCGGCAGCAGCGCTGAAACGAACAGGATGAAACCGGCGACCAGCCGGTGCATGCGAGCAGGCATGGGTGATCCTCGTCCATTGCTGGCTAGGCGACGCCCGATCCCTTTTGCTTTCGCGAGATACACGCTCGCTCACAGCAAGCCGACGCGCCATGCCGGCATAATAATAATGCAATTGCCCCGCGCAGCCAAAATGACCGGCGTCACAATCCCGGCAAGCGCGCGGGACGGCGAATGTGCTTGCCTATCGCAGAGTAAATCTTTGGCAGAACGGGTTAATCTGCGCGCTCCGCCGAACTGGGCGCGCAATCTTCCTTGCCCTATTGTGTGTCGGACCTACGGCACCAGCTTGTAGCCGCCGGCGTCGGTGATCAGAATCTGTGCCTTGGCGGGATCCTTTTCGATCTTCTGGCGCAGGCGATAGACATGGGTTTCCAGCGTGTGCGTGGTGACGCCGGCATTGTAGCCCCAGACTTCGCCCAGCAGCGTCTCGCGCCCGACCGCGCGCTGTTCGGCGCGATAGAGATATTTGAGGATCGCCGTTTCCTTCTCGGTCAGGCGGATCTTCTTATTGGCTTTCTCATCGACCAGCATCTTCACATTGGGCTTGAAGATGTAGGGGCCGATCGGGATGAGCGCATCCTCGCTATGTTCGTGCTGCCTGAGATGCGCGCGCAGGCGCGCCAGCAATTCGCCCAGGCGAAAGGGCTTCGAGATGTAATCGTTGGCGCCCATGTCGAGGCCGCGGATCGTATCGGCCTCGCCCGACGATGCGGTGACCATGATGATCGGCACGCTGATGCCGGCCTTGCGCAAAGCCTCGCAGACCTGGCGGCCGTCGCCGTCGGGCAGGCCGACATCGAGCAGGATGGCGTCCGGCTTCTCCTTCTGCGCCACGGCGAGAACCTCGCCGGCCGTCCCAGCCTCGACGCAGGCGAACTCGCCATCGAGGGCCAGTTGCTCGGCCAGGGTCTTGCGCAGGGCCTCGTCATCGTCGACGAGCAGGATGCGGCGCTGATGGGACAGGCTCATGGGTGCGGGAACTCCCCTCGTTATGGGTGTGAGATAACATCGCCCCACCCGCCTGACAAGTGACCCGGTCGTCGGCATTCCTGGAAAATTCCATCTTCTCGCGGGTTTAGCGGCAGTATCCGAGGCGCATTCGCCGCATCTCCGGTAGGTGGAGGTGGACTTGACCGGATCATGAAATGATCCCCATATGCGGTGATTGAGCCAAGCTGGAATGACCATGACGCCGATCGATCCGGCCGCCCTCGACCCCGCTGTCTGGACGGCCACCTGCCTTGCCCAAGTTGAGCGCGCTGTTGCGGAATTGCGCCGTGGCGGCGTCGTGGCGCTGTTGGAAGGCGATCAGGCGGCGCTGGTCCTGGCGGCCGAAACGGTCGAACAGCCGGCCCTTGCCGCCCTGCAGACCGCTAGTGCCGCCGGAAAAAAGGGCGAAGTGCGGCTGGTTCTCACCGCCGAACGCGCTCAGACGCTGCGGAAGCGAGGCCTGGCCCTTCCCGCAAATCTGCCCGCAAATCTTCCGGCCGACGGCTATCGCCTTCTTTCCGTGGCCGGCAATCTAGCGGCCGAGGCGGTCCGGCAGCTGGCCGACCCGACCGTGGCCGCTTTCGACGCCAAGGCGCTGGGCGTTGCCGCCGCCAACGACGTGGCGCCGGCCTTCTGCCGGGGCGCCATTGAACTGGTGAAGGCGGCAAGGCTCCTGCCGGCGGCCATCCTGGTGCTGGTGCCGCGGGCGGGGCTCGATCATTGGGTCGATATCGCATTCCGCCTGGAGGCGCGCGACCTCACGCATTGGCGCCGCAATGCCGCCGCCAACCTGCGCCGAGTGAGTTCGGCGCGGGTGCCCCTCGAAGGTGCCGAAGAAGCCGAAATCATCGCCTTCCGGCCCCATGACGGCGGCAAGGAGCATCTTGCCATCATCATCGGCAAGCTCGACACGGCCAAACCCGTGCTGACGCGCCTTCATTCCGAATGTTTCACGGGCGACCTCTTGGGTTCCCTGCGCTGCGATTGCGGCGAACAGCTGCGCGGCGCCATCGCCGCCATCGCCAATTCGGCCCCCGACGGGACCGGCAACGGCGTGCTGCTCTATCTGGCCCAAGAGGGGCGCGGGATCGGCCTGGTCAACAAACTGCGCGCCTATCGGCTGCAGGATGCCGGGGCGGACACGCTGGATGCCAACCTGCAGCTGGGCTTTGGTGCCGACGAGCGGCTCTACCAGCCGGCGGCCGAAATGCTGCGCCAGCTGGGGGTGGGGGCGGTCCGGCTGCTGACCAACAACCCGGAAAAGGTCACCGGCCTTGCCCAATGCGGCATCAACGTGACCGAGCGCGTTCCCCACGTGTTCCCGTCGAACGACCATAACGAACGCTATCTCTCCACCAAGGCGATCCGTTTCGGCCATATGTTCTGAGGAGCTGCGTTCCTGGCACGGCGATTGCTCTGATGCTTCCGACAAGCCTCCAGGCGATGTGCCTGGGGCAGGGTTCAGGGATGGCCCCGTGACCGATTACCCGAGCATCGCAGCGGCCCCGCCAACGGCCGCCATCGCCCAGAATGGGACCGCCCCAGGTGACATTCCAGGCGGCATTCCCGGCGGTGCCCTGCGCCCGGGGGCCATCGATCAGAGCCAGTTCCAGCAGATGCTGCAGGCCCAATACCGGCTGCAGCAGCAGGGCAAGGCCGGCCAGGCGACGGGCGAGCCCGGCAAGGGATTGACCCTGGCCGATTACCGTAAGCAGGCCGGGATCGAGACGAACCGGCAGGCCACCGCCGCTCCCGCGAGCACTGCCAGTATTCCCAATGACGGCATTCCGACCCTCAGCCTGGAACAATTTGCCGCGCTGACCGGCATGTCGCTGCCGCCCGAGCCCGCGATCGTGCCGGAATCGGCCGCCACGGGCGTTCCCCTGGCGAGCGGCCCGATCGACCCCGAAGCTCAGGTGGAGATGCTCCCGGACGGGGAGATTGCGCTGGAGCCCGTGGCCGAAACCGCCGATGCCGCCACCACGCCGGAAGCCAGCCCCGAGAGCACCGACGGTATTCCCGTCCTGCCCGACGAGGCCGTCCCGGAAGAGACGGAAGCCACCGACGAACGCGTCGTCATGCTCGATCATTTTCCCGACCGCGACGAGCAGAAGAGCCTGGCGGCCGCCGGCAAGCGCTGGCGCATGAAGGAAACGGAGGGCGCCCGGGAGCTGTTCCTGGGACCCGACGGAAAATTCGGCTGGGACGATTTCATCGATATCATCAATCCGCTGCAGCATATTCCGGTCGTGGCCCAGGTCTATCGTGCCGTGACCGGTGACCAGGCCTATGGCCTGTCCAACTTCGTCGGCGCCTTGCCGTTCGGCCCGCTCTCGGTTGCCAGCGCCGTTGCCGATACGGTCATCCGCGCCCAGACCGGGCGCGATGCCGGCACCGACATGGCCGCCAGCATCCTGGGTATCGACAACCGCACGCCGGAAGAGGCCAATCTTCATCTGGTGACCCGGCCCGCCGATCAGGCGGCGATGTCAGCCGATGCCGCGGCGGAGGCAGTCCAGGTGGCGCAGCTGCCGCCAGCTACTTCCTGGAACCGCGACAGCACCGCACGCGACTGATCGCCTAATCGGCGGTCCCGCATTTGCGGCGCTTGCCTCGGCCGCGCCGAACGGTCATTTTCGCGCGAAAGATCGAATCGTATCACACAGTCCGTCCAAGGCAGCCATCCATGCCATCCGGCTTCTGGCGAAAACTCAGGCTTGGCTTGCCGACCTTGCTCGGTGTCCGACCGCAGGGTTTCTTCATCCCCTATCGCTATGCCGGCCAGATCCGGCAGCCGCCGCGCTATGACATCGCCGCCGAGATTTTCGCCGCCGCGCGTCCCGTTTTCGCCGCGGCGCTCGGCGAGCTCGATGTTTACGCGGCCGATCTCAAGCGCATCGGCGAGACGGCGCCGGCACCGCAACCGCGCTGGGGGCAGAGCTGGTTCGCGACGCTCGACGCCGCCATTCTCTATGGCATGGTTCGCACATTGCGCCCACGCCGGCTCGTCGAAGTGGGCTCCGGCCATTCGACGCGCTTTGCAGCGCGGGCCATTGCCGATGGGCGCCTTGCCACGCACCATGTCGCCATCGATCCGGCGCCCCGCGCCGATTGCAGCCGGTTGCCGGTCGATCTTCGCCGGGCGATGCTGAACGAAACCGAGCCGGATCTGTTCGCGACGCTGGCAGCGGGCGATATCCTGTTCGTCGATTCAAGCCATATCCTGATGCCCGGCACCGATGTGGACCAGCTCTTCAATCGCATATTGCCAGCCTTGCCGCCGGGCGTGCTGGTGCATATCCACGACATCTTCCTGCCCGACGACTATCCCGCCGGCTGGCATTGGCGCGGCTATAACGAGCAGCTGGCGATCCTGCCGCTGCTCGCTGCCGGCGCCTATCGTCCGCTCTTTGCCAGCCGCTACGTGCAGTCGTGCATGCAGAACGAGACGGCGGCATCGCTGGTGGCGACGCTGCCGGCTTCGTCAAATCTCGCGACCTCGCTCTGGCTTGAGAAGGTCTGAAATCATCCCCCGCTATTGCAGCGGCTTCACCGACACTTCGCGCAGCCAGTAGCTGCCGCCGACATTCGTGAGCAGGATACCGTCGAAATCGCCGCCGAGGCTGGTGTCGCTGGCGCTGATCGCCGTCTGCCCATCGAGCTGCACAATCATCTTGCCCGCGGAATCGCGGCTCCAGCTCAGCTGATGGGCATTGCCGTCTTCCAGATTGAGGGCGCCGTTATAGGCGCCAAGCGTGGTGGCGCCGCTGGCCGTCACCTTCTGCAGCACCAGGCCCTGATTGTTGCCCGGCTGGTAGGCCAGGCGATACTGGTTCTGCGCCGAAGCACCCTGATAGAGGCTCATCTGCAGACCGCCATAGCGGTCCTTCGAGGTGAACTTGGTACTGGCGGCGAAGAAGCCCGGAAGTTTGGCCTTGGTATAGATCGCGGCATATTGCGCGTTGGCCTGTGTCTGCGTCCCTTGCGGATTGAGCAGGTTGCCGAGCAGCGAATTGAGATTGGCCTGCTGGCGGATCTTGCTCACCAGCCCCCGGTTGCTGCCCGACTTGTCGACCTGCCAGCTGCCCGCGGTCACTTTCCAGGCCGGGTTGGTGGCAAATTCGCCGTCGCTGAACGTGTCGAGGAAAGGCTGCGCCTGCGACACCATCGTTGCCGCTTCGTAATCGGCCAGTGCCTTCTTGAGATCGGCCAGGAAATCCGGCGAGGCTGCCTGGTCCATCTCGGCCTGGGCGATCTTGGCCTTCAGATCCGCGATCAGCTTCTGCGTGGCCTTGCCCTGGGTCGTACCGGTCCAGGGCTGATAGGTGGGAACCGCGTTCTCAGCCAGGGCGCCATCCGTCGGCAGGGCGACGCCCAGGGCCAGGCCGGCGCACAGCAGGCCCGCCTGGCCGGCGCGGATCCAGGCCCGTTTGCGAGCGCCGCGTGATGAATTATCCATGACAGGGTTTCCTCTCTTGCGCAGTTTTCTTTAGTCTTGTCCGCGAGTCGCTATTGCGGCGATCGCGTTGGCAGCAAACTTACTGTCATATCGACGGCAATGTCGGCCCGCCAATATCGGTCGGCCGGTAGCGGTCAGCCGATAGCGATGTTGATTACTGGTCCCATTATGGGATGAGAGGGCTTTCGTGCGGAAGGGCTTCGCGACACTTTTTCGTGATGTCGCCGTGGTTATCGTGGCCATGGCGGCGCTGGTCGGCTTTACCGGCCGCAGCGACTGGCCGCTCCTGGTGGTGCTTCTGGCGGCGGCTCTCTGCGCCCTGGCTTTCATCGTGCTGCGGCACCACACGCCACAGGAAGATAAGCCGGCCGGGACTGGCCCTCATGCAGCGGCCGAGGAAAATGGCGCGGCCCTGCTTCTGGAAGCGCCGCGCGCCCTGCTGGACGCCCTGCCGGACCCGGTCCTGGTGCTCGATGCGCAGCGGCGCATCGGCCTGGCTAATGTTGCGGCGCGGGATCTGCTGGGATCGGATATCGAAGGCAGCAGCCTGCTTTCCGTCCTGCGCCAGCCGGCCCTGCTGACGGCGCTCGATGCACTGGCCCGCGGCGATTCGCCCGAGCCGATGGAGCTTCCTGAGATCGCCGGCCACTCCATGGTCGCCGAACTGGCGGGCATCGGTCAGGCCGGGGCCGAGCTTGGCCGCACCCTCATCGTCTTTCACGACGTCTCCAACCTGCGCCGCGCCGAATCGTTGCGCAGCGATTTCGTCGCCAATGTCAGCCACGAGTTGAAGACGCCGCTCGCGACCTTGATCGGCTTTCTCGAAACGCTGAAAGGTCCGGCACGCAACGACGAACAGGCCCGCGCCCGCTTCCTCGACATCATGCTGACCGAAGCCCAGCGCATGAGCCGGATCGTCGCCGACCTCCTGTCGCTCTCGCGCATCGAACTCAACGAACATCAGCCGCCCGAAGGCGCCGCGGATCTGAAGCGTCTTCTGGCTTCCGTGCTCGACGGGCTGGTCCTGAAGGCCGAGCAGCGCGGCACCGTCATCCGGCGTCCCGATCCAGATTTGTTGCCGGTCGTTCCGGGCGATGCCGACGAACTGACCCAGGTGGTGCAGAACCTGGTCGACAATGCCCTCAAATACAGCCGCGATCAGGCCGTCGTGACGATCAAGGCCGAGATCATCACCGACCCGGCATTGCTGCGCCTGCATCTGCCGCACCCCAAGGGCGTACCGGCAGCGGTGGCGCTCAGCTTCCGCGATCAGGGGCCCGGCATCGCGCGCGAACATCTGCCGCGCCTCACCGAACGCTTCTACCGCGTCGACACAGCCCGTTCGCGCGAAATGGGCGGAACGGGCCTGGGCCTTGCCATCGTCAAGCACATCGTCAACCGGCATCGTGGCAAGCTGGAGATACAATCGGTCCTGGGCGAAGGCAGCATCTTTACCATCTACCTGCCGATGGATGCGGCGCCCGCGGCGGTGTCGGGCGCCGCTTAAATGGTTGCGGGGCGCCGGCCCCCCCCCCACAAAAGACGGGACCGTGACGCGAAAACGTCACGGCTGCCCGCCGGGCCGAACTTTTCATTGGAATGAGGCAGGATAGGGCCGGAAACCCCAAGAAACCCGCGCGCTTTCGAAGGTGCTGTCATTCAACTGTCATAAAATAGAAAACCGGCTGTCATGGAAGCGACCTAATAACGGCGCTGCTTGGTTTCACCCAAAAAAGGTTTCTGCCATGAAGCGCATCTCTCTTGCTCTCGTTGCGACCGGTATCGCCGTCCTGACGGCCGGTGCTGCCGAGGCCCGCGACCAACTCCACATCGTCGGTTCGTCGACCGTCTATCCGTTCTCGACCGCGGTCGCCGAGGAATTCGGCAAGAGCGGCAAGTTCAAGACGCCGATCGTCGAATCGACCGGCACCGGCGGCGGTTTGAAGCTGTTCTGCGCCGGCGCCGGCGAAGACACGCCCGACATCGCCAATGCCAGCCGCAAGATCAAGGACAGCGAGATCGAAGACTGCAAGAAGAACGGCGTCACGTCGATCACCGAAGTCGCCATCGGTTATGACGGCATCGTCATCGCCAACTCGAAGTCGCATGCCCGTTTCGAGCTCACCGTGAAGGATCTCTGGCTTGCTCTGGCCAAGGAAGTTCCGGTGAACGGCGCGCTTGCCGCCAACCCCTACAAGACCTGGAACGAAGTCAACCCGGCCCTTCCGGCCGAGAAGATCGAAGTGCTGGGTCCGCCGCCGACCTCCGGCACCCGCGACGCCTTCGTCGAACTCGTCATGGACAAGGGCTGCAAGGGCGTTGCCGAGATCGAAGCGATCGAAGACAAGAAGGCCAAGGCCGGTGCCTGTGCCTCGATCCGTGAAGACGGCGCCTATATCGACGCCGGCGAAAACGACAACCTCATCGTCCAGAAGCTCGAAGCCAACCCGATGGCGGTCGGCATCTTCGGCTACTCCTTCCTCGAGCAGAACGAAGACAAGCTGCAGGGCAGCGTGATGGACGGCATCGAGCCGACCTTCGAGAACATCGTCGACGGCAAGTATGAAGTCTCGCGCACGCTGTACTTCTACGTGAAGAACCAGCATGAGGGCCAGGTTCCGGGCATCCGCGAATTCGTCGCCGAATTCACCAGCGACAAGGCCGCGGGCGAGGAAGGCTATCTTGCCGACAAGGGCATGATCCCCTTCCCGGCCGATATGCTGAAGGACGTTCAGCAGAAGGCCGGCAGCCTCACGCCGATGATGTAAGTCCAGCGCTGCTGGAAAGCCTCAGACTTCAGGACCCTCCCTCGGCAACGGGGGAGGGTTTCTTGTTTGCGCCGGCGGGGCGGGGGATCAGAACCTGGCCCTGGTTGAACACGCGCTGCCAGGGAAGAATGCGGTGCGAGCGCCGCAAGCCCGCAGGCCAGAACGGGTCGGACTCGATCAGTGCCGTGACATTCTCGGCATGCTCGGCATCGACCAGCCACAATCCGCCGGCCGGTTCTCCGGCGGGGTCGCACAGTGGACCGGCCGCCAGAATCCTGTCGCCATGCCTCTCCAGGAAAGCCAGATGTTCGGGCATGAAGCGCCGGCGGACTTCCACGGCGCGGGCAAAATCGTCTTCGAACAGGACGGCATAGATCATGATGCTCTCCTCGGGCGGATGGGGCGCTGCTGGACAGGGGGATGATAGGCCGGCAGAATTGCAGGTCGATAAGCAAGATAGCCAACAGGATCTGCAAAAATGCAGGATCTCGACTGGAACGATCTGCGCCACGTCCTGGCCCTTGCCCGGAGCGGCTCGTTTACGGCCGCTGCCGCCCTGCTGAAGATCAACGGCACGACGGTGGCACGGCGACTGAGGGCGATCGAGACGCAGCTGGCCGCCCGCCTCTTCGAGCGTGACGCCGATGGGGTGCTGCACCCGACACCGTCGGGCGCCATCGCCATTGCGCGGGCGGAAGCGATCGAAGCGGAGATCGGCAGCCTGACGGCGGCGATCAAGGGCGCCGACATTCCGGCCATCGGCCATGTCCGGCTGACCGCCGTACCGCTTCTGGCCAATCGGTTGCTCATGCCGGCCCTGCCCGCGTTGCTGAAGAAGCATCGCGGCCTTCATCTCGACCTCATCGCCGATCCGCGCGGCTACGATCTCACCCGCCGCGAAGCGGATATCGCATTGCGCCTGGCGCGGCCCGAAAATGCCGTGGGCGCCCGCATCCTTGCCCGGCGCCTCGCGACACTCGGTTATGCCGCCTACATGCCCGCCGCGCGGCGCGGCAAGGGCACCGACCTGCCTTGGCTCAGTTATGAGGAAGCCATGGCGCACCTGCCGCAGGCGCGATGGATGGCCGAGATGGCGCCTCGGCATGGCGGCCTTGCGGCCATTGCCGTCAACGATGGGGATGCGCTCGTTCATGCCGTCCAGGCCGGGTTGGGCCGAACGCTGCTGCCGCGTATCGTCGGTGACAAGGTTGCCGGGATAAGGCGCATAGCACTCCCCGGGCCGCCACCGCCGGGCCGCGAACTGTGGCTCCTCACGCACCGCGACCTGCGCCCGCTCGCGCGGATCGCCGCCGTGACCGGCTGGCTGGAAAAGCTCTTGGGTGGAATCGAGCCTGCGCCCTGAGAAGGATCGATCCGGGATGGAGGGCGTCGTTGCCAATGGCGGCCGTCAATCGTAGTATGCACGCCTCATGAGAAAGCCCAGCCAGCGATACAGCACGCCACGGACGAGTGGTGGAGGTTGTCGTTGGAAATCGTCAAGAGTGCCGGCCTTAATGTCTTTCTCGATACGCAGCCGGTTGCGCGCGGCATGGAATGGGCTTCGGTCATCGCGCCCGGCTTGTGGTTTGGCATGGTCCTTCGCGGACATGTAGCCATACGGGCGCCCGAGGCGGTGGGAGCGATATCCCGCGAAAGCGACTGGGGCCCCGGTGCCACGACCTGTTTCTGGTCGACGGAATCCTTCGAGACGCATCACCGGATACTTCGCGACGGGGAGATTTCCGGTGTCTTCATCCGTGTCGCGATCGAGGATATCGAAGCGATCGCCGGCAGCGATGGCCTGGCATGCCTGGACAGGATGGATCGCGCCGGCGTGGGGCGCTCGCTGCAGGATCGCAGCGCCTGTCAGTTGGCGGCATTGCAGGCGACCGCCTGGCAGATGCTGGGCTGCACCCTCCAGGATAGCGCGCGGCGCCTCTATCTCGGCGGCAAGGCCATGGAAATGATGGCGCATCTGCTCGACGGCCCGCGGTCGAAGATGGTGGTGGCGCGCGGCGATTGGCAGCCGCGCGAAATCGCACGGCTGCATGCGGCGCGGGACATTCTACTGTCGCGGCTTGCGGCGCCGCCCAGCGTGCCCGAGCTTGCGCATCTCGTCGGCACCAATGCCCGCACGCTGAGCGAGGGCTTCAAGGATTTGTTCGGCATGCCGGTCTATGCCTTCGTCAAGGCGCGCCGCCTGGACGAAGCGCGCCGCATGCTGGAATCGGGAGAGAGGTCGATCGCCCGCGTCGCCTATGCCTTTGGCTATCAGCCGGCTCATTTCGCGACCGAGTTCCGCAAGCGCTTCGGCGTTGCGCCGACCGCGCTGACCGGCCGGCGCCATTAGATCGCCCGGCGCCCTCGCTTTCGTCGGTCATCGCCGAATCCCGAAAGCCTTTTGCCGGAATGCGAAAGCCCGCCGCGTTGTCTCGCCCTTGTATGCCTGCGCAGTTTAGCGCCGGTTCTATCCACGAGGGGGACGGCATGACGAACGATCATTTGCGGGGCCGCGGCGATCGGCATTGGCGCTGGGAGCCGCATCGGCAAACGAGCATGCGCCGGGCGTCGCTGGCGGCCGCCTTCATCTTGACCCTGCTATGCCTACTGCCCTCGACAAGCGTCGCGCAGGAAACCGAACCGCCCCTGGAGCCGGACGAGGCGGAGGCGGAGGATGCCCTCGTGCTGCAGCCGATCACCGTGACGGCCCGGCGCCGTGATGAACGGGCGCAGGATGCGCCGGTGGCCCTCACGGTGACGCCGCCCGAGGAAATCGGCAAGGGCAAGGTCGACAATTTCGAAGACATGGCCTTGCGCAGCCCCAACACGCTCTACAGTTCCCAGGGCGGACCGCTCAGTATTCGCGGGGTCGGCTCGCTCGGGATCGATGGCGGGGTCGACCGCCAGCCCGCCGTCGGCATGTTTCTGGACGAGGTCTTCATTGCGCGGCCGTTCGGCTATCCCACCTATCTCGAGGATACGGAGCGGGTCGAAGTCGTCCGCGGTTCGCAGGCAACGCTTTACGGCAAGAACACGATCGGCGGCGCGGTCAACATGATCTCGCGCGACCCCGGCAAGGATTTCGGCATCGAGGCGGAAGGCACGCTCGGCAGCGGCCCGGGCTTCGACGAGCCGCTCGGGCGGGTGAAGGCCGCCTTCGACGCACCGCTCGGGGAAAGCGATTTCGCCGTGCGCGGCTACGCATCCTGGAGCGCCGCCGGCGGATACATCGCCAACCTCGCCGACGACGGCGATTCCGTCGGCGACACCGATGCATTGGCGACCCGCTTCGTCGCCAAGGGAACGATCGACGACGATACCGACCTCCGCCTCTCGCTCGACTATTCACGCAACCGCGACGATGGCGGCCTTTGGTATGCGCCTGTCGACCTCGCCTTCGACTACGAGGCCGAGCATGATTACGAGCCGAGCAACAAGCTGGATATCGCCGGCATATCGATGCGGCTCGATCATGATTTCGGCCTTGCCGAATTGACCTCCATCACCGCCTTGCGCGGGCATGAAATGGAGGAATATCTCGACGGCGATTTCACCGCCGTATCGTTTCTCGGCCAGGCCCAGACCGAAAGCCAGCGGCAGGTCAGCCAGGATCTGCGTCTTGCCTCGACCGGCGACGGGCCGTTCAAATGGCGCGGCGGTATTTTTTACATGCATGAATGGTTCGAGGGAGACCAGTATTTCGATCTCGCCTCCGTGCCCAAGGATGATTGGAGCCGGACGACGTTCGATCAGGAAACCGATACATATTCCGCCTTCACCGAACTCAGCTATGCCATCGTCCCGGAGCTCGAGCTGATCGGTGGCCTGCGTTACACGTACGAGCGCAAGGTGACGGAATCGGAAATCTCCTCGCCCAGCGGCACCATGATGTTCGGTACGCCGGGTGCGGCGGCGGGAACCGCGTCTTTCGGCAATTGGTCGCCGGAAGCGACTCTCGTCTACCACATCGACGACGACAATCTCGCCTTCGCCAAATACAGCCGGGGTTTCAAGTCCGGCGGCATTTCACCCTTCATCGATACCGGCAACAAAGCCAATCGCTACGATCCGGAAACCACCGATTCCTACGAACTCGGCATCAAGACCAACTGGCTGAACGAACGCCTGTCGGTAAATGCCTCGCTCTTCTACATCGACTGGAAGGACCAGCAGGCGGTCATCTATACCACGCCGTTCACCCGGATCATCAGCAACGCCGCGGCGGCCACCTCCATGGGTGGCGAACTGGAAATAGCGGCCCGCCTCACCGAGAATCTTGGACTGACGGCTGGCTACGGCTACACCGATGCCGAGTATGACGAATTCGTCGACGAGATTCTCGGCGCCGATTATTCCGGCAACCCGCTCCCCTACGCGCCGCGCCACAGCGCCTCCGTCGGACTGCGCTGGGAAAGCGACCTGAACGAGGATCTGCTATTCACGTCGGGGATCGACTACACCTACCGCAGCTCGTATTCGTTCCACCCGAATAATGAATTCCGGCAGGAGCCGACCAGCCTGGTCGATGCCCGCATCGGCATCGAAGGCGAGGCCTGGGCGGCGACGCTGTGGGCCAAGAACCTGTTGGACGAGGAATATCTGCGACAATATTTCAGCTATTCCGGCACGGATATGGGCGTCGCCGCCGCCGGCCGCACCTTCGGCCTCACCGTGAAGGCAAGCTGGTAAATGAGCACCGCCATCACGGATCGCGCGCCGCCCAGCCCGTGGCTCATCGGCGCGCTCTATTGCGCACAGGGAATTCCGCTGGGCTTCACCTTCGAAGGATTGCCGGTGCTGCTGCGCGGTGCCGGCGCTTCCCTGGAACTCCTGGCCTGGTTGCCGCTTGCCGGCCTGCCCTGGGTCCTGAAGCTGTTCTGGGCGCCGGTCGTGGACAATCGCTGGTCGGCACGGCTGGGCCGGCGGCGCTCCTGGATCCTGCCGATGCAGGCCCTCCAGACCGTCAGCCTTCTCCTGCTGGCGCTCCTGCCGCTCGATGGTGCCAATGCACCTTGGCTGCTCGCTATCGTCATGCTGGGCGTGATCGCGGCGGCAACACAGGATACGGCAACCGACGGCCTGGCCGCCGAGGCCCTGCGCGGTGCCGCTCTGGCACATGCCAATGCCCTGCAAATCAGCGGAATGATGGCCGGCTTCATGGCGGGCGGCGCCGGCCTGCTGCTGCTCACGCACTTCATCGGCTATCGGGGTGCCATGTTGCTGCTGGCCCTGCTGATGGCCGCGGCATCGGTGCCGGCCTGGCGCTGGCGGGAGCCGCCGCCGGCATCCGCCCCGACGCATCGCGCCGGCATACGCCATTGCCTGCGCCGTCCGGCCGTTTGGCGCCTGCTGTTGCTGGTCCTCTTCGCGGGCACGTTTCATTCGGGCGCCATGGCCATTTCCAAGTTGATGCTCGTCGATGGCGGCTGGAGCGCTGGCGCGGTCGGCGGTGTGGCGACGTTAAGCGGCATGGCCATGATCCTGCTCGGCGGCCCGATCGGTGCGCGGCTTGGGGCCCGATACGGCGTCTGGCAGGCGATCTGCGCGGGCCTTCTCGTGCTGGCCGCCGCCTTCATCGCCTGGATGGCCGTCGCCACCGTTCAATATCGCCCGATGGCGGTCTATGCCGCGGCGATCCTGCTTGCGGTCGGCGGCGGCATCGTCTCCGTCGCCGCTTCGATCCTCGGCATGCGCTTCGGCGGGTCCGGCGGTCAAGCTGGCACGGATGTAACGGTCCTGCAGAGTGCGTTCGTCTTTGGTGAAACCATGAGTGCGGGCCTTGCCGTCAGCCTTGCCGCCATGTTGGGCTATGGGCCGGCCTTCCTGATCGGTGTCGGCGCGATCGCGCTGGCGCTGGTGTTCATCCGCTGGATCGGCGGCGCGCCGTCGATCGCATCCTATTTCAACGCGCCGCAGGCCATGCCATGAGTTTCGGTGACCGCCTTACCGACCGATTGGCCCGCCGCCCCGCCGGATGGCTCGGCCGCAAGCTCTATCGCCGCGCCATCGCGCATCAGCCGGGATTCGACCTCGCCTTGCGGCAGGTGCCGCTGCGGCCGGAGGATCACGTGCTGGATGTTGGTTGCGGTGGCGGGGCATTTCTCGCCCGCGTGCTTGCCGCCGGCTGCCGTGCCGCCGGAATCGATCACAGCCCCGACATGATCGCCACGACGCGCGAGCAGAACGCCGCCGCGATAGAAGGCGGACGGCTTGACTTGCAGGAGGGAGATGCGGCGGCCCTGCCGTTCGCGGACGGCGCTTTCAGCCATGCCTTTTGCCTGCACGCCTTCTTTTTCTTTCCCGATCCTGCCAAGGCGATCGCTGAAATGGCGCGCGTGCTGCGCCCGGGCGGGCATTTGACGATCCTCACCATGGCGCCGGACATGGCGCGCAGAATGCGCTGGCTGTTCGGGCCGATCGGCGCCCGCATGCGCCTCGACGCGCCGGAGCGCATGGCCGAATGGTGCCGTGCCGCCGGCCTTCATATCCAGTCGACGATACCGACCCGCGATGGCGGCTATCTCCTGCTCGCCCGCAGATTGCCGCCCGTCGGCATGAAGATCGAGATGCTGGGATTTTCCGGCCGCATCCTCGGCCTCGTCGATCGATTCGCCGTGATCGAAGCGGATATCGCCGGTGACGTACCCGCGCACCGCGCCGTCGGCGAGGAATGCGCCTATGTTCTTTCCGGCGAAATCGCCGTGGAGGTGAACGGCATTGCCCGCTCCATGTCCGCGGGCGGACATGTCGTCATTCCCGCCGGTGCCCTGCATTCGGCCCGGGCGCGGTCGCCAGCGCGCATTCTGCTCTTCGGCCCATCCTACGATTGAGCGCGACGGCGTCCATCGCGGCCGCCCGGCCTCAGCCCTTCGCGCGAGGATGCGCCGATTGATAGACGCTGAGGAGCTGGGCCGCGTCGATCTCGGTGTAGCGCTGCGTCGTCGAGAGGGAGGCGTGGCCAAGAAGCTCCTGGATGGCACGCAAATCGCCGCCGCCGGCCAGCAGATGCGTCGCGAAGGAATGGCGCAGCGCATGCGGCGTCGCCGTTTCGGGCAATCCCAGCATGAGCCGCAATTTCTGCAAGGAGCGCTGGATGAGGCGCGGACTGAGCTTGCCGCCCTTGGCGCCGGCGAAGAGGGAACCCGATTTTGCCAACGGCCAGGGGCAGGCTTTGAGATAGTCGTCGATCGCCTCGGCGACGACGGGGAGGACCGGGACCATGCGCGTCTTGCCGCCCTTGCCGGTGATGCGAAGGGTTCCGCCGCCCTTGGGTGCGTCGGCACGGGTGAGGCCCAGCGCCTCGGAAATGCGCAGACCGCAGCCATAGAGCAGCAGCAGCACCGCAAGGTCGCGCTTGGCAAGCCACGCTTCCTCGTGCACCAGATCGACATTGTCGAAGATGGCATCCGCTTCCGGCGCATTGAGCGGCTTGGGCACGGCCCGGGGCAGGCGCGGCCCGCGCTGCGTGCCCAGCACGCCGATCTCGATCCTGCCGTCGCGCACCAGCCTGCGGGCGAGACTCTTGACGGCGGACAGGGCGCGGGCATTGCTGGCGGCGATGAGGCCGCGTTCTTTCCGCGCCGACAGCCAGGCGCGGATATCCGAACGGCTGAGGGCGCCAAGGCGCGCCACGTTCGGCGCATCGCCGTCATAGAAGCTCAGGAAGCGCAGGAAATCGCCGACATCGCGCTGGTAGGCTTCGACGGTGAGCGCGGCGGCGCGCCGCTCCTGCGCGAGGTAAGAAAGCCAGTCCTTGAGTGCCGCCACCAGATCGGCCTTGGCAAAGAGCAGCGGGTTGGCATCCACCTTGACCGCTGCCGTTTCGCTCACGGCTTTGGCAGGTCCAGCCATGAGCGGATGCCGAATTCGATGATCCGGCCCAGGAAGCTCATCAGTTCCGTGCCCTGCCCGGTATGGAAGTAGCCGGGATGGCGCGTACCGAAGGCGATGAGACCGGCCGGCGCCACCTTGCTGATGGAAAGGCGCAGGATCGCGTCGGAGCGCACCAGGTCGGCCGCCCCGCCATAGATTTCGGGATCGCCCTCAACCTCGTCGCGCAGCCATACCTTGCGGTTCTTGCCGATGAGCCGATCGACGGCGCCGCGATCCAGGAACTGGATGCCGTCATGCTTGGGCCGGCGCGAGGTGACGTCGGTCAGCTCCAGGCACAGGCACACCACATCGACCTCGAGCAGGAAGGCAAGATCGCCGGTGACGATCTCGATGAACTGCTCGAAGCTCTCCGCTTCCAGCAGGGCGATGACGGCGTTGTGGATCCGCTCGGTCGTGTTGAGATTGTCGCGGCTGTTGGCGATGATCTCGTCCTGGTCGGCGCGCAGCTTGGCGACGTCTGTCTTCAGCCGCTCCATCATGAACTGCTGCAGGTCCACGACACCGTCACCCTTGTGGCGCTTCGGGCTGACCTGTGCGTCGAGCAGTTCGGGATGGCGGGCGAGGAAATCGGGATTGCGCTTCAGATAGGCGGCCACCTGCGCTGCCGTGACGCCGGCGCTGGGTTTGGCTTTGACCTCTTCCACGGGATCCGACATCGGCACCCTTCGCCAGCTGGTGAGATCAGAGAACCGACTGGCCGGTCTTGGCCCAATCCGCGAGGAAAGCGGCAAGGCCCTTATCGGTCAGCGGATGATTGAACATCTGCTTCAGCACGTTGGGCGGCAGGGTGGCGACATCGGCGCCCATCTTGGCGGCGGCGACCACATGGACCGGATGGCGGACGGAAGCGACCAGCACTTCGGTCTTCAGCGCCGGATAGGCGGAATAGATCTGGATGATGTCGGCGATGAGTTCCATGCCGTCCTGGCCGATATCGTCGAGGCGCCCGACGAAGGGTGAAATGAAGGTGGCGCCCGCCTTGGCGGCGAGCAGGGCCTGTGCTGCCGAGAAGCAAAGCGTCACATTGACCTGGATACCCTCGCCCGAGAGCAGCTTGCAGGTTTTGAGCCCGTCGAGCGTCAGCGGCACCTTCACGCAGACATTCTTGGCAAGACCCGCCAGCTTATGGCCTTCAAGCAGCATGGTCTTATGATCGGTCGCGGTGACTTCGGCGCTGACCGGCCCGTCGACGATGGCGCAGATTTCCTTGATCACGTCCAGGAACGGCCGGCCCGATTTGGCGATCAAGGACGGATTCGTTGTTACACCGTCGAGCAAGCCCGTGGCGGCAAGCTCCTGGATTTCCTTGACGTCCGCAGTGTCGACGAAAAACTTCATGATATTTGTCCCCGAAAGCGATGGTGGCCTTTATCGGCAATGCGCCACGCACTAGGCTATAAGCGCTGCGGAAGCAAGTGCCACCTCGCCGCCGCGACGAATCAAACCGCCCGACCTTTTCGAGTCTATCCCCCGAGCCTCGCCATGCCAACCGAAACCGATCACGCAGAGGGAAGTCCGGTTGGGGGAAGAGGGGCGGTGCCTGTGACCGCCCCATCGCGGTCGGTCGGCGTCCTGCTGCCGCTCGCCCTGTTTCAGGCCTATGACTATCTCGCGCCGGATGGATTGCCGCCGGATGGAAGGCTCCTGGCGCGCGGCGATTTCGTGACCGTTCCGCTGGGACGCCGCACCGTCACGGGCGTGGTCTGGGGGCCGGGTGCCGGCGACGTCGCTCCCGAAAAGCTCAAGGAGGTGGCGGCACGCCTGCCGCTGCCGCCCTTGCCGGCATCGAGCTGCGATTTCATCGACTGGGTCGCGCAATATACGATGGCGCCGATCGGTGCCGTCTTGCGCATGGCGATGAGCGTGCCGGATGCGCTGCTGCCCGAACGCACGCTCAAGGCCTGGACCCTCGGCACGGCGGAGGGAGCAAAGCTTACCGCCGCCAGGCGGCGCGTACTGGATGTGCTGCAGGCATCCTTGCCCTTGCCGCCGGTGGAACTGGCGCGCCTCGCCGGGGTCAGCGCCGGAATCGTCGCCGAAATGGGCAAGGCAGGGCTCTTGAAAGCGGTGCCGCTCGCCCTGAAGCGCCCGTTCGGAGAACCCGATGCCGCGGTGGCGGGACCGGCACTTTCGGCCGCCCAGCGCGACGCGGCGGCGGCTCTTGGCGGCCTTGCGCCGGGTGTGACGCTGATCGACGGCGTCACCGGCTCTGGCAAGACGGAAGTCTATTTCGAAACCATCGCGGCAGCGTTGCGCGCTGGCAGGCAGGCGCTGGTGATGGTGCCGGAAATCGCATTGACGCCGCAATGGCTGAAGCGCTTCGAACGGCGCTTCGGCGCGCAGCCGGCGCAATGGCATTCGGAACTGACAGGGCTCGAGCGACGCCTCACCTGGCGGGCGGTACTCGACGGATCGGCCAAGGTCGTGGTCGGCGCGCGCTCGTCGCTCTTTCTCCCTTATCGCGATCTCGGCCTCATTATCGTCGACGAGGAACATGAGAGCAGCTTCAAACAGGAAGATGGCGTCATCTACCAGGCACGCGACATGGCCGTCGTGCGCGGGCACCTGGCGAAAATCCCCGTCATCCTGGCCTCGGCGACTCCGTCGCTCGAAACCATGGTCAATGTCGAGAACGGGCGCTATCGCGCCGTCCGTCTCCCCGACCGTCACGGCGGCGCAACCTTGCCCAGCATCGAGACGATCGATCTTCGCATCGACAAGCCGGCGCGCAATTCCTGGATCGCACCCGGTTTGAAGGTCGAGATCGAACGCACCCTGGAAGCGGGCGAGCAGGCATTGCTTTTCCTCAACCGCCGCGGCTATGCGCCGCTCACCTTGTGCCGCACCTGCGGCCACCGGCTGCAATGTCCGCGCTGCACGGCCTGGCTGGTCGAACATCGCTTCCACCAGAAACTGATGTGCCATCATTGCGGCTTCGAATCGCCGATGCCGCCCGCCTGCCCCGCCTGCCAGTCGGAAGGTTCGTTCGCGGCCTGCGGTCCAGGTGTCGAGCGGTTGGCGGAAGAAGCGGCGGCACTCTTTCCCGATGCACGGCGCCTGGTGCTGACCAGCGACACGGTGACGGGTCCGGCGAAAGCGGAAAGCCTGATGCGCTCGGTCGCGGAACGCGAAGTCGACCTGGTCATCGGCACGCAGATCATCGCCAAGGGTCACAATTTCCCGCACCTCACCCTGGTTGGCGTGGTCGATGCCGATCTCGGCCTCCATGGCGGCGACCTCAGGGCGGCCGAGCGTACCTATCAGCTGATGAGCCAGGTCGCCGGCCGCGCTGGACGCGGCGAGAAGCCGGGGCGTGTCTATTTGCAGACCTATGACCCCGACCGCGCCGTGATGCAGGCGCTGAAATCGGGCGACCGCGATTCCTTCATGGCGGCCGAGGCCGACGACCGGCGTCAGGCAGGCATGCCGCCCTTCGGCCGCCTTGCCGCCCTCATTCTGTCCAGCAGCGATCAGGCGGCGGTCACTGCCAAGGCGCAGGAACTGGCGCGCTGCGCCCCGCACCGCGAGGGCGTGCATGTGCTGGGCCCCGCCCCGGCGCCGCTGGCGCTCCTGCGCGGCCGGCACCGGCTGCGCTTTCTCCTGAAGACGCGGCGCGACATCGCCTCCCAGGGCGTTCTCAAGGCATGGCTCCGCGGGCTGAAATTCCCCGGCGATCTCCGGCTGCAGATCGACATCGACCCCTACAGCTTCATGTAGGAACCACGGCAAGAAGGTGGGATGAGAGTTCCGCGAAGCGTGCATTTGTTTCTTTTGCCGCGTTTCGCTACGCTCGCGCATCGTGAGCATCCCGACCATCTCCGTCATCATCGCCGCTTATCGATCGCAGGGCTTCATCACCGAAGCCGTGAAATCCGCGCTCGCGCAGCGCATCCGGGAAGTTGAGATCATCGTCGCTCCAGACGAGCCGGTGGATTACGGTTTCCTCGGCAAGCTCGATCCGCGCGTGCGGGTGTTGGACGGCGTGGCATCGCCGACCGGTCCCGGCCCGGCACGCAACCGCGCGCTCGGCGTGGCGCGCGGGCGGTTCATCGCGCTGCTCGATGCGGACGATGCCTGGTCGGACGGCTATCTCTCGCTGCTGCTGCCACTGGCGGAACAATGCGGCACGGCCTTCGGCCGCACATGCCTCACCGACTCAGAAGGCCGCATCCTGCGCGAAATCGGCGCACGGGAAGGCGAGGTCGTGTTCGACACCTTCGCTACGGCCTTCGGTTCCCTGCATGGCGTCACGCGCCGCCCCCGCCAGCCCGTGCGCTGCTGGCATGACGTGCTGGCCGAGGATGTGCTGTTCGACCTCGAAAGCCTGGCGCTCTGCGGCGGGCGGGCGCCCTTCGCGGCCGAGGCGGTCTACCGTCTGAACCACCGCCCGCAATCGATGACCCGGAGCGCCGAGTTCGTCGCGGGGATCGGGGCCGACTATGGCCGGCTGATGGCCATGGTTGCCGCGGGCGAGACGCTGGTTGCACCGGAACACCGGCCGGCGGTCAACGCGGTCTGGCGGTCCTGGCAGGCGATGAATGCCCGCTTCGTCGCGTCGGGCGCGCCGGATTACCAGAATTTCGTGGCGGCACTCTTGTCCGAACAATGATGTTCTATTATTGTTCCAATCCTCGCCCATGGGATCAAGATGGTGCCGATGCTGAAGCTCTATTCCGGGCCGCTGAGTCTTTTTTCGCGGAAAGTCGAGATCGCCCTGAACGAAAAGGGGATCCCTTATGATCGCGAATTCGTCGCCTTCACCCAGGAGCGCGGCTATCAGCCGCGCCATCCGGCCGTGCTGGCCGCCAACCCGAAGCGCCAGGTGCCCGTCCTGGTCGATGGTGACCTCAGTCTCTTCGATTCGACGATCATCCTCGAATATCTCGACGAGCTTTATCCCAGTCCGCCGCTTTATCCGGCGACACCTCAGGAACGGGCACGCTGCCGGCTCCTCGAACTCGATGCTGACGAAATTCTGTTTGCGCCAGTGCGCCAGCTTCTGTTCCGTACGGAACCACCGCATCCCGATCCGGCACGGCACGAAGCCAATGTGCTGGCCGGGAAAGAGGCCGAAAAGCTGCTCGAAGCACGTCTAGCCGAGCTTGACGGGCGTCTGGGCAGGCAGGATTTCTTCTGCGGCAGCCTCTCCGTTGCCGATATCGGCCTCTTCATGACACTGCTTTTCACCCAGCGCCTGGGTGGGCCGCCGCTCGCACCCCATCTTTCACTCGCGGCCTGGTATCGGCGTTTGCTGGAGCGCGCCGCTTTCGCCAGGGCCGCCGCCGAAATTGCCGCGGCCGACCGGGAATTGTCGCCCGCTCTGGCCAGCCGCTGACGGATCCCGATTCAACGCCGATTTATAAAGCGATTTCAGGTGTTTGATGAATCCGCTGCGGGGCCGGTCTGGCCCTGTTGATTAGCCTGAAACCATGTGTTACTAACCCGCCGCCTGTCGCAGCGCGGAAATCCGCTGAGACGGGCCGGTTGAGTTTGTGCCGGCGTTCTTTGCGCTCAAGAATTCTCCGCAAAATCAATTCTTTAAGACCAGGGATGGGGGCGAAATCGTGGCAGCCCAAGAAAGCTCCAAGGGAAGCACCGCAAATGGCGGTCTGGCGCAGCGTTACGCCGCAGCCCTCTTCGAGCTGGCCGATTCCAAGCACGAGCTCGACGCCGTCGTCGGCGACCTCGGTGCCATCGAAAAGATGATCGATGAATCGGCCGACTTCCGCCGCCTCATCAATTCGCCGATCCTTTCCCGCGCCGATCAGGGCAAGGCCATCGCGGGCATCGTCCAGGCAGCACGGTTCGGTCCCTTGACCGCGAAATTCCTCGGCCTCCTGGCTCAGAACCGGCGCCTCTTTGCGCTGCCGTCGATGATCCAGGCCTTCAAGAAAATGCTGGCCGACCGGCGCGGTGAGATGACCGCGCAAGTCTGGTCGGCTCGTGCGCTTTCGCCTGAACAGCAGAGCGCGCTTGCTGAAACCATCAAGCGGGCCCATGGCGCCAAGGTCACGATGGAGGTCAAGGTCGATCCTGATCTCATCGGCGGTCTCATCGTCAAAGTGGGCAGCCGCATGATCGATTCGTCTATTCGAACCAAGCTGCAAAAACTGCAGCTCGCCATGAAAGGGGTTGGATAATGGAAATCCGTGCCGCCGAAATCTCTGCAATCCTCAAGCAGCAGATCGAAAATTTCGGCAACGAGGCCGATGTCACCGAAGTGGGGCAGGTCCTCAGCGTGGGCGACGGTGTTGCCCGCGTGCATGGGTTGGACAATGTCCAGGCCGGCGAAATGGTCGAGTTTCCGGGCGGCATCCGCGGGATGGCGCTGAACCTCGAGACCGACAATGTCGGTATCGTCATTTTCGGTGACGACCGCGACATCAAGGAAGGCGATACGGTGAAGCGCACCGGCGCCATCGTCGACGTGCCGGTCGGCCGCGGCCTCCTCGGTCGCGTGGTCGACGGTCTGGGCAACCCGATCGACGGCAAGGGCCCGCTCACGGATGTGAAGCGTACCCGCGTCGAAGTGAAGGCTCCCGGCATCATCCCGAGAAAGTCGGTGCACGAGCCGATGCAGACGGGCTTGAAGGCCATCGACAGCCTGGTGCCGATCGGACGCGGCCAGCGCGAGCTCATCATCGGCGACCGCCAGACCGGCAAGACCGCCGTCATCATCGACACGATCCTCAATCAGAAGGCGATCAATTCCGGTTCGGACGAGTCGAAGAAGCTCTATTGCGTCTACGTCGCCGTCGGCCAGAAGCGTTCGACCGTCGCCCAGATCGTGAAGACCCTGGAAGACAATGGCGCGATGGAATATTCCATCGTCGTCGCGGCGACCGCGTCCGAGCCCGCGCCGCTGCAGTTCCTGGCGCCCTATACCGGCTGCGCCATGGGCGAATTCTTCCGCGACAACGGCATGCATGCCGTCATCTTCTATGACGATCTTTCCAAGCAGGCCGTCGCCTATCGCCAGATGTCGCTGCTGCTGCGCCGTCCCCCGGGACGCGAAGCCTATCCGGGCGACGTCTTCTATCTGCACAGCCGTCTGCTGGAACGCGCCGCCAAGCTCGGCGACAAGTTCGGCTCCGGTTCGCTGACCGCACTCCCCGTCATCGAAACGCAGGCCGGCGACGTCTCGGCCTATATCCCCACCAACGTGATTTCGATCACCGACGGTCAGATCTTCCTGGAAACGGCGCTGTTCTATAAGGGCATCCGTCCCGCCATCAACGTCGGCCTGTCGGTCAGCCGCGTCGGCTCCGCCGCCCAGATCAAGGCGATGAAGCAGGTCGCCGGCTCGATCAAATTGGAACTGGCGCAGTACCGCGAAATGGCGGCCTTCGCGCAGTTCGCCTCCGACCTCGACGCCTCGACCCAGAAGCTGCTGGCGCGCGGCGCGCGCCTCACCGAGCTTTTGAAGCAGGGCCAGTACAAGCCGATGCCGGTCGAAGAGCAGGTCGTGTCGATCTTCGCGGGCGTTCGCGGCTATCTCGACGGCATCCATGTCAACCAGATCGGCCGCTTCGAGGCGGGCCTCCTGGGCGAGATCAAGGCGAAGCAGCCGGACCTGCTCAACGCGATCCGCACCGAGCGCGAGATTTCGAAGGCGACGGAAGCCAAGCTCCATGAAGTGATGACCGCCTATTCCAAGGCTTTTGCGTAATCCGTTCGTTGAGAAGGGGCAGCAATGCCGAGCCTTAAGGACCTGAAGGTCCGCATCAACAGCACCAAGAACACGCAGAAGATCACTTCTGCGATGAAGATGGTGTCCGCCGCGAAGCTGCGCCGCGCGCAGGAGCAGGCCCTGGCGGCCCGCCCCTATGCCGAACGCATGGAACGCGTGCTGGGGTCGCTGGCCGCTAGCATGACGGGCAAGGACAATGCGCCGGCACTGCTGGCCGGAACGGGTTCCGATCAGGTGCATCTGCTGGTCGTCATGACCTCCGACCGTGGCCTTTGCGGCGCCTTCAATTCGTCGATCGTGCGCCAGGCGCGCAAGATGGCGCGCGATCTGAAGGCCAGCGGCAAGACGGTGAAGATCATGACGGTCGGCCGCAAGGCCAAGGACCAGCTGAAGCGCGAATTCGCGCAGCAGATCGTGGGCGGAATCGAGGATGTGGGCAAGCCGCGCCTCACTTTCGACGATGCCGCCAAGATCGCCGTGCAGATCCGCCACATGTTCGAAGCGGGCGAGTTCGACGTCTGCACCATCGTCTACAACAAGTTCAAATCCGCGATCGCGCAGATCGTGACGCCGCAGCAGCTCATTCCGTTCGCCTTGGCCTCGGCCAACGAGAACAATGCCGCCGCTTCCGCGCTCTACGAATACGAGCCGGACGAGGAAGCGATCCTTGCCGACCTGCTGCCGCGCAACATGAGCATGCAGATCTATCGCGCACTGCTTGAGAACGCCGCTTCCGAGCATGGTGCGCGCATGACAGCCATGGACAATGCGACCCGCAACGCGGGCGAAATGATCAACAAGCTGACCATTAATTACAACCGGACCCGCCAGGCCAACATCACCAAGGAGCTGATCGAAATCATCTCCGGCGCTGAAGCGGTCTGATCCGGAACTCGAGATCGATTTAAGGAGCAACCATTATGTCGAAGAACATCGTCGGCAAGATCACGCAGGTCACGGGCGCCGTCGTTGACGTGCAGTTCGGTGAAGCCCTGCCCGCGATCTTGAACGCGCTGCATGTGCAGAACCAGGGCAAGCTGCTGGTCCTCGAAGTGGCCCAGCACCTGGGCGAGAACACCGTGCGCGCCATCGCCATGGACTCGACCGACGGCCTGGTGCGCGGCGCCGAAGCCGTCGATACCGGCAGCCCGATCTCGATGCCGGTCGGCCCCGAGACGCTGGGGCGCATCATCAACGTGATCGGCGACCCGATCGACGAGCGCGGCCCGATCGGCCACAAGCAGACCCTGCCGATCCATCGCGCCGCCCCGGAATTCTCCGAGCAGTCGACCGAGGCGCAGATCCTCATCACCGGCATCAAGGTCATCGATCTGCTGGCGCCCTATGCCAAGGGTGGCAAGATCGGCCTGTTCGGCGGTGCGGGCGTCGGCAAGACCGTCACCATCATGGAACTCATCAACAACGTCGCCAAGGCGCATGGCGGTTACTCCGTCTTCGCCGGCGTCGGCGAGCGTACCCGCGAGGGCAACGACCTCTATCACGAGATGATCGAATCGGGCGTCATCAAGCTCGACGGCCCGGGATCCAAATGCGCCCTGGTCTATGGCCAGATGAACGAGCCGCCGGGAGCCCGCGCCCGCGTCGCCCTTTCCGGCCTCACCGTCGCCGAATATTTCCGCGATGCCGAAGGCCAGGACGTGCTGTTCTTCGTCGACAACATCTTCCGCTTCACCCAGGCGGGTTCGGAAGTGTCGGCGCTCCTCGGCCGCATTCCCTCGGCCGTGGGCTATCAGCCGACGCTTGCCACCGACATGGGCGCGCTGCAGGAACGCATCACCTCGACCAAGAAGGGTTCGATCACCTCGGTGCAGGCCATCTACGTGCCCGCCGACGATCTGACCGACCCGGCGCCGGCAACCTCCTTCGCCCATTTGGACGCCACCACCGTGCTCAGCCGCCAGATCGCCGAGCTCGGCATCTTCCCGGCGGTCGATCCCCTGGACTCGACCTCGCGCATGCTCGACCCGCGTGTCATCGGCGAAGAGCATTACATGGTCGCCCGTCGCGTCCAGGAAGTGCTGCAGGGCTACAAGGCCCTCCAGGACATCATCGCCATTCTGGGCATGGACGAGCTTTCGGAAGAAGACAAGCTCACCGTCGCCCGCGCCCGCAAGATCCAGCGCTTCCTTTCCCAGCCCTTCCACGTCGCCGAGGTCTTCACCGGCACGCCGGGCGTGCTGGTGAAGCTCGAAGACACGATCAAGGGCTTCAAGGGCATCGTCGACGGCCTCTATGACGACCTCCCGGAATCGGCCTTCTACATGGTGGGCACGATCGAGGAAGCCGTCGCCAAGGCCCGCAAGATGGCCGAAGCGGCGTAAAGATTAAGGGAGGTGCCGGTGGGGGAACAACCGACCGGCGCCTCCGTTGAATTTCCGGGACCGGCGCCGCTTTGGCCGGTTTCGATCAAGGGAGTGCTCTTCATCGCCGGTCAGGTCGTTCTCTTGAAGAACGAGCGCGACGAATGGGAACTTCCCGGCGGCCGGCTCGAGGCCGGTGAGGAACCAGATCTCTGCTTGGCGCGCGAAATCGCGGAAGAGCTGGGGATCGGCGTGAAGGTCGGTGACCTCCTCGATTGCTGGCGCTATCCGGTGCTGCCGCAACGCGAGGTTCTGATCGTCACGTTCGAGGTGCAGCCACTGCCGCGGGCGGAGCTGCGCCTCAGTCACGAACACAAGGCGTTGGGGCGTTTTCCGATCGGCGAGATCGCGGCGCTCCCCATGCCGGCGGGCTATCGGCGCAGCATCCAGGATTGGGCGGCGCGGATCGGCCTTTAAGACAGAGAGAGAAGGTTGGGTCATGGCGGATCAGGTGCATTTCGAGCTCGTCTCGCCGGAACGGCTGCTGTTCTCGGCCAATGTCGGTGAGATCGTCATCCCCGGGACCGAGGGCGATTTCGCCGTCCTTCCCGGCCACAGCAATCTCATTTCGACCGTGCGTCCGGGCGTCATCCAGATTCTGGGCGACGGCAACAGCATCAGCGACCGCATCTTCGTCGAAGGCGGCTTCGCCGAGGTGAACGCCGCCGGCTGCACGGTCCTTGCCGAGCGCGCCCAGCGTGTCGACGAGATCGACCGCGCGAAAGCCGAGCAGGCCCTGGCCGACGCGCGCGAGGATGTACAGGACGCCAAGAACGATGCCGAGCGCGCGGCCGCCGTCGATATCCTGACGGTCGCCGAAGCGCGCATGCACGCGCTGGGTGCCAGCGTCTATTGATCCATCAGCCGGCCGGCCGTCGGCTGGCTGGAACCAGGCTGCGGCGCGCAGCGGAATACTGAAAGCTAACGCGGGAGCAACGGCCGGTCATGGCGCATTGGACCCTCGATCAGATTCCCTGGCATGATTTTGAGGCAGCCAAGGTCGATCCCGACACGGTCAAGCTCGTCAAGGCGGCTGCGCTCGTCGAATATAACGGCGGCGACTACGCCACTTATCTCAATAACGTGTTTCACGATGATGACGGCTTCCAGAAAGTCGCCCGTGCCTGGGCGCTGGAGGAAGTACAGCATGGTGCCGCCTTGGCGCGCTGGGCCAAGCTCGCCGATCCGGAATTCGATTTCGACGCCGCCTTCAAGCGCTTTACCGAAGGCTACAAGATTCCCATCGACGTGAACGCCTCCGTGCGCGGCAGCCGCTCCGGCGAGCTGGTGGCGCGCTGCATCGTCGAGACCGGCACCTCCTCTTATTACGCGGCGCTGGCGGAAAGCTGCGCCGAGCCGGTGCTGCAGGCGGTCTGCCGCAAGATCGCCGCCGACGAGCTGCGCCATTACAAGCTCTTCTACACACATCTGCAGCGTTACCTCGAACGCGAACGCCTGGGCGCCTGGGGCCGCCTGCGCATAGCCCTCTCGCGCATCACCGAATCCGAGGATGACGAACTGGCCTTCGCCTATTACGCCGCCAATCATGCAGCCGAACCCTATGAACGGCGGCGTTTTTCCAGCGCCTATGCCAGGCGCGCCTACGCCTATTACCGCCCGGCCCATATCCAGCGCGGCATCGCCATGGTGCTGAAGGCGGCCGGCCTCGACCCGCAAGGGTTCCTGCACAAACCGCTCTCCAACTTCGCCATCTGGTTCATGCGCCGGCGCGTGGCCAAGCTGTCGGCAGCCGGGGCTTAAGGGCGTCCTCTTTCCCCAAATTTGTTATCCCCGCGAACGCCAGGGCCATCGCAGGTATCCAAATTCGTCACAGCCGGGCCCTGTCGGTGGATGCCGACATTCGTCGGCTGTGTCGGGGCAGAACTAGGGCGCTTCCGCCGCAAAGCGTGTTGCCACGACACTGGGCCGCGCCTGCATCAATTTCCACCAGGTCTGCAGCTTCTTCTGTTCGCTGAGCAGCACCCGGCCCTCTGCCGTAACACGACCATAGGCCAGCATCGGCAGGAGATGCAGGTCGGCGAGCGAGAGTGACTCTCCCAGCAGCCACGGCCCGTCGCTGGCCAGATCATCGAGGGCTCTAAGTGCTTGCCTCGCCTTCATCATGGCCTTGGCGAGGCCTGCGGCATCGGCGGGTCTTCCCGCTTTCGCAGCGTCATCCAGCGCTACATGGAGACCCCAGACCAGCGGACGATAGAGATAGCTGTCCATGATGCCGATCATCTGCACCATCCGCGCCCTGGCTTGCGTGTCAGTAGGCTGCAGCGCCGGGCCGGGAAAGGCTTCGTCAACGTAGCGCGTGATGGCGGCGGTCTCATAGAGAACGAAATCGCCGTGCCGCAATGTCGGGATGCGCCCGAAAGGGTGGAGTTTCAGATAGGCGGCATCATTAGCATGGGCGTCGAAAATATCGACCTCGACCGGATCAAAGGCGACACCTTTTTCGATGAGCGCCAGGCGCGTGACGCGGACATAGACGCTGTAGCCGGCGCCAAGAAGCTGCGGTTCAGTCGCGCGCATCCCGTGTCAACTCCTCCGGCGGATTGAGTTCGACGAAGCGGCGGATCGCCATGTGGCTGTCCGAATAGACCTGCCGGCGCAGGAGAACGATAAGAATGCCGAGGATCGCGGCAATGAAGGCCAGCGGGTCGACCAGCCAGGCGATCCAGGCGAGGCCGAAATAGTAACAGCGGATGCCGCCGCCGAAGGCCGTGAGTGCGCTGGTATAGACGATCGCCATCTGATCGGCGAGTTCCAGGCGGTGCGGATAGTCGTTCTTGGCCAGCGGCGCCGCGCCGATCAGGGCGCAGCAGTAATTGTACTGCCGGAGCGCCCAGGTGAAGCGGAAGAAGCCATAGACGAAGATCGCAATGAGGCCGATCAGCTTCAGCTGGAAGATGGTGGCCGAACTGTGGGCCACGAAGACCCAGCCGCCCAGCACCTTCTGCGCCGCTTCGGCCTGGCCCAGCACGCCGAGCAGCCCGGCAACGACCAGGATCGTGGCCGAGCTGAAGAAGGACATGGAATTCACGGTATGGCCGGTAAGCGCCGCATCGACGATGCGGTCCGGCCGTTCCATCAGACGCTGCATCCAGACGCGCCGCGTCTGGTGCATCAGCGCGTTCACGTTCTTGCCGCGCCCCACCAGCTGCGCGATGCGCTGATAGCCGAAGAAGACGGCAAGGAAGAATCCCATTCCGATGAAATCGACGGGCGTCATCGTCCCGTCGCCTCGTAATACTCGGCGACACTCGCCTGGCTGCGGCTCTTCACCTGGCGTTTCAGCAGCACCAGCACGACGATCCCCGTGCCGGCTGCGAAAGCCATGGGATGGATGAACCAGCCCAGCCATGCCATGGCGAAATAGTAAGAGCGGATGCCTCCGTTGAAGCTCACCACCGCCAGCGACATGACGCGCGCGGCATGGTCGGCGAAGCGGGCGCCGCTGCCGGGTTCGACCGGCGGCAAGGGAGCTGCACCGATCAGCGTGCAGGCGAAATTGAACTGCCTGAGTGCCCAGGTGAATTTGTAAAAGCCGATCATGAAGAGCCCGATCAGCCCCAGCACTTTCAATTCGAACATCAGTTCCGAGGAATGCACGGTGAAGCCGAAGGATTGAATGACCGCATGCGCGTCTCCGGCGCGCCCCAGCACGCCGAGCAGGCCCGCCATGATCAGCATCGAGGTCGAGGCAAAAAAGGTGGTCGAACTCACTGAATGGCCGGTCAGGGCCGAATCGAGAATGCGCTCCGGCCGGTCCAGCATGCGCCGCATCCAGATCCGGCGCAGCTGATGCATCATCTGGTTGAGATTGCCGGGGGCCACTTCATCGGGCGGCAGCTTGTCGGCAAAGCGGCCATAGACGAACCACAGGACCAGCGTCCAGGTGAAAGCCAGTGCATCCATCCAGCTGCCGTCCGGCCAGACGAAGGTCATGCTGCGGCCAGCTCAGGCAGGGTTGCGCTCGCGGCGCTGGAAGCGCTTGGAAAAGCCGCGCTCGAAGAAATCGTAGATGGCCGGGCTCATCTGCTCGAACTTCACCGCCAGGCGCCGGTTCTCCCGGTCGTTGCGCACGACCTTGGCGTCGAGCTTCATCTCGAACTCGGCATGTTCGTCCTTGATCTTGATCTCGATCGAGACCGGCATCTCGACCAGCAGGTGCCCGTCGTAATTCTCGATGAGGAGGCCGCCCAGCGACCAGTTCAGCGTATCGCAAATCTGCCCGGCGACGCGCACGGTGAAGACGGGAAGCGGCATGCGCTTGTCGCGCCGGTGTTCGGCGCCGCGGACCGTCGTGAAACCCATGGTGAAGCTGGTCATGCGCGTCCCTCTGCTGTCGGTGCCGGAACTGGCGCGGCTCCATCTCTGGAATAGTGTAGCAGATGCGCCGAATCGCGCACCAGCCGCGCTTTGCCGCAAAAAAAAGACCGGACCCTGGAGAGGGGTCCGGCTGGACAGTTGGAGTTCCGGTGCAAGCGCCCGGCGGCGCCTCAGCGCGCGGCGCGATTATGGAAGTTGAAGCTGCGTTCGAAGAAATCGAGGATGGTGGGTGTCAGGCGCTGGAATTTGAGGGCCAATTCGCGTTTTTCCAGGTCGTGACGGATGACCAGTGCCTCGATCGTCAGCCCGTCTTCGTCGCGCGCCTCCCGGCGCATATCGGCCTTGACCTGGACATTGATCAGAATCGACATTCCCTGGAACAGATACCCGTTATAATTGCCAACAAGGATGCCGCCCAGCGACCAGTTTATGCTGTCGTAACGCTCCTGTCCGACCTTCACGGAAAAGACCGGCAGGCGCAGTCTCTTGTCCCTGCGATGGTCGAAATGACCGGCTTTCCTGTATCCGACCGTATAGGTCCGCATTAAGCATATCCTTAAACGAGATACATCCAGAGTGCATTACGAAATAGTTCCTATAACCCGGCCTGGCAAGGATAAACTGCCGGCCGAGCGATATTTCATTTTGCGGAAATTTAGCTAAAAGTTGCTATTGAGCGTGGCCCCGTCGGTAGCCAACACGGCGGAAGCCGGCCAGATCGCAACCCAGCGGTCGCGGGCGACGCCGCGGTAATAGGGCAAAGCCGGCAGGCGCAAGGGCGAGCCATCGAAATAGCTGACGATGACACCGGCCGGATTGGCCCGGGCCCAGGCGATCGCCGCATCCCGGTCGGGGAGGGAGATCGGCGCTGCCGAAAGGCGGCCGTAAAAGTCGAATTCGCCGCGATAGGGACCGTAGACGGCCAGCGGCTGGCCAGCATCTTCCAGCTCCTTCATCCGTTCGGCGACCGGTTCCAGGTCGAAGAACTGGCGCAGGTTGAACGGAAACTCGATATTGACGCAGGTCATCAGCAGCACGGGCAGCGTCGCCACCTGGATGGTGCGCGAAAGAAGATGCATCGGCGAAAGCTGTGCGATGCCGTAACCAGCCACCAGCAGCACCAGCCCCGACGTCATGCCGATGCCGCCGATCCAGATCGGTAGCGGTACGTCGAAGACCTGCCGCCACAGCGCATCGAGATGCGCCGTCGGCACGATGTTCATCAGGAAGAAGAAAAGACCCAGCAGCAGCGCCAGCAATGCCGGCACGATGGCATGGAAATCCTTGGCGCGAATCTCCTGCGTCGCCAGCAGCCGGGCGCCCAGCAGCGACAAGGGCAGCACGATATAGATCATGCCCTGCATCTGCCAGCCGCTGACAAGGCCGCCTGCCACGGTTGCGGCGAGGAAGGCCAGGCACAGGCGGAAGCTGCGTCCGGCACGCCCGCGCAGCTGTTTCTCCAGCGCGCGCCACAATGTTTTCCAGCAGATCCATGGATAAAGCAGGGCCGGCGCCAGGACCAGCGACCAGATCTCGCGGCGGCTGGCTTCGGTGGCCGGCAGCAGCCAGCCATTGCCGAAGCTCAGATATCCTGCCTCGATCCCGTTGCGGCGCAGCCAGCTCGTCCAGGCGATCCAGCAGCCGATGGCGGGCAGGAAACTCAACAGCAGCGGCACATGCCAGCTGGGGACGAAGCCTGGCGCTACGCGCGCCGGCCCGGTGCCGTTGCGCCCGCGCCGCGGCGCCAGGGCGGCGATGAGCGGCAGCATCGCCCAGGTCATGATGCCGATGGAAAACAGGCTCGCCAGCAAGGCGGCAGCGAACACCGCCCACCACAGCGGCCGGCGCCTGCCCTGGTCCTCGCCATGCCACAGGCGCGTTACCGCATGGAAACCGGCGGCGGTGAAGAACAGGCCCAGCGGCTCGGCCTGCACCATGGTGGCGATGAGCGCAAAGGCGATGACGCCGGAAAGCAGGATGCGTGCATAAAGCTCCGTCATCCGCCGGTGCGGCCACAGAATCAAGGCGGTGCGTCCGGCCAGCCACAGCGTGCCCAGGCTGCAGGCGACGCTGAGGATGCGCGGCCACAGATCGCCGATACCCAACACCTGCCAGCCCAGCAGGATGGTCCAGAGATGCAGCGGCGGTTGATCGCCGCTGCCGGTGCCGATATGCAGCGGCATCCAGATCTGGTTCTGCCACATGTGCCAGGCGGCGGCGAGGCTTTCCAGTTCGGCCGGTGCCGTCGGCGGCCGGCCGAACAGCGCGCCCAGCACGACGATGAGCCATAGCAGGAAGGGTGCCGCGAATCCCCAGCGCAGGAAGGCGGCACTCGGTCCGGCCATCTCGTCGGTGCCGATCGCCAGATTCCCCTCGCCAGCCTTGCCCTCGCCAACCTGCCGGATGTCTTCATCCTGTGCCATGCGCCTTGCCACCGCCCGCCTGCTCGCTCTTTCGCTTAGTCCGCCTTCTGGAACACATCGAAATGGATGATGGCGGTTTCCTGCAGGGCCGCCGCCTCCCATTCCTTGAAGCCGGGCCAGGCGAAGACGGCCTCGCAATATTGCTGGCTGACATCGTCCAGGGCCACGCCATAGGTGCGAAAGCGTGTCGCCACGGGAGCGAACATGGCATCGGCGACGCTGAACGCACCCAGCAGGAACGGGCCCTTGCCATTGGCGCCGCGTTCACCGAAACGCTCGCGCGCTTCGTTCCAGATCGACGTCACGCGTGCGATCTGATCGGTCACCAGATGCGCCCGCGATTCGTGCCGGCGGTCGCGGGCCAGGTCCATGGGCATGTTCTGGCGCAGGGCGGCAAAACCGGCATGCATCTCGCTGGCGATGGCGCGGCCGAAGGCGCGCGCCTCGCGGTCTTCCGGCCACAGATGCGCCGCCGGTGCCAGCTCCGCCAGATATTCGCAGATGGCAAGGCTCTCCCACACCTTGATGGCGCCATGCAGCAGGACCGGCACGGTCCCGCTCGGCGAATAAAGGCGGATATGCCGATAGGTATCGTCGGTGCGCAGCGGAATGATCACTTCGCGGTAGGGAAGCCCCGCGGCCTTGAGCGCCAGATAGGGCCGCAGCGACCAGGACGAATAATTCTTGCTGCCGACGATCAAGGTGATTTCGCTTGCCATATGGTCCTGCCGGTTCCCCCGATTTCAGAATGCCGGTCATCATAGGCGAAGTCCGGCATCTGTGAACCCTGCCCGGCTTTCCATCCCCCGGCTTTCCATCCCCCGGCTTCCCATCCCCCGGCTTCCCACCCCCCGTGTTCCCACCCCCCCGTGACGGCAGGCGTGGGCTGGGGCTAAGATCGCGCCCGAATCGACATCCATTTCATTCTCGAGGACCACGATCTTGCTCGATCATCTCGTTGCGCGCGCCGGCAAAGCCACCCTTATCCTGCCCCTGACCGAAAAAGCGCTGGGACTGTGGCAGAAGACGCAATCGCCCGCCGTCCAGGCCTGGATCAAGGCCGCCGGCTACAAGGCCAAACCCGGCAGCTTCCTGCTGCTGCCGGATGATGGCGGCCGGGCAGGCCATTTCCTGGCGGGTGTCGAGGATGGTATCGACCGCTGGTCGCTGGCGGCCCTGCCGGCGGCCCTCCCCGAGGGTGTCTATCAACTGGCCGAGGACCAGCTGTCGCCGGGCCAGGCAACGGCCCATGCCTTCGCCTGGGCGATGGGCTGCTACCGCTTTGCCCGCTACCGCTCCGACGCCAGGCATTTCTCCAGCCTGGTCTGGCCGAAGGCCGCCGACAGGGAAGCGGTCGCGCGCGCCGTCCGCGCCATCGGCCTGGGGCGCGATCTCATCAACACGCCGGCCGAACATATGGGGCCGGCGGATCTCGCCAAAGCGGTGGCGAAGGTAGGCGCCGCGCACAAGGCCAAGGTCACGACCATCGTCGGCGACGCGCTTCTGAAGCAGAATTATCCGACCATCCATGCCGTCGGCCGCGCCGCGGCGCCCGAGCGCGCGCCGCGCCTCATCGACCTCAGCTGGAAGGGGCCGGGCGGCGACAAAGGCCCGCTGCTGACGCTGGTCGGCAAAGGCGTTTGCTTCGACACGGGCGGGCTCGACCTCAAGCCCCGCTCCGGCATGATGATGATGAAGAAGGATATGGGCGGTGCCGCCTCCGTCCTCTCCCTGGCGCAGATGATCATGGAAGCCAGGCTTCCCCTGCGCCTGCGCCTGATGATCCCGGCGGTGGAGAATTCCGTCTCTGGCAATTCCATCCGGCCGCTCGACGTGGTGAAGACCAGGAAGGGCCTCACGGTTGAAATCAACGACACCGATGCCGAAGGGCGTCTCATCCTGGGCGACGCGCTGGCCGAAGCGGACGCGCAGAAGCCCGATCTCATCATCGACATGGCAACGCTCACCGGTGCCGCGCGCGTGGCGCTGGGCCCTGACCTGCCGGTGCTCTTTGCCAATGACGACGATCTGGCCGAAAGCCTGCTGCGCCATGGCCGGGCCGAGGGCGATCCCCTGTGGCGCCTGCCCTTGTGGAAGCCCTATCGCCGCATGCTGGACAGCAAGGTGGCCGACATCGCCAATTGCGAACCCGGCAGCTTCGGCGGCGCCATCACCGCGGCGCTGTACCTGGCTGAATTCGTTTCGGCCTCGACCAAATGGATGCATATCGACACCTATGGCTGGACCGCCGGCCTTGGCGCGGGCCGCCCCGATGGCGGCGAGCCGCTTGCCATCCGCGGCCTTTTCGCCTTCGTCGAGGATTGGCTGAAACAGGCGACGAAAGCGCCGATCCTGCCGCGCCGGCCAGCCCCGCGCGTCAAGCCGGCGGCCCGGGCTGCCGCGAAACGGCCGCTGCCGCGACCGCGTCCGCGGCGCTGACATTTCGCCCCTGATTTTCGTTTTGCCGCATCATCTTGATTTGCGTATGGCGCGGTTTGCTTAACGGGCATTCCTGGATCCGGGGCGCGCCGATACCGGCATGTGTCGCAAATGCTTCGACGCGCGGGATATTCCGCGCCGATGGGGCGCGTCGCCGATGGTTAATGAAGGCCGCAGCCAGCCAGCGCCAAACTGCAAACTAACGCATTAAAATGTTGCACTTTTTTCGGTCCGCCCCCGTATAAACCAGTGTCTCCGCGTTAGGATGAAGCTGGCGTGCTCATATCTGAATATATCCTCCGGGCCGGGCTTTGACGGCGAAACCCCAGATCGACACGGTGGAAGCGGCGCCAGATCCTGACTGGCTGGGCGAGGTCCATCCCGACATCGTGACCGTCTATCGCTACTGGCGGGAAAAAGCCGCCGGGCGCGTCATGCCGGCCCGTGCCGATATCGACCCGGCCGATCTCGTGCGCTACCTGCCCAGCCTGATGCTGGTCGATGTCGTGCCCGGCGCCGAGCGGCCCCACTACACCTACCGCCTGGTCGGCACGCGCGAGGTCGCGGTGCGCGGCAGCGATCCCACCGGCAAGCCGGTCGCCACCCATTGCTTCGGCCGGTCGGCCGCCGATGCTTTCGAAAATTACGACCGGGTCGTCGCCAGCCGCGCGCCCCGGATCGACCGGGCGCATCTCCTTTCATTCGATGCCATGATCCTGGACGGCGACAAGCTGTTTCTCCCCTTGTCGGGCGATGGCCTGCATGTCGATATGATCCTGGTCTTCACGGTGCAAGAAAAGCTTCGATAAGGCGCCTTCACGCAACATGTGTTAGATCAAGCGCTTGATCGAGTTAACTATATATAAGTTAACTCCTGGTCCGGTAGGCGCTGGCCTATTGTCAAGCATCTGAAACAAGGCCCGATTCCGGTCCGCTTATCCGTCCGGCGCGCTGCGCGCAATTCTCCTCAAATGCCCGATAACGCATTAATTCGCCTAGCTATCTGGGTGAATATGCCCAACATACGACATGCAGCGTCAAAAGGATTTCTATATGACAAGTACATTATTGTATGAGTCCGTTCCCGCCGAAGGCAGGCCGCCATCGCCGCCCTGGATGTTCGAGGCGACGGTGGAAATGCAGGAGCTGTACGAAGACTGGCGCGTGCTGGCCGGCGACAGGCCCCTGCCGGCCCTCGCCGATCTCGATCTGCCAGCCCTGGCCGGGCGTTTCGCCGGCCTGATCCTTGCCAAGGCGGCGCCGGGCCAGGATCCCCATGCCTATCTATTTCATCCGCTCTTCGATGCGGCTGCGATCGTCTGCGGGACCTCGCGCGGGCTCGATCCGGCCCTTTTCCAGCATATTCCGGTCACCGGCTGCCGGGTCGCCGCCATCAAGCGGGCGCCGCTCGCCGACCGCATCAGCCAGCTCTCCAGCGATGGCATGGCGATCGACTGCGATATCGTCTACCTGCCGCTGGCCCCGGATGGCGGCCAGGTCGACGCCATTCTCATCCTGGCGGTGGAAATGCTGCCCGCGGATTTCGTTTTCTGAAGGGTTTGCGCTATAGGGCGTTCATGAGCGCCGCCGATCCATCCCCTTGCCAGAATTGCGGCGCCTGCTGCGCCTACGACGCATCCTGGCCACGTTTCTCCCTGGAAGCGGAAGAAGACCTGGCCCTCATCCCCGAACATCTCGTGGCCGCCGACAAAAGCGGCATGCGCTGCCCGGACGATCGCTGCGCGGCCCTTGCCGGCGAGATCGGCAAGGCGGTCGGCTGCACCATCTATGGCCTCAGGCCCGATGTCTGCCGCGCCTGCCAGCCGGGCGATGCCGAATGCAACATGGCGCGCGTGAAATACGGTTTCGCGCCGATCTAGGGTGTGAGCTCGAACACGGTTTGCGCGCGCCCGAGGTCGATGAGCTCCGTCTGCATCGCCTGCAGCCTGCCCTGAAAGGCGATGAGCAGCACGATGGCGCCCCGGAAATCGGGGCCGAGGATGCGGGCGCGGTCCTGCAGGTCCATGCTCCAGAAATCGAGATAGTCGGCATCCGACAGAACCAGCGGGTCCGGCAGGCGTGCCTTCGCTGCCGGATCGGCGACGATGACGATGGCATCGCCTGGCCGCTCCCTCCGCGTCACGATGCGGGTCGGCTTGCCGAAATTGGCTTCGATCATGGCCAGCGTCTCAGCCGTGCCGGCGGCATCGGCCGGCGCATCCATCGGCTTGCGGCTGCGGATCCAGAAGGCGCGCCGCCCGTCCGCCCGGCTCGAGAAATAGATCTCCATCCGCTCGTGGACTGGATCCAGCTCGGCCCCTTCTTGCGCATCCTGTGCCGTCAGCTTGCCGATCTTCAGCGTGGTGGCGATGTGATAGCTCGGCCATTCGTTGAGCACGCTGCCGATCAAGCGGTCGGCGAGCTTCTCCTGATAGATCCCCTCCAGGAACTCGCCGTTGAATTCCGCCTCCAGCGGCATGTCGAGCGGGATGTTGTTGATGCGCCAGGCCGAAGCCTGGATGGGCGGCTCCTGCGCGGCGGCGGCGCCCATCGTCATCATCAGGCAGGCAATTATCCAGCGCGGCATCATCTCACACCCTCCCTGATCCTGCCGGGCGCCGTGGCCTTGTCGCGGAAGGCCGTCATCTGGCCCAGCATCCAGTCGCGGAAGGCCTTCACCTTCGCCTGGCGCAGGGCGCCCTTGCCAAAGATCAGGTAATAGCCGGTTTCCAGCACGACCGTCTGCGGAAAGGGCTGCACCAGCCGCCCGCTCCTCAGATCGTCGCCGGCCAGCATCGTATTGCCGAGCGCGATGCCGAGGCCATCGATCGCCGCCTGGATCATCAGGTTCGAATAATTGAAGGTGAGGTTGGTCTTGAGTTCCAGGTCCGGGACGCCGGCCGCCGCCAGCCAGCGCGGCCAGAAGTCGAACTGCGCGCGCCGCCAGTCCATGTCCGAGATGAGCGAGAAGCGGGCGAGGTCGCGCGGTTCCTTCAAGGGCTGGGCCCCGTCCATGATGCTGGGTGCGCAGACCGGGAAGACCTCGTCCTGCAGCAGCAGCTCGGTCTCCACCCCTGGCCAGTGCCCCCGGCCGTAACGGATGCCGATATCGACATCCCCCTCGCCCACGGGGTCGAGCCGGTCGGTGGCGGAAATGCGGACCTCGATCTCAGGGTGCCGTGCCTGGAAATCATAAAGCCGGGGCACCAGCCATTTGGACGCGAAAGAAGGGAGGGCGCTCACGGTGAGTGGCCCGCCGCCGGGGAAGAGGCGCATCTCGGCCGAGGCTTCGGCCAGCTGGTGAAAGGCGGCGCGCACCGGCGGCAGGAAGCGCCGCCCGGCCTCCGTGAGGGAGAGCGAACGCGCACCGCGCTCGAACAGGCTCACCCCCAGCCATTCCTCCAGCGCCTTGATCTGGTGGCTGATGGCGCTGTGGGTGACGTTGAGCTCGTCGGCGGCCTTGGTGAAGCTCAAATGGCGCGCCGCGCATTCAAAATAGCGCACGGCTTTCAAGGGTGGCAGGCGCATGGGCAGGGCTTCCCTAATGGAATCAAGGGCCGGGTGGAATCGCTCCGGCCATGCTTGATCTCAGCTAACAGAACAAGTGAGAAACGGTCGTTTGTGTCCGCGGCAATGCAAGCATAACTTCACCTCAACGGCAATGGTGCCGGTTAGGAAAATGTGAGGATACAATGACTCAGATCAGCTTGTTTTCCGGGTCGACCGCCTCATCGCAGCGTGGCACCCGCTTCTCTTCCGATCCGCTGGCCCCGGTGGCCAGGC
Source organism: Dongia sp. (assembly GCF_041918875.1). Lineage (GTDB taxonomy): Bacteria > Pseudomonadota > Alphaproteobacteria > Dongiales > Dongiaceae > Dongia. Next base: position 70,160 of record NZ_JAYRUV010000017.1, read on the forward strand.
TGGGGGCCATCGTCGTCGCCTTCCAGGAATGGCAGGAGCGCCGCCGCACGCGCCGGGACCTAATGCGCCTCACCGACTACCAGCTCAAGGATATCGGCCTGTCGCGGCTGGATGCCGAGGAAGAGTTTTCAAAGCCGTTCTGGCGCCCGTGAGATGCCGCCCATGCGGACGCTCTTCCCGTGGGCGCTCCTCCGGCCGGCGCCAGCGGCTATTCGAGACACCGCCCTGATTCCAGCGGATCACGGCAGTGGCCGGCATCCCACCCCGACCCATTGGGGGGATGCCCTTTGGACCGAACCCCCATTCGGTCCATCCCTGGAGACTTGACGCCATCGGTCCGGGCCCCCCGCCTGGCCGATGGCGCATTTTTTGGTCTTCCCCCAGTTTGGTCTTCCTCTAGGCTGACATGATGAAAAGCCATTTCCAGACACTGGCCCGCTACAATGGCTGGGCCAACCGCCGCCTCTATGCGGCCGTGGGCGCATTGCCGGCGGCCGAGATCGCGGCCCCCCGCACCGGCTTCTTCCCCTCGCTACTGAAGACGCTCAATCATCTCGTCGTCGCCGACCGCATCTGGCTCTCGCGCCTGACGGCGACTCCCGATCCGGACGTGATGGCGCTGGATCAGATCGTGGCGGCGGACTTCGCCGACCTTTCGGCGCGGCGCGCGGCGCTGGACGAGCGCATCATCGGCGTCGTCAACGGCCTGCCGCCGGCGCGCCTTGACGAGATACTCGTCTACAAGACCATGGCGGGCTCGCCTTTCGAGACGCCGGTCGACATGGTCCTGGCGCATATGTTCAATCACCAGACCCATCATCGCGGCCAGGCGCACGGCATGCTGTCCGGCACGCAGGCGCAGCCGCCCTCGCTCGACATGATCGTCTTCCTGCGCGAAGAGCAGGCGGCCGGTTAGGCCGCGTGGTCCAGCTTGCTGCGGCTGTGATTGCGCGACAGCCGGCCGGCTGGGCGCATATAGCGCCACACGCTGGCCGGCGGCAGGTTCTGCAGCACGCGCTCCTCGACTTCGCCGACGATACCGAGGCGGTTGCGCGGCAAGGGCGAGAACAGGCCATAGGTGAATTGAATGAACGGCGCCCCCGGTTCGAGGACGGCGAAGGCCTGTGCCCCGATCCGCAGCTGGATCGATTTCTTCAAGGAGAGCAGCGGCAGGCTGGAGACGATCGCCGCCACGGGAACCACGCCATGCCGCTTCAGCAGCGAGGGCAGATGCAGCGCATCGCCCAGCAGGATTCTGACGCCCGGGAAGCGCTCGACCAGATGCTTGTGCAGCATGGGATCGCGCTCGACGACGACCAGCTGCTCGGGCGGAATGCCGGAAGCCAGGATGGCGCGCGTCACGGCGCCGGTGCCGCCGCCCAGTTCCACGACGAAGCCCTGGGCCCCATGCGGGATCTGCCGTGCCATGGCCGACGCCAGCTCAGGCCCGGACACCGCCACCGCCCCGATACTGCGCGGATTCTTAAGCCACAATTTGAACAGCAGGCGCGAGTCTTTGAGCATCGGCAGCGTGGATGGTTGATCGAAAGCCCTTCTGGCTGAGGGTCAATCTGTCACTTCGGCGGGCCGACGGCAATCCGCTTTGCGCCACCGGCGCGGGAAATCGGGCGATTCGAGGAGCTTGGGGCCCCTCTCCGGGAGAGGGCAGGCTGGGGGACGGGGTCGATGATTGCCGGAAAACAGGGACCGAACGCCGCCCCCTACACCTCCGGCAGCAGCACGATCTTGCCGGCCGAGCGCCGGCCCAGCAGGGTCTCGAACCCTTCCCGCCAGCGGCCGAGCGGCAGGCTATGCGAAACATGGGGCGAGAGCTGCCCGGCGGCGACCATGCCGGACAGCGCCTGGAACGCCTGCGCCATCATCTGCGGCGCGTGCTGGCGGTACGAACCCCAATAGAAACCGAGCACGTCGACATTCTTGACCAGCAGGATATTGGCCGGGATCTGCTGCACCGTCCCGGCGGCAAAGCCGATCACGACCAGCCGCGCATTCCAGGCGACGGCACGCAAGGAGGCTTCGAAAATCTCACCGCCCACCGGATCGTAGACCAGGTCGGCGCCGCGCCCGGCGGTCAGCGCCTTCACGCGCTCGCGCACATCCTCTGTCTTGTAATCGATCGTCTCGTCGGCGCCGTGGCTGGCGGCGATGGCGCATTTATCGGCGCCGCCCGCCGTGGCGATGACATGGGCCCCCAGCGCCTTGCCGATCTCGACGGCGGTCAGGCCGACGCCACCGGCGGCGCCATGCACCAGCAGCGTCTCGCCCCTTTGCAGGCGCGCCTTCCACACCAGCGCTCCATAGGACGTGCCATAGGCGATGGGAAAGCCCGCGGCCTGCGGAAAATCGAGTCCCGCCGGGATGGCGAACGTGTCGGCTTCCTTGGCGACCGCCTTGGCCGCGAAGGCGCCATGATCGACCACCGCCATGACACGCTCGCCGGGCTTCAATCGAGTGACGCCGGCGCCGATGGCTGCCACCGTTCCCGCCAGTTCCAGTCCCGGCACGAAAGGCGGATTGGGCTTCACCTGGTATTTGCCGGCCGTCATCAGCGAATCGGCGAAATTCATGCCGGCGGCGGCTACGTCGATCAGCACTTCGCCGGGCCCCGCTTGGGGATCTGGCATGTCGCCCAGGCGCAGATTCTCGAAACCGTTCGGCTGCTCGCAGATGAGGGCGCGCATCTTCCGTCTTCCTTGCTGCCGCGAAAAGGACCGCGTGCAGATATAGCATGGAAGAAGAATCGAAAAAGATGCCCGCGAAAAAGATGCCCGCGAAAAAGATGCGGGCCGACTTGCATGCCGGGCATCCTTCTCTCGCTTCGCTCAATCCCTCGCTTCGTTCAGTCGAAAAGCGGCACCACGATATTGATCGACGGGCGCTGATAGACCGGCTCGACATAGACGGGGCGCGGCTGCACATAGACGCGTTCGCGCACATAGACCGGCTCGCGCACATGGACTGGCCGCTCGACATAGATCACATCCGGCTCGTCGTAATAACGCACGACTTCCGGATGCTTGTACTGGCCGTAATGATGGCCGTTATCGTGCTTCCAATGATTCTTGTGCTTGCCGTCGGCCAGGGCCGGCGTCGCCGCCGCGGCCATGCCGACAGCCAGCAGCACGGCACCCAGCCGGTAAAGGGTTCCACCTTTTTTGGACGTCGACACTGCGCTGGTCATGTCCCACTCCTCGTTCCTATCCGGCGCATGACGGAAGTCATGGCCCGATTCGGATATTAGTTTCGCGCCGGTGATGTCGCTGTGACCGTTCGGTACGGGTGGCCGCGATGGATTCACGAATGCGTGAGGGGAGGGAGCCGGTTCTCAGATGCCCTCGAGCGCGGCCGCGAGGTCGGCAACGAGATCGTCCGCATTCTCCAGCCCGACCGAGACGCGGATGAGGCTGTCGGTGACGCCGACCTTGTCGCGGATATCCTTGGCGACACCCGAATGCGTGGTCGAGGCCGGGTGCGAGATGAGCGATTCCGTGCCGCCCAGACTCACCGCCAGCGTGAAGAGGTGAAGGTCGTTGAGGAAGCGGAAGGCACCTTCCTGCCCGCTCTTCAAGGTGAAGGAAAAGGTCGACCCGCCAGCGCGGCAGGTCTTCTTGTAGACCTTCTGGTAATTGTCGTGGGTGATGAGGTCGGGGTGATAGACCGCATCGACCTTGGCGTGATCGTTCAGCCAGCGTGCGATCTTCGCGGCACTGTCGCTGGCGCGCTCCATGCGCAGATGCAATGTCTCCAGCGAGCGGCCCAGCATCCAGCTGGAATGCGGGTCGAGCTGCATGCCGAAGGCGCTGCGGATCTTCTTGATCGCGCCGAGATCGCCGGCGCGCCCGATGACGCCCCCCGCCACCAGATCGCTGTGGCCGCCGACATATTTGGTCAGCGAATAGACGATGATGTCGGCGCCATGCTGCAGCGGCTGCTGGAAGATCGGCCCCAGCATCGTGTTGTCGACGACGATCAGCGGCCGCGATCCCTGCCGCTTCTCGATGGCATCCGCCGCCTTCACCACCAGGTCGAAATCGACGATGCCGCAGGTCGGATTGGCCGGGCTCTCGACATAGACGATCGGCACCTTGGTGCCGCTTGTCCGCTCGACCGCCGCCATGATGGACTTTTCGCTCAGGCCCTCCATGAAGCCCACCGCCTTCAGCCCGAATGGCGCCAGCGTGCTCACCAGCAAGGTCTCGGTGCCGCCATAGAGCGGCTGGCTGTGCAGGATCGTGTCGCCCGGCCGTGCGAAGGCCAGGATGGAGGCGGTGATCGCCGCCATGCCGCTGGCGAACATCAGTGCGGCTTCGCCGCCTTCCAGAACGGCGAGCCTCTCCTCGACGATCTGCAGATTCGGATGGTTGAAGCGCGAATAGACCAGCCCCGCATCCTGCGCATTGGGCGGTGTGCGGCGGCCGGAAACATAGTCGAAGAAATCCTTGCCATCCTCGGCCGATCTGAACGCGAAGGTCGAGGTGAGAAAGACGGGCGGCTTCACCGATCCTTCCGACAGGAAGGGATCGTAGCCATAGCTCGTCATCAAGGTTTCGGGGCTGAGCTTCCTGTTGCCGATCGAACGCTGGCGATAGCTGGACTTCATGGCGGCGTCTCCCTCGCTGACCTGCTTTGGCGACCATGATGTCACTGGCGCGCGGCGAGGACCAGATTGATCGCGCTGCACAAACAGGGCCGAAGACTGCGGCGCGTTGCCGCTGACTCAGAACGGCGCGGTCTCGTTGAGGAGCGGCGCCGGCTTGATGGAACCGACCGCCGTGCCGGCCCAGTTCTTCAGCGTCGGCTGCAGGGACTGCTGCAATTGTTCCGCCTGCGCATCATCGATGATGCCGAAATGGTGCAGCACATGGCCCATCACCACCTCGGCGCCGCGGCCATTGCCGTCCTCGACCTTGAGGCAGATGCCCAGCCCCAATTCCGGCAGCGCGCCCATATAGACGCCCTCGGCGCCGGTCTTGATGGCGGCCTTGGTGCCGGTCACCCTCATCACGTCGGTGCAGAAGCGGCCCGTGCCGGCGACGTACCAGGGTTCGTGCGACATGGCGGCAAGGATGCGGGTACAGGCGTCGGCGCGCGCCGCCGGCAGGCCCTTCGTGTCGGCCATCCTGGCCATGCCCAGCGCGTGATATCCCACCGGGATGGCGATGGTGGGAATGCCGCAGCCGTCGATGCCGCGCGGCACGTCGCCCAGATTCTGCCCGCACATCTGTTCGAGAATGCCGAGCAGGCGCTGCTGCACGCTATGCTCATAGCGGATATAGCCCTTGGTCTCTTCCTTGAGATGCACGGCGGTGGCCAGGAAGCCGGTATGCTTGCCCGAGCAATTGTTATGCGCGCGCGTCGGTGCCACGCCGCCGCGCACCATCGCGTGCAGGCTGGGTTCGTGATAGGGATAATGCGGCCCGCATTCGAGGTTTTCGGCATCGAGCCCGATCCGCCCCAGCCAGTCGTTGACCGCATCGACATGACCAGGCTCGCCATTATGCGATGCGCAGGCCAGCGCGATCTCGCGCTCGGTCAGGCCGAACGCGTCGGCGGCACCCGATTCCACCAGCGGGATCGCCAGCAGCGGCTTGATGGAGGAACGGCCGTAGATCGGCTTCTCGATATCGCCCCAGGCCTTCACGACATGGCCGTCCGCATCGACCACGGCGGCGATGGCGCGGTGGCGGCTTTCGACCAGGTTGCCGCGCCACACCTCGACCAGGATCGGGCTGTCGCCTTGCGGCAGGTCGGCATGGATATGCGGATGCAACTGGTTCATGTGGGCACTCTTCACGGCAGCTGGTTTCGCGCACAATGCCTCCGCAAGGGGGCTCCTGGCAACAGCGCCTAGAAGTCGGCGTGCCGGTGGCGGTAACGCTGCACCTTGGCCTTCACGCCGCAATCGCCCATGGCGCACCAGCGCCTGGTCGCGTTGCGGCTGGTGTCGAAAAAGAACCAGCGGCAATCAAGCGCCGGACAGCGCTTGATGCGCAATTGCGCCTCGCCCGTCAGCAGGTCGACGGCATCCGCGATGATGGCCTGGCGCAGCTGAACCAGCGCGCCGCCGGCAGGCAGAAGCCGCGCGCGATGGGCCTCCCGGTCCCAGAAGATTCGCGGCGGCAGGGCCAGGGCCGCCAGCCGGTCCATGTCGGCCTGCATGGGCGACAGGCCCTTGACCAGCGTCTCGAAAATGCGCCGCAGGATGTCGCGCAGATCCAGCATGGCGGCAAGGTCCTCCGCATCCGGTACAGGTTCCAGCGGATGCTGACCCCGCGCTGCCCAGGCGGCCAGGCCTGCCGGATCGCCCAGCCGGTCGGCGGCATCGGGCAGCGCCACCGTGTTGCAGAAAGCCAGCGCCAGCCGGCCGGCGACGAATTCCGATCTGGGTATGCGCGCGGGCAGGTCTTTGTCGATCTGGCTCACAGCTGTAACCATTAAAACTCAATTGACTGGTTACAGTAGCACGGAAGATACTGTAACCGCCAAACATCATTTTGACGGTTACATCATGCAGCCTGCTTATATCGCCCTCGGCTTGGGCATCCTGCTCTCCGGTTTCAGCCCGATCCTCGTGCGCCTGTCGCCGCTCGACCCGGCCGCCACGGCCTGCTGGCGGCTGCTGGTGGCGGCGATCCTGTCGCTGGCTTTTGCCCGCCTGCGCGTGAAGCTGCCGCCTAAGGTATTGATGGCGGTGGTTTTTGCGGGCTTCCTGCTGGCGGCCGACCTGGTCCTCTGGAACATCGCCATCATGACCACGACGGTGATGGAGGCAGCGCTTCTGGTCATGCTCTACCCGCTCCTGGTGGCGGCGATCGAGATAATGTTCCTGAAGCGGCCGATGGCTTGGCAGTTGGTGGCTGGCGGGCTCATCGCCTTTTCGGGTGTCATTTTGATGAGTGTGGGACCCCGTTTGGGCTCATTCGGGACGGGTCAATCCAGCACATTGGGCAACCTCCTGGCGCTCACCGCCGCCTTCTTTTATGCCGGCTGCCTGCTCATCACGGCCCGCTCCTGCCGTGGCCATGACGTCCGCGCGGTGACCTTCTGGGAGCTCTTAAGTGCCGGTATCTTCTGCATTCCGCTCCTCTTCTGGGAAGATCGCGGCCTGCCTGCGGCACCGGCCGAGATGGGCTTCATGGCGCTTTACGGCCTCGTCACCTTCGCCGGCTATTTCCTGATGAATATCGGCCTCACCAAAGTGGCCGCCAGCACGGCCGCGATCCTCGGCTACGCCCAGCCGGTGATTGCCTCCGTGATCGCATTTTTCCTTTTATCCGAGGCACCTGGCCACTTTGCCCTGCTGGGCGGGGCGACCGTTCTGATCGGGCTCGCCTGCGCGTCGCGGGCCAAGGCGCCGGCTTGAAGCAGGGCCGTTCCTTCGCTAGTTTCCGGCCCATCATGAGCAATAATCCCGTCAATCGCGGCTATTTCGGCATCGGCGTCGAGGGCATTTCGAAGCCGATGAATCTGGGCGCCGTCCTCAGAACGGCGCATGCCTTCCATGCCAGTTTCTGCTTCACCGTCGGCGCCTGCTTCAATGTGCGCGATGTGCTGGCCTCCGACACGTCCGTGGCCTTCGACAGCATGCCCGTGCAGATCTATCCGGATGTGGCCTCCTTCCAGACGCCTCTGGGCTGCCGGATCGTCGGGATCGAGATCACGGAGGATGCCATCGACCTGCCGACCTTCACCCACCCGCCGGCGGCGATCTATGTGCTGGGGGCGGAGAAGGATTCGCTCACACCCGCCATGCAGGAACGCTGCGATTTCATCATCAAGATCCCGACGCGCTTCTGCGTGAACCTGTCGGTGGCGGGTGCCATCGTCATGTATGACCGCATGATCAGCCTGGGGCGCTTCGCCGAGCGGCCGGTCCGGGTGGGCGGGCCGGCCCGGGCGCTTGCGGCACATAAGCGCGGATTGCCAGTCTGGAAGCAGAAGCAGCTGAAAAAACAGAACAATTCTGATTGATCCACAGGCCTTTCGACACGCGGACAGTGGATTTCCGTGCCGATCCTTGCTAGAGGATGAAAATGGATTGCGCGCCCCGATGACGGCCGGCGCCCTTAACGTCATTCCTCGTCTAAGCGGAAAAACACCCCATGCGTCTGGCCATGCGTTTCGATCGCCGCACATTTGCCCGGGTTCTGCTGCCCCTGCTGATCGCCGCCGGCACGGCAGCACCCGCCTTTGCGGAGACGCCGACGAGTCTGGGCGCCTATAAGAAATGGCGGGCGATGACGGCCACGGCCGACGGCAACCGCACCTGCTATGCCATGAGCGAGCCCAGCACGAAGCAGGGCAATGTGAAGAGTCGCGGCCAGGCCGCGGCCCTGGTGACGCATTTCCCCGAGATCGGCGCGCTCGACCAGGTATCCATCGTGCTGGGCTTCACGCCGCAGGCCAAGACCCCGGTCATCGTCAAGATCGGCGGTTTCACCTTCAAATTCACCGAGGTCGCGGAGGACCGCGCCTGGGTCAAGACGCGGGCCGACGACAAGGCGCTGGTGCAGGCGATGCGCAAATCGAACCAGATGGTGGTGACCGCGACGACGACGAAGGGCCTCAAGGTACAGGATACCTACGACCTCTCCGGTTTCACCAAGGCCTATCAGACGATGAGCAAGGCCTGTTCGAACTGAGTTCGGAAAGAAAAAGAAGACGAGATGAGTATCGAAAAACACGCCGATTCCCTTGCCGTCCCGGCCGTCGATGCGCAAGGCCGCCGCGAGCTCATCGGCCTGTCGCGCGAAGAGCTGGAAGCCTTGATGGCGGAAGTGGGCGAACCCAGGTTCCGTGCGCGCCAGCTGTGGCACTGGCTCTATCATCGCGGCGAGCGCGACTTTTCCAGGATGAGCAACCTCTCCAAGGATTTTCGCGCGCGGCTCGAAGAAAAGTTCTTCGTTGGCCGGCCCGGCATCGCGGTCGATCTGGCGTCCAAGGACGGGACGCATAAATGGGTGCTGGAATTCAACGACAAGCAGAAGGCCGAGACGGTCCACATCCCGGAAGAGGATCGCGGCACGCTTTGCGTCTCGTCGCAGGTCGGCTGCACATTGACCTGCAAATTCTGCCACACCGGCACGCAGCGCCTGGTGCGCAACCTCACCGCCGACGAGATCGTGGGCCAGGTGATGATGGCGCGCGACCATCTGGGCGAATGGCCCAGCCCGAAGGACGGGCGGCTGCTCTCCAACATCGTCATGATGGGCATGGGCGAGCCGCTCTATAACTTCGACAATGTGGCCAAGGCGCTCAAGATCGTGATGGACGGCGAAGGGATCGCCATTTCCAAGCGCCGCATCACCTTGTCGACCGCCGGCGTCGTGCCGCTGATCGAGCGCTGCGGCGCCGAACTCGGCGTCAATCTTGCCGTCTCATTGCATGCGGTCAATGACGAGCTGCGCAACGAGATCGTGCCGATCAACAAGAAGTACCCGATCAAGGAATTGATGAAGGCCCTGGAAAACTATCCGGGCCTGTCGAACGCGCGCCGCATCACCTTCGAATATGTGATGCTGAAGGGCGTCAACGACAGTCCGGCCGATGCGCGGGCGCTGGTGAAGCTCATCTCCAAGGTGCCGGCCAAGGTCAACCTCATTCCCTTCAATCCGTGGCCGGGCGCGCCTTTCGAACGCTCGACACCCGGCGCCATCCGCGATTTCTCCGACATCGTCTTCGATGCCGGCTATTCGAGCCCCGTGCGCACGCCGCGTGGCGAGGACATCATGGCAGCCTGCGGCCAGTTGAAGAGCGACAGCGTCAAGCAGCGCCGTTCCGAAAGGGACAGATCGGCCGTCGCCGGCGAAGCGGGCGAGGCGGCCTAAGTGCATTTCCTCGCGCGCGGCGCCGCCGCCTTTCTCGTGCCGCTGCTGATGTCCGCCACGGCTGTCGCACAGGAAAACCCGGCGCCCGAATCGACACCGAAGGCCGCGGCGGAACTCAACCCGCTGCTGGATGCCTGCCTGAAACCCGCCGACGCCCAGACCGTGATCGTCACCTGCACCACGGCGATCGAAAGCCGGCAATTGCAGGGCGACAGTCTGGCCGCCGCCTTGTTCCGGCGCGGCCTCACGCAGAGCCAGCGTGCGCAGGGTGCCGCGGCGGTCAATGATTTTTCGGCGGCGCTGAAGCTGACGCCGGGCGCGGTCGACCTGCTATTCGCGCGCGCCTCGGTCTATGCCGCGATGAAGCGCCACGATCTCGCCATCGCCGATTACGACAAGTTGCTGAAGCTGGTGCCGGGCGATCCGGATTCGCTTTATCGCCGCGCCTGGTCGCAGGCGGCGCTGGGGCGCGACGAAGCGGCGGTGCGGGATCTCAGCGACCTGCTGGGCGAAGCCAAGGGCGATATCGACGCGCTGATGGATCGCGGCGGACTCTATTTGCGCCTGGGCAAGTTCGCCCAAGGGGCGGCGGATTTTTCAGCCATCGTCAGCCAGGATGAAAAGGCGGCGGCGGCTTTCTACAATCGCGGCCGCGCCGGGTTCTTGAAAGGCGATTTCAAGGCGGCGGCGAAGGATTTCGCCGAGGCCGAGCGCCTGCGCACCGACAACCCTTACGCGGCCTTGCGCCGCTATCTCGCCGCCGCGCAAGCCGACGGCAAGGTCCCGGGGCAGATCCTCACCGAAACGCTGGCCAAATTCCCACCCGAGCAATGGCCGATGCCGGTGCTGGCGACCATCGCCGGCAAGATCCCGGAAAAGGATCTGCTCGCCTCGACATCGGTTGCCGACAAGAATGTCGCCCGCCGGATCGAGGCGGAGGCGCATTATTACCTGGGCGAAGCGGCCTTGCTGAAGAAGGACGCCAAGGCGGCGCGCGCGCATTTCGCGGCCGCCGCCAAGGGCGATCGCAGCCTGCCCGAAGCCATCGATGCCGGCTGGCGCCTGAAACAGATCCCCTGATTCGAATTGCCACACTTCAGCGCTCGGCGGAGGCACCCCTCACCCCAATCCCTCTCCCCGCTATCGCGGGGAGAGGGATTGGGGTGAGGGGAGTGGTGCGATTCCGAGAAAACAGGAAAACTCTAGATCGCCCGCCGGCGCGAACGTTGCGGCGGGGGCGCGCCGCCGCCGAAAAGATATTCGCCGCCGAGCGTGCCCAGGCCTTCGATGCGGTCATGCCGCAGGCGCAGCTGGATCGCGGTGCCGGCGCGGCTTTCCTCGACCAGTCCCGCCTGGCGCAGGATGTTGAGATGGTGCGTCACGGCGGGCGTCGACAGGTGCAGGCGCCGGGCGATCTCGGCGCCCGTGATCGTCTGGGCCGCCATCATCCGCGCCATGGCAAGGCGGCTGGCGTCGCCCAGCGCCCGGCAGATGGCGGCGAAATCTCCCGCCATGGCGGGCTCGGCGCGCTGCGGGCGGTTGGCGGCCTGTACCGCTTGCGCCAGTTCGGCGTCGAAGACCGGCAGGTGAACCCGGTAATGGGCGGCCCCGGCCGGTTCCAGGCACCAGAAATGCCGCCGGTTGAAGGCGCTGGGATAGAGCAGGACATTGTCGATCTGCGTTGCCGGAATGCGCCTGGCGGCTCCCTTGCGCTGGCGCAGGCCCAGATGCTGCAGGTCGAGTGCGATGTCGAAGCCGAACAGGGTGCCGAGATCGGCGCGAGGATGCGCCGCCAATACAGCGCGCAGCCGATCGGCCGCCGCCGCATAGGCTCCGGCATGCCGCTGCCAGAAAGAAGCGAAATCGCCGGCGGCGAAAGCGCGCAAATTCTCCGCGGGCCGTCCCGCCAGTGCCGCCGTCAGGGCAGCGGAATCGCAGCCCGCGAGAAGCGGGCCGACCTCCGCCGCCAGCTCCAGGCCCTGCCCGTCGCCGTTTCCCGCCTCGAAGGCAAGGCAGAGTTCGAAGCCGGGCGCTATGGTCACCTGGATGCGGGTCATGTGTATATTCCATAATATTAGAATATTAAGTTATTATTGAATATATAATACATTGGAAAATAACGAAATAAGAATCCATCAGTTTTGAAAAGTCGGAAAAAGGGGCGCCCGGCGGGCCATCTGCACGATGGGGGGAGTGTGCAAACACGATGGCCCGCCGGGAGCACTTGAACCCCACCGGGGCTGCGGTGGGGTTCAAGGATCTGAAGCGTCAGCTTCCGTCAAAAACGCGTCGCGACGCGGCGCTGCATACAAGAACCCAGGTTCGTCGCCAAGAATATATATGACGGGGTGGCCCGATCGAATTGCCCTTGCCGAACCGTTCCCAAGCTCGCCGGCCGTCCATCCCTCCCGAATGCCGGCTGGGCGACATGTATGATTACAATACACGTCTAAATATTACAAAAAGCTGAAGGAAAATCCTGACATTGCGCAAATTCTAAAGCCAGTATTAACCTTTGATCATGTTTACAAAACCGGTTTCCGCCATGTCGAGCATCATTTTCCGCAGCCTGCTTCGAACCTTATGCACCATTCCGGCCGCCGGCATCTTGATCGGCCTCAATTCCGGTGCGGCACTGGCGGAGAATCCCACCTTCGCGGCCTGCCTGGCTTTCGAGCGGCCGGCCTGCGATGAGGTGCTGCGGGTGGAACCCGGCAATCTCACCGCCCTTTTCATGCGCGGCCTTGCCGCCGAACTCGAGGGCGACGATGCGGCCGCGCTCGTGGATTTCGATGCGACGGCCAATCGCGAGCCACGGCATTTCGGCGCGCAGCTCTGGCGCCAGGTGGCGGCCGCCACGCTGAACGAGAGCCGCGCCGCCGACCTGCGGACCTATCTCGCCGCCGCCAGGCAGCTGCCACCCTGGCCGCGGATCCTCGCTGAACTCTATCTCGGCCGGGCCGACGGTGCCGCCGTGCTGCAACTGGCCGAGGCCCAGCCGCCCGCGGCTCGGGCCGAGGCGGTTTGCGCCGCCGAATACCATATCGGCCGCCGCGCCTATCTCGCGGGCGATGCCGCGGGCGCCAGGGCGCATTTCCGCAACGCCCTGGCAACGGGCGCCACCCATGTCTTCGAGTACCAGGCGGCGGAACGGGCGATGACGCGGGCGGAGTAGGCCAGCCGGCCAGAATCCTGGCCAGAATCATCGCCTGTAGCCCCCCTCCCGCCGACGCATGTCGGCATACGCCGACGGCCCTCCCCCCTGAAGGTGGGAGGGCTATCGCATGTATCCAAATTCGTCATGCCCGGGCCCACTCTTGAATCAAGATTGGCCGGGCATCAGGTTTGACTGGGCCCCGTCCCTCAGTTGCGGACTGATCCCCGCGTCAAGCCCGGGGATGACGACCTGAAATAACTTCACATGCGATAGCCCTGCCTGAAGGTGGGGGGCAGAGCGAGGTGTCGTTGCGAACTCAGGTGCGAAGCCCCGCCCACCCCGCCCTTGCCACTAACCCTCATTTCCCCTAGGTTCCGCCCGCTTTTCCTCGAAAAAGGTGGTGCATGTCGCGCGATATCAAGAAGGTTGTGCTGGCTTATTCCGGCGGTCTCGACACCTCGGTCATTCTGAAATGGCTGCAGGAGACCTATCGATGCGAGGTGGTGACCTTCACGGCGGATCTAGGCCAGGGCGAGGAGCTGGAGCCGGCGCGCAAGAAAGCCGAGATGCTGGGCATCAAGGAGATCTTCATCGAGGATCTGCGTGAGGAATTCACGCGCGATTTCGTCTACCCGATGTTCCGCGCCAATGCGCTTTACGAAGGCCAGTATCTGCTCGGCACCTCGATCGCCCGCCCGCTCATCGCCAAGCGCCAGATCGAAATCGCGCGCGCGACCGGCGCCGATGCCGTGGCGCACGGTGCGACCGGCAAGGGCAACGACCAGGTCCGCTTCGAGATCGGCTATTACGCGCTCAACCCGGAAATCAAGGTGATCGCACCCTGGCGTGAATGGAACCTGACCTCGCGCACGAAGCTCATCGAATATGCCGAGAAGCACCAGATCCCGGTCGCCAAGGACAAGCGCGGCGAAGCGCCCTTCTCGGTCGATGCCAACCTGCTGCACTCGTCCTCCGAAGGCAAGGTGCTGGAAGATCCGTGGGCCGAGCCGGAGGAAATGGTCTATCAGCGCACCATCTCGCCCGAAGCCGCGCCCGACAAGGCGACCTATATCGAGATCGGTTTCCTGAAGGGCGATGCGGTTTCCATCGACGGCGAGAAGCTTTCGCCCGCCAGCCTGCTCACGAAACTCAATGCGCTGGGCAAGGCCAACGGCATCGGCCGCCTGGACCTGGTCGAGAACCGCTTCGTCGGCATGAAATCGCGCGGCGTCTATGAAACGCCGGGCGGCACCATCCTCCATGCCGCCCATCGCGGGATCGAGAGCATCACGCTGGACCGGGGTGCGGCACATCTCAAGGATGAGCTGATGCCGCGCTATGCGGAACTGGTCTATAACGGCTTCTGGTTCTCGCCCGAGCGCGAGATGCTGCAGGCTCTCATCGACAAGTCGCAGGAACATGTCGAAGGCGCCGTGCGCCTGAAGCTCTACAAGGGCAACGCGACGGTGGTCGGCCGCAAGTCGGAGAAATCCCTCTACAGCCTGAAGCATGTCACGTTCGAAGACGATGCCGGCGCCTACGACCAGCGCGACGCGCAGGGCTTCATCAAATTGAACGCGCTGCGTCTGCGTCTGCTGAAATACGGGCGCGGTTAAGGGATCTTGCGGGAGGGGGGCGGCGGTGGCGTTGTGTTTCGCCTTTCCGCCACGACCCTTCACCCCAGCAGCGCGCCGCGCAGATCGCGTTTCACGTGCCAGGCGATGAGGCGGCCGAGACGGGCATTGCCCAGCGGCGCCCTGGCGGTGCGCTGGATGATGTCGAGGTCCGGCGCGCCATTGGCTTCGATGATGCAGGGGCCCTCGGGCAGGATGGCGATGTCCCAGCCGATCACGGCGAAGTCGCTGAAATGCGGATGGGCGCTTTCGACCAGGTCGCGCGCTTCGCGCCAGCAGGGAAGCAGGCGGCCCTCGATCGCGGCACCGGTGATCGGATGCCGCGGGAACCAGCCTGAATTCGCGCCGAGGCCGAGATCCGTGGCGACGCCCAGGCGCCCCGTGGCGATGTCGACGGCGGCCGCGATGCCGCCGGCATGGAAGTTGTCGACCGCCGAACCGGTCACGCGCGGCATGCGGAAGGCGGCGTTGGTCACTTCATAGGTGCCGTTCTCGTTGCGCGCCGTGACGATGCGGATGGTGGCGAGCGCTCCACAATTCACGTCGGCGAGATCCGGATGGTTGGCGAGCGTCTTTTGCACCAGCATCGCCTGGTCCGCCGATTCCGCGATCACCGACTGGCGCAGGGCGGCGGGCGTCATATGCCGGCCGTCGGCATGGATGAAGATGCCTTCGGCATATTGCCATTTGACGGCGCCCCGGCCGCCGCTGCCCTTGCACGGCTTGATGAAGAGGTCGCAGTGCGGCAGGTCGGTGCCGCCGGCAAAGGCGGCATCGGCCTCTCCACGGGCGGCGGCGAAGACGACCGGTGCCACCGGCAGGCCCAGTTCCCTGCAGCGGTTGTGGAAGCTCAGCTTCTCGCTGAGGCGATGGCCGGTCGGCTTGTGCATGATCTTGTAGGCGGCGGCCTTGGTCTCGTTGCGCTGCAGATACTGGCCGGCGGCTTGCCCCAACGCTGGGTCGAACAATTCGAACTGGTAATAGGTATTGGGCGCCAGGCCGAACTTCCACATGAAGCGCATCTGTTCGGCGAACTGGCGCGGCAGCGATTTGCCGCTGCGCCCGCGGATGCCGGGGCCGAGCCTGCGCGTCAGCCGATAGCCGGCGGCGATACCGCCGAAGCCCGTGCCGAGCGCCAGACCCATCAAGGCACGGTGCAGCCGGCGGCGGCTGAGCTTGGGCGAGGTGAGGGCCGCCGTGGTGAAGGCGAGCTGCGCCGCGCGCAGGATCGCGGCCGGATCGGCGAGCTTCTCGATGGCGGCGATCTGGGCACGCAAGGCATGGCGCGCCGAAATCTCGGCAGCCAGCGCGATCAGGCCCAGCAGATAGAGCTGCAGATAGGCGAATTCCAGCAGGTCGTCGATATTGTCATAGGTGGCCGGTGCCAGGCCGAAACGATGACGGAGATGCGGCTCGCCCATGCCGAGGCCAAGCCCGACGCTCTGCAGGCCAAAGGCGACGGCAAGGATGCCGACGATGGGAGTGGCGATGCGCGTGGCGTGCACGGCCTGGCGCGGCCGCAGCCGCGCCACGACGAGAACGAAGGCGCCCGCCGCGATCCAGCACATGAGGTCGCCCAGCCAGACGGGCGATATCTGCGCCTCGTAATGCTCGATGACGTCGCCGCCCAGTTCGGAGGCGACGAAGAAAATGCAGAAGGCGGCGGCGGCAATCCAGAAGACGCGGCCGAAGGGATCGGCCGCGTCGCCTTCCGCCGGGCCGGCGCCGGCGGGCCGGGCCTGGCGCGCCAGCGAGAGCGCCACCAAGGCGGCGAAGGCATAGACCAGGGCGTTGACGCTGTCGACCCAGTCATGCTGCGTGATCTGTGCGCCGACGAACGCCATGGCGGCCAGCGGAATGAGCAGCAGCCACAGGAAGATCGAGCGGATGAGGTCGCGGGGGTCGAGCGGTCGGGCGGCGAGGGTCATCGTCAAAACGCGGCGATCCTTAAATAGATAGATGGTCGGCCTAAAAAGTCAGGCCCGTCTGGTTCCAGGGCTTCTGGTTCCAGGGCTTCTGGTTCCAGGGCTTCTGGTTCCAGGGCTTCTGGTTCCAGGGCTTCTGGTTCCAGGGCTTCTGGTTCCCGGGCTTCTGGTTCCGGGGCTCCGATCCGGCAGGTTTAGCGCAATCTGGTGACCCTTTCCTGACAAGAAGCTTACAGCGGCCCGAAACGCGGAACGTCAGGCTAACTAGTTGAATATACTTATATATCAAGATAGGAGCCGACCTCGACCCGGCCCGGGCATTCGCCCATCGATCACGCGATTTTGTGACGTTCGTGGGCACCAATCCAAGACTCTTTTGTTAAATTCAGTTAGAAAAACGCGCCTTCCGAGCTGGAATCGGCGGGCAGGCAGGCAGCCGGGGCGATCGGGTTATGATGCATGCGAAAAAGGATTGGCGCCGGTTCGGCGCGCAATTGTGGCAGCGCTGGCGTATCCCGGTGCTGGTCGTGGGCGTCTGCTATCTCGCTGCCTATGCCGTCTCGGCGCTGGCTTTCGGGGTCGTCGTGGAGCCGCACCGCGCCCTCATCGACCTGCTGTTCCTGGCGGCGGCCGGCCGGCTGATCCTCGCTTTCTCGCGCAGGGTCTGGGCCTATGCCGCCCTGATGGCGCTTCTCATCGGCGCCTTCTTCATCGGCTCCAGCGCCAAGATCGCGCTGCTGGGCCGCCCGGTGATGCCGGACGATATCTACAGCGTGGTGGCGCTGGTGCGCATCATGGGATGGCTGGGCTGGGTGGTCGTGGCGCTGCCGCTGCTGCTGATGGCCGGCCTGCTGGTCGGCAATCTGAAGTTCGCGGGCCGGCGGGCAAAGGCATCGCTGGCGGCCTTCATCGCGCTGCCGCTGGCCTGCGGCTTCTTCGCCGAAGGCGCCTTGCGCGGCGCCGACATCGCGATCGGCAACCATCCCTGGGACCAGCGCGAGAATTTCACCATGCGGGGGCCGGCGCTCCACATCCTGCAGGAAACCTTGCGTGCCTATGCGACGGGCAAGCCGGCGCCCACCGAAGCGGAAGTGGCGGCGGCGCTCGACCGCATCGATGCCAAGGCCGGCGCGCACCAGGCGGCGCGGAACCCGGCCGTGCAGCCGGCGGCCTTCGATGCGGCGGGGCCCCGCAACGTGCACATCATCCTGCTGGAAAGCTTCTGGGATCCGACGCCGCTGCTGCCCAAGGATCGGCCCACCCTCTCCGGCGAACCGCTGCTCGATCCGCGCTTTTACAAGCTGTGGGACGAGACCGGGCGCAGCACGGCGATGTCGCCCACCTTCAGCGGCGGCACGGCCAACGCGGAATTCGAAGTGCTGTGCGGCTTTCCGGTCGACAGCTGGGCGGTGAAGTTCGAGCAGGGATTCAACACCGCGCCCTGCCTGCCGGTGCTGCTCGGCGACCAGGGCTACCGGACCGTGGCCTCCCACCCCAACGCGCCGGGCTTCTGGAACCGCATCAACGCCTATCGGCGCCTCGGCTTCGATACTTTCTGGTCGAAGGGCGATTTCGCGCTCGACGAGATGATCGTCTGGATGCTGTCCGACCGCTCGCTCTACCGCCAGATCGCCGCCAAGCTGAAGGCGGAAAGCGACAGGCGTCCAGTGCTCGACTTCATCGTGACACTCTATGGCCACTGGACCTACGACATGGTGCCGGAGCGCCCCGCCGTGGTGCCGATCAACCCGGATCTCACCGAGCTTGGCCAGTTCGCCACGGCCATGCACTACAAATCGATCGAGCTGATGGACGAGATAGAGCGCCTGCGCCGCGATGATCCGACCTCGCTCATCATCGCCTTCGGCGATCACCTGCCCAATCTTGGCTATAATTGGGGAGAATATAAGAATAACGGCTTCTTCGCCGGCGGCTGGGGCGATTTCCCGCCTGCCATGTATGCCCGCTCGCGCTCGACGCCGCTCATCGTCATCGATGGCGAAAGGGGGCCGCTGAAACTCGGCACGCAGCCGCTCTACCGGCTCAACCAGCTGGTACTGAAGCGCCTGGGCCTCGATGTGCCCAATATCGGCGCGCTGGTGCCGCCGCCCGAGGATCTCACCATCCGGCCGGTGCCCGATACGATCATCGGTTATGACGCGGCGGCGAAGCCTTTCCTGTGCAATCCGGGTGTCACGCACGGCCCCTGCGGCCCGGTGCAGGCCTGGATGGAGGATGTGAAGCTGGTGGCGCGCGACATCTTCGACGGCCAAGGCCATGCCCTTGCGCTGCTGGAGCGGCATCGGCATCCGGTGGCGGCCAGCCTGAAATGAGTCTTCTGCGCCGGCATCCCTGGCTGCTGCCGGTGGTTTCGACCGGCCTGTTCTATGCACTGGCCTATGGCCTTTCGGCTTCCCTGTTCAACGTCGCCATCGTGACGTGGAGGGTGCCGGCGGATCTTGCCGCGCTGCTGCTTCTCTCCATGCTGCTCTTCGCCCTGTCGCGGCGGGTGTCGCTGTTCCTCGTTCTGCAGGGCCTGCTGATCGCCACCCTCTATGTCGGCAGTGCCGCCAAGAGCGCCATCACCGGCCGGCCCCTGATGCCGGAGGATATCCATAGCCTGGATGCCTTCATCCGCCTGATGGGGCCGGTGGGCTGGGCGGTGGCGGGTGTGCCTTGTTTCCTGATCCTGGCGCTCTTCTTCGGTAATCTGCGCTTTGCCGGCCGCCTGCGGCAGTCGGTGCTGGCGACGGCGACGGGCCTCTTCCTAAGTGCCGGCGCCGGCTCGATCGGCCTGGTCGGCTGGATGGACCAGCTTTGGGGCGACAAGCCCTGGGACCAGCGCGAAAACTATGTCTGGCGCGGCGGCACCATCCACCTGCTGCAGGAACTGGTGCGCGGCGTGGCGTTGGCGAGCCCGGCGCCGGACAGGGAAACGGTGGCGGCGGCGATCCAGCGGCGCCTGGCCGCGGCCGAGCCCACGGCACTGGCCCCCACGACATTGGCCCCCACGACATTGGCCGGCCACCGGCGCAACATCCATGTCGTGCTGGAGGAGAGCTTCTGGGATCCGGCGCCGCTGACGGCAGCCGGCCTCAAGGAATCGCCGCTCGATCCGCGCTTCCTGGCGCTGTGGGATCAAGCCGGCCGGTCGACCGCGATGTCGCCGGCCTTCGGCGGGCAGACCGCCAATGCCGAGTTCGAAGTGCTGTGCGGCTTCCCGCTGGCGCAAGGGGCCGTTCGTTTCGAGCAGCCGCTCAATGACGATCTTCCCTGCCTGCCGCGCCAGCTCGCCAAGGCCGGCTACCGCACGGTCGCCTCGCATCCCAACACGCCGGGCTTCTGGAACCGGCAGGCGAGCTATGACCGGCTGGGATTCCAGACTTTCTGGTCGATCGCCGATTTCGTCCAGGATGACATGA
This sequence comes from Dongia sp., assembly GCF_041918875.1. GTDB lineage: Bacteria > Pseudomonadota > Alphaproteobacteria > Dongiales > Dongiaceae > Dongia. The sequence continues at coordinate 90,146 of NZ_JAYRUV010000017.1, forward strand.
CCTCGATCTTCCTCTCCGATGCCTCGCTGCACCGGCAGGTGGCGGAGAAGCTGCAGGCCAGCCAGGATGGGCGCCCGGTCTTCGACTATACGGTCACCTATTACGGCCACTGGATGTACGATCTCGACGATAAGCGCCCGCATGCGATCGACACGATGAGCGCGGTCGAGGAGGTCGAGCGCTATGTCAGCGTGGTGCACTGGAAATCGCGCGAGATGATGGACGCGATCGAACGCTGGCAGCGCGACGATCCGGATTCGGTCATCGTCGTCTTCGGCGACCATCTGCCGCTGCTGGGGCAGAATCTCGCCGGCTATGCCGAATCGGGCTTTCTCGGCGGGCCGCAGGACCATGTCGCGCCGGCCGTGCAGGCGCGCAGCACGCAGACGCCGCTCCTGGTCATCGACGGCAAGAACGGGCCGCTGCGCCTGGGCGCGCTGCCCATGTACCGCCTGGCGTCGCTGCTGCTCGACCTGGTGGGCGAGAAGAGCAAGGGCATTGCCGATCTGGCGACACCCCCGGCGGGCCTCGCCTTGCGGCCGCTGCCGGGCCATATCGTCGGCTTTGATGCCGCGGGCGCGCCCTTCCTGTGCCAGGGCGCCGACCTGACGCCGCCCTGCGACCGGGTGATGAGCTGGCATGCCGACACGGTTCTCCTCGCCCATGATATCTTCGCCGGCGGCAAGCATGCGACCGATCCGGCCGACCTGGTGACCGCGGCCGGCAGATAGGGGCGGGATGACATGACGACAGTGAGGGGCCTCACCGCCGCCGATGTCGCCGCGGTGCAGGAGATGGTGCTGGAATTCGGTGCCTATCTCAACGCGCTTGGCGACAGCTGGCGGCATAATTTCACGGCTGAAAAGTATCTTGCGGACGGGTTCGGGCCGAATCCGGCCTTTCGCGGTTTCATTGCCGAAAAGGATGGGGCGGCGCTGGGCTACCTGCTGATGGCGCCCAATTACGACGTCGATCTTGGCATGCGCATCGAAATCGTGATCGACCTCTGGGTTGGAGCCAAGGCGCGGCGCAGTGGCGCTGGGCGCGCGCTGATGGATGCGGCAGCCGATGCGGCCCGCCGCTCCGGCGCTCGTCAATTGCTGTGGTCGGTCTACCGGCCCAACAGGCTGGCCAGGGATTTCTACCTGGCGATCGGCGGCAAGGAAGTGGCCGATCTCGATTGGATGTATCTCCCGCTCGACGATATGATCTGACCGCACGTTCGGCCGGGCGCGTGCCAATCGCAGCCGCCGACCGCAGGGGAGGGCCGGCCATGCGATGGATCGCTGCAGTGTCGCTTGCGTTTCTGGCGCTTGCGCATTCGCATCCGGCGACCGCCCTGGAAGTCCGCGGCAGCCATTTCGTCGATCAGGGCCAGATCCTGCGCCTCAAGGGGATCGCCATGGGCGATGTCGGCGACCTGCCGGCGGATGAAAACCCCTATCCGGAGATCGCGCGGGAGTGGGGCGCCAACATCGTGCGCCTTTCCGTCCATCCCGGCTACTGGCGCGACGATTCGGTGGGTGCGCTGGCGCGGCTCACGCAACATGTCGAATGGGCGCGCGAGGCCGGCCTCTATGTCATCATCGACTATCATGCGATCGGCTGGCCGGACGGCTACCGGCAGGATTTCTTCGTCGCCTCGGATAGCGAAACGACCGATTGGTACGACACGCGCATGAGCCTGGCGCTCGATTTCTGGCGCGCCGTCGCCAGTACCTTCAGGGACAACGACATCCTCTTCGAATTGTGGAACGAGCCCGTTTCCTCCAACGACAAGGAACTTGCCAATGACGGCGGACGCTGGCGCGAACTGGTGCCGTTCTGGCAGCAGCTCACGCATCTCATCCGCGGCCAGGGGAATGCCAATGTGATCCTGGCGGCGGGGGCCGGGTGGGCCTTCGACCTCAGCGGCATGGCGGACTACCCGCTTGCCGACGCCAACACGGCCTATGTCTGGCATGTCTATCCCGGCGGCGAGCTGGCGCCCTTCGAGCCGAACCTTGCGTCCTTGCGGGAAAAGAAGCCGGTCATCGTCACCGAATGGGGTTTCGAACCCGGCTCGAAAGAGCATTGGAGCGGGACGGCGAAAGGTTTCGGCGAGCCCTTCGCGGCGCTGCTGGACGAATACGAACTGTCCTATACGGGCTGGTGCTGGAACTACGATTACGGTCCGGCGTTGCGCAAGACGGATGGCAGGTCGCTGACGCCCTGGGGCGCCTTTCTCAAACGTTACCTGCGCGCGAACTGATCCCGCCATCGTGGCCGTCATCGGGACGGCCGAGCGGCAGGCGGATGGCGACGCGGGTTCCTTGGCCGGGCGCCGAATCGATCGACAGCGTGCCGCCATGCAGTTCGACCAGCGATTTGGCGAGCGGCAAGCCGAGGCCGGATCCGTCATGGCGCCGCGCATAGGCATTGTCGAGCTGGCCGAAGACGGTAAGGGCGCGCGGAATATCGGCTTCGGCCATGCCGATGCCGGTATCGGTCACGAAGATCTCGATCCAGCCCGGAACAATGCGGCCGCTGAGGCGGATCTCGCCGCCGCGCGGGGTGAATTTCAGCGCATTGCCGATGAGGTTCACGAGAACCTGCTTCAAGGCCCGGGGGTCAGCCCAGAGTTCGATCTGCGGCATTTCGTCGGCCAGGAGAGAAAGACCGTTCTGTTCGGCCTGCACACGCACCAGCGCCAGGCATTCGTCGACGAAGGAGCGCAGGCGGAGCGCCTCGCAGGAGATCTCCATCCGACCCGCCTCGACCTTGGAGAGGTCGAGCACGGAATTGATGAGCGAGAGCAGATGCTGCCCGCTGCTCCAGATGTTGCGGGCATAGTCGACATAGCGCGGGTTGCCGATCCGGCCGAACAGTTCCATCGCCATGGCCTCGGAATAGCCGTTGATGGCATTGAGCGGTGTGCGCAATTCGTGACTCATATTGGCCAGGAACATGCTCTTGGTGCGATTGGCGCGCTCGGCGGCCTCCTTGGCGGCGCGCAATTCCGTCGTCCGCGCGGCGACCTCGCGTTCCAGCTCCTGGCGGGCGCGATCTGCTTCGGAATGACGCGAACGTTCCCGCTCGACTTCCAGCCGCAGCCGGTCGAGCCGGATATCGGTGCGGCTGGTCAGCAGGTCGGCCTCCAGCCGGCGCAGGGTCTTGAGATGGTCGAGCGCCGCCCCGATGGCACCGCTGCGTTCGCAGATGCGCGCCAGCTCGGCATGGCATTTCAGGGTAAGATCCTGGATGCCGGCGGCGGCGGCATCGGTCAGGGCTTCGTTGAGGAAGGCTTCGGCCTGGGCGTAATCGCCCAGGGCATCGCGCGCCCGCCCCAGATACATGAGGCAGCTCACACGCTCATAGGGCGATTCGGCGCGCTGCAAGGCGTGGCGGGCGACGGCGGCGGTGGCGAGGCTCGCCGCGGCATCGCCCTGCCGGGCCTGGGCGAGGGCCGCCATGCTGTGGCAATAGGCTTCGAGATTGCCATTGCCGATCAGGCAGACCAGTTCCAGCACGCGGCCGATGGTGGCAAGAACCCACGCATCGTCGCCGGCTTCAATACAGGCGTCGAGCAGGCCACAGCCCAGATGGGCGCGCGACCGGGTCACCGCATGGCTGGGCGGCAGTTCGTCGAGCAAAGCCAGGCCGTTTTCGAACGCGGCGATGGCCTCGGCATGGTAGCCGCGCCGGCGCATGATGTTGCCGGTATCCTCGAAGCAGATGGCGCGGAAGAAAATATCGCCGGTATTTTCGAACAAGGCGTGGGCGTGCTGGTTGCTTTCCAGCGCCTCGTCGAAAAGGCCGACTTCGTCGTAAATGGCGGCGTAGGTCCTGAGCACGATGCCCTGGCGCCGCCGGTCGCCGCTGCGGATGAAATACCCCTGGCAGGCTTCGAGATTGGCCAGGGCATCGGCATATTGGCACATGATCCGCTGCTGCCTGGCGCATTCGAGCTGGCAGGCGGCGATCTGCCCTTCGTCGCCATTGCGCAAGGCCAGATCGAGTGCCTTGAGCGTCAGGGCCAGCGTGCGGGCATGGCTGCTCTCGAAGGTGGCGTCCGCTTCCGCCAGCAATGTCTCGATCTTGGTTTTTACATCCTCGGTCATGGCCGTGTGACAGCTCTCGTCGGAGGATGCGGCATGCCGCTACATGTGGATCGGCTTGCTGCCGATGGCGAGGGCCGCTTCCTTGATCGCCTCGTTATGGGTCGGATGGCCGTGGAAGGCGCGCGCGACATCCTCGGCCGATGCCTGGAATTCCATGGCCATCGAGCATTCGTGGATGAGCGTGCCGGCGCCGGGGCCCAGGATATGGGCCCCCAGCAGCCGGTCGGTCCTGGCGTCGGCCAGCAGCTTGACGCTGCCATCGGTGTCGCCTGCGGCTTTGGCACGGGAATTCGCCATGAAGGGGAACTTGCCGACCTTATAAGCGATGCCGGCCGCCTTCAGTTCCTCCTCGGTCTTGCCGACCGAAGCGAGTTCCGGCTGAGTGTAGACGATGCTGGGACAGGTCTCGTAATTCACATGGCCCTTCTGCCCGGCCAGGATCTCGGCCAGCGCCACGCCTTCCTCCTCGGCCTTGTGCGCCAGCATGGGGCCGGCGATGACGTCGCCGATGGCGTAGATGCCTGGAACGCCGGTCGCGAAATGGCCGTCGGTGGCGATGCGGCCTTTCTCATCCAGCTTCACGCCGGCCTTGTCCAACCCCAAGCCTTCGACATAAGGACGCCGGCCGATCGAGACCAGCACCACGTCGGCAATGACGGTTTCGGCGGCGCCGCCTTTTGCCGGCTCGACGGTCAGTTCGGTCCTGGCACCTTTCGCCTTGGCGCCGGTGACCTTGGTCCCTAAGCGGAATTCCATGCCCTGCTTTGCAAGGACCTTCTGGAACATCGCACCGATCTCGCCGTCCATGGTGGGGACGATGCGGTCGAGGAATTCGATCACGGTCACTTTCGACCCCAGGCGCCGCCAGACCGAACCGAGTTCCAGGCCGATGACGCCGCCACCGATGACGACCATATGTTCCGGCACCTTCTCGAGCGCAAGCGCACCGGTCGATGTGACGATCTTCTTCTCGTCGACGGTGAGGCCGGGAAGAGGTGTCGAATCGGAGCCCGTGGCGATGACGATGTTCCTGGCGCTGACCGTCTGGTTGGCTTCGCCGCCTACCTGCACCTTGCCGCCGCCCAGCAGCGTGCCGGCGCCCTTCAGATAGGTGACCTTGTTCTTCTTGAAGAGGAATTCGATACCCTTGGTGAGGTCGCCCACCACCTTGTCCTTGCGCGCCAGCATGGCTTTGAGATCGAGGGCGACGCCGCCGACCTTGATGCCGTGAACAGCCAGGTGATGGCCGGCTTCCTCGAACTTTTCAGAGGAGGCGAGGAGTGCCTTCGAGGGAATGCAGCCGACATTGAGGCAGGTGCCGCCAAGTGCCCCGCGCTTTTCGATGCAGGCGACGCTGAGGCCCAGCTGCGCCGCCTTGATGGCACAGACATAACCGCCGGGACCGCCGCCGATCACGACGACATCGAATGCTTGTTCCGCCATAACCTACTCCGTTTCTCGAGGCGCTCCTGAGCGCGCTTCCGCAATTTAACTTTGTCATTCCCGCGAAAGCGGGAATCCACCGGCCCATGGATGCCCGCCTTCGCGGGCATGACAATCGAACCTAGGCACCTTAAACGTGCGGTCCCCGGATGAGAACGACGGCCTGCTCCTGGCGCGGGCCCCACTTGGCCATCTTCGCGAAGGCTGCGTGGGTGGCCGCGCGGCCGGTCTGGAATTTCGCCGTCTGGCCCTTGTCGCGCGAGATCCAGGGATCGTTGAGATAGACATTGCCATCGTCGCTATCGGCGAAGACCAGCCAATGCGGCGTGTTGCCGCCATGGAAGGCCCTGGTCGTCACCAGCACGATGGGAACGGCGCCCCCGGCCCGCGCCTTGGCAAGGTCGGCCACCGTCCATTTGCGGATCTCGATAGGCAGGCCCAGTTCCGCAACGGCGGCGGCATCGGCATCCTGCATCAGCTTGCCGGCTTTGCGCCATTCGGGCTTACGCTGGTAGTCGAGCAGGATGGCGCCCTTGTGCGAGAGCCAGATTTCGGCCAGGAACCCACGCCGCCAGGCGGCGAGCGCGATGCCATAGGGCGAGGAGCCGGCATGGCCCTTGCCCATATAGACCGTGTTGGCCTCGCGCCAGATCTGCAGTTCGTGGACGCGGTCGAACGGCGTCGCCGCATCCAGTCCCTTCATCGCCATCAGGAGCGATGCCGCCCCGCAGCTGAAGTCGGTACTCTGGTTGTAATAGGGCAGAAGCCGTCGCTTGGGTTTAGCGGCCGCCGCCCTGGTCCTGGCCTTCGCCACGGCGCGTGCCATCGAGATCAGAGCTCGATCAGCAGGCGCTGCGGATCCTCGAGGCATTCCTTCATGCGCACCAGGAAGGTGACGGCTTCGCGGCCGTCGATGATGCGATGATCGTAGGAGAGCGCCAGGTACATCATCGGCCGCGCCTCGATCTTGCCGTCGACCACCATCGGCCGCTGCTGGATCTTGTGCATGCCAAGAATGCCCGATTGCGGCGGGTTGATGATCGGCGTCGACATCAGCGAGCCATAGGTGCCGCCGTTGGAGATGGTAAAGGTGCCGCCGGTCAGGTCCTCGATGGCGAGCTTGCCGTCGCGGGCGCGCTTGCCCAGCTCGGCGATGCCGGATTCGATCTCGGCAAAGCTCAGCGCGTCGACATTGCGCAGGACCGGCACGACCAGGCCCTGTTCGGTGCCGACGGCGACGCCGATATCGTAATGGTTCTTGTAGATAATGTCGTCGCCGTCGATCTCGGCATTGACCGCCGGGATCTCCTTCAGGGCCTGCAGGGCCGCCTTCACGAAGAAGGACATGAAGCCCAGCTTCACCTTGTGCTTCTTCTCGAAATTGTCCTTGTACTTGTCCCGGAGGGCCATCACGGCGCTCATGTCCACCTCGTTGAAGGTGGTGAGGATGGCGGCATTGTTCTGCGCCTGTTTCAGGCGCTCAGCGATGCGGCGCCGGAGGCGCGACATGGGCACGCGCTCCTCTCGCTCGGTGAGGTTGCGCGGCACATGCGGCACGATGGGAGCCGGGGCCGGGCGCGCGGCGACGGGGGCGGCCTTCTGCTTCTCCAGATGCTCCAGCACGTCGCCCTTGGTGATGCGGCCGTCCTTGCCGGTGGCGGCGACCGCGGCCGGATTGACGCCGGTCTCCTCGACCAGCTTCTTCACCGCGGGCGAGAGGCGGTCATCGCCATTGCCGGCCGGGACGGGTGCCGCCTTGGCGGGTGCCGCCGGAGCGGCGGCGGCGGCAGGCTTGGGCGCCGGTGCCGCAGCAGCCCCGCCGGCGGCGATGCGGCCGATGACGGTGCCGACATTCACGGTGGTGCCGGCGGGCGCCGCGATCTCGCCCAGGGTTCCAGCGGCGCTGGCGAATACTTCCACCGTCACCTTGTCGGTCTCCAGCTCGACCAGCGCCTCGTCCTTCTTCACGGGGTCGCCGACATTCTTCATCCACTTGGCGACCGTCGCCTCGCTGACCGATTCGCCCAGGGCCGGAACCGTGATCGGTGTTGACATCATTTCTCTCCCAAATCCGATAATTGAAAGCGTCCGCCAGTATCTGGGGCACTCAGCCGAGGCTGAGCGCCTCGTCGACCAGCTTGGCCTGTTCCTTGATATGCCGTTTGTAGAGGCCGGTGGCGGGCGAGGCCGAAGCCGGCCGCCCGACATAACGCGCACGGCGCTGCTTGGTGCCGAGCTCTTCCATCACCGTATCGATTTCCGGCGAGACGAAGAACCAGGCGCCCATGTTCTTGGGCTCTTCCTGGCACCAGAGGATCTCGGCGCCGGGGAAGCGCTTCAGTTCGGTGGCGAGCGCCTTGTCCGGGAAGGGATAGAGCTGCTCGACGCGCATGATGTAGACATCCTCGATCCCGCGCTTCTCGCGCTCCTCGAACAGATCGTAATAGACCTTGCCCGAACAGAGGACGACGCGCTTGATCTTCTGGTCGGCAAGCTTGGTGTTGTCGTCCCAGAGCAGCCGGTGGAAGGTGGTGCCCGGGCCGAATTCCGCCAGCTTCGAGACCGCCAGCTTGTGCCTGAGCAGCGATTTGGGCGTCATCAGGATGAGCGGCTTCCTGAAATTGCGGTGCAGCTGCCGGCGCAAGGCGTGGAAATAGTTGGCCGGGGTCGTGAGATTGGCCACCTGCATATTGTCCTCGGCGCAAAGCTGCAGATAGCGCTCGAGGCGGGCCGAGCTGTGCTCCGGCCCCTGACCCTCATAGCCGTGCGGCAGCAGCATCACGAGGCCCGACATGCGCAGCCATTTCGATTCGCCCGATGAAATGAACTGGTCGATGATGACCTGGGCGCCGTTGGCGAAATCGCCGAACTGTGCTTCCCACAGCACCAGCGATTTGGGTTCGGCCAGGGAATAGCCGTAATCGAAGCCCAGCACGCCGGCTTCGGAAAGCGGGCTGTTGATCACTTCGAAGAATGCCTGGCCGTCGCGGATATGATTGAGGGGGACGTATTCGTCCTCATTCTCCTGGTCGGTGAAGACGGCGTGGCGCTGGCTGAACGTGCCGCGCTTGCAATCCTGCCCGGAAAGACGGACGCCGAAACCCTCATCCAGCAGGGTGCCGAAGGCCAGGGCCTCGCCGGTCGCCCAGTCGATGCCCTCGCCGGATTTGAACATTTCTTCCTTCTGGGCGAGCTGGCGGGCGATCTTGCGATTGAGGTTGAAGGTGCCCGGCACGCTGGTCATCGCCTTGCCGACCAGTTGCAGCTTGTCCTCGGGCACCGCCGTGTCGCCGCGGCGTTCGTCGCCGGAGGCGGTGGCAAGGCCAGCCCATGCGCCTTCCAGCCAGTCGGCCTTGTTCGGCTTGTAGGAGGCCGACGCTTCGAACTCCGCATCCAGGCGGGCCTGGAAATTGTTCATGATGGCATCGGCCTCTTCCTGGCTGATGCTGCCTTCTTCGACCAGGCGCTGGGCATAGATCTGGCGCGTGGTGGGGTGGGTCGCGATCTTCTTGTACATCTGCGGCTGGGTGAAGGCCGGCTCGTCGCTCTCGTTATGGCCATAGCGGCGATAACAGAACATGTCGATGATGACGTCGTGGTTGAACTCGGCACGGAATTCCATGGCGATGCGCGAGACATGCAGTGTCGCTTCCGGGTCGTCGGCATTGACGTGGAAGATCGGCGCCTGCACCGCCTTGGCGATGTCCGAGCAATAGGGGCCCGAGCGCGACGCCGTGGGGCTCGTCGTGAAGCCGATCTGGTTGTTGATGATGAAATGGATCGTGCCGCCGACCTCGTAATCGAAGAGCTGGGAAAGCTCGAGGCATTCCGGCACCAGGCCCTGGCCGGCAAAAGCCGCGTCGCCATGCAGCAGCAGGCCCATGACCTGCTCGCGGTTCTTGTCCTTCCTCTGGTCCTGCTTGGCGCGCACCTTGCCCAGCACCACGGTGTTGACGCATTCCAGATGCGACGGGTTGGCGGTCAGCGACAGGTGCACGACGCGGCCGTCGAATTCGCGGTCGGACGAAGTACCGAGATGGTATTTGACGTCGGCCGAGCCTTGCACATCCTCGGGGTTGGAAGGGTTGCCCTGGAATTCGCTGAAGATCGCCGCATAGGGCTTGTTCATGAAGTTGGCGAGCATGGAAAGACGCCCACGATGGGCCATGCCGATGACGACTTCCTTGATGCCGAGCTGGCTGCCGCGCTTGATGACCTGTTCCAGCGCCGGAATGAGCGTCTCGCCCCCGTCGAGGCCGAAGCGCTTGGTGCCGGTATATTTCTTGTCGAGGAAGTTCTCGAACATCTGCGCCTCGGTCAGGCGCTCGAGGATTGCCCTTTTTCCACGATCCGTGAAGTCGCGGTGGTTGCGGCTGCCTTCCATATGCTGCTGCAGCCACTTCCTTTGGTCATTATCCTGGATGTGCATGTATTCGACGCCGATCGACCCGCAATAAGTCTGGCGTAGCGCATGGATGAGCTGGCGCAGGGTCGCCGTCTCGAAGCCCATGGCGCCGTCGAGGAATATCTCGCGGTCGAGATCGGCGTCCGTGAAGCCATGTGTCCGGTAGTCGAGTTCGGGATGCTTGGCGCGGGGCTTGAGGTCGAGGGGATCGAGATTGGCTTCGAGATGCCCGCGCACCCGGTAGACGCGCACCAGCATGATGGCGCGAAGTGAATCGCGGGCGGCGGCACGCTGCTCGGCGACGCTGACATGGCCGCCCGGAAAGGCGCGCGGCGCGGCGGTGCCGGCGGTGGCTTCGGCATAGCCGCCATTGCCGATTTCGACATCGCGCTCGCGCGGCGCCCAGCTGGCGCCATGGAGGTCCTTGAGCGCCGCCGCCGCTTCTTCCTTCAGTTCGGCGAAGAAGGCCTGCCAGGATTCATCCACCGAATGGGGATCGGCCAGGTATTTGGCGTAGAGCTCTTCGATGAAGGGCGCGTTGGGGCCGGATAGGAAGTTGGGGACGGCGGTGAGATTGGGATTTGGCTGGTTCATGGTTCACCCGTTTGGGCCGATGCCCATAAGAGATCAAGTCACCAAAAGGTCTAGCATCGGAGCGTAACCCCGATACGCCTTCAGGAAAGGCAATTCTGGCGTCCGGCCGATGTCCGGCCATCCGCCGTCCGGCGATTGCGGATTTGTCAGGGAAGCAGCCGGTATACGTGCCCGGCGACTTCTCCGACAAATCCCGCTGACCGTCATTTGCGCATGGGATGGTTACCCAATGGTTACTGTTTCCCGCAGCGTGCCGCTGGGGAAGGATTTTGTGAGATAGCAACCAGGTCCCGGGATATCAACCCGGAACCTGGCATGCCAGTACCAAGCATAGTTGTTTGCGGTCGTAAAACGGCCCCCGGATTGAGGGATCGGGGCCACCGTTACTTGCCCATCGCCTTCAGCATGGACGAGCCGAGGGCCGCCGGGGAATCCGCCACGACGAAACCGGCCGCTTTCATGGCCTCGATCTTGTCGCCCGAACCGCCCTTGCCGCCGCTGATGATGGCGCCGGCATGGCCCATGCGCCGGCCCGGAGGGGCCGTGACGCCGGCGATGAAGCCGACGATGGGTTTCTTCTTCTTGGCAGCCTTGTAGAATTCAGCGGCGTCTTCCTCGGCATTGCCGCCGATTTCACCGATCATGACGATGCCCTGGGTTTCGTCGTCGTTCAGGAACAGGTCCAGGCAATCCACGAAATTGGTGCCGTTGACCGGATCGCCGCCGATGCCGATGCAGGTGGTCTGGCCGAGACCCGCCGCCGTGGTCTGCGCCACGGCTTCGTAGGTGAGGGTGCCGGAGCGTGAGACGATGCCGATCTTGCCCTTCCTGTGGATGTGGCCGGGCATAATGCCGATCTTGCATTCCTCCGGCGTGATGATGCCGGGACAGTTGGGGCCGATGAGGCGCGTCGCCGAACCGGCCAGCGCCCGCTTCACCTTCACCATGTCGAGGACCGGAATGCCTTCGGTGATGCACACGACCAGCGGAATCCTGGCATCGATCGCCTCGAGGATGGCGTCGGCCGCGAAGGGCGGCGGCACATAGATGACGCTGGCATTGGCGCCGGTCTTGGCGACGGCGTCGCTGACGGTGTCGAAGACCGGGAGATCGAGATGCTTGGTGCCGCCCTTGCCCGGGGTGACGCCGCCCACCATCCTGGTGCCATAGGCGATGGCCTGTTCGGAATGGAACGTTCCTTGCGCGCCGGTGAAGCCCTGACAGATGACCTTGGTGTTCTTATTGACGAGTACGGACATGATTCCTCACGCCTCCTTCACGGCCTTGACGACCTTTTCGGCCGCGTCCGCCAGATTGTCGGCGGACAGGATGGGCAGCCCGGATTGCGCCAGGATCTTCTTACCCAATTCGACATTGGTGCCTTCGAGGCGCACGACCAGCGGCACATGCAGGCTCACTTCGCGCGCGGCCGCCACGACGCCTTCGGCAATGACGTCGCAACGCATGATGCCGCCGAAAATGTTGACCAGAATGCCTTCGACATTGGGATCGGAAAGAATGATCTTGAAGGCGGCGGTGACGCGTTCCTTGGTGGCGCCGCCGCCCACATCGAGGAAGTTCGCGGGCGACCCGCCATAAAGCTTGATGATGTCCATGGTCGCCATGGCAAGGCCGGCGCCATTGACCATGCAGCCGATCGAACCGTCGAGCTTGATGTAGTTGAGGCTGTGCTTCGCCGCTTCAAGCTCGGCCGGATCTTCTTCGTCCGGGTCGCGCAGCTCTTCGACATCCTTGTGGCGGAAGAGCGCGTTATCGTCGAAATTGATCTTGGCATCGAGCGCCAGCACGTCGCCGGCGCCAGTCACCACCAGCGGGTTGATCTCGACGATCGAGCAGTCGAGGTCGGTGAAGGCCTTGTAGAGCGCCATGATGAACTTGGTGGCGGAAGCGATCTGGTTGCCGGTCAATTTGAGGAAGAAAGCGATCTGGCGCGCGTGGAAGGGCTGCACGCCGGTGACCGGGTCGATCGCCACTTTAAGAATCTTTTCCGGGTTCTTGGCGGCGACCTCTTCGATCTCCATGCCGCCTTCCTCGGAGGCCATGATGGTGACGCGCGACGTGGCGCGATCGACCAGCATGCCGAGATAGAGCTCGCGCTTGATGTCGCAGCCGGACTCGACATAGATCCGCTTCACGACCTTGCCCACCGGGCCTGTCTGGTGTGTCACCAGGGTCATGCCGAGCATGGACTTGGCGAGGGAGCGCACATCGTCCATGGACTTCGCGACCTTGACGCCGCCCGCCTTGCCGCGGCCGCCGGCATGGATCTGTGCCTTCACGACACAAAGCCCGCCACCCAGTTTCTGTGCTGCATCGACCGCCTCATCGGCGGAATAGGCGACATGGCCGTCTGGAACGGCGACGCCAAACTTCCTGATCAGGGCTTTGGCCTGATATTCGTGGATGTTCATCCGGGCTGACCCGCTTGCTGCGTTGCGAAGGACTGCACCCCGGCGGTCGTTCGCCAGCCACCGGGCCGCGCGATTGTTCCTAGGAAGTCTTTAGGAATTCATAGAAAAAAAGCGGGCGACAGCGACAGCCGACGATTTGCTGTGGTGCAGCAGATCGTACTCTATCACCATGTCAGGCGGGTTCAAGCCAATTGAACTGAAACCCGCCGAGTGAACAAGGTAATAGGACTGTCGCCGTCGCAGGCCGTTTGGTCAAAAAAGACCAGACCGGAAGTTACTTCTTCTTCGCGGCCTTCTTGGCGGTCTTCTTGGCGGTCTTCTTCGCAGCCGGCTTCTTGGCAGCGGCCTTCTTCGTGGTCTTCTTAGCCGACTTCTTGGCGGCTTTCTTGGCAACCTTCTTGGCCGCCAGTTCGATGGTCTTCTTCATTGCTTCTCTCCTCTTTGAAGCTTCCTCACCACATCGATGAGGCCCCTTACGGCCGCGACCGACTTGTCAAACATGGACTTTTCAGCCTTGTTGAGGTCGATCTCGACCACTTTCTCTACGCCGCCCGCACCGATCACGACCGGTACGCCGACATAGAGTCCCTTTACCCCATACTGGCCGTTGAGATAGGCCGCGCAGGGGAGAACCCGTTTCTTGTCCTTCAGATAGGATTCGGCCATCGCGATCGCGGAACTGGCCGGCGCGTAGAAGGCGGAACCCGTCTTCAGGAGATTGACGATCTCAGCGCCGCCGTCGCGGGTGCGCTGGATGATGGTGTTGAGCTTTTCCTGGGTGGTCCAACCCATCTTGACCAGGTCGGGCAGCGGAATGCCGGCCACCGTCGAATAGCGGGCCAGCGGCACCATCGTGTCGCCATGGCCGCCCAGCACGAAGGCGGTTACGTCCTCGACCGAGACGTTGAACTCCTCGGCCAGGAAATAGCGGAAGCGGGCGGAATCGAGCACGCCCGCCATGCCGACGACATGGCTCTCCGGCAGGCCGGACGCCTGCTGCAGCACATAGACCATGACATCGAGCGGATTGGTGATGCAGATGACGAAGGCCTTGGGCGCGTATTTCTTGATCGCCTTGCCGACCGTGTCCATGACCTTGGCATTGGTGGCGATGAGATCGTCGCGGCTCATGCCTGGCTTACGCGGGATGCCGGCGGTAACGATGATGACGTCGGCGCCCTTGATCGCCTTATAGTCGCTGGCGCCCAGATATTTCGCATCGAACCCTTCGACCGGCGACGCTTCGGCGATGTCCAGGCCCTTGCCCTGCGGCACGCCGTCGACCACGTCGAAAAGAACGACGTCACCAAGTTCCTTGATGCCAGCGAGCAGCGCCAATGTGCCGCCGATCTGACCCGCGCCGATTAGGGCTATCTTCTTCCGTGCCATTCTGTAATCCTGATGTCTCTTACGCATTGCCACGATTTCGCTTAGGCAATGCACCTGCGCCCCGAGCGCACTCCTCTAGATGTTGAGTTAATAACCTGAATTTGCCACAAGGGCAAGAGGCATTAACTCTTCTCGCGAAAATCCCCCCTCACCTCACGTCAAATGCGGTCGCGTCAGATAGTCGACCGACTGCATTTCGTTGAGCCTGCTGACGGTGCGTTCGAATTCGAACGCGCCGTCGCCGCTGGGATAAAGCCGTTCCGGTTTGTCCGCGGCGGCGACGATCGTCGTCACCTTATGCTCGTAGAGTTCGTCGACCAGCGTCATGAAGCGGCGCGCTTCGTTGCGGCGATCCGTCTCAAGCCGCGGCACCTGGTCCAGCAGCACGACGTCGTAATGCGTGGCGATGGCGAGGTAGTCGGCCGCACCCAGGGGCCTTGCGCAAAGCTCGTCGAAGTCGAACCAGGCGACGCGGCCATGGGCGTTGGCGACCTGGCGCGACACTTCGAGCCGGCGGCCCTGGACCAGCAGATGCGTGGCGATCGGCGGCTCGTTGTCGGTCAAGCGCGCGAAGGCGTCGCGCATCTGTCGTGCCGAGAGGTCGCCCAGCGGATAGTGATAGACATTCATGTCCTTGAGCCGCGCCAGGCGATAGTCGCGCCCGCCATCCAGCTCCAGCACGTCGAGCTTCTCCTTCAGAAGCGCGATGAAGGGCAGGAACTGATCGCGCTGCAGGCCGCCCTTGTAGAGATCGTCCGGCGTCCAGTTCGAGGTCGCCACCATCACCACGCCGCGCTCGAACAGCGCGCTGAAGAGCCGCCCCAGGATCATCGCATCGGCGATGTTGGTGACATGGAATTCGTCAAAGCAGATCAGCGAAACTTCATCGGCGAGCTTTTCGGCCAAAGCGGGGATAAGGTCCACCTGCTTGGGCTTTTCCTGGCGCCATTGATGGAGCTGCTCATGCACTTCCAGCATGAAGGCGTGGAAGTGGACGCGGCGCTTCTTCTCCACCTGAACATGGGCGAAGAAGATGTCCATCAGCATCGACTTGCCGCGACCGACGCCGCCATAGATATAGAGGCCTTGCGGTGCGGTCTCATCGCGCCGGCGTGCAAAGCCCAGGCGCTCCGCCCAGCCACGCAAGCCGGAGCCGTTGTCACCCTCAGGGCGATAGTCCTTCAGCGCAATGTAGAGCGACTGCAGCTTTTCGGCTGCAAGCTCCTGCGCAGGATCGTGGTGCAAGCGACCGCCACGCTGCATCGCGCGATAGGCGGGGAGCGGCCCGTCATCACTCATGGATGCGACCAACACATCGGTCGTTGCTGAAATCGCGACTCGGTCAATATGCATGTCGCGCATAT
>NZ_JAYRUV010000018.1:0-83471 GCF_041918875.1 Dongia sp.
ACTGCAAACGCTCATCCATGACACAGGTCTCTTTCCAAGGCATCGGCAAGTCCCCCTTGCCGACCATGTTGACCTGTTACCCATCTCTCCGGTCCAAACTGTTACCTATCTCTCCGGTCTATACCATGCAACCACCCCTCACCCCGACCCTCTCCCCGCAAGCGGGGCGAGGGAGGTTCGAGCGAGTCTCGGCAATAAGCCCCTCGCCCCATGAAATGGGGAGAGGGGGTGGGGTGAGGGGTTGTGGCGCCGTGCGATGACGGCCTTGGAAATCCGGCGTTTCGAAGGTTAATACCGCCCAATCACAGGCGTTTCTCACGCGGAATTGTCTATTTGACGCCTGTATCGCGGCTACCCAAGCCGGATTTCCTTATGCTAGTCTTTCACACAGCCGATCCACCCCCCGCCTAACGGCCGACAGCAGAACGGCCAGCGGGACGGCAGATGAGACAGGTATCGGTGTCGTCAACTTTGACCAGGGAATGATCATGAAAAAGAGCTTGTTTGGGAGCCTCGTCGCCGGTGCAGTCCTGGCCGTCATGGCGGTCAGCGCGCAGGCGCAGGACAAGGTTTACAAGGTCGGCATGGACCAGACCGACTATCCGCCCTTCGCCACCAAGGACACCAGCGGCAAGTGGACCGGCTGGGAAGTCGACCTCGCCTTGGCGGTGTGCGACGCGGCGAAGATCAAGTGCGAAATGACCCCGACCGCCTGGGACGGCATCATCCCGGCGCTGCAGGAAGGCAAGATCGACTTCATCTTCGCCTCGATGACGATCAACGACGACCGCAAGCAGCAGGTCAATTTCACGCACTTCTATTACGATTCGACCACCATCATCATCGGCCCGAAATCGGATGCGACCAAGATCGACTTCGACAAGCCGGAATCGATGAGCGGCAAGATCATGGGGGCGCAGAACGCCACCATCCATTCGAAGTTCCTGCAGAAGCGCTTCGGTTCCGCCGCCGAGGTCAAGACCTATGACGGTCTCGACACGGCGCTGGCCGACCTCGCCGCCGGCCGCGTCGATTACGTCCAGGAAGGCCGTTCGACCCTGGCTCCGTTCATGGCTTCGGACGCCGGCAAGGATTACGAGGAAAAGGCCGTCGTTCCGGCCGATCCGATCATGGGTGAAGGTGTCGGTGCCGCCGTCCGCAAGGACGATCAGGCGACGCTCGACATGCTCAACGCGGCGATCAAGGAAGTGGTGGTGAGCGGCAAGTATGACGAGATCACCAAGAAGTATCCGGAACTGGACGGCATGCTGGTGAAGCCGACCTTCTAAGATCGGTTTAAGTCATGTGACAGACCGCCCGGCCCGACAGGACCGGGCGGTTTTGCTTTCGCAAGGGTGCCGGTTCAACTCGGCTGTCATGGCCCGCTTTAGGCGGGCCATCCGCGAGTTTGTCTTTCAAGCAAGTAACTCATGGATGCCCCGCCTGCGCGGGGCATGACAATAGGTGGTAAAACCGGCCATTACCTCGGCCCGCAACGCAATGCGGTGTTGCTGCCGGCGGGGGGCGGGGGGTACGATCCGCAGAGACAAGCGAGCCGGGGCGAACCCGGCCGACGGGGAAGGTTTTGAGGCATTACGAGGGGACCAGCTTTGGCGGCTGAACAATCCTTATTGGCGACCCTGGCCTGGGGGGATACGGGCTATGGCGACGAGTTCTTCCGGGGCGTCTACAACACGCTGTTCATCTCGGCATGCGCCTATACGATCGCCTTCGGCATCGGCATGCTGGGGGCCTGGGCGAAGCTCTGCCACGTGAGGTCGCTCAACCGCGCCGGCGAGGTCTACACCACCGTCGTGAGATCGGTGCCGGAACTGTTGCTTATCTTCCTCATCTTCTATGCCGGCACCTCGTCGCTCTCCAGCCTGCTGGTGGCCGTGGGCATTGCCGAGCGCGGTGTCGAGATCAATCCGTTCGGCGCTGTCATAGCGGCACTGGGCATCATCTACGGCGCCTATCTCACCGACGTCTTGAGGGGCGGCATCCAGGCGGTGCCCAAGGGGCAGATCGAGGCCGCCAAGGCCTTCGGCATGCACGGGCCGCAGCGATTCATCCGCATCATCCTGCCGCAGATGATCCGCTATGCCATTTCGGGCCTCGGCAACCAATGGCTCAACATCACCAAGGACAGCGCGCTAGTCAGCGTCGTGGCCGATATCGGCGATATCATGGCGGTGGGGCGGGGTGCCGCCAACCAGACCAAGCATTTCATCTTCTATCTCGGTGCGACGGCTATCGTCTTCATGATCGTGTCGGGGATCTCGATGTATGTCACCGGCCGTCTGGAGAAGCGCGCCAATCGCGGCGTGCGACGAGCCTGAGACGGGGCCTGAGACCGGGAAGCCAGCCATATGAAATTCGATCCGATCTATATGTTCTCCGTGGTGATGCCGCAGCTCATCATGGCATTGCCCCTGACGCTGTTCCTCACCATCTCGTCGAGCGTCGTCGGCAACATCCTCGCCGTGCCCGTCGCCGTGGCGCGCCTGTCGCCCAACCCGCTGCTGTGGATTCCAGCGCGCGTCTTCATCTTCACGATGCGGGGGACGCCGTTTCTCATCCAGCTCTATTTCATCTATTACGGCCTCGGCCAGCTGATCCCGGGCTGGATGATGCGCGGCTTTCCGTTCCTGCGCGACGGGCTGTGGTACGCGGTCTTCGCATTGAGCCTCAACACGGCCGGCTATACGGGGGAGATCCTGCGCGGCGCGATCCTTGCCGTGCCGCATGGCGAGATCGAGGCGGGGCGCGCCTTCGGCATGAGCCGCTTCCAGGTCTTCCGGCGCATCACGCTGCCGCGCGCGGTGCGCATCTGTCTGCCCACCATGAGTTCGGAAACGATCCTGCTTCTGAAGGCTACGTCGCTTGCCTCGCTGGTCACCGTCTATGAAGTGATGGGCACGGCGACGACGATCCGCGTCGATACGTTCCGCGTCTACGACACGTTGATCGGCGCCGGAATCATCTATTTCGTCACGGTCTATGTGCTGACGCGTGGCCTCAACTGGATGGAGCGCAAGCTCAACAAGGACCGGCTGGCCATACCCGGCAGCGTCAAAGCAGCAGCCAAGGCGTGAAGCTGCAGACGGTCGCCCTCTGCCTCGGCGTGGCGCTTCTGGTTCTTGGCGGTGCCTATGCCGGCTATTGGTATTACGTGGCCGGACGGCTGCAGGATGGGATCGACGCCTGGGTCGAGCAGCAGCGCGCCGCCGGCAACGAGGTTGCCATCGCGGACGGGTCGATCGGCGGCTTTCCCTTCGCTTTCCGCCGCGATTTCGGCGCGGCGGAGATGCGGCTGCAGGGTGGCGTGGCGGCCCGGATCGCGGCGGGTTCGGCGATTGCCGAGATCAAGCCGTGGAATCTCAACACAGTCATCGTCACGGCCCGCGATGTCAGCGTCAGCGGCGCGCCCGGCATCTACAAGGCCGCCGCGCTCGATGGCAGCATCGATATCCCGACGGCGCCGCCCGCGGATTATCACCAGCCGCTGCTGGAGTTCGACCTGACGGCGACGGATGTGACGCTGCCGGAAGGCCAGCGCGCGGTGACCGCCGGTCCGATCGAGGCGTTGGCAGCGCGTGGTGCCATCATGGGGCCGGTGCCGATGGCGCCGGATGTCGGCCAGGCCCTGGCCGGCTGGGCCAATGCCGGCGGCGTGCTGGAGCTGAAATCATTCAACTTCGCCCAGGCGCCGCTCGCGGCAGCCGGCGAGGGCACGCTGGCGCTCGACGAGGCGCTGCAGCCGCTGGGCGCGCTGACGCTGCGTGCCCATGGCGTGGCTGAGACGGTCGCATTGCTGCAGCAGGACGGGCTCCTGGATGCGCGCAACGCCAAGACGGCGCTGCTGATGGTCAACGGCCTCGCCAAGCCCGATGAAGCGGGCAAGGCCCTGGTGAAGATCAGCCTCAGCCTGCAAGAGGGTTTCGTCTGGGTGGGGCCGATCAAGCTTGCGCCGCTGCCGAGGTTGAACTGGTAGGGGAATGAAACTCCTCCCACCTTCAGGGGGGAGGTCGGGAGGGGGGCGGTTCGGTCTCGTTTTCGCGGCAGCAATCGCTTGCGGCCCCCACCCAACCCTCCCCCCTGAAGGTGGGAGGGCTTTATCGTGAAGGCTTGAACAAAAAGGCCCACTCCAGGGAGCGGGCCTTTCTCATTCTACCGCCGCACGCGGAAGTTTTCGAACTGCCAGGGGTCGGTCTGATCGAGATTGGTTTCCTTGAAGAGGACGTTGCGGTCCTTCAAGGGGGTCCAATCGGTGTAGCAGCCGACCACCGGGCCGAGATACGGGCGGCAGATGTCGAGGATGTAGTCGTGGTCGATCTCTTCCGGCTCGACCACGCCGCGATTGGGATTCTCGATCAGCCACATGGCGCCGGCCAGCACCGGCGAGGCGATCTGCGGGGAGGTCGCGTTATATTCCGGGCCCATGATGCGGCGCGCTTCGTGGATCGAAAGCTGCGAGCCGTACCAATAGGCGCCGAAATCGCCCATCAGGAGAGCACCCAGTTCGTCGATCCCTTCGACGATCTCCTCGCCCAGCAGACGCACATCCTTCTGCATGGTGAAGTTCTTTTCCTGGAACTCGCGCACCGACAGAACGGCATCGTCGCAGGGGTGATAGGCGTAATGCACGGTCGGGCGGAAGACCGCCTTGCCCTTCTCGGTCACGGTGAAATAGTCGGCGGTGGTGACCGACTCACCATGGGTGATGAGATAGGCGATCATCGGCCCGCCATGCGGGGTCCAGGACCTGACCTCGGTCGTGCAGCCGGGCTGCCGGAGATAGATCGCGGCCTTGCAGCCGACCTTATGCTCGACCGCGTTTTCGGGCAGCTTCTTCTCATGCGTGCCCCAGCCCAGTTCGGCCGGCTGGCAGCCTTCGCCGACGAAGCCGGGGATCGACCAGGTGTTGCAGAACTCGCCCGGCATCTTCGGCACGTCGGTGACCTGCAGATCATGCTCGGCCACGTGGATGACCTTGACGCCGCAATCGCGCATCAGCCTGGCCCATTCCTCGCGGTTCTTGGGCTTGGAGAATTTGAGGCCGCGCATGCGGGCGATGTCGAGCACGCCCTGCTTGATGAAATGGGTGATGAGTCCCGGGTTGGCACCGTGCGTGAGCAGGGCCGAGGGACCGTTCTTGGGGAATTTCTTCGCTGCTTCCAGGGCGCGGTGCCGCAGATAGTAATTGGTCCGCTGCTCTTCGGGAATGGCGGTATTGTCGTAGTAGTTGGCCCAGGGCTCGATGCAGGTGTCGATGTAGAGCACGCCCTGCTTCTGGCACCAGGCGATGAGCGCCAGGGAATCGACCTCGACCGACAGGTTGATCAGGAGATCGCCTTTGCCCAGCTGCTTGGCGAGAACCTTGGTGTAATTGCCCTCGTGCAAGGGCTCGACGATGTAATTGACACCCTTCTCGATGAAACGCGCGGCGTCTTCCGAATGGTCATGACCGTCGACCACCGTGACGCGGCTCAAAGGCATGTCGAAGTGACGCTCGATCAGCGGCATCGTGCACCGGCCGACCGAGCCATAACCAATCATTACAATACGGCCCTTGAAGGGAAACTTTGCCATCATCTACCTCATGTCTGAAAAACGGCGGTCGGTGTTGCTGCGTCGTTCTGCACAGCCGGCTTTGCCCGAAAAGGACGCCACAAACGCGGGATTGTCGACCGAAAAGCCCCGAACTTCGGCACTTACGGAAAATCGGGCGGACTCGCAAGGGAAATTTTTATGTTGCGCGACGGCGCCTCAGGCGCCGGGACCACCGGCCAGGCGCTCGAGGAAATGACCGGCCTCGGTGCGGAAGCGCTGCGTCTCGGCGAAGAGCTGGTCGGTCTCGCGCCGGATGATGGTGGCGGCTTCGCGCGTGAGGGCGGCCGAGCCGGAAATCTCCAGCACGCTCGAATGCACTTGCTGCGTGCTGGCCGCCGCATCCTGGGCGCTGCGCGCGATTTCCGACGTCGCCGCCTGTTGCTGGTCGACGGCGGTGGCGATGCCGCGCGCCAGGTGATTGATCTCCTGGATGCCGTCGATGATGGCCTTGATGGCGGCGACCGTGCCGGCGGTCGCCTGCTGCACCGCATCGATCTGCACCGAGATGTCGCCGGTGGCGCGCCCGGTCTGGGTGGCGAGGTTCTTCACTTCCTGGGCCACGACGGCGAAGCCCTTGCCCGCCTCGCCCGCGCGCGCCGCCTCGATCGTGGCGTTGAGCGCAAGCAGATTGGTCTGGCTGGCGATATCGCTGATCAATTGCGCCACCTGGCCGATCCGCGCCACGGATTCGTCCAGGCTGGCGATTTTCTGGTTGGAATGCTCCGAGCCTGCCGCGGCGGTCTCCGCGCGGCGCGCCGATTCGCCGACCTGGCGCGAAATCTCGCTCACGGAGGCCGAAAGCTGTTCCGCCGCGGCCGCCACCGTCTGCACGTTCTGGCTGGTCGCTTCCGCCCCGCGCACGGCGATCGAGGATTTATGCTCGGTCTCGTCGGCGGCGCTGGCCAATCGATCGGTCGTGGCGCGCACTTGCCCGATCGCGGTCGAGAGCGCCTCGGCCATCGAACCCACGGTCTCGCGGAATTCCCGGGCCAGGCGCTGGGCCGTGTCCTGGCGTTCGCGCTCGCTTTGGGTGCGGGCGTCGTTCTGCTGCCGCTGCAGGCGCGCCAGCTCGTCCTCGGCATCGTGGAACGCCGTGAGCGCGCGGGCGATGTCGCCGATCTCGTCGGCGCGCCGCACCGTGGTGCCCAGCTCGGCCTGCAATCGCTCGCCGGATTGCTTGCCGCCGATGAGGCTCGCCACCTTGACCAGCGGCTTGCTCACTGAAACGCGGATCATCCACAGCACCGCGGCGAGCAGGACCAGCATGACACCCAGGGCGATCGAGACGGCTCGGACCAACTGCTGGTGCAAAGCGGCCGCCAGCGGCGCCGTGCTCCAGGCAAGGCCTGCCGTGCCGATGCGCCGCGCCTTGTCGCCGGCGCCCTCCAGCACCGGAACGAAAACGATCTGATGGGTGGGCGTGAGCTCGGCATAGGCCTCGTTCTTCTCGACCGCCGGCTTGGCGGCCGGCAGCAGGGCAGCAAGGTCGATCGCGGGCAGATCCTTGTTGACGCCCTCGGAAAGCCTGGCGTCGCCGACATCGAAGATGAGAATGGCGGTGAGCGCGGAACTGGGTTCGCCAAGATAGCCCTGATAGCCCTTGGCGATGGCGTCCGCCTTCTTGAACTTGACGCCGCCCGCCACCTGGCCCGCGATCAGCCTGGCGATGGCCAGGCGATTGACGCCGGCTTCGTCGAGCGCCATCTGGCGCTGCGCCCAGGATTGCAGCGTCAATACCAGTGCAAAGCCGATGACCACGCCGACCGCGATGATCGCCGCAAGCTTGCGCCCGATGTTCCAGCGGCGCCTGCGATGCGGTGCATTCTCCCCAATCGTCTGCATGGATCGCCTCCGTCCAGATGGTGCAATCGCCGCAGCCGGCCGGCGCCGATGACGCCGGCCGGCCATACCGGATTATTGCGCCATCAATCCTTCGGCATCGAGACCGACGGTGAGTGCGCCGATTGGAGCGCCGCTGGCATCGACAACGGTGACGCTGGTCTGCAGCTGGAAGCGCTGCGTCGATTCATCCTGTTCGACATCGTCGGCGAAGATGGCGCCGGCACCGGCACCGAACGATTTCTGCCATTTGCCTTCGTCGCCCTGCCAGTAATCGCTGGTGGCATCGCAGACGCCGACATTGAGGCCCTTATTGTCCATCAGGATCATTTCGGTGACGAGGCCATTGGAGCCGCCGCACTTCTCCTTGAGCTTGGCGGAAATGGGCGCGTTGACCACTGAATCGATCAGCGGCTGCGCGGCGGCGCCGACCTCCGCCTTCCACTGCGCGTCGAGCCCGTCGATCTTCGCCTGGTCGAACGCGGCATGCTCGGCATTGGCGGCCTCGACCGCCGCGACGATCGCGGGATCGGTCGCCCAGGCGGCGATATCGCTCTTGGCGAAGCTTTCCGCCTTGGCCTTGATTTCGGCATCGTCGGCGAATGCGCTGCCGCCGGCGGCAACAATGAGAGCGGCGCTTAGAATGATGTTCCTAAACATGGTTTTCCTCACATCTGCGTTTGGCGCGGCTTGCGCACGGTCGTCGTTGGCGCGGTCCGGACCGGCGTGGCGGTCGGGAACGGGGCAGCGCAGTGTAGGGCGGAGGGACTTAAGTGGTCGTTAAGCGCGATGACGGATTTCGATGATTGGAATCCTAGCGCGATCCCTTGTCCGCGTGGCGCCGGTCGAAGAGAGCGAATTCGTGTGCGATCGAGCGTTCGACGAGGTCGCGATAGAGCGGTTCTATAAAGTCGGGGTTCATGCCGGTGGCCGTCGCGGCGGCACGGATCTTGGCGATCACATCCTCGATGCGCGCCTCGTCGCGCACGGCGTCGCGGCTATTCTTGATGCGCGCCGCCTCGCCGATGAAATGCAGGCGGTCGGCAAGCAAGGTCACGATCTCGCGGTCGAGGGCGTCGATCGCGTCGCGCACATCGTTCATGTCCTTGCAGGTCTTGCGGCGGGCGCCCATCGTGTCACGCCTGCTTGGCGTCGATGATGGCGCGGCGGACGGCGCGGGTGCGGGTGAAGACGTCGAAGAGCTTGTCGCCCTCGCCCCAGCGGATCGCGCGCTGCATCGCGGTCAGATCCTCGGTGAAACGGCCAAGGATCTCCAGCACCGCCTCGCGGTTGTTGAGGAAGATGTCGCGCCACATCGTCGGATCCGACGCGGCAATACGCGTGAAGTCGCGGAAGCCCGTGGCGGAAAATTTGATGACTTCCGACTGGGTGGAGGTTTCGAGCTGCGTTGCCGTGTCGACGATCGTGTAGGCGATGAGATGCGGCAGATGCGAGGTGATGGCCAGCACCTGGTCGTGATGGCTGGGTTCCATCACTTCGACCATCGAACCCAGGGCGGACCAGAATGCCTTGAGCTTTTCGGTGGCCGTTGGATCGCTGCCGGGAACCGGCGTCACGATCGCCCAGCGGCCCTTGAAGAGTTCGGCGAAGCCGGCGCGGGGGCCGGAATGCTCGGTGCCGGCGAGCGGGTGGCCGGGAATGAAATGGACGCCTTCCGGCACATGGGGCCCGAGATCGCGGATGACCGCCTGCTTCACTGAGCCGACATCGGTGAGGATGGCACCGGCTTTGAGATGCGGGGCGAGGGCGGGGCCCAGATCCGCATAGGCGCCGATCGGCGTCGCAACGATGACGAGGTCTGCATCGGCCGCGGCCGCGCCGAGATTGTCCGCGACCTTGCCGAGCTTCAGTTCGACCGCCGCCGCGCGCGCATCGGCGCTGGCGTCGAAGATGGCGATTTCGCTGCTGAGCTTTTCGGCCGCGATGGCGCGCGCGAGCGACGAGCCGATGAGGCCGATGCCGATTATGGCGATGCGGCTGAAGAGCGGGCCCGTCATTGCGTAGCCGCCCTGGCCACAAAGTCAGCGAGGCCCTGCGCGCAGGCTTTCAAGGCCGCTTCCTCGGCGATGGTGATGCGCAGGCAATCGGCAAGGCCATAGGCGCCCATCTTGCGCACCAGCACGCGGCGCGATTTCAAGAATTTCTCGGCGGCGTCGGCGTTCAATTTCGGATCGGACGGGAAGCGCACCAGCAGGAAATTGCCGACGCTTGGGTAGGGGTGGAGGCCGATGCGCTTCACCTCGGCCGCGAACCAGGGCAGCCAATAATCGTTATGCGCCTTGGAGCGCTTCACATGATCGGTGTCGGCCAGGCCGGCGATGCCGGCAAGCTGCGCCGGGGCCGCCACGTTGAAGACGCCGCGGATGCGGTGCAGCACGTCCATGATCGATTTCTGGCCGTAAGCCCAGCCGAGGCGCAGGGCAGCGAGGCCGTGGATCTTGGAGAAGGTCCTGGACATGATGACATTGTCGTACTGCTTCACCAGCTCGGCGCCGTCGGTGTAATCCGGCTTGTCGACATATTCGGCGTAAGCCGCGTCGATGACGAGCAGCACGTTGGCGGGCAGCCCGTCGCGCAGGCGCTTCATCTCGGTGGCCGGAATGTAGCTGCCGGTGGGATTGTTCGGATTGGCGACGAAACAGATCTTGGTCCGTGGCGTCACCGCCGCCAGCAACGCATCGACATCGGTGGTGAGGTCCTTTTCCGGCGCCGTCACCGGTGTGGCGCCGACCGATTGCGCGGCGATGGGATAGATGAGGAAGCCATGGCGCGAATAGAGCACTTCGTCGCCGGGGCCGGCATAGGCGCGGGTGATGAGGACCAGGATATCGTCCGAGCCGGTGCCGCAGATGATCTCGTCTTCCTTGGCCCCAACCTCGCGCGCGAGGGCCTTGCGCAGGTGATGGCTGGCGCCGTCGGGATAGCGGTGCAGCTCGGCGGCACCCTGCCGGTAGGCGTCCATGGCAAGCGGGCTGGCGCCGAGCGCGCTTTCGTTCGACGACATCTTGTAGATGGGGCCGGAGCCGGGGAGGTCATGCTCGCCCGGCACATAGGCGGCGATGTCGAGGATTCCGGGACGAACGGTGAGGGTCATTGTCTTCTCCCAGGCGCTGGGCGCCGGATATCAGTGGTCGGCCGGTTCGTCGGCCAGTTCTTCCTTGGTGAGCGGTTCGGCATAGGAGCCGATGCTGTGCAGCCGCGCATCCTTGCCGAGCGCCGCGGCGACCAGCCCCAGGCGCGGATCGAGCCCATCGACATAGCCCGCGACCTCGACCAGGTTGAGGTCGGAATCCTGATGGTCGCGCCCGCCATGGATGAAGCTGGTGACGAAGCCGACACCGGCCAGGGCTTGCCTCAGTGTCGAGCGGCTGACCGGTTCGGGCGCTTCCAGCACCAGCAGCGAATGGTCCCGGTCGGTGGGTTCGGTCGGCGTGCGGCCGACGACGAGCGCCTGCAGATCCGGGTTGCGCTGGTTGCCGGGATCGCCGAAGGGCAGGCGCGCGATGACATGGGGGAGCTGCGCGGAGCCCACAAGCCGGCGCCACCAGGGGCCGCTATCGTCCTCACGCGGGAAGGGCAGGACCGCGACCGTGGCCGATCCGTCCATGACGGCGGAAAGGGCGCGATCGACGCGGCTGCAGGTCACGATCCTGACGCGGCTGCCGTAATGGTCGCGCGCCAGGTCCCAGAAGCCGGGCTGGCCGGCCGGGGCATAGACGGCCACCGCAAAGGGGCCTTCGACCTGCAGCAGGGCCGAGATCATCTCGCGCCACATGCGCACGATGACGGCCTTGGGCAGCTTGCCGCTGTGGCGGGCGATGAGGCGGCGGAGAATCTTGGCTTCGCGCGCGGGGCGAATGAATTTGGCGCCCTCGGCGGGGGAATCCCCGCTCACCGGCTGGCGCGCCGCCTTGGCGGCACCGACCGCGACCGCGAGTTCCGTCCGCTGCATGAGGAGATCGTGCAGCTGGCTGTCGACCGCATCGATCTTCTGGCGCAGCTGGACCAGCTCGTCCCCGGTGCCGCCCTCAGTGCCACTTGGCCCCTGCATGTCCCCCAACCATCCCTAGGCTATCCGAACCCGCCCGCTTCGATCCAACCGGCTCGGTCCGGCGGGGCGGCCGATCGGCGCCAGTGATAGCCGCCAAGGGGCGGAAAAGCAAAGAAAACCTTGCAAGAAACCGTTGCCAGGGCCGCCAATTCCCTGGCGCCGGTCCGGTTTCCGGGCCCTGAGCCTGGGGGTGGCCTCAGCCGGGAAATCGCGGCCCCAAAGGCTCAAATGCCGGATTCCGGAAGATTGGCGGAAAGGGTAGGGTCCGCGGACCCTACTGGCCGATCTTCTCGATCTCGAAGGGTGTCGTCTGATAGATCTCGTTGATCCAGTTCGAGAAGAAGAGATGGGCGTGCGGGCGCCAGCGGTTCAGGGGCGCCTGGGCCGGATCATTGTTCGGAAAATAGTCGTGGGGCAATTTGATGGGAACCTTGGCCGCGACATCGCGGGCATACTCGTCGCCCAGCGACGTCGCGTCATATTCCATATGATCGAGCACGTGGAGACGGCGCGTGCCGCGACTCTGGGCGATGCAGACACCCTTCTCGTCGGAATAGGCCAGCACCTCGACATCCGGGCACGCCGCCACATCGGCGGTTCTGATTTCAGCCCAGCGCGAGATCGGTATCACGAAATCATCCGAGAAGCCGATCAAGTACGGCGATGACGGCTTCATGATCTTTTGGGCGTAGACGCCGAACGCCTTCTCGGTGAGCTGATGCTTCGGTATGCCGTGGAAATGGTAAAGCGCCGCCATGGCGCCCCAGCAGACATTGATCGTCGAATGGGCGTTGGTCGTGGTCCAGTCGAAAATCTGCCGCATCTCCCGCCAATAGGTAACGTCTTCATAGGAGATCGTCTCGACCGGCGTGCCGGTGATGATGAAGCCGTCGAACTTGCGATGCCGCGCATCCTCCCAGGTCTGATAGAAAGTGCGCAGATGGTCTTCCGCCGTGTTCTTGGCGACATGGTTGCCGATGCGGATCAGGGAGAGATCGATCTGCAAGGGGGTGGCGCCGAGCAGGCGCGCGATCTGCAGCTCGGTCTTGATCTTGTTCGGCATCAGGTTCAAGAGGCCGATCTGCAGCGGACGGATATCCTGGCGGATCGCCGCCGTCTCGGTCATCACGCGCACGCCCTCGTTCTGGAGGGCCTGGAAGGCAGGAAGCTTGTCGGCAATCTTGATCGGCATGTGCGGTCACCCAAAAAAACGGCAAATGGCTCGCTCCGGGGCCCGCAGCCCTGAGATTCCAGTCTTGAAAATCTCGGGCGGCCCTTTAGCGAGTTTTTTTACGTGGCTGCAAGCCGGCCGGCCAAATCACCACGGAAGGGCTCTATTTAGCCGAACCGGCACCCAGGCTACAATACGATTCGTCGAGCCTTGAGGGCCGCCCGGGGCGGCGATTCGAGCATGTCGTGAGGCATTTTGCCGCATAATGCGGGCGAACTTGCCTGGCCGCCATGACGAATGAGAAAGGAGCCGTTCATGATCGAAGCATATGCTGTTCTGGCCATCATGCTCGCGATGCTGGTGGGTGCCATCAGTCCGGGTCCCAGCTTCCTGCTGGTGGCGCGCATCTCGCTGTCGCAATCGCGGGGGCACGGCCTTGCGGCGGCACTCGGCATGGGGGCGGGCGGCATGGTGCTGGCGACACTCGCCGTCATCGGGCTGCAGGCGCTCTTCATGCAGGTCGAATGGCTCTATATGGGCTTCAAGATCGGCGGCGGCGCCTATCTCGTCTATCTTGGCTACATGTTGTGGCGTGGGGCGAAGCGGCCGCTGGCATCGGACAGTGACTTGGCGGCCGGCGGCAGAGGCCTGTTGCGTACTTTCCTGCTGTCGCTGGCAACCCAGCTTTCCAACCCGAAGACGGTGATCTTCTATTCAAGCGTGTTCGCGGCACTTCTTCCCGCCCATCCATCGGCGGCGGTGATCGTGGCGCTGCCCTTCCTGCTGTTCCTGGTCGAAGGCGGCTGGTACAGCGCCGTGGCGCTGGCCTTCTCGGCGCAACGCCCGCGCGCGGCTTATCTGAGCGCCAAGAGCTGGATCGACCGCACGGCCGGGGCGCTGATGACGGCGCTGGGCCTGCGGCTGATCCTGGGGGCGGCGAAGGTCTGAGTCGGTTCTTTCAATTGTCATGGCCCGCTTCAGGCGGGCCATCCACGAGTCCATTCGAGACTGACGAAAGCAACTCGTGGATCCCCCGCCTGCGCGGGGGATGACAATGAGGGAAAGCCAATCGACCTAATCCAGCAAGCTCCTCAGCGCCCTGTTGGCCACCGCCAGCATGGCCAGTTCCAGTTTGCCGACCTGGCGGAGATCGGCGAAGAGGGCTTCGGCGCGAGGCAGGGCGCCGGAGCGTTTGGACTTCCAGCCCTCGATCGCCTTTTCGCCGGTCAAGGCCAGATCGTTGGCGAGCACCGCGCTGGTCAGATCGCGCTGGTGCGTGTTGAGGTCGTCGACGATGGCGAAGACCGCGAGCCGCTGCCAGTGGCTGTCGCCGATCAGCCCCTTGGCGCCGGCGCGCAGCCAGTCGATATCGAACTGGTCGCCGATGGCGAAATAGGTCGCCGCCACATCCTCGACCTTGATCCTGGTCTGGGCCGCGATCTTCACCACGTCGAGGGTCGTGCCGATGCTCCCCAGCTGCGACACGCGGCGCGCCAGCTGGTCCGGGACGCCGGCCGACATGAGCGCGCCATAGCGCTTGGTGTTGGCCTGCTGGTCCGCCGCCGACAGGATCTTCGGGAGCGCCGCTTCGATGGCGACGATGCCGGGCTCGGTCGCGGCGATATTGGCGGCGATGTTGAGCGGCTGCTCGCCATTCCTGAGGAACCATAGGGTGGAAGCCTCGGCGAGCCGGTTGACTTCGATCAGCATCGACGTCTGCACGCTGGCCGAGACCTTGTTGTCGAGCGCCTGGATGGCCGACCACATTTCACGCAGCTTGAAGGCGCCGCGGGTGATGGCATAGGCGCGGGCGATGGCGGAGGCGCTCTGCCCGGTCTTCTCCTTGGTCACATGGACGAAAGTGGCGCCCATGCGGTTGACGAGGCTGTTGGTGACGACCGTGCAGATGATCTCGCGCCGCAGGCGGTGCTTCTGGATGAGCGGCTTATAGCCTTCCTGCAGCTTCACCGGAAAATAGGAGACGAGATCGTCGGCCAATTGCGGATCGTCCGGTAGATCGGACGGCAGCAATTCGTCATAGAGCGCCATCTTGGAATAAGCGAGCAGCACGGCACTTTCCGAGCGCGTCATGCCGACGCGCTGCGTCAGGCGATGGCGCATGATCTCGTCATCGGGCAGGAATTCGATGGCGCGGTCCAGGCGGCCGGCGCGTTCGAGCCCGCGCATGAAGCGGCCCTGCTGGTCGAGGAGCGTGTAATTCTGCGCCTCAGCGACCGAGAGCGCCTGGGATTGCAGGTAATTGTCCCGCAGCACCAGGGTGCCAACCTCGTCGGTCATCTCGGCCAGCAGCTTGTCGCGCTGCTTCATGGTGAGGTCGCCGCCGGAGATCGCCTCGTTGATGAGGATCTTGATATTGACCTCGTGGTCGGAGGTATCGACGCCGGCCGAATTATCGACCGCGTCGGTGTTGAGGCGCTTGCCGGAGAGGGCCGCTTCGATGCGGCCGCGCTGGGTGCAACCCAGATTGGCGCCCTCGCCCACGACCCGGCAGCGCAGATCCACCGCATTGACGCGGGTTGCATCGTTGGCGCGGTCGCCGACATCGGCATGAGTCTCGTCGGCCGACTTGACGTAAGTGCCGATGCCGCCGAACCAGAGCAGATCCACTTCCGCCTTCAAGAGCAGCTGGATGAGCTCATTGGGCGTCATCTGATCCTTGGTGAAGCCGAAACGCTGCTTCACTTCCGGGCTGAGCTTGATCGATTTGGCCTTCCTTTCGAACACGCCGCCGCCGGCCGAGATCAGTTCGGGCTTGTAATCGTTCCAGCCGGAGCGGGGCAGGTTGAAGAGCCGCTGGCGCTCGGCAAAACTCGCCCCCACATCCGGATTGGGGTCGAGGAAGATGTGCATATGATTGAAGGCGGCGACCAGCTTGGTGTGCTGCGACAGCAGCATCCCATTGCCGAACACGTCGCCCGACATGTCGCCCACGCCGACGCAGGTGAAGTCGACATTCTGGATGTCGTGATCAAGCTCGCGGAAATGGCGTTTCACGCATTCCCAGGCGCCGCGGGCGGTGATGCCCATCTTCTTATGGTCGTAGCCGGCCGAGCCACCTGACGCAAAGGCATCGTCGAGCCAGAAGCCGTAATCGCGCGAAACCGAATTGGCGATGTCGGAGAAGGTCGCCGTGCCCTTGTCGGCGGCCACGACCAGATAGGGATCGTCGCCATCGTGGCGCACGACCTTCAAGGGCGGCTTCACGGCGCCGCCCACCAGATTGTCGGTGATGTCGAGAAGGCCGCGCATCAGGGTCTTGTAGCAATGCACCACTTCGGCCATGACGGCGTCGCGGTCGCCCTGCGCCGGGCGCTTCACCACGAAGCCACCCTTGGAGCCCACCGGCACGATGACGGCGTTCTTCACCATCTGCGCCTTCATCAGGCCCAGAATTTCGGTACGGAAATCCTCGCGCCGGTCCGACCAGCGGATGCCGCCGCGG
The DNA here is from genome assembly GCF_041918875.1 of Dongia sp. Classification (GTDB taxonomy): domain Bacteria; phylum Pseudomonadota; class Alphaproteobacteria; order Dongiales; family Dongiaceae; genus Dongia. Next base: position 16,159 of record NZ_JAYRUV010000018.1, read on the forward strand.
GCGACCTTGCCGCCGCGCAGGTGAATGGCCTCGGCGCGCGGGGAATAGACGAAGACCTCGACCATCGGACGGGGCAGCGGCAATTCGTCGATCCTGGCCGAATCGAGCTTGAAGGAAACATATTCCCTGGGCCCGCCCTCGGCTGCCGGCTGATAGAAGTTCGTGCGCAAGGTGCACTGCACGGCGTTGAGATAGCGCCTCAGGATGCGGTCCTCGTCGAGATTGACGACGGCATCGAGCTTGGCGGCGATCTTCTCGGAGATCTTCAGCGATTTGGCATCCCGGTCGCCGGCAAAGTCCGGATCGTTGCGGACGTGGAACAGCTGCAGGATGTTGCGGGTGATGCCGGGATTGGCGTTGAGCGTCGCTTCCATATAGGACTGGCTGAAGGCGATCGCGGCCTGGCGCAGATATTTGCAATAGGCGCGCACAAGCGTGATGTCGCGCCAGTCGAGGCCGGCGGTGATGACCAGGCGGTTGAAGCCGTCATCCTCCATCTGCCCGGTCCAGATCTTGGCATAGGCCTCGTGGAACTTGTCGCGGATGGCGGCGATATCCACCTCGGCGCCGTCGGCCGTCACCATGGTGAAGGCGTGAATCCAGATCGGCTGCTCCTGGCCTTGCGGGCGCACGTCGAACGGGTTTTCGCTGATGACCTTGAGGCCGAAATTCTCCAGCGACGGCAGCACGGTGGAAAGGGCGATCTTCTCGCCGGATTTATAGAGTTTCAGGTGCAACTCGTTCTCGCCGGCCTCGATCGGCCGGTAGAGGTTGATCGCGGTCTTGTTCTCCTTCAGCGCTTCCTCGATCCGGTCGATGTCGGAGACCGCCGCATGGGCGTTGAAATATTCCTCGAAGCCCAGCGGGAAGGCATCGCCGTAGCTGCGCAGGAGCGTCAGCCCCTCGGCCTCGCCCTTGGCCTCGATGAGGGCGTCCTTCAGATGATCGGCCCAGGAGCGGCAGGCATCGGCCACCAGCTGTTCCAGTTCCTTCACGTCATAGGGCGGAATTTCGCCCGGCGTCGTCGCGATGATGAGATGCACGCGCGCCAGCGGGCTTTCGGTGAGATAGACGAAGAAGTTGGAGACGCGGCCGTTGAAGGCCTTGCTGAGGATGTTCTGGATGCGCTGCCTGAGTTCCGTCGTCTGCCAGTCGCGCGGCAGATAGACGAAGCAGGACAGGAACCGTTCGTAGGGATCGCGGCGGACGAAAAGGGCCACCCGCTGGCGGTCCTGCAGGTTGAGGATGCCCAGCGACGTTTCCAGCAATTCGTCGGCATCGATCTGGAACAGTTCGTCGCGCGGATAGGTTTCGAGAATATGGGCCAGCGCCTTGCCGTCATGGCTCTGCCGGCTGAAGCCGGCGCGGCGGGCGACCGATTCCACCTTGTCGCGCAGCAGCGGAATGTCCCAGGGCGAGCGGTTATAGGCCACCGACGTGAAGAGGCCGGCAAAGAGATGCTCGCCGACCACTTCGCCCTTGGTGTTGAAGATCTTGATGCCGATCGTGTCGAGATGCACGTTGCGGTGCACGGTCGAACGGAGATTGGCCTTGGTGACCAGGATCATCTTCGGCTGGGCGAGGAAGCTGCGGACATCCGGCGGCAGCGCATCGAGATTGCGCATGCCTTCGAAGACGCGAACTTCGGCATCGCGCAGCACGCCGAGGCCGGCCTCCTTCTTGATGTGGTAGGTGATGCTCTCCTTCTCGCCGGCGAAGATATATTCGCGGTAGCCGAGGAAGGTGAAGTGATCGTCATTGATCCATTTGAGGAAATCGACCACTTCGGTCACTTCCTCCTTGGGCAGCGGCAGCTTGCGCTTGGCCGTTTCGTCGATCGCGGCGGCGAGCTTGGCGCGCATCTTCTGCCAGTCCTCGACGGCCAGGCGCACGTCGCGCAGCACGATTTCGATCCGCGCCTTGATGGCGTCCAGCTCGCCTTGCGTGGCCACCTGGTTGACGCGAAGCTGCATGATGGATTCGGGCTTGGCGGAATCGGATTGGCCGCCCTCGGCGGCAATGGCGGTCAGCTGGCCCTTGGCGTCGCGCACGGTGCGCATGATCGGGTGGATCACGAGATGCACGCCGAGTTCCTGGCGGTTCATTTCCGCCGTCAGCGAATCGACCAGGAAGGGCATGTCGTCGTTGACGAGCTCGACCACCGTATGCGGGCTGCGCCAGCCATGCTCGTCGATGCGGGGATTGAAAACGCGCACCTTCGCCTGGCCGGGCGTCCGGCCTTGCGCGAAATTGGCCAGCGACAAGGCGGCGCTGAACAGATCTTCCGGGCTTTCGCCGGCAATGTCCGATTGCGGGACATTGGCGTAAAATTCGCGGATGAAGGTTTCGATCTGTGGTCCGCGTTTGCGTTCAATCCGTTCGCCGACAAATCGCACGACCTCGTCGATCAGCTGGTCCTTCAGCTTTTCCGCTCGCATGATAATGATATCCCCGATGACAGTTATTGGTGGGTTAGTCTTTGTATTTATTTGCAATTCTAGCCGATGCGGAGCGAAAGAGCCAATCCGGCACAAAGCCGGCAATCCCCGGCGGAAAGATGCCTAATCGATTGTTTCGCGGGCCTTCGGCGCCGTTTTCACGCATCTAATCCTGTTTTGGTAAAGAAAATTTAAACCATCGCCGGTCATTCTCGGAGAAAGAGAAGGCGATGGGCCGATCATGGCGCCCGAAGGAGATGGATCATGCTGATGGACGAGGTCCGCGGCGAAGCGTTCCTGCGCAAGTTACCGCAAGATGTCCGGGACAGTCTGACCCCGGCGCAGGCGGAAGCGATCAGCCGCGTGGCACAGGGAACGATTCAGCGTCGGCACCCGGTCGATTTCCGCATTTCCATGCCCTTGCTGTTCGGCGAGCGTGCCTATCTCGTCTTCCTCATCGGCAAGGAAAAGCGATCGACCGCGCGCCTGCAGCTCGAAAAGGAGCTGCGGCCGACCGACCGGCTCAGCCAGATCGTCGTCTTCGGCCTGGGGTTGGCGGCCTTCACGCTGGCGGCCTTCATCGCGCTGCTGTTCCACAACGCGGTCCTGGCGCCGTAAGATCATTTCTGTGCGTAAATTCCTGTTCCTTTCGATCGGCCTTGCCCTGCTGCTGCCGGCGGCGCCGGTCATTGCAGACAGCAAGAAGCTGCCGCCCCTGCCCAAGATCGGCATCGAAGGCAGCGACAACCGCATTCGCGTCGATTCCACGGCGTGGCCCTGGATCGCCATCGGCCGCATCAACCGCGAGGTGGGCGGGCATTGCACGGGCACGCTGATTGCGCCCGATCTGGTGCTGACCGCCGCGCATTGCCTCTATAACAGCAGCGACGGGCGCTGGACCGTGCCCTTCGAGGTGCATTTCGTGGCGGGCTACGATCGCGGTTCCTTTGCCGCGCACGCGCGGGGCAAGACGTTCACCCGCGATCCCGGATACAATCCGAAGAAGGCCACCAGCGTGGGGGAGATGGCGCGCGACTGGGCGATCGTCGAACTGGACCGGAAGCTGCCGCTGCGGCCGGTGCCGCTCACGACCTCCAAGGGCGATATCGTCGCGCGGCAGAAATCGGAAGAGGTGAGTGCCGCCGGCTATAATGGCGACTGGTCGGAGATACTGATGCGCGATGCCGGCTGTCCGCTGGAAGGCGTGCTGGAAGGGCGGCCGCTGATCATCCATCGCTGCGACACGACGTTCGGCGCGTCCGGCGGGCCTTTGCTGCTGATCGATGGCGACAAGGTGGAAATCGTCGGCGTCTTGAGCGGCGTCCTGCAGCTCAAGGACAAGTCAGAACGCGGCGCCGCCGTGCCGGCCTGGTCGATCAGTCCGGCCCTGCCGCGCTGAAGCGCAGCACCAGATAGCCGCAGACTGCCGAGGCGATCGAGCCGCCGAGCACGCCCAGGCGCACTTCCGCCGCCAATGCCGGATCTGGAAAGGCGAGCCCGCCGATGAAGAGCGACATGGTGAAGCCGATTCCCGTCAGCAAGGCGACGCCGTAAAGCTGCGGCCAGCTGGCGCCGCCGGGCCGGCGGCACAGTCGCAGCAGGACGCCGGCCGAAACGGCGGCCAGCACGCCCGCCTGCTTGCCCAGAAAGAGGCCAAGCGCGATGCCGAGCGTCAAGGGATGGAGGAGGGAATCGAGCGACAGGCCGGCCAGACTCACACCGGCATTGGCGAAGGCGAAGATCGGCATCACGCCGAAGCTGACCCATGGATGAAGGCCATGCTCGGCGCGGCTGAGCGGCGAATGTTCCGGATCGCCGGCACCGCGATAGGGAATGAAGAAGGCGACCGCGACGCCGGCCAGCGTCGCATGCACGCCCGACTTCAGCACGCAGACCCAGATGAAGATTCCGATCAGCACATAGGGGGTGATGCGCATGACGCGGAGGCGGTTGAGGATGAGGAGGCCCGCCAGGCCAACGGTCGCCAGCGAGAGCGAGAGCAGCGACAGATCGACCGTGTAAAATATGGCGATGATGACGATGGCGCCCAGATCGTCGATGATGGCCAGTGCCAGCAGGAAAACCTTGAGGCTGGGTGGAACCCGGCCGCCGAGCAATGTGAGCACGGCGAGGGCGAAGGCGATGTCGGTCGCCGCCGGAATGGCCCAGCCACCCAGATATTCGGGGCTGGCGCGATTGACGAGAAAATAGACCAGGGCTGGCGCCGCCATGCCGCCCAGGGCGGCGATGCCGGGCAGGCCCGCCTGGGCCGGGCTCGACAATTCCCCGCCCAGCACTTCGCGCTTGATCTCGAGACCGACCAGAAAGAAGAACACCGCCATCAGCCCGTCATTGACCCACAGGATCAAGGGCTTCAGCAGGCCGAGCGGGCCCAGGGTCACGCCGAAGGGCAGGTCCAGGAAACCCTGGTAGAAGGGCGCGAGGGCGGAATTGCTGCAAATCAGCGCCAGCACGGCCGCCAGCAGCAGCAGGATGCCGCCACTCGATTCAAGCTGCAGGAACTGGCGGAGCGGTGTGAGGGGGGCGAGCATCGGCCTAGAACAAGGCGGCGTTGAGCAGGCGGTGGACGCCGATGCTGGCGGCATATCCGGCACCGATGGCCCAGCTCCATTTCAGATGGCTGAAAAAGGTATAGCTTTCCTTCGCCTGGCCCATGAGGGCGACGCCGGCCGCCGAGCCGATCGAGAGGATCGACCCGCCGACGCCGCAGGTGAGGGTAATGAGGAGCCATTGCCCGTCGCTCATGGTCGGGTCCATCTTGAGGACGGCGAACATCAGCGGGATGTTGTCGACGATCGCCGACAGTGCGCCGATCACGATATTGGCCGTGGTCGGTCCCATGTCGGTATAGAGAAGCTGCGACGAAAGGGCGAGATAGCCCATGGCGCCAAGGCCGCCCACCGCGAAGATGATGCCGAAGAAGAACAGCAGGGTGTCGAATTCGATGCGCTGAATCTCCTTGAAGGAATCGAGCAGCATGTCGGAATCGTCGCGCTTCTTGCTGGCGACGGTCAGGTAATAGGCCCAGAGCTGCAGGTAGCCGAGGCCCAGCATCATGCCGATCGCCGGCGGCAGGTGCAGGAAGTTCTTGAAGGAAACGGCGGTGGCGATCGTAGCGGCAAACAGCAGCATGACGCCCTTCGCGCCCGGCTTCAGAAATGCCCGTTCCTGCTTCGGCGCCGGCTTGGTCTTGGGCAGGGCGAAATGCATCAGCACGGCAGGCACCAGCCAGTTGACGAGCGAAGGAAGAAAAAGGTCGAAGAATTCGGTGAAATGCAGTTTGCCGGCCTGCCAGACCATCAGGGTCGTGATGTCGCCGAAGGGCGAGAAGGCGCCGCCGGCATTGGCCGCCACGACGATATTGACGCAGCCCATGGCAATGAAGACGCGCGAACCGGCACCCAGGGCGACGACAACCGTACCCATGACCAGCGCGGTGGTAAGATTGTCGAGAACGGCGGAGAGCGGAAAGGCGAGGGCGCCGGTCAGCCAGAACAGGCTGCGATAAGAGAGGCCCAACCCCACGAGGCGGGCACGCAGGACGTCAAAAACCCGGCGTTCCTCCAGCGTGTTCACATAGGTGATGGCGACCATCAGGAAGAGGAACAGCTCGCCATATTCGAGGATGATCTGCTCGATCTGGGCATGGGCCGCCTCGGTCTGGCCGACGATGTCATAGCCGACCGCCACCAGGGCCCAGATCAACCCGGCCGCCACCAGGACGGGCTTCGATTTGCGCATCTCGATGGCTTCTTCGCAGACGACGAGGACGTAGGCGGCAACGAAAATGCCAAGAACGGCGAGGCCGGTCCAATGCGTGGTCAGATCGATCACCCGGGTTGCTCCCTCTGCTGGCGCGAAAGGCGCCTAACATAACGAAGGCTGGATGATTCTGTCGCCCGGAATAGGTTTGGGCGGGTTAACGGTTTGATATCTTAAGGAAAACAGCAGTTACGCGAAGCTCGGTAACGCAAGGATGAGCATCATCAGGGCGGAAAAGGCGACGGCTTCGAAGGCGCTGCGGAGACTGAAGGCCATGGCGAACTCCCGTGAGTATCGTTTATGGACCCTTTATGTTCTATTTAGGTTCCAATGTCAAGCATCCGTCATCGCCGTCAGTTCATCGGGAGCGCCTTTCGCCGGTAGGTGCCGCTGGCGAACGCCTCGAACATGTCGCGCAGCAAGGGATGGCGGCACGGCTTGCCGGTCTCGTCCGGCAGCAGGTTCTGCTCCGACACGTAGGCGACATAGGTCGTCTCGGCATTCTCGGCCAGCAGATGGTAGAAGGGCTGATCGCGATGCGGCCGCATTTCGGCCGGAATGGCCTGCAGCCATTCATCGGTGTTGGCAAAGACGGGATCGATGTCGAACACCACCCCGCGGAACGGGTAGACGCGATGCCTGACGATGTCGCCGATATTGAAGCGGGCGGTGTTGCCGCCAGCGTTGCCGTTCTTCCGGGGGCGTTCCTTCATGCCTCTCAATTTGGCGCGATTTGGTCGGGCGTCAAGCCCCGGCAAGGACCGTATCGATCGCACCCAGCAGCTCGGCCCGGGTGAAGGGCTTGGGCAGGATCATGACGGCGCCCAGCCGGTGCGCCATGTGCAGCACATCCATCCTGTCGGTGCGCCCGCCGCCCGAGATGGCGATGATGGGCAGTTCCGGCAGCAGCGCATGCGTGTTCAGGATCAGCTCGATGCCCTCCATGCCCGGCATCAGTATGTCGGTGACGATGAGATGGACGGCCACGCGGCCGAGGCAGGCCAACCCTTCCTTGGCGTCGCTGAAGGCCAGGCATTCGTAGCCGGCGTCGGCGAGCATGCGATCGATCATCCGCAGGATTGCCGGATCGTCATCGATGACAAGGATCTTTCGCTTCTCGCTCACGGCTGGCCCCGGTCTGGCTTATGGGGATTGTCGAGGATCGCCCTGATGCGGCTGGCGAGTTCCTGGCGGCGATATGGCTTGCTCATCAATTCGACGCTGCGATCCACGGTGGCGTTGTTCCTGGCCGCGGCTTCGGCAAACCCCGTCACCAGGAGAACCTTCAAGGCGGGGTAGCGTTCCCTCACCTTGGCGGCCAGGTCGAAGCCGCTGAGGCCGCCCGGCATCACCACATCCGAAAACAGCAGGTCGACATTGGCCCCGTCGGCCAGAATGCCGAGGGCCGCCGGACCGTTCGCCGCCTCGACCACCCGGTAGCCGAGATCGTGAAGCTGGCGGGCCGCCGTCTTGCGCACGGCTTCGTTGTCGTCGACCAGGAGGATGCATTCGCGCCCCGTGGCCGCCACCGTTTCGCCGGCCGTCTCGGTCGCGGCCGGCCGATCCGCCGACTGCGCCCGCGGCAAATAGAGGTTGACGGTCGTGCCGTGCGAAACCTCGCTGTAGATCTTGAGATGCCCGCCCGATTGCTTGGCGAAGCCGAATGCCATGCTGAGGCCGAGGCCGGTCCCCTGGCCGGGCGCCTTCGTGGTGAAGAAAGGCTCCATCACGCGCCCCAATATCTCCGGCGCAATGCCCTGGCCGTTATCGGTGACCGCGATGCGGACATAGTCGCCGGCCGCGACTTCGGCATTGCCGGCGGCATATTGGGCGTCGAGCTGCACGTTGCTGGCCTCGATGGTCAAGGTGCCGCCATTCGGCATGGCGTCGCGCGCATTGATGGCGCAATTGAGCAGGACGCTGTCGAGCTGGCTGGCATCGACCCGACAGGGCCAGATGCCGTCGGGGCAATGCGTCGTGACGGCGATCTGCTCGCCCAGGGTCCGCCGCAGCATCGCCGCAAGCTGCGGCAGATGCTGCCCAAGATCCACCATCTCCGGTTTGAGTGCCTGCCGGCGCGCGAAAGCCAGCATCTGGCGGGTCAAGGCGGCGCCGCGCAGGGCGCCGTCGAGCGCTTCGTTCGCCAGTTCGATATCATCGGGCTTCGTGAGGCGCGGTATCAGCGTATCGATATTGCCGATGACGACGCCCAGCAGATTGTTGAAATCGTGCGCGACGCCGCCGGTAAGCTGGCCCACCGCTTCCATCTTCTGCGCCTGGCGCAAGGTGGCCTCGGTAGCCCGCAAGGCGGTCACGTCGCGCGCGGCGATCACGACGCCAAGGCGGTGACCCTGTTCGTCAAGGATCGGCTGACCGTTTACGAGCATGGTCGCCACCGGTTCGCCCCTGCTCCGGCGCGCCATCACCTCGACATTGTTGACGGACTGGCCGTTCATGACGCGTACCAGGGGCACGTCTTCGTAGGCCATCGGCTTCATATTGCCGTCGAGGATGGCATCGTAGGAGGCGACAATCTCCTTGAACGAGACGGGGCCGTCCGGCAGGCCCTTGGCGCGGGCCGTCGCGTTCATGAAGGCGAGAGTTCCGCTATTGTCGAAGCAGAGGATCATCTCGGACGTATTGTCGAGCACCGCCCGCATGAAGCGCTGCTGTTCCAGCAACTGCTGCTGATTCTGCTCCAGCGCCCGGGCCATGCTGTCCAGGCTCTGCGCCAGCGTGCCGAGCTCGCTGCCGTCGTGGGCGATGCCGCTGCGCACCGAGAGGTCGCCGCCGGCGATGCGCGAACTCAACGCCACCATGTCCTGGACGGGGCGCGATATCATCCGCGTGCTGGTCAGGTAGGAAAGCAAGGTGATGGCGATGGCGATGCCGATCAACAAGGCGACCTTGACGGCCATGCTTTCGTTGATCTCCGCCATGCTCCGGTCGAGCTGCAGTCCGACGGCCAGAAAGATCGGTGTCGTATCGGGATCGCGCTGCAGCTTGACGAGGTGGAAAAAGCTGTCGCTGCCGTTGAGGTCCTGGACGACCAGGTCCGTCTCGGTCGAAACCTTCTGCAGTTCCGCGAACAAGGGCGTTTGGGCGGCGGACTTCGCGGTCCATTCGCCGTTTTCCGGATAGCGCGCCATGACCAGGCCGGACCGTTCGATCAAGGTGAAGCTGGCGTTGAGCGGAAACCCCTGCGCCGCGTCATGCTCGCCGAACCAGGCAAGATCGATCGACGCATAGGCAACGCCCGTGACATCGTCGCCATAGGCCATGATGGGTTGCGCGAAACCGAGAATGGGACGCCTGGATACCCGGCCGATCGCATAGTCGCCGACGGTGAAGCTGCGGCTGTCCACGGCCTGGGTGAACCAGGGGCGGTCCGCGGCCGTCACGCCGATGGCCTTCGGATTGCTGGCGCACAGGGTCGTGCCGCTTTTATCGACGGCGATGATGGTGGCATAGCGCGGCTGCGTGCGCACGAATTCGGCCATCAGTTCCGAACAATCGGGTGCGACCAGATGCTTGACCTGCGGAATGCGCGCGAGCAGATCGAGCGTTCCTTCGACATGGGAGAACACGCGATCGAGCGAACTGACGACCGACTGGGCAAGTTGCCGGCCCTGCTGCTGCGCCTCGCCGACCTGCCGGGCGCGGCTTTCGACCACGTCGTAGGCGATGACCGCCGCCGCCGGCGCCAGCACGAGCAGGATGAGGACCAGCAGGCGGTGCCGCAGCTTGGATACCCAGCGCATTGCCATTGCTCTCCACGGCTATGCTGCGAATTATAAGTGTGAAGGCGGCGAATCCAACAACAATTGACAGTCAGTCGGACATAACCGTTGCTTGCGCGGGTTCATTTTCACCGAGGTCTCCGAAAAACAAGGATCTTGCCGGACTAAAAGCCCATGCTTCATTCTGCTGCGATCCAAATCGGCCATTGAGGACGCCACTTTCATGAGCAAGCCCGTCAAGTTCGCCCCCGTCAGATTCACCGGCACGGATGCCTATATCACGACCCGGGATCTGGAGATCGCCGTGAATGCGGCGATGACGTTGGAAAGACCGCTGCTGGTGAAGGGCGAACCCGGCACCGGCAAGACCGTGCTGGCGCGCGAGGTGGCGCAGGCTCTCAAGATGCCGCTCATCGAATGGCATGTGAAGTCGACCACCAAGGCGGCGCAGGGCCTCTATGAATATGACGCGGTGGCGCGCCTGCGCGACGGGCAGCTGGGCGAAGTCAGGGTCCACGACATCGCCAATTACATCGTGCGCGGCAAATTGTGGGAAGCCTTCACGGCCGACCGCCAAGTGGTGCTGCTCATCGACGAGATCGACAAGGCGGACATCGAATTTCCCAACGATCTGCTGCAGGAACTCGACCGCATGGAGTTCTTCGTCTACGAGACGAAGGAAACGGTGAAGGCGAAGTTCCGCCCGCTGGTCATCATCACCTCGAACAATGAGAAGGAATTGCCGGACGCCTTCCTGCGCCGCTGCTTCTTCCATTTCATCCGTTTCCCCGACCGCGCGACGATGGAGCGGATCGTCGCGGCGCACTATCCCGCGATCAAGCACGATCTGGTGCGGGAGGCCTTGAACCTCTTTTTCGACATCCGCGAGGTGCCGGGGCTGAAGAAGAAGCCGGCCACCTCGGAGCTGCTCGACTGGCTGAAGCTCCTCATGGTCGACGACATCGCGCCGGAGATCCTGAAATCCAACGATCCGAAGATGGTGGTGCCGCCGCTTTACGGTGCACTGCTCAAGAACGAGCAGGATGTGCATCTGTTCGAGCGCGTGGCCTTCCTCGCCCGGCGCGGTCAGTAGCCGATGTTCGCGGGCTTCATCACGAGCTTGCGCAATGAAGGGGTGGCGGTGAGCCTCACCGAATATCTCACCTTGCTCAAGGCGATGCAGGCCCAGGTGGCGGTACTCGACGTCGAGGATTTCTATTATCTCGCCCGCGCCACCCTGGTGAAGGACGAGCGGCTGGTGGATCGGTTCGACCGCGTCTTTGCGCTCTATTTCCAGGGGCTCACCGGCATCGGCGGCGATCTGTTGGCCGAGATTCCCGACGAATGGCTGAAGAAACTGGCCGAGAAATATCTCAGTCCGGAGGAGATGGCGGCGGTCAAGGCGCTGGGTGGATTCGAGAAATTGATGGAGACGCTGCGCCAGCGCCTGGCCGAACAGCAGGAACGCCATGAAGGCGGCTCGAAATGGATCGGCACGGCCGGCACTTCGCCCTTCGGCGCCCATGGCTACAATCCGGAGGGCGTGCGGATCGGGCAGGCGGAATCGCGCCATCGCCGCGCGGTCAAGGTCTGGGACAAGCGCGAATTCAAGGATCTCGATGGCGAGGTCGAGCTTGGCACGCGCGGCATCAAGCTCGCACTGCGGCGGTTGCGGCGCTGGGGGCGCGAGGGCGAGGCCAATGAACTCGACCTCAACGGCACGGTCCGCGCGACGGCGGCCAATGGCGGCGTGCTCGATCTGCATCTGCGGCCCGAGCGGCGCAACAAGGTGAAGGTGCTGCTGCTGCTCGATATCGGCGGGTCGATGGACGATCATATCGAGGAATCGGCGCAGCTATTCTCGGCCGCCAAATCCGAGTTCAAGCATCTGGAGACCTTCTACTTCCACAATTGCCCCTATGAGAAACTGTGGCGCCCAAGAAACGGATCAGGCCGCCGGCGCCACGACGATTTCACGCCGACAACCCAGGTCATGAACACCTACGGGCCGGACTGGTGCCTGATCATCGTCGGCGATGCAACGATGAGCCCCTATGAGATCACCCATGCCGGCGGCTCGGTCGAACATTGGAACGAGGAAGCAGGCGCCCTTTGGCTGGACCGGCTTCTGAAGCACTATCCCAAGGCGGCCTGGATCAATCCCAGGGACACGCATTACTGGGACTTCACCGCCTCGGTGAAGCTGCTGAAACAGACGATGGGCGAGCGCATGTTCCCGCTGACGCTGGATGGCTTGGATGGGGCGTTGAAGGAACTCAGGCGACCGCATTAGAGGTCCGCCCATCCAATTGATGTCAACCTCACGCCATTTTTGTCATGGCCCGCGAAAGCGGGCCATCCATAGACTCGTACACAAGATGGATGGATCCCCGCTTTCGCGGGGATGACAGAGCAAGGGGCGTTTCGCTAATCCTCGCGCCCACGCATCTTCTTGATCTTGGCATAGGCTTCGTTGGCCTGGGCCGCCATGCGGTTGGCCAGGGCCACGAAGTCGGGCGGCAGATCCTTGGCGGCGATATTGTCGGGGTGCACGGGCGTGATCGCCTTATGATAGGCGGTCTTCACTTCCGCATCCGTCGCCGTGTCGGAAATACCCAGAATCTCATAAGGCCCGCGTGCCGGGCGGGTCGAACTTTCCTGCGGGACCACGCGGCGGATCGCGTCCTTGCGGATGATCTCGACCGTGCCGTCGGCGGCTTCGAAGGGCAGGAACTGGCGGTTGTCGTTGAGCGTGTCGCTGACGCGCGTGCCCGGCGCCACGAACAGAGCCATCAGCCGTTCGCTGCCATCGTCCAGCTCGACCTGCATCAGAATCTTGTGGCGGGTCTTCTTGGCATTTGAATTGTCGAACATCCAGCGACTCTGCAACCATTGCTAGGGCAACGGCCAGAGTGCGGCGAAATGGTTAAAAAATGGTGGCGATCACGCCGGCCTTCGCGCGAAGAGCAGCGCGACACCCGGGCCGCACGGCAGGGCCCCCGAAGCGCGCTCGATGCGCTTCATCCAGCGCGGCAGCGCCAACAGGCCGCGCCGATGAAGATCGCAAAATGCACGGGATCGAACATGGTCGGCTCCTGTGGGCTGACACCGGCCCCCTCACCCCAACCCCTCGCCCCGCTTGCGGGGAGAGGGGAGCTTCCCCTCAATACGCAAACTCCTTGAACACCGGGTCGACCGAGCCGGCCCATTTGCCGTGATAGAGGTCGAGCTTCAGTTCGGCCGGCGTCTTGCCGCTGTCGGCGATGATCTGCAGCGGGTTGAGGAAGCCGGATTCGTCCATGCCGCCCAGATCCGCGGCACCACGGCGCTGCAGCCCGGCCCTTGCAATGCCGAGAACCTCGATTGCGATGTCGCGCACCTTGCGGCCGCGGAACGGTGTCCCCAGCGCCAGGCGCGGGACGTCGCGGCGCAGGGCTTCATGCTCGGCGATGGTCCAATCCTTCACCAGATCCCAGGCGGCATCGAGCGCCTGGCCGTCATAAAGAAGGCCTACCCAGAGTGCCGGCAGGGCGCAGAGCCGTTCCCACGGCCCGCCATCGGCGCCGCGCATTTCCAGGAAGCGCTTCAGCCGCACTTCCGGGAAGGCGGTCGTCATGTGGTCGGCCCAATCGCCCGTGGTCGGAATCTCACCCGGCAGCGCCGGCAGCTTTCCCTCGAGGAAGGCGCGGAAGGATTGGCCCGAGGCGTCGATATACTTGCCGTCGCGATAGACGAAATACATCGGCACATCGAGCATGTAATCGACATAGCGCTCGAAGCCCATGCCGTCCTCGAAGACGAAGGGCAGGATGCCGCAGCGGTCGGGGTCGGTGTCGGTCCAGATATGACTGCGGTAGGAGAGGAAGCCGTTGGGCTTGCCCTCGGTGAAGGGCGAATCGGCGAAGAGGGCGGTGGCGATCGGCTGCAGCGCCAGTGAGGTGCGGAACTTCTTCACCATGTCCGCTTCCGACGAGAAATCGAGATTGACCTGCACGGTGCAGGTCCTGAGCATCATGTCGAGACCGAGCTTCCCGCGCTTGGGCATGTATTCGCCCATGATCCTGTAGCGGCCCTTGGGCATCCAGGGCGTGTCGTCGCGCGACCATTTCGGGTTGAAGCCCATGCCGAGAACGCCGATCCCCAGTTCCTCGGAGATGGTCTTGACCTGCTTCAGATGCTGGCCGACCTCGCGACAGGTTTCGTGAATCGTGCGCAAGGGCGCGCCGGATAGTTCGAACTGGCCGCCGGGTTCAAGCGTGATGCTCTCGCCATTCTGCGACATGGCGATGATCTTGCCGTTCTCCTCGATCGGCTCCCAGCCATAGCGGATGAGGCCCTTGAGGAGCGCGCCGATGCCGTTGGGTGCCTCGTAGCTGACGGGGCGCAGCGTCTTGAGATCGTAGACGAACTTCTCGTGCTCGGTGCCGATGCGCCAATCCGATTTGGGTTTGTTGCCTTCGGCGATCCAGTCGATGAGCTGGCTCTTGGCCGTCACCGGTTCGCCGCGCGATTTTGGCGGTGCTGACACGTTGATCCCCCTCTAATCCGGCGATTGGCCGATCGGCGGAAGCGGTGCCGGTGGCCTTTGGGCGCCGTCGCCCAGGATGCTTTGAAAGACCGCGAGCGCTGCCAGCGCCGCGGTGTCGGCGCGCAGGATTCTCGGCCCCAGCCCGACCGGCGTAACAAATGGCAGATTTGAAAGCAGGTCAAGCTCGGAACGCGAAAAACCCCCTTCTGGCCCACAAAGCATGGCCCATGCGTTAGTTTGCCTCACATCCAACTTTAGCTTCGATAACGCTTCGCCGATGGGAAGGGCAGGACCGGCCTCGGCGCAGAGGATGAGATGGCGGCTGGGGTCCCAACCTTGCAGCAGATCGGCGAGCGAAAGAGGCTCGCGAATCTCAGGGAGTGTCAGGCGCTCGGTCTGCTCGGCCGCCTCGATGGCATTGGCCTCAAGCCGATCGCGGTTGAGGCGCGTGGCGCTGGTATGCTGGGTGAAGACGGGCTGGAAGCATGCCACGCCGAGTTCGGTCGCCTTCTCGACCAGGAAATCGACCGCGTCCTTCTTCAAGGGCGCAAAGCAGAGCCAAATATCCGGGACGCCGGCTTGCGGCCGGCGCAGGGTGCCGATTTCGATCTCGACCGCACGCTTGGTGACATTGGCGACGGTGGCCGCGAACTCTCCGTCCCGGCCGTTGAACAGAATCACCGGATCGCCCGCCGCGCGTCGCATGACGTTCTTCAGATAATGTGTCGCCCGCTCGCCGGCGGCGAAAACGGTGCCGGGTTTCAGATCGACGGTCACGTAGAGGCGTGGGATCATGTTCTTGAGCTATTCCAACTGTGCCACTATGGTCGCGGGCGAGAAGCGTAGCCTTAAAAGATGACATGATAAACCGATGAGCGAGGCCGGCGACATTCGCGTTGGGGATTGGATCGACCGCTACGTTCCGGCGGGACTGCGCCCCTATTGCCGCCTGGCGCGGCTCAGCCGGCCGATAGGCACCTGGCTGCTGCTCTTTCCCTGCTGGTGGTCGCTCAGCCTGGCCATGCCGCGAGGGATCGGGCCCGATCTGAAACTGCTGGCCCTCTTCGCGCTGGGTGCCCTCGTCATGCGCGGGGCGGGGTGCACGCTCAACGATATCGTCGACCGGGATATCGATGCCAGGGTGGCGCGGACGGCGACGCGGCCCTTGGCCTCCGGCGCGCTCAGCCTCAGGCAGGCGCTGGTTTTTCTGGCGCTGCAGCTGGCCGTCGGGCTCATCATCCTGCTGCAATTGCCGCTCTTTGCGATTCTGCTGGGGGCCGCCTCGCTGATCCTGGTCGCCGCCTATCCGTTCATGAAGCGCATCACCTGGTGGCCGCAGGCCTTCCTGGGCCTCACCTTCAATTGGGGCGCGCTGCTGGGCTGGGCGGCGATCTGGGGTAACCTCTCCGCTGCACCGATATGGCTTTATGTCGGCGGGCTGTTCTGGACGCTGTTCTACGACACGATCTATGCCCATCAGGACAAGACGGACGATGCGTTGATCGGCGTCAAATCCTCGGCCCGGCGCCTGGGGGCGGCGACCAAGCCCTGGCTGCTGGCCTTCGCCGCCGCGGCGGTGCTGTGCCTTGGCGCCGCCTTGTGGTCGGCGGGGAGCGGGTTCATCGCCTATCTGGGCCTTGCCGGCGTGCTGACGCATCTGCTGTGGCAGCTCTACGACGTCGATATCGACGATCCCGCCGATTGCGATGCCAAGTTCCGCGCCAACCGCTTCATCGGCTGGATCTTGCTTTTCGGCATCGTGCTGGACCGGGCCGCCTGGTGAGCGGCCCCGCGGCCTTCATCCGCCGAGAGACGAGGGTCGCACGCCCCAGCCTGGTGCCGGAACTGAAGCTGCATCTCGCCACCGAAATCAGCCCGATCTGGCGCGCAACGCAGGCCGAACTCGACAATGCCGGTGTCCCACCGCCTTATTGGGCCTTCTGCTGGCCGGGCGGGCAGGCGCTCACGCGCTTTCTCATCGACCAGCGGCAATGGGTGAAGGGCCGGCGCGTGCTCGACTTCGCGGCGGGCAGCGGTATTTCCGGCATTGCCGCGGCGCGCGCGGGTGCGGCGCGGGTGATTGCGGCCGAGATCGACGATTTCGCCGTGGCGGCGATCGCGCTCAACGCGAAGCTCAACAAGGCCAAGGTCGATATCGTCGCCGAAGACCTTGTCGGCCGGATGGATCTGGACCTCGATATCGTATTGGCCGGGGATGTGTGCTACGAGCAGCCGATGGCGGAGCGGGTCCTTGCCTGGTTCGAGCAATTGGCGGAAAGCGGCGTCACCGTGCTGATGGGCGATCCCGGCCGCGCCTATCTGCCGAGGAAAGGCCTCATTGAAATGGCGCGCTATCAAGTGCCCACCTCGACCGAGCTGGAAGACAAGGATATGCGCCTCACTTTGGTCTGGCGCCTCAAGAGTGGAGCGTTATCGTGACCGTGGCGAAGGTGATGGGTCTCTATCGCTATCCCGTGCAGAGCGTGCGCGGCGAGGAATTGAAGGCGGCTACATTCGGGCCGGGCGGGATCGCCGGCGACCGCGCCTATGCCATCGCCGATCTGGAACTGGGTGTCGTCGCCCATGCCAGCCGCGCCAGGAAACAGTACCGGGCGCTCATTAACTGGAATGCGCGCTTTCTGTCGGAGCCACGCTTCGGTGCCGAGATGCCGCCGGTCGAGCTGGACTTTGCCGACGGCACGACGATCCGCAGCGACGATCCGGCGATCGACCGCATCATCAGCGAGCGGCTGGGCATGGAGGCCGCCTTCGTGCGCAATGATGGATCCCGCGTGCCGAAGCTCTACGAACAGAGCCATTGTCATCTGCTGACGAGCGCGACGTTGAAGCGCCTGGCTGAGGAGCATCCGAGCGGCAATTTCGCGCCGGACCGCTTCCGGCCAAATATCCTGCTCGATGCCGGCGATGAAGTGGGCTTTCTTGAACAGGATTGGCTGGGGAGCCAGGTCAAGATCGGCGGCGCCACCTTCGACGTCAACGATGTCTGCAAACGCTGCGCCCTCACCACGCGCGCGCAAGGCGCGTTGCCCGACGATCCCGGGATCCTGCACAGCGCCGCCGTCAACAAGACCATCGCCGGGGTTTATGGTTCTGTGGTGACAGCGGGCGCGGCGAAGGTCGGGGATGGGGTGAAGGTGATGGAGTAGGCGGAGATAAAGGCCCCTCACCCCAACCCCTCTCCCCGGTGGGGCGAGGGGCTTGAAAACAAGGCTCGCTAGAAACTCCCTCGCCCCGCGACAGCGGGGAGCGGGTCGGGGTGAGGGGAAAAAGCCCCGCATCATCATGCGGGGCTTTTCGTTCTCAGCGCCGAACTTACTTGTTCGGCTGCGGTGTCACGCGCAGATACGGCTTGATCTTCTTGTAGCCCTTGGGGAAGAGCTTGTCGGCCTCGGCATCGGGGATGCTGGGCGGGATGATGCAATCCTGGCCGTCGCGCCAGTTGACCGGCGTCGCCACCTTGAAGTTGGCGGTGAGCTGCAGGGAATCGAGGACCCGAATGATTTCGTCGAAATTGCGGCCCGTGCTCATCGGATAGGTGATCTGCAGCTTCACCTTCTTGTCCGGGCCGATGATGAAGACCGAACGCACGGTGGCGGTCTGATCCATGTTCGGGTGGATCATGTCATAGAGTTCCGAGACCTTGCGGTCGGAATCGGCGAGCAGCGGGAAGTTGAGCGCATGGCCCTGCGTTTCCTTGATGTCGCCGACCCAGCCCTGATGTTCCTTGAGGCCGTCGACCGAAAGGCCGATCACCTTGGTGTTGCGCTTGTCGAATTCGGGCTTCAGGCGCGCGACTTCGCCAAGCTCGGTGGTGCAGACCGGGGTGAAATCCTTCGGGTGCGAGAAGAGGACGGCCCAGGAATTGCCGATCCAGTCATGGAACCTGATTCTGCCGTCGGTCGAATCCTGCTCGAAGTCCGGAGCCGTGTCGCCAAGTCGAAGTGTCATGCTTTCCTCCTCTGTGAGATTCGTTATTCGCCGGCGGCGCTGAGGCGCGCCCGCGGCTTGGTGAAGCTGCGGTCGTGGGTCAATGCAGGGACGGCATGGCGCGCCTTGGTGACAAGGGCGGTGTCGATTTCAGCCGTCACCACGCCAACATCTGTTCCGGCATCGGCCAGCACCTTGCCCCAGGGGTCGATGATCAGCGAATGGCCATAGGTGCCGCGACCGTCGGCATGGATGCCGGTTTGCGCCGCCGCGAACATGAAGCAGCCGGTCTCGATGGCGCGGGCGCGCAGGAGCACATGCCAATGCGCCTCGCCCGTGGGCACGGTAAAGGCGGCTGGGCCGGTCAGGAACCGGGCGCCGCCTTGCGCCAGCGCGCGGTGCAGATAGGCAAAGCGCACATCGTAGCAGATGGTAAGGCCGAGCCCACCCCATGGCGTGTCGGCGACGACCGCTTCGACGCCCGGACGCACCTGGGCGGATTCGCGGTGGCTTTCGCCGGTCGGCAGATCGACATCGAACATATGGATCTTGTCGTAACGCGCGACGATCTCACCTTGCGGATTGAAGACGAACTGGCGGTTGGCGATGCGGGTGGGTTCCGCCTTGACCGGCATCGAGCCGATCACCAGCCAGGCGCCGAGATTCCTGGCAAGGTCGGAGAAGGCCGGAATGCCTGGATGCTCCTCCTCGGCCGGCGTCTTGGCCAGTGCCGCCTTCTTGTCCGGCTCGATGATCGTCGTATTCTCGGGCGTCACGATGAGCCGGGCGCCCTGCGCATGGGCGGCGCGGATGAGGTCGCTGGCCGCCGCGATGTTGGGCGCCACGTCGCGTTGCGAGTTCATCTGCACGCAGGCGGCGGTAAAGACGGCATCCGTCATGAGATTGTTCCCTTCAGGTCAAGCGGCCTTAACCGGCCGGTGGAGAGAATTACGGGGCGGCCTGCAGCAGCGGCTTCAGCTTGCCGGCCTGGTCGAGCGCATAGAGGTCGTCGCAGCCGCCGATATGCCGTCCGTCGATGAAAATCTGCGGCACCGAGGTACGGCCGCCGGCGCGCTGGCGCATCTGGTCGCGCAGCTTGACGTCGGTCATGACGTCGATCTCGGTGAATTCGGCGCCGCGTTCCTGCAGCAGCTTCTTGGCGCGGTAGCAGTAGCCGCACAGCATGGTGGTGTAGATTTCAACCTTGGGCATTTACACACCGATCCAAAGGTAAATCAGGCCCCGCCGGACCCTACATAGCCATAATGTCAGGCTTTGACCGGCACTTGACAAGAGGGGCCGGCAGGACGCCGCGCCAGCTTTTCGTCCGCAAAGGCACAATCTTTTTCCGGAATGGCTTTTTACCGGAATGGTTTTTTACCGGAATGGCGGCCGGCGGGGTCAGGCCGCATGGACGACGCGGGCCAAGGCCAGCACATTCACCGTTTCGGCACCGCCTTTACGCAGAATCCTGGCGCAATTCGTGATCGTGGCGCCGGTCGTGACGACATCGTCGACCAGCAGAACGCGCCGGCCGGCGAGGCCGGCCGCCTTGCCTGGATGCAGGGCGAAGGCGCCGGCGACATTGCGCTGGCGCGCCAGGCGCCCAAGATGCCCTTGTTTGCGCGTGGCGCGGCGCCGGACGAGCAAGTCGGGCAGGACCGGCTTGCCGCTCAAGGCGCCCAACGCATTGGCCAGCAAGGCCGCCTGGTTATAGCGCCGGGAGAAGAGGCGCGACCAATGCAGCGGCACGGGCACGACGATATCGCTGTCGGCCAGAATTTCCTGGCCGACCCGGTTGAGCCACGCGCCGAAAGTGGGGGAGAGCGAGGTGCGGTCGGCATGCTTGAAGGCGAGAATGAGATCGCGGCTGGCCTCGTCGTACCGCAGGACCGCCCGCGCCCGGTCGAAAGCGGGTGGCGCCTCGATGCAGGCGCCGCACAGGGCGTCCGGCCCCAGGTCGAATTCGAAGGGCTGGCCGCAGCAGGCGCAGCAGGGTGGCCCCAGAAAGCTCAATTGCTGCCAACAGCCGGGGCAGAGGGCGCCATGGGCTCCCGCCTCCGCCGCGACCACCTGGCCGCATTTGAGGCAGCGCGGCGGCAGGACCGCATCCAGCATGCGCTGCCAGTTGCGCCGCAACGGGCGATGGAGGCTGGCGCCGATATCGGAAAGCATCGTCATGACGTCATTTGACGGCGGACGAGGCAGGGCGTCAACCATTGGCGCAGCTTCCAGCCCCGGGGCAGTTGCGCGGCGCGGCGCGATGGGCATACTCCGCCCCCATGAACGACAAAAGCCTCGTCTTCGACCGCGCACAGCTGCGCCGCCAGCGGCGACGGGCCGCCGCCGGCTTTGCGGCCCACGATTTCCTCTATCGGGAACTGGCCTGGCGCCTGCTCGACCGGCTGGCCGACATACGCCAGGGTTTTCCGCTGGCCGTCGACCTGTCGCCCCGGCCGGGGATGCTCGAGGCGATCCGCCGCGGGATCGATCCACGCCTCGGCGGCATCGAGGCGATGGTCGGCGGTGCGGAAGGTGCCGCGGGTTTGCGCCTCGCCTGCGACGAAGAGGCCCTGCCGTTCCGGGCCGGGAGCCTCGACCTGGTTCTTTCCTGCATGGGCCTGCACTGGGTCAACGATCTGCCTGGCGCCCTGGTCCAGATCCGCGATGCCCTGCGGCCGGACGGGCTGTTTCTGGCGGTGTTGCTTGGCGGGGAGACGCTGACCGAATTGCGGCAGTGCCTGATGGAAGCGGAGCTGGCCGAAGCAAGCGGCGCCAGCCCGCGCGTCTCGCCCATGGTGGGCCTGCGCGATGCGGCGGGCCTGCTGCAGCGCGCGAGCTTTGCCTTGCCGGTGGCCGATGCCGAGACACTGACCGTCACCTACCCGGATGCCATGGCCCTGATGCGCGATCTGCGCGGCATGGGCGAGGGGAATGCGCTGGTCGCGCGCGCGCGCCGACCGCTCGGCCGTCGGGTTCTTGCCCGGGCCAGCGCCCTTTACGCCGCGCGCTTTGCCGGCAGCGATGGCCGGATCGCGGCCACGTTCCAGGCTATCTTCATGACCGGCTGGTCACCCGCCGCCAATCAGCAGCAACCAGCACGCCGGGGCAGCGGCGAGGTCAGCCTGACCGAGTTCTTCGCAAAGAAGCGCTAATTGCCGCTGCCCTGATCCTTGTCGCGCTCGCCGCCGCGGCCACGATTGCGGCCGATGGCGTTGAACCAGCCGTCATCCACCACGGCATCGGCAACTGAAATCATCCCGTCGAGGATTTCGATGCCCCGTGGCGTGATGCGGGCGCTTTGTCCGGAGGTGAGGCTCGCCGTGTCGCCATTGCCCTTGGCGCGGACATTGACGGCGCCCTCCTCGAGGCCCAGCAGCGTGTCGCCATTGGCGCGCACGCCGAGCTTCACATTGGTGCCGCGGATGCTGATGACGGCCGTCGGCGTTTCCAGGTCGATGCCTTGGGGCGGCATCAGGCCGGTGATCCAGCGGAAGGCGCCGCGGCTGAGCGTGAGCGCCGCTTCGCCGGCGGTGGCGTTTTCATCGAAGGCGAACCGGTCGATCCGGACGGTCGCCTCGGCACCGATGGTCAGGCTGGAACCGTCGACGAAACCGATTTCGATGGCGCTGTCCTGGGTCGTTTCGATCAATTCCTCGAAGGCGATGCCGTCGCGCTTTTGCTTCGGGGTCCGCGCACCCTGCGGTTCGGTGCCGTAGACGGCGTTCTGCACGCGCTGCACCAGGCCGACCGGATCGGCCAGGGCCGGTGTGCCGGTCGCGAAGGCGGCGAGCGCGATACACCCGGCTGCCAGAAGTAAGCGCATGTTCAGGCCCCCCGCCGCTATTCGAGTCGGGCCCAATCTCACAGCAAATCGCAGATCATGGCAATGAGCGGCTTGTCGGCGGGCGGCATCGGATAGTCGCCGAGGCGGGTGGGGCGCACCCAGGCCAGATTCTGGCCTTCGCGCCCATGCACCGCACCCTCCCAGCGGCGGCAGACATAAAGCGGCATCAGGAGATGGAAGGTCTCGTAGGCATGCGAGGCGAAGGTGAGCGGGGCGAGGCAGCTTTCCTTGACGTCGATGCCGAGTTCTTCATGGAGTTCGCGGATGAGGGCGGCTTCGGGCGGCTCGCCCTCATGCACCTTGCCGCCGGGAAATTCCCACAGGCCCGCCATGCTCTTGCCCTCGGGGCGCTGCGCCAGCAGCACACGGCCGTCCGCATCGACGAGGGCCGCCGCCACGACCAGCACCGTCTTCCTCGGGTCGCTCATGCCGCGCGACCGGTGGCGCGGAGCCAGTCGTTGCGCCTGAGGCGGCGGTGGATCACCGGCAGGTCGCTATTCTGCGCGCGGGAATGAATTTCACCCTTGCCGCAGATGACGAAGCCGATCTTTTCCAGCACGCGGTGCGAGGCATCGTTGACGGTGACGGCCGAGGCGATGAGTTCGGGCAGTGCGAAATTCTCGAAGGCAAGACGCACCAGGCGTCCGGCGGCCTCGGAAGCGTAACCCCGGCGCCAGTATTCGCGGCCGATCCAATAGCCAAGCTCCGGTCCTTCCGGCGTCTTCTGCAGGCCGACGCAGCCAAGCAGCCGGTCGCCTTCCTTCAAGGCAATGGCGAGGACGATGGCTCCTTCCGGATCGTCGATGAAACGCGACGCCGCCTCGGGTGCCGCTTCCGGCGTGGCGATGAAGTCCAGCGCCATCTTCATGTCATAGGGATAGGGAATGGTCGCGGTGTAGCGCGCCACTTCGAAATCGTTCACGAGGCGGACAATCTCCGGCGCATCGGCCTGGGTGAGCGGCCGCAGGCGCAGGCGTTCCGTCTCGATCTCAGGAACGATAATCGGCATTGATCTCGATATAACGATGGGTGAGGTCGCAGGTCCAGACGCGGGCCGAACCCTTGCCGATTCCGACATCGACGCCGATATGCACGTCGCGCGTCTTGATGTGGGCGGCCACGGGCGCCTCGTCGTAATCGGCGCGGCGCTGGCCGTTCCGCGTGATCTCGACGCCGCCGATGCTGATGGAAAGCTTGTCGCGGTCGGCCTTTTCGCCGGACTTGCCGACGGCCATGACGATGCGTCCCCAATTGGCGTCTTCGCCGGCGATCGCGGTCTTCACCAAAGGTGAATTGGCGATGGAGAGACCGATGCGGCGGGCGGCGGCGGCGCTGGCGGCGCCCGAGACGTCGATGGTGACGAGCTTTTCGGCACCCTCGCCATCCTGCACCACCTGCACGGCAAGATCGGTGAGGAGCGAGTCGAGTGCGGCGCGGAAATCCTTGAGCAGTGGGTCGGTGGCGGCGGCCGGCTTCCTGTGCCTGGGCCCTTGCCCCGTCGCCACCAGCAGCAGCGTGTCGCTGGTCGAGGTGTCGCCGTCCACCGTGATGCAATTGAACGAGCGGTCGGCCGCCTTCGAAAGCAGGGTCTGCAGGATGGCGGCGGGGATCTTGGCGTCGGTGGCGACGAAAGCCAGCATGGTCGCCATGTCCGGCGCGATCATGCCGGAACCCTTGGCGATGCCGTTGAGGGTGACCTCCACATCGCCGATCATGGCCGTGCGCGTCGCCACCTTTTCGAACGTGTCTGTGGTCATGATGGCGCGGGCGGCGTCGTTCCAGGAATCCTCGTGCAGATCCTTGATGAGTGCCGGCAGATTGTCGGTGATGCGGGTATCGTTGAGCGGCTCGCCGATGACGCCGGTGGAGGCGATGAAGACTTCGCGCGGCTGGCACTTTAGATGTTTCGCGGCGGCCTTGATGCAGCGATCGGCGGATTGCACGCCGACCTTGCCGGTGAAGGCATTGGCATTGCCGGCATTGACCAGGATGGCGCGCGCCTTGCCACCCTTCAAATGCTTGCGGCAGAAATCGACCGGTGCCGAACAGGTGAGCGAGCGCGTCAGCACGCCGGCGATGGTGCTGCCGGCGGCAACCTCCATCAGCATGACATCCTTGCGGCCCTTATAGCGGACGCCGCATTCCCTGGCGGCGAGCCGGACACCCTTCAGGGCCGGCAACGGATGAATCACGGTCGGTGCAAGCGGCGAGACCTTGGCGCCCATCTGTCGTCGGCCCTTTCGTCGGGTTGTTGCGTTCGTTCCGGATTACTGGGCCGGCTTCATGCCGCCGGTGGGATCGACGATGTCGAGCTTGGCGGCATCCTTCAGGTCCTTGAAGATCTGCTGGCGCAGTTCCTCGACCAAATCGAGCCGCACCTCTTCTTTCGTCTTGTCGAAGGTCGGCAGCGCCTTGTTGCGATCGCCGGTGACGCGGATGATGTGATAGCCGAACTGGGATTTGACCGGCGCCGTGCTGGTCTCGCCTTCCTTCAAGGCAAACGCGGCATCCTCGAATTCCTTGACCATGGCGCCCTTGGTGAACCAGCCGAGCGCACCGCCATTCTTGGCGGCGCTGGGGTCGATCGACTTTTCCTTGGCCAGCTTCTCGAAATCGCCGCCCTTGTCGAGTTCGGCGATGAGGGCCTTGGCCTCGTCCTCGGTCTTCACCAGGATGTGGCTGGCCGCTATCTCGCGTTCGATCGGCAGCTTCTTCGCATCCTCGTCGAACTTGCCCTTGAGCTCGTCGTAGCGCGCATCGACCTGGGCGTCGGTGACCTTCTCGTCGATGAGTTTCTTGAAGAAGATCTGGCGGATGGCGTTGTCTTCGATCTGGCGGACCGATTCCTGCACCAGGCTCGTCACCTCCGGATCCTTGTCGAGACCGTCGGCGCGGCCCTTCTCGGCCACCAGCTTCAGGAAAATATAGCGGTCGAGCAATTGCGGGAAGAACTGGTCGGCATTGTTGCGGATCTGCGGATCGAGGCCAGCCGCGGAATCGAGGACGTCCTGGCGGGTGATGTCGGTCCCGTTGAGCTTGGCTACCACCAGCTTGGGGTCGGGCTGGCCGGCTGGCGCCGGCGCCGCGGCGGGCGGCTCGGTCGTGCTGCTATTGTCCTGGGCGAAGCCGGGATGGGCCGCGAGGGCGAGGAGGAATCCGGCCGTCAAAGCCTGGCGGAAAATCTGTTTGGCCATGGGATTAGGGGTGTCCTTTGGTGCCTGAAAGCGCTCGCGGGACGGCCGGCCGAAAGGGGCCGCAAACCGCGCGGGCGCCGGGGACTATGCCGAACGGGAACGGCCCTTACAAGCGGAAAGGTCAAGGATTTCCGTGACTTCACCCCAAGTTGACAGGGGCCCGCCCGCGACCTATCTCTTCCCCAACCAGATTCCGGATTTTTAAGGGTTTCTCAGCATGTTCGCGGCGTTGGCGAGGCGGGTCTTCGGATCCGCGAATGACCGTTTTATTAAGAGCCTGGACAAGACGGTCGCCGCGGTGAACGCATTGGAGCCCGAGGTTCAGGTCCTCTCCGACCAGGATCTGCGGGCCCGCACCGATGGCTTGCGCGAGCGCCTCACGAAGGGCGAGAGCCTGGACGACATCCTGCCCGACGCCTTCGCCACCGTCCGGGAAGCTGCCAAGCGCACCCTCGGCCAGCGCCATTTCGACGTCCAGATCAAGGGCGGCCTGGTCCAGCACCAGGGCAAGATTTCCGAAATGAAGACCGGCGAAGGCAAGACGCTGGTGGCGACGCTGGCCGTCTATCTCAACGCGCTCGAAGGCAAGGGCGTGCATGTGGTGACGGTGAACGACTATCTCGCCAGTCGCGACGCCGGCTGGATGGGGCAGGTCTACCGCTTCCTGGGGCTGAGCGTCGGTTCGATCGTCCACGGCCTCAACGATGCCGAGCGCCGCGCCGCCTATGCCTGCGACGTGACCTACGGCACCAATAACGAGTTCGGCTTCGACTATTTGCGCGATAACATGAAGCACCGGGTCGAGGACATGGTGCAGCGGCCCTTCAATTTCGCCATCGTCGACGAAGTGGACAGCATCCTCATCGACGAGGCGCGCACGCCGCTCATCATCTCCGGCCCGACCGAGGACAATTCCGACCTTTATTACAAGGTCGACAAGCTGATCCCGCATCTCGCGGAGGCCGATTTCGAGAAGGATGAAAAGTCGCGCCATGTCACGCTGACCGATGCCGGCAACGAACATATCGAGCAACTGCTGCGCGGCGTCGGCCTGATGAAGGCGGGAACGCTCTACGATACCGGCAATATCAGCCTGGTCCACCACGTCAATCAGGCGCTGCGCGCGCATAAGCTCTTCACGCGCGATGTCGACTATATCGTCAAGGACGACAAGGTCGTCATCATCGACGAATTCACCGGCCGCATGATGGAAGGGCGGCGCTATTCGGAAGGGCTGCACCAGGCGCTCGAGGCCAAGGAAAACGTCTCGATCCAGAACGAGAACCAGACGCTGGCCTCGATCACCTACCAGAACTATTTCCGCATGTATCCGAAGCTTGCCGGCATGACCGGCACGGCGATGACGGAAGCGCCTGAATTTTCGGATATTTACGGCCTCGACGTGGTGGAGATCCCCACCAACGTGCCGGTCAGCCGCAAGGATTACGACGACGAGGTCTATCGGACCGCGGCCGAGAAGTTCAAGGCGATCACCGAACTGGTCGAGGAATGCCGCGCGCGCCAGCAGCCGGTGCTGGTCGGCACCGTGTCGATCGAGAAATCGGAACTCCTGGCCGATTATCTGAAGAAGAAGAAGATTCCGCATTCAGTGCTGAATGCGCGCTATCACGAGCAGGAAGCCTATATCATCGCCGATGCCGGCGTGCCCGGTGCCGTCACCATCGCCACCAACATGGCCGGCCGCGGCACGGACATCCAGCTGGGCGGCAACGTCAAGATGCGCGTCGAGCGCGAATTGAAGGACATGCCGGCGGGGCCAGAGCGCGAAGCGAAGATCGCGGCGATCGTGGCTGAGGTCGAGGCGGCCAAGAAAGTGGCCCTCGAGGCCGGCGGTCTCTTCGTCATCGCGACCGAACGCCATGAAAGCCGGCGCATCGACAACCAGCTGCGCGGCCGCTCGGGCCGCCAGGGCGATCCGGGCGCCTCGCGCTTCTTCCTCAGCCTCGAAGACGATCTCATGCGCATCTTCGGGTCCGAACGCATGGACACGATGCTGAAGCGTCTGGGCCTCAAGGAAGGCGAGGCCATCGTCCATCCCTGGATCAACAAGGCGCTGGAAAAGGCGCAGCAGAAGGTCGAAGCGCGCAATTTCGAGATCCGCAAGAACCTGCTCAAATTCGACAACGTGATGAACGACCAGCGCAAGGTCGTTTACGAACAGCGCAAGGAGATGATGGCGGCCCCCGACCTCAAGGAAGAGGTCCTCTCGATGCGCCATGAAGTGATCGAGGATCTGATCGGCCGCTATGTGCCGGAGAAGGCCTTTGCCGAACAGTGGGATGTGAACGGCCTGCATGAGGAGGTGCTGCGCATCTTCGCGCTCGACCTGCCGTTCGTCGATTGGGCCAAGGAAGAGGGTATCGCCGACGAGGCGATGCGCGAGCGCCTGGTCGAGGCCGTGGATCGCAAGATGGCCGAGAAGGCCGCCAATATCGGTCCCGACCTGATGCGCGCCATCGAGAAATCGCTGGTCCTGCAGGTGCTCGATCAGAATTGGAAAGAGCATCTGCTGGCCATGGACCATCTGCGCCATGCCATCGGCCTGCGCGCCTATGGCCAGCGCGATCCGCTGAACGAATATAAGCGCGAAGGCTTCGAGATGTTCGAAGGCATGCTGGACCGCCTGCGCGAACAGGCGACCTCGATGCTCTCCCATATCGAAGTGCGCGCCGAAGCGCCGCAACCGGCGGCCCCGCTACCTGCCGCGCCGGGCGGGATCGACAAGAACAATCCAGCGACCTGGGCCAATCTCAACCGCAATGCCGAATGTCCCTGCGGCTCGGGGAAGAAATACAAGCACTGCCACGGGCAATTAACGGCGTAGAGCAAGCCCGGTCGCACCATCCCCCTCTCCCTGACCCTCTCCCACGTTGGGGAGAGGGTATCGTCCGCCCCGACAAGCTCGTCCGGATTCCCTCACCCCAACGTGGGGGAGGGCTAGGGAGAGGGGGGCTTATTTTGCGAACCTGTCCGTCGCTTCGATCAGCTGGTGCAGGATGCCTGGTTCGTCGAAGGCGTGGCCAGCATCGTCGACGATGACGAAATCGGCTTCGGGCCAGGCCTTGTGCAATTCCCAGGCGGTGACGGCTGGGGTGCAGATGTCGTAGCGGCCTTGGATGATGATGCCGGGAATGTTCCTGAGCTTCCCCGCGTCGCGGATGAGCTGGTCGGGTTCCAGCCAGCCGTGATTGACGAAATAATGATTCTCGATCCGCGCGAAGGCGAGGGCGAACTGGTCCTGGCCGTAATTGCTGCTGTTCTGCTTGTTGGGCAGCAGCTTGATGGTGCTGCCTTCCCAAACGCTCCAGGCGCGTGCCGCTTCGAGCTGGGCCTTGGGGTCGCTGCCGGTCAGGCGCTTGCGATAGGCGCCGACCAGGTCGCCGCGCTCCGGCTCCGGAATGGGGGCGAGGAACGATTCCCAAAGATCGGGGAACAGGTTCGATGCGCCGTCCTGATAGTACCAGGCGATCTCGCGCGGCTTCAGAGTGAAGATGCCGCGCACGACCAGTTCGCTCACATGCTCGGGATGGGTTTCGGCATAGGCGAGCGCCAGGGTCGAGCCCCAGGAGCCGCCGAAGACCTGCCATTTGTCGACGCCCATGACGGCGCGCAGCTTCTCGATATCCTTCACCAGATCCCAGGTCGTGTTGTTCTCCAGACTGGCATGGGGTTTGGAGCGGCCGCAGCCGCGCTGGTCGAACAGCAGGACGCGGTACTTCTTCGGATCGAACAGGCGGCGATGCGCCGGACTGCAGCCGGCGCCGGGACCGCCATGCAGGAACACGGCCGGCTTTCCCTCCGGATTGCCGCTGATTTCCCAATAGACCTGGTGGCCGTCGCCGGTTTCGAGGATGCCGGTGCGATAGGGTTCGATCGCCGGGTAGAGCGTGCGCATGCTGTTATCCGTCCTGAAGGCTGGTGAAATGATCGGCAGGCCTTCAGGATTAGGCGATCTCATGCGCGCGGGCAAGATGCCCGGCGCCGGTCGATTCCGGCTTCAGTCGGCTTTGACACCGTCCAGCGGCAGATCGCCATTCTCGATCGCATGGCGCAGGGCGGCAAGGCCCAGCTCGACCTCCTCCGCCATTTCGCGCGAGCGGCGGATGTCGGCGATATCCATTTCGCCGATCGGGCCGCGCTTGCCGCTGGTCAGGTCGACGATCTGCGCCAGATAGCGGCCCTTGAGCTTGGCCAGCAGCCGCGCCACGCGCTGCACTTCGACGGGGGTGCAGGAATTGACGGCATGAGCCGTCTCGGCCCGGGTGAAGGCGCGGATATCGGCGTTGAGGTGATAGAGATACTGGCCGACGCTGGGCACATTCTCGAACACCTTGGCGCGCTGGGGCGCCTGCGGCGTTGCCGGCCGCATCGGCCGCGTATCGGCAAAGCCTGCCTGGGGGACCTTGAGCGGGGTGACATTGCCATTTGTTTCCGCCTTGCGCGCGCCTAAGTCCATGCGGCTGCGATCGTTCGGTTTTTCAGCGTCGGAGCGCTTCGAGAACATCGATAACATGGGCAGATTCTTCCCCTTGCTTCATCCATCGTCGGGGACGATGCAAGGGATGTGCCGGCATGCGCGGGCAAACCGCAGGGTCAGGCAAACACGAACAGATTGTTGCCGTTCTCGCGCGCCTGCAGCATGGCATCGGTAGCGCGGGAGAGGAGTCCCTCGGCCCCCGTGGCGCTGGTCGGATAGAGCGAGATGCCGACGGCGACATTGATCGCCTCCGGGCCAATGCCGTGGGCGAGCGGCCTGGTCACTTCCTCGATGATCTTCTCGGCGACGATCTGGATATCCTCGACGCGCGGCATCGATTCGGCGAGGATCGCCAGTTGCTGCTGCTCGAAGCGGGCGATCGTATCGCTGGCGCGCAGGATCGGCGCGATGCGTTCAGCCAGCTCGCGCATGGCGACGTCGCGATAGGGCCCGTCTTCTCCCTGCCCGTCGGGCAAATTCTCGATATCGACCAGCATGACGGCGAAAAAATCGCGGTTGCGCTTGGCGCGGCGGACCGCCAGCGACAGTATCTCCCAGAACAGGATCTGGCTGGGCAGGCTGGTCACCGGATCGAACAGGCGCAGGCGCGCCAGCTTTCGTTCCGATTCCTTCCTGGCCAGGGCATAGCGCAAGGCGCGGCGCAGCAGCGGCGGCGACAGATCGGCGCGCGCGATGACATCGGTAGCCCCCGCCGCCTGCGCGCCCTGGGCGATCTGCGAGGCTTCGCTGTCGACCAGGCCGATGACGGGACCGCCGCGCGAAATGGCGGGGATCGCCGCCAGCAGGTTATGGTGGCTGGTGCCGCCGCCACGCAGATCGTAAAGGGCGACACCCTGCGTGCCAGCCTCGGCAAGGGCCTTCGCGGCCTTCTCCGGGTCCGTCACGACGACGAGCGTCACCGCTTCGTGGCCGGCCGCCGAGACGTGAAGCTTCAGTTCGGCGGTCAAGGTCGCGTCGCCCGTCAGTGCAACCAGCGTCACCCTGGAATCGGGGACGGAAAAGAAATGGACGTCGCCGGGCATCTCTAGCTCGCTCCTTGGCTGGGGTTCCGGGCCGGGGTTCCGGGACCGTGACAGAGCCGTTCCTTTCTGGCAAGGCGCTAAGCGTTCCTTGCCATCATGGCCCGCGATAAGTTATGCGGCTGCATGCATCCGGCACCTGAAATCGAGACTCTGTTTACCATCGTACCCCTGCTGGCCGCCCATCCGCGCGCGGCCTGGCGGGTCAGCCTGCTGGGCGGGATCACCAATCGTTCCTTTAGGCTGCAGGCGGCGGATCTGGATCTGGTCCTGCGCTGGCCGGGAACGAGTGCCTCGCGCTATCTCGACCGCCGCGCGGAACCGCTCAATGCGGCCGCCGTTGCCGATCTCGGTATAGCGCCGCCCGTGCTTGCCGCCGATCCCGACGCCGGCTGGTACATCACCGCCTTTGCAAGCGGCGCCGAAGCCCTGCACGATGCGGCGTTCGCCGACCCCGCGACCCTGGCGGCGGCGCTCGATCTTCTGTCGCGGCTGCATCGGTCGAAGATCGCCTTTCCCTTCCGGCAGGGACTCTTCCAGGCGATCGATCTCTATCTGGACCTGGCGCCCGCGCCGGCGATGCGGCAAGCGCGGCGCATGCTAGAACCCGTGCGCCTTGCCCTGCAGCGCAACCCGATGCCGCTGGCGCCTTGCCATATCGATCCGAACCCCGCCAATTTCCTGCGCCGTGCCGATGGCCGGCTGCTGCTGATCGATTGGGAATTCGCCGCCATGGAGGAGCCGCTCTGGGATCTCGCGGCGGTGTCGATGGAAACGGGTCTCGGTGTCGCGGCGGAAACAGCGCTGATCGAACCGCGGATCGGTGCCGCGCAGATGCCGCGCTTTGAACTATATAAGACCACGCTCAATCTGGTCGCCGCCAGCTGGTGCGAGGCGGAGATGGTGGCCGGCAACGACTCGCCATACCTCATTGCCTTGCGTGACGCGCGCTTGCACCGGCTCGGCGAACGCCTTGCCCATCCGCGCCATGCCGAATGGCTGGGCCGAGCCTGATTCCCGCACCGCTTGACAAACAAGCCCGTCCTCGCAGAAAGTGGCCGCCACTCAACGGGGTGCCCCATTTTTCCAGGGGCTGAGAGAAGCGAATGGGCGCTTCAACCCGCGGAACCTGATCCGGGTCATGCCGGCGGAGGGATATGAGTCAGCGATTGAAGCTCCGTCAGCGCCAATCCCGATTTCTATCTTCCGCCGGCACCCCCAGCGGAGGAGATGAAATCATGCGGCTGCGCCATCTGTTGCTTTCCACCATCCTGGCTTCGGCCGGCCTTCTCGCGGCGAACGCCGCCGGCGCCGACGAAAAGCCGGTCCTGACCGTCTACACCTATAATTCCTTCACCAGCGAATGGGGCCCGGGCCCGGTCCTGGAAAAGGCTTTCGAAGCGCAGTGCCAGTGCGACGTTTCCTGGGTGGCGCTGGAAGACGGCGCCGCCTTGCTGGCGCGGCTCAAGCTCGAAGGCGCGAACACCAAGGCCGATGTGGTGCTGGGCCTCGACACCAATCTCACGGCCGAGGCGAAGGCTACCGGCCTCATCGCGCCGCACGGCGCCGATCTCTCCGGTCTTGCCCTGCCGATCGACTGGCGGGATGCGGATTTCGTGCCCTACGATTGGGGCTATTTCGCCTTCGTCTATGACAGCGAGAAGCTGAAAGACCCGCCACAGAGCCTTGCCGAACTCATCGACGGCAAGGATGCGCCGAAGATTCTCATCCAGGATCCGCGCACCAGCACGCCGGGGCTCGGCCTCGTCATGTGGCTGGGCGAGGTTTACGGCGAAAGGGCCGGCGATGCCTGGGCCGGGCTGAAGCCGAAGATTCTCACCGTGACCAAGGGCTGGAGCGAGGCTTACGGCCTCTTCACGCAAGGGGAGGCGCCGATGGTGCTCTCCTATACGACTTCGCCCGCCTATCACCAGATCGTGGAGAAGACCGACCGCTACAAGGCGCTGGTCTTTCCGGAAGGGAATTACATGCAGGTCGAGGTCGCGGGGCGGACGACAAGCTCGACCCATGCGGATCTCGCCAGATCCTTCCTGCAATTCCTGATTTCGGCTGAGGCGCAGAAGATCATCCCGACCACGAACTACATGTATCCGGTGCGCGATATCGGCGCCGACCTGCCGCAGGAATTCGCCGCCCTGTCCAAGCCGCGGAAATCGCTGCTGCTCTCGGCCGACGATGCCGCGGCCCACCGCGACGATTGGATCAGGGCATGGGTCGAGAGCATCAGCCAGTAACGCGGATCGGGACGGGGAGGGTGGGCGCATTCTCCGCGTCTGTCCTTACCGGTTTCGGACTGGCGGCGGTCCTGGCGGGGTTTGCCGTCGCCGTTTTCGTGCTGTTGCTGGTGGCCGGCGGCGGTGGCGAATCCGCCATATCCTTCGCCTATCTGGGCCGGGTTCTCGGCTTCACCTTGTGGCAGGCGCTGCTCTCGACTCTCTTGTCGCTGCTTTCAGCCGTTCCGATGACGCGGGCTTTGGCGCGGCGCGCGGCGTTTCCCGGCCGCGCATGGCTGCTGCGGATGTGCGCGCTCCCCATGGTGATGCCGACCATCGTCGGCATTTTCGGAATCGTCGCGGTCTATGGCGGCAGCGGCTATCTCGCGAGCGCCGCCGCCGGCATGGGGGTGGACTGGCAGCCGCGCCTCTATGGGCTGGGCGGCATCCTCGTCGCACACGTCTTCTTCAATTTACCGCTGGCCATCCGTCTGCTGCTGCCGGCCTATGCCGCGGTGCCGCCGGAAAGTTGGCGCCTCGCCGCCCAGCTCGGCATGGGCGGGCGGGACGTGTTCCGCTTCATCGAGCTGCCGCTCCTGCGCCAGCAATTGCCGGGTATCGCCGTCATCGTGTTCATGCTGTGCTTCACGACCTTCGCCGTGGCGCTGACGCTGGGCGGCGGGCCCGCCGCGACCACGCTGGAGGTGGCGATCTATCAGGCATTGCGCTTCGATTTCGACTTGCGCCTGGGAGCGATGCTCGCCTTGCTGCAAGTGGTGCTTTGTGCCGGCGGCGCATGGGCCGTGTGGCGCGCGGGGCGGGAGATGGCGCTGGGCACCAGCACGCGTCTCTCGATCCGCCGCTATGACGGCAACGGCCTGCAGGCGCGTCTTATCGACTATGCACTCATCCTGGCGGGCGCCCTGTTCCTCGCCTTGCCGGTGGTGGCCCTGCTGCAAAGGGGGATTGCCGGGATGAAGGCCGCCGCCGCCCCGGCCAGCCTTATCGATGCGTCGTTCGTCAGTCTCGCTCTGGGCCTTGCCGGCGGCGCGCTCGCAACTGTTTGCGGCTATTTCCTGGCGCAGGCGCGCCAGCGCCTGATCGCGCGCGCTTATCGGCGTAGCGCCGTTTTCCTGGGCCTTGTCGGGCGATTCGGCCTTTTCGTTTCGCCGATGGTGATCGGCACGGGCATTTTCCTGGCGGCTGCCGGACGCGTCGATCTCTACCGCCTGGCCATGCCGGGCGTCATGATCCTGAATGCGGCGATGGCTCTGCCTTTCGTGCTGGGCATCCTGGAGCCGGCCCTGGGCGTCGCCGCCGAGCGCCATGACAAGCTCTGCGCGGCCCTGGGCATCAAGGGCTGGCATCGCTGGCGCGAAATCGACTGGCCGACCCTGCGCCGGCCCGTTGGCACGGCGCTGGCGCTTGCCAGCGTCATCTCGATGGGCGATCTCGGCGCCATCGCCTTGTTCGGCAATCAAGACCTGGTCAACCTGACTTTGCTGCTCTATGGCCAGCTCGGCGCCTATCGCCTGGAAGGAGCCGCCAGCACGGCGCTCGTCCTGCTGGCGCTGACCTTGGCCGCTTATGCAACGATCGAACGCGTGGTGGGTGGCCGTGAGCTACATTGAGGTAACGGGTCTCGAATTCACCTATGAAGACCTGCTGATGCATTTCGACCTCGGCGTCGAGCAGGGCGATGTGATGGCCGTCATCGGCCCGAGCGGGGCGGGGAAGAGCACGCTGCTGGCCTTGATCGGCGGCTTCGAGACGGCGCAGACCGGCCGCATCGCCGTCGCTGGCGTGGATATCACGGACCTTGCCCCCGATGCGCGGCCGGTGACGACGCTGTTCCAGGATCACAATCTCTTTGCGCATCTCAGCGTCGTGCAGAATGTAGGGCTGGGACTTCATCCGGGCCTGCGCCTCAACGCGGCGGAGAAGGATGCGGTCGCCTGGGCGCTGAGCGAGGTCGGGCTTTCCGGTTTCGAGGACCGCCTGCCGGGCCAGCTTTCGGGCGGCGAGCGCCAGCGTGTCGCCATCGCCCGCTGTATCCTGAGGAAGCGCCCTGTGCTGATGCTGGATGAAGCCTTTGCCGCGCTGGGACCCGCCCTGCGGCGCGAGATGCTGAACCTGGTCCTGTCGCTCAAGGACCAGAACGGCCTGACCGTGCTGATGGTGACCCACGATCCGGCGGACGCGGCCTTCGCCGCCGATCACACCGCCTTCATTGCCGCCGGCAAGGTCGCCGTGAGCGGTCCGACGGCCGAGGTGCTGGCATCACGGCACCCCGCCATCCGCGACTATCTGGGGACGTGAGAGACTGACGCGACAACCCCTCACCCCGGCCCTCACCCCGCTGTCGCGGGGCGAGGGGGCTTAATGATCAGGCCGCGAGCAGGGGCCGGCGCGAGGTGATGAATTCCTCTGTCTGCGAGAGGAAGCGGTCGATATCACCGTCGGTCAAGGCGAGGCTCAGCGCCATGTAGCCGCGCCGGGCGAAGAAGAGGCCGGCGGCGATGAAATCGAGATGCATCAGCTTATGCAGCTTGCCGTGCTGCGCTTCTTCTTCCGCCGAAAGATGCTGCGGCCGGTCGACGATCTCCCTGGTGAAGTGGAGGCCGATGAAGGAACCGTAACCGGTCGTACTCAGCCCGATATCGTGCTTTTCGCCGAGCGCATTCAATCCGTCGCGCAGGCGGTCGCCCTTGGCATTGAGTTCCATCGCGGCCGCCGGCGTGTAGATGTCGCGCAGGCCCGTGAGGCCCGCCGCCATGCTCAGCACATTGTTGTTGAAGGTGCCGGCATGGGGCCAATGGCCGGGCTTTTCCGGATCGTAATGGCCCATGATATCGGCCCGCCCGCCAAAGGCGCCGAAGGAGGAGCCGCCGCCCAGATATTTGCCGAGGGTCGTCATGTCCGGGGTGACGCCGAGGGCCGCCTGCAGGCCGCCGGAGGAGAGGCGCGAGGTCATGACTTCGTCGAAGATGAGAATGATGTCGAGTTCGCTCGCGGCCTGGCGGAGCGCGCTGAGGAAATCCTTGCGCGCCGGCAGGCAGCCGCCGCTGCCCAGCATCGGTTCGACCAGGATGGCGGCGAGGTCACTGCCATGGCGGCGGATGAGGTCGAGCGTGCCCTCGACATCGTTATAGGGGGCGACGATCCAGTCGAGCGGCAGGTTGATGGGAATGCCGCCATGGCCGAAATAAAGCACCCCGCCATGATAGCCGCCGTCGAACACCATGATCTTCCTGCGGCCCGTATGGGCCTGCGCCGTCATCAGCGCAAAGACATTGGCTTCCGTTCCGGAATTGCAGAAGCGCAATTGCTGCAGCGAGGGAAAGCGGTTCTTGAGCAGGCCCGCGAGCTCGGCCTCATAGATATTAGGCCCGCCCAGCACGGTGCCGTCGTCGATCGCGCGCTTGAGCGCCGCCTGGATCTTCGGATTGGAATGGCCGTAGAGGCCGGCCGAATATTCGCCGAGGAAGTCCGTGTAGGTGTGACCGTCGAGATCGGTCAGCACGGCGCCTTCGCCCTTGCTCCAGGCCAGGGGAAAGGGCGAATAATGGAGGACAGTCCGGGTATTGCCGCCCGGCATGGCGCTCCGGGCGCCCTCATGGCGGGCAAGGCTCGCCGGATTGGCGGCGGCATAGCGGCTTTCCGCTTCGGCAAGGGCGGCATCAAGGGAAACGTTCATGGGGGATCCTCGAATTCGGGGGAGCCGCTTGACAGGGCCCCCATATCGTCGATTAGAGTGGCTGAAAAGCTGTATACAGCTAATTATAACGCATTGTTGCGGCGCAGCAAATGCGCTCACCATCTCTTTTAGCCCATTTGTGCAATTTGGGCGAGGGGCGCTAGGGTGGTGCGGACAGGTCGGAACAACCGACCGGCGATATCGACGACAGGGTTTGAAACGATCGGGAGAAGAAAATCATGTTGATGAGGAAGTTCGCGCTGGCGACCGGCGTGGCGGCGCTGCTGGCTTTTTCGGCCGGCACGGCGTCGGCGGAGACGGTGCTCAACCGCGGGATCGGCGCCACCATCGGCACGCTCGACCCGCATATCAATTTCCTCGCCTGGGAAGGCTGGGTGCTCGACGACGCCTATGAAGGGCTGGTGGGCAGCGATGCCGCCGGTGCCGTCATTCCGGGTGCCGCCGAAAAGTGGGACATCAGCGACGACGGCCTCACCTATACCTTCCATCTGCGCGCAGGCCTCAAATGGTCGAACGGCGATCCGCTGTCGGCGCAGGATTTCGTCGACGGCATCATCCGCACCATCTCGCCCGATACCGCCTCCGACAAATCCTACATCTTCACCTCGACCATCCGCGTCGCCGGCGCGCAGGATTTCGTCGAGGGCAAGAGCAAGGATCCGAAATCGGTCGGCATCTCCGCACCGGACGCCAGTACCCTGGTGCTGAAGCTCGACGCGCCGGCGCCGCATACGCTCTTCGTGCTGGGCTCCTTCTATGCGCCGCCCTTGCACAAGGCGAGTCTGGAGAAGTTCGGCAAGGATTTCATCAAGCCGGGCAATATCGTGACCAACGGCGCCTATATCCTGACCGAGAACGTGCCGCAGAGCCATGTGACGCTGGAAAAGAACCCCAATTACTGGGATGCCGCCAGCGTCAAGATCGACAAGGTCGTCTACCGTGTCACCGAAGATGACAGCACCGCCGTGAAACTGTGGCGCGCGGGCGAACTCGACACCACCGCCGATATCCCGACCGCGCAGATCGATGCGCTGCAGGGTGAATTCGGCGAGCAGGTGCATATCTCGGCCTCGACCGAGACCAACTATATGAGCTTCAACATCACCAAGCCGCCCTTCGACAATATCAAGCTGCGGCAGGCGCTCTCCATGGCGATCGACCGCGAGACGCTGGTCAACAAGGTGGTGAAGGGCGGCTATGTCGTCAACTATGGCTATGTCGTGCCGATTCCCGGCTACGATGCGCCCAAAGTGACCGAGGCCGGCATGAGCAAGGAAGACCGGGTTGCCAAGGCCAAGGCGCTCTATGCCGAAGCGGGCTTCGGTCCCGATAAGCCGGTCTCGCTCACCATCGAATCCAGCAACAACGACGCCTATAAGAAGCAGGCCGAGACCATCGCCGTGATGTGGAAGCAGGTGCTGGGCGTCGATGCCAAGGTGAATGCGCAGGACCGCGACGGCTGGCTCGCGGCATTCAATGCCGGCGGCTGGGATGTGTTCAACGACAACCTCATCGGCGATTTCCCGGGGCCGGAGACTTATCTGGCCTATATGGATCCCCGCGCCGAGGTCGGCTATCACTGGAAGAGCCCGGCTTTCGAGGCGGCCTTCGACAAGGCGATGCCGCTGACCGATCAGGCCGAACGTTGGAAGGTCCTGGCCGAGGCCGAGAAGGCGCTGCTCGACGATTATCTGGTGGCGCCGATCGCCTCCAGTCCCAACCGTCATCTGATCGGCAGCAAGCTCCAGGGCTGGGTGGACAATCCGGCCGACGTGCATCCGACACGCTTCATGTCGCTTTCCGAATAGGATGCGGGCGGGGTGGCGCAGGGAGCGCCGCCCCGTCACAGCCTGGCCGCCACTGGAAGCTCATGCTCACTTACGCCATCCGCCGCGTGCTCGGCGCCATCCCGACCTTGATCGCGCTGGCGGTGATCAGCTTTTTCATGATGCGCATCGCCCCGGGCGGGCCCTTTTCGGGCAATCGCCGCGTCCCCGATGAAATCCGCGCCAATGTCGAGCGCGCCTTCCACCTCGACGAACCGCTGTGGATGCAGTTCGGCCGCTGGATCTGGGGTGTGCTTCATTTCGATTTCGGCCCGTCGATGAAATACCGCGACTATAACGTCTCGGAACTGATCGCGATCGGCTTGCCTACCTCGCTTGAAGTCGGCATCTGGGCCATGATCATCTCCACCCTCATCGGCCTTGCTCTCGGCATTGCCGGCGCGCTTCGCCGCAACGGTTCGGTCGACTACGCCGCCGGGGCCGTCGCCATGGTGGGGCTTGCCATTCCGGTCTTCGTCATCGGCCCGGTCCTGCAATTGGCGCTGGGTCTCGATCTACGCTGGTTGCCCATCGCCGGATGGGATGGGACCTGGTCCTTCAAGGTCTTGCCCATCGTCACGCTGTCCTTGCCCGGCATCGCCTATGTCTCGCGCCTGATGCGCGCCAGCATGATCGAAACTCTGCGCAGCAACTATGTGCGGACCGCGCGCGCCAAGGGCATCGGCGCCAGGCGTACGATCATCGCCCACGCCATGCGCGGCGCCATCCTGCCGGTCGTGGCCTATCTGGGCCCCGCCACCGCCGTCACCATCACCGGCTCGATCGTCATCGAGCAGATCTTCCAGATTCCCGGCATCGGCCGCTTCTTCGTCGAAGGGGCGACGGGCCGCGACTATCCGTTGGTCATGGGTGTCACCATGTTCTATGGCGCCATCGTCATCGGCGCCAACATCCTGACCGATCTTGCGCGCAGCTGGCTCGACCCGAAGGTGAGCTATGAGTGATCTGGCCGAAGCCGCCCCGGTGACGGCGCCGCAGAGGGGGCTCTCGCCCTTCCGCGCCTCGCTCTATCGCTTTTCGCGCAACCGCTTGGCGGTCGTCAGCTTCGGTATCCTGCTGCTGATCATCTTCGGTTGCTTCGTCGTGCCGCATTTCATGCCCTATACGGCGGAAGATGCGGATTTCGAGAACCTCTCGGCCCCGGTCGATCTCTTCTCGCTGCATCCTTTCGGCACCGACGATCTGGGGCGGGATCTCCTGCTGCGCGTGCTCGATGGTGGGCAGGTGTCGCTGGCGCTGGGCTTCGTCGGCGCCCTGGCCTCGGTCCTCATCAGCGTCGTCTACGGCGCCACGGCCGGTTATCTAGGCGGACGCATCGACGATCTGATGATGCGCTTCGTCGATATCCTCCTCAGCGTCCCCTTCATGTTCCTGGTGATCATGATCAATGTGAGCCTGGGCGACCTCCTGGGCATGAAGAATGTCTCTCTCTTCATCGCCGTGGTGATCACGCTGTGGCTGACCCCGGCAGTCATCGCACGAGGCCAGGCGGTGAGCCTGCGCAATCGCGAATTCGTCGAGGCGGCACGGGCTGGCGGCATGAGCAGCTGGCAGATCATCTGGCAGCATGTGGCACCCAATTCGGTCAATGTCGTCATCGTCTATTCGAGCCTGCTGGTGCTGGAGGCGATCCTCACCGAGAGCTTCCTTTCGTTCCTTGGCATCGGCGTGCAGGCGCCGGCGGCGAGCTGGGGCACCTTGATTTCCGACGGCGCGCGGGAATTGGAAACGGACGCCCGCCTTCTGCTGCTGCCGGGCGGCTTCCTTGCCTTGACGCTGTTCTGCCTCAACTACATCACCGACGGCTTGCGCGATGCATTCGACCCCAATGAACGCTGAGCAGCCCCTATTGGCCGTCGCGGGCTTGAGCGTGCGCTTCAAGCTGCCGCAGGGCTGGGTGACGGCGCTCGACAATGTCGGCTTCGACATACGGCCCGGCGAAGTGGTCGGCATCGTCGGCGAATCCGGGTCCGGCAAAAGCCAGATGCTTCTTTCCATCATGGGGTTGCTGGCCAGCAACGGCCGCGCCACCGGCAGCGTACGCTTCCGCGGCACGGAACTGCTCAACCGGCCGATGGCGGAACTCGACCATATCCGCGGCTCGTCCCTGTCGATGATCTTCCAGGACCCGATGACCTCGCTCAACCCCTATATGCGGGTGAGCCGGCAATTGACCGAGGTGCTGACCGTGCACCAGGGCATGTCGGAAGCAGCGGCCCTGAAGGCCGCCACCGAGATGCTGGAGCGGGTGCGCATTCCGGAGGCACGACGTCGCATTTCCCTCTATCCGCACGAATTTTCCGGCGGCATGCGCCAGCGCGTGATGATCGCCATGGCCCTGCTGTGTAAGCCGGCCTTGCTGCTGGCCGACGAGCCCACCACGGCGCTCGATGTGACCGTGCAGGCGCAGATCCTGGAATTGATGGCCGAACTGGGGCGCGATCTCGGCACGGCCATCGCCATCGTCACGCACGATCTCGGCGTCATCGCCAGATTGTGCGACCGGGTCGTCGTGCTCTATGGCGGCCGTATCATGGAAGAAGGGCGCATCGACGACATCTTCCACGATACGCGCCATCCCTATACCGAAGGGCTGCTGGCGGCGACCCCGCGCCTCGATGCCGCGACCCATGGCGAGCTTCTTACCATTCCCGGCCAGCCGCGCGCGGCGATGGGCGATCTGCCGGGCTGTCCGTTTGCACCGCGCTGCGCGCTCAAGGCGGAAATCTGCGACGTGACACCGCCGCTCAAATCGGGCAAGGAGGGCCATCGCCTGGCCTGCCATATGCGCGAGGTGCGGGTATGAGCGAGACGTTGCTCAAGGTCGACGACCTCAAGGTGCATTTCCCGATGCGGGCCGCGCATCTTTTCGGCGGGACTGGGGCGCCGGTGCGCGCGGTCGATGGCGTGTCGCTGGAACTCAGGGCCGGCGAGACGCTGGGCATCGTCGGCGAATCGGGCTGCGGCAAGACCACCTTGGGCCGCGCCATCCTGCGCCTCATCGAACCGACCGACGGCCGTGTGCTGTGGATGGGGCAGGATCTGCTCGGTCTCGATGGGAGAGCCATGCGCCAGGCGCGCCGGCATATGCAGATCATCTTCCAGGATCCGCTGGCCTCGCTCGATCCGCGCATGTCGGTCGAGACCATCATCGGCAAGCCCTTGCGCATCTTCCATCCCGAACTCGACCGCAAGGCGGTGCGGCAGCGCGTGCTGGAGACGATGGAGCT
Organism: Dongia sp.; assembly: GCF_041918875.1. Taxonomy (GTDB): domain Bacteria; phylum Pseudomonadota; class Alphaproteobacteria; order Dongiales; family Dongiaceae; genus Dongia. The sequence goes on from NZ_JAYRUV010000018.1 coordinate 58,204, forward strand.
GGTGGGCCTCTCGCCCGCCATGGCCAATCGTTTCCCGCACGAATTCTCCGGCGGACAGTGCCAGCGCATCGGCATTGCGCGTGCCATCATCCTGAAGCCCAAGCTCATCGTGTGCGACGAGCCGGTTTCGGCGCTGGATGTTTCCATCCAGGCGCAGATCATCAATCTCCTGATGCGGATCCAGCGCGAGCTTGGCCTCTCCCTGCTCTTCATCTCGCACAATCTGGCGGTGGTGCGGCATATCAGCCATCGGGTGATGGTGCTTTATCTCGGCAAGGTGATGGAAATCGCCGAGCGCGACGATCTCTATGCCAGGCCGCTGCACCCCTACACCCAGGCGCTGATTTCCGCCGTGCCGATTGCCGACCCGCGCACGGAACGTGACCGTGAAAGGCTGCTGCTGGAAGGCGATCTGCCATCGCCGATCAACCCGCCCGCAGGCTGCCGCTTCCAGTCGCGCTGCCCGAAGGCCACCGCGATTTGCGGACAGGCGGAACCGTCGCTGGTCGGCTATGGTAAGCGGCACCTCGCGGCCTGTCATCATATCGAGCCATAGCGCATCATGACCAAATTACCGGATATCGCGGCGCAAGACGCCTTTCTCGACCGTTTGCTGGATCTGCCGACGATCTATTCGGCGGGCCTGTCGCCGGACGGCACGCAGCTTGCCTGGATCTGGGCGAAGCTCGCGCCCACCACCCAACTGTGGTTGCAGCCGGCCGATGGCAGTGCTGGGCCGCGCTGCCTGGTCGATGACGGGCGCGACTGCGATTATTTCGTCTGGGCGCGGGACAGCCGTTCGATCGTCGTCGGGCAATCATCGGGCGGAGACGAGCGGATCAGCCTGCTGCAGGTCTTCCCGGACGGCCGCGCGCCGCGCCGCCTGACGCCGGAAGAGCCGGATTATTACATCCGTGGCGGCGAGATTCTGGCCGACAATCGCAGCCTGGTCTACGCCGCCAATGTCGATCCCGAGAGCGGCGAGGAGATTGAACCGTCCATCGTCTATCTCCACGATATCGAGACGGGCGAGAAAAGGGCGCTGGCGCGGCCGGAAAAGGCCGCCTTCATGTGGCCGCTGGTTTCGCCAGACGACAGGTTCGTTCTCTATGAACGCAAGGATCTCGACCCCGCCGGCTGCCAATTGTGGCTGGCGGCGGTGGATGGCAGCTTCGATCGCGAGATTGTGAATGTCGGTGCGGCGGCGAAGGTGGACGGCGCCTGGTCGCCCGACAGTCGGCATGTGGTGCTGGCGGCCGAGGGCAAGCCGCATCGCCGCATCGGCCTGTGGCATGTCGACACCGCGACCATCGACTGGCTGGTGGACGATGCCGCGCGCAATGCCGAGGACGCCATGTGGCTGAAACGATGCGACAGGATCGTGGTCGAGGAAAACCGCCATGCCCGGTCCCATATGTCGCTGCTCGATCCGGCGACGCGGGCGGAAGCACCGTTTGCGCCGGGCACCGGGACCTACGACCCGGTCGGCGTCACGGCGGGCGGGCAATGGGTGTCCTGGCATTACGACGCGCGCCATCCGGCGCGGCTGCTGCAGCTTGAACCGGCGCCGCCCTATCGGCAGGTGCGGCAGCTTGCCGAGCATCCGACGCGGCCCGGCATCGGCACCGACGAGTTGGTGCCCGCCGAGGATTATCGCTGGAAATCGGTGGATGGGTTGGAAATTCAGGGCTGGCTCTACCGCGCCACGGATGCGGTGCGCGGCACCATCCTGCTGGTCCATGGCGGACCCACCCATCACGACGAGGATTCCTTCGATCCGGAAATTCAATATTACGCCGCCTGCGGGTTCCACGTATTGACGCCGAACTATCGCGGTTCGACCGGTTTCAGCCTGGCCTTCGAGGAATCGATCAGGATCCAAGGCTGGGGCGGGCTGGAGCAGGAGGACATCCGCATCGGCGCCGAGGCGCTGATCCGCGACGGCATCGCCATGAAGGGCAAGGTCGGCATCACCGGCACCTCCTATGGCGGCTATTCCTCCTGGTGGGCGATCACGCATTTCCCCGTGGAGACGATCGCGGCGGCGGCACCCATCTGCGGCATGACCGATCTGGTGGTGGATTATGAGACGACGCGGCCCGATCTGCGGCCCTATTCGGAAGAAATGATGGGCGGCTCGCCGGCGACGGCGCCGCAGCGTTTCCATGACCGGTCGCCCATTCATTTCGTCCAGGACATCAAGGGCAAGCTCCTTATCGTCCAGGGCGATAACGATCCCAATGTGACACCGCAGAACGTGACCGATGTGGTCCGGCGCCTGAAGGCCGCGGGCATCGACTATGAATTGCTCACTTTCGACGATGAAGGCCACGGCATCGGCCGTCCGCGGAATCAGCGCCAGCTCTATCGCCACATCGCCGATTTCTTTTCTCGGGCCTTTTCATGAGTGCGGGTTTCAGCGATCTCGCGGCGCGCTGGACGCGCTATGGCGTCACTTGGACACCCCATGTCTCGAAGGATGGCAAATGGCTCGCCTGGTCGTGGAGCGGCCCGACCGAGGCCGCCAATGTCTGGGTCGTGCCGACGGACGGCTCCGCGCCGCCGCGCCAGGTGACGGATGGCGGCGACCATTTCTTCGTCAACGGCATCAGCGATGACGGAGGCCTGCTGGTTGTTTCGCAAGGGAAGGGCGGCAACGAGCATGACCGGCTCTTCCTGCTGGACGCGGCGGTGGGCAGTCTGCTGCCGCTTTCGCCGGAACAATCGGACCATTATGTCTTTGGCGGCACGTTTCATCCGGACGGCAGGTCGGTTCTTTACACGGCCGATTTCGACTATGCGGCGGGCAAGGGCACCGACGGGTCCTGGCTCTATGCGCGCGATCTGCCCAGGGGCACATGCCGGGTGATCGCCCGCGCTCATTCCATCGTCGACCGTTGCCCGGAAATCAGTCCGGACGGACGGCATGTCCTCTATCATCGCGGCGACCTCCACCCCGCCGGCACGCAGGTCTGGCTCGCCAATTGGGACGGCAGCGGCGACCGAGAGTTCTATAATGCCGGCGCCAAGCTGCGCGCCTATGCGCATTGGCTGGACGATGCGCGCATCCTGCTGCTGGCCGAAACCGGACACCATGCCCGTGTCGGCGTGATGGGCCTTGAGGACGGCAAGGTCGATTGGATCGTCGACGATCCCAACCGCAACATCGAAAGCGTGCTGGCAGGGCATGACGGCAACACCGTCATGCTGGTCGAATTCGTTGAAAGCCGGCTGAAACCCGTGCAACTCGATCTCGCGACACGGCGCGAGACGGTTCCGCGGATTGCGGGGAAGAGTATCCTTCCGCTGCAGCAGACGCCTGATGGTTCCTGGATCGTCGAAACCTATGGCTCGACCGGTCCCCATGCGTTCATGCGCCTGGATCCGGCGGGTCATGCCGCGAAGCTCGCCGCCTCGCTGCCGGACTCGACGGATCTGCGCTTTACAAAGGCGCAGGACTTCCGCTGGACCTCGGGTGACGGCGTGCGCATCCAGGGCTGGCTCTACGAACCCGAGGGCAGCAGCCGCGGCCTCATCGTCTGGGTCCATGGCGGCCCCACCTGGCATAGCGAGGATTGGGGCCATCCGGTTCTCCAATTCCTGGTGCAGGCGGGCTTTACCGTGCTCGATCCCAATTACCGGGGCTCGACCGGCTTCAGCAGCACCTTCCGCGAAAGCATCAAGGAGGATGGCTGGGGCGGGCGCGAGCAGGACGATATCCGGACCGGTATCGAGGCGCTGATTGCCGCCGGCAAGGCGAGACGCGGGCGCATCGGTGTCGCCGGCCTCTCCTATGGCGGCTATTCCTCCTGGGTGGCGATCACGCGCTTTGCCGATCTGGTCGATGCGGCTTGCCCCATCTGCGGCATGTACGAGCTCGGCATCGACTATCACAATACGGAAATGCCCCATGGCCGCGCCTATAGCGAGGAGATGATGGGCGGAACGCCGGAACAGTTCCCGGAACGCTACTTCAACGCCTCGCCGCGCAATTTCGTGGACAAGATCAAGGGCCGGTTGCTGATCGTGCATGGCCTCAGCGACAGCAATGTGTCGCCCACCAACACCGAGCTTGCCGTGAAGGACCTGGATGCGCGCGGCATTCCCTATCGGCTGCTGACCTTCCCGGATGAAGGCCACGGCATCTACAAGCAGGGCAATCGCGCCCGCTGGCTGGAGCGGATGGCGGATTTCTTCGCCGAGGCCTTCGCGCGCTGAGGCGCGGTCAGGTCTCGGCCCACATGCGCAGCAGGTTGGTGTAGAGTCGGAAGGCCTTGTCCGTTTCGGGCGATTTCGGGTCCAGCGCATGCAGCTTGTCGCGCACGTCGAGCGCATCCGACAGGAACTGCCGGTGCCGCTCGTCGCGCACATAGGATTGCACCCAGGTGACGGCGACCAGGCGCTCGCCCTTGGTCACCTCGGCCACCTCATGCAGGGTGCCGGACGGATAGACCACCGCATAGCGCGCCGGCAGCTTCACTTCCTGGACGCCGAAAGGCGAATGGATGACCAGTTCGCCGCCTTCATAATCGGTCGCATCGTTGATGAAGACCGTGACCGAGACATCGGTGCGGTCGCGCGAATTGGCGGAGCCCATAAGCGCGTCGTCGACATGGGCGCCATAGGTCATGCCCGGGCGATAGCGGCTGATGAGCGGCGGGCGGATGTGGTGCGGAATGGCGCCGCGCCGGAACGCGGCCGACCGGTTGAGCGCGGTGACGACGATTTCCTGCAATTTCTTCTTGTTGGCGGCCGTCTTCGAGACTTGCTCGTTATTCTTCACCAGCTTGGCGCGAAAGCCCGCCGTTTCCTTGCCGTCGACGAAGGGCGCTTCGGCCGCCAAGGTCTTCAGCTGCTGCTGTTCCTGTTCTGTCAGCACATCCGGGATGATGACGATCATGCGCGCTGGTCCGATCGGAGTTTGCCCTACCGCAGCATCTGCCGCACGCGGGCGAGGCTGTCAACCAGCCGGTCCACATCATGGATCGTGTTATGGACCCCGAATGAAATGCGGGCCGTGCCGGTGATTCCCAGATGCTCCATCAGCGGCTGCGCGCAATGATGCCCCGCGCGCAGGCATACGCCGCTTTCGCCCAGAAGTGTCCCGATATCGTGGGGATGCAGGCCGTCCATGACGAAGGACAGAATGCCGATGCGCTTGCGCGGGGCGCCGATGATCCTGAGGCCAGCGATTTCGGGCAGGCGCTGGCTGGCATAGGCGGCAAGAGCCGCATCGTGGGCGGCAATGCCGGCAAAGCCGATCTCGCCGATGAAGTCGAGGGCGGTCGCGAAGGCCAGTGCCGCACCGATGGCCGGTGTGCCCGCCTCGAACCGCCGCGGCCCCTCCGCATAGTCTGTGTGCTCGATGCCGACCGAACGGATCATGCCGCCCCCGCCCATGAAGGGCGGCAGGTCGGCAAGGACCGTCTCCTTCACATAGAGCGCGCCGATCCCGTCCGGCCCATAGAGCTTGTGCCCGGTGATGGCGAGGAAGTCGCAATCCAGATCCCGCACGTCGAACCGGAAATGCGGTGCCGCCTGGGCGGCATCCACCATCACCAATGCGCCGGCACGGTGCGCCATGGCGATGATCTCCCTGAGCGGCGTCACCGTGCCGATCGTGTTGGCGGCGGCCGTGACACAGACCAGCTTGGGCTCCCGCGCCAGCAGCATCTCGTAGCGCGCAAGGTCGAGATCGCCTGCGTCGTCGATCGCGATGGCTGCCAGGCGCAGCCGGTGCCGGTCCTTGAGCAGCTGCCAGGGCACGATATTGGCATGGTGTTCGAGGAGCGAGGTAAGGATCAGATCGCCCGGCCGCAGATTGTTGTCGCCATAGGCATGGGCGACCAGGTTGATCGCTTCGGTGGCGTTATGGGTGAAGATGATTTCGTCCTTGGCGGCTCCCAGAAATCGTGCGACGCGGCCGCGCGCCTGGTCGTAGGCTTCGCTCGCATCCTCGCTCAAGGGGTAGAGGCCGCGATGGATGTTGGCATATTCGTGCGTGTAGAAGCGGGTCAGCCGGTCGATGACGCAATCGGGCTTCTGGGCGCTGGATGCGCTGTCGAGATAGACGAGGCCGGGCTTGTCCCGCAGTAGCGGAAATCGGTCGCGCGCAACCAGCGGCAGGTCGCCCGTGGGCGGTTCCGTCTGATCCGGCAGGGTATTGTGCGGTTGCGGCATAAAGCTGTTCGGTCCCGATCCTTGTCCATCTTGGGCCAGCATCACGGCGGCGCACCGATACTTAGTCAAGGCCCGGCTTCGATCCCAGCATGGCCGTTCCGAAAAATCTGCACTATCGGTCAGATTTGAGTTTCAAGCATTGGTGATGGACAGTTTGTTTGTATGCAAACGATCTTCGCTTGAATGTCGCCATAAACCATGTTTTGCTCGATCCCGAGGGCACCGCTTCGTGTGCCGATGGAGGAGGATGGAAATGACTGGGAAGACGCGTGGGCTTAAGGCCGGCCTCGGCACTGTGTCGCGGCGCAAATTCGTGGCGGGCGCCTCGGCGCTCGGTTTGGGATTGGGCGTGTCGCCCTTCATCAGCCGCCGCGCCGCCGCGGCCGGCGAGGTCAAGGTTCTCAACTGGCAGGGTTACGGCACGGACGAGAAATGGGCGCTGGAAGCCTTCAAGGCCGCGACCGGCCTCGACGTGGTGCACGAATACTACAACTCCGAATCGGAGATGATCACCAAGCTGCAGACCAATCCGGGCGTCTATGACGTCATCGTGACGAACTGCGCCTGGAACGGCCAGGCTTCGGAACTGGGTGTGATCCAGCCGATCGATACCGCCCAGGTGCCGCATTTCGCCGATCTCAACCCGGCCTTCCGCGATTCCAGCCTATTGAATGTCGACGGCAAGACCTATGGCGTCGCCTGGGTCTGGGGCATCACTGCCATCGCCTATTCGACGGACGTGTTCAAGGACGCGCCGACATCGCTGGAGGTCCTGTGGGACGCCAAGAACGCCAAGCGCGTGGCGCTGCGCGACGACGCGATCGAGGCGGTGAGCTTTGCCGCCCTGGCGACCGGCCAGGACATGAACCATCCCAAGGATCTGGCCAAGGTGAAGGAAAAGCTCCTCGCGCTGAAGCCCAATGTCGCCTTGCTGTGGTCGTCGGAAGACGAATGGAACAAGCAATTCCAGGCCAAGGCCTTCGACCTTTCGGTCTATTGGAGCGGGTCCGCTTTCCGCAGCAAGAATTCCTTCAATCTGCCGGTGGGCTACGTCGTGCCGAACGAAGGCGCTGTCGGTTGGTTCGACGGTCTGGCCATCGGCAAGGATGCCCCGAATGCCGAGGGCGCCCACAAATTCATCAGCTACATGATCGATCCCGCCTACTATATTAAGTGGGCAGAGGTCGGCCCGCCGGCTTCCGCCAACAACAAGGCCATGGCGGCGCTGCCGGACACCGATGCGTCGAAGGCATTCTACCTCGACCAGGAGAATGTGAAGCGCCTGCAGTTCATGGCGCCGCTCTCGGACGAGGAGCGCCAGGCCTATTCGGATCTCTGGGCCGAGGTTAAGACCGAATACGCCAAGTAAGGCGCGGAACGGATGATTTAGACCCCCATTCTCGTCATGCCCGGGCTTGCCCCGGGCATCCACACGTGCCGCCGCAAGAGTGGATTGCCGGGTCAGCCCGGCAATGACGCGATGGGGCATTGTTGAATTTGAGTCCGGTAGGACGCCGCCGGTACCGGGCAGCGTTCTCCCGCAGGAATGCAACAGGCTGATGCTTCCCACGACACGAACGCGCCTTGCCATTCTGACCTTGACCGGCCCGGCCTATCTGTGGCTGGCGTTGACCATCTTTCTGCCGCTCGCCGCCATGCTGGCGTTGAGCTTTCTCGACAGATCGCCGCTGGTGCCAAAGCCTGCCAGCTTCACGCTGGGCAACTACGATACCTATTTCAGCAAGTCCTTTCTCTGGCCGCTGACGCAATGGTCGATCCAGCTCGGTTTCTGGGTGACGCTGTGTTGCTTCATCATCGGCTATCCCGCTGCCTACGCTCTGGCCAAGCGCGTGAAGGGCCGCTGGCGCGAGGCGATCTTCCTGCTGATCGTGCTGCCTTTTTGGTCCAACGCGCTGGTGCGGATTTTCTCCTGGACCATGGTGCTGCGGCCCAATGGCATCGTCGATCTCAGCGTTCAGTCGATCTTCCCCGGGGCGCCCACGGTCGATCTTCTCTTCACCTATCCGGCGGTGATCATCGGTCTCGTTCACTCCTATCTCCCCTACATGATCCTCACCTGCTACATCGCCTTGCAGGCGATCGATGATAGTTTGATCGAGGCGGGCCGCTCGCTGGGAGCCACGCGGTTCACCACTTTCCGCCGCGTCGTACTGCCGCTGAGCCTGCCCGGCATCGTCTCCGGTTCGGCGCTCATCTTCGTGCCCGTCATCGGTTCGTTCATGGAACCGCGCATTCTGGGCGGCACCAAGGGACCAACGCTCGGCATGTATATCGAGGAGCAATTTACAGTGGCGGCCAACTGGCCACTGGGCTCGGCGCTCTCCTTCGTATTGCTCGCGATCGTGCTGATCATCTTCGGCATTCTCTACCCATTCCTGCGCAGGCAGGGAGGCGCGGCATGAGGCGCATCGTCGATGGCGGCATCCGCCTCTATCTCGTCCTGGTACTGGTCTTTCTCTATCTGCCGATCCTGGTGATGGCGCTCCTCGCTTTCAACAAATCGCCACTTTACGGCCTGCCCTTCGAATTCGACCTGGTGTGGTTCAAGGCGCTGGCCGAAAACGATCGCCTGCTGAAGGCCGGCATGAACAGTATCCTTATCGCCCTTGCCAATACCGTTGTTGCAACGTCACTCGGCACCATGGCGGCGGTCGCCTTCGGCCGCTACAGCTTTCGCGGCAAGACGATAATGCAGGCGCTGCTCTTTCCGCCCATTGCCATTCCCTGGCTGGTGATCGGCACGGCGATGCTGGTGTTCTTCTTCTGGATCGGGAAGGCGATCGGACAGCCCGGCATCGCGCGCGGTCTGCATGCGATCCTGCTGGGCCACGTTGCCTTGTCGCTGCCCTATGTCATCTTCGTGGTCGGCGCTCGGCTTAACGACTACCCCAAGGCGGTGGAGGAGGCGGCGGCCACATTGGGTGCGACGCCATGGCAGGTGTTCCGCCGCGTCTCGGTGCCGATCCTGGCGCCGGGCGTCGTCGCGGCGGCGCTCTTCGCCTTCGCCGTATCCTTCGACCAGTTCGTCATTTCATATTTCCTGGCACCGTCCGGTGTCACCACATTGCCGGTCGAGATCTATACCTCGATCCGCAAGGGTTTCACGCCGGAGATCAATGCCATCTCGACCATCATCATCTTCGTCTCGATGGGCCTGATGCTGATCGTGGCCAGATTCTATCGTTTCGGTGGGGAGAGATCCGGTAATGAGTGAAGTCGCCGTCACGGGCGCAATCAAACGATATGGCAGCGTCGCCGCCTTGGACGGCGTCGATCTGACCTTTACCGATGGTGAGTTCTTCGGCCTGCTGGGACCATCGGGCTCCGGCAAGACCACCTTGCTGCGCGCCATCGCCGGCTTCATCGAGCTCGATGCCGGCGAAATCCGCATCGACGGCACGGATATTTCGCGCATCGCCGTGCACCAGCGCGATATCGGCATGGTGTTCCAGAATTACGCGCTCTTTCCGCATATGAGTGTCGCCGACAATATCGCCTTCGGCCTCGACGTACGCGGCGTGCCGGCGGTCAAAATCAGGCAGCGTGTCGGCGAAAGCCTCGATCTGGTGCGTCTTTCCGGGCTGGAACAGCGCCGGCCCAGGCAGCTCTCCGGCGGCCAGCAGCAGCGCGTGGCACTTGCGCGTGCCCTGGTGACGCGGCCCAAGGTGCTGCTGCTCGACGAACCCTTGAGCGCCCTCGACAAGCATCTGCGGCAAGAGATGCAGGTGGAGCTCCGCCGCATCCAGCGCCAGATCGGCATCACGACGATCTTTGTGACCCACGACCAGGAAGAAGCACTGACTCTCTCAGACCGCGTCGCCATCTTCAATAAGGGCCGCGTCGTGCAGGCGGGGAGCCCGCGCGCCGTCTACGAAAGCCCAGTCGACCGGTTCGCGGCCGGTTTCCTAGGCGAGGCGAATTTCATGGAAGGCAAGGTTGCCGGAACGCTTGGCGGCGAAGCGCGGGTCTCCTTGCCTGACGGGACGGAACTGGTGGTCGCTGCCGGAAATCTCGGCCTCGGCGATCCGGTGCTGGTGGCGCTGCGACCGGAGAAGATCGGTATCGAACCCGGTGGCAGCCAGGCGCCGCGCCTCAACCGCGTCATGGGCCGGGTGCAGGCCGCGATCTTCTCCGGCTCGAGCCTCACCTACCGCGTCAGCGTCGGCGACCGGCTGTTCGTGGTGTTCGAGCAGAACAAGAGCCGAGCACCCTTGCCCGAGCAAAGTGTGGTCACCCTGGAATGGGCCGCGGCCGACAATGTCGTGGTGCAACCTTGAATGCCGTGACCGCCCTGCCGCTGACCGACCGCAGCCTGCATATCGTCGTCGATATGCAGGAAGTCTTTGCCAGCAACCCGCAATGGGGTTTTGCCGGCATTTACAGGATCGTCCCCGCCATTGCCAGGCTGGCGAGGGCCAAGCCCATGGCGACGCTCTGGACTCGTTTCATTTCCGCCCATTCGGCGGCCGAAGCCGAAGGATCCTGGGCGGCGCTCTATCGCAAATGGCCGGGGGCGACGCTTTCGGCCGGGGCCGAGATGGGCATCCTGCCGGATCTGTTGCCGCTGGTGAGCAGTGACGCGGCCGTTTTCGACAAGCCGACCTATTCGGCCTTTCACAATCCCGCCTTCGCCAGGGCACTCAAGGACCGCCGCGCCGACACGCTGGTGATGAGCGGGGTGGAGACCGACGTCTGCGTGCTGGCAACCTTGATGGACGCGGTCGATCGCGGCTATTTCGTCGTCATGCCGGAAGATGCGCTGGCCAGCAGCGATCCCGACGGCCACAGGCATATTCTCGATATCATTCCGCGCCGGCTGCAATCGCAGGTTTTCTGCGCGCCGGTCGCCGAAATCCTGGAGCAATGGCGGTGAGCGGCGACAGGCTTGCACCCGCGCGCCACTGGAACACGTGGCGCAGCGAGTATCCGGCGCAGATCATGCATCTGCCGCTGGGCCTCACCGTCACCGTCACGGCCTATGCCGCGGCGGCGGCGAGCTTCACCGATTTTCCCGCCGTGAAGGGCCAGCTCACCTATGGCCCGCGCGACGTGACCGCGCGCGACGTCAGTTTCTCGGCGCGGCATGGCGGCACCGGCTTCGATTGGCGCTGGGATCAGCCGGTGGAAGGTGCCTTGCGCGGTGCCTGGCGGGCAACCGCGTTCGGCGAATGGGGCCTGCGTTTCTGGATCATGCCGGTCTTCGAGGTCGAGGGGCGCGAGGACATCGTCTGGCGGTTCGATCCCCGGAACGGCGTGCTGGCGGCCGAAATCGACGGTTGCCACGTCGCGGTGGTGGGCAGCCAGGCGCCCCTCATGGCGACATTTCACAAGGATCGTCAGGCGCTCGCGGCTGAGCTTGCCGAGTTCGGCTATTTCTATCTCGGCTCGCGCGGCACATCTGGCCGCATGGCGGTGCTGCGCTACAATCTCGACGAGATGCCGGCGATGCATTTCGCCGTGGGGCTCGGCGCCAACGGCACGGAGGCGCTGCAAAAGGCCAAGGCGGCACTCGCCATGGCGCCGGCCCCGGCGCTGCCGTCGAACGGCGCGCTGGATGCCATCCGGGACATCGTGGGCTGGAACTCGGTCCATGATTTCATCAACGATTGGCCCTATATGAGCCTCAGCCGGACCTGGGTGGCGCAGAAATTCGGCGGTTTCGGCCTGTGGCTGACCGACATCTTCTATCACGCGCTGGGCTCCAGCTTCCTCGACACGCAGATGGCGCGGGAAAATATCCGCGCCGTCCTTGCCACCGAGACGCCGCAGGGAAACCTGCCCTGTCTGATCACAGGACGCGACCAATGGATCGACCGTTCGCAGCCGCCGGTCTGCTCGCTGATTCTGTGGAAGATATGGAAGCATACGGGGGCCGACGATCTCGTGGAACTCGGCTACCGGAAACTGCTGCGCGCCCATGATTGGTGGTTCACGCATCGCGATGGCGCCCCCAAGGGAGCGACCGGGAAGGGGTTGATGAGCTGGGGCACCTCGGCCGGAATCGGCGACGGGCTCTACAAGGGCACCAAGCTTGGCGCCAAGAACGAATCCTCCATGGACAATTCACCGATCCATGACGAGAGCCGGTTCGACGCGGCATCCGGCTGCATCGACGCCTTCGATGTCGGCCTCAATGCGTTGCTGGTGGTCGATGCCGAAGTGCTGGCCGATTGGGCGAAGGCGCTGGGCGACCAGGCGACGGCCAGCCGGTTGCTGGAGCGGGCCGAAATCTTGCGCCAGCGTATCGCGGTGCATCTGTGGGATGGCAGCCGCGAAATCTTCGCCAACCGCCGCTGGAGCGGTCCGTTCGTGCGCAGCATCGCGCCGACCAGTTTCTATCCGCTGCTGGCCGATGCCGCCGATACGGCGCAGCAGCGGGGATTGCTGGCCGCATTGGACAGTCCACGGAAATTCGGCGGCAAATGGCGCCTGCCTTCGGTGACGCGCGACGATCCCGCCTATCATGACAATGTCTATTGGCGCGGCCGCATCTGGCCGCCGCTCAACTATCTCACCTATCAGGGGCTGAAACGGGCCGGCTTCGACGGAATCGCGGCCGCGCTTGCCGCCGATACGGAAGAGGTGTTCGAGGCCAGCTGGGCGCGCCGGCAATGCCCGGAGAATTTCAGCGCCGAGACGGGCCTGGGCGACGATCAGCCGGATACCGATCTCTTCTATGGCTGGGGCGTGCTTATGCCCATCGTCGCCGTCAACGAATTCCTCGACGTGACGCCCTGGCATGGCTGGGAAGTGACGCATAAGCCAGGCGACTGGCAGGTCGGGCCGATCAATGCCTTCGGCGGCAAGACGGTGATGGCGGCGAAGGAAGGCCGGCTGACCCTCACGCTCGACGACCGGCAGGTCTTTGCCACCGATATTTCCGGCCGGTTCCGCCATGTCGATATCGGTTCGCACCGCCTCGCCTTTGAACCGCCGCCGGGCGGCGGCAAGATCTACCTCAAGGAACGCGTCAAACGGGCCAGCTACGGTGCCAGTGTCATTACGGCAAGGCAGATCGGCGACGAGGCCGTCATCGATCTGCCCGCCGTGGCCGCCCCGCAGCTTTGCATCGTCGAGGTACAGCCATGATCGTCGTTTTCGGCTCGCTCAATGTGGATGTGATGATCGCGGTCGATCATCTGCCGCTGCCGGGGGAAACGGTGCTGGGGCCGGGCTACGAACTCACCGCCGGCGGCAAGGGCGCCAACCAGGCGCTGGCGGCGGCGCGCGCGGGTGCCGCGGTGACGATGATCGGCTGCATCGGCACCGATCCGCTGGCTGAAACGGCGCTCATGGATCTGCGCGAAGCCGGCGCCGATCTTGGCCATCTCACCACTGTCGCGGAGCCCACGGGGCTTGCCGCCATCTGTGTCGACAAGGGTGGCGAGAATCATGTTGTCGTCGCTTCCGGTGCCAATCGCCGCACCAAGGCCGCGCAGTTCCCCGAGGCGCTGCTGGGGCCTGGCACCTTGCTGGTGCTGCAGATGGAAGTGCCGCATGGCGAGAACTGGGCGCTCATCCGCCGCGCCAAGGCGAAGGGCGCCCGCATCCTGCTCAACGCGGCGCCGGCCGCCCCGATCCCGCACGATATCCTCAGCCTCATCGACTGGCTCATCGTGAATGAGAACGAGGCCAGGCAGATTGCCGCCGGCCTCGATCTGCAGACCGAGGATGCCCGCACCGCCGCGCGCGAAATCGCCAGGGCCGGCGAGACAATTGTCATCGTCACCTTGGGCGCCGCCGGTGCCGCGGCCTTTTCCAGCCAGCACTGCCTGTCGGTGGGCGCCTTGAAGATCAAGCCGGTCGATACAGTCGGCGCCGGGGATTCCTTCGTCGGCGGCTTCGCTGCCGCCACGGATCGCGGCCAGGACCTGGCCGGTGCCTTGCGTTACGCGAGCGTCGGGGGCGCGCTTGCCTGCCTCAAGCCCGGCGCGCAGCCCAGCCTTCCGACGCTGGTGGCGATCGAAGCCTGCCTTGCCGACCTGCCAGAGGTGAGGAGCTTAGCGTAGATTCAGCGGATAGAGCGTGCTTGGCGCGTATTTGAAATCGTAATGCGCCAGCGAGACACCGGCGGGGCCCGGCGCGTCGCATTCGATGATGGCGCGCGTCAGCGGCGTGAAGCCGGCGCGGAAATGGTTCTTCGCCTTGACGCAGAGCAGCCGCACCTTGGCAAGATCGATGCCGTGCAGGGTGAAATAGGCAGGATCGTTCGGCGTCTGGCACGAGCTGGTGGCGATCACCTTGATGCCCTCGACGTCGAACATGGCCGTGTTGCCGACATCGATTGCCAGATTGTTCTCGAACGGCCCCACATTGCGGAACTTGCCGTCGGTCAGGGTCAGTACCTTGGCGCTGATGCGCACCGGCTTGCCGAAGGCGGAGCTGACGCGGCCGCCAAAGGCCACGTCGAGCGTGGCGCCGATACCAGCGCGGCGCGCCTCGGCGACCAGTTCCGGATCCCAGAAGAAGGCGAAGACGCAAGGCACATCGGGTTTCGTGTCCAGCAGCGCCCGGAACAGGGTGGGTGTGTCGCCGATTCCGCCCGACAGCGGATTGTCGGCGGGATCCGTGATTGCCGCAGGGCCTTCGCCCTTCATGGCAAGCGCCTCGGCGATAGCCTGCGCCGGTGTGGGCAGCTTCAGTTCGAAGCGGTCGCGCCGTGCCGCCATCTCCGCGGCAAGCGCCTTGGCGCCGCGCTGGGCCAGCATGCGGTCGCCATCGGCAAAGACCATGGCGGTCGGCCCGGCGAAGGGTGAATCGCCATAGGCGAAGCCGCCGAAAACGGTCGCTTCCAGGATGCCGGGTTCGGCGCGCATCCTGGCGGCAAGGCCGGCCATTTCCGCCATCGGCCCGTCGGTCGTGCGCATGTTGAAGCTGGTATAGATCGCCGGCACCTTGGCGATGGCGCCGACCGGTTTCAGCCGGCCGCCCACCATGCCGTCGAGCAGGTCGAGCGCGCGCGCCGCCACCGCATCCATGTCGATATGCGGATAGGTCTTGTAGCCGATGGCGATGTCGACGAGGTCGATCATCGCCTGGCCGAGATTGGCATGGAGGTCGAAGGTCACGGCCAGCGGCACCTTGCCGACGATGCTGCGCGCCTCCTGCAGCAATTCCAGCTCCGGCGTCGGATTGCCGCAGGTGATCATGGCGCCGTGCAGCGACAGATAGACCGCGTCCCATGTCCGCCGGCGCAGCCCCTCGAGGATATCGCCGCGGATGACATCGAAGGCATTGTCGGTGACAGGCCCGCCCGGCGGTGCCGCCGCGCAGCGCAGAAAGGTGACCTCCCAATCCGGGTGGCTGTCGGCAAAGGCGATGACAGCGCCCATTTCCGTCGCGGTATCGCGGTAAACCCGCAGGGCAGCGTCGCCCTCGACCCATTCCCGCGCCTGGAAAATGTCGAGACCCGTGGCGATGGGCGAAAAGGAATTGCCCTCGTACCAAAGTCGCGCAACCGCCAGTTTTTTCTTCATGGAGTCAGACTATTGTTTTGAACGCGAAGTACGGAAAATAGCCGGAAAGCATGGCTTGCGTCTATCTCGGGCGCCCGTCTAAATTCCGCCCGCGACCCGCATACCCATTTTCAGGCAGGGGGAAATCCATGGCCCGCGACCCACGTTACGACATCCTGTTCGAGCCGGTGAAGATCGGTCCGGTCACGGCCAGGAACCGCTTCTTCCAGGTGCCGCATTGCAACGGCATGGGCCACCAGCATCCGCAGGGCCATGCCGCCATGCGCGGCATGAAGGCCGAGGGCGGCTGGGCGGTCGTGGCGACCGAGGAATGCGAGATCCATCCTTCCGGCGACGTCACCCCCTATGTCGAGGCGCGCATCTGGGACGATCACGACGTCCCCTATCTCTCCATGATGACCGAGGCCGTGCATCGCCACGGGTCGCTGGCGGCGGTGGAACTGGTCCATAACGGACCCAGCGCCTCCAACCTCTATAGCCGCGAAGTGCCGATCGGTCCCAGCCACCAGCCGACCAACTACTACCCGTTCCAGGCGCGCGCCATGGACCGCGAGGATATCCGCAACTATCGCCGCTGGCACCGCGACGCGGCAGTCCGCGCCAAGAAGGCGGGCTTTGACATTGTCTATGTCTATGCCGGCCACGACCTCTCTCTGCCAATGCATTTCCTGCAGAAGCGCCGCAACCAGCGCACCGACGAATATGGCGGCAGCCTGGAAAACCGGGTGCGCCTGTTCCGCGAATTGATCGAGGAGGCCAAATCGGCCGTGGGCGACAAATGCGCCATCGCCGTCCGCTTCGCCGTCGAGGAAATGCTGGGCGATGACGGTGTCTCGATCGAAGGCGAGGCCAAGGACATCGTCGCCATGCTGGCGGAGCATCCGGATCTCTGGGACGTCAACGTCTCCAACTGGAAATACGATTCCCAGACCTCCCGCTTTGCCGAGGAAGGCTACCAGGAACCCTTCACCTCCTTCGTCAAGAAGCTGACCAGCAAGCCGGTCGTGGGTGTCGGGCGCTACACCTCGCCCGACCGCATGGTCTCGCTCATCAGGAAGGGTGTCCTCGACATGATCGGCGCGGCGCGCCCCTCCATCGCCGATCCGTATCTTCCCAGGAAGATCGAGGAAGGGCGGATCGAGGACATACGGGAATGCATCGGCTGCAATATCTGCATTACCGGCGATATGACCATCACGCCGCTGCGCTGCACGCAGAATCCGACCATGGGCGAGGAATGGCGCAAGGGCTGGCATCCGGAGATCATTCCGGCCAAGGCTTCCAGCGACCGTGTGCTTATCGTCGGCGGTGGCCCGGCGGGCCTGGAAGCCGCGCGCGCCCTGGGCCTGCGCGGCTACGAAGTGGCGCTGGCGGAAGCCTCGACCGAGCTTGGTGGCCGTGTGAACAAGGAATCGCGCCTGCCAGGCCTTTCCGCCTGGGGCCGCGTGCGCGACTATCGCTTAGGGCAGATCGGCAGGATGAGCCATGTTGAGACTTATCTCGACAGCCGCATGGAGGCCGCCAACATCCTGGAACAGGGTTTCGAACGCGTGGTGCTGGCGACCGGCAGCCATTGGCGCAAGGACGGTGTCGGCCGCTCGCATGGCCACGCCATTCCCGGCCTCGACGGCCCTAACGTGTTCTCGCCCGACGACATCATGGAAGGCCGCCTGCCGCCCAGCGGCACGGTACTGGTCTATGACGACGATCTGTTCTATCTGGCGGGCGTTCTCGCCGAACGCC
Source organism: Dongia sp. (assembly GCF_041918875.1). Classification (GTDB taxonomy): domain Bacteria; phylum Pseudomonadota; class Alphaproteobacteria; order Dongiales; family Dongiaceae; genus Dongia. Next base: position 75,624 of record NZ_JAYRUV010000018.1, read on the forward strand.
TGGCGAAGGCCGGGCTCGACGTCGTCTATGTGACGCCGGGCGATACCGCCTCCAGCTGGACCAGTAACACGCTCGAAGTCATCTTCATCAACAAGCGCCTGCGCGCGCTTGGCGTCCGCGTCATCACCGCTCATGATCTGGTGGCGGTGAAGGACAATGTCGCCCAGCTTGATTCCGCCTATGGCGAGAAACCGCATTACGTCGCCATCGACGCTATCGTACCGGTGACGGCCCGGCTGCCGGAAGAAACGCTCTATCAAGCGCTCATGGCTCGTCCGGAAGCCCTCAAGGATGCCGGCATCAAATCGGTCACCCGCATTGGCGACTGCCTCGCTCCCGGCCTCATCGCCTATGCCGTATATGCGGGCCACCGCTACGCCCGCGAACTGGATACGAACGACGCCAATGAAGTGAAGTTCCGCCGGCCGCTGCCGATCATGGCAACGTCGTAAGGTAGTTGGTCTCCGTCATGCCCGGGCTTGACCCGGGCATCAGCTGGCAACTGAGAGGCAAAGGCCAGTCGATTCAGATTCCCGGGTCAAGCCCAGGGATGACGAATTTGAGTTATCAATCCGACTGCACCCGCGCGCCCACATGCGGCATGTGTTCGCCGCGCGGGTCGAGTTCGGGGGCGCCATAGGCGCCTTGCACCGGCGGGACGGCGACGAAATTGCCCTGCTCTTGCGGCATCTTCGCCTTGCGCCGGAGGACGCGGTAGAGGGCGAAGGCTGTGATGAGGGCGTAGCCGCAGCCGACGAACAGGAAGAGGGCACGCGGCCCCATCTCGTTCATGGCAAGGCCGGCCAAGGATGGCCCGGCCGAGGCGCCGAGACCCCAGGCGAAGAGCAGGCCCGACGAGGCCGCGACGAAATCCTTCCGCGCCACATAATCGCTGGTCTGGCCGATGCCCAGCGCATAAAGCGGCGACTGGAAGGCCGACAGCAGGAAGAACAGCGCCAGCAGGAACATGTAAGGGAGTTCCGGTGTGGCGAAAATGATGAAACAAAGCAGTGCCGAGGCTGAAACCGTGCCGATGATAATCGGCCGGCGTCCGTGGATGTCCGCCGCATGACCGATCGGAAACTGGGCGATGAGCACGGCGATGGTGCCGATGGAGATGAGGAAGGAAAGCTCCTTCTCGCCCATGGCGAGGCCGTCGATATAGGCCGGCAGCAGGCCGTAAAGCGCGCCGTTGAGGAACCCCGCACCGAAGCAGCAGACGACGCCCAGGGGCGAGGCCTTGAACAGGCGCGGGATCGAGAGATGCGTATGCTCGGCGATGACCGGATTGCCGATCTTGGTGAGTCCCAGCGGGATCATGGCGCTGGCCAGGCACAGCACGCAGAGCGCAAAGAGCAGGATGCCGGTCGGATCGTCGAGGTTGAGGAGCAGCGGCGAAACACCGGAAGCGCCCCAGCTCACCGCGGTATAGATGGCGAAGATGCGGCTCCGGGTTTCATCGGTCGACTTGTCGTTGAGCCAGGATTCGATCACCACGAAGCCGCCGGCCAGGGCAAAGCCGGCGATGGCGCGAAGGGCGATCCAGAAATAGGCGTCCTGGAAAACCAGATGCAGCACGGTGGCGTCGGCCGCCAGCACGACGAAGACGCCGAAGGCACGGATATGGCCAACCCGCTTGATGATGCGCTGGCAGAAGAGGGTGCCGGCCAGGAAGCCCACGAAATAGGCCGAAGCGGCGACGCCGACGACGATGGAGGAGACACCCCAGCGCGCCAGCTGTATGCCGATGAGAGGCATCAGGATGCCCAGCGCCGTCTCGATCAGCGTGATGCCGATCAACACCGGCAGAACCGGCTGCATCACCCGCCAAACGCTCCGCAGCATGAAATACCCCTGCCAATCGCACCGAACCCGGGCGAGACTGTAGCTGGCAGGGCAGGGGTTTGGCTAGGGTGAGGCGGCCAACTCTCCCTTGGCATGGTCCGCGAAGGCGGACCATCCACGAGTTCGCCGGCAACTGAAGAAAGAAACTCGTGGGTCCCCCGCCTTCGCGGGGGATGACAGATGGCGAATGGTCTCGCCTCACCCCACCAGGCTCTCCGCCCCCCGCTTCAGCAGTCCGTTGGCGATGATGATGCGCTGGATTTCGCTGGCGCCCTCCCAGATGCGGTCGACGCGCAGTTCGCGGAAGAAGCGCTCGGCGACATTCTCGCGCATATAGCCGCGCCCGCCGAAGATCTGCACGGCGCGGTCGGCGACACGGCCGGCCATTTCCGAGGCATAGAGCTTGGCCATGCTGCATTGCGCATGGGCGGTCTTCACATCCGCACCCGCATCAATGGCACGCGCGGTTTCATAGGTCATGAGGCGCGCCGCGAACAGTTCGGTGACGCTGTCGGCCAGCATGAACTGCACGGCCTGTTGCTCGGCCAAGGGTTGGCCGAACACGATGCGGCTCCTGGCAAAGGCGGTCGCCTCCTCGATCAGCCGCTCGGCCGAGCCACAGCAGCGTGCCGCGATCATCAGGCGTTCGTGGCGGAACCAGGCATAGGTGAAGCCCATCCCGTCGCCCTCCGCGCCGATGCGGTGGCTTGCCGGCACGCGCACATCGGCGAAGCGGTAGATCGGGTGATGCGCGCGGTAATTATGCGTGTAGGCCGGCGTCCGCACGATCTCGACGCCCGGCGTGCCGTGATCGACGAAGAACAGGGCATGCGATCCGTCATTGGGTCCACCCTCGATCTTGGCCTGAAAGAACATGTAATCGGCCAGATTGGCGCTGGTCACGTGCCATTTTTCGCCGTTGAGGATGTAGTGCTCGCCCTCACGCCGCGCGGTCGCCTGGATGGCATCGACATCCGATCCGGCCCCGGCTTCGGTGATGGCGTAGCATTCGTGACGCTGGCCGGTCATCAGCGGCTTGATCCAGCGGTCGATCTGTTCGGGCGAACAGGCTTCCAGCATCCAGCGTAGCGGATTGTTGGCGCACCAGCCCAGTGCATTGGTGACGCGCCCGGTCTGTTCCTGCGCCACCGCCTGTTCCAGCATCGTATAGCCGCGTCCGCCCATCGCGGCCGGCATGTCCATATTGTCGAGGCCAGCTTCCCTGGCCTTTTCCTTCATGCGCGTCCAGACATGCTCCGGCACCAGCCCTTCATGCATTTCGGCATGCACTTCCCAGGGGATGAGTTCGGCATCGACAAAGGCACGGACGCGCGCCTGAATCTCGCGGGCGCGGGACGTCAAAGGGATGGTCATGGAGGTCACTCCGGTGGATAGACGATCTTCAGGCGGCGGCGTTGCCGTTGGCGGGCAGTTTGCTGCCGAATTCCTTGGGGAAAAGGCCGGCGAGGAAGATGCGCACGCTGGCCTTGGCCGTGTCGCGGTCGGTCTGCTTGGGGTTGAGCAGCATGTCGAGCCACAGCCCGTCGATCATGGCGTTGAAACCGCGGGCGATGAGCCCGGCATCCAGCCCCTGATAGCCGCCCTCATCGATCAGCGCCTGGAAGCTGTCGGTGGTCGCTTTCTGGAACGAGGTGGAAAGATCGGCGCAGAGCTTCAGGAATTCCGGCCGCCAGCGCGTTTCGCCCCAGAAGGCATACCAGACCGTGACATGCTTGCGGTTGGCATGCGTGCGGGCGAAATCGGCCTCGATCATGGCGTCGATCTGGGCCGCGGCACTCTTCCCGGCCTTGGCGAGGATCGCCTGCATATGCTGCTCGTAATCCTCGACCAGATGCTTGAGGGTGGCGATCAGGAGCGCGTCCTTGCTCTTGAAATAGAAATTGACGATGCCGACGGAGAGGCCGGCTTCCTGCGCCACATCGGCGATCTTCAGCTCGGTGAAACCCTTGCGGGCGATCCCGTCGATGGTCGCTTCGATGAGCTGTCGACGCCGGGCCTCTTTGGCCAATTCGCGGCTCATACCGGTTCCAGATCCCCATTCGGGCGGCAGGTCGGACCAAAAGAAGCGAGCCATGGCGCCGGGCCTCGTTCAGGCCGCCGACCGGGCTCCGCTTCGCAGGGCGTCGTTACACTGCCGCAATGTGCCGGAGACGGGTGCCTTGGCGTCGGCGACGACGGGGCAGGCGGCGCGAATCCGATTGTGGAAATCTAACACCGCATGCTCGTAATTGGAAAGCGGTCCGGGCTCGTAGCCGTGCGACCCCATCCCGTTCTGGACCCGCTCGCACAGTTCCCGGTCCTCCAGCCCCACCTGCCGGTTGATACGGGCGTTCAAATACTGCATCGCCTTTTCTTCGCGGCTGGCGCCGGGCCGCACGTAGATGGGATAGCGCATGACGCAGCTCGTGCCGCTCTGGGGCAGGATCTGGAAGATGTCGAAGCTGTCCGGATAGATGTCGAGCCCGATATTCGGGGCCAGCGAGAAGAAGGTCCAGGTCCGCCGGGCCGCGTCCGGCAGATGCGTGAAGGCGCCCTTGGCGAGATGCTGGTACATCCGCTCCGCCCGGTTGGCCGAAGGCGTGCCCTTCAGCACGCTCTTGCTGTAGGCCACGCCGTGCCGGTTGATGATGCCGGTAAGGTCGCTGTCCAGCATGCGGTTGAGCCCCGGATGTCCGATCGGGATGTGATAGTTTTCGAGATTGTTATCGACCGCGATCTTCCAGTTGCAGTCCCAGCTGTCGATCCAGGCCTCGCCGCCCGGCACCATCTCCTCCAGCCGGTAGTCGGCGACGATATCCGCCATGTCGCCGAAGCTTTCGCGCAGGGTCGGGCCGCCCGGGACGATCCGGGTAAAGACCATGCCGGCAAAAATCTCGATTTCGATCTCCTTGAGACCCAACCGGTCCTTCTCGACCCCGGGGAAGGTCTTTTCGGCCGGCACGCCCTTCAATTCCCCGGAGAGGTCGTAGCTCCAGCCATGATAGGGGCAGGTGATCCGCGCCTTGCAATTGCCGGTGCCGGTCAAGAGCTTGGCCGCGCGGTGGCGGCAGACATTCATGAAGGCGCGCAAGGCCATGTCCTTGCCGCGCATGACCAGGATCGAATCCTTCTTCATGTCCAGTGTCGCATAGTCGCCGGCATTGGCGACCTCGGAGATGTGGCAGACGAACTGCCAGCTGGGCAGGATCAGGTTCTCGTACTCGATGTCGATGAGTTCGTCGCTGGCATAGGCCCAGGCCGGCAGGCTGACCGGCAAGCCGCCATGACGCTGCGTTTTGGCACCTTTGATTTCCGGCATCATCGTCATCGTCCGCTCCGGTTTGTCGTCGGCGTTTATATGACGATGCTTATATATCTAGTAGACAATAAAGTCAATAATTTCATATCAATAGTTAACATATTTTGAATGGTCGTTCAATCAAAATACAAAGGAATCAAGGGGTTGGGGGAGCGCTCCTCGGGACTGGCGTGTGGTTTGCCGAGCGCTTTGGCACCGATTTGCGCCTGCTTTGGCACCGTCGGTTGAAGTTTTAGCGGGGGGCTTGCCGTAGATTTTTCGCGGTGATGTATCTTTCACAAAAACTTAAACGGCGCGTAAGAGCACAGCTGAGGATGGCCACGCGGACGGAGAAATGGCACGCGTGTGCCGCCTTGAAGCAGAAAGCCGCGCGGCGCGCCAGAAGGTCATAGCGGACGCGATTGTAGGCGCCGTCTCGAATCCAGGCGTCTGCATCAAGTTTTACTGGCTGATAGTCGTCAGAGGTTAATTGGTTCAATTCTAAACTTATAGCTGTTGAGCACATGTACAGCAGAATCCAGCGGAAGTTCGCAACTTAGGTAAGAGATTAATGGAATATTTACTTGCCTGGATCGTATGCGCCTTTTAGTTTTCTCCGGAAACATCGGGACGAAATCCCTAACGCTTGAGAAAACAGGGGTAGGGCGTGGTCGCAGAGGCAGCGCCGGAACAATTGGGTGTCGCATCGGCGGCGGCCCCGCAAGTCCCTGATACCGGGCTGCTTTGCCTTGTGCTGTTGCTGCGTTTTCACGGCCTGGCGGTGGAGCCGCAGGCGCTCAGACACCGCTTTGCGCCGGGGCCTGAGGGGCTCTCCGATTCGGACCTGCTGCGGGCGGCGCGGGAATCGGGTCTCAAGGCGCGCTGGGTGGCATCCGACTGGCGGAAACTCGCCAAGACGCCGCTGCCGGCCGTGGCGCAGAGCAAGGATGGCAGGTTCTTCGTTCTTGCGAAGGTTGCAGCGGGGGAGGGACAGGAAGCCAAGGCCCTGGTGCACGATCCGGAGGAGAACCGGCCGGTGGCACTCACCCGCGCGGAGCTGGAAAAGGCCTGGACCGGGCGCCTGCTGCTGATGACCAAGCGGGCGAGCCTCACCGAAGGGTTCGCCAAGTTCGACATCGCCTGGTTCGTGCCCGCGATCCTCAAATACAAGCGCATTCTCATGGAGGTGCTGATCGCCTCCTTCGTGCTGCAGCTCTTCGCGCTGGTGACCCCTCTGTTCTTCCAGGTGATCATCGACAAGGTGCTGGTGCATCACGGCCTGACCACGCTCGACGTGCTGGTGCTGGGCTTGGCCGTGATCTCGGCTTTCGAGGTGCTGCTGGGGGGCATGCGCACCTATATCTTCAGCCACACCACCAACCGGGTCGATGTGGAGCTGGGGGCGAAGCTCTTCCGGCACCTGCTGTCGCTGCCTTTGGCCTACTTCCAGGCAAGGCGGGTGGGCGATTCCGTGGCCCGGGTCCGTGAGCTTGAGAACATCCGCTCCTTCCTCACCGGGAATGCGCTGACTTTGGTGATCGACCTGGTGTTCACCACCGTGTTCCTCGCCGTCATGTGGTATTACAGCCCGACCCTCACTTTGGTGGTGATGGCGGCCATCCCGGCCTATGTCGTCCTTTCGTTGCTGGTGACGCCGGTCTTCAAGCGGCGGCTCGATGAGAAGTTCGCGCGCGGGGCGGAAAACCAGTCCTTCCTGGTCGAGACCGTGACGGGGATCGAGACGGCCAAGGCCATGGCGGTGGAACCGCGCATGCAGCGGCGCTGGGAAGAACAGCTGGCGGGCTATGTCTCGGCGGCCTTCCGCGTCACCAAGCTCGGCAATACCGCGAGCCAGACGGCGCAGCTCATCAACAAGGCGACCGTGCTGCTGACGCTCTATCTCGGCGCCAAGGCGGTGCTCTCCGGCGACCTCACCGTGGGCGCCCTGGTGGCCTTCAACATGCTGGCAAACCAGGTGCATGGACCGGTGCTGCGCCTGGCGCAGATGTGGCAGGACTTCCAGCAGGTGCGCATCTCGGTGAGCAGGCTGGGCGACATCCTCAACGCGCCGACAGAGCCCCTGCACCGGGCGGACAAGGCGACACCGCCGAGCCTCCAGGGCGCCATCCGTTTCGATCACGTCATCTTCCGCTACCGGCCGGACGCGCCGGAGGTGCTCTCCGACCTCAGCGTCGAGATCCAGCCTGGGCAGATGATCGGCATCGTCGGTTCGTCGGGTTCGGGCAAATCGACCCTCACCAAGCTGGTGCAGCGCCTGTTCGTGCCGGAACGGGGGCGGGTGCTGATCGACGGCATGGACTTGGCCCTCATCGATCCGGCCTGGCTGCGGCGGCAGATCGGCGTGGTGCTGCAGGAGAACGTGCTCTTCACCGGCTCGATCCGCGAGAACATCGCGCTCAGCGACCCCGGCATGCCGATGGAACGCGTGGTGGCGGCGGCGAAGCTCGCCGGCGCCCATGAGTTCATCCTGGAGCTGCCGCAGGGCTACGACACGGTGCTGGGCGAACGCGGCGCCAGCCTCTCCGGCGGCCAGCGCCAGCGCATGGCGATCGCGCGGGCGCTGGTCACCAACCCGAAGATCCTGATCTTCGACGAGGCGACCTCGGCCCTGGATTATGAATCGGAGCGCATCATCCAGGACAATATGGCGGCGATTGCCAGGGGGCGCACGGTGCTGATCATCG
>NZ_JAYRUV010000019.1:0-81618 GCF_041918875.1 Dongia sp.
AAACTCTCCTAGGCTCAGTTCCATCACCTTCTCCCATAGCCGAAGCACCGCTATAGAGAGTCAGCTTCCGAGCCAATCCGCAAGTCCCACGAGATGTGTGAACATCGTAGCCCGCGAGGGGAGAGGGAGATGAGATCGCCTTGGCGCAGCCTTCTCGATACTTCCAAATGAAACACATCCCCTGCCCTCAAGAGGGAGGTGAAGTCGTCACGCCCGGAAAATCTTCCCCGGATTCATCCGGTTGTCGGGATCGAGCGTCGCCTTGAGCTGCCGCATCACCGCGACCGCCGAACCATGCTCGGCCTCCAGGAACCCGATCTTGCCGAAGCCGATGCCGTGCTCGCCCGTGCAGGTGCCGCCCATCGCAATCGCGCGATGGGCGAGGCGGTCGGTCAAGGCCTGCGCGCGCGCGGCTTCTTCGGCGTCATCCGGGTTGAGAATGATGCAGAGGTGGAAATTACCGTCGCCGACATGCCCGACCAAGGGCGTGAGCAGGCCGGAGGCCGCCACATCCGCCTTGGTCTCCAGGATGCAATCGGCGAGCTTTGAGATCGGCACGCAGACATCGGTCGGCCAGCCCTTGGCGCCGGGGCGAAGGGCGAGGCCCGCATAGAAGGCGTCATGCCGCGCCTGCCACATCTTCGTGCGGTCTTCCGGCTTCGCGGTCCAGGAAAAATCGCTCATGCCGAATTCGGCGCCGATCTCACCCACCAGCGCCGATTGCTCGGCCACACCCGTCTCCGTCCCATGGAACTCGAAAAACAAGGTCGGCCGCACGGCGAAGTCGAGCTTGGAATATTTGTTGATGGCGTCGATCTGCACTTCATCCAGGAGTTCGATGCGCGCTACCGGGACACCCGCCTGGATGGTGCGGATGACCGTGTTCACCGCTGACCCGATATCGGGAAAGTTCGCCACCGCCGCCGCCATCGCTTCCGGGACACCGTAGAGGCGCAGGCGGATTTCGGTGATGATGCCGAGCGTCCCTTCCGACCCGACGAAGAGCCGCGTGAGGTCATAGCCCGCCGCCGATTTCCGCGACCGCCCGCCGGTCTTGATGATGCGCCCGTCCGCCAGCACCACGGTCAAGCCCAGCACATTCTCGCGCATGGTGCCATAGCGCACGGCATTGGTGCCGGAGGCCCGCGTCGCCGTCATGCCGCCGATCGTGGCATCTGCACCGGGATCGATCGGGAAGAACAATCCCTGGTCCCTGATATAGGCGTTGAGCGCCTTCCGCGTCACACCGGCCTCGACCTTCACGTCGAGATCGTCGGCATTCACCTCCAGAACCTTGTTCATGCGGCCCATGTCGATGCTGATGCCGCCATCGAGCGCCGCCACATGACCCTCGAGCGACGTGCCGACACCGAACGGGATGATCGGCGATCCAAACTGCGCCGCCACCTTGGCGATGGCCGACACTTCCTCGGTCGTCTCCGGAAACACCACGACATCGGGCGCGTGGGATTCATGGTAGGATTCGTCATGTCCGTGCCGGTCGCGGATGCCGGCATTGGTGCTGACCTGGTCAGGTTTCAGAATATTCTGCAGGGCCTCGACGAGGCCGGGGACGTTCAGATTGCGTTGTGGGCGGCCAGTTGAACCTTGGGCGGGTAGGGCGGTCATGAGAGTCGTCCTTGTCGAAATTCGGTCTTGCTGAGAAGACCCCCACCCTAACCCTCCCCCTGAAGGGAGAGGGAATTGGAGCCAGCTTCGCACCAGCGGCGCAGCGCACTCGGTGAAGTCCCCTCTCCCTTCAGGGGGAGGGTTAGGGTGGGGGTGCGCGAAGCGACGAACAAGGACCGAAAGATTCCGTGACCGCCGCTAACCCCTACCATACCCCCCGCCGCCCGGCGTCTCCACCAGGAACACATCGCCGGGCTGCATTTCCGCGCCATCCGTGCCGCCCAGAATCTCCACGCTTCCGTCGCGGCGAATGACGGAGTTCTTGCCCAATTGTCCAGGCCCGCCGCCGTCCAGCCCATAGGGCGCCACGCGCCGATGGCCGGAGAGTATGCCGGCGGTCATCCGTTCCAGGAAGCGCACGCGCCGCACGACGCCGTCGCCACCCTTATGCTTGCCCGTGCCACCGCTCCCTCGGCGGATATGGAAATCCTCCAGCAGCACGGGAAAGCGGAACTCCAATACTTCCGGGTCGGTGAGGCGCGAATTGGTCATATGGGTCTGCACGGCATCGGTGCCGTCGAAATCCGGCCCGGCACCCGAGCCGCCGGCAATGGTCTCGTAATATTGATGGCGCGTATTGCCGAAGGTGAAATTGTTCATCGTCCCCTGCGCCGCCGCCATGACACCCATGGCGCCGTAAAGCGCGTCGGTGATGCATTGCGAGGTCTCGACATTCCCCGCCACCACTGCCGCCGGATATGTCGGCCGCAGCATGGAGCCTTCGGGGATGACGATGTCGAGCGGATCGAGGCAACCCTGGTTCATCGGGATGTCGTCATCGATCAACGTCCGGAAGACATAGAGCACGGCGGCCTTGGCCACCGCCGCCGGCGCGTTGAAATTGGTCCCGAGCTGCGCCGAGGTGCCGGTGAAATCGACCTTGGCGCGGCGCGCCGCATGATCGACCGTGACCGCGACCCTGATGACGGCGCCATCGTCCATCTCATAGGCGAAGCTGCCATCCTTCAGCCGGTCGAGCACGCGCCTGACCTGCTCGGCGGCATTGGCCTTCACATGATTCATATAGGCTTCGACCACGGGCAGGGTGAACTGCCCCACCATGCGGTGAAGCTCCTGGACGCCTTTCTCATTGGCGGCTACTTGCGCTCCCAGATCGGCGATGTTCTGGTCCGGGTTGCGCGCCGGATATCTGCCGCCGCTCAGCAGTTTGCGCATCTCCGCTTCCAGCATGACGCCGCGATCGACCAGCTTCACATTGTCGATGAGGATTCCTTCCTCCTCGACAGTCTTGCTGTAGGGCGGCATGGAGCCTGGCGTCAGCCCACCGATATCGGCATGATGTCCTCGGCTGGCGACATAGAAGAGGATACTCTTGCCGCTCGCGTCGAACACCGGCGTCACCACCGTGATGTCGGGGAGATGCGTGCCGCCATTGTAGGGCGCGTTCAGCACATAGACATCGCCCGGCCGCATATCGGTGCCGCCGGCCTCGGTCCGATGCTGGCGGATGACGCTCTCGACACTCTCCCCCATCGAGCCCAGATGCACCGGCATATGCGGCGCGTTGGCGATGAGATGACCGTGGGAATCAAAAAGGGCGCAGGAAAAATCCAGCCGCTCCTTGATGTTCACCGAATGGCTGGTCTTCTCCAGGGTCGAGCCCATCTGTTCGGCGATGGACATGAAGAGATTGTTGAAAATCTCCAGCATCACCGGATCGACATCTGTCCCCACCGCATGGCGGCGCACCGCTGCGATGTAGCGGTCCATCACCAGATGGCCGCGATCGTTCAGGGTAGCCCGCCAGCCCGGCTCCACCACATTGGTCGAAATCGGCTCCAGGACAATGGCCGGCCCGTCGATGCGCTGGCCGGGACGCAGATCGGTGCGGGTGTAGACCGGCGCCTGCAGCATCTCGCCATGCGCCCAGAACGGCACCTGCGCCAATGGCACGGCATCCTGCGCACGCGCCGGCAGCAGCGGGTCGGCCACCTCGTCCGTCCTGCCGATGGCCTCGACCGAAATCGAATCGACGATCAGCGCCTTATGCGGCACGGTGAAGCCGTAACGCTGGCGGTGCGCTTCCTCGAAGCCCGCCTGGATCTCATGGGCGCTGCCGAAATCGGTGACGAGCGGCGCGTCGGTCCCGGCATATTTGACATGCACCTGGCGGCGGATGTCGATCCGGTCCGCGTCGATGCCTTGGGTCGCGATCTCGGCGCGCGCCGCTTCCGCCATCTTATCGAGCTCGATGGCAAGGCCGGACGCCAGATGCTGGTCGAGCGCCGCTTCCACCGTCTTGTGGCGGATGGCGCGCATGTCGGCGAGACCCATGCCATAGGCCGAGAGCACGCCAGCCAGCGGATGCAGGAAGATCCGGGTCATGCCTAGCGCGTCGGCGACACGGGCAGCATGCTGGCCGCCGGCACCCCCGAAACAGGCCAGCGTATACTTGCTCACGTCATAGCCGCGCTGGATCGAGATTTCCTTGATCGCATTGGCCATGTTGGCGACCGCGATATTGAGGAACCCTTCCGCCACATTCTCAGGCTTCGCCTCTTTGCCCGTGGCCTTGGCGATCTCCCGCGCCAGCGCCGTGAATTTCTTCACCACCACATCACGGTCGAGCGGCTGGTCGCCATTGGGGCCGAAGACCATGGGGAAGAAATCGGGGTTGAGCCGCCCCATCATCACATTGCAATCGGTGACGGTGAGCGGCCCGCCCCGCCGATAGCTTGCCGGGCCCGGATTGGCGCCGGCGGAATCCGGCCCGACGCGGAAGCGGGACCCATCGAAATGCAGGATCGAGCCGCCGCCCGCCGCTACCGTGTGAATCAGCATCATGGGTGCCCGCATGCGCACACCGGCCACCTGCGCCTCATAGGTGCGTTCGAATTCGCCGTCGAAATGCGACACATCGGTCGAGGTGCCGCCCATGTCGAAGCCGATGATCTCCTTGAAGCCGGCCTGTTTCGCCGTCTCCACCGCGCCGACAATGCCGCCGGCGGGGCCGGAAAGGATGCTGTCCTTGCCCTGGAACTTCGCCGCGTCCGTCAAGCCGCCATTCGACTGCATGAACATGAGCCGCGTCGTCTTGTTGCCGATCTCGCTAGCGACCTGATCGACATAGCGGCGCAGGATGGGCGAAAGATAGGCATCGACCACCGTCGTGTCGCCCCGGCTCACCAGCTTCATCAGCGGCGAGACTTCATGGCTCACTGAAATCTGCGTGAAGCCGATTTCCTCGGCGATGATCTTCAGCGCCGCCTCATGGGCGTGATAGCGGAAGCCGTGCATCAGCAGGATGGCGATGGCGCGGTAGCCCTTCGCGTAGGCCGCCTTGAATTCCGCCCGCGCCTTGGCAAGATCCAATCCCTTCAGGACATTGCCATTTGCATCGACTCGCTCCTCGATCTCGATCACGTCCCGGTGCAGCAGCTCGGGGAGCTCGATCTTGCGCGCGAAAATCTTCGGCCGGTTCTGATAGGCGATGCGCAGCGCGTCCTTGAACCCCTTCGTCACCGCCAGCACCACCGCTTCGCCCTTGCGCTCCAGCAACGCATTGGTCGCAACAGTGGTGCCCATCTTGATGGCGCCAACGTTCGCGGGCAGCGGCGCATCCGCATCGAGCTGCAGGATCGACCGGATGCCCGCCATCGCCGCATCGCGATAGCGCTCCGGATTCTCGGAGAGCAGCTTATGCGTGACGAGCTTGCCGTCCGGCGCCTTCGCCACGATATCGGTAAAGGTCCCGCCGCGATCGATCCAGAACTGCCAGGTGTTTGTCACGCGCTGTATCCATCCTATCCTATAATGTCATCCCCCGCCTTCGCGGGCCATGACAAGAAAACTATCGTGTTACAAGGTCGGTCGATCGCTTCGACAGCACGCGGCAGCCGGTTTCCGTCACCAGCACCGTCTGCCCCGAGGTCATGGCGAGATTCCGCTCGCTGTCGAAAATAATGAGATGGATGAAGAACACCTGGTTGGGTGCCGCCAGTTCCGCGTTGCCGTGATAGAACATCGGATAATCCATCCAGTTCGGCGCGAAAGTGGTGCCGAGGCTGTAGCCCGTGGCATTCATGCGATAGGCCTGATAGCCGGCGGCATCCAGCACGCGCGAATGGGCATCGAACACCTCGCCGATCGGCCGGCCCGGAATGAGGGCCGCCTTGCACGCCTCCAGCGCATCGACCGCGACCTTGTGCATCTCGACCTGCCGCGCTGGCACCTTGCCCACCGGAATCGTGCGCATCAGGGCCGCGTGGTAATGCCGGAAAACGCCAGCGAATTCGAGGGTCAGCTGATCATCCTTGTCGAGCACGCGGCGCCCGGAATGATAGCGGCAGAGCAGCGCTTCCGGCCCCGAGCCGATGATGAATTCATTGGCCGGATCGTCACCGTCGTTGCGGATGATGATGCTCTGCATCGCCGCCAGAATCTCGGCTTCCGAAACGCCCGGGCCGGTGAGCCGGTGCGCTTCATCCAAGGCGAGGTCCGCGAGATGCGCCGCTTTCTCGACATAGGCGATCTCGCTTGCCGACTTCACCAGGCGCTGTTTGGAAACGATGTCGCTCGCATCTACCAATGTCGCAAAGCCGTCGAAGGCTGCCTGCAGCCGCATGCCGTTCCGGGCGGTGAGGCCATAGGCATCCCATTCGATTCCGAGCTTCCTGCCCGACAAACCCCATGATTTCAGCATGTTCTTGAGTTCGAGTGCCGGATTGGCCTCGGGCCCGTCGACCCAGATGCGGATATCGGCGATGTCGGAGGTGAGCTGCGCCTGCCGGAGATCCGGCGCCCGGGTCAGCAGGAACTGGCGGCCGTCGGCGCCTAAATAGTAGCACTGAAAGAAGACATAGCCGAACGTGTCGTAGCCGGAGAGGTAGTACATGCTCTCCTGCCGGAACATGAGCAGGCCGTCGAGGCCGCGTGTGGTCAGGACCTTGAGGGTCGCCTGGCGGCGGGCGGCGAATTCTTCCCGGGTAAAATGGAGGGGCATGGATCGTCTCCGGTCAAAAGGTGAGGTGGCCGGAGCAGAGCATGGCCCCCTGCCGCCGCCAAAGGCGAAGTGACATTTGTTCTACATTGTAGAATATGAGGGGATGAAAAAGGTCAAGATACAGTCCCTGGAGCGTGCCGATTCGATCCTGGAAGTGCTCTTCAGGGGGCCGATCGAGGGGTGGCGCCTGCAGGACGTGGTCGAGCGGACCGGGTTGAAGCCGGTGACCGCCCTCAGCCTGCTCCAGAGCCTCGTCGCCCTGCGCCTGGCCGAACAGGTCGGCCCCCGCGGCCGCTACCGCCTCGGCCCCCGCTTGCTGCAACTGGGCCGCAAGGTCGAAGCCCGGCTCGACATCATCACGCTCGCCCGGCCGGCGCTGGTGCGCCTCTGCCAGCAATCGGGCGAGATGGTCAACCTGCTGGTCCCCTCGCTCACCTCGATGGTCGTGGTGGAGAGCCTGGAGGGCAAGGTGTTCCTCAAAACGACGCCGCTCAAAGGCCGCGACCTGCCCATGCATGGGACGGCGTCAGGCAAATGCTTCCTTGCATATTCGAGCTACGACGTGCGCGCCGCGATCCTGGAGACGCTGACCTTCACCAGGATGACGCAGAAGACGATCGGCGATGTGAAGCGGCTGCAGCGGCAATTGGCGCGCATCAGAAAACTGGGCTATGCGACGGAGGAGGATGAATATGCCGCCGACACGGTGGCGATCGCCGTCCCCATCATCGACCAGGGGAGCCATATCCGCGCCACGCTGAGCCTGCATGGTCCGACCGCGCGCTTCGGTCAGGCGCGGCGATCTCAGCTATTGGAGATGCTGCAAACGGAAGCGCAGCGGATCGGCCGGCTGCTGTTGTGATGCGAGAGCCGTCACTTGGCGGCCCCCCTCCCGACCTCCCCCCTGAAGGTGGGAGGGCTTTGGATCGAGGGGGGCTGGAAGCGGGGAATGCTAGAGTAATTTCGCCGGAAACCCCGGCGCGCGCAGCTCGGTCTTCAGCGCGTCTTCGAGCAGCTTCACGATCATCGGCGATTCCGCCTTGCCGCCATAGACGGCCTTGGCTTCGACATAGGTCTGGTTGGTGATCGAGGCCAGCTCCAGCGGCACGCCGAATTCGCGGCCGAAGCCCAGGGCGAAACCGAGATCCTTCAGGGCAAGATCCATGGAAAAGCCGATATCGTAGGAGCCGTTCAAGATGAGCTGGCCTTCCGTCTCGTGAACGAAGCTGTTGCCGGAACTGGCGGCGATCGCCCGATAGGCTTGCGCCAAATCGAGGCCGCCGCGCTTGGCCAGCATCAGGGCTTCGCCCACGGCCTTCAAATGAATGAAGGCCAGCATGTTGGTGATGACCTTGATCACAGCGGCCGACCCCAGCGGTCCCATGTGGAAGATCTGGCTGCCCATGGTCTTCAAGGCCGGGAGATGCATGTCGAACATGTCCTTGTCGCCGCCGGCCAGCACCGTGATATCGCCCTGGGCCGCGAGATGCACGCCACCCGTCACGGGCGATTCCATGGTGCGGACGCCATGCTGCCTGGCCATGTCGGCAAAGCGCAGAATCTCGTCGCGGCCCAGCGTGCCCATTTCGATCCAATGACCGCCTTCCTCGAGACCGGCGAGGACGCCGTCCTTGTCGGCCAGCACTTCCTGCGTGGCGCCGGGCGAGGGCAGGCAGGTGATGACGGTATCGACCTGCTCGGCGAGGCTGCGGGGGCATTCGGCCCATGTTGCGCCGAGGTCGAGCAGCGGCTGCGCGGCTTCCTTGCGCAAATCGTGGACGATGAGGGGATAGCCCTTGCGTTGCAGGCTGGATGCGAGATAGCGGCCGATATGGCCGAGACCGATGAACCCGTAACGCATGGTGGTTCTCCTCCCCTTATCCTCTCCCTTGTCATCCCCCGCGAAGGCGGGGGATCCACGAGTTACTTTTCTTCAGTCGCCTTGAAACTCGTGGATGGCCCGCCTTCGCGGGCCATGACAACTAAATTCGGCATTCTTCGCTACGTAATCACCCGGTTCGTCATCTCCAGATGCAGATTCCTGCCCGTATAGGGATGGGCCCTGGCCACGTCCTCGTCGAGCTCGATGCCCAAACCGGGCTCGGTCGGCGGGATGACATGGCCTTCTTCCCAGCGCACGGGCTGCTTGATGATCCTGCCATGGAAGCCGCCCCAGGTCTCGATGCTCTCGAGGATGAGGAAATTGGGACTGGCGGCGGCGAGATGCACGTTGGCCATGCCGATGACCGGGCCAGCGTAGAGATGCGGCGCTACTTGCGCGTAGTAGGCCTCGGCCATCGCGGTGATTTTCTTGGCCTCCAAGAGGCCGCCGACGCGGCCGACCTGCATCTGCAGGATCGAGGCGGCGCGGCATTCCAGCACGCGGGCGAATTCATACTTCGTCACCAGCCTTTCGCCGGTGGCGATGGGGATCGAGGTGCCGCGGGCGACCAGGGCCATTTCCTCGGGCTTTTCCGGCGGGGTCGGTTCCTCGAACCAGAGCGGCTGATATTTCTCCAAACGCTGGGCGAAGCGGATGGCGCCCGATGTGGTGAACTGGCCATGGGTCCCGAAGAGGAGATCGGCCTTCGAGCCCACCGCTTCGCGGATCAATTTGCAGAACTTCTCGCAGAGATCCATGGATTCCAGCGAGGGCTGGCGTGGATCGAAGGGCGAATAGGGGGCGGCCGGATCGAACTTGATGCCGGTGAAGCCCATCTTCACATAATGCGCGGCGCGTTCGGCCGAGGCTTCGGCGTTCCAATAGATCGAACTGTCCTGGCCCTTGGCCACATCGGGATAGATATAGGTGTAGGCGCGCAGGCGCTCATGCACCCTGCCGCCCAGCAATTCATAGACGGGCTTGCCGGTAGCCTTGCCCTTGATGTCCCAGAGGGCAATCTCGATGGCGGAGAGCACGCTCATCGCGGTGACGTCGGGGCGCAGCGTGTAGCCGGAGCCATAGGCGAGGCGCCACAATTTTTCGATATGGAAGGGGTCCATCCCTTCGACATAGCGCTGATACATGTCCTCGATGGCGGCGACCATGGTCTTCGGGCCAAAAGCGGTGCCATAGACCTCGCCCACGCCCTCGATCCCGTCATCGGTGACGAGCTTGACGAAGATGAAATATTGACCGCCGAAGGAGGGCGGCGGATTGCCGACGACGAACGTCTTGAGACCGGCGATTTTCATGGGAGATTTCTTCGCGCGAAATGGGCGGTTGCGGGCCGCACAACCGATCGGCCCGCAACCGGTCATTCGGGTCGCCTAGGCAAACCACCAGCGCTGGGTGATCTTCATGCCGTCGACATCCCAGTTTGGAGCGACGACATCGCCATGTGCAACGGTTTTAGCGAATGCATTCATGTAATTATAGAACATCAGGACCATGACGCCGCCATCGTCGGCGACGATATCCTGCATTTCGGCGTACATTGCCGTGCGCTTGTTCTGGTCGAGTTCCGCCCTTGCCGCCACCAGCAGTTCGTTGAAGCGGTCGTTCTTCCAGAAGGTGTCGTTCCAGGCGGCGTCGGCCGCATAGGCCGTGGTGAACATCAGATCCGGCGTCGGGCGGCCCGACCAATATGAGAGGCACCAGCCCTTCTTCATCCAGACCGCATCCCAATAGGCGTCCTCCGCCTCGCGGATGACGTTGATGTCGATGCCGCATTTGGCAGCCGATTCCTTCATCAGCTGGGCGGCGTCGATGGCGCCGGAGAAGGCGGCATCCGAGGCGGAAAGATCGACCTTGAGCGAGCTGAGCCCCGCCTTCTTCAGATGGAATTTGGCCTTTTCCGGATCGTAAGCGTGCTTCGTGGCGGGATCGTGGGAGAAAGGGACACCGGCCGCGATCGGGTTGTCATTGCCGACCGAGCCATGGCCGCGCAGCACCTTCTTGACGATCTCCTCGCGGTCGATCGCGTATTTGAGGGCGAGGCGGACATCCTTATTGTCGAAGGGCGCCATGGTGCAGATCATCGGCGCCACGTAATGGGCAAAGCCGCTGACCTCGGAAATGGCGATATTGCCGCCGCCCGCCATGCGGTCGACAGTCTTCAGATCGACGCGGTCGATATAATCGACCTCGCCGGTGGTAAGCGCGTTGCTGCGCGCCGCCACATCGCCGATGGCGCGAATCTCGATCTCGTCGAACCAGGTTTCGCGGTGGTAGTTGGCAAAGCGCTTGGCCGTGGCCTTCACCCCTGGCTCGAAAGCTGTCATGGCATAGGGACCGGTGCCGTCGCCCGATTGCCAGTCAGCCACACCGTCCTTGGCCGGCATCATCGGCAGATGATAGTCCGAGACGACGTAAGGAAAGTCGGCATTGCCGTCGCTCAAGGTTATGACGGCCTTGTCCTTGCCGTCGGCCTTGACGTCCTTGACGGTGGCGAGCAGCGATTTCGCCGCCGATTTCGAGGCTTCGGACCGGTGATGGTTGATCGAGGCCACGACATCGTCGGCGGTCAGCGACTTGCCGGAATGGAACTCGACGCCCTTGCGGAGCGAAAAGACCCAGGTCTTGGCGTCCTTGCTGGCTTCGAAGCTTTCCGCAGCATCGCCGACGATCTCGCCCTTGGCGGAGACTTCGGTGAGGCTGGAGCGGAGTGAGCCCCAGCCGAAAACGCCGTTGAACGTGTCCGGGAAGGTGGCGGGGTCGAGCGTGTCGGTGGTGGAGCCGCTGCCCAAGGCCATGCGGAAGAGGCCGCCTTTCCTGGGTTCGGCGCGGGCGGCCTTGGCGAACATGGTTTGCGCGGCGGCGGCGCTGATGCCGGCGCCGATGGCCAGTTGCACGAAATCGCGGCGCGACATCCTGCCCGTCGCGGCCAGCCGGGTCATCGACTTGATATCCATGGAGCTTTTCTCCCCTGAGAGTGCAGTTTCCGCATTGGCGCAGCCCCGCCAAGCGACCTTATGAATGTCGTCTTGCGGCTGGGCGGCTGCGGCCATTCCGCGCTTGACAGAAGATAAAATCAAACGATGTATTATTGGCCTAAGGCCTAAATTCATTTGTCGATCAAGGTTCGTCAATGTCCTACCATCTGCCGCCCTTGCCCTGGTTGCGCGCCTTCGAGGCGGCGGCGCGGCGGGGCTCGTTTGCCGCCGCCGCCAGCGAATTGGGCCTCACCTCGGCGGCGGTCAGCTATCAGATGCGCTCGCTGGAGCAGATGCTGGGCTATCCTCTGTTCGAGCGTCTGCCGCGCGGGCTTCGCCTCACCGATCTCGGCAAGGCCTATCTGGTGCCGGTGCGCCAGGCCTTCAGCGAGCTTTCCATCGCGACCCTCAGCATCTTCGGCCCCGAAGGGGAGACGACGCTCAACATCCGGGTGCCGGTCTCCTTCGCCGTGCTGTGGCTGACGCCGCGCCTCAGCGGATTTGCGCGCGCCCATCCCGGCATCCGCCTGCGGCTCTTCTCGGCGATCTGGGCCGATGCGCTGCCGGCCGACAAGACCGATGTCGATATCCGCTTCGGCCATGGCAACTGGCCGGGTTCGGCCGCGCAATTGCTGGTCAACGACCCGATCGTGCTGGTGACGGCGCCGAACTCGCCCATCGGATCGGTGCGCGATATCGACAGCGCCGGGATGATCCAGATCATGGGGGTGGAAAGCGACTGGCTGCATCTCTTCGAGGCAGCCGGCATGGCTCTCCCCAAGGGTGGCGCCGGCATCACGGTCGATACCAGCCTCGCCGCACTCGAAATCGTGGCGTCGGGCCATGGCGCGGCGCTGGTGCTGTCGCGCTTCGCGGCGGCCTTCGAAGCCAGCGGCCGCGTGCGCCGCGTGCCTGGCATCGAGCTGCCGCACGATCAGTCGCACTACCTGCTGACCCCGCAGGATTTCGAGGCGCCGCGCGCCGAGGCCCTGCTGTTCAGCGATTGGCTGGCCCGGGAACTGGCGCAGGAAGCAAAATCGGAATCACCCTTGAAGAAGCCGGCGCCCGCGGAAAATGGCGACATATCCAGACGGCGCCAACGGAGAACCCATGACAAGTGACATGAACAGCGCCGATTTCGTGATCGTCGGCGGCGGTTCGGCCGGCTGCGTGCTGGCCGCGCGATTGAGCGAAAACGGGCGGCACAAGGTACTGCTGATAGAGGCCGGCCCCAGCGACCGCCGCGTCGATATCGATGTGCCGATCGGCTATGCGCACAGCTATCGTGATCCCAAGGTCAATTGGATGTTCGACAGCGCGCCGGTGCCGGCACTCGGCAACCGGGTGGTCTATTATCCGCGCGGCAAGGTGCTGGGCGGATCCGGCTCGATCAACGCCATGGTGTTCGCGCGCGGCCAGCCACAGGATTACGAGGATTGGGAAGCGGCCGGCAATCGCGGCTGGGGCTGGCGGGACGTGCTGCCCTTCTATCGCGGGATGGAAAGCCATGATTTGGGTGCCAGCGACCTCCATGGCGGCGATGGGCCGATGCAGGTGACGCAGATGGGCCGCGATACGCATCCGATCTGCGAGAATTTCTTCCGCGCCGCGCAGGAACTGGGTTTCCGGCATCTCCGGGATCTCAACGGTGCCGAGACCGAAGGCGTCGGCCATTACCAGGTCAATATCAGGAAAGGCCGACGCCATTCCTCGGCCAGGGCCTATCTGCGGCCGGCGCTGAAGCGCGCCAATCTCAAGGTCGTCACCAACGCCCTGGTCCTGCAATTGATCGTCGAGGACAAGCGCGTCGCGGGATTGCGCTATCGGCAGGACGGGTGCCTGCATGAGGTGCGGGCGCAGCGCGAAGTGGTGCTGGCGGCCGGCGCCATCGGGTCGCCCCAGCTGCTGCAGCTTTCCGGCATCGGGGCGGCGGAAGAGCTGCGGTCGCTCGGCATCGAGGTGAAGCACGACCTGCCGGCGGTGGGCCGCAATCTCATGGACCATATCTGCTACGACCATTATTTCGAAGCGACGGTGCCAACGCTCAATTCCTCGCTCGGCAACTGGCCGGGCCGAATCCTCGCCGGCGCGCGCTATGCGCTGCAGCGGCGTGGGCCTCTTTCCATGAGTCTCAACCAGGCGGGGGGCTTCGTGCGCTCGTCGCCGTTGCGGGAGCGGCCCAACATCCAGCTCTATTTCTGCCCGCTCGCCTATGAAAAGGTCGGGCCGGAAAGCCGCCAGCTCATCATCGTGCGCTCGACGCCGGCCTTTTCGCTCAGCATCTCGCCCTGCCGGCCCAAGAGCCGGGGCCATGTCAGGCTGCGGTCGGCGGAAGCGGGTGTGGCGCCGGAGATTCAGCCCAACCTGCTTTCGCATCCGGACGATCTCACCGAAGCCGTCGAAGGCGCGCGGTTGATGCGGCGCCTGGCCAACACCAAGGCGCTGGGCGGCATCGTCCGCCAGGAGACCAAGCCCGGCGAGGCGGCACGCTCGGATGCCGAGTTCGCGGCCTATATC
This sequence comes from Dongia sp., assembly GCF_041918875.1. Classification (GTDB taxonomy): domain Bacteria; phylum Pseudomonadota; class Alphaproteobacteria; order Dongiales; family Dongiaceae; genus Dongia. Next base: position 14,045 of record NZ_JAYRUV010000019.1, read on the forward strand.
AAGGAATCCTGCTATTCGATCTTCCATCCGTCCGGCACCTGCCGCATGGGACCGGATGCCACCGACAGCGCCGTCGATGCGCGCCTGCGCGTCCATGGGCTGGACGGGTTGCGGGTGATAGACGCCTCGATCTTCCCGACGATCCCATCGGCCAACACCAACGCGCCGACGATGATGGTGGCGGAGAAGGGTGCCGCGTTCATCCTGGGGGAGGGTTAGGGAGAGGGGGCGGGGCGTTTCAGTCCCGTTCCCTTGCATACCCCTGCGGCGCCGGCTGCACTGGCAATCGTGCGTTTCGCCCGTTATGGTCTTCCCGAGCACATCACGTGGGCGTTTCCGGACAGAATGAGTATCTGGGGCAAGATCATCGGCGGGGCGGCCGGGTTTTTTGCGTTGGGCGGGCCGCTGGGCGCGCTGCTGGGCGCGCTGGCCGGGCATGCCATCGACAAGCAGCTGGAGCAGGAAGCGGAGATCAACATCGCCGACGACCGGCGGGCGACGCGCGAGATCGCCTTCACCATCGCCGTGATCGCGCTGGGCGCCAAGATGGCCAAGGCCGACGGGACGGTGACGCGCTCCGAAGTCGCGGCCTTCAAGCAGGTCTTCAAGATTCCCCCGGACGAGATCAACAATGTGGCCCGCGTCTTCGACCAGGCCAAGCGCGACATCGCGGGTTTCGACGCCTATGCGCGGCAGCTTTCCAACATGTTCGACGAGCGCCACCCGGTGCTGGAGGAACTGATCGACGGCCTCTTTCATATCGCCAAGGCGGATGGCGAGGTGCATGACAGCGAGATCGCCTTCATCCGCGAAGTGGCGCGCATCTTCGGCTTCACGGACGCGGATTTCGCGCGCCTGCGGGAGGTGAATGTGGGCGCCGACCATGCCGACCCCTATACCGTGCTGGGTGTCAGGCGCGAACAGTCGGACGAGGAAATCCGCGCCACCTGGCGCCGCCTGATGCGGGAAAACCATCCCGACAAGCTGATGGCGCAAGGCCTGCCGGCGGAGTTCGTGGAACTGGCCAACGAGAAGGTGGCGACCTTGAACGCCGCTTATGACAGGATTGCCAAGGAGCGCGGCATCAAGTAGGTCAGCCGGCAGGTTCCTCTCTCCCTTTGCCGATTGACCTCATGCCGCCCGCACCGCCCCTCGTAGCCCTTCGCGACGCCGCCATCACCTTCGGCGGCAAGCCGCTCTTTTCCGGTATCACGCTGACGCTGGGCAAGGGCGAGCGGGTGGCGCTGGTGGGTGCCAACGGGTCTGGAAAATCGACCATTCTCAAGACCTTGGCGGGGGCCATCGAACTGGATGGCGGGATCCGCTTCGTGCAGCCGGGGACGCGCATCGGCTATCTGGCGCAGAGCCCGGATCTTTCCGGCGGCGGGTCGGTGGCGAAATTCGTGACCGCCGCCCTCCCCGGCGCCGACGAGGAGGATTACCGCATCGCCCGGGTGCTCGACCATCTCGACCTCGATCCCGCCCGCGACACGGCGACACTCTCGGGCGGCGAGGGGCGGCGGGCGGCCATGGCGCGGGCGCTGGTGGCGGAACCGGAAATCCTGCTGCTCGACGAGCCCACCAACCATCTCGACCTGCCCACCATCGAATGGCTGGAACAGGAACTGGCGGCCTTCAACGGCGGCATCCTGATGATCAGCCACGACCGCGCTTTCCTGAACGCGCTCTCGAAGCGCGTGCTGTGGCTGGATCGCGGGCGCATGTTCGAGATGGATGGCGGCTTTGCCGGCTTCGAGGAATGGTCGGCCAATATCATGGCGCAGGAAGCGGCCGAGGCGCGGCGCCTGGAAAAGAAGATCGAGCAGGAAGAATATTGGATGGCGCGCGGCGTCACCGCCCGGCGCTCGCGCAACGAAGGGCGCCGGCGCGGCCTCCTGGCGCTCCGCAAGCAGCGCGCCGAGGCCTTGCGCGCGATCGGCCGGGCCAAGCTGGAACTGGGCGAGGCGGTCCAGGGCGGGCAGATGGTGGTGGAAGCCGAGAAGATCTCGAAGAGCTTCGCGCGGCCGGACGGTTCGATGCGCCTCATCGCCAAGGATTTCTCGACCCGCATCCAGCGCGGCGACCGTATCGGCATCATCGGCCCCAACGGCGCCGGCAAGACCACGCTCATCAAGATATTGACCGGCGAGATGGCACCCGATGCCGGGAAGCTGAAGCTCGGCACCAATGTGACGCCGCTCTATCTCGATCAAAGGCGCGAGAGTTTCGATCTCGACAAGACCTTGTGGCAGACCCTGGCGTCCGGGGGCGGGGATTCGATCGTCGCGCAAGGTCGCTCGCGCCATGTGGTCGCCTATTTGCGCGATTTCCTGTTCGACGAGAAGCAGGCCACCATGCCGGTCAGGGCCCTGTCGGGCGGCGAGCGGGCGCGGCTGCTGCTGGCCAAGCTCTTCGCGCAGCCGGCCAATCTCATCATCCTCGACGAGCCCACCAACGATCTCGACATGGATACGCTGGATCTGCTGCAGGACGTGCTCTCCGATTTCGACGGGACCGTGATCGTGGTCAGCCACGACCGCGACTTCCTCGACCGCCTCGCCACCTCGATCGTCGCGGTCGAGGGCGAGGGGGTGGTGGAGGAATATCCGGGCGGCTATTCCGACTATCTCGACCAGCGCAAGGCCGCCGAACGCCACGCGGTCGAGGTGAAACCCAAGCCGGCGGCAAGACCCGTGCCGAAATCCGAGGCGGAACGCTGGTCCTCGAAGGACCAGCGCATGCTCGACCAGGTGGCCGACCGCATGACAACCCTGGAAGCCGAGGTGAAGACGATCGAGACGGCGCTGGCCGATCCGAATCTCTATGCGCGCGACCCGGCGAAGTTCGAGAAGGCGGGCGCGCTGCTGGTGGCCAAGAAGAGCGAGCTTGAAGCCGCCGAATCGAAATGGCTGGAGCTCGAGGAGCGGCGCGGCGCGCTGGAGGGGTGAGGCATGGTGGCGGATTATATCGACACCTATTACCGACGCACGCTCGCCGACGATGCGCGCCATAGGCCGCTGGCGCGCGATATCGAGGTCGATGCCTGCATCGTCGGCGGCGGTCTTGCCGGGCTCACCGTGGCGCTGGAACTGGCGCGGGGCGGCGGCAAGGTGGCGCTGGTCGAGCGCCATCGCATCGCCTGGGGTGCTTCGGGGCGCAATGGCGGCTTCGTCACCTCGGGCTACGCGACCGGCCTAGACACCATGCGCAGGCGAACGAGTGCCGCAGATGCCGATGCGCTCCATCGCCTTTCGCTCGAGGGTGTCGAGATCGTGCGCGGGAATATCGGGAAGCTGGGAATAGCCGGCGCCGACGCGACCCCTGGCATCCTGCGAGTCATCCGCTACGACGGCGCCGACGGACTTAAGGCCTATCGCGACGAGATGAACGGCAGGTTCGGGGAGAGGCTGGAGTTTCGCGACCGGGCGGCGGTGCGGGCCGAGCTTTCCAGCCCCAGCTATCACCAGGGCCTCTTCGACCCGGACGGATTCCATTTCCACCCGCTCAACTACGCGCGCGGCCTTGCCGGCGAGATCCTGCGGCTCGGCGGCGAGATCTTCGAGGAGACGCCGGCTCTTGAGGTCGGCCCGCATGCCGGCGGCCATGAAGTGGCGACCGCGGGCGGAAAGATCGCGGCGCGGCATGTGGTCTTCTGCGGCGGCGGCTATGCCGACGGGATCGAGAGGCGCCTGACGCGGAGCTTCCTTCCCATCGCCACCTATGTGCTGCTGACCGAACCCTTGGGCGATCTGCTGCGGGAGACCATTCGCACGGAAGCCGCCATCGCCGACGACCGGCGGGCGGGCGATTATTACCGCGTCGTGGGCGACGGGCGCATCCTGTGGGGCGGGCGCATCACCACGCGGGTGGCCGATCCCGCCGATCTGGCGCGGGTCCTGCGGCGGCAGATGGTCGGCACCTATCCGCAGCTCGGCGGTGTGAAGGTGGAACTCGCCTGGTCCGGGCTCATGTCCTATGCGCGGCACCTCATGCCCCAGATCGGGCGGCTGGAGGATGGACTGTGGCATTGCACCGGTTTCGGCGGGCACGGCATGAACGCGACCGCCATCGGCGGCAAGGTGGTTGCCGAAGCCATTCTAGGTGTGGGCGACCGCTATCGCCTGTTCGCACCCTTCGGCCTCGATTGGGCGGGCGGACCCTTCGGCCGCGCCGCGGCGCAGCTGACCTATTGGGGCTACCAGGCCATGGATGCCTGGCGCGAGCGGCATAACGGATAGATGAAATGAACCGGGCCAGCCCTGCTGCCGGGCTGGGATGGATTGATAGTTGCGACTAATTCTTAATTGCGATATAGCCCTGCAAGGAATCGCTTGGGGACCGCAAGGTCCGGGGAAGAGCCGGAAGGGTCATGCGCGTCGAGGATTTCAACGCCCTGTTTCGGCGCTATGCCAAGGATCTGACGCGTTTCCTGCAACGCCGCGTCGCCAGTCCCGAACTTGCCGCCGACCTCGCCCAGGAGGCCTTCCTGAAGGTCATGCAGGCCAGGCCCAGGGCGCCCATTCTGGATAGCAGGGCCTATCTTTTCCGCACCGCCGCCAATCTTGCCATCAACCAGCAGCGGCACCAGCGGATCCTGCCGATGGCGGCCGATTCGGAAGCTGAACTGGCGCAGCTGGCCGACCGGGCGCCGCTGCCCGACCGCATCCTGGGCGGCCGCGCCGACCTCGCGGCGCTGACCAGGGCCATTGCCGCCCTGCCGCCGCGCCAGCGCGAGGTGTTCCGTCACTATGCGCTTGGCCATCTCGATCCGGCCGAGATCGCCGAACGGCTCGGCATCACCAGAAACATGGTCGAGCGTCATTTGCGCAATGCCATCGCGCAATGCCTGGAATGGATGCCGGAGCTGGGCCGGGACGGTACGCCGTGACGCCGCCGGGAACCTGCCGGGGGTGCTGGACGTCCTCAAAAGAGACGCCCGCTTGTCTTTGGGATAGAAGCTGCGGCCGGAACCGGCAGCGGAGTATCGGGGAACAGCCGTGCGAGCACGCGCCAGCGCGACGGATATGAAGCAGGTGAACGCCGAAGCCGCCGACTGGCTGGTGCGCATGCGCGCGCCCGATTTCTCGGCCGAGGATGAGAGGCGCCTTGGCACCTGGCTGGCGGCCGATGCGCGGCGGGGGGCTGCCCTCAAGCGCGCGGAATCGCTGCTGACGCTGGCGCCCGGCGCCTTTGCAGCGCTCGACCGGGCACCGGTGCGGCCCAGCCGGCGCCTCGCCTGGCTGCCGGCCGGCATCGCCGTCGCCGCCTCGCTGGCATTGTTCATCCTGTTCGACGGACCCATGCGCCTTGAGGCCGATCTCATGGCCGGGCACGCGATATCGCCGGTATCGGCGCTGGAAGACGGCTCGCTGGTTCAGCTCAATGCCGGTTCCGCCATCGCCCTGTCGTTCGACGGCAGGCAGCGCAAAGTGCATCTGCTGCGCGGCGAAGCCTATTTCACCGTCGCCAAGGATGCGGCGCGACCCTTTGTCGTGGCGGCAGCCGGCGGCACGGTCACGGCACTGGGTACACAGTTCGACGTGCGGCTGATGGAAGAGGCGGCGGGTGCCGAAGTGACGGTGCTGGAGCATGCCGTCCGCATCGCCGCCGGTTCCGGCGCGCATGCCATCCTGCATGCGGGCGAGCGCTTGCGCTACGACCAGGCCGGGACGTTGAGCGCCGGCCCCGCCGTGGATACGGCCGCGCCCGACTGGCGCCTTGGCAAGCTGGTCGTCGAGGATGAAAGCCTGGAAACGGTGATCGCGCGCCTGCAGCGGCATACGGGAACGCAGATACTGATCCTCGGCGACGCGCTCAAGGCACGGCGCATCGGCGGCACCTTCGACACGGCCGATCCGATTGCAACGATCGAAATGCTGTGCCGCAGCCTCGGCATCGAGGTCTCGGGCATCGAGGTTTCAGGCATCGGCTCCCTGCTGCTGGTGCTGCACGGCTAGATGCGGCGGATCTTTTTTTCACGACCGACGTCCTCGAAACCCAGCCCCGCTTGTCTTGCTTTCTAGGGGAGGGCGCGCGGATCTTCGCGACGGCAATCGACCCCGAAGCCAATTGGGGGATGGAATGCCAAGAAGAAACCTGCGCGTCCTGCTGGTATCGTCATGCCTGCTGCTGGCAGCCGGGCCGCATGCCGCCTGGGCACAGAATGCGGCGCCCTCGCTCACGCAGCCTCAGGCGATCGCGATTCCGGCGGGGCCGCTGGCGCCGGCACTCAATCAGCTGGCGGCACAGACCGGTCTGCAGATCGTCTATGACGCGACCCGGATCGGTGGGTTGACGAGCAATGGCGCCAGCGGAACGCTCAGCGTCGATGCCGCCTTGCGCGCCTTGCTGGCGGGGACGGGCTTCACCTACCGCATGACCGGCGACAATGCGGTGACGCTCGACGCGCTGCCGGCAGGCGAGAATTCGGAGCTGGCACCCCTCAATGTCGAGGACAGCGCGACGGAGGAAACGGCCTGGAGCCCGGTCGAGGGTTATGTCGCCAAGCAAAGCGCCACCGGCACCAAGACCGACACGCCGCTCATCGAGACGCCGCAATCCATTTCCGTGGTGACGCGCGACGAGATGGAGACGCGCAACGTCACCGACATGTCGCAGGCGCTGGCCTATACATCGGGCCTCGTCAGCGGCGGCCACGGCACATCGGGCGCCATCGGCGGCGATACGGTAGCCATTCGCGGTTTCGGCGGCGACGGCACCGCCGGCCCTTCCTACAATGAATATATCGACGGGTTGAAGCTTGCCGGCACGGGCTATGTGTCCTCGGCCTACGATCCTTATTTCTTCGAACGCGTCGAAGTGCTGAAAGGGCCCGCTTCCGTCCTCTACGGACAGGCGACGCCCGGAGGCATCTTCAACATGGTGAGCAAGCGCCCGACCGAGGATTTCCAGGGCGAAATCGGGTTCCAGGCGGGCAACAACGATCTCTTCCAGGGCATCTTCGACATCAGCGGCGCCATGGATGCGGATAAGGAATTCCTCTACCGCCTCAGCGCCACCGGCTGGGACAACGATACCGAAGTCGATTTTTCGGACCGGCGGCGCTATGCCGTGGCGCCGTCCTTCACCTGGCAGCCGAACGAGGATACCTCGGTCACGCTGCTGGCGCGTCTGCAGAAGGACGATTTCAATTCCTCGCCGCTCAACTGGCTGCCGACCTATGGCACGGTGCTGGACAATCCCAACGGCGAGCTGCCGCGCGATCTCTATACCGGCGACACCAACTATCAGGAATGGGACCGCGATTCCTATGCCATCGGCTATCTGGCCGAGCATTCCCTCGACGAGACGTTCACGGTGCGGCAGAACTTCCGCTACAATTACAACGAACTCGACTTCAAGGGCGTCTATATCCAGAACCTGCGGGCCGACCTGGTCAACGGCCGGCGCTTCGCCTTCGGCATGGTCGAGCATTCCAACGATTGGACGCTCGACAACCAGCTGCAGGCGAAGTTCGAAACAGGCCCGGTCGAGCATACCTTCCTGCTGGGCGTCGATGGACAGATTCTCGACAACGATACGACCCGCGAGCTCGGCGCCTGGAGCGATCTCGATATCTTCGATCCGGACAATGACAATTCCGTCGATGCGGTATCGCCCTGGCGCAGCCAGGCCCAGCTCAGCAAGCAACTGGGCCTCTATGCGCAGGAACAGTTCAAATGGGACAATCTCATCCTGATGCTGGGCGGGCGGCAGGATTGGACGTCGAGCGAACTCACCGACCGGATGGAGGACGAAACCACGCGGCAGACCGACGATGCCTTCACCTGGCGCGGCGGCCTGCTCTACGCCTTCGACAGCGGCTTCTCGCCTTATTTCAGCTATTCGGAATCCTTCGCGCCGGAGGTCGGCACGGACAGCGAGGGCTCGCCGTTCAAGCCGACCACGGGCCTGCAATATGAAGTGGGCATCAAGTACCAGCCGCCCGGCTATGACAGCTTCGTCACCTTGTCGGCCTTCAACATCACGCGCCAGAATGTGGTGACGGCCGACCCCGACAATCCGACCCTGTCAACGCAAACCGGCGAGGTCCGGTCACGCGGCATCGAGGTCGAGGCCAAGGCAAGCCTTTCCGACGGCCTCGATGCGACCCTGGCCTATACCTATCTCGATACCGAAATCACCAAGAGTGGCGACAGCAGAACGGGGATCGACGGCGAGAGTCACGAATTGCAGGGCAAGGACAAGGCGGCGATCCCAGCGCATGCCGCTTCTCTCTGGGTCAATTACACGTTCCAGGAGGGCGATTTCGCCGGGCTGGGCCTGGGGGCCGGCGCACGCTATGTCGGCGAGACCTATGGCGACGATGCCAACAGCTACAAAGTGCCGGACTATGTGCTGTTCGATGCGGCGATGCGCTACGATTTCGGCATGCTGAGCCCCTCGCTCGACGGCTGGATCGCCCAGGTCAATGCCAGCAACATCGCCGACGACAAATATGTGGCTTCCTGCATCGGCATCGACCGCTGCTTCTATGGCGCCGGCCGCACGATCATCGGCACCGTGAAATATACCTGGTGAGCGCGGGCCTCCGCATAGCCGCGCGCATTCTGGCGGCGGGTGCCGGCGGGTACGGCCTGGCGGCAGCGGCCGCGCTGGGCCTGCCTGCCGTTCTGCCGCTACCGCGCGCGGAAGCGGTGCTGACGGCGGCGATGCTGAGCTTCCCGCTTTGCTGCGGGGCCGTCATCTGGGCCTTCGCCGCCCGCTCGGTCAGCCGCGCCTGGCTGGGGATCATGCCGCCGGCGCTGCTGCTGGCCTGCCTTGCCCTGACATCGTCATGAGGTCCGGTTTCCGCGCGGCCATGGCATGGCTGCACGATTGGGCGGGGCTCGTCTTCGGCTGGCTGCTTTTTGCCATCTTCCTCACGGGCGCCGTCAGCTATTTCAGGCAGGAGATTTCGCTGTGGATGCGCCCCGAACTGCCGGCCGTCCGCCCCGTCTCCACCGGAGATGCCATCGATGCGGCCCTGGGCCGGCTGCGGCGGATCGGGCCGGGGGCGGAACGCTGGATGATCGAATTGCCCGATGCCCGGGATCCGGCGGCGCATATCTATGTCTGGCAGGACCGGGCGCCCGCCTTCCAGCGCGAGATGATCGATCCGCAGAGCGGCGCGCCGTTCGCGCCGCGGGCCACCCATGGCGGGGACTTTCTCTACTACTTTCATTTCGATCTGCAGATGCCTGGTGTCTGGGGGCGGCTGCTGGTGGGTATCGCCGCGATGGCGATGCTGGTGGCGATCGTCAGTGGAATCATCACGCATCGGCGCATCTTCGCCGACTTCTTCACCTTCCGCCCCTGGGTGCTGGCGCCGCGCGCCTGGCTCGACGGGCACAATATGCTGGGCGTCCTGGCCCTGCCCTATCACCTGACGATCACCTATTCGGGCCTGGTGATCTTCATGTTCCTCTATCTGCCCTGGGGGATCGAGCGCTATTATGGCGGCGATTTCGATGCATTCGAAGCCGAGGCGCTGGGCGATCCGCCCGCCGCGACAGGGCCGACCCATCCGGCGCCGCTCGCCGATCTCGCGCCGCTGGCGAACGCGGTCGAGCGAAGCTGGCGGGATGGCGCGTACCGGCCGCGGATCGGCCGCATCGAAATCGCGCATCCGGGACGAAGCGATGCGCGGATCGTCCTCATCGCCGGCGACAGCCATCATGTGTCGCACGCGCGCGGGCGCGTGGTTATCGATGGCGTGGGTGGACATATCCTGCACCGCGACGACGCGCTCGACAATGCGGCATCGACCTTCCATGCCTTCTATGGCCTTCATCTCGCGCGCTTTGCCGATCCGTGGCTGCGCTGGATCTTTTTTCTCTCCGGCCTTGGCGGCAGCGGCATGATCGCCACCGGTCTGGTGCTGTGGGTGAGCAAGCGGCGCGGCCGGATGCCGGCGGCCCAGGGCCTGCGGCTGGTCGAGGGATTGAATGTCGGCACCATTGCCGGATTGATCATCGCCATCGGCGCATTCCTTGCCGCCAACCGGCTGCTGCCGCTGGCCATTAATGGACGTGCCGATGCCGAGGCCGGCATCTTCTTCGGTGCCTGGGCGCTGGCGTTCGCCCATGCCTTCCTGCGCCGCTGCCGGTCCGCCTGGCGCGCGCAATTGGGGGTGGCTGGCGCCCTTTATTGCGCTCTGCCGGCGATCAATGCGCTCACCACGCAGCGCGGTCTCCAGGCCAGTCTCGCGGCAGCGGATTGGCCCATGGCGGGTGTCGACCTGGCGGCGTTGGCGACGGGGCTTTGCCTGCTGGCGCTGGCGAGGATCGCGGGGTGCCGATGAACCTGCTGGCCCTGGCCCTGGCCGCCGCCGGCTTCCTCGCCCTGGCGCTGGCCATGCGGCGACATGCCGGGCAGGTCTTCGGCACCCATCCGGCACCCGCCCGGGACCGGGCGATGCGGGTGCTTGGGATTTTCCTACTCAGTCTGTCGCTGGCGGGCTGCCTCGCCGCCTGGCCCATGAAGATCGCGCTTGCGGCCTGGCTCGGCATCCTGACGCCAGCGGCGCTCGCGGCAATCCTCGTCCTTAGCCACCTCATCCGCCGGCAAAGGAAACGCCCGCGCCGGTGATCGGCGCGGGCGTCGGTGGATCGGCGGCAGCGGACGTTTAGATCGCGGCCGTCATCATGATCTCGACCTTCCATTTCGGGTCGGCGAGCTTGGCTTCGACCGTGGCGCGGGCCGGGGCTTCGCCTTTCACGACCCATTCCTTCCAGGCCTTGTTCATGTCCTGGAAGGTGGAGATGTCGGAGAGCCAGATGTTGGTCTTGATGATCTTGGTCTTGTCGGTGCCGGCCTGTTTCAGCAGGGCATCGATCTGGCCGAGAATGTTCCTGGTCTGCTCGTAGACCGAGGCGGAAACCGGGTCCTCCGCCACCTGACCGGCCAGATAGACGATGTTGTTGTGAATGACGGCGTCGGAGATGACCGACGGATCGCCCAGGCGCTTCAGTGACATGTAGACCTCTAAGATATTGGAAAGTTGAAGAAATCCAGGCCACAACCGCGCCCTTCCGGAATTTCGCGGGGGCGGGCGGGCGGCGCATTATGCCGATGGGGCGGAGTCTCCGGAAGGGGCATCGGAGAATAGGGCCGGCCGGGCCCATTCCCCCGTTGCAATCCGCCCCTCCAGCAGCTAAAAGGCCCCCGCACAGCCCAAGACGTCCCCATCGTCTAGGGGCCTAGGACATCACCCTTTCACGGTGAAGACACGGGTTCGAATCCCGTTGGGGACGCCACTTCTGCATTTCTCGACGGCGGCCGATTTCCTTACATGGCCATCCGGCCCGAGGGGTTGGCGTACTCTCCGGCTACATCTTGGCGCGGGCGGCGATGGTGAGCTTCGGGAGAGGCGTCACCCAGCCGGTCATGAATTCAAATTCCATGTTCGCGGTCACCTCGACGGTATTGGTGTCGGCGTCGATGGTCGCCGTGACGTTGGCGGGGGTGAGGCCGGTCATCTGCGACTTGGCGTAGTCCTCGATCGCATCGGCCGTACCGGTGATGTGGAACACGCCCCAGCGCGCCGCCTGGGCGCAGCCGAATTGCAGCGTGTTGTAGGCGTACATGTACCGCCCCCATTCGAAAATGCCGACCATGAACAGGATGAGGACGGGTGCGATGAAGGCGAATTCGATGGCCGCGACGCCGGTATCGCCGGCGGGCCACAGGCGGCGCATGCCCGATCCGGCTTCATGGCCCCGCTTCATGGTTGGGCCCGCGCCGTGGCGGAACTGGCAATGTTCAGCTCGCTCGGGAAGAGATAATAATCGAGCAGCATCTCATGCCGTTCGGAGACATCCACGGTGAGATAGAAATCCGGATAACCGCCGCCGCCGCAGGTCGTCGATTTGGTGCAATCGTCGCCGCTGGCCGTGAGAACGCCGTCGCAATAGCAGCTGGCCGAAGAGTCGACGGTGAGCGATTCCTGGATGCCGGCATCGGTCGAGACCGCATTCTTCGCGGCGGCGGCGATCGCCTCGGCGTCCCACATGTTGCCGAAGCCCTTCTGCAACCCCGCCCGCGCGGCGCCCTCGATCTGGGATTTGGCCCGGACGGCGAGCCCGAAATCGATGAGGCCGCATGCCAGCAGCATCAGCATGGGCGCCAGCAGCGCGAATTCGACAACCGGACTCCCGCTGTCGCAGCGCCGCCACCGGCCGAGCCATGCCAACGCGCCGCGCATGGCCTACTCCACCAGCACCGGCACGGATTTGGCGACGAGGTCGGTGCCGGCGATCGGCTTGGGGCAATTGGCGCCGCTCGGCTGCAGGTAAGCGCCCGTATCGCCGGTGAAGACGATGTTCTTGCCAATGAGGCGGGTGCATTTGGCGCCGCCCGTGCTGGTGCCGCGATAGTCGATTTCCTGATTCGGAAAATAGAGGATACCCTCGATCGCGGTGTTCCCCGTGCCGGAGAACGAGCTCTTGGTGTTCGAGGTGGCGGACGCATTGTAGAAGGCGATGCCGCCATAGCGTGGGCTGGGGCTGGCATCGGCGCTGGGCGCCGTCACCCGCACGTCGGCATTGCCGTTGATGGTGACGAAGGAGTCGGCATCCATCATGACGAAGGTACAGGTGCAATTCACCTTGGCGCCGGCGTTGATCTTCAGTTCGCCCTTCACATAGACCTCGCGCACGGAGCTCGGGATCGTGATATCCGCCTGACTGCCCAGAGTGAGGCCGTTCGTGAAGTAGGGCGCGTTGGCCGACCCGATACTGTCCGCCCAGGTATCGCCGCTCCCGAACCTGGGATCGGCGTGGTTGGCGCCCGGCAGAGGCAGGGGCACCTTGTCCTTCAGCGGATCCTGCATCGGCGCCTGGCCCGTCAGGGGCGGCTCGGTGTCGAGGATCGGATCGGCGCTGCCGCTGGCCTTGTAGCCGCCGACCATGGAGAAGAAGTCGGCTATCACCTGCAGCTGCGCGCCGCCGGCCGTGGTCATCGAGGTGCTGGAGGTCGCGTTGGAGAACATGCCGCATCCGTCCAGGTTCATATTGGCGCTGCCCGACAGCTGGATACCGATGGGCGCGGTGGGCGAAAGGGAGAGGACGCAGACCTCGCCCAGGATCTTGACCTCCGCGACCGCGCGCACGGCCAGGTTGACGATGTTGCCGAAGAGCGATGAAAAGAGCAGGTCGGGCTGCTCGACGATGGTAACCTCGACGGCGCTGGACTTGCCGATGTAGCCACCGCTTGCCGGCGGGGTGACCGCGGCGATGGTTATGCGGTCATTCGGTTCTATGCCGTTGCGGGCGGCGTCGGCCTCGGCCATTTCCTGGACCAGCGAGGCATTGCCGGTCACATACATGTTGTAGGCGGCGCCCAGCGCGGCGGCATCCGCGGCTGTCTGGTTGTGCCGCTTGGCGGCATACCAGGCGCCGACCTCGACGCCGAAACCCACCATGCCGATGAGGAGCGAAAGCGAGATCGCGACCACCACCGCGGCGGCACCGCCTTCCGCCCGTCCGAAAGATGCCGCCGGCCCGGCCATGCCCGGGCGTCGGCCGGTCGAGGAGGATCTGGAATCCGGATTTCTGGCCATGCTCTCGCAAACACTCGCAATTGCGCTGTCTGGAAAACGATCCGGGGCGATATCTATTCCGTGACCTGGGTCATCTTGCCGTAGCGGGCGATCGAGGCGTCCATATGTTCGATGAGGGCGCGGATATCGGCGCTCATGGGCAGGGCACGGCAGCGTAGAATGCAGTTCAGCGCCCGGCGGTAGTCGCCCGTTCCGACCGCCGCCATCGCTTCGGCGAGGATGGGCTCGATATCCGCGAAATTGCCGCTTTCGGCGGTTGCCGGATCGCCGACCAGTGCCAGCACTTCCGCGCTTTCCAACTTTCCCTTAACCATGACATCGCCCAGCGGGATCAGCGCGAAGCCTTGCAGCAGGCGGTGCGTGGCGCTGCCGATGAGGATATCGACGCCGTAATTCTTGGACAGGCCCTCGATGCGCGAGGCGAGGTTGACGTCGTCGCCGATGACCGAATAGTTGAAGCGCTGCTGCGAACCGAGATTGCCGACGAGGCAGGCGCCGGAATTGATCCCGATGCCCATGCGCAGCGGCCGGTGGCTGCGTCCCATCGCCTCGGCTTCCAGTTCCAGCTGGATATTGAGGTCGACCAGCCGCCGGCGCATTTCGAGGGCGGCGAGGCAGGCATTGCGCGCGTGGCTGTCATCGTCGAGCGGTGCGTTCCAGAATGCCATGATGCTATCGCCGATATATTTGTCGATCGTGCCGCCATGGCGCAGCACCGCGTCGGTCATGGGCGTCAGGAAACGGTTGAGGAGCTGTGTCAGGTCTTCCGGAGAAGTATGTTCCGAAATGCTGGTAAAATCGCGGATGTCGCAAAAGAGGATGGTGACCGGCCGCATCTCGCCGCCCAGGCGCAACCGCTCCGGTTCGGCGGCGAGCTGCTCCACCATCTCAGGCGCCAGATAGTGGCTGAAGGCCGCGCGGATAGAGCGCCGCTCGATATCGGAGCGGAAGTAGGACGACATCGCGCCGGCGATGAAGACCAGCAGCACGGCGAGGCTCGGATAGACCGGATCGAAAAGCTGGCCGCGTTCGGTGAAGGCGTACCAGGCGGCGCCGTTGGCGATGAGCATCGCGCAGGCACCCAGGAATGCGCAGCCGATCGGCCCGACGCGCGGCAGAAGGGCAATCATGGCGCTGCCCAGCACGATCAGGAAACCGAGCTCGGGAAGGATCGTCCAATAGGGCCGGTTGAGCGAGATGCCGGTAAGGATCTGCTCGGCGATCTGGGCGTGGATTTCGACCCCGGGCGTCACCGCGCTGGATGGGGTCGCGCGCAGATCGACAAGGCCGGGCGCGCTCGTGCCGACGAACAGGATCGTGCCCGACAGGTCGGGCGCCGTGCCGGAGAGGACCTGCCAGGCTGGAACGATGCGTCCGGCAACGCGTCCGCTGTCATAGAGCCAGATCTGCCCGCTCTCGTCGGTGAGCGGTGTGAGTGCGCCGATCTTGACCTCGGCGATACCCTCGGCGGATGTCAGCCGGCCGGCAAGTTCCTGCCACCAGGCCTGGTAGCCGGCGGCGCCGGAGGATTTGACGACGATGGTCGAAGCCTTCTGCGCCACGCGCAGGGCCTCGCTGACCAGGCTGGGATAGAGCGTGTCGCGCCCGGCCAGCAGCAGGGGCAGGCGCCGCACCATCGCGCCGCCTTCGACGATCACATTGATGCTGCCTTGTCCCTTGGCCACGGCCTGCAATGCCGGCAGGCTGGCAATGGCGCCGCCGAAGCGGGGGACGAAATCGCGCGGGCCATGATTGGCGGTGGCGCCGACGACCGCCATGCCGCCCTTACGCTTGGGCAGGGCTCCGCCTGCCTTGTCATGCGTCAGGACGAAGCCGAGAACCACGGGCGATGCCTTGATAGACTGCGCCAGGACGGTGTCCGGATCCGGCACACGCGCGACGATCGATCGTGTCAGCGGGTCGCCCTCCGCCAGGCCCCAATCCGACGTGGCCTTGCGCGGCGAGGTCCGGTCCGGTTCGGCAAAAACGATATCGAGGGCGATGACCCTGGCGCCGGCCTTGGCCAGCTTGCCGACCAGCTCGCCGGTCAGGCTGCGCGGCCAGGGCCATTGGCCGTAACGCTGCAGCGTCGCATCGTCGATATCGATGACGCGCACGGGTGTGTCGATATAGGTGCGCGGCTCGATCTGCTGAAAAATATCGAAGGTGCGCTGGCGGATCTCGGACAGGAAGACAGGGTCGTGGACGCGCAGCAGAAGGGCGCCAAGCAGCACCAAGGCGGGGAGCCCACGTTGAAGGAGGTACATCATGTGCGGCGCAACGTCATGGCAAGCGCCGATGCTGGGGGTCGGCCATCTTCCTATCAAAGCATGCCCGAACAAAATTGCTGCACTGCATTTTTGAATCGGAATAAGGCTTAATCCCAATCGTATTCAGGTCGAGGCGGTTTGGGCGCGGGGGTATGTTGCGCCGCAATATCGCCACGGGACGGGTCGAGCGCTTGATAGGGGTAGGACATGAAAAATCTGATCGCCCCGGGGCTGGGGCTGGCTGCACTCATTTCGATCTCCGCCGTGGCGATCGCGTCAACCGAGGCTGTGCCGATCGCCGACGTCGTCGATGTCGTCAAGAGCGCGTTCCACACGCCGCCGGGCGGTGACGAGGCGCCGGCCAATATCGGCGACAAGCTGCTGGCCAATGAGGCGATCCGCACCGAGAGCGATTCGGCCATCGAGATGAGTTTCCCGGACGGAGCCACCTTGCGTCTGGAAGGCGACAGCGACCTGATCCTCGATTCCTATGTGTTCGATCCGAGCGCACTCAAATCGGCGGCTGCGATCGGTCTCAATTCCGGCATCATGCGCTATACGACGGGAGAGGTCAGCACGGACGATACCGGCGTCGTGTTCGCGACACCCGTGGCGACCGTCGGCATCCGCGGCACCGATATCGTGGTCACCGTCGGGGCCAATGGCGCGACGATCGTCGATGTTCTTTCCGGGTCGGTTTCAGCCAAGCCCAAGGAGCATGAGCAGAAGGTCGAGGCCCAGGAAGGACAGAGCGTGCTGATCGAAAGTCCCAATCAGCCGCCGAAAGTGGGCGAGATCGGCGATTTTGCGACGGCCGCGGGAGCGCCCGCGGATGCGCCGGCGATCGACCCGGATGCCCGCAAGGAAAGCACCGGCCGCGGGTCGGGCACGCCGGACGCCAAGGATTCGTCGGCCGGAGACGCCGCCGGTGGAGATTCCGGTGGAGATTCCGGCAGTGGCAGTTCCGGGGGCGATGGCGGCGGCAATCAGGATGGTGGCGCCGATGGCGACGGCAATTCCGGCCACGGCGACAATGGCGACAAGCACGACCCAGACAATCCCGGCGGCGGGAAAGACAAGGACGGGGGCAATGGGGGTGGGGGTGGCAAGGGTGGCGGCAAGGATCGCTGACGCGAACAGAAATGTTCGCGCGGAGGACAAATCTGTGACCCATTGATGTACTTGGTATTTAGCCGGAATAAGCCGATTTGGTGCGCCGTTAGCGGGGGTGGGTGCCGCGTGTCGTTCGCGGCATCGAACAATCCAAGGAGCACCGTGATGACAATCAAGATGAAAGACCGATCCCTTCTCCATGTTCTGTTGCTGGGCGGGGCGCTGGTCTTCACCTCGGCGGCCGTGATAGCCCTGCCGCTCGACAATAGCGCCATTGCCAAGAATGGTGGCGGGAATGGTGGCGGCAACGGCGGTGGCAATGGCCGCAATTCCGATCATGGTGGCGGCAAATCGGGCGATCATGGAAATTCGGGCGAGCACGGCAAATCCGGCTCGCCGGGCGGGAAAGCAGCCGATGCGGACGCCGATCCGGCCGACGATGAAGGCGACACCGAAATCGCGGCCAGCAGCCTCGGCAAGCTGAACGGCTTTTTCCATGCTTCGCCGACCGCGCTTGCAAATGCTTCGCCCAACTCGGCCCCCGGCAGCATCAGCCAGACTTTCCGCGACCTGCTGAACGACTATGCCGATCAGCAGGAAGACACGGCGGAGGAAGGCGACGGGACGGCTGACGAGATTGGCGAGGAAGAAGTCGATCTCGACGATCTGGCCGAGGTCCTGGCCGATGCCAGCAACAAGCCGATGTCTCCCGGTATCGTCGACAAGATTCTGGAACGCCTGGCGGACGTCTATGGCGATGATTATTCTGGCCTGACGGACGACGAAGAGGCGGCGGAAGACCCCGATGCCGGCGAGACGCCGGACGAGGGCACACCGGAAGAGAATACCGAGGAACAGAGCTTCTCCGAAGAACTGTCCGAGCGCGTGAATGAAATCAACGGTTACGATATGCCGGACGCGGAGGACGATCAGGATCAGTCCTGATCCAGGTTTCCGAAGCGGCCGATCGAGGAGAGCGTCTTTCTATCCGGAAAGGCGCTCTTTCCTTGTTCCGATTGCCGATGTCAGTTGAAATTTGCCGGGCAGGTATTCGAGGCCTGAACGAGCCCATAGCCGAAATCGCTGTCGCGGCCCTCGATACCCAGATCGATCGCGGCCCGTGTCAGGCTGTCGAGGTCGTTTCCATTGGCCGCCAAGGCGGCCGTGACGAAGGGGGCGGCGAAAGACGTGCCGCTGACATAGCTGCCGCCGGTCTGCGCCTGACCGGATCCCGGCACCCAGAGATCGACGCCGGGGGCCGCGAAAGAAACGAACGCGCCCTTGTTGGCCTGCGCGAAGCGTTGCCGGTCCATGTCGACGGCGGTAACACCGATGACGCCGGGGAAGGCGGCCGGATAGCGCTCGACCTCGTCGAGCCCGTCGTTCCCGACAGCGGCGACGATGCGAATGCCGCGTGCATTGGCTGCACTCACGGCCAGTTCCATCAGCTTGTTGTAGGGACCGCTGAGGCTGGTATTGATCGTCCCGATACCTTGCCCAGCCAGCCAGTCGAGACCGGCTGCAAAAGCGGTAGCGCTGGCAATCGGCGTGCCGTCTTCGTCGGTCGTGAAGATGCCGGCGATCGAAAGGGCCGCCTGTGGCAACAGGCCGAAGCTCTGCTGGCCCGCGAGAAGCGCCGCGACGGCCGTACCGTGATCGGCATTCGCGAGCAGCCCGTCCGGCGTATCGAGAAAGGCCTGCTGGGTAATGGCGGCCTTGGCGAGGACCGGTGCTTCGACCGCGACCAGCGTATCGAGCATGCCGAGTTTCACGGCCGCGGCACTGCATTGCGCGGCCGGTCCCCCCCAGCCGATGAGCCGGCGGGCCGAATCGGGTGCCGGCAATGTCATGTTGGCTTGCGGCGCGTAGACGTGGTTGAAATCAATCGATGCGCCGGGAAAAGCCTTGGCGAGGCTGGCACTCGCCTCCGAGAGCGACATGGTTGCCGGCGGCGACAGTCGCGCCACCGAAATGCCCAGCGTGCTCAACGATTGCTGCGACAGGATGCCAAAGCCATTGTTGGCGGCGAATTCCGTCAGGGCATCTCCGGCATTGGCCACGATGATTTCGTGTGCCATCGCCTTCAGCTTGCCGTCTCCGGCTACAGGCCCGCCCGCGGCCGAAGGAACGTCGACAGTTTGGGCCGCGATCGAGCCGCCGCCGGACTTCTTGCCGTTATCGCCCTTTTCGCTGGCGTTGGCGTTGGCGTTCGGGTTGTTGCCGTGCGCATTGGCACTGCCGCCGCCATTGCCGCCACCGTTGCCACCGCCATTTCCGCCACCGTTGCCGCCGCCGTTGCCACCGCCATTTCCACCACCATTCCCCCCGCCGTTACCACCGCCATTTCCATTTCCGTTCTTGGCCCAGGCATGATCGGCGTCGAATGGCGACGGCGCGAAACCGCCCAGCTGCAACGCAGCGGCGAATGCAAAGACGAGGACTGCCGTCAGGAGGCGGCGGTGGTTCATATCGAGTCAGTCTCCGAACAAGCCGGCGACAGCGATCAGCGGCTCGCGTGGGGCAAGGCGATCACGTCCCAACCGCCATCTTCGCGGCGGCAGGCGATGCCGCTGCCCGTGGCTGCTTCGTCCTCAACGTACTGGAACTCCGCGCAGGACGTACCGGCAGCAAGCTCAAACCATCTTATCACCGATAGCTCTCCGCCGCCCGTCGATTGATCGGCAATCTTGAAGCTCCGGGTGTGCGCTTGGGGGCCGGCATTGAGCGCCATGAAAAGTGTGCTGCGGAAGGCGGTGCTGCTCATCGCCCCGTCGGCCGAGGTATCGGTTCCCACGTTCTTGGTGCCGGCCAGACGCAGGCCTTCATCCTGCCGACCGGCAGACCAGATTCCCAATATCCCCGCACCCAATATCGCACCGATCAACGCCGCGGCGACCTGGCGGCGCAAAGCCGGTGCCGGCGATGTCGATCTCGCTTCAGGGCGCGATGCAGATGCGACCGTCCGGGCCAGGGCAAGCGGAATCGGCTGATCGCCGAACACGGCCATCGTGTCGCGCGCGGCCCTGGCGCTGGCCGCAAAGTCGTTGGCAAGCTCCTGCAGCGCCGGATCGGCCGCGATCTCGCGAGCCATGGCTTCGGCCTCAGACGCATCAAGGGCACCGTCGCAATACTGCATCACGCGAATAATCATTTCTTCACCAATCGATTGCCGAGATTCCGTCATCGAATTACCTAACGAGTGAAGCGGTTTTCTATTCCGAAGGGTTGTCGTCGCGTATCAGTCTGGCCAGGGCGATTCTGGCGCGGGCCAGGCGGCTCATGACTGTACCGATTGGGATTTCCAGCATGTCAGCGGCTTCCTGGTATCCGAAACCTTCGACCGTCACCAACAAAAGAACCTGGCGCTGTTCCTCGGGCAGTTGCTTGATAGCCTGCCAGGTGCGCTTCAGATCCTGCCGGGCTTCAAGCTCGGCGACGAGCGGCGCTCCAGGAATCTGCTCCCAGAGGCCCTCGCCAGGCAGCGACAGGCGATGCTCGGCGGATCGGCGCCGGTCGATCCAGATGTTCATGATGATCTTATAAACCCAGCTGTCGAGCCGGGAATCCGCCTGCCATTGGCTGTACCGCTCGAGCGCCTTCAGACAGGCCGCCTGAACCAGGTCGTCCCCTTCATCCGTCGAGCCGCTGAGGCCGATGGCAAAGCGTCGCAGCCGCGGCAGCAGGCTGATCAGGCCGAGTTCTATGTCCTTGCGCTTTGTCAATGGATCAACCTGGCTAAGCCATTCCGGAATTTGAAGAAAGAACCAGGTGCGGCAGAAAGAGGCACATGGCGGGATCTTGGCGGGGCACCGCCGGGATAAGCGCCACAGACAAACACCATCAGAGGCGGCAGGTCGGTCAAGCAGATAAAAGAAAACCCTTGCACACGATTATGTGCGTGACGGGCGATATTCGCCTCAAATTTGCGGAATATCGGGGCCATCCGTTCCGTTTTCTCGCCAGTGCACGATCCCGTATCGGCGGCCGATGCCGCGCTGACGGAAGTCGTGCGTGGAAGAGAAACCCGCTGAATTTCAGCGCGACCCTGGGAGCGTTTCATGGCTACCGACACCACCCAAATTTCGATCGAGTCCAATGCTGCCGGTACTGTTGTTCGCGAAAGCGATATCGAGCAAGGCCATTTGACACAGTCCGGTGGCGCGCCGGTCGCCGTCCAGATCCCCCAGGGCGAGAACATCGTGCGCGTCCAGGTGACGCCGGGTGAAATCATCCAGCTGCCTTTCCCCGCCGACGGGCTGGTGGCGCGGCTTGGTGACAATGGCAATCTCGCCGTGAGAGTGGGCGATGTGACCGTCATCCTCATCGGCTATGCCGATGCGGCCGGCCAGGGCGAGGTCGCCATCATCGGGTCCGATGGCAACCCCATCGACATCGCAGCCGTACTCGCCGCGACCGATCCCAATCTCGATATCCAGACGGCGGCCGGTCCCGCCGCCGGCGATGCCGGCACGGGTGTCGACAATAATGGCGGTTTGTTCACGCCCTTCGATCCGGCCGACGGGCTCGGCGGCCTCAATGCGGTCGGCGGCCTCGATCCGACGGCGCTCAACTACAATCTCATCCAGCGCGATTTCGTCGAGTTCATTGAGGAGGAACCCACCGAGACCGATCCGGTCCCGGTCGTCATCGAAACGATCGGCGGCATCGTCAACGAAGACGACCTCACCGGCAATTACGGCAACGTCCTTGACGGCGGGTCGTTCAACGATTCCCTGGCCGCGATCGACGCGCCGCAAGCCCTGGTGCAGGACATCATCAGCCAGTTCTGCTGGAATCCGGTCAACGGCAATGATCGTTTCGACGATGCCGATTACGACGATGAGGATACAAGATCGGGTACGCCGTTCGGTGACGCGATCGTCGGCTACGACCCGAATGGCGGCGATACCGCGCCTTACGATTTCGACCGCGAACCGCTGGTGTTCAACGGCACCGCGACGGTCGATTTCGGCGCCGATGCACCCGGGACGCTGGTCTTCAATGCCGAGACGCTGACCCAGCTTGCCGCCTTGGGGCTGAAGAGCGGCGGTTTCGACCTGCAATATCAGCAGATCGATGACACCCATATCCAGGGTTATATCTTCGACGGCGAGTGCTACATCCTCGTCTTCACCGTCGCCATCGGCGACAGCTATCCGAATCCGACCGGCCCCGGCACGACCTTCGACATCTACTTCATCCTCAGCGACAATCTCGATCATCCGTTGCCGGTGGGCGTCGATGCGGATGAGACCAACCTGCTCGTTCCCGTCTTCTTCCAGGCCATCGACAATAGCGGCTCGACCGCCGGCGGCCAGATCACTTTCGGCGTGCGCGATGATATCCCCGTGCTCGAAAACGAGAATCTCGATCGATCCTCGGGCCTGCTGCATCCGGCGCTCTATCTCGACGATGACGATCTCCCGGGCGGCAATGCCGCTGGCATCGGCGACGATGCAAGCTCCAGCACGTTCGATCTGTCGGGTTATCTCGGCGTGCATTACGGCGCCGACGGTCCGGGGTCGCTCCTTCTGAGCGAACCGTCGCTGCCGGAAGGTTTCACTTCCAGCCTCAGCCCCGACGGCCTCACGCTGCTGATCAAGCAGAACGGTGTCGATGTCCTGAAGGTCTCCTTGAGCGATTCGACGAGCGGACACCTGACGGTCGAGCAATTGGCGGCGATCGACCATCCCGCTGGCGAAGATGAGAACAACCTGCAATTCACCATCAATTTCGAAGCAACGGACTTCGACGGCGACAAGGTCGGCGGCTCGATCGAAATCGATGTCGACGACGATACGCCGGTCGTCGGCTGGAATTGCACTGTCCGGCTTGACGATGACGTGCTGGGCGCCGGCAATCCCAGCGGCATCGGCGATGACGTCGATTCGCTGCATGCAACTGGCATTCTGGCGCATGGCTACGGCGCCGACGGTGCCGGCACCCTTCTGCTGACCGGCGCTACCCTGCCGGCCGGCTTCACGCAGGTGGTTTCGCCCGACGGGTTGACACTGACTATCTCGCAGAACGGCATGCCGGTGCTGCAGGTGACGCTCAGCAACAATACCGACGGGTCCTATACCGTCACCCAGCTGGCGCCGATCGAACACGGGCCGGGCAGTGACGAAAACAATGTGCAGTTTGCCATCGACTATGAGGTAACCGACGGCGATGGCGATCCGGTGAGTGGTTCGCTGACCATCGATGTCGATGACGACACGCCGACCGTATCGGCCAACAATCTGGTGCAACTGGATGACGATGCCTTGCCGTTCGGCAATGCCGGCGGTGTCGGCGACGATGATAATTCGGTCAACGCGACGGGCTTCCTGGCCCATAATTACGGTGCCGACGGCGCCGGCACGACATTGCTGACGGCGGCGACCTTGCCGGCCGGCTTCACGCAACTCGTATCGCCCGACGGGTTGACACTGACCATCTCGCAGAACGGCACGCCGGTGCTGCTGGTTGTTCTGAGTAACGCCACTGACGGTTCCTACACCGTGACGCAGCTGGCGCCGATCAGCCACGCGGCTGGTCTGGATGAGAACAACATCCAGTTCACTGTGAACTACCAGGTCACCGACAAGGACGGCGACACGGCCAACGGCTCGATCATCGTCGATGTCGATGACGATACGCCGACCGTATCGGCCAACAATCTGGTGCAACTGGACGACGATGCCTTGCCGTCCGGCAATGCCGGCGGTACGGGCGACGATGACGATTCGGTCAACGCGACGGGCTTCCTGGCTCACAATTACGGTGCCGACGGTGCCGGCACCCTTCTGCTGACCGGCGCCACCCTGCCGGCCGGCTTCACGCAGGTGGTTTCGCCCGACGGGTTGACGCTGACCATCTCGCAGAACGGCACGCCGGTGCTGCTGGTGACACTCAGTAACACATCCGACGGGTCCTATACCGTGACGCAGCTGGCGCCGATCAGTCATGCGACTGGTCTGGATGAGAACAACCTGCAGTTCCTCATCAACTACCAGGTCACCGACAAGGATGGCGACACCGCCAACGGCTCGATGATCGTCGATATCGACGACGATACGCCGACCGTATCGACCAACAATCTTGTGCAATTGGATGACGATGCCTTGCCGTTCGGCAATGCTGGCGGTACGGGCGACGATGACAATTCAGTCAACGCGATGGGCTTCCTGGCCCATAATTATGGTGCCGATGGGGCGGGATCAATCGCGTTCCTGACCACGGGCGCCCCGATGGGTTTCACCTATTTGCCGGCAGGACCGGGTTTGCTCGTTCTTCAGGGTGTGACACCTGTGATGCTGGTAACGCTGATCGATCCGATCAATGGTCTCTATAGCGTTACTCAGCTGGCTCCCATTTCGCACCTGGCAGGTGCGGACGAAAACAATATCCAGCTGACCTTCGACTACCGTGTCACCGATCGAGACGGCGACACGGTTGACGGAACGCTGACCGTCGATGTCGATGACGATACACCGACCGTATCGGCCAACAATCTGGTGCAGCTGGATGACGATTCCTTGCCGTTCGGCAATGCCGGCGGTACGGGCGACGATGATAATTCGGTCAACGCGACGGGCTTCCTGGCCCATAATTACGGCGCCGATGGCGCCGGCACGACATTGCTGACGGCGGCGACCTTGCCGGCCGGCTTCACGCAACTCGTGTCGCCCGACGGGTTGACACTGACCATCTCGCAGAACGGCACGCCAGTGCTGCAGGTGGCGCTGACTGACGCGACCACTGGCGCCTACACCGTGACGCAGCTGGCGCCGATTTCCCATCCTGAAGGTCTGGATGAGAATAACCTGCAGTTCACGGTGAACTACCAGGTCACCGACAAGGACGACGACACGGCCAACGGCTCGATGATCGTCGATATCGATGACGATACGCCGACCGTCTCCGGCAATGCCCTGGTGCAACTGGACGACGATGCCTTGCCGTTCGGCAATGCCGGCGGTGTCGGCGACGATGATAATTCGGTCAACGCGACGGGCTTCCTGGCTCACAATTACGGTGCCGACGGTGCCGGCACGACATTGCTGACGGCGGCGACCTTGCCGGCCGGCTTCACGCAGATTGTGTCGCCCGACGGGTTGACGCTGACCATCTCGCAGAACGGCACGCCGGTGCTGCAGGTTGTTCTGAGTAACGCCACTGACGGTTCCTACACCGTGACGCAGCTGGCGCCGATCAGCCACGCGGCTGGTCTGGACGAGAACAACATCCAGTTCACGGTGAACTACCAGGTCACCGACAAGGACGGCGACACGGCCAACGGCTCGATGATCGTCGATGTCGATGACGATACGCCGACTGCCAGCAACGACAATGGCGGCACTGTGGATACCGGTGCCACAGTTTCGGCTGCGACCGTTCTCGCTGGCGTTGCCGGCAATGACAGCTTCGGTGCCGATGGTGCCAAAGCAGGCGGCGGCGTCGTTGGCGTGATCGCCGGCAACGGCGGCACCCAGTCCAACACGGGCATCAACTCGCAGATCGTGACGGCCTTGGGTACTCTGACGCTGCAGGCGAACGGCACCTATACATACACCGCCAAGTCGAATGTCAGCGGCACGGACTATTTCACCTACACGATCGAGGATGCCGACGGCGACCGCACGACCGCCATTCTCAGCTTCGACGTGGCAGACCAGGCGCAAGGCACGATCAGCGGGTCGGCCATTGTCTATGAGGACGGGATGCCGAACCAGAATACCGGCAACCTGACGACGCAGAGCTCGGCCTTGGGTGTCAGCTTCACGCCGGCGGATAATGAAGTCGTGACCAGCCTGACACTGAAAAATCTGCCCGCGGGATGGCAGATATTCGACGGCAACACGCTGCTGGGAACCGGAAACGGTTCGGACTTCATGATCGATACCACGCTTCACACCCTGGCGAACCTGAAGATCCTGCCGCCGGTCGACAATGCGGATGCCGATCTCACATTGCAAATCTCCGCCACGATCCAGGATCCGAATGGTGGTCTGACCAGTACGGTCAACGGCCAGTTGGCCATTACCCGCGATGCGGTGGCGGATAAGCCGACGGCCGTATCCGTTACAGTCACGGATGCCGGCGCCAATGGCTTGTTCAGCGTTGGCGAAGCGGGGACGGTCAACATCAAGGCGACCTTCGGCGATGCGGCCGATGCATCCGAAACGCATACGCTGGTCTTCAAGACGCCGGCGGGGTTCAATCTCAGCGATTGGAACAGCGGGACGCAGATCTGGTCGGGTGTTCTTCCCGCCGGCGTCACGGTGATCAGCGTGACAGGCTCGGCCGCCGCCGGATGGACGGTGACTTTCGGTGTCGCCGACAATACGACCAGCGTCGATCTCAACGTCAGTATAACGAACACCGCGCCGGTCGCAGCCGGTGCGCAATTCACGGTCGATGCGAAATCGTTGGACGAGGCGACGGTGGCCGGTCCGAACGGCAATGGCAGCGGCGCCGAAACGACCGATGCCAACAATACCGCCATCACTTCCGCCTCGACCCCGGTCGTATCGGCCCGCATCCTCAATGGCGAACTCGTCACCAACACGCCAAGCCAGCAGCAGGGCGACCAGGCGATGATCCTGACCTTCGTGCTCGATGGCAATCCGCTCAACGCATATTCGCAGGTCGTTGTCCGTGATACCCAGGGCCAGCAAGGCGCGGTCCTGGCGGATTCAGGCTTCAACATCGATCCGAGCAAGGACTTCAACGTCGCGCTCGAGAATCCGCTGGAGGGTCACAAGATCATCGTGACCGACTTCAACCTCGAAGGCGTGACGCTGGACGTGTCGGGCGGCAATATCCAGATCGAGCATGAAGACTCTTCCGGCAAGCCGATGGCCGTATACGCCCAGATGAGTCCGAACGACGGCGGCACCGTCATCGTCGATGAGTCGAACGATGGCGGATCCGGCAACGATACCAAGAACGGCACCGGCGGCCAGGACTATCTGTTCGGCGGATCGGGCAACGATACGCTGAATGGCGGTGCCGAGGATGACGTTCTGAACGGCGGCATCGGCAACGACACGCTGAATGGCGATGCCGGCAACGACGTCCTGGTGTGGAACGGCGGCCTGCAGACAGATGCAGTCATCAATCCCGCGTCCGGCGATCACTACCACGGCGGCGACGGTTTCGATCTGCTGCGCATCGATCAGGGCGCACTCTACAACTCGACCGTCGGCAACAAGTCGAGCATCGACTACTTCCCCGACCTGGCGGCAGATGCGACGGTCGATCTGCGCGGGGCGCATGTCGATGGGATCGAAGGGATCCTCCTTACCGAGGAAGCCGTGATCAGCGGTTCGACGCAATCCGGCAGCGACGCCCTGGGCACCAGGATCCTGCTGAATGCCAGCGATGTCCTCGGTTTCTCCGAGACCGATACGCTCTACGTCATCGGCTCCAAGGGTGACACGGTTGACATCGACAATCTGACCGGCACCAACACCGGCGGCGCCAGCTGGGTTGCCGGCGGCGATGTCACGCCGATCGTGGGAGGCGTTACCTTCACGCAGTATACGGGCACTTTCTCGGACGCGAACGGCAGCCATACCGTGACGCTCTTCGTGGACAAGGATGTGACCGTGGTCTGATCGGTTGAGTTGTGGTTTCACGTGCGGCGCCCGCCCGGTTCATCGGTTTCGGACGGGTGCCGACAAGGAAGATGCGGCCGGTGCCGCCCCAAGAACCGGACCGCATCGATCGCCGCACTGCGGAACGATCCGCAGTGCGGCGCCATTTTTCATAAGCAAAGACGATCACGCGATCGCGACTTGAGCGAAGTCGCGCGGCACCTAAATTGACTTTCCGGGGACAGCGACGAAGGGCCTGCTATGCGCATCATGATTCTACTGGCGATCGCTGCGGCATTGGCGATACCGCCGATCTCCACCGTATCCGCCGACAACGGGCCGGAGCCCGGCGCCAGCCCGCCGGCGAGCGCCGAACAGAGCGTCGGCGATATTGTGATCGGCGCGATCGAGCGCCGGATCCTGCGCGACTATTATCATCGCCACCTGGAAGATTGGGAACAGGAGCAGGGTGGTAACAAGAACAAGAACAAGAAGAAAGGAAATGGCAACGGCAAGGAATTGCCGCCGGGACTTGCCAAACGCGGCGAACTGCCGCCCGGTCTTGCCAAGCAGTTGGTGCGGAACGGACATCTGCCGCCGGGGCTCGAGGGCCGCGATCTGCCTCCCGACCTGCTGGCGCGCCTGCCGCAACTCGACCCGGCCTATCGTTATGTCATTGCGGACGACAAGGTCATGCTGGTGCGCCGCGCCACCAACGTGATTCTGGATATTCTGACCGTTGCGGCCGTCGACCTGCTGGACTGACCGGGCTTCCTCCCGGTGCCGCCGGTATCACGATGAAATGAGAGAGCTGATCCGGAATGTCGCATATGCCGCCGCATAGGCCAGGAACATCATGTAGACGAACATGACCGCCGGCCAGAACCAGTTCATGGTCTCGCGCTTGACGACGGCCAATGTCGACAGGCATTGCGGAGCGAAGACATACCAGGCCAGCAGTGAAAGGCCGGTCGGCAGCGACCATCTGCCGGCAAGGATCGCCTGCAGCGCCGTGTCGGCCCCGCCATCGGGAGCGCCGACGGCATAGACGGTGGCCAGGGCACCGACAGCAACTTCCCGCGCCGCAAGGCCCGGGATCAAGGCCACGACGATTTCCCAATTGAAGCCGATCGGCGCGAAAATATCTGCCAGGGCATGACCTACGATTCCGGCCAAAGAGTAGTTGATGGCGGGTTGGCCGGCACCGATCGGCGCCTGCGGGAAGCTGCAGGCGAACCACATGAGGATGGAAAGCCCCAGAATGATCGTACCCGCTCGCCGTAGAAAGGCGGTCGCGCGCAATCTGAGGCCGAGCAGGATATTGTCCAGACGAGGGCGCTTGTAGCCGGGCAGCTCCATCAGGAACGGCTCTGCCGCCTGGCGCCATACAATGCGCTTCATGAAAGCGGCCACCGATAGCGCCGAGAGGATGCCGGTGGCATAGAGCCCGAACATGACCAGCCCTTGGAGACCGATCCCGGCCGCGAGCGAGCGGTCGGGAATGAATGCGGAAACGAGCAGGGTATAGACGGGGATGCGCGCCGAGCAGGTCATCAGGGGAGCCACCAGAATGGTGGCAAGCCGATCGCGCCGATTTTCGATGACGCGCGTTGCCATGATACCGGGAATGGCGCAGGCGAAGCTCGACAGCAGCGGCAGAAACGCCCGGCCATGCAGGCCGGCGCCGCCCATCAGCCGGTCCATGAGAAAAGCGGCGCGGGCCATGTAGCCCGAATCCTCCAGCAGAATTATGAAAAAGAAGAGGATCAGGATCTGAGGCAGGAAGATGATGACGCTGCCGACACCGGCGATTAGGCCGTCCGCGATAAAACTCCGCAACAGGCCTGGCGGTACAATCTGCTGCACCCAGCCGGCAAGCAGATCGAACAGCAGGCCGATCCCATCCATGGCCGGTGCTGCCCAGGCGAACACCGCCTGGAATATGAGGAAGAGCAGCGCCAGCAATATGAACAGACCCCATGCCGGATGCAGGCACACGCGATCGATCCGTGCGGACAGACGCTGATCCCCCGCCCTGAACGAGCAGCAACGCAGGATTCGATCCGCTTCGCGATGAGTTGCGCGCAAATCCCGGGCGCTTGGCGGACGCCAATTGGAGGCATCGTGGCGCAGTACCGGGAAATCGTCATCGATAGCGCGCAACAGGGCATCGATACCGCCCCTGCGTACGGCAACCGTCGGGATGACCGGCACGCCGAGTTCCCGGGACAAACGCGCAATGTCGATCTCGCAACCCTGGCGCTTGGCGATGTCCGCCATGTTGAGGGCGAGAATCATGGGGTAGTTGAGCTGCTTGATCTCCA
The DNA here is from genome assembly GCF_041918875.1 of Dongia sp. Classification (GTDB taxonomy): domain Bacteria; phylum Pseudomonadota; class Alphaproteobacteria; order Dongiales; family Dongiaceae; genus Dongia. The sequence goes on from NZ_JAYRUV010000019.1 coordinate 43,896, forward strand.
GAAACAGCCTGAGGAACAGACGGAGATTGGTGGCATCGGCGACGCAGATGAGTACATCCGGCAATGCTTCGCCTGGACGCCGCCCCAGCATCACATCACGAGCCACCGCTTCATCCGGGCTGTGGCCGCGCAGCGAATAGGTGCCGGGGAGGTCGAGAATGCGGACTCGCCTCCCGCCGGGTGTCGACAGTCTGCCTTCCTTTCGCTCGACGGTGACGCCGGCATAGTTGGCCACCTTCTGTCGACTGCCCGTAAGGGCATTGAACAAGGCCGTCTTGCCGCTATTGGGGCACCCGACCAACGCGAAGCCGGGAGCGGCGGTGTGCGCGTTCACCCGCTCAGGCCTCCGCCTTGACCAGAATTACAGCTGCGTCGCGACGCCGCACGGCGATCAACGTATTGTCGATGAGCACCGCCATGGGGTCGCGGCCAAGGGGGCCTTCATGCCGTACTTCGACACGAGCGCCCTCGACAAATCCCATTTCCAGCAAGCGCCGCTCCAGCTCCGTTCCGGCATAATGCGGATGCGCGGGAACGGCCAGCTCCACGATCGTGCCGCACCAGCCCGGCCTGCATCGGTCGAGACTGAACTCGGCCGCGGGCGGTTCGACTCCTTCATTCAAGCGCGCGTTCACGAGTCTGCCTTCGGATGCGATACGAAACCGGTCGAATGCTGCCGATAGTGATATTCATTTTCAAGTTCGTAATGGTCTCGGTCGCCACATAGTCGGGCCGGCCGACAGATCGCGATTTGTCGAAGCGCCATCGTAGGTTCGCCACTACATTGTTTCGTTTCAAAACACGCAGGGTGAACGTGTGCGTCCATTTGTCGCCAGCCATGACGGCACCGGCGACGGAGCGCGGCCGGGCGGGGTGCCGCCGGCGGTTTCAGACCCTGGCAAATCGCGCCCAAGTCGGTGCGTCAGAACGTCATCTATAACTTTTCGCTCATTTGTAGATGCTGCGCGACAAGGCTGCGACAACCCTCTGTTGCCGCACATCGCCGGTATCCAATCAGGAGCAACGGATTTCATGAGCGTCTTAAAGCCGGCTATTGGCATGCCGCCAAATACATCGACGGGCAGTGACGCTCCGGAATATGTGACTGCGCGGGTGCACCGCCACAAGCTGATGGATAAGATCGGACGCCTCGAAGCGCGTGTCGGCATCGTCGGTCTTGGCTATGTGGGCCTGCCGCTGGCCTGTCTCTTCGCCGAGAAGTGCTTTCCCGTCATCGGCGTCGACAATGACGAGTCGAAGACGGCGGAGCTCAATTGCGGCAGATCCTATATCGAGCATATTGCGCATGAACGGATTGCCCAGCTGCGCAGCGCGCGCGGCTTCGAAGCCAGTACCGATATGGCTCGCCTGGCGGATGCCGACATCGTCATCATCTGCGTGCCGACACCGTTGACGCGCCATCGTGAGCCGGATCTTCAATATATCGAACAGACCGGGCGCGCCATATCTCGGAGCCTGCGGCCCGGCCAGATGATCATTCTGGAATCGAGCACCTATCCCGGTACGACGCGGGAGGTTCTGAAGCCGCTGCTGGAAGCCAGCGGACTTCGTTCCGGCATCGACTTCTTCCTCGCCTACTCGCCGGAGCGCGAGGATCCCGGCAATGCCGCCTTCGGTACGGCGCGAATTCCAAAGATCGTGGGCGGTGACGGCGCGGCGGCGCGCGAAATCGCCACTCGTCTCTACGACCAGATCGTCGCTGGCGCAGTGCCCGTCAGCAGCCCGGAGACGGCGGAGTTCGTCAAGCTGTCGGAAAACATTTTCCGCGCCGTCAACATCGCCTTGGCCAATGAACTGAAGACAATCTGCATGGCGATGGGCGTCGATGTCTGGGAGGTCATCGACGCCGCGGCGACGAAGCCGTTCGGCTTCATGCCCTTCTATCCGGGGCCGGGGCTGGGTGGTCATTGCATTCCCGTCGATCCGTTCTATCTGACGTGGAAGGCCAGGGAATTCGGCATCAATACCAAGTTCATCGAGCTTGCCGGCGAAGTGAACGCGGCCATGCCTGGCTTCGTCGTGACTGAGCTGACGCGCCAGTTGAGTGCACAGCAGGGGCAGGCATTGCGTGGCGCCAGAATCCTTCTCCTCGGCATCGCCTACAAGAAGAATGTCGACGATCTGCGGGAAAGCCCGGCTCTGATCATCTACGAAATGTTGCTGAAGAGCGGTGCGATGGTGACCTACCATGACCCGCACATTCCGACCATCAAGCCGACGCGCGAGCATTCCGGTCTTTCCGGTCTGCGGTCCGTGGCGCTCAATGCCGAAACGATCGGTGCAGCGGATGCGGTTCTCATCGTGACCGATCACGACAAGGTCGATTACGGGCTGGTCGCGGCCCATGCCAGACTGATTGTCGATACGCGCAACGCCATGACGCGTGCCGGCATATCGGTGGAACATCTGGTCAAAGCCTGACCAAGACCGAAATGACTCGATCGATTCCCATGTCCCAGCCATCCGGTTTCCGGGAATCTGGAAAGCGCGATGGTGCTCCGGTTTCCGCGCTCTCCCTGTTGGCGCCGATCCTCGAAACATTGCCGCTGGCGCCGCTGCAGCAGGGCGCCAGCTTCATCCTGCGCAGCCTGTCGCGGCGGCATGCCGACCTGTTCCTGCGCCTGCAGAAGCTCCAGGACGTCCGCATTCTGATAGATCCGACCGATCTGCCGGTATTGTTCATCGTCGCGCCTGGATGCGCGGCACCCTGGATCAAGGTGACGCGCCGCTCCTCCGGCGCGGTGGATGCAGCCGCAACCATTCGGGGCAGGCTGACGCATTTGCTGGCGCTGTTGCAGGGCACGGTGGATGGGGATTCCCTTTTCTTCTCCCGCGATCTGACGATCGAAGGAGACACGGCGGCAATATTGCATGTACGCAATGCGCTCGATGGCGCGGAGATCGACCTGGCACGGGAAATCGCCGCTGGTTTTGGCATCGCGGCTGGCCTGGCCTATCCGGCCATACGCGCGCATCAGAGGGTTTTCACCGCAGCCGGACGGACCTTGCTCAATCTTCACGCCGCGCTGTTGGCGACGCGCGGGAACAATTGCAGCCGCGGGGCTCGCGAACCATGATGCCGCCGCCACTCGAACTGGTATGTCCGGCGGGAACGCCGGCCGCGCTCCGGGCGGCTGTCGCCGCTGGCGCCGATGCGATCTATTGCGGCTTCGACAACGCAACCAACGCGCGGAATTTTCCAGGCCTCAATTTCAGCGTGGACGAAATGCGCACGGCGATCGCCTACGCCCATGGCCAGAATGTAAAGGTCTTGATTGCCATCAACACCTATCCGCAGGCGGGGCAGGTCGACCTTTGGCGGCAGGCCGTGGACCGGGCGGCAGAACTGCGTGCCGATGCCGTCATCATCGCCGATATCGGCCTCCTCGATTATGCCGCAACCCGGCACCCCGCATTAAGGCGTCATCTTTCAGTGCAGGCGTCCGCCAGCAACGCAGAATCGATCAACTTCTTCGCGCGGGCGTACGATGTGAAGCGGGTGGTCCTGCCGCGTGTCCTGACGATTGCCGAAATCGCGGCGCTCAATGCGCAGATAGATGTCGAGACGGAGGTGTTCGTCTTTGGCGGCCTGTGCGTGATGGCGGAAGGGCGCTGCTCCCTATCGTCCTACATTACCGGCCAGTCGCCCAATATGAACGGCGTGTGTTCGCCGGCTTGCGCTGTGAAATTCGAGCGGCGCGGCGATGAGATGATGTCGCGTCTTGGCGACTACACGATCGATATCTTCCCGCCGGACACGCCGGCTGGCTATCCGACGATCTGCAAGGGAAGGTTCCTCGTGCGCGGCGAGCCGCAATATCTGTTCGAGGAGCCGACAAGCCTCAATGCAATGGGTATCCTGGCTCATCTTCAGAAAGCCGGTGTGCGCGCACTTAAGATCGAAGGCCGGCAGCGTGGCAAGGCCTATATTGCCGAAGTCGTCGGCGGCTTTCGGCGCGCGGTCGATGCACTCGGCCAGGGCCAGTCGGCGACGGCGGGTTCGCTGCTGCATCTGACCGAAGGCGGTCGCACGACGGGTGGCGCCTATCATAAGGCGTGGCGATAGGCATATCGATGGATCGAACACCGGAGAAAAACGGCATGGCGACGAACGGCCTCATCACCATGGGGCCCGTCATGTTCAACTGGGCGCCTGAGACGTGGCGGGATTTTTATTTCCGCCTGGCCGACGAGGCGCCGGTCGATATCGTCTATGTCGGCGAGGTTGTCTGCACCAAACGGCAGCCCTTCCTGGCGCCCGTGCTGCCCGATGTGATCAACCGGCTGCAACAGGCGGGCAAGGCGGTCGTTCTTTCCACGCTGGCATTGTGCATGAGCCGGCGAGAGATCGAGCAGGTCCGGGAAATCGCGGCGGGTGCGTTTCCGGTCGAAGCCAACGATATGTCGGCGATAGCCATGTTGGCCGGAAGCGCTCATATCGTCGGCCCATATATCAATAGTTATAACGAAGGAACCCTCGACGTCTTTCGTCGTAACGGGGCTATTCGCGTCGTTCTTCCGGCGGAACTGCCCGGTGAGGCAATCGGCATCCTGGCCGGTACGGGCGTGCCTCTCGAGGTGCAGGTATTCGGCCGGGCGCCACTGGCGATATCGGCGCGGTGCTATCACGCCCGCGCGGAAAATCTGCATAAGGATGGATGCCGCTTCGTTTGCGAGAAGGATCCGGATGGCCTGCCGGTCGAGACGCTGGATGGCGCGCCGTTCCTGGCCGTCAACGGCTTGCAAACATTGTCGCATGGCTGCCTCGATCTTGCCGGCCACATCGCCGGCCTCCGCGCGATGGGTGTTCGCCATTTCCGGCTGTCACCGCACACCGTCGACATGATTGCCGTCGCGAAACTCTACCGCGCGCTGCTCGACGGGGGGATGAGTGCGGCTGATGTCGCCGCTTCCCTGCCGCACCTCCCCGGCGGTGCCGCGTTTGTCGACGGGTTCTTCCGCGGCAGGCCCGGCGTTGCAGAAGTCGGGGTGTGACATGCATTGGCTATCGGCTCCCGGTCCAGGCGCACCCTGCGCCATCGTGGCGGAAGTGGCGCAGGCCCACGATGGCAGCCTTGGCACGGCCCACGCTTTCATCGATTCAGTCGCCAAGACCGGCGTTGCCGCGATCAAGTTCCAGACTCATATCGCCGCCGCCGAGAGCACGCCGGCGGAACCGTGGCGCCGGAAATTCAGCTATCAGGACGCGACGCGTTACGAATACTGGCGGCGCATGGAGTTCACGCCCGAGCAATGGCACGGCCTCAAGGCCCATGCGGATGCGGCCGGCCTCATCTTCCTGAGTTCGCCATTTTCCCTCGAGGCCGTCGAATTGCTGGCCGGGCTGGATATGAAGGCTTGGAAGATAGCTTCGGGGGAGACGTCGAACACCAGGCTGTTGGATGCAGTCGCCGCGACCGGCCGGCCGGTCATGATTTCGTCGGGTATGAGCCCACTTGCGGAAATCGATGCGGCTGTCGAGCGCGTGACGAGGGCCGGATGCCCCGTGGCCGTCATGCAATGCAGCTCCACCTATCCCTGTCCGGCGGAGAAGATCGGTCTCAATGCCCTCGGCCAGTTCCGCGATCGCTATCGCCAGGCCGTCGGCTTGTCCGACCATTCCGGTACGGTCTTCCCCGGCCTCGCAGCGGCGACGCTGGGGATCGAGCTGCTTGAGGTGCATGTGACGCTGAGCCGCGAGATGTTCGGGCCGGACGTCAGCTCCTCCTTGACGACAGCGGAATTGAAGCTTCTGGCGGATGGCGTCGATTTCATTCAACGCATGCGCGCCAACCCCGTCGATCGCACCGTTCTGGCGCCGGAACTCGACGATCTGCGCGGAACCTTCACCAAAAGCGTCGTCGCAGCACGGGATCTGCCGGCCGGCATCCAGCTCGCCGACGCGATGCTGGCTCTGAAAAAACCAGGTGGCGGCATTCCCCCGGCAACCTTGCCGGAAGTGGTCGGCCGGCGCCTGCGCAGGGCGATAGCGCGCGATCAGCAAATCGCCCTTGAAGATCTGGAGTAGAATATGAGCCGGAAGGTCTGTGTCGTCATTACGGCGCGTCCAAGTTATTCGCGCATCAAGACCGCGTTGGCGGCCATACAGGCGCATCCCGATCTGGAGCTGCAGCTGGTTGTCGCCGCTTCGGCATTGCTCGACCGGTACGGCGCCGCCGACAAGGTGATCGAGTCGGAAGGGTTCAAGATCGACCGGCGTGTCTACATGATCGTCGAAGGTGAGAACCTCGTCACCTCGGCCAAATCGACCGGCTTCGGGCTTTCGGAGCTCGCCACGGTACTGGACGATCTGCGGCCGGACATGGTCATTTCCATCGCCGATCGTTTCGAGACCATCGCCACGGCTATCGCTGCCGCATATCTGCATGTTCCCCTCGTCCATGTGCAGGGTGGCGAGATTACGGGCTCGATCGACGAGAAGGTCCGCCATGCGGTCACCAAGCTGGCGGACATTCATCTCGTTGCGTCGCAATCGGCTGCAAATCGGGTGATCCGGATGGGCGAACGGCCGGAGCGGGTCTATGTAACAGGCTGCCCATCGATCGACGTGGCGCGCGCTGCCGTCGATGCGCCGATGGCAGCGTCCGATCTCTTTGCCGCCTATGGCGGTGTGGGCCCCCGGCTCGATCTCGGCAACGGCTATATCGTCGTCATGCAACATCCGGTGACGCAGGAGCACGACGCGGCGCGCTGGCAGGTCGAACAGACGTTGGCGGCGATCCGGGCGCTGGGCATGCCTACCTTGTGGCTGTGGCCCAATGTCGATGCCGGTTCGGCGCTGACGGCGCGCGGGCTGCGGGCCGGACGCGAACGGGGCGACCTGGACCATATTCATTTCTTCAAGAATCTGCCGCCGGAGGAGTTTCTCCGCGTCCTCAAGGGAAGTGCTTGCATCGTCGGCAATTCCAGCGTCGGCATTCGCGAATGCGCCTATCTCGGCATTCCGGCGGTCAATATCGGCACGCGCCAGTCCGGCCGCGATCGCGGCGCCAATGTGGTGGATGTGGATCACGATAAGGACGCCATACTCGGCGCCATCCGTTCCCATCTGGCGCGCGGACACGTCGCGTCCGATTCCCTATATGGCGACGGATATGCCGGCGCGCGCATGGCCGATGTGCTGGCCATAGCACCGCTCGAAACCGCCAAGCGCCTCGCCTATTGAGGTGGCGGAGCGCCAAATGAGCAGGCGAGAATTGCTGATCATTCCGTCGGAAAACAGGTATCGGGAGTTCGATGCCAAGCTTCTGCTGGCATGTGTCGCCGTGGAGTCCGGATACCGGGTCGTCGTCGGCAGCCGGCACGACATCCATGCCTGCATCGCCGATTTCCCGCAGGCGACCTATCTTGCCAAGGATGTGCGGGCGAGCAGCGCGCGCATGACGCGCATCCTGGCGCGGCTTGGACATCGCATTGCCGCCTGGGATGAAGAGGCGCTCGTCTATCATACGCCGGCCCAGTATCTCGCGGCACGCGTCGATCCCGCAGTGATGCAGGCGACCGGCCTGCTCTTCGCATGGGGCAATGACAATGCGCGAATCTGGCGGGAGGCCGCCTGCTATCACGGCGCTCCGATCCACGCCGTCGGCAATGCCAGGCTCGACCTGCTGCGGCCCGAACTGCGCCTGCTGCATGAACGGCACAGGCGGCTGCTCAAGATCGATTATGGCGATTTCATCCTCATCAACAGCAATTTCGGGACCGTCAATCATATTCTGCCGGATGCGAAGGAGACGGCGATCGAGCGCTTTTCGGATGCCGCGGCCGCCCGCCGGCACCTGGATCTCCTCAGCTACCGAACCGACATGTTCGGTCATTTCATGATCGCCGCGGAGACGTTGGCGCGTGCCTTTCCAGCCACCGCGATCGTCGTCAGGCCCCATCCGTCGGAGAATCCGGAGCCCTGGCAGGAGCTGGCGCGCAACTACCGGAACCTCCATGTGCGCCATGAAGGCGGCATCGTGCCGTGGCTGCTCGGCGCCAAGGCTATCGTGCACAATGGCTGCACCACGGCGATCGAGGCGGTCCTGCTGGGACACAGGGCGATCGCCTACCAGCCGATCCGCGACCCGAGATTCGATATCGACCTGCCCAATCATGTAAGCTGGACGGCCGAGGGCACGGACGAACTGATCGCCGCTGTGGCCGTTGCCGACGGGCCGGCGGCCCGTCCGGTTTCGATGCCGGCCCTGCTCGACGACTATCTGGCGCATAATGGGCAACCTTTGTCCTGCGACCGCATCGTGGGTCATCTGCGGGATTTCACGCACGCTCCACGCACTGCCGCGTCGCACTGGAAACGCTGCTACGGCCGGATCGAGGCTGCCTGGCGGCAACGGCGAAAAGCAGCCTTCCAGGACACCTCCAATCACAAGAACAGCGCGAGCTATAATGCGCACCGCTTCCCGCCGATCGGTGCCGCGGAGGTACGGGACACGGTGTCGATATATCGCCAGTGCCTCGGCCGGTTCGGGCGGGTCGGCGTGAAGGAGCTGGGCGCCAGCATGTTCGAACTCGGAGCGGCATGATGCCGAAAGCCTCCGTGGAACGGTCGGCGCCGATCATCATCCCGGTCGAGGTCGCCTCGCGCGAGCTTGACGCCAAGCTTCTGCTCGCTTGTCTCGCCGCGGCGCGCGGCCGGCCGGCCATTCTCGGCTGCCGGTTCGATCTCGACCTGCGGGCGGATCAGGTGCCGCGGGGAATCAGACTCGAAAAAGGCATCACCGACGCCAGCTACAAGATGTTCCGCAACCTGCGCGACCTCGGCTACGTTTTGGCTGCCTGGGACGAGGAGGCGCTCGTCTACTATAGCGACCACGCCTATGCCGAGACGCGGCTGTCGAAGCGAAGCATGGCGCTGCTGCACCTGCTTCTGGCCTGGGGCGAAGACAATCGGCGGCTTTGGCGGGAAGCCAGGCAATATTCGGGAACGCCGATCGTGGTGACCGGAAACGCGCGGGTCGATCTATTGCGGCCGGAATTTCGTGCCCTCCACGAAAGGAGCGCCGCCGAAATCCGCGATGCCTTCGGCGATTTCATCCTGATCAATTCCAACTTCGGAAGTGTCAATTTCTACGACCAGAAGCGGGAAACAAAATTCGACCGCTACGTCGCCAAGCACACCGCGACGGCTTTGAAATCCCACCGCATCGGCTTGTTTCAGGCGTTCCTCGATATCCTGCCGGTGATCGCCAAGGCCTTCCCGGATCACAAGATCGTGGTGCGGCCGCATCCGGCGGAGGATCATCGGCCCTGGATTGCCGCCGGACGGGACCTACCGAATGTGCTGGTGGTGCAAAGCGGGCCGGTCCATCCGTGGCTGGCTGCGACGGCCGCTTTGATACACAATGGCTGTACCACGGCCATCGAGGCGCTCTTGCTCGGGGTGCCGGCCATTGCATACCGGCCGCTGATATCGGCCGAATGCGACATCAGGCTGCCGAACGATGTCAGCCATGTGGCCCACGACGAAGCCGAGTTGCTGGCCTTGTTGCGGGCCCGGCTTTCCGGCCGGCTCGATGACCAGGCGATCGTCGCCGGCAGCGAGGCGACCCTTTCAAATTCCATCTCTTCCTATCGCGGTCCGCTGGCCTGTCAGCGCATCCTCGATGCTGTCGAAGGATTGCCGCTGCCATCCCTGTCGAGCATGCCGTTGCAGATGCGGCGGCAGTTGCGCCAGCTGAAAATGCGTCGGCGCCGGCGGCGCAAGCTCAAGCACCTGTCGCGGAAGATCGGGAGCCGGCTGAACGCCTTCCGGCAGCGCAGTTTTCCGGACCTCACGGTGGCGGATATTTCCGACCGCATCGGGGCGCTGCGGAAGGCTTGGCCGGCCCTGCCGGAGGTCACCGTCGCCGAAATGCACAAGAACATCTTTTCCCTGACTGCCGCCAAAGGGAGGCGCCGTTGAGCAGAAACGGTCTGTCGGTGCTTGCCGTCGTTCCGGCGCGCGGTGGGAGCAAGGGTATTCCCCGCAAGAATCTCTGCAAGGTCGCCGGGAAATCGCTGGTCGAACGTGCCGCCCTGGTGGCGCGGGCGCTGACATGGCTCGATGCCAGCGTTCTTTCGACGGACGATCCCGAAATCGCCGCCGAAGGCCGGCGCTGCGGCCTGGCCGTGCCCTTTCTGCGTCCGGCGGAGTATGCGAGTGACCAGGCGACCGGTGTCGCCGCCTGGCGGCATGCATGGCTGGAGAGCGAGGCGTCTTTCGGGCGCAGATTCGACTGCTCGGTTCTTTTGCAGCCAACCACACCTCTGCGCCGCCCGGAGGATGTCGCGCGGACGCTCGACGCCATGATGCAAGGCCGGCACCTCGCCGCGGCGACGGTGAGCCCGGTGCCAGGTCATTTCGCTCCGCAGAAGATCCTGCGGCTCCGTGATGGGTTGCTGGAATTCCTGCACTCGGACGGCGCGCGCCACAGCAACAGGCAGAGTATTCCCACCTATTATTCCCGCAACGGGCTGTGCTACGCCGCCATGCGGGAGGCCGTCGTCGACCGCATGGAGATCGTGGAATCGGATTGCGTCGGCGTCGTCACGGAAGGCCATGTGGCCAATATCGACGAACCGATAGACCTGGCCTTCGCGGAATTCCTGGCGCAGAAGGGCATGGCCTGACGTTTCCGGTATCGCCCGGCGGGGCGACGCGGCTTCCGGTCCATCTATCTGCTTCGGACGGCGTCCAGGGGAATGACGCGGGCGGTTTCGGCGGCATATCCCACGCCGTGCGGCCGTGGCAGGTTTTCAAGCGTCACGCCGCGTCTGGCCGCCAGCAGCTTCCGGATGCGATTGACGATGGCATTCCGTTCGCCGGCCATGGTCATGGCGGCCATTGGCAAGCCGGCCGGGCTGCGATCGAACTGCTTGACGGCCCCTATCCGCGCCAGCCGGGTGAAAACGATGGGAATGTTGCGCGGCGGGCGAATGATGCCGGCATTGGCCAGGCGCCGGTAGCAGCGGTCGAGCAGCGTCGCCGGCACGCCGGATTCCTGGCGCGACGCCTGCCAGTTGGAGAAGCGGCGGATGAGCGGTCGAAGCAGCTTGGGTTTCTTGAGACTCGTCTTGGGCGGCAGTGAATAGACAGAGAGGGGTTTCGCCATGGCCGCCGCGTCCGCCGCCATTGAAACGGTATCGTTGGTGACGATCACCTGGTCGGCGCCAGCGAGCATGGCCAGATATGGATTTGCTATGCCCGGCGCCCACTGGAAGAGGAAGCATGGTATCTGCTTCCATTGCTGCGCCATGATCTTCTGCAGATGCGGGCCGATGCTTCGCGGCGTGCGCGGGCTGGTGGTTACCAGGATCGACCCGCCGAATTTCGCGTGATAGGCGGCCATGTCGGCCGCCAGATCCTCCATCACCGCCCGGTCCAGGCGCAGGCGCCGATTTTTTCCGCCCAGCAGGATCACCGTCCAGGGATGCGGCAGGTGGCTGAACTGCTGTTGCCACTGCCGGCTTGCCTCCTGTGCCTCGTCAGGCTCGATCAGGGTGAGCGGCAGGGTCAGCAGGATGCTCGTCGCCGTCTTCGCCAGCCCGTATTGCAGGGTCGAGATGACCAGATCGAAGTGCCGCAAGCTTGTCCGCGGCCGGCCCAGGCGGATATTGAGAGTGCGATTGCCGGACTGCGCCTTGATCCAGCGGGACACCGATGCCGAGCGCCGGCCGATGCCGATGACGATATCCGGCCAAGGTGCGCAAAGCGGCGCGCTGCGGGCAAGGTCGATACCGTCGCGGGTGGCACCGCGCTTGTGATAGGATGTCGGCCACTGCTCGTCGTAATAGAGCTGTTTGACGTCGGTCCGCCAGCCCAGCGACCGGCCCAGTGCCATGACCTGGGCATTGTCGCCCCGCTTGTCGCCGAGCAGCAGCCAGACCACGGGGTCTGTGGCGCGGCTGTCAGGCAGATTTACCATCGTATCGTCCCATCGGAAATCCGCCCGAGTTCGCGGCAGAAATGCCTACCTTCAATAGGTCAAATCGCTGCCGATTGAACCACGACCAGATGTCGCAACCGGATTCAGGAGGCTTTCGGCCGAAATGTCTTCACTATGGCTGGATCTGTCTCCAGCCGCGGGCCGCCGATGAGATCGATGCAATAGGGAATTGCCGGAAAGACGGCCAGGAGGCAGTCGCGGATGGCGGCGGGCTTGCCCGGCAGATTGACGATGAGCGAGCTTCCGCGGATGCCGGCTGTCTGGCGCGACAGGATGGCCGTTGGAACCTGTTGCAGACTGACCGAGCGCATCATTTCGCCGAAGCCGGGGAGGAGCTTCGTACAGGCCGCCACGGTCGCCTCCGGCGTCACATCGCGCAACGCCGGACCGGTCCCGCCGGTCGTCACGATGAGGGCGCATGCCTCCTGGTCGGCAAGCCTGCACAGCGTCTGCGCGATCACCTGTTGCTCGTCCGGGACGAGCTGCATCGACGCCGTCCAGGGAACCGTGAGGATTTCCTGCAGCACATCCTTGATAGCGGGGCCGCCAAGATCCTTATAGATGCCGGCATGTGCCCGATCCGAAACTGTAACGATGCCAATTCTCACCATTGCCGACATATCTTCCCGCCCGCTCATCGCGAGTCGTCATTTTCTTTGGACATTGCAGCGATCTGGTTCGTCAGGCGGGTGGCGATCCGCTCGGACTCGGCTGTATCGAAATCCATGTGGAATCGCTTCTTGACGCCGAGATTGCTGAGAACGACGTGAATATCCGGCGCTACCGCATGGCGGCAAAGCGTGTTGCGAACGCAAAGCAGTGGACAGCCGTCGACGGCGATTACCGGGCGTTTCGATTGCGCGAGCTTGACGAGACTCTTCACGTCGCCGCCCAGACCGGCGATGCAGGACATTTCGGCGATGCCGCGGCGGTCGAGCGTCACGGCGATGTGATTGGCCATCTGCGCCGCACTGGAACAGCCGGAGCACGAGTAGATGAGCGGGAGCTTCACGCTGGGTGTGGCCATGACGCCTCCTTTGCAAACGTCAATGCGGTTTGGAACTTTGCAATTCGCGGGCCGCCCGCAGCAAGGCTAAAAAACGAAATGGCCCATGTACAAACTGCCCATAGGGCAGGAAGAAGAAGAAAACGCATACCGCGGCAAGGTGAAGCGCCAATGCGGCGTCGCCCCAATATGTCTGGCGCAGCGCAAGCACGAGCATGCCGCTGAGCGCGACGAACAGGAGCATCCGGACGAAGCTGCCATCCTTATGTTTCGTGTCCTTGCGCCGGCAGGATAGCAGAATCGTGCCGCCGCAGCCCAGTACAAGTGCTGCGCCGCCGACGGAACCGAGAATGACCGGCAGGCTGCCATGCGGATACGGCGCTTCAAGGCCTAGAACATGGTGGTAGACCGCCGCAGTGAAGCTGGCCAGGGCGCAGAGCAGGAAGCCAAGCACGATCGAATGGTGCAATGCCTTGCGCAATCCGGCCGGTCCGCCGACGGTTCGCGAGCAACTGTCATTTCCCGCTCCGTATTGCCGCAGCGACAATGCGTAGGCGAGTACGCGCCCCGCGGATACGCCGTTCCTGCGGTCGCCAGGCAGGTTGGCAAGCGCCCGCTGGAAAGCAAAGGCAGCGGCCAGGGTAGTGATGCCGCCCCAAAGGAATGGCACGCCGCCGATCAATGCCATGGCGGAAACCGGCAGCGGCTCGAAAAGCGACGGCGAGACCGGGGAAACCGGTTTGGCGTTCAGCAGCAGGACGATAAGGGGCGAGAGAAATATCAAGACGTACGACCATCGTCGCCACGCCGATCCGCGCCAGATCAGGCGGCCCAGCCATGCCGGCCGCGCGAAGGCCTGATAGCTTGCTTGTCTTACCGACGACAGGGCGGCGGGGACGTCCACGTCGAAATCGTGGGGCGGCGCATATTGGCAGGCATCGCGACAGGCGCCGCAATCGTGGCAGAGATTGGATAGAAAATGAAGGTCGTTGAGGCTGAATTCCGCGCGCCGCCGGGCAAGGTCGAAGACCGGGCAATAGCCGTTGCAATAGCCGCACGCATTGCAGTGGACCAGGACGCGGCGTCCTTCGGCAAGGACGGCCTGGGTTGCCGCATCACTCGAGAACATGACGCGCCGCCTCGCGGCCGGCGACAAGCCCGGAAACCGCGGCAAGGGAGACGGCAAGGCCGGACAGATACCGGTCTTGGACGATGCTGCCGGCCATGTTCATGCCGGCGGCGAAGATGGCCTGTCCCGGCGGCCTTCCATGCCACAGGATGCGGGCCGCGGCGTCGGTCCTCACGCCAAAGGTCGTAAATGCGATGCCCGGCCGGATCGGAATGACGGCATCCTCCGCGGGGTTGAGCAGGGGCGATTGCAGGACGGCGGGCGGAAGCGATAGCAGGTCATCATCGCGGAGCGGCTGATAGATCGACATGCGCTGATTGGGAATGGCGGGGCCGCGAAGGATCAGGAAACCGATCTGGCCGGGACATCCAGCCAATGCCCGGCCCCAGGCGGCGAATCCATGCTTGCCCTCCGTCGTGCCGACCGGGTGGACAATGTTGCCGAAACCGTCGACCACCTGGCCGCGATCCATGCTCTCGACACGGGTGACGATGCCGCCATCGGTCAGGGGCGCGCGGGCATCGACGGCAACGAGGTGGCAGGAACGGGGTGTGCCGATCCGCTGCGCGCCGAAGGAAAACAGCTGCCGGAGCAAATCTCCCCCGGCGTGCCGCCTGCCACGCAGGACGAACCGGCTGGCGGCATCGCCCCAATCCTCCCGCAGCCAGGCTTCATCTCCCTGATACCCCCCGCTGCACAGGATGATGGCGCGCGCCGCGAGCCTGCGTGATATTTCGCCTTGCCGGCAAATGACGCCGTGCGGCACCGGGTCCTGGAATTTCAGCTCGGTCACCTGGCATTGATAGGCAACCTCCACCCCGGCCGCGGCGGCGGCCGCATAGAGGGCGTTCAAAGCTCTCTTGCCGCCGCCCAGAAAGAAGACCGTCTTGCGCGATATGGGGATGGCGCCGCCTTGGGGAGACTGCAACGGAACACCCTGCTGCGTCAGCCAGGCCGGCAATGCCTGACTCATCGCCGCAAGTCGCGCCGCCCAATGCAGCTCGAAATTCCCGTTGGCCGCGGCGTTGATGTCGGCCACGAATTCCTCCGGCGGATAGAGGCCGGCGCTGAATGGGGTCGCGTCGAGATGCGCGACGCGGCAATTGCGCGCGTGGCGCATGTCGCCGCCCCTGAAATCGATCGGCGCCTGCTCGATCAGGAGAACGCGCGACAGATGCTGCCGGGCGCTGATCGCCGCCGCCAGGCCGGCGATGCCGCCACCGACGACGATCGCATCGAAAACGGCGTCGCAGGCATGCAAGGCGACGCCCAGACTGCCGTGATGGGTGGGCGCGGCGCGCACTGTTTCCTCGCGCATCGCCGTCTCAGGCGCCGCACTGCGCTTGCCTGGCCGATAGCGATGCGTGGTGCAGTGCGTCCTCCAGGCGGTCGTTCTGCAGCTTGATGCGATAGCTCGAGGCCAGCGATTCGGCCACCAGCAGCTTGACGCAGTCGGCAAGAGAGAGCGTTCGGGCGCGGGCGACCGCGAGGCTGGCCGTGTTGCCCCCGGCCGGTGACGGAATGACCGACAGCTGGGCCGACATCGCCTGCAGATAACGCGGTGCGAACGCTGCCCGCGACACGGCGATGGCTATGATTTCCCGCAGGAGCGAGGTGTTGACGGCGGCACCGCCCAGGGCTTCCTCCAGGAGGTCCAGAAGCTGCTGGTGTCCGCCCGAATGCTGCGTATATTCATGGACGCGGTGCGTCAGTTCGCGCAGCCGGTTCGTGACCTGCTGGCAGAAATCGACGGCACCCACGATCAACGCGGCGTGTTCGGCGGACAGATCCTGTCGTGGCATTGCCGGCTCCCTGGCAGCACCTTGCGGGCTGCGGTCATCCCCCGCAGCTGCCGCAGCAGCAGGAATGCTCCGCCACGATCGGCGCGGCGCGATCGAATTGCGGGAACAGGATATTGTTCTCGATATGAATGTGCTGCATGAGGTCGTCGGTCAGCTTGCTCAGTCCCGTATAGAGCGCTTGCCAGGACCGGCAGGCCTCCGGCGGCGGCGTGAAGCCGTTCGTCAGGGTGTCGAGTTGGCGCAGATATTGTCCGTGCGAATCATGTTCGCGCCTCATTTGTCCGATCGGGTGCACGATCGACGGATGGCCGCCCCGGCGAAACAACGGGAACAGGACCGCCTCTTCTTTCGCCATGTGGGATTCGAGATCGTTCAGCATCTCGGCCAGGAGGTTGGCAAGACCGGCGGGTGCCGCCGGATGCGCGGCATGGACGGCTTCGACCTTGCTGGCGAGCCGGTAAAGTTCCGGAAGTTCGCGCCGATGCACGGCGTGATAGCGCTCCAGGATATGCTCGATGAGGGCGCCGGTATCGGCGGGCAAGGCCTCTGCGCCCTGGGTATCGAGAGCGGTGAGAGCCTTCTTGATTTCAGCGAGATCGAGGCCCGTCTTGGCCACGGCATCGGCAAGCGCTACGTCTCCGCCGCAACAGAAGTCGAGCTTGTAGTTGCGGAAGATGCCGGTTGCGCCCGGAAGCGTCGCCGCGATTTCGCCGATCGTGCGATGCTCGAAAATGGGGGAGTTCATGAGTCGCCTCAATGGGATAAAGATATATATTGCATGAACCTTCTATCGCGCGATGCTCTCGCGCAATGGATTTATCCATGGAGCGACGATCTGTCCCATATCCAGTTCCGATGTCGGCTTCAGGTTCGGACATTCGTCAAGAATTGGGGGCGCAAGTGTCAAGTTTTCTTCAGCCGATCGCCGCGTGGAGCGAATTCGCGGCGGCATTGGGTGTCTTCTTCTGCTCGCACGCAATAGCCGCCTCAAGGCGGCTCCGTGGGCTCGCCATCGGCATGGTCGGCCAGCCGGTCTATCAGGCGGTCTACAGCCTCCTCTCCTTGGCATTGCTCTATTGGCTGATTGTGGCGGCACGGCGGGCACCTTATGTGGCGCTGTGGGACGCGGCCGGCTGGCAATATCTCGTGCCACTCGCGGCAATGCCGATCGTCTGCGTCCTCGTCGCCTGCGGTATCAAGGTCGCCAATCCCTTCAGCCTGGGCGGGCATGCCGATGGATTTGCGCCGGCGGCGCCGGGGATTGCGGGGGTGACGCGGCACCCCCTGCTTTGGGCGCTGGCATTATGGTCGATGGCGCATATCGTGCCCAATGGTGACTTGGCGCATGTTCTGCTGTTCGGGCTCTTTGCCGTCTATGCCGCTCTTGGCGCGTTGATGCTGGATGTAAGGCGGCGCCGGGTCATGGGTGAGGCGCAATGGGGCGCGCTCAGTGCCCAGACATCCTGGTTCCCGGGAACGGCACTCATTGCCGGCCGCTGGCGGCCGCGCTGGCACGAATTGCCGCTATGCCGCATCCTGCTTGGGCTGGCCCTCTATGCCATCCTATTGCTGTTGCACGAAACGATCACCGGTATCGCCATCGTGTCGATGGGTTGACCGAACTATCCCAGCGCCACCCAGGTCCCATCGGCAGCGGAGGCGACGATGGCATGCAGAACCCGCTCGATCTCCATCGCCTGCGGGATGCTGGGATAAAGCGGCTGCTTGCCGGCGAGGCCTTCCAGCAATTGCGCGACTTCGATGATCTTGAGGTCGTTGAAGCCCAGCCCATGTCCCTTGGCCGGGGTGAACTTGCCGTAGAAGGGATGCTCGGGTCCGATCGGGATGCGGCGATAGCCGTTGGTGGCGGGATCGCCGCCCGGCCTGGTGTAAAGCTGCAATTCGTTCATGCGCTCATGGTCGAGCAGGATCGAGCCCTCGCTGCCGAAGATCTCGAAGGCAAGATGCGCCTTCCGGCCCCAATGGGCGCGGCTGGTGATCAGCGTGCCCATGGCGCCGCCCGCAAATTGCACCAGGGCATGGGCGGTGTCTTCATTCTCGACCTTGCGCATCTCGCCGGTAACGGCCGTGGCCGAACCGTCGCGCTTCTCCGTGCCGTCGCCGGCGGCCGGAACGGGACGCTTCTCGATGAAGGTCTTCTGGTCGGCGACGACGCGGGCAATGGGTCCGATGAGATCGCGGGCGACGCTCACCAGATGCGAGGCGAGATCGCCCAGCGCCCCGAAGCCCGCCGTATCCTGCCGGCAGCGCCAGGAGAACGGCGTCGCAGCATCGGCCATGTAATCCTCGTCGCAGATGCCGTGGAAATAGGTGACATGGCCGATGGCGCCGTCGGCGATCAGCTGCTTGGCATAGGCGATGGCCGGCGAGCGGAGATAATTATACCCGACCAGGCTCCGCCCCTTCGATGCGTTGGCGGCGGCGGCCATCGCCTCGGCGGATTTGAGATCGGCCGCGAGCGGCTTTTCGCAATAGACATGCTTGCCGGCCTCGAAGGCGGCGATGGCGATATCGGCGTGGAGCGCGTTGGGCGTCGTGATCGCAACCAGATCGACCGTCGGGTCGGCGACCAGCTCCTGCCACGATCCCAACGCCTTGGCAAAGCCGAAGCGGGCGGCGGTGGCTTGCGCGGCGGCATGGTTGATGTCGGCGATGGCAGCCAGCCGCACGCCGAGCTCGGTCCCGAAAATGAGCGGTGCCGACTGGAAAGCCATGGCATGGGCCTGGCCCATGAAGCCCGTGCCGACGATACCGACACCGATCGATCGAGACATATTGGCGCTTCCCCTCGCGGATAAGAAAAACCGGCGGGCAAATCTACCCGCCGGTGGCGACAAGTCGAACAGGCGTCTTAGCGAATACCCTGCTTGCTGAGGTCCAGCACCTTGGCGGCATCCGCCTTGGTGACGAAAGCCGGGCCGGTGCGCACGGCATCGGTCGGGAAGGTGCCGTACATCGCCTTGGTGGTCAGGAACACGACCGGCAGATAGCCCATCATGTATTGCTGATTGTCGATGCCGAACATCATCTCGCCCTTGTCGACGGCGGTGAGCACGTCCGGCGACAGATCGAAGGTGCCGATCTTCATCTTGTCGAGCGCACCCAGCTCACGCAGGCGGTTGAGAATCGGCGAGGCGACGGTTGGCCCCAGCGTGAGGAGACCCGTCGTCTCCGGATGCGAACTCAGAAAGGCTTCAACGCGACCGGCCGATTCCGTCGGGTCCATGGTGGCCGCGACGATTTCGACCTTGCCGCCGCTTTCGGCGAGGCCATCGGTGTAGCCCTGGCAGCGTTTGTCGAGGCTGACATTGCCGACTTCATGGTTGACGCAGATGCCGGCCTTGACGCCATCGGCGCCCATCATTTCGCCAGCACGTTTGCCATTGTCATATTCGGACCCGCCCCCGACCCAGAGGTCGAGACCCCATTCCTTGATCTGCTCCTCGCCGGTATCGATGACGATGACGGGAATCCCGGCATCCTTGGCGCTGGTGATCGATTGTTTCAGTGCCGGCGCGTCCGGAATCGAGACCACGAGGCCATCGGGCTTGGAGGCGACGGCGGCGTCGATCATCTGGGCCATCTGAACGACGTCCCAGACTTCCGGCGCATGATACTCGACCTGGGCGCCGATGGCCTTGGAAGCGGCCTGCAGGCCGTTCTTCACGACCGACCAATAAACGTCATTGGCCTGGCCGTGGGTGACGAAGACGATGCGCACATCCTTGGCTTCTTTTGCCTGGGCGAGTGCGTCGCCGGCCCAAACCACCGATGCCGTCATCGACAGAGCCGTGATGACGGATTTCAATCCAAATATTCTCATTCTTTCCTCCCGTTTGCGCGTTGATTGTGTCGTTACGCTTATGGCCTTCTGGAAATCCGGGCTTCTTGTTCGTGGCCCTCAAATCTGGCGGGCGGCCTGCTTCGTCCTGGTTCCGCGCAAGCCGTCGCGAAAGCCGCGCATGCCGACAAGTTCGCAATCCTGGAACAGCGGGCCGGTGAAGCCCTTATCCTGGAACAAGGCGAATTCCTCGGTGCGGATATGGGCCGAGCCGGGTTCGATCGCCTCGATCTCGCCCGGCGCATTGAAATGCAGCGCCGGGAAATTGAGCCCCGGTTCCAGCCGCGCCATCAGATCGGCATAGGCGGCCTTGGTCGATTCCTGGCGCACCCAGGGCGTTTCCAGCACCCGGTCGGCGAGGGCGATGCCGGCGGCGGCGGCGCGTTCGGCGGCTTTCTCCAGCGGCGCGGTGTTGGTGAGATCGCCCAGATTGTGGCGCGGGTCGTAATCGGTGTAGGCGCGCGTCAGCAGCACCGGCAAGGCGTAATCGAGCGCGACGCGCACATAGGTCTCGACGAATTCCGGGCAGAGCAGGGCGCCCATATGGCTGTCGACATGGGTCACGTCGATGCCGACGGCGAGCGCTGCATCGATCTGGGCGCGCAGTTCCGCCTCGACCGCGTCGGGAACCGCGTGCCGGCGCAACTCGCCGACCGTGCGCCAGGCGTAGCCGTCGCCATCGGCAAGCCCGGCGGCCGGCGAGGGTCTGGTGAGGGGCCGCCAGCGATAGAATGATTTTTCCGCGTTGAGCGTCAGATGGACGCCGATATCGAGCGCGGGATGCGCTGCCTGCAGGGCGGCGATTTCCAGGAACCAGGGGCAGGGCACCATGACCGAACCGGACGTGCAGACGCCGCGCTGCGACAGGTCGAGAAAGGCCGTGTTTGCGCCGTGGCACATGCCAAGATCGTCCTCATGGACGACGATTTGCTTCACCGCTGTCTGGCTTGCAGTCATGGTTGATGCCGGCATGATCGAAACGGTCTCCCTCCGCTGCGTATCCGAAGTTTCCCGCGCGGTCTTTCTGCCGCATTGCGAAAACTTATTCTGTCGGCTGGACGATACAGAACTTTTGTTCCATTATCAACAGAGCTTTTAGGTGTTCATTCCATCTGCTCATGGGCCGGCTCCCTGGACCGGTCCATGACCCTTGATTTCCGTCGGCGCGCGCGGCACTTAGCTGGCGCCTTACCCGGGAGACTGGCGTGGAACGCAGTTACGAATCGCTGAAGCAGGAAATCGCCGAACGGCACGATCAATTGCCCAGGAGGCTGCTGCAGATCGCCGAGTTCACCATGGAACAGCCGGATTTCGTGGCGCTGGAGACCGTGGCCAACATCGCCGACAAGGCCAAGGTGCAGCCTTCGAGCCTCATCCGCTTTGCCAAGCTGTTCGGCTTCGACGGCTTTTCGGACATGCAGCAGGTCTTCCGCTCGCGCCTCATCGACCGGGTGGTGAGCTATGGCGAACGCATCCGCGCCGCCGAATCGGCCGATGCCGCGAGCGCGTCGCCCAACGGCGTGTTGGAACAATTGATCATGGCGGACTCGGCCTCGCTGGAGCGTCTCAGCCGCGACGTACCGGCGGCCGATCTCGAACGCGTCGCCGAAATGCTGGCCAGCGCCCATATCATCGGCGTGACCGCCCAGCGCCGTTCCTTTCCGGTGGCGGCCTATCTTGCCTATGCGCTCAGCCATCTCGGCCAGCGCGCGGTGCTCTTGGACAGCATCGGCGGCATGAGTGGCGAACAGGCGCGGCTGCTCTCGGCCGACGATGCGCTGATCGCCGTAAGCTTCACCCCTTACGCGCCGGAGACCCTGTCGGTCGTGGCGCAGGCCAAGGCGCAAGGTGCCAAGATCATCGCCATCACCGATAAGGGGTTGAGCCCGCTGGTGTCGCTGGCCGATATCCGCTTCGAGGTGGAGGAGGCGCAGATCAAGGGCATCCGCTCATTGACCGCGACCACTTGCCTGGCCGTGGCGCTGGTGCTCTCGCTCGGCCACCGCCTCGAAGCGGCGGCCCTCAAGCGGCAGCCAGCCGCCCGATCGAAGCGATAAGCGCCATGTCCTTGCGCGCATGGCTGATGCCCGTGCGCACCGTAACACCGTCGACGATGGCCGCGTAGAACCCTTCCAATTCCGCTAGATATGGCTCGGCATAGCCGTCGCGGATCTCGGCCGATTCATAGCGCTGCCCGTTCGAGCGCTGCACGACGAGCCGCGTCGGCTGGTGATTGAGATAGGGCGCCGGGAAGATCAGCTCGACGATGCGGTCGTCAAAATGCAGCGCCACCCGCTCGCGATATTCAGCAAGATGCGGCACGTTGAGATGCGTCATCTGCCACAGCGCCTGGTCGTCGCCGATACGCATGATGGCGCTGGCGCCTTCGGCTTCGGCGAATACCTGTGCTGCCACCGCCTTGACGTCGTCGAGCCCCAGATGATCGAGGAAGCCGTGCACCAGATTGACGTCATGCACCAGACTTGAACAGAAGGCGCCGGTATAGCCGCGTAAAGTGGCCCCGCCGATCTCGCGCCCCAAGGCCGCCGTCACCTGGACCAGCGTCTCGGCGCGGCCCTGCGCGATCATCTCCGGCGTCACGTCATCGCTCGGCCGGTATTGATGATGCCCCATCTGATAGATGGCCTCGGGTTCCGTCTTCTCGACCGAAATATAGCGCAGGCGTGGGCCCAGCCCGTCGATGAGGTCGAGCGTCGCCTGATAGCTGGCATCGAAGCGTTTCATATAGGCCACTTGCACGACCTTGCCGGCTTTCATCTGCGCATGCGCCAGGCGATCGGCATCGGCCGGGTCATAGCAGAGCGGCTTTTCCGCCAGCACATGGAGCCCGGCGCCGAGCGCCTGCTCGACCGCCGCCACATGGCGGAAATCGGGCGCCGCGATGAGGAGCGCGTCCAGCTTGCGCGCGAGCAGCGCATCGAGCGACGGGTCGGTCTTGAGCCCGAAGCGGCTTTCCATGAAGCCGCGCGCCTTGGCGGACGGATCGGCCACGGCAACCAGGTCGAAGCGTTCGCGCAGGTGCAGCAGATTGGGCACATGTTCAACTTGGGCCACCATGCCGGCACCGAAAACGCCGATCCGCAAACGAGTCATGAAATTCCACCCTCCCACGATCCTCCGCAAAACGCGGAGTACGATTTTTGTTGAAATTTAGAAATTTTGTTCCATCATGGTCAGTAAATAGAAATGGCGACCCTAAATCAAGGGGCCGCAAATCAATATCCGCCCGCATGGAAGCAAGCGGCGCGCAGGGGAGCAAGTGACGATGAACAGCCAAGACCATCCGGCGGCCCAGGCCGTCCCGATCGAGACGCCGGTCGGATCTGGCGCCACCTCCGTTCCACCGCCACATCGTGACGAAAGACTGCGTGACGAAAGACTGCGCAAGGTGCCGCTCTGGCGCCAGATCATGATGCGCCCGGAACTGGGCTCCATCGCCGGCACGGTTCTGGTCTTCCTCTTCTTCCTGTCCGTCGCCGGCGATTCCGGCATGTTCAGTGCCAAGGGCATGGTCAACTTCCTCGAAGTCTCGGCCCAGCTCGGCATCCTCGCCGCCATCGCGGCCCTGCTGATGATCGGCGGCGAGTTCGACCTCTCGGTCGGTTCGATGATCGCCTTCGCCAGCATGACCATCGCCATCCCCTCCATGGTCTGGGGCTGGCCGCTTTGGATCTGCATCCTGCTGGCCTTCGTCGTCTCGGCGGGCATCGGCTTCATCAACGGCATCATCGTGGTGCGGACCGGCCTGCCCTCCTTCATTGTGACGCTGGCCGGCTTCTTCGTGCTGCGCGGCCTCACCTTGGCGCTGACCCGCGCCATCACCAACCGCACCCAGGTCTCCGGCCTCAACGATCTGGTGGCGCAGGATCCCTTGGGGCCGTTCTTCTCCGGCGACGTGCTCGAAGGCTTCTTCCAATGGATGGCGCGCATGGGCTGGATCGCCGCGCGGCCCGACGGTCTGCCGCTGGCCACCGGCCTGCCGGTTTCCGTCGTCTGGTGGGTGCTGCTGACGGCGGTGGCGACCTGGATCCTGCTGCGCACGCGCTTTGGCAATTGGATCTTCGCCACCGGCGGCGATCCGGTGGCGGCGCGCAATGTCGGCGTGCCGGTGGCGCGTGTCAAAATCCTGCTGTTCATGGCGATGGCGATGACGGCGACATTGTTTGCGGCGATCCAGGTGCTCGATTCCGGTTCCGCCGACACGCTCCGCGGCACGCAGAAGGAATTCGAGGCGATCATCGCCGTGGTGATCGGCGGCACCTTGCTCACCGGCGGCTACGGTTCGGCGGTCGGTGCCTCCTTCGGTGCGCTCATCTTCGGCACCGTGCAGATGGGCATCTTCTATACCGGCGTCGATACCGACTGGTTCAAGGTCTTCCTCGGCATCATGGTGCTGGTGGCCGTTCTCTTCAACAATTACGTCCGCAAACGCGCGACGGGCTCGCGCTGAGGTGCCGTCATGACTGAAGCAACCCCCGTCCTTGCTCTGCAAAACGTCAGCAAATATTTCGGCACCGTCATCGCGCTGCGCGATGTCTCCATCGCCGCCAAGGCCGGCGAGGTGCTGTGCCTGCTGGGCGACAATGGCGCCGGCAAATCGACCCTCATCAAGACCCTGTCCGGCGTGCATAGACCCAGCGAAGGGCGGATCCTCATCGATGGGCACCCGATCGAATTCGACTCGCCCCGCGCCGCACTCGATCTCGGCATCGCCACGGTGTTCCAGGATCTGGCGACCGTCCCGCTGATGAGTATCGCGCGCAATTTCTTCATGGGCCGCGAGCCGGTCCTGGGGCGGGGACCCTTCCGGCGCATGGATTGGGATCTCATGTGCCGCACCACGCGCGACGAGATGGCGAATCTCGGCATCGACGTGCGCGATCCGACGCAGGCGGTCGGCACGCTCTCGGGCGGCGAGCGGCAATGCCTCGCCATCGCCCGCGCCGTGCATTTCGGCGCCCGCGTGCTGATCCTCGACGAACCCACCTCGGCGCTCGGCGTCCACCAGGCCTCCGTGGTGCTGCGCATCATCGTGCGGGCCAGGGCGCGGGGGCTCGCCGTCATCTTCATCACCCACAATGTCCATCATGCCTATCCGGTGGCCGACGAATTCACCATCCTCAATCGCGGCCGTTCCATCGGCACCTTCCGCAAGGCGGATGTCACGCGCGACGCGGTGCTTGAAATGATGGCGGGCGGCAAGGAACTGGTCGATCTCGAAGCCGAATTGAAGGCGGCGAGTGCCGCATGAGATTTCTTCCCAAGGACGCGCGCAAGCTCGACATCGTCACCATCGGCCGCTCCTCGGTCGACCTCTATGGCCAGCAGGCCGGCGGGCGGCTCGAGGATATGGCCTCCTTCGCCAAATATATCGGCGGCTGTCCCACCAACATCGCCGTGGGGGCGTCGCGCTTAGGCTTGCGCTCCGCCGTCATCACGCGGGTAGGCGACGAGCATATGGGCCGCTTCATCCGCGAACAGCTGGAAGTGGAAGGGGTCGATACGCGCGGTGTCGCGACCGATCCCGCGCGCCTCACGGCCCTCGTCATCCTCGGCATCCGCGACAAGGAACATTTCCCGCTCATCTTCTACCGCGAAAACTGCGCCGACATGGCGCTGGAGGCGGCCGATATCGACCCCGCTTTCATTGCCGAGGCGCGCGCCGTCCTGGTCACCGGCACGCATCTGTCCAAGCCCAATCTCGCCGCCGCCAGCAGGCGCGCGATGGAGCTGGCGCGCAAGAACGGTGCCGTCACCATCCTCGACATCGACTACCGCCCTGTCCTCTGGGGCATCGGCGGCCATGGCACCGGCGAAATCCGCTTCGTCGACAATGCGGCGGTGAGCCAGCATCTCATGGCGATCCTGCCCGATTGCGACATCGTCGTCGGCACCGAGGAGGAAGTGCATATTGCCGGCGGCTCGACCGATACACTGGCCGCATTGCGCAACATCCGCGCGCGGACCCAGGCGCTCATCGTCATGAAGCGGGGGCCGCTGGGCTGCGTCGCCTATCCGGCGGCGATCCCGGCAAGTCTCGACGGCGCGCTCGCCGATACCGGCTTCCCGGTCGAGGTCTATAATGTGCTCGGTGCCGGCGACGGATTCATGAGCGGCCTGCTGCGCGGCCTGCTGGGTGGCGAGGATCTGCCCACGGCGATGCGCATGGCCAATGCCTGCGGTGCGCTCGTCGTTTCGCGCCATGGCTGCGCGCCGGCAAGCCCCACTTGGCGCGAACTCAAGCATTTCCTCGACCATGGCAGCGCGCAGCACGCCTTGCGCAAGGATGCCGTCCTCAACGATCTGCATTGGTCCACCACGCGTCGGCGCGCCTGGCCCGAAATCTGCGCGCTGGCCTTCGATCATCGCGTGCAGCTCGAACGCCTCGCCGGCCAGACGGGTGCCTCGCAGACGCGCATCCCGGTTCTGAAGCGGCTCATCTATGAAGCGGCGGCCAAGGCTTTTGGCGACGATCCCGCTTTCGGCATCATCCTCGACGACCGTTTCGGCAGCGATGTGCTGGCCCATGCCACCGGGCGCGGCCATTGGATCGCGCGCCCCGTGGAACTGCCCGAGCAGATTCCGCTGGTCTTCGAGGGCGGCCGCGATATCGGCAGCGTGCTCCGCGAATGGCCGGTCGAGCATACGGTGAAATGCCTCGTCTACCAGAAGCCGGCCGACGGTCCCAACATCACCGGCCCGCAGGAAGACCGGTTGCAGGCTCTGTTCGAGGCCTGCCGGCAGACGGGGCACGAACTGCTGCTGGAGATCATCCCCGACAAGACAAGGCCCGGCGACGGCGCCATGGTCGCCGCCATGATCCAGCGATATTATGAGGTCGGGCTGAAGCCGGATTGGTGGAAGCTCGCCGCCCCCGACGATCAGGCCGGCTGGTCGGCCATCGCGGAGGTCGTGCGGTCGCGCGATCCCGATTGCCGTGGCGTGCTGTTGCTGGGCCTCGACGCGCCGGAACCGGATCTGGTGAAGACGCTCACCGCCGCGGCGGCGCAACCGATCTGCCGCGGCTTTGCCATCGGCCGCTCCGTCTTCTCGCAGCCAGCGGAAAGCTGGCTGCGGAACAGGACGGACGACGCGGCTTTCGTCACGGAAGTGGCGGCGCGCTATCGTCGGCTCATCGATGTCTGGCGCCAGGCGCGCGGGCGCCACAGCGCCGTGGCGTGAGGAAACAGGAAGCAAGCGATCATGAAGACCATCCGTTTGACCATGGCCCAGGCCCTGCTGCGCTATCTGCGCGCGCAGGAGATTGAGATCGATGGGCATCGTGTGCCCATCCTTGCCGGCATGTTCGCC
The DNA here is from genome assembly GCF_041918875.1 of Dongia sp. Lineage (GTDB taxonomy): Bacteria > Pseudomonadota > Alphaproteobacteria > Dongiales > Dongiaceae > Dongia. The sequence continues at coordinate 70,999 of NZ_JAYRUV010000019.1, forward strand.
ATCTTCGGCCATGGCAACGTGGCCGGGCTCGGCGAGGCGCTGGCGGCGGTGGCCGACGAATTCCCGACCTACCGCGCCCAGAACGAACAATCCATGGCCCATGCCGCCATCGCCTTTGCCAAGGCGCAGAATCGCCGCCGCATCTTAGGCTGCACGACATCGGTTGGACCGGGTGCCACGAACATGCTGACGGCCGCCGCCGTCGCCCATGTCAACCGCCTGCCGCTCCTCCTCCTCCCCGGCGACATTTTCGCCAACCGCCGGCCGGACCCGGTGCTGCAGCAGATCGAGAGCTTCGGCGATGCGACCCTCTCGGCCAATGATTGCTTCAAGCCGGTCGCGCGCTATTGGGACCGCATCACGCGCCCCGAACAATTGCTGACCAGCCTGCCCCAGGCGCTGCGCGTCCTCACCGATCCCGTGGATTGCGGCCCCGTGGTGCTGTGCCTGCCGCAGGATGTGCAGACCGAGGCCACCGACTATCCGCTCGATTTCTTTGCGCCTAAGCTGCATCTCTGGCGCCGGCCGGCGCCCGACGCCACGGAACTCGCCTCTGCAGTTGCGATGATGCGCGCCGCCAAGGCGCCGCTCGTCATCGCCGGCGGTGGCGTCAAGTACAGCGAGGCGGGCGCCGCCTTGCGCGCGCTCGCCGAAGCGCACGACCTCCCCATCGCCGAAACCCAGGCAGGGAAGGGTGTGCTTCCCTGGGATCACAAACTGCAGATGGGCGGCATCGGCGTCACCGGCTCCGCCGCCGCCAACGATCTGGCGCGCGAGGCCGATTGCATCCTGGCCGTGGGCACGCGCCTGCAGGATTTCACCACCGGCTCCCATGCCTTGTGGGGCGCCAGGCTCATCCAGCTCAACACCGCATCCTTCGATGCGGTGAAGCAGGGCGCACAGCCCTTGGTGGCCGACGCCAAAATCGGCATCGAAGCGCTGGGCAACGCCCTCAAAGGCTGGCGCAGCCCCGCCGCCTGGACCGCGCGCGCATTGCAGGGCGTCGCCGCCTGGAACAGAACCGTCGATGCCCGCACCTCACCGCAGCCGAATGCCGGCAACGCGCTGCCCTCGGATGCGCAGGTGCTGGGCGCCATCAACCGTTCGGCCGAACCCCAAGACATCATGATCAACGCCGCCGGCGGCATGCCGGGCGAGCTTCACAAACTGTGGCGCGCGCATCGGCCGGAAGGCTACCATCTCGAATACGGCTATTCCTGCATGGGCTACGAGATCGCCGGCGGCCTTGGCATCAAGCTCGCTTTTCCCGGCCGCCGCGTCATCGTCATCGTCGGCGACGGTTCCTATCTCATGATGAATTCGGAAATCGTCTCCTCGGTCATGATGGGCGCCAAGCTCGACATCGTGGTGCTCGACAATAGCGGCTTCGGCTGCATCAACCGCCTGCAGCAGGCGGTGGGCGGAAGACCCTTCAACAATCTCTTCGAGGACGTGAAGCGCGTGCGCGACGTGAAGATCGACTTCGCCGCCCATGCCCGCTCGATGGGGGCTTTCGCCGAAAAGGTCTCCAGCATCGCCGCGCTTGAGACAGCCCTGACCCGCGCCAAGACCCAGGACCGCACCAGCGTCATCGTCATCGATACCGACCCCTTGAACTCGACCGCCGACGGCGGCGCCTGGTGGGACGTGCCGGTGCCCCAGGTCTCGACCCGCGAGCAGGTGACGAAGGCGCGGGCCGGTTACGACAAGGCCATCGCCGGCCGCGACTGAAATCATTTCAATCATCACATAACGGAAAACGGATCATGAGCGTCAAACTCGGCATCAACCCCATCGGCTGGACCAACGATTGCATGGCGTGGCTGGGCGATCTCATCCCCTTGAACACGCTGCTCTCGGAGGCGCGCGCGGCGGGCTTCAGCGGTGTGGAACTGGGGCGGAAATACCCGAAGCAACCCAAGAAATTGAAATCCCTTCTCGACCGCCACGACCTCTCGCTGGTCTCCGGCTGGTATTCGGCGCGGCTTCTGGAGCGTGACGCCAAGGCCGAGATCGCCGCCATGGCCGATCATCTGGCCCTCATGAAAGGCTGCGGCGCCAAGGTCATGGTCTTTGCCGAAACGACCGGCGACATCGTCCTCAATGTCGGCGCTGGCTTCTCGGCACGACCCAAGGTCAGCAGCGCCGCGCAATGGAAGCTGCTCGGCCAGCGCATGACCGATGTGGCCGAATATATGCTAGGTCAGGGCGTGCAGATGGCGGTGCATCATCACATGGGCACACCCATCGAAAGCCAGCAGGATGTCGACCGGCTGATGGAGAATACCGGCCCGGCGGTGGGCCTCCTGCTCGATACCGGCCATATGACCGTGGCCGGCGGCGATCCGGTCGCGGTGGCGAAGAAGCATGCCCAGCGCATCCGTCACGTCCATTGCAAGGATGTGCGCCGCTATGCCCTCGAAGCCTGCCGCCGGCGCGACACCAGTTTCTCCGAAGCCGTGCTGTGCGGCCTCTTCACCGCACCCGGCGATGGCATCGTCGACTATGGCAAGGTCTTCGGCATCCTTGGGAAGGCCGGCTACAAGGGCTGGCTGGTGCAGGAGGCGGAGCAGGACCCGCGCGTCGCCAACCCGAAAATCTATGCCGAGCTCGGCAACGCCTATTTGCGCGCCACCGCCAAGGCTGCCAAGCTGCGCGTCGGCGAATAGGCGAAAGGGAACATCATGGCCAACCAGTCGCGCGATCTGTTGGTGAAGGCGAAGGCGCCGGACGCAAACGGCCGGGTCCATCACGTGACGCCGGAGAGCGCGCATTGGGATCATGTCGGCTTCGACCTCTATCGCCTCAAGAACAAACAGGTGCTGGATGTGCCGGCCGACGGGCGCGAGCATTGCCTCGTCCTCGTCGCCGGTCGCGCCGACGTCACGGCCGGCACGGAGATCTTCAGGAATATCGGCGAGCGCAATTCACCCTTCGAGGGCAAGGCGCCCTATGCGGTCTATGCGCCTGCCGGCACGGCCTGCCGCATCGGCGCGATCGGCGATGTGGAACTGGCCGTCTGTTCGGCGCCCGGCACCCATCGCGACACGCCCGTTCGCCTGATCCGCCCCGCCGATGTCGGCTATGAGGAACGCGGCAAGGGCAGCAATGTCCGCCATGTCTACAACATCCTCCCCGAATCCGCGCCGGCCGACAGTTTGCTGGTGGTCGAGGTGGTGACGCCAGGCGGCAATTGGTCTTCCTATCCGCCGCACAAGCACGACACCTCGGCGGCCCCGCAGGAGACGAAGCTGGAGGAGACCTATTATCACCGTCTCAATCCATCGCAGGGCTTCGCCTTCCAGCGCGTCTATACGGACGATCGCAGCATCGACCAGACCATGGCGGTCGAGGATGGCGATCTCGTCATGGTGCCCGAAGGCTATCACCCGGTCGGCGCCCCGCATGGCTACGACCTCTATTACCTCAACGTCATGGCCGGCCCCGAGCGCCGCTGGTGCTTCAAGAACGACCCCCGGCACGAATGGATGCTGAAGCGCTAGCCGGCACCCGCGCTCTCACCACTTTCCCGGATCGAGCAGCCAGTCGTCGAAGGCGGGGCGGGTTGCCTCGATATGCGCCATCTGCCGCGCGTCGAGCGGCGGCTCCTCGAACAGGCGCAGATTCTCGACAAGCTGATGCTCATTCTCGACGCCGCTCACCAGCCCGTCGAGCCAGCCGAGGCCCCGGAGATAGCTCACCGCCAGCTGCGCGACGCCGCCGAGGCCGAATTCCCGCGTCAGCGTGGCGAGCCAGTCGATGAGGGCCGGAGCTGCCGCGCAGCGCGGCGGCCAGCCGGAAGGCTCCTTCTGCAGCAACACGCCTTGCAGGAAGATACTGCGCGCATGCACGGTGACGTCAGACCGTCGGGCAAATCGTTCCGCAGCACTCAACACCGTCCAGCGCCGGTCGAGGATGTTGATCGGCACCTGCATGTGCTTGATGTCGGGATCGTCGAGGAAGGCGATCGCCTCCTGCGGCGTCACCGCCGATATGCCGATCTCGCCGATGATGCCGGCATCGCGGAATTCCAGCAGCCGGCGCCAGGCGGCACCGTTCCAGGCGTGACGCAGATAGACGAGATGCAGCATGACGATCGGCAGATGCTTCGTCCGCAGCGCCCGGCAGGAGGCGCCGATGCTCTCCTCGACCGCCGCCCTGGCCATGGTCTCGCTGGCATCGGCCGCCATATGCTGCAGGGGATGCAGCTTGGTGACGATGCGGCTGCCGGGGGGCAAGGGGTTGTGCGCCGGATCGAAGGCATCGCCCAGGCGAAGTTCCGCCTCGCCGTAATTGCGCGCGGTATCGAATTCGCGCACGCCCAGCGCCGCCGCCCGCCGCATCAGCGCCACGGCCTCGTCATGGCTGGGAAAGCTGAACTTGCGCAGCTTGCCGTACTGGGCGCCGAGCTGGACCGAGCCAAGCACGAAATGCGCCGGCGCCTTGGCAGCACTCATGGCTCCCGTTCCACGGGAGGCCCGCTCGGCGTGGGCGCTGGCGGGCGAAGGATACCGGCTTGCGCCCGAACCATGATGTTCATTGACAAACTCTGACCTGGATGGGTTATTAAGCTGGAGTTTGGCAGAAATTCCCTTCCGCTAGCAATAGCTTGCTGGCTGGCCCCAGCCACGACGCAGGCCTCGACGGCGCCCGGTATCCGATATGTCGCAAACTGTTTCTGACGCCGCATCGATGCTTGAAGGACCCGATCTGCGCCTTGGCATCATCGGCGGCAGCCCCGGCAACGGTCATCCCTTTTCCTGGGCGGCGATCTGCAACGGCTATGATGCGGGCGCGATGGCGAGCTGTCCTTATCCCGGCATCCCGGCCTATCTCGCCCAGCGCCGCTTTCCCGACGACCGGCTCAAGCATGCGGCCGTCACGCATGTTTGGTGCCAGGATGCGGCTGAGGCGCGGCGGATCGCGGCGGCGAGCCTGATCCCGCATGTGGCGATGACGCCGGAGGAGATGATCGGCCGTGTCGACGGGCTGCTGCTGGCGCGGGACGACGCCGAAAATCACGCGCGTTTCGCGCTTCCCTTTCTGCAGGCCGGCCTGCCGGTCTATATCGACAAGCCGCTGGCGCTGAGCCGCGCCGCCGCCGAACGCCTCCTCGCCGAGGAGCGTTATCCCGGCCAGATCTTCACCGGCACCGCCGTCTCCTTCGCGCCGGAGATGAGTCTCGGCCCGGTCGAGGCCGCGCGCCTCGGCCGCCTGCGTCACGTGAGCGGCGTCACGCCAAAATACTGGGACACCTATGGCGTTCACGTGATCGAACCGGCCCTGCAAATGCTGGGTTTGGAGCGGGCGCCCGATCGGATCGCGGCCGCGGGCCAGGGCGCGCGGCGCTTGGTGAGCGCCATATGGCAAAAGGAAGATATGAGCGCGCAATTCGCGGCACTCGGCGGCATCTCGGCGCCGATCGCGCTGACGGTGCATGGCGAGAACGCTCACGCGACGCTGACCTTTACCGATTCCTTCACCGCCTTCCGCGCCGCGCTGCAGCAGTTCTGCGACGGCGTGCGCCGGCGCGAACGGCGCTTCAACCTGGCCCGCGCCTTGGCCGTAACCGACATCATCGAACGCGGACGGGTGCTGCCATGACGATTCCCGGCAGCGTCGCCATCATTCCGGCGCGGGGTGGCTCGCGCCGCATTCCCAGGAAGAATGTCGTCGATTTCATGGGCAAGCCGCTGATCGCCTGGAGCATCGAAGCGGCGCGCGCGAGCGGCCGCTTCGAAACCGTACTGGTCAGCACCGACGATGCCGAGATTGCCGAGATCGCCAGGGCGCACGGTGCCGAAGTTCCCTTCCTGCGCCGCGTCACCGGCGACGATCATTCGCCGGTCTCCCTGGCCACCGTCGAAGCGCTGGAACAATATGCCGCCTGGCGCGGGCGTCCGGCCGACCTGGTCATGCAGCTGTTGCCGACCTGTCCCTTGCGCTCGGAGCAGCATGTGCGGGACAGCCTCGACGCCTTTCTGCGGGGGGCGGCCGATTTCCTGCTGAGCTGCACCGATTACGGCCCGCTCAATCCCTGGTGGGCAATCTCGATCGCCACCGACGGCACGCCGCGCCCGCTGCATCCACGGGCGATGACGATGCGCTCCCAGGATCTCGAGACGGTCTATTGCCCATCCGGCGCCATCTGGATCGCGCGGGTGCCGGCGCTCCTGGCGTCCAGGACATTCTACGGACCCGGCCACCGGTTCTGGCCGATGGATTGGCGCGCCGCTGTCGATATCGACACGCCGGAAGACCTTGCCTTGGCGCGGGCGCTGGCGGTTGGAGGCATGTGACGGTCATGGGTTTCGAGGATATTCCCTTTGCCGCCAGGCTGACTTTCGATCGGCTGACCGGTGGCGTCGCCCGCGCGGCGGAAGGGATCGTGTCGCGCATCGATTGGGGCGACTGGCGGGCCGGACGGCCGACCGTCCTGTGCCTGCAGCGCGCCCTCTTTTCCAAGGACATCGCCGAACTGAAAAAGCGCGCCAATCTCAACTTGCCCTGTATCCATGTGGTGGCGGTCAAGCGCCCGCAGGAAAAATGGGTGCCGCCCAGATGGCGGCGGCAGGCGCATCTGTGGCACGACCTCAAGACCCGCCTGCCGGGCCTGCGTCACGATCTCGAAGCGTTTGGTGTCGCTTTCCTGAAAGCCGCCGCCGCCGTGCATCCGATCGACGCCGTTGCCGCCGCCAACACCGACTATTGGCAGGACGAGGCCTTGCGCATGGGGTGCCGCAAGCTGGGGCTTCCCTTCATTGCATTGTCACGCGAAAGCTATGGCATCGGCCGGGGCCGCGAATTCGTTTCCAACAACTACAAAAGCGGCAACTTCCATTTCGATGGGGCGGGCTGCGCCGTCGCCTCGGAAGTGTGCCGGCAGTTCATGCTGAGCCAGCCCGCCCTGCGCGATGCCGAGATTCGTGCGACCGGCTGGCCGCGTTACGATGCCTGGCGCGACTATGCGATACCGCCATTGCGGGAACGCAAGTGGGTGACGCTCATGGCCTATGGCGACCCGGTTCAGGTGCAATATGCGGCGGCGAACTTCCGCGACGTGCTGCAGGTATTCGCCCAGGCGGCCGAACGCCAGCTGGCCCTGCCGGAAACGGAGCGCCTCCACTTCGCCATCAAGATGAAGAAACGCAATGAGGACGGCTATATTCGTGCGATCCGCCCGGATCTCGATGCGCTCGGCGTGGAAATTCTTGCCGATATGCCCTTGCCGGAGATTGTCACCCGATCGCGCATGATCGTCGGATACAATACCTTGGCTGTACTGGAAGGCCTGCTGGCGAGTTGCGCCGTCGTCGTTCCGATTTGGAGCGATTCGGAGCGTGCGCCGTCTGCCAGCCTGCTTCATCCGGACAATGCGGCGGATGCGGAAGTGTGCTACTTCCCGCGCTCCGCCGCCGAGCTGGACCGACTGATGGCGGAGGCCGAGGCCGGCACCTTGCAGCCCAAGGGCACGCTGGAGCAGCGCTTGGCCCGCTTCAGCCGGCATTCGCTGGTCGATGCGCAATCGACGGCATCGGCCCGCTTCGAGGCGTTCGTGCGCGACCTCCTGGCGCGCAAGGCGGCATAGGAGAGGGGCGATGCGTGCAGTCGTCACGGGGACAGGCAGCATCGCCGCGCGGCACCTGCGCAATCTGCGGCAGCTTTTTCCGGCGGCGCGTCTGGCCGTCGTCGTGCGGCCGCACGGGGCCGGCGTTCCGGCTTCCATGGATGGGCTGGTGGACGAGAGCTTTACCGATCTTGTGGCGGCACTGGCGCAGCCGGCCGACCTTGGCATCGTCGCGACGCCCGCCTCGGTCCACGCGGCCCAGGCAGAGGTCTTTGCCGAACGCGGGATTCCGACGCTGATCGAAAAGCCGCTGGCGATGAGTGTCGCGGAGTGCGCAAGGCTGATCGAACTCGAAGCGCAAGGGAAGGCGCCGCTGATGGTCGGGTACTGCCTGCGCTATCATCCGCTGATTGCGGCCCTTCGGGAGAAGCTGGCCGACGGTGCCGTCGGTCGCATCTACAATGTTCGCGCCGAGGTCGGACAGTATCTTCCGAATTGGCGGCCCGGCACCGACTATCGGCGCGGCGTCACGGCGCAACGCTCACTCGGCGGCGGTGCGTTGATGGAGCTCAGCCACGAGCTCGATCTGGTTCGTACCCTCCTGGGCTCGCCTTATGCCGTCACGGCTGTCGCGGCCCGGATAAGCGAGCTGGAGACCGATGTCGAGGACGTGGCGGAGATCGTGACGCGCCATCGCATCGCCGGGCAGGAGGCGATTGCCAGCATTCATCTCGATCTGTTTCGCCGTATCCCGCGCCGTTTCATCGGCGTCGATGGCGACGCCGGCCATGCGGAACTCGATTTCGTGGCGGGGCGTCTGGTCGTGCGCTCGCTTGCCGGCGAGCCCGTCACGGTCGGCTTGCCGAAGGGCTTCGCGATCAACGATCTCTATCTGGCCGAAATCGGCGATCTGCTCGCGCCGCGGCCGCCGAAGATCGCCAGCTTCGCCGATGGCCTGGCGACGCTCCGTCTCATCGAAGCCGCGGCCCGCTCGGCCCGCGAGGGAAAGACCGTCCACGCGCCATATTGAGCTGAAAGATTGCCCGCGCGCATAGCACATGCTCTAATAACGGGAACATAGAGGGAACTTGTGGGGATTGGCGACGGATGGCGCGGTTCGACCTCATCATTTTCGATTGCGACGGTGTGCTGATCGATAGCGAGATGCTGGCCTGCAATGCGGTGCTGGGACAGCTGCGGCGCCACGGCATCGCCATGGATCTTGCCGACGTGATGGGGCGCTTCCTCGGGCGCGGGGCCGACGAGCTTGCGCGGCACTACGAAGCGGCCCTGCAAACGCCGATGCCGGATCGTTTCTTGACCGACCTGCGGCGCGACATGCGCGTGGCGTTCGAAGGCAATCTGGTGGCCATGCCATATGTCGCGACATTGTTGCAGCGGATCGCAGCCGATTACTGTCTCGCCTCATCGAGCGATCTGGAGCGGATCAAATTCTCCTTGCAACTGGCCGGCCTTTACTCCTACTTCGAGGGCCGCATTTTCACTTCGGGCATGGTGGCGCGTGCCAAGCCGGCACCGGATCTCTTCCTGCTGGCGGCGAGGGAGATGCGCTGCGATCCGGCACGATGCCTTGTGATCGAGGATAGTGTCAGCGGCATCAATGCGGGAAAGGCCGCTTCAATGCAGGTGTGGGGTTTCGTCGGGGGCAGTCACTATGCCGGCCGGGATGGCGCGGCACAGCTCGGCGCGGCCGGCGCCGACCGCGTCTTTGCGCATATGGCCGACATCGAGCGGGCTCTCGGGCAGGAAAGCGTGGCGGGCTAGTCCATGGCACAGAATGACGGCGACAAATCACGCCTCGACGATGCGGCGCGCGCCGGCTGGCTCTATTACATCGCCGGCCATACCCAGGACGAGATCGCCAGGAAGCTGCATGTGTCGCGGGCGACGGCGCAGCGCCTGGTTTCGCTGTGCCTTTCCGAACGTCTCATCACCTTCCGTCTTGAACATCCCATCGCCGCCTGCATGGAGCTGGCACGGCGCCTGAAGAATTCCTACGGCCTGCGCTATTGCGAAGTGGCGCCGACCGACCTTGCCAATCCATTGAATGTGGCCGGCATCGCCGAACGCGCCGCGGCCTTGCTCGAACAGACGCTGCGGGCCGAGAAGCCCACCATCATCGCCATCGGCACGGGTCGCGTCATGCGCGCCGCGGTCGAACAGATCGCCCCCATGGATTGTCCCAATCATCAGCTGGTCTCGCTGGTCGGCAACATCTCGCCCGACGGCTCGGCCAGCTTCTTCGACACGCTGGCGCGGCTGGCTGACCTCACCAAGGCGCGGCATTATCCGATGCCGCTGCCGGTCTTCGTCTCCTCGGAAACCGAGTGCCAGCAGCTGTTGCGCATCGCCGCGGTGACGCGCGTCCGCGCCATTGCCGGGAATGCGGATCTCCGCCTCGTCGGCATCGGGCAGATCGACCAGGGCGCGCAGCTCCATGTCGATGGCTTCATCGCGCGCGACGAACTCCTCGAACTCATGCGTCTGGGCGCCGTGGGCGAGGTCACGGCCTGGGCCTTCGATGCCGAAGGCCGCGTCATCGCCGGCGGCACCAACAACCGCGTCACTTCGGTCCCGCACCGCGTTCCGGCGGAATCCCTCACCGTGGGCGCCGCCCTCGGCCCCGCCAAGGTGGCCGCCATCCGCGCCGCCCTGAAAGGCCGCATCCTCAACGGCCTCATCACCGACGAAGCCACGGCGAAAGCGCTGCTCGGCTAAGGCTGTCTGGCAGCCGGGGGACACACTCGATGGATCCCCGCTTTCGCGGGGATGACAGGTGGGGCGGAGGGCCACTTTCCGTTGTCATCCCCGTGAACTCAGCGGATCCAGGGTTGGGACTGCCATGAGCTTCCCAGAACAGTTCCATATTTGTTCTTGACAAGGTCGTAGGAATTTGATACTAATGAGTTGTGCACACATTACCTCCGGTGCCCATCCGGAATCGCTCGGTTGTCCACGGCGCAAGCCTCGTTTCGGGGCGCAGGCCGCCATATCGCTCCCCTTGGCGGGAGCAGCCTGGGCCGGTGGCGAAC
>NZ_JAYRUV010000020.1:0-80076 GCF_041918875.1 Dongia sp.
CCTGAAGGTGGGAGGAGATTTGAGCGAGCTGGTTGCAACAGCGACTACTCACACCTTCAGGGGGAGGCCGGGAGGGGGGGCCGCGTGCCCGTTCCTTTTACAACTCGCTCTTCTGGTACTGCGCCTTGTCCAGCCAGTCCTTGCGGATTTCGACGCCCCAGCCGGGACCTTCGGGGATCTGCACCTTGCCGTCCTTGGCGACTAGCACGGGATCGAAGAGGCCGATTTCCCAAGGGTAATAATCGAGGCCTTCGATCGAGTACTCGACATAGGGGCCGGCATTCTCGATGGCGCCCATCAGATGGAGCGTGAAGACGGTGACCAGTGACTGGTTGGCCGAATGCGGCGTTATCGGCAGGCCGGCGGCCTTGGCCATGTCGACGACCTTCATCGTGCGGTTGATGCCGCCGAGATAGCAGATATCGGGCTGCGCCACGTCGACCGCGCGCATGTCGATGGCGAAGCGCCACAAAGCGAGGTCGCAATCCTGCTCGCCGCCGGTGACGTCGAGGTTCAAGGCTTCCTTCACCTCTTTGGTCCAGTGATATTCCCAATAGGGGCAGGGCTCCTCGAAATGAATGATGCCGTGCTGCTCCAGCATGCGGCCCACTTCGATGGCCTTCTGCGGGCTGTAGCCGCTGTTGCCGTCGACCAGCAGGCGCACATCGTGCCCTAGTGTCTTGCGGATCAGGGGTACGATCTCGTCGGTGCGGCCGGGCCATTCGTCCTGGTCGTGGCCGCATTCCTTCCCCACCCGGAACTTGAAGGCGTCATAGCCATGCTTGTCGCGCAGCTCGATGAAGCGCGCGGCCTCGTCCTTGGGCGTGATTTCGCCGCGCTTCATGCTGGAGGCGTAGACCGGGAAGGGGCGGGGTTTGCCCCCTAAGAGTTCGCAGACCGATTTGCCCTCGATCTTGCCGCGCAGATCCCAGAGCGCGGTATCGAGGCCGGTCAGTGCCCGCATCAGATAAGAACCGGGGAACTTGTGTTCGCGTTCCGGGATCGCGGTCACCAGGGCCTCGATATCGAGCGCGTCGGCGCCCAAAGCATGGCGCGCGACCTGGCGATGGAAGATCTGGCAGGTGATGTCGGCATTGTAGGTCGAGACCTGGCCCCATCCCTGGCGCCCGTCATCGGTCGTGACGCGGACGAAACCCACATATTGATTGGAGAAGGTCTCCAGGCTTTTGATCTTCATGTACACGCGCCCCCAAAACCCACGATTGAATTCGCGTGCAATCTAGTCCGTGGTTCCTAAGGCTGCAATCGATGCGGTGTTGCCGGGCTCTCCCATCGCATGACACTTTCATGACGCGGGTGCGGGGCGGCGGTGTGCCGAACTGGCCCCAGAATTGGCGATCCATTGGGTCTTGGAGCGGCCAGTGGCCGGCCCTATGAGTGCTATCGGTCCGGGTCGGCTTGCAGGTGTTTCGCGGCTGCGGTAAAACCCTCGGCCAGATCAGCGATCCCTTTGCGGAGAGACCGATGTCGTGTGATTTCACGTTTCCGGTGGCTTGCGGCAGGGCGCTGGCGCGCGCCGTTCCCCAATATCTCAGTATCGATCGGTCGCAGGAATTTCTCGCGATGCGCGCGCCAAGGGCTGGTTCCATCGCCGCGAGCTTCGTATCGCTTTCGCGGCGAAACCAAGAGCATTCACTTTTTTTGGCGGCGATGTAAAAATATGCGCCTCATCCAACGATCCGCGATGGCGCAAACTAAATAGGAGTGGTTCAAAAAACAGCAACATCTAACGGTGAATGATTGCCGCGGCCGGGCATTCCGTCGGGTCGCCAACAGGGAGGTTTGAATGACAAAGAAAATTCTGAGTTCGGCGCAGGAGACGATGCGCGCTGCCAATTTGTCTCGCCGTACCATGCTTCGTTCCGCTGCCGCCGTCGGTGCCGTCGGGCTGAGCTCGCCGATGCTGGTGAAGAACGCCTTCTCGTCCTCGGGCGAACTCAACCTGCTGATGTGGTCCGACGAATTTCCGGATCCGGTGATCCCGAACTTCGAAAAGGCGAGCGGCATCAAGGTCAACCAGACGCCGTTCTCGCAGAACGAAGAGCAGATCAACAAGCTGCAGGCGACTGGCGGCGAAGGCTTCGACCTGTGCCAGCCGACCTGCAACCGCGCCCCGCAATACAAGGACCTCGCCGTCCTGGCGCCGATCGACACCAACAAGCTGAAGAACATGTCGGCTCTGGTGCCGTCGATGATCGACAGTTCGCAGAAGCTCTGGACCTGGGAAGACGGCCTCTATCATGTGCCGCATTGCTGGGGTTCGGAAGCGATCTCGTATCGCACCGACCTCTACAAGGGCGACCTCGCCAATCTCAGCTACGGCTCGCTCTGGGCCGACGATGTGAAAGGCCATACGCAGGGCCGCGGCCATTCCTTCCTGCTCGGTATCGGCCTGTGGATGGATGCCACCGGCAAGCTGCCCAGCAACCGCATGCTCGACGGCTACAAGGACGAAGAGAATTTCAAGAAGATCTGGGATCCGATCCTGGCCTTCGCGATCGAGCACAAATCCTGGGTCAAGCAGTTCTGGGATTCGGCTGATAACACGAAGTCCGGCCTGATGGAGAACGATGTGTGGATCGGCCAGACCTGGGACGGTCCGCCGCTCTCGCTCAAGAAGGAAGGCAAGCCGGTCAACTACACCTCGCCCAAGGAAGGCGCCATCGTGTGGCTCGACGGCCTGTCGCTGATGAAGGCTGCCAAGAACACCGATCAGGTCTACGAATTCCTCAACTACCTGATGACGCCGGAAGTTTCGGCCCAGGTCGCCGAAGGCTCGGGCTACAACCCGGTCGTCACCGGCGGCGATGCGCTGACCTCGGAAGTCTTCAAGAAGAACTTCCAGGAAGCCTATCCTGGCGATGCGCTGAAGAACGTCTGGCCGTGGCCGGCGGAGCCCGCCTGGTATGCGGAAATCCGCAGCCAGTACGTCGACCAGTTCAAAGCCGCGTAACAGCGACTGCCTAAATTGTAGTCAGCCTCGGTTCGCCGAGGCTGACTCTTTTTTAGCTGAGGTCCGATCGAGCTTGATCTCGATTGAGCAAGCGCGGAAACTCGGCTCAACGACAAAAGTATAAAAGTTAAAAAACAGGGATGACATATGAGTGCGGGCGTCGAGCTTGACCACATAACGGTCCGCTTCGGTGAATTCACGGCTGTCGACAATGCGACACTCGACATCAAGGGCGGCGAGTTCTTTTCCTTCCTGGGGCCGTCCGGCTGCGGGAAGACCACGATATTGCGCACCGTGTCCGGCTTCCTGGAGCCGTCCGAAGGGACAGTGAGGATCGGTGGCCAGGACATGCGCGGCAGCGGTCCGAACAAGCGGCCGACCGCGCTGATCTTCCAGAACCTCGCGCTCTTTCCCCTGATGAGCGTTGCCGAGAACATCACCTATGGCTTGCGCGTGCGCGGGGTGGACAAGGCCACGCGCATGAAGAAGGCGGGCGAGCTGCTCGATCTCATCGCGCTCCCCGGTCAGGGCGACAAATTGGTGAGCGAGCTATCGGGCGGGCAGAAGCAGCGTGTCGCCATTGCGCGCGCACTTGCCGTGCAGCCCAAGGTGCTGTTGCTCGACGAGCCGCTCTCGGCGCTCGACTTGAAGCTGCGCCAGCATATGCGCAATGAACTCCGCGCCATTCAGCAGATGGTCGGCATCACTTTCATCTACATCACCCACGACCAGGGCGAAGCGCTCACCATGTCGGACCGTATCGCGGTCATGAGCGACGGCGTCATCCAGCAGGTGGGCGACGGCAAGGCGGTCTATGACAGTCCGACCACGGCTTTCGTCGCATCCTTCGTCGGCGAGAACAACGCCTTCGCCGGCACCGTCAGCCGCGCCGAGGGCGATTATGCCGTGGTCGATTCACCGCTCGGCGCGTTGCGCGGCCGCAACCTCCACGGATTGAAGGCCGGCGCCAAGGCGATCCTCTTCGTGCGGCCGGAATCGGTCAAGCTCGGCTCGGGCCCCGCCGATACGACTTTCTCCACCAAGGTGAAGAGCGTCGCCTTCGAGGGCAATATGACCCACGTCTTCCTCGAAGGCATCGGCAAGAAGGATGTCACGGTTACCGTCGGGCGCCACAGCAACGACACCATCCCGGAGCAGGATGAGATGGCGGCGGTGACCTACGATCCCGATCTCGGCCTGGTGCTGCCGGAAGGGAAGATGGCCCGTGAGTAGTCGTCTTTTCGTCTTCATCCTTCCCATCGTCGTCATCGCCATCTTCTGGGCGATGGCGCGCCGGGAAGTCAAGCGCGGCGTCGATCCCACGCATAAGAGCTTCTTCGAGCGCAACGGCACGACGCTGGGCATCGTGTTCATCATGCTGGTTGCGTTCTGGACGCTCTTCCTGGTGGCGTTGCCATACCTCTACATGGTGGTGGAAAGCTTCCATCCCCAACTGCCGCCGCTGAAGCGTGGCGGACCCGACGACTATCTGACGATCGCACAGTACAAATCCTTCTTCGTCACGCCGAACAGCGGCCTGGCGAATGCGACGCATATGTGGGCGTTCGTCTTCTCGATCCTCGCTTCCATGGCGGTGACGGCGCTCAATTTCGCGATCTGCTATCCGCTTGCCTATTACATGGCCCAGGCCGGCACACCCCAGAAGGTGCGCCTGATCATGCTGGGGCTGATCGTGCCCTATTGGGTCAACGAGATCCTGCGGGCCTTTTCGCTGCGCCTGCTGCTGGCATCCAAGGGGCTCATCAACCAGGTGCTGATGGCGAGCGGCATCACCGATACGCCGATCGATTTCCTCGGCAACAATACCGGCCTCTATGTCGGCCTCTCCTATGCCTATCTGCTGGTGATGATGTTCCCGCTCTACAATGCGATCGAGAGCCTGGACAAGAACCAGATCGAGGCGGCGCGCGACCTTGGTGCCCCCTGGTGGCGGATCCACAAGGACGTCGTCATTCCCTATGCCAAGCCGGGCATCGCATCCGGCTGCACGATGGTGTTCATGCTGTCGGCAGGATCCCTGGCGGCGCCCCAATTCCTGGGCGGTCCGCGCACGCTGTGGTTCACGGCGATCATCTATGACTTCTTCTTCCAGAACTTCAACTGGGCGCGCGGGGCGGCTTATTCCTTCATTCTGCTCTTTGCCTGCATCGCGTTGGTGATGGCCATGTTGCGTCTCTTCAAAGTGTCGCTTGGGGAGACGATAAAATGAGCTCGAAATTCGTGATGAAGGGGATGATCGGTTTCTACATCGCTCTCTTCTTCCTCTATCTCTTCGGGCCGCTCATGGTGATGGGCATCACGGCCTTCAATACGCCGTCCTATCCGCAGGCCTATCCGTTCGAGGCATTCACGCTGGACTGGTTCGTCAAGCTGTGGAACCACCGGGCCATGATGGAGGGCTTGCGCAACTCCATCATCATCGGCCTCGGCGTGGTGGCGATCTCGGTGCCGGTGGGGCTTGCCGCCTCGATCATCATGAGTCAGATCTATCATAGGGCGCGGAGCCTCTATTACCTCATCACCATCTCGCCATTGCTCACCCCGGGCGTCATCATCGGCATCTCGACAGTGATCTTCTGGAAGGATGTTCTGGGCCTCACCGAGGTCACCAAGGCCGTGTTCTACAAGGGCATGATCCTTGCCATCCTGGGTCAGGCGAGCTTCGTCTCGGCCTATTGCCTGCTCATCTTCATGGCGCGCCTCACCCGGTTCGACCGCTCGCAGGAGGAGGCGGCACTCGACCTCGGCGCTTCCTATCCGCAGGTCTTCTGGCACATCCTGCTGCCCTTCCTGAAGCCTGCGGTCGTGTCGGCCTTCGTCATCGGTTTCCTGTCCTCGTTCGAGAACTACAACACGACGACCTTCGCCATCCTCGCCGACAAGACGCTGGTGACGGTGCTGGCCGGCGAAGTCCGGCAGGGCACGACGCCGGCCCTGTCGGCGCTGGCGGTCATCATCATCGGCGTCTCGCTGCTCGGCGCCATCGTCTACGAAGTCCTGAAGCGCCGGGAACAGATGCGGGCCGAGCGGGCGCAGCGCGAGGCCATGATTGCCGAACGCGAGGAGGTGCCCGCTTAGCCGGTTGCCTTCGGGCCAAGCTTGTGGTGACGTGGTGCCAATGGGGCCAGATCGGTCTGGCCGACGGGTAGGGGGCATTCGCATTGGGCCACGACAGCCGCGCAATATTGTTTCACCTGGAGCATGACCGGACGACGACGCTGCAGGCGCAGCTGCGGCGCATGCTGGTTTCGGCCATCCTGGACGGCCAGATTCCCGCCGGCAGCCCCTTGCCTTCCTGCCGGGCCCTGGCCCAATCGCTGAAGATCGCGCGCAACACGGTGGTCCTGGCCTATCAGGATTTGACCGAAGAGGGCTTCCTGATCGCCAAGGAGCGGAGCGGATTCTTCGTCAATCCGGATGTCCTCTCGTCCCGGCCCAAGGAATCGCCGGTCCGTGGCGAGCCCGGCGCGGCGGACGAACCGGACTGGCTGACCCGTTTCAAATGCCGGCCGACCCTGCAGCGCAACGTGGTGAAGCCCGCCAACTGGCAGGACCATCCCTATCCCTTCATCTACGGACAGATCGACCAGACACTGTTTCCGCTGGCGGCCTGGCGGGAATGTTCGCGCCAGGCCCTGAGCGTCAATTCGGTGCGCGAATGGGCCAACGATCGCTTCGCCGAGGACGACCCGCTTCTCATCGAGCAGATCCGCACCCGTTTGCTGCCGCGCCGCGGTGTGCGCGTGGGCGCCGATGAGATCCTGGTGACGGTCGGTGCGCAGCAGGCGCTCTATCTGCTCTCGGCTCTGCTCTTCGACCATAAGACCATGTTCGGCATCGAGGATCCCGGCTATACCGACGCCCGCAACATTGCCGGCCTGCGCGGCAGCCGGCTGGTCTCGCTTCCTGTCGACGAACAGGGCCTCGTCCTCGGCCCGCAGCTCGACGGCTGCGACTATGTCCATGTGACCCCCAGCCATCAGTTCCCGACCACGGTCACCATGTCGCTGGAGCGCCGCCATGCGTTGCTCGAACGGGCGATGGCGAAGGATTTCCTCCTGATCGAGGACGATTACGAAAGCGAACTCACCCATGCCGGCTCGCCGCAGCCGGCGTTGAAGTCGCTCGACCGGCATGGCCGCGTCATCTTCATCTCCAGCCTCTCCAAGACGCTGGCGCCGGGCCTGCGCATGGGCTTCCTGGTGGCGCCCAGGCCGCTCATCGCCGAGCTGCGCGCACTGCGGCGCCTGATGATCCGGCACCCGGCCGCCAACAATCAGCGCACGGTGGCCCTGTTCCTGGCCGACGGCCATCACGACACGCTGCTGCGGCGCCTGTGCAACGTCTACCGCGAGCGTCTGGCGGCGGCGGTGACGGCGCTGGCCAAGCATCTGCCGGAATTCACCGTCAATCTCACCGCCGGCGGCACGGCCCTCTGGATCAAGGGACCGAAGGAGTGCGACATGGCGGCGATCGCGGCGGCGGCGGAGCGGCGCGGTGTCGTCATCGAACCCGGCGCCGTGCATTTCCTCAATCAGCCGGGCCCGGCCAATTTCTGTCGCCTCGGCGTCTCCTCGATTCCCACCGAGCGGATCGAAACCGGCATCCGCCTGCTGGCCGATGCCGTGCGCGAAGTTGCGACCAGATAGCTGGCCCATAGCTGTGCCCATGGCTGGACCTATGAAGGTGCCAGCCCACTGCCTATCGTGGCGGCATCTTTTCGACTTTCTAACGGAATGGACAATTCACCATGAAGATGACGACTGAAGAGGCCTTCGTGAAGGTCCTGCAGATGCATGGCATCGAGCACGCTTTCGGCATTATCGGTTCGGCTTTCATGCCGATTTCCGACCTCTTCCCCAAGGCCGGGATCAAATTCTGGGACGTCGCTCATGAATGCAATGGCGGCTATATCTGCGACGGTTATACGCGTGCCACGGGCAAGATCGCGATGTGCATCGCCCAGAACGGTCCCGGCATCACCAATTTCGTGACGGCGGTGAAGACGGCCTATTGGAACCACTCGCCGATGTTGCTGGTGACGCCCCAGGCCGCCAACAAGACCATCGGCCAGGGTGGCTTCCAGGAAGTCGAGCAGATGGCGCTCTTCAAGGACATGGTCTGCTATCAGGAGGAAGTGCGCGACCCCAGCCGCATCGCCGAAGTGCTCAACCGCGTCATCCTGAAGTCGCTCCGGAACTCGGCGCCGGCCCAGATCAACGTGCCGCGCGATATGTACACCCAGGTCATCGACATCGAACTGCCGCAGATCGTCGAGGTCGAACGCCCGGCCGGTGGCGCGGAAGCGATTTCGCGCGCGGCCAAGCTGCTCTCTGGCGCCAAGTTCCCGGTCATCCTGTCCGGTGCCGGCGTCGTCATCGGTGGCGCCATTCCGGAAGCCCAGGCCCTGGCCGAGCGTCTCGATGCGCCGGTCTGCAGTTCCTACCAGCACAATGACAGTTTCCCCGGTTCGCATCCGCTGGCGGCCGGTCCGCTCGGCTACAATGGCTCCAAGGCGGCGATGGAACTCATCGCCAAGGCCGACGTCGTGCTGGCACTGGGCACGCGCCTCAATCCGTTCTCGACCCTGCCGGGATACGGCATCGACTATTGGCCGAAGAATGCCAGCATCATCCAGGTCGACATCAACCCGGACCGCATCGGACTCACCAAGAAGGTGACGGTGGGTATCGCCGGCGACGCCAAGCAGGTGGCGCGGTCGATCCTCGCGCAACTCGACGCGTCCGCCGGCAATGCCGGCCGGGCCGAACGGAAGGCACTCATTCACCAGACCAAGTCCGCCTGGCTGCAGACGCTCTCCAGCATGGATCATGAGGATGACGATCCCGGCACCGCCTGGAACGCCAATGCGCGCGCGCGCCAGCCCGAGCGTCTCAGCCCACGCAAGGCGTGGCGCGCGGTCCAGGCCGGGCTGCCCAAGGACGCGATCATTTCCAGTGACATCGGCAACAATTGCGCCATCGGCAACGCCTATCCGACGTTCGAGGCGGGCCGGAAATATCTGGCGCCCGGACTGTTCGGCCCCTGCGGATACGGCTTCCCGTCGATCCTCGGCGCCAAGATCGGCTGCCCGGATACGCCCGTCGTGGGCTTTGCCGGCGACGGCGCCTTCGGCATCAGCATGAACGAAATGACCTCGATCGGCCGCAAGGAATGGCCGGGCATCACCATGGTCGTCTTCCGCAACTACCAATGGGGCGCCGAGAAACGCAACACGACCTTGTGGTACGACAACAATTTCGTCGGCACCGAGCTCGATCCGGATTTGAGCTATGCCAGGATCGCCGATGCCTGCGGCCTCAAGGGCGTGCAAGCGCGTACCCAGGCCGAGCTCACCGCGGCGCTGAAGGAATCCTGCGAGGCACAGAAGAAGGGGGTCACCACCTTCATCGAAGTGATCCTCAACCAGGAACTCGGCGAACCCTTCCGCCGCGACGCCATGAAGAAGCCGGTCGTCGTCGCCGGCATCGACCCAAAGGATATGCGGCCCCAGAAGGGGGCGTGAGGCCGGATATCGGAATGCTGCAAGGGGCGGGCCTTCGGACCCGCCCTTTTTCGTCAGGCGTAGATCCAATCGTAGATTGCCTTGCCGAGAGTGAGCAAGGCGAGCCCCATGAGAATGACAAGAACCATCCGGCGGAAAAGCGCCTGATCGATGTGGCGGAAGCCGTGGGCGCCGGCCCAGACGCCGACCAGCAGGGCCGGCAGCCAGACGGCGAACTGGGCGAAGCTCTGCGCCGTCAGCAATCCTTCGAAATAGTGGCCGGTGAGGCCGAGCAGGTCGGTCGACAGGAAAAAGGCGATCACCGAAGCCCGGCTGACAGCGGCGGCGGCGGGGGTCGAGAAGAAGAACAGGACGACCGGCGGGCCGCCGATCCCGAAAGCCCCATTGAAAATGCCGGAAGCAGCACCCGTCGCCGTCGTGGCCGAGGCTCCCGGTGTCTTTTGCAGGCGGAACCCATGCAGCATCATGATCGCGGTCGCCAGCACGAAGATCGACATGGCGAGCTGCATCGGCGGCTCCGGGAAGCGGGCGAGCGCGAAGATGCCGAAGGGCAGGGCGACGATGTAGCCGAGCAACAGCCAGCGGATCGAGCGCCAGTCGATCTCGCGCCAGATGCTGGGAATGAGATTGATGGAGGCCGCGACCTCCAGCAGGAAGATGGAAGGCACGATCTCGCGCGCGGGCAGCAGCAGCGAAATGGCGGTGATGCTGAGCAGCGAGAAGCCGAAGCCCGAAAAGCCGCGCACGATCGCCGCCAGGAAGATGGCGGCGCTGCTGATGGCTAGAGTCTGCCAATTGTCGGCGGCGTAACCGAGCAGAGTGTCGATCATTGGACGGCCACTCTATCCGAGCCTGGAACCGCTCGATAGGCCAGCATTCGAATTTTGATGGGGGCAGAACTAGGGCGTTTCACCGTTACTCAGAATCGCTCGCCCTACTACGTCATCCCCGGGCTTGACCCGGCGATCAGCTTGCAACTGAAGAACAGAGCCCAGTCGTACATGATCCCCGGGTCAAGCCCGGGGATGACGGAAAAGGAAACAGCGTTTCCGCCAAACTGTGAAACGCTCTAGGGAAGCTGGTCGAGCGCCGAGGCGGCATCGATGCGGCCGGCACCGAAGGCCGGGTCGCGTGCCGGGGCGCCGAGATCCACGGCGGAACCTTCCACCGCCTTGCGCAGCTGCGTCACGGTGAGGCCCTTTTCACTTGCCATCAGGAGTGCCGCGACGCCGGTGACGTAGCCCGTCGCCATGGACGTGCCGCTGAAAAAGTCATAGGTGCCGCCCGGCCTGGCGCCAAGGATATCGACGCCGGGTGCCGCGACGGAAATATAGTCGCCGTGATTGGCTTTCTTGTAGAGGCGGTCCGCGGCATCGGTCGCGGTGACGGCGATGACGCCGTCCTGCGCCGCTGGGTAGGCCGGGCCGGCTTTCGGTCCCTCGTTGCCGGCTGCCGCGATGACGCTGACCTTGTGCAGCAGGGTTTCATTGACCATCTGCGCGACCAGCTTGTCCTGCGGGCCGGTGAGGCTGAGATTGACGACCCGGGCGCCGTTCCTGACCGCCGTATCGATCCCCAGCGACAGCAGGAAGGACGAGCTCTGCGCCGCCCCGAGCTTGGGCTCCACTTCCCGAAAGGCGCGGATCGCCACGAGATCGGCCGCCGGGGCGACGCCATGCAGCGGACCTTGCCCCACCAGGATGCTGGCGATGACGGTCCCGTGGGTCTCGGGTGCAACCGCGTCACCGTCTATGACATCGATCGCCTTGATGCGCGCGCCGCGCAGGGATTCGTGGGACATGTCCACGCCGCTATCGACCAGTCCGATGACGATTCCCGCACCACCCGCGGCCTGCGCGGCGGCGGCATCGGCGCGAATCTGCTGCAGTGCATATTGCTGGCCGGCGGTATCGCCGGTGCTGCTGCGATAGACATAGTTCTTCTGTACCCAAAGCGGCCGCTCATCCGCCGAAGCGCGCGTGAAGACCTCGTCCGGATCGGCGCCGTCGCCGATGCGCATCAGGTGAACGCGCAGGCCCAGGCCGCTCATGGTGAAGTCGCGCGTCGGCTCCAGGTCGAAGTCGCCGGCGAAGCGCTGTGCCGTATCGGCATCCGCCGAAGGCGCGAAGATCACGCACAGTTCGTTGGGCACCGTTTCGCCGCCGCCGGCTTTCTTGCGTTTGTCGTCCCCATCGGCGGACGGCTCATCCAGAATATCGGGGACCGAGGCATCCGGCCCCTGGCCGGGCATGTTGATGGTCGGCGTCACCGGCGCGGGAACCGAAGGCCGGGTTTGGGCCAGGCTTGTCCCGTGCAGGCCGGCGAGGATGAGTAACACCGCCGGCAGGATGTTCATTGGCAGCCGCATGGTGGTCTGGCTTGTCCTCAGCGCCGCTGCGCACTGGCGACCAGATCGGGCCGCGACTGCAGCTTGGCGATCGCATTGTCCGCGCTTGCGGCATCCGCGAGGCCCAGGATGAAGGTCTGGCCGGGCTTGGGCCCATCGATCACCGTGGCGTCGATCTCGCTCAGCATCTGCGTAAGCTGCGCGGCCGTTACGTCCGGCCGGAAGGAGACGATGAGGCTCGCCGCCGGCTGGGCCAATTCGCCGCCGGCGCTGGCCGTTGCATAGCTCTCGCTCCCCGGCTTCGTAGAGAAGCCGCCCAACTGATAGAGGAAGACACCTTGCGCGACGATGAGGGCGCAGGCGGCGACCAGGGCGAGTTGCAGAGCCGGGCGGGGTGCCGCCCAGGAACCCAGCAGGCGTTCGAAGAAGCCGGGTTCGTCGGCCACCACATAGCGGCGCTGCTTGGTACTTTCGATCTGCTGCAGCAGCTTTGTCAGATTGCCGGCGCTGGGGGCTCCCGCCGCCTCGCTGCTGTCGATCACGGCGCGCTGCTGGGCGCTGGCGGTATCCAGCTGCCCGCGCAGGTCGGCCGAGTTCTTCAGCATGTCGTCGATGGCGTCACTCTCAGCACGGGAGAGCTTGCCGGTCAGATACCAGGGCAGCAGCTCCTGCGCATCTTCCAGGCTGAGGGGGCGCTTCTCGTTGTTCCGGGAAATCATGCCACCGCTCCTTTCACGCCGGCCTGCTCGAGCAACGCCTTCAGACGCTGGCGGGCGTAGAACATTCGGGTCTTCACTGTGTTTTCCGGCAGGTCCAGCACCTCGGCGATCTCCTGGACCGAAAACTCCTGATAGTAGGCGAGCTGCAATATCTCGCGGTGATCCAGGGACAGGCATTCGATCAGCCGAGCGAGCAGCCGCGACATGTCCTTGTCGGAAGCCTGCTTGTCCGGTGTCGGACCGCTATCCTCGATATTCGCCGCCACCTCCTCGTCCAGCGCCACTTCGCGCATGCGGCGCAGGCGGCTGACGGCCTTGTGGTGGCCGATCGAGAAGAGCCAGGTGGTAACGGACGATTTACCCTCGAAGCGCCCGGCCTGGCGCCAAACGTCGAGCATGGTCTCGCTAAGAACCTCTTCAGCCAGTTCGCGGTCCCGGACCATTTTGACCAGGAATGCGAACAGCGAGCGGTTATGCCGCTGATAAAATTCGGTAAACGCTGCCCGGTCGCCCTTGGCAATGCCGTCCAGGAGCTTTCCGTCGGGGATAACGCCGCCCGCCTCCAGCTTCATAAAGCGTCCGCCATGTTGAAAGATCCGTCGTCCAGTTGGAGAAAATGGTTCAAATCGACTGCCGGGAAAGTAATCCGACCGCCCTGGCTTGTATAGGCTGCTTGCCAGGGCGGGGTCCCTGGGCTAATCGGGTCGAAACGGGTCCGCCATGAGCCCCGATTTGACCTCTTACCGGAGCAACCATAGATGGGTCGCGTCGTAGATTGCGCTATTTATGAGGGTGGTCGCCGGGTGGGCAGCCTGGACATCAACGATCCCGAGCAGATGAAGGTCCAGCCGGGCCGCGTCATCTGGATCGGCATCTACGAGCCGGACCATGAAGAGCTGTTGAAGCTGCAGCGCTATTTCGGCCTCCACGAACTGGCGGTCGAAGATGCCTACCGCGCTCATCAGCGGCCCAAGCTCGAACTCTACGGCGAAACCCTGTTCGTGGTCATGAAGACGGCGCAGCTGGACGGGGTCCATGTCGCCATGGGCGAGACCAGCTTCTTCATCGGCCGCGGCTATGTCATCACGGTGCGTCACGGACCGTCGGTGAGTTATTCCGACGTGCGGATGCGCTGCGAGAGTTCGCCGGAGAATTTCAAGAAGGGCGAGGATTTCATCCTCTATGCGCTGATGGATTTCATCGTCGACCGTTATTTTCCGATCGTCGAGAGTATCGAAGACGATATCGAGAGGCTGGAGGAGGCGGTGCTGGACGGCCGCAGCACGATGGATGTGCTGGAGGAGATCACGGTCCTGCGGCGCGACCTCCTGCATATGCGTCACGCGGTAGCGCCCTTGCCGGAGATCTGCCAGCGCCTGATGCGCTACGACATGGCGCTCATCGACCGCAATACGCATCCCTATTTCCGCGATGTGTTCGACCACAGCACCATTCTGCTCGACCGGATCGAGAACCTGCGCGAACTGATCAAGACGGTGGTCGATACCAAGATGCTGATGAGCGCCATGAAGCAGAACGAGGTCATGCGGCAGCTGGCTGCCTGGGCCGCCATGCTCGCCGTCCCCACCGCGGTCGCCGGCATCTATGGCATGAACTTCGACCATATGCCGGAATTGACCTGGCAATACGGCTATTTCGGCGTGATCGGCATCATCGTCGTCATTTGCGCCCTGCTGTTCTGGCGCTTCAAGCGTTCGGGCTGGCTATAGCTTGTATTTCCGCAGCAGCCGCCGGAATTGATGATAGCTGAGGCCAAGCTGCCTGGCAGCGGTGGTCTGATTGCCGCCGGCCACCTGCAGCGCTTCTTGCAGAAGCTCTTTCTCGAATGCCGCCACCGACGGCGCAAAGCCGGTTGACGAGCGCGGACGCGGCGGAGCCGCGGGGACCACCCCGCCGAGCCGCCAGGGGCTTTCGAATGGATCGATCTGAATCTCCGCGATCGGCAGTTCGGTGGGGCCGGCGCGATAGACCGCGCGTTCGACCACGTTGCGCAGCTCGCGCACATTTCCTGGCCATTGATAGGCGAGCAGCGCCTTCCGGCAGGACGGTGTGAAGCCCGGGAAGAGCGGGTGGCTCAATGCCTTTGCCATGCGGATGCCGAACGCGTCGCTGAGGTCCACGATATCGGCCGGCCGTGCGCGCAGGGGCGGCAGGGTGACGACATCGAAAGCGAGGCGGTCGAGCAGGTCGGCCCGGAATTTTCCCTCGGCGGCGCATGCCGGCAGATCGACATTGGTGGCGCCGACGACGCGGACATCGACCTTCAGCGTCTGTTCTCCGCCGACACGCTCGAACTCGCCATATTCGATGACGCGCAGGATCTGCTCTTGGAGGCGCGGCGAGGCCGTTGCAACCTCGTCGAGGAACAGCGTGCCGCCATCGGCCCGCTCGAACCGTCCGCGCCGCCGGTTGCGCGCGCCGGTGAAGGCGCCGGCCTCATGGCCGAAGAGCTCGCTCTCCAGCAAGGTCTCGGTCAGCGCGGCGCAATTGACCTTGGCAAACGGCCCCTCCCAACGGGGAGAGAGATAGTGCAGGCGTTCGGCAAAGAGCTCCTTGCCCGTGCCACGCTCGCCGACGACCAGGGCTGGACGGTCCAACGGGGCCAGGCGTGAGACATGCTCCAGCGCCTCCAGAAAGGCAGGGTCCGATCCCAGCAGGGGCGCCGGCTCGGCGGACGGATGGCGCGGATTCATTTCCATGTGGCGAATATAGATGAATATGGCGAAATCCGATAGGCAGATTTAGCAATTCACATATCTGAAATGTTCTAACTAATTGATATATAATAAAACAGTCGTTGGCACGCCCTCTGCAATGTCACTGGCATCGCAATTCGAGGAGACGCAGATGACCGACGATACGAGCCCAGCCTTCCGCCGCAGCATTGCCGCCGATCTCGACCGGGCCGTGAGCTGGTGCCGGGCCTATCTCAGCAGCCGGACGGCATCGGACTGGGTTTTCTTCGCCTGCGGCGTGGCGCTCGGCCATTTCCTCTTCTGACCGTCTCTCCCTCTCCCTACCTCTGATTCTCAATAAAGGACTTCGACATGGGTATTTTTTCGCGCCTCAGCGATATCGTGAACGCCAACCTCAATGCACTGCTGGACCGGGCGGAAGATCCGGAAAAGATGGCCAAGCTGATGATCCAGGAAATGGAAGACACGCTGGTCGAAGTGCGTTCGGCGGCAGTGAAGAACATTTCGGAAAAGAAGGAAATCCAGCGCCGGCTGGAGCAGTTGGCGGCGGCGGAGGCCGATTGGGCGCAGAAGGCTGAGTTCGCCATTGCCAAGGGCCGCGACGACCTCGCCAAGGGGGCGTTGCTGGCCAAACGCAAGCTGGCCGAGAGCGCCGATAGCCTGCGCGGGGAACTGACGGCCGTCGAAGAGGCGCTGGCGCGCCACGACGAGGATCTTGCCCGCCTGCAGTCCAAACTGCAGGAGGCCAAGGCCAAGCAGAAGGCGCTGCTGATCCGCCTCAACGCCGCGCAGAAGCGGGTCCAGGTCCGCCGCACCCTGGCGGACGGCCGGGTCGACGATGCCCTGGCCCGCTACGAAACGCTGCACCGCAAGATTGACGAGCTTGAAGGTCGGGCCGAGGTTTACGATATGGGTCAGGCAAAGACCCTGGAACAGGAATTCGCCAATCTTGAAGCCGAAACCGGCCTTGATGCAGAGTTGGACGCGCTCAAGGAAAAGCTCCGTTCCGAGCGCAAGGCGTGAGCCCCATGTTCTGGCTGAGCGCCGTCGCTGCAACCGCCCACTCGACCAAAGGGATCGTCGATGAGTTTCCTGGAGTTCATGTCCGTTCCCGCCATTCTGTTCATGGTGATCGTGGCGCCGCTGTGGCTGATCTTTCACTACAAGACGCAGTGGAAGAGCCAGAAGGCCGACAGCAGCGCCGACGAGAAATCGGTGAAGGAGATGTGGGCGGTGGCGCAGCGGCTTGAGAGCCGCGTTGCCAATCTGGAAAAACTGCTCGACGCCGAGGCGCCGGGCTGGCGGGAGAGCAATCTATGAGTTGGGACAATTCCTCTGAGACGTCGCGCCCGTTCTGGGCATTCAATGGCCTGAGGCGCATCCCGGAAAAAGGTCGCATCAGCGGCATCTGCGCCGGCATCGCCCGGCACTGGGGCGTCAATCTGAGGTGGGTACGTATTTTCGCGGTCGTCGCCCTGATCTTCGCGCCGATGTTCACCCTGATCGCCTATGGTCTTGGCACCTTCTTCCTGAAGCCGGTCGATGAGGCGCCGGTGGCACCGAAGGCGGCCGCGAAGGACGATTGGGCGACGGGCGACCTGCCGCCGGATCTGAGCTTCCCCAATCTGCGGCGCAAGTTCCGCGAATTGGAAGAACGCGCCGGCGCCATGGAAACACAAGTCACGTCGCAGGAATTTCACCTGCGGCGCGATTTCAGGCAGATGGGTGGCGCGTAAGGCAAAATAGATCCGTCACTTGGCGCCCCCACCCTAACCCTCCCCCTGAAGGGAGAGGGAATTGGAGCGAGGTGTCGGTGCGAACTCAGGCATGGTCCCCTCTCCCTTCAGGGGGAGGGTTAGGGTGGGGGCGGAGCTGCTGTCGATCTATCAGCTTAAAGCACTTTCCCCGGAAACGGGTTGGACCCAGTGCGATCCTCGATCTCGACCACCCAGAGATCGGGGTCGCGCTGGATCGACTTTGTGATATAGGCATCGGCGTCCGCTTCGCTGAGCAGAGCACCGGCCATAACCGGCAGCCAGGCAATCTCGCCATCGGCATCGCGTGTCTGGTTGAGCAGCTTGCATCCCGGTCCCAGCAGATTGAGCTTCACCAGGATGGCGCCGCCCCAGGCATCGCCCCTATGCGCGACGACAGCCGTCAATCCTTTGGAAAAGCACTGACGGATATGTGCCTGGACGTAGAGCTCGGTCGAGAGCCGGTCGTTCAAGCCTTCTGTGCCTTCAATGCCGCCTCGCGCAGGTCGGTGAGCGAGGCCTTGGGGGTGATCGCTTCCGGATCGATGCGCAATTCCAGCAATGCGGGCTTCCCGGCAGCCAGGGCGCGCTCGAAGGCCGGCGCGAAATCGGCCGTCTTCTCAACCAGTTCCGCATAAGCACCGTAAGCCTTGCCGAGCGCCACGAAGTCGGGGTTGTGGAGTTCGGTGCCGCTGACGCGGCCGGGATAGGTCTTTTCCTGGTGCATGCGGATGGTGCCGTACATGCCGTTATTGATGACCAGGAAGACGACATTGGCGCCGTATTGCACGGCGGTTGCCAGTTCCTGGCCGTTCATCATGAAGCAGCCGTCGCCGTTGAAGGAGACCACGATGCGGCCGGGCGCCGCGAGCTTCGCCGCCACGCCGGCCGGGACTCCGTAACCCATCGAGCCGTTGGTGGGGCCGAGCTGCGTGCGGTACTTGCGATACTGATAGAAGCGGTGACTCCAGGTCGCGTAATTGCCGGCGCCGTTGGTGAGGATGGCATCGGCCGGCAGGCGCTCGCGCAGCCAGGCCATGATATCGCCCATCTGCAGGGCGCCGGGAATGGCACTGTGCTTGATATTGTCGAGATAGTCGCTGCGCGCACCAGAGGTCCAGGAATCCCAGGCCTTGTGATCGACCGGCGCCAGTTTCCGGGCCGCACGGGCAAAGGCCGCCATGCCGCTGTTGATGGGCAGGGTCGCCTGATAGACGCGGCCCAGTTCCTCGACGCTCGCATGCACATGGACGAGCTTCTGTGCCGGCACCGGAATGTCGATCAGCGTATAGCCTGAGGTGGTCATTTCGCCGAGGCGCGCGCCGACGGCGATGAGGAGATCGCTTTCCTTGACGCGCTGGGCGAGCTTGGGATTGATGCCGATGCCGACATCGCCGACATAGTTCGGCAATGTGTTGTCGAAAAGATCCTGGCAGCGGAAGGCGCAGCCGACCGGCAGATTGTTGGCCTCGGCAAAGGCGCGGAAGTCGGCCACGGCTTCGGCATCCCAGCCGCCGCCACCCAGAATGACCAGCGGGCGCTGCGCCTTGGAAAGGAGCGTGCGGAACTCCGCCATATCCGTGTCGCCCGGATGGGCGCGGCTCACCTTGTAGTGCATCGCATCGCCCACTTCGGCGATGTCGGTCAGCATGTCTTCGGGGAGCGCCAGCACGACCGGTCCCGGGCGGCCGTTGACGGCGCGATGGAAGGCCTGGCTCACCAGTTCCGGGATGCGCGCGGCGTCGTCGATCTCGGCCACCCATTTCACCATCGGGCCGTACATGCGGCGGAAGTCGATTTCCTGAAACGCCTCGC
Source organism: Dongia sp. (assembly GCF_041918875.1). Classification (GTDB taxonomy): domain Bacteria; phylum Pseudomonadota; class Alphaproteobacteria; order Dongiales; family Dongiaceae; genus Dongia. The sequence continues at coordinate 18,874 of NZ_JAYRUV010000020.1, forward strand.
GCTCGACCTGATCGCGTGCCACCTGGCCGATGAAAAGGATCATCGGAGTCGAATCCTGGAAGGCGGTATGAACGCCGACCGAGGCGTTGGTGGCACCGGGCCCGCGGGTCACGAAGCAGATGCCGGGCTTGCCGGTGAGCTTCCCGTAGGCATCGGCCATGTAGGCGGCGCCACCTTCCTGGCGACAGACGATCAGCTTGATCTTGTCCTTGGAATCATGGAGCGCGTCGAGGGCCGCCAGATAGCTTTCACCCGGCACGCAGAAGGCCATTTCGACACCGTGAGAGATCAAGGCATCGATCAGGATTCGGCCACCATTGCGCGGCTTAACGTTCTTGGTCATCGGGGCACCCAGGATTGAAGGTCGGAAGTGTGAAACGCGGGGCTAGGGCTAGCGCCTTTTGCCTCATTTTGGCAAGGGCTGGCCTCAGAGAGGCGGCCGTTTGTCCCACCAGGGGGCCAGTTTTTCCAGCGCCGCCCCCAGACCGAGGACGCCCCGGTCGTCATGGCGGCGACCGATGATCTGCAGGCCGATGGGCAGTTTGTCGCTGGTGAAGCCGGCCGGCACCGACAGGGCCGGGCAGGGGCTGACGAAGTTCCAGACGGAGGTGAAATCGAGGGCGTGATAGCGGCCTTGCGCGTCCAGCTGCCAATATTCGGTATCGTTGCGGCCGACCTTGGCCGCCGGCTGGCACATGGTGCCGGTAATGATTGCCTCGTTGCGGGCAAGGATCGGCTGGATCTCGCCCCACATGCGCGTGCGCACGATTTCGATCTTCTTGAATTCGACCGCGTTCATGGCGAGGCCGTTCTCCATCAACCGCACGACGTTGGGATCCATCCTGGCGCGGTAGTCCTTCAGCACATGACCGAAGAAAGTAGCGAGGTAGACGCCCCAATGCTGCGACCACAGATCGTCCTCGTCCTTGCCCCAGGAGATCGAGACTTCCTCGATGATGGCACCGGCCTTGGCATAGGTGTCGGCGGCGCGGCGCACGGCGGCTTCGACCTCCACGTTCCAGACATGATTGCCGGCCTTGAGCAGAAGCGCCAGGCGACGGCCCTTGAGATCGGTCGATAGCGGCGCCATGAAATCTTGTGGAGACGTGAGCGATTGAATGTCGCGATCGTCCGGCCCTTGCGTGATCTGCATGAACAGGCAGGCGTCGCCGATGGTGCGTGCGAGCGGCCCGAAATGCGAGAGCTGGTCGAACTGGCTGGGCAGGATGGTGAAAGGGATGCGGCCGAAGCTCGGCTTCAGGCCGACAATGCCACAGAAGCTTGCCGGGATGCGGACCGAGCCACCCATGTCGGAACCTTCCGCGAAGGGCACGCAGCCGCTGGCGACCGCCGCGCCCGAGCCGCCGGACGAACCGCCAGCGGTGCGTTCGGTATTCCACGGGTTGCGCGTGATGCCCCAGAGCGGACTTTCGGTGAAGCTCGAATAGGCGAATTCCGGCGTCGTCGTCTTGCCGATGAGAATGCCGCCGGCATTGGCCAGGGCCTCCGCGATCGGCGCGTCATGGTCCGGCACCCAATGCTCGTAGGCGTATGAACCGAGCGTGGTGCGCTTGCCCCTGGTGGGCGTCAGATCCTTCAGCGCATAGGGGACGCCATGGAGCGGCCCGCGGAAGTGGCCGGCCTTGGCCTCGGCCTCCATCCGTTCGGCGAGTGCCAGGGCTTCGTCCGCATAAACGAAGCAGAAGCAGTTCAAGGTCGGGTTGACCTCGGCGATGCGGTCGAGCGCATTCTTGACCAGGGTCATCGGCGACAGGCTGCCGGCGCGGATGCGGGCGGTAAGTTCGGTGGCGGGCGTGAAGCAGAGATCGAGATCGGTCACGACAAGATTCCATTCCGTGGATGAGCGAGGCGCTTGAGGCTGCGGGTGACGAGAGCGAGCAGCACCACGTCGACCAGCACCATCACGGCAACCAGGGCATGATAGAGCGGCGAGACGTTCTGGGCGACCCCGGAGAGAATGGCACCGGGAAGCAGGAGCGTGTCGCCGGAAAGGGCATTGCCAAGGTAGAAATCGCCCAGCGACAGGATCATTGCCAGTATGGCGCCGAAGCCCATGAAGGGCTTCAGGAGCGGAAAGGTGAGCCGGCGGAAGATGGTCATTTCGTCGGCGCCGGCTTCAAGCGCCGCCTCGCGCCAAGCAGGATCGACCCGGCGCCAGCCGAGGCACAAAATAGCGGCGATCAGGGGCGCGGCGACTGCGGCCTGGCTTGCCGCCACCAAAGCAAGGCCCAGAGCGTTGCCGCCCCATTGCGCCAGTTTGAGGCAGGCAAGCAGGAAAAGGGCGCCCAGTCCGAAACGCGGCAGGAGGAAGGGCAGCGCCGAAGCCATCAGAGGGAAATAATGCCGCCGGACAATCCAATGCCGCCATAACAGCGAAAGAGCGAGACCCCAGGCGCTGGCAAGCAACGTGACGGCGATGGCGATGAGTGGCGTCTGCAGGAGTGCCGGCGCGATGCCGGATTCCTTTCCGAGGGCCGCCATCATCTGGCTGGCATCCGCCACGAGAAAGATGCCAAGCGTGTAGTAGAGACCGAGCCCGAAGATGGCGCCGATCGGCAGCAGAAGAAAGAGTACCAGCAGCAAGCCGATGAACTGCAACATCCAGGAAGGTACTCGACTCACGCGGCGGATCATGGCGCGGGCCGCCGGCGCTGGATGAGGAAAAGCGCGAGGGCGAGCGGCAGGGAGGCCAGCAACAGCATCAGCAGCAGCATCGAAGCGGCATAGGGCCAGCCGGTCTCGCTTTCGAGGGCACGCTGCAGCCATTCGCTGGCCTGTTCGAACTCGCCGGTGCCGAGCAGGCGCGGCTCGAGAAAGCTGCCGATCGAACCGCAGAAGACGAGCGTTACGGTCAGGGCGACGGTCCGGCGGCTGAGCGGCCAGACGATACGGTGCAGCAGGCCGAAGCCGGTCGCGCCGCATTCGCGCGCCGCATCCAGCAGCGCCGGACAGATGCGTGAAAAACCGGCGGCGAGGGCCAGCGCCGACAAAGGCAGCCAGGCGTGGATGCTGGCGATGAGCTCGGCGGGAAACCCGGCCAGCAGCGCGGCCGGCAGGAGTTCCAGAAATGCCAGATCCTTGAAGGCCTGCATCCAGCCGAGGATGCGCATGCCTGGATCGAGAAACCACATGAGGATGACGAAGCCAAGCAGGAGGCGGCCGAGAAAGCGCCCGCGTATCGCGACGAGATAAGCCAGCGGCATTGCCAAGAACGTTGTCAGCAGCGCCGTCAGGGCTGCGAGCGACAGGCTATTCGACAATGCGATGCGTGCCTCGCGAGAGCCGAGGAGGCTGGTCCAGGCGGTCAGCGACAGATCGGCCGGCTGTGCACCCTCTGCCATAAGGCTGAGCCAGAGAACCAGCAGCAGGGGCGCTGCAAAGATCGCAACCTGGAGGGACAAGGCAGTCCAGGCGATGCCGGCGAGCGGCCCGCGCAAGGTGATCGTATCGGCGAAGGGCCCGGTCATTCGGCCGGCAGCAGATATGAGTCCGCGCGGTTCCAGCCCAGCGTCACGCGCCGCCCGCTCTCCAGCGGAAAGGGCGAGGGCAGCGGAATTTCCGCCGTGATGCCGGGCGCGAAGCCATCGATGGCAACGCGGATCTGTGCACTGGTGCCGTGCGGCATGACGTCGGCGATGGTGCCATCGGCCAGCATATCGAAGCGACGAATACCGAGGAAAGGCCGCACCACCTCGGGGCGGACCAGCAGCAAAGCCGGGCCGTCGATAAGCTGCGGGTGGCAGCGCTCGCGGCCGAGTTCGCCGCCGCCGGATTGCAGCAGGGGCGAGCGCAGGATTGTCCTGGTCTCCTGCATGTCGATCGTGACTGGCAAAAGATTGCAGGGGCCGGCGAGACGCGCGACGGTGGCGCTGGCCGGGCGGCTGAACAGTTCGTCCGCCTTGCCGCGCTGGATCTCGCGCCCGCCGACGATGACGGAGATGCCATCGGCCAGCGCCATCGCCTCGGTAAGATCGTCGGTGGCGAGGAGGGTGGTGAGGCCGAACTGGCGGTGCAGCCGTTTGAGCTCCGGCAGGAAGCCGCGCCGTGCGGCGCTGGGCAGGATCTGCAGTGGGCGCTCGAGCAGCAGGATTTCAGGCTCGCCGCCGATCGCGCGGGCGAGTGCCACGCGGAGCTGCTGTTCGGCGGAGAGGGCGGAGGGCAGCAGGCCCTTCAGCGCGGTCCCGATGCCGCACTCCTCCGCCAGGCGCTCAAGCCGGTTGGCGATCTCGTTGCGGTCGTGGCCGCGCTGTTCGAGCGGGAAGGCCATGTTGGCGCGCGCATCGAAATGCGGGAAGAGGGCAAGGTGCGGGCGTACGCTCATCACGCCACGCTCGCCTGGCGCACGCAGGCCCAGATCCTTGCCGTCGATCAGGATGCGGCCATGGCGGGGCCGCGCGAAGCCGGCGATGAGGTCGACTGTCGTGCGCAGGACAGCCGGTTCGGGCGAAACCAGGGCGTAGAAGGTGCCGCGCTCGATGCTGGCCGAGAAGCCGTCGAGGAGTGCCGTACCGGCGCCCGCGGTGAGGTCTCGGAGGTCGAGGTGGCTTGCCGCCGACATGCTCAGTGGTGATGTGCTTCGTGCAGCATCGCCTGGCGCATGCCGGTGTCATAGGCATGGCCGGCCGGGGTCAGGATGCATGCCCGCGGGAACATCGACTGGATGAGCCCCTTGCGCTCCAATGCGCGCCAGGCGGCTTCGTTGCCAAGGCCGGTCGCATCACTCGCGGAAAGAACCCAGGGGCCCAGATGGAAATGATCGCCATGGGCATGGGGCAGGCGCTGGATGAGCGTATGGCCCGCTTCCTCGGCCGGCACGGCATAGCCTTCGAGGCCGGACAGTGCCTGGAATAGTGTCAATGTCTTCAACTGGAGGGCGTTGAGGTTGAGGGGATTCTTCTTCGGCGGCATCTGCGTCTTTCCTTTACCCGGCCAGATTCTTTTCCATGAACAGCGAATTGGGGTCCGGCCGGTAGCTGCCGAAGGGCCCGATCTCGCGGAAGCCGGCGCGGCGGTAGAGTGCTGCCGCTTCCGGCTGTCTGTTTCCCGTTTCGAGGCGCAGGCACCTGATACCCACCGCCCGCGCATCCGCTTCGAGGGCGGCGAGCAGGCGGCTGCCGAGCTTCAGGCCGCGCGCTTTCGGGTCGACGAACATGCGCTTCACTTCGGCATAGCCGTCTTGGCGCAGGATGGCGCCGATGCCGTGGGCCTTCCCATCGACCCGGGCAACGAAGAAGCTGGTCTCGGCCCCCTGCAGCGTGGAGATATCGACCAGATGATTGCTCTCGGCAGGATAGAGCGCCGCATGATAGGCATCGCTGGCGGTGAGCAATGCGCGGATCTCTGGTTGGTCCGGATTCTCGATGCGGATGACGGGTGTCAGCACGGGCGGCCTCAATCGCGGAAGTTGGTGAATTGCAGCGGCTGCTCGATCTTGAGGCCTTTAACGAAAGCGATGGCGTCCTGCAGATCGTCGCGTTTCTTGCCGCTGACGCGCAGCTCGTCGCCCTGGATCGAGACCTGGACCTTGAGCTTGCTGTCCTTGATATCCTTGACGATCTTCTTGGCCAGGGTCTGTTCGATGCCTTGCTTGACGACGACTTCCTGCCGCCGCGAATTGCCGGTGGCTTTCTGCTCGTCCTTGAATTCGAGGCAGCCAGGGTCGAGCTTGCGGCGTGTGATGTGGACGCGCAGCAGTTCCTGCATCTGCTTCAGCTTCAGGTCGTCATCGGCATTGATGGTGATGACGGCTTCCTTGCGCTCGATGGTGCAGTGCGAACCCTTGAAGTCGAAGCGGGTCGAAACTTCGCGCACGACGCCCTGCACGGCATTCTCCACTTCGGCTAGTTCGGTCTTCGAAACGATATCGAACGACGGCATCGGAACCTCCCAAAATCTGCCCGGAATCTGCCACAGGCATACTCAATGCGCCAGCGCCCGCGGGATGCGGGGATACCACAGGTAGAGGGTAAGCGCGCGCAAAACGAAGAACAGCATCAGCGACCCCCATAGGCCGTGATTGCCGAACAGCGGTATGGCGAAAAACTGTGCCACGATGGCGCCGAATGCCGCGATAACCATGCCGTTGCGCATCTCGCGCCCGCGCGTGGCGCCTATGAACACGCCATCCAGGACGTAGCACCACAAAGCCACGAGCGGCGTGGCGATCAGCCATGGCAGATAGGGTAGGGCGTGCGCGATCACGGCGGGGTCGTTGGTGAAGAGGCCGACGATGCCGGCGCCGAACTGCTGCAGAAGAACCGAGAGGCCGAGGGCCAGGAGCAACGCCCAGAGCAGGGAACCCCCGATTGCGGCCCGCAGCTGGCCGCGGTCACGGGCCCCGACCGCCTGGCCGACCAGCGTCTCGGCCGATTGCGCGAATCCGTCCAGGCTCTGCGCGATCGTCGCGAGCAGCGTGAAGAGGACCTGATTGGCTGCCAGTGTCGCATCGCCCATGCGGGCGCCGAGCCCGACGAAATAGACCATCACGAACATGATGGCGAGCGTGCGCAGGAAGATATCGAAATTGACCGACACCAGGACGAAGAGCTTGTCGAGGTCGATGAGCGAACCGGCTTCGTCGCTCAGCGGCACAATGCGCAGCAGATGCCTTGCGACAACCAGCCCGACGATGGCGGTGAAGGTTTGCGCCAGTGCCGTCGCCATCGCGGCGCCATCGACGCCCAGGTGCAACTGGAAGACGAAGAGATAGCACAGGAGGACGTTGAGGCCGTTGAGCAGAATCTGCAGGCCGAGCGCCCGGCCCATGCGCTGCAACCCGACCAGCCAGCCGAAAATCACGTAATTGGTGAAGTCGAAGGGAGCGCTGAACAGGCGATAATGGAAATAACGCGCCGCCAGATCGGCCACCGCCTCGCTCGAATCGAAAAGGGGCACGGCGACGAAGGCCAGCGGCACCATGAGCAACAAGATGATGAAGCCGAAAATCCAGGCCAGGGCCAGGGCTCGGTTGAGCGTCGCCTTGATTTCATCGCCGTCCTCGGCCCCATAGGCCTGGGCGGTGAAACCGGCTGTCCCCAGTCGCAAAAAAGCAAAGGCCCACAGCACGAAAGTGGAGAGCGAGGCGCCGACGGAGATGCCGCCCAGTGCCACGGCATCTCCAGTCTGGCCGATCAGCGCCGTATCGACCAGGTTAGGCAACACTGCGGAGAAATTGGCCAAAATGGCTGGAATCGCCACGGCGAGGATGCGGCCGTGGGTGACCCGGGGTGTCTGAAGAGCTGTCTCGGTCATGGCCTGTACTGGGATGGGCGGCGCAATATAGGCGGGTGCCGTCCGGGCTGGCAAGCTGCCCGGTCGCCGAAAACCGCGGGATTGCGCCAGTTTTTCCCGCTATTTCAGGGCACTAAGCGGCTGGTAAGATATCTTTAAACAATTCAATCTAGTTAACGAAGACTATTTTCGCGATTGAATGTGGTCATGGCAGGATATGACTGGGTTCAGCGCTCTCAGGTGCGGGGCCGGTATGGATCGGCCCGAGCGAGATTGGTTGGCACGATGCTTGACGGCCACATTCTCTGTCTCGTTGATGACGACGCCGAGCGCGCGGCCGTTGAGGCTGCTCTCGGCGCAGGCCGATACGATGTCGATTTCACTGCGACCCGCGAAGAGCTAGGCGCCGACAAAAGCGGCGACATTCCGGCCGATCTACTGCTCTTGCGCGTACGCAGCATGGCAGATGGCGATTTCATCCGCGCCTTGCGCCAGCAGCACGATAGCGACCAGTTGCCGGTCGTTCTTCTGATCGAGAACGGTGCGGAGGCCTTGGTCGAGCATTGCCTGGCCAGCGGCGGCGACGATTTCCTCACTCTGCCGATCCACGGCACGGAACTGCTGGCCCGAATCCGCAGCCAATTGTCGCGCGTGCGCGCCATCGCCGCGACCCGGCTGGAGCGGGAACGCTTTGCCCTGGCCGTTGCCGGATCAAGCGATGGGATCTGGGATCTGACCCTCGACAACGATGCGCTTTTCATGTCGACGCGCTGCTTCGATCTGCTCGGCCGTTCGGGTGAGGACGGTTTCAAGCGGCTTGACGATTGGCTGGCGATCATCCACCCGGACGATGTCGACCAGTTCCAGGTCGAACTGCGCAATCATCTGGAGGGCATTACCCTATCCTTGCAGATGGAGTGCCGCATGCTCCACAAGAACCAGACCTATCGCTGGTTCCTGGTGCGGGGGACGGGGCAGCGCAACGCCACCGGCAAGGCTTTCCGTATCGCCGGCTCGTTGACCGATATCAGCGAACGCAAACTGACCGATGCGATGACCGGCCTGCCGAACCGGATCGTCCTCTACGACCGCCTCAACCAGACCATCGTCAAGAACCGGCGCAAGGCATCGGCCAATTTCGGCATCATCCTGCTTCAGATCGACCGCTACGAGACGATGCGCGAGGCCTATGGCCAGGTCTTCTGCGACGCGGTTCAGAAGGTTGTCGCCCAGCGTCTGGTGGGAACCCTGCGGACCACCGATACGCTCACCATCATGGGCGAGAATACGATGTGCATTCTGCTCGACGTCATGCGGGACGATACGGACCTGGTCCGCGTCGCGCATCGTGTCCGCGCCGCGGCGGAAGAGCCGATCACGCTGGGCGATGAAAGCGTTCTCCTCAGCCTTTCCATCGGCATGGCGCAGGCGCAGGCGCACCACCAAAGCGCCGAAGACCTCATCCGCGATGCCACCGCGGCACTCAACAAGGCGCGGGCCGAGGGTGGCGGTCAGGAAGTCGTATTCGATCCCGATATGCAGCGTCGCGCCCGCGACCGCCTGCGTATCGAGGCGGAACTGCATCTGGCTCTGAAACGTGAAGAGCTACTTTTGCTCTATCAGCCGATCATCGACCTCAATTCCGGGCGGCTTGCCGGGTTCGAGGCGCTGGTGCGTTGGCAGCATGCGCAGCGCGGCATGATTTCGCCGATGGATTTCATCCCGATCGCCGAGGAAACCGGCCTTATCGTCCCGATCGGAACCTGGGTGGTACAGGAGGCCTGCCGGCAGGGCCGCGCCTGGATCGAACAAGGCTTGATCCCGGACCTCTTCATCAGTGTCAATGTCTCTTCGCGCCAGCTCGACGGTCCGGCCTTGCCGGAGATCGTCCGCCAGGCGCTGCGCCAGGGCGGCCTTCCCGCACAGCATCTCAAGCTGGAAATCACGGAAAGCGCCGTGATGCGCGACTTCGAACTCACCATGAAGCTGTTGAAGAGGTTGAAGGAAATCGGCGTCGGCCTGTCGCTCGACGATTTCGGCACCGGCTATTCCAGCCTTAGCCTTCTGCGGCGGCTGCCGGTCGATACGCTGAAAGTCGACCGCTCTTTCGTGACGGCAATGACCACGGATGCCAGCGGCGTCAAGATGGTCGAAGCCATTCTTCAACTGGCGAAGCTGTTCGGCCTCAAGGTCGTTGCCGAGGGAATCGAGCATGAGGAAGAGGAACGCCTGCTCAAGGAGCGCGGCTGCGAGTTCGGCCAGGGCTGGCGCTATGGCAAGCCGCTCAGCGTCGATGCCTGTCTGGAACTGATGCGCAGCGAGGATATGGGGGCAAAGCGCGTTGCGCGCTGAACCGGGAAGGACGGGCGCCGCGCTTTGAACGCGGCGCCCGCAACGTTACTTTTCGGCCGCACTATTTGTTGGATTGCAGCGCCGCCTGGATATCCCTCTGGCGCCGCTTGTCGCTCCGCGTCATCAGGACATGCGAGGTGATGACGCCGGTTGCCACCACCGTGATGATGATCGTCGCCAGCGCGTTGATCGTGGGATCCACGCCGCGACGCACCTTCGAGAAGATCAACTGCGGCAGCGTGCCCGAGCCCGGCCCGTTGTTGTAGATCGTGATCACCAGATCATCGAGCGAGATGGTGAAGGCAAGCAGCCAGCCGGAAATGACGGCCGGTGCCACGATCGGCAGCGTGATGACCAGGAAGGTCTTGAGCGGCTTTGCCCCAAGATCAAGCGCCGCTTCCTCGAGCGACATGTCGAACACCGAGAAGCGCGACTGCATCACAACCGTCACATAGGACATCGAGAAAGTGATATGGGCCAGGATGACGGTGGAAAAGCCCATGCTCTTGGGCCAGCCGAACCAATAGCCCATCTCCTTGAAGAGCAGCAGCAAGGAAAGGCCGGTGATGACTTCCGGCATGACGAGCGGGGCCGTGACCATGCCGCTGAAGGCCGTGCGGCCGTGGAATTTGCGATAGCGTGCCAGGACATAGCCAGCCATGGTGCCGAGCACGGTCGCGAAAGTGGCACTGACGGCGGCGATGATGAAGCTGTTCTTGGCAGCCGTCAGCACGGCGGAATCCGACAGCAGCACCGGATACCAGCGCGGCGAGAAGCCTCCCCACAAAGTCATCAGCTTGTTGGCGTTGAAGGAGTAGGTGACCAGCACCACCATCGGCCCATAGAGAAACAGAAAGCCGAAGATCATGACGGCGATGACGAACCAGGAAAGCCGATTGGTCATTTCGGCGCCTCCTGGGCCTTGTTCTGGTAGTACTGAAAGAACATGATCGGTATGACGAGTGCCATCAGGATGGCCACCGCCACCGCCGAGGCCATCGGCCAGTCGCGATTCTGCGCGAACTCATTATAGACGACCCGCCCGATCATCAGCGCGTCGGGGCCGCCGAGCAATTCCGGAATGACATATTCGCCGACGGCCGGGATGAAGACCAGAAGCGAGCCGGCGATGATGCCCGGCAGCGACAGCGGAATGGTGATGACGCAGAAGGCCTTGAACGGCCGGCAGCCCAGGTCGGCCGCCGCTTCCAGGAGCGACAAATCCATCTTTTCGAGATTGGAATAGAGCGGCAGGATCATGAACGGCAGGTAGGTGTAGACGATACCGACATACATCGCCGTCGGCGTGTAGAGAATCTGCAGCGGTTCGTTGATGATGCCGAGCGCCAGGAGCGCATCGTTGAGTACGCCTTCCCGTCCCAGAATGCTCATCCAGGCATAAACGCGGATGAGGAACGAGGTCCAGAAGGGCAGGATGATGGCAAGGAGCAGCAACGACCGCGTCGACGGCGCGCAGCGGGCGATGCCGTAGGCCATGGGATAGCCGATGAGAAGGCACAGAATTGTCGAAATCGCCGCCAAGGTCAGCGAGTTGCCATAGGCGATGAGATAGAGCAGATCGTCGCCAAGGCGTTTGAAATTGTCGAACAGCTGGCCGTGAGGCACGCTGTCCGGCCCGAACATCGGCGTGTAAGGAGGCTGGGCGATCAAGGTCTGGGCGAAGCTGATCTTGAGAATGATCAGGCAAGGCACGAGAAAGAAGATCGTCAGCCAGAGATACGGCACCAGGATGACCGCCGTGCGCTGCCTGATGCCGATGGCCGTCAGAAATCGATGGACCTGAGTGCCGAAGGGCAACGAGGTCTGATAGGGAATGTCAGTCGCCATATTGCCCTCAGCTCAGCAATGCCACGGGGCTGTTCGCGTGCCAGGTAACGAAGACCTTGTCATCCCAATCGACGATGTGCTCGGCGGCCCGGCGCTGGTTCGACATCGTCACTTTCACTTCCTTGCCGCTGTCGAGCTTTATCAGATAGATCGAGAGATTGCCCATATAGGCGATCCCCTTGACGATGCCCGAGGCGGAATTGAAAGCATTGCCGGGCGGCGGTAATTTGGAAAGATCCATCTTCTCGGGCCGGATGGCGACCCAGACCTTGGCACCGGGAGCCGCCGAAATGCCGTGGTCGATATAGATCTGCGTGCCGCCCTCGGTCGAGCCGATCAGGACATGGTCCGGCTCGTCCTCGATGATGTTGCCTTCGAACAGATTCACGGAGCCGATGAAATCGGCCACGAATTTCGTGTTGGGGTATTCGTAGATTTCCTTTGGCGTGCCGACCTGGACGATCTGCCCGCTGTTCATGACCCCGATTCGCGTCGACAGCGTCATCGCTTCTTCCTGGTCGTGGGTGACGACGATGAAGGTGATGCCGAGTCGGTCCTGAATGTTCATGATTTCGAACTGGGTGGCTTCGCGCAGCTTTTTGTCGAGGGCGCCAAGCGGTTCGTCGAGCAGCAGCAGTTTCGGTTCCTTCACCAGCGAGCGGGCCAGGGCCACGCGCTGGCGCTGGCCGCCAGAGAGCTGATGCGGCTTCCGATGAGCGAACTGGCGCATCTGCACCATGTCGAGAATGGCACCGACGCGGGTTTTGATCTGGTCGGCCGGCACCTTATCCTGCTTGAGGCCGAAGGCGATGTTCTGTTCGACGCTCATATGCGGAAACAAGGCATAGGATTGGAACATCATGTTGGTGGGGCGTTCGTAGGGCGGGATATCCGCCATGTCGACGCCGTCGATGTAGATCTTGCCGGAGGTTGGCTGTTCGAAGCCAGCCAGCATGCGCAGCAAGGTCGTCTTGCCGCAGCCCGACCCACCCAGCAGGGCGAAAAGCTCGCCGCGATAAATGTTGAGCGAGACGTCGTTGACGGCGACGAAGTCGCCAAACTTCTTGGTCACATGCTCGATGCGGATATAGGGCGTGGCGTTCGGATCGTTCCAGATCTGGGTGGTCGTTTCAGCTTTAGCTCGTTCAGCCGCCATGATGCTTCCTGTTAGTGCTGACCTGAATGCCTCGGTTCGGCGTCCCGCGCCAAGGCCGAAGAATAGAAAAAGGCGGCGCCTCCCACTGGCTGCGCCACCCTGCCTTTATTGCCCCGTCTTCACCCGCGTCCATTCTCGGGTGATGACACGGTTGAGTTCCTGCGACCTGACCACGGAGGGGAAGCCGCGCTTCAGCACCTCTTCGGTCGGGTAGATTGCCGGGTCTTCAAGGACTTCCTTTTCGACGAACTCCTTCGCCGGCACATTGGCGTTGGCGTAGTAGGTGTAGTTCGTCGCCGCCGCGATGACCTCAGGGCGCATCATATAGTCCAGGAAAAGATGTGCATTCTCCGGATGCGGCGCATCGGCCGGAATGAGCATGCCGTCAAACCAGATGTTGGTGCCTTCCTTCGGGATGGTGTAGGCGAGGTTGACGTTGAGACCCGCCTCGGCGGCCCGGGTCGAGGCGGTTGCATAATCGCCTGACCAGCTCATCGAAATGCAATATTCGCCGTTGGGCAGAGAGTTCAGATATTGCTGCGAGTCGAAATTCTTGATGAAAGGCCGGACCTTCATCACCAGATCGGCCGCGGCGACGATATCTTCTTCCTTCTGCGAAGTAGGATCCTTGCCGAGATAGGCCAGCGCCAGTGGAAAGACATCTTCCGGCGAATCGAGGAAGGTGACGCCGCAATCTTCGAACTTCGCGATCACGTCGGGATCGAAGATCATCGCCAGGCTTTCAAGCGGCGCATCGGGCATCCGCTCCTTCACCTTGTCGACATTGTAGGAGAAGCCGTTCGTGCCCCACATATAGGGTATCGCATGATCGTTGCCCGGATCGGCTTCCTGCGACAGGATTTCCATGATCTTGGGATCCATGTTCTTCAAATTGGGCAGCTTGCCCTTGTCGAGCTTCTGATAAAGCCCGATCTGGATCTGGCGAGCGAAGAAGGAGGAGGAAGGGAAGACGATGTCGTAACCTGTGCCGCCTGTCACCAGCTTGGCTTCAAGATCTTCGTTGCCGGTATAGGTGTCGTATTGCACCTTGATTCCGGTTTCCTTCTCGAAATCGGCAATGGTTGTTTCGCCGATATAGTCCGACCAATTGTAGACGTTCAGTTCTTTGGGCTCTTCGGCCTGGACGGCGCTCAAGGAAGCAGTCAACAGAATTGCAGCGCCGAAAAGTGCGCTGCCAGTGATCGGCTTTTTCATCACGACTCAATCTCCCTAGTTGCCACGCCACAACCGACACGACCGCTGACATTGCGTCAGTCATTGCATCTCGCGTACGGTATCCCTGTTTATGCATTCTTAATTATTTCTCATATCTGACCCCGCCGACGCATGGGCTGTCAACCCTCGGCGGGCATATCGACGATGCGCAAAGCGTCAGGATCATGATTCAATCCGCCGCACGCGCAACAAAAGACCCCGCGGCGTTAACCGCGGGGTCAAGTCCGAGAATATGGTTAGCGCCGGCTCCTGGCGCGAACCGTCAACTGATTACTGGCCGGTCTTGATCTTCGTCCAGGTACGGGTGCGCAGGCGCTCCACTTCCGGCGTCGCCACCTTGTCCGGGAACAAGCGGGCCTGCACATCCGGCGTCGGATAGATGTTCGGATCGTCGATCAGCGCCTTGTCGATCATCGGCATGGCGGCTGCAACCGGGCTGCCATAGGCAACATAGTTGGCATTCGCCGCGGCCACCTTGGCCTCAAGGTTGTAGTTGATCCACTGATAGGCCTGATCGATGTTCACCGCATCGGTCGGCATGGCGATCGTATCCATCCAGATCAACGTGCCTTCCTTCGGGATGGCGTAGCCGATCTCAATGCCGTTCTTCGCTTCCTCGGCGCGGGCGCCGGCCAGGCTGAAATCGCCCGACCAGCCAAGCGCCAGGCAGATGCTGCCGCTGGCGATGTCGTTGATATAGCTGGAGCTGTGGAAGTATTTCACGTAAGGGCGCACACCCAGCAGCAGCTTTTCCGCGGCGGCGTAATCATCGGCACTGGCGGTATAGGGATCCTTGCCCAGATATTTGAGCGCGATCTGCAGCACTTCCGACGGCGCATCGAGCATCGAGATGCCGCAATCGGCGAATTTCTGCGCCAGTTCCGGCTTGAAGAGGATGTCGAGGCTGTTGACTGGCGCATCCGGCATGCGCTTGTTGATCTCGGCGACATTGTAGCCGATGCCGGTCGTGCCCCAGAACCATGGCACCGCGTATTTGTTGCCTGGATCGAAGGCAGCCAGCACTTCCATGATCTTCGGATCCAGATTCTTGTAGTTCGGAATTTTGGCCGGATCGATCGGCTGATAGATGCCGGCTACGATCTGGCGGGCAAGGAAGGCAGCCGAAGGATGGACGAGGTCATATCCGGTGCCGCCAGCCATCAGCTTGGCTTCGAGCATCTCGTTCGAATCGTAGACATCGTACTGGACGGTGACGCCGGTTTCCTTCTCGAAATTGGCGACCGTGTCTTCGGCGATGTAATCCGACCAGTTGTAGACGTTGAGCTTGCCGCCGGAGCCTGCCGCCGCTTCCGAGGTCGCGGTGCTGGCGGCTTCGGAGGTCGCGGCACTCGCGGCTTCCGAGGTTGCGGTGCTGGCGGCGGAAGATTGCTGCTGGGTTTCGGCTTCTTTCTTCTCCTCGCCGCAGCCCGCGAGCAGCAGCGCGGAAATAAAGGCAATCCCAATCAATCTCGACTTTTGCACCATGGCCTCCTGAGTGCTGTTGATGTTTGGTTTGGCGATGAGGGCACGCGGCCCGGAATCAATCTGTTAATCTAATCGTTAACGCGTGGAATGAGGCATTGTCGCACCTAAAAGGGTGGTTTTGTCAACAAATGCCCGTAAGCACGGGGATGCGGCCGAATCACTCGCTCCAGTTCTGGCCGTCCAGGGTCATCAACACGGTGTAGAGATCCGGCCGGCGGTCCCGGAACAACCCCCAGCCGGCGCGCTGACGGCGCAGAGCCTGGAAATCGAAGTCGGCCGTCAGAATGGCTTCCTCATCCCCGGCTGATGCAATGATCTCGCCGCGCGCCCCGGCGATGAAGGAGCGGCCATAGAAGGTGAGGGAGCAGGTCGCCCCATCCTCGCGGCCGATGCGGTTCGAGGCAACCACGGGAATCATGTTGGCTGCCGCATGTCCCTGCATCGCACGCTGCCAATGATCGGCGCTGCTGAAATCCGGATCGTTGGGCTCGCTGCCGATGGCGGTCGGGTAGAATAAAATCTCCGCCCCCATCAGCGCCATGGCGCGGGCGCATTCCGGGAACCACTGGTCCCAGCAAATACCGCAGCCGATCCGCGCATAGGCCGTATCCCACACCTTGAAGCCGGTGTCGCCGGGATTGAAATAGAATTTCTCCTGGTAGCCGGTGCCATCGGGAATGTGAGATTTGCGATAAAGTCCCAACATCTCGCCGTCGGCGTCGATGATGGCCAAGGAATTGTAATAGGCGTTGTTGGCCGCCTCGAAAAACGAAACCGGAAGCACCACTTCGAGCTCGCGCGCCAGTTCCTGCATGCGCGCCAGGGTGGGGTGATCGTCGGCCGGCTGTGCCAGGTCGAAGAGTTCGGCCATCTGGTCCTTGCAGAAATAGGGCGTTTCGAACAGTTCCTGCAGCTGGACGATCTGCGCGCCGCGCCGCGCCGCCTGACGCACCAGGGCCTCGGCGCGATCGACATTTTCGGCAGGATCCGGCGAGCAGGCGAATTGTGTTGCCGCGACAGTCACCGTAGCCATTCAAGCATCCCCATCGATCTGGTCAATCTGGCTCGATTCATAGCCGTTGCTGGCCACCGATCAAGCCTTTCCTGGCGTACGGCCCCTCCTTTAGGAGGACTTGCGCGCTGTTCCGGAATCGTCACATTGTGTCGCGGGCGGCGCGCTGAGCGGCCATGGTGTCTCGGCTTGTCCCTGAACCGGCCTTAGGACTGCGGCAACGCGGCTGGCGCCCGGTAGCATCGAACCGGCGGCCCGGACAAAAGGGTCCCGGAAATGAACCTCAAATTGGGAGGAACCCCCTAATGCTTCGTCGCAATTTCTTGAAGGGCGCCGGTATTGGCGTCGCCGCCAGTGCCGTGGCCGCTCCGGCCATCGCCCAGAGCAGCCCGGAACTGAACTGGCGCCTGACCTCAAGCTTCCCCAAGAGCCTCGACACCATCTATGGCGCTGCCGAGACCTTCGCCAACTACGTATCGGAAGCGACCGACGGCAAGTTCAAGATCCAGGTTTTCCCGGCCGGCGAACTTGCGCCCGGCCTCGAAGCTGCCAACGAAGTGTCGAAGGGCTCCGTCGAAATCTGCCATACCTGCAGCTATTACTACTGGGGCAAGGATCCGGCCTTCGCCTTCGGGACGGCGGTGCCGTTCGGGCTCAACAGCCGCATGCAGAATGCCTGGATGTATCATGGCGGCGGCATCGACCTGATGAACGAGTTCTACGCCACCCACAATCTCTATGGTTTGCCCTGCGGCAATACCGGCGCCCAGATGGGCGGCTGGTTCCGCAAGGAGATTAAATCGGCCGAGGATCTCAAGGGCGTCAAGATGCGTATTGCCGGGTTCGCCGGCAAGGTGATGTCGGGTGTCGGCGTGGTGCCGCAGCAGATCGCCGGCGGCGAAATCTATCCGGCCCTGGAAAAGGGCACGATCGATGCCGCCGAATGGGTCGGCCCCTATGACGACGAGAAGCTCGGCTTCTACAAGGTGGCGCCGTTCTATTATTACCCCGGCTGGTGGGAAGGCGGCGCCTATCTCCACATCATGGTCAACAATGAGAAGTGGAACGCCCTGCCCAAGAGCTATCAGTCGATCGTCAAGGCGGCGGCGCAGGCGACCACGGCCGACACGCAGGCCAAGTACGATTTCCTCAACCCGACGGCACTGAAGAAACTGGTCGCCGGCGGCGCGAAGTTGAAGCCCTATCCGCAGGATGTCATGGAAGCCTGTTTCAATTCCGCCAAGGCTGCCTATGAGGAAATCAGTGCCGGCAACGCGGCATTCAAGAAGATGTACGATGCCATGTCGGCCATGCGCGCCGATGAGTATCTGTGGTTCCAGGTGTCGGAGCATACGTTCGACACCTTCATGATGAACCAGCAGCGCAAGAAACAGCTCTAAGCTCCGCGCTGGAGCACTGAGGCCCGGCAATCGCGAGGTTGCCGGGCCTTTTCTTTGACCGCTATTCGACGGTCGGCGGTGAGAGGTCGAGAGCCGGCAGTTCTTCGAGCCCGCCACCTTCCAACCCATCGCCCCCGGGGATCGTGATCTCGATCTTGTTCGGATCGACCTCGGACGCCTCGCCCCGGTAATGCGTGACCAGTTCGGGCATGAGCATAACCGCGGCGACCATGATCACCTGCAGCAGGATGAAGGAGACCGCGCCGCGATAAATCTCCGTTGTCTTCACGCCGGCCAACGTCCGGCCCGTCACCTTGTCCAGCCAGTTGCCGGTGGGTGCCACCGACCGCATGTAGAACAGGGCGAAGCCAAAGGGCGGGGTGAGGAAGCTGGTCTGCATGTTGACGCCAAGCAGAACGCCGAACCAGATGAGATCGATTCCCATATTGGCGGCGACAGGCGCCAGGAGGGGGATGATGATGAACGCAATCTCGAAGAAGTCGATGAAGCAGCCCAGGACGAAGACCAGGATGTTGACGGCAACGAGGAAGCCCCATTCACCGCCCGGCAAGGTCGACATCAGTTCTTCGACCCAGACATGCCCATTGACGCCATAGAAGGTCAGCGAAAAGACGCGCGCGCCGATCAGGATGAAGAGGACGAAGCAGGAGAGGCGCGTCGTCGCATCCAGCGCTTCGCGCAGCGACCTCCAGGAAATACGGCGCTTGGCGAGAGCCATCGCCAGGGCGCCGGCGGCACCCATGGCACCGCCTTCGGTCGGCGTGGCGATGCCGAGGAAGATCGTGCCCAGCACCAGGAAGATGAGCGCCAGCGGCGGGATGAGAGTGATGACGACTTCCTGGGCGAGCCTGGAAAGCCAGCCGAGGTTCATCGTCTTGTTCGCGACCGCCAAGACATAGATGGCGATAGCACCGATCGTCGCCCCCCAGATGCCGGCGCCGTTCTCTATCGAATCGCCGATGCTCAAGGAAACGGCCACGGCGATCGCCGTGCCGGCAACCATGACCACCAGCAACGACAAGGCGCCGCTGCCCAGCGTCCGCGCCTCGATCGGCAGCGCCGGGGCGGCCTTGGGCCGGATGATCGTGATGACAAAGACGTAGAGGCAATAGATGCCAGTGAGGATCAGGCCGGGAAAGATGGCGCCGGCATACATGTCGCCGACGGACCGACCGAGCTGATCGGCGAGGACGATGAGGACAAGAGACGGCGGGATGATCTGCGCCAATGTCCCCGACGCGGCGATGACGCCGGTCGCGAGAGATCGGTCATAGCCATAGCGCAGCATGATCGGCAGCGAGATAAGACCCATCGCCATGACGGACGCAGCCACGACGCCGGTCGTGGCGGCCAGAACGGCGCCGACGAGAATGACGGCATAGGCCAAGCCACCGCGGATCGGGCCGAAAAGCTGACCCACGGTATCCAGCAAATCTTCGGCCATGCCGGATTTCTCCAGCACAATTCCCATGAAGGTAAAGAAGGGGATGGCGAGCAGCGTCTCGTTGTTCATGACACCGAGAAGCCGGCCGGGCGAGGTCTGCAGCAGCGGCCAGGACAGGGTAATCTCGCCGCCCGACAGCGGCGCCAGTTCCACGCCGATGAAGAAGAAGAACAAGCCGTTGGCGGCCAGCGCGAAGGCGACGGGATAGCCGGAGATGAGGAAGATAATGAGCGCCGCGAACATGATCGGCGCCAGATTGTGGGCAATGAGCTCGATCATTGCGCGCCTCCTTGGCCATCGCGTTTGTCGGCGTCGGGACCGGCGGGGTCTCGTCCGGCGGCGGACAGTTGCGGTTCGAGCACGGCGGGGGCGGCATGATGTTCATCATGGTCAGCCAGGATGCCGGCCAGGATGGCTATTCGCTTGATGATTTCCGATATGGCTTGGGCAAAAAGAAGAACGAAGCCGATAAGAATGATCAATTTGGCGGGCCAGATGATGAGGCCACCGGAATTCATCGACATTTCCTGCGAGCGATAGGAGTCGAGGAAGAAGGGCCAACACAGCCAGATCATCATCAGCACGAAAGGCAGCAGGAAGACGATATGGCAGAAGAGGTCGATCCAGTCCCGTGTCCGCTTCCTGAGATGCGCGGAAACGACATCGATGCGGATATGGGCGTTGCGTTGCAAGGTGTAGGCGGCGGCGAGCATGAAAACCGCGCCGAACAGATACCATTGCAGTTCCAGCCAGGCATTGGAGCTGCTGTCGAAGGCTTTCCGGACGATGGCGTTAACGGCGCTGATGATGATGGCTGCCAGGACAAGCCATTTGACATGGCGTCCGATAAAGGCCGTGACCGCGTCAATGCCGCGGCAGGCCGCAAGCAGTGCTTGCATCCGTTCTTCCTCCCAGTCAGCCACCGGTTCGGTGGATTTTTTTTCAGGTTCGAGCCAAGCTAACTAAAGCCTTGATGAGACGCAATCATTCCTCATCTGGCGCCAAATCCGACTTTAGTCTGGGGGCAGTGGGTTTGTTTGCCTATCAGCTTTGCGCAGCACGTGTGGTCGCGGTCAGGATCCCGGCGCCAATGAGGAGTGAGCCTCCCACCTTGTTGGCCGCGCCGACCACCCGTTCGTTCCGGATGGCTGCGCGGGCACGGGATGCAATCAAGGCGTAGCCAAGGGCATTGGCGAAGGCGAGCACAAGGAAGGTCGTCTCGAACACCGCCATCTGGGTAAGGAAATCGGCGTTGGGATTGAGGAACTGCGGAAGGAACGCAACGAAGAAGATAATGCTCTTCGGGTTCAGCGCGGTGACGATCCAGGCATGGCCCAGCATTCGCGCCATGCTGGCGCCGCCGCTACGCGGCTTGGCGTTCAGTGCGCCGCCAGCTCGCCATAGTTTGATGCCGAGCCAGACCATGTAGGCGGCACCGGCCCATTTGAGGACGGTAAAGACCGTGGCCGACGCGGCCAACAGCGCGCCCAGCCCCAGCATCGACAGTGTCATCGCCGTGAAATCGCCGAGCGCCACGCCGACGGCCATCGGCAAGGCCGCCCGCCAGCCTTGGCCCAATGCATACGAGATCACGAGGAGAATGGTGGGGCCTGGTATGATCATCAGCAGCGCGGAAGCTGCGGAAAAAGCAAGCCACGTTTCCCAGGTCATCGGTCATCTCCCCTTGTTCGGGAAGAAGCAAGCCACAGCCGCTCGGCGTCGTCCAGCCTTTATAGGGCGTATTTATGCGATTGGAATATATGAATTATCCGGTCGGAAATTCAAACCCAAGATCGCGCGCGGCGAGATAGCCGCCCTCGCTCACCCGCGTCCAGGTAAGCGTTGTCTTGCGGTATTTCAGGTAGGACGCGACGATCCGCTTGGTCACGTCGTCTCCGTTGTCGAGCACGCCCTGGATCACTTCGCTGGACGCGTTGCCGAAAGCGATCAGCACGTCGCGCGAGAACTTCTTCAGCTGGACGTCATGCTCGTTGACCAGGGTCGCCAGGGCGGCCGGGCTGCGCCCGCTATATTCCGCCGCTGTCAGGCCGTTCTCGGCCATGCAGGCGGCGGCGACGATCTGCTTCAGATCGTCAGGCAGCGCCGCGAATTTGCCCTTGTTGACGATGCATTCCAGCCCGGTCCCGGGCTCCTGGAAGCCGGGCCAGTAATAGAATTTGGTGATCTTGTAGAGGCCGAGCGAAAGGTCGTTATAGGGCCCGACCCATTCTGCACCGTCGATGGCACCGTCCTGCAGCTTGGCGAACAATTCGCCGCTGGCCATCGGCATGACATCGACGCCCAGTTTCTTCAGCGCCTCGCCGCCATAGCCGGGAATGCTGAACTTGCGGCCCTTGAGGTCGGCGACATTGTTCACTTCCTTGAGGAACCAGCCGCCCATCTGCACGCCGGTGTTGCCGGCAAGGAAAGGCTTTACACCGGCAGCGTCGTAAAGCTCGTCCCACAATTCCTGCCCGCCGGCGAAATTGATCCAGCCGTTGAATTCGGTCGGGATTAGGCCGAAGGGAACGGCGCTGAAAAAGCCGGCGGCCGGCATCTGGCCGATGTGATAGAGCGAGAAATCATGGGCCATTTCGGCAGTGCCCTGGGACACCGCGGCAAAGCCCTGCAAGGGCGAGACCAGTTCGCCGCCGGCGAACACCTTGACCGTCAGCCGTCCGCCGGACAGCTGGTTGATCCGTTCGGCCAGGCGCTCGGCGCTGGAGCCAAGGCCGGGCAACCCTTTCGGCCAGGCCGTCACCATCTTCCATTCGATCCGATCCTGGGCGATGGCGGGCTTGGGAAACGAGCTGCCCATGGTTGCAGCACCCGCGGCACCAGCCGTCAGGGCACCGGTCAGAAAGCGACGACGTCGCATGGCAATCCTCAATCTGGTCAATCTGGGCCCTGCGCCATCCCGTTTTCCGGAGAAATCGGCGCTGTCCCGTCGGTCTGTCTCGGTGCGGAAACTAACAGGTCACAATCCGCAAGGAAAGCGGCCTCAAGGGCGGAGTTGGAGAAGCTGTTGGCGTCAATCTTCCCGGGGCAGTGCCGTCCAGCCATCCCGCCCATAGCCCTCAAGCGGCTGGAAGCGTCGTTTGTAATCCATCTTCGCGCTGCCCTTGACCCAATAGCCGAGATAGAGATAGGGCAGGCCGGATTGGCGGACGAGGTCGATAAGCCGTAGGACGACGAAGCTGCCCAAGCTGTTGCGTGCCTGATCCGCCGCGAAGAAGCTGTAGACGGCGGAAATTCCGTCGGAACTCCAATCCGTCAGACAGGCTGCAATCAGGTTCCGGGCCCCGTCGCGAAATTCGATCATGCGCGTATCTATCGGGCTATCCGCGATCATGCTGGCATAGTCCTGCGGGCCCATGCCGACCATTTCACCGTCATTGTGACGCAAGTCGAGATAGCGGCTGAAAAGCTGGTACTGCTCCTGCGTCGGATGTGCCGGCCGGATTTCCGATACCAGATCCGCATTGCGCGCCAGCACCCGGCGAAGCGAGCGCGAAGCATGGAAATTGGCGACATCGATCCGCACGGGCACACAGGCCTGGCAGCCCGCACAGGCCGGCCGATAGGCGATCGAATGGCTGCGGCGGAAGCCGGCGCGCGAGAGCAGCTCGAACAAGTCCGTCGCCTGGCTGCCGGACAGTTCGGTGATGATCTTGCGTTCCATCCGGTCAGGCAGATAGGGACACGGGACCTCGGTGGTCACCATGAAGCTGATCGGAAAGTTGCGGCTCTGCACGCTCATGGAATTAGTCTAAGCCAATCCTGACAGCGTTACCAGTATTGGAGGTGGGGGCGTTCAGGCGGGCCTGTTCCGCACCATGACGGTTCCGACCACGATGTCGTGGAGTAGTCGGGACCGTTCCGTAAAGAAGCCGATCAGAAGGACCGGTACGAAAATCGGCACGGTGGCAAAGAACATCGCCGTGGTGAGAAATGCCTGAACATGGTCGATCCGGCGCCCCTCCAAATTGACCAACCGTATTCCACAGGCGCGCATGCCGAAACTTGCCCCGGTCGGGCCACCCAGCAGGTAGGTGCATAGCAGGATGTGGATAACCACCGGCGCAAGGATAAAGGCAGGCAGAGAAACCAGCCCCAGTGTGCCCAGCGTGGCGACGCAATTGGCAAGCCAGAGTAGGATCGACAACACCGATACAATGACGAAGTCGATCATCGCCGCAACACATCGGCTGAGGAGAACACCCTCATAGCGGCGCAGGTCGGAAAGGTCGATTCCGGCCGTCGGCCGCGGCTCGAACTCCGCGTCGAAATCAGGTTGCCGGCGCGATTCCAGTGAACCCAGTTGAATGGAAGGTGGTTTGCGGTCAGTCACGGCTGCCGGCTTTCCTATCGCTTGTCATGAATGCGATATGTGCCGGCGGAAGTCCGGGCGCAAGGGCGTTTTGACGCGCTCACACGATTGTCAGCCGCCGGACCCGTTCCCCACGGGCGATGGCGGAACGATTTCCGCAGGTGGGCCCGCTGGCTCAGCTTGCGCTGGCGCTGGCGCCACGGTGTCGGTCGCACCCGGATTATCGTGCACTTCGCTGAGGAGGACGATGGAGATACGCCGGTTCTGCGGATCGTTCGGATTCTCCTTCACGAACGGATCGTTATCGGCCCGGCCGACGACATTGCGCACATGGCCGGGATCGACGCCGTTTTCCACAAGGACGCGTCGTGCCGCATTGGCTCGGTCGGAGGACAATTCCCAATTGGTGCGGCCGCCGGCGCCGACAAAAGGTGTCGCATCGGTATGGCCCGAAATGGCCAGCTTGTTCGGCATATCTTTGACGGCCTGCGCGACCAGGCCCAGCAACCGGCGGCTCTTCTCGGCCATATCGGCGCTGCCGGAAGCGAACATCGATTCCTTCTCCTTGTCGAGAAGCTGGATGCGCAAGCCTTCCGGCGTCTGGTCGATCTTCAGATTATCCTGCAGCCCGGAAAGATCCGGTGTCTGGGCGATCACCTGCTGAATCTGTTTTTTCACTTCTTCGAATTTCTTGGATTCCTCGGCCTTGAGGGCGGCCTCCGCCTCCTTGGCGTCGATTGGCTTTTCGCCTTGTGCTTCGGCGACGGGCGCCTCGCCTTCCTCCGTCTCGCCGGTGCCATCGCCGGTCTGGCCGGTGCCGTCCTCTTCGACATCGACTTCCGCCGCGGCACCGCCGCTGGTGGTTTCCATCACTTGCGGCTGGCCATCCATAACCGCGACGGTCGTCGAGGAGGAGGAAGTGGCAAGCGTCGGCTTGAAGTATTCGCCGATTGCTTTCTTTTGTTCTTCGGTCGTATTGCCGAGCAGCCACAGCAGCAGGAAGAAGGCCATCATCGCGGTCACGAAATCGGCATAGGCGACCTTCCACGCGCCGCCATGATGGCCGCCGCCCGATTTCTTGATGCGCTTGATGATGATTGGTCTTTCATCCGCCATCTGGCAGACCTTTCAGCGCGTTGCGTCTAGCGGATCAGGGCGCCGGCAGGGCGCTGACCGCCTGTTCGACTTCGTAGAAGCTGGGCCGTTCGGTCGACCACAGGACCTTGCGGGCAAACTCGACGGAAACGGCCGGCGGGTAGCCCTGCATATGGGCGAGCAGACCGGCCTTCATGCATTGGTAGTATTTGGCGTCGGCTGTATCCACACCATTGACCGAATTGGCGATCGGCGCGAACACGCCGTAGGACATCAAGATACCGAAGAACGTTCCGACCAGCGCCGCGCCGATGAGTTCACCCAGGATCTCCGGCGGTTCCGTGATCGAACCCATGGTGTGAATGACGCCCAGCACCGCGGCGACGATACCGAGGGCCGGCATGGCATCGGCGGTGTTTTGAATGGCATGCCCGCCGACATGGAGTTCGGCATGATGCGTTTCGAGCTCGGCGTCGATCAGCGTCTCGACCTCATTGGGATTTTCCGTGCCCAGGGTCATCATGCGCAGATAGTCGCACAGGAATTCGACGGCGTGATGGTCGTGCTGAAATTTCGGGAATTGAGCGAAGAGGGTGCTCTCGTCCGGCTTTTCGACATGCTGCTCGAGGGCCAGCATGCCCTTGGTCTTGGCCAGCCGGAACAGCTGATAGAGGACCGATAATAGTTCCAGATAATCGGCCTTCTTGTAGACGGGGCCCTTGATCGCCCGCTTGAAGGCGGCGCCTACGGCCTTGAGACCTGTCTTGGTGCTGGAAATGATGAGGGCGCCGATGGCGGCGCCCAGAATGATGACGAATTCCGATGGCTGCCATAGCACGCCCAGATGGCCACCATGCACCGCGTAGGCGCCGAAGACGCAGCCAAAGACGACAACGATACCAACAATGACCAGCATGGAATGCCGAAGCCCGCCCCTCTTGATTCCGCCCCAAGATCGCCGGTTTTAGTTAACACTTGGTTTAGGAGTCGGGGCAAGAGCTTGAATTGAGGTTCAATTCGGCTTTGAAGCGCCCGGTTGCATCATGGCGCTTCGGTGGGCTGCAGGATCAATTGTTCGACGCCGCCATCGCCGATCGTTCGGTATAGCCCATCGCGCCAGTTGGCCAGGCCGTCGGCAAAATGGGGTGAAAGGGGATTGCCCGATTGTCCGCCTGCCAGGGCGAAGAGCGCTTTGTCGGGAGCGGCGAAATCCATCAGGAATCTGAGGCCAGGGCCATGCACATGCGTCAGCGAAACGTCTTGGCGCGGTGGCATGGATGTGCCGCGGTTGACGGAGAAGAAATCGCCATCGGTCGGCAGGTCGGCGGCAAGCCAGTCGCCGATCAGCGGAAGATGCCGGTAGACCGGATGATTGAACGGCGCCCGGTGGCTGTCGCCCCAGCGCCATTTCGTGGTGTCCGCGCCATAGGCGGCGG
The DNA here is from genome assembly GCF_041918875.1 of Dongia sp. Lineage (GTDB taxonomy): Bacteria > Pseudomonadota > Alphaproteobacteria > Dongiales > Dongiaceae > Dongia. The sequence continues at coordinate 44,940 of NZ_JAYRUV010000020.1, forward strand.
CAAGGTCCTTGCGTGTATCGTCGAGCGCCGCGCGCACGATTTCGTCGCAACTTTCCTTGGCTGGACTATCAATATCGTCACAGGCGCGGCCATCATCGAGCGCCGCATCCAGGCGGTCTAACTGCCAGAACCACCAATCGGCAAAGTGGCCGCGCATTTCATCCTTCAGCAAACGCTTGGCGAGGCGGTCGACCCAGATCGTCGCAATAAGGGGTGCCGCTTGGTCGCGAGCCATTGTTCCGTCCCAGGCGGCCAGCATGGCAAGGTCCGGATCGGCTTGCGCCTGCTCGGCAAGATCGAGCCAATGTCGCACGAAAGCCAGCAGGGGAGCGGAATGATTGTCGGTTTGGATCGCCTGCATCGCTGCCAGATCCAGGAAATCCTTTGCGCCGAGGAGGCTGCGGATGCGTTTCGCGCGCCCGTCCTCCGGCCAGTCCGCGGTGATGAAGGGGCGGTAGCCCAGTGGCCGAATATCGTTGTTGGCGGTGACGAGGAAGTCGCCGCTGTCGCCGCGGAGCTGCGGCAGAGAGGACATCGGCAAGGTGCCGATCCAATCGTAGGTGCCGCTCCAGCCCGGGGCGGGCAGGCGGCTCTCCGCGAAAATGGCACGCCGCTCAGGCACGCGACCCGCCGCGACGAAACCGGTGACACCCTCGGCGTCGGCGTAGACGACATTCTGTTCCGGCGCGTGAAAATCGACCAGGGCGACTTCCAGGGCGGCGGCATCGCGCGCCCGGTTCATCGCCAGGATGCTCTCCGGCGTGCGGTCGCCTGGCAGCAAGGCCGTCCAGCTCAGGGCCAGGACGGTGTCAGGCGTCCCCGGATCGCCACCCAGATCCGATACGACAGGACCGTGGCGTGTGCTGCGGATGGTCAGTTCGACTTCCGGCGCACCCTTGATCGCGATCGTCTCTCGGCGGATGTCGAACGGCTTGGGCCCGTCCGGTGTTTCATACCGGTCGGGATGGCCCGTGACGAGCTTTTCCTCGAACAGGTCCTGCGTATCGCCATGGGTCGTGGTGAAGGTCCAGGCAACGTGCCCGTTGCTGCCGATCATGACGAAGGGTAGGCCCGGTGCGGTGGCACCGGTCCAGGTCATTTCCGGTGTCTCGATCCGCGCAAGATACCAGGTCGCGGGCAAGGCAAGGCCAAGATGCGGATCGTTGGCAATGAGCGGCTTGCCGCTGGCGCTTTTATGCGGACCTACCACCCAGCTATTGGAGGCTTCGCTCAATGGCTGGCGCCAGGCCGGGGCCCCGTCGCCATTCTGCGCGCGGGCCGGCGAAGGCGATGCCACGAGGAGATTGAAGAGGTAATCCGGCACTCCCCGCCGCAGGCTGCGATTGCTGACCTCCGCCTGCCAGTTGTTGGAGAGGTCAAGTGCCATCAGCCGGCCCCAGACCAGCGAATCCGCGGGCTGCCAGGGTTCCGGGCGATAGTTCAGCAGATAGAACTCCGGCGGCCAGGCGCCCTCATGCGCGGCGATGAAGGCATTCACGCCGGCGGCGTAGGCATCGAGGGCGGCCTTGAGCGCGGGGCTGGCGGCCCGAACCTGGTCCTCGGCCGACCGGTAAAGGCCCAGCGTGCGCATGAGGCGGTCGGTCTCCAGCGTGTCGGCGCCCAGCACTTCCGAAAGCCGTCCGGCCCCTAGCCGGCGCATGGCGTCCATCTGGAACAAGCGCTCCTGGGCATGGACGAAACCGAGGGCGAAATAGGCATCGGCCGAGGATTGTGCATTGATGGTGGCGATGCCGCGCTCGTCGCGGGTGACCGATATCTCGGCGGCAGGGCCGTTGAGTGCGATCGTTCCATCGGTCAGCGGCAGACTGGTGCGCAGCCACAGGAAACCGCCGATGCCGAGAACGATGACGAAAGCCAGGATTCCAACGAAGACACGCAGGAGCCAGCGGAGCCCTTTGACCATGGTCAATCCCTAAATCGCGTGACGGACGGAGCTTAGCGGCTTCAAGGGAAATCGGCCAGGATGCGGGTGCGATCTTCGTCGAGGTCCGGCGCGCGGGGGCGGCTGGTCGCCGCCGGGAAGCCTGAGAATTTGATCGGCGATCCGGCGACCCCAAGTGGTGCCACGCTTTCGTCCGCCACGGGAAGGACGACCTGACGGTGTTGCACCTGTGGGTCGTTGATGGCTTGGCCGATATCGTTGATCGGCGCCGACGGGATGCCATTGCGGTTGAACAGATCCAGCCAATGCGCCGTCGGCTTCTCGGTGAGGAAGAGTTCCAGCGTTTCCTTCAACTGCGCGACATTTTCAGACCTCTTAGCGTTGGTGGCAAAGCGCGGATCTTCGGCCAGATGCGCATGATCGATCACGCTGCAGAAGGTGCGGAAGAGCGAATCGTTGCCGCAGGCGATGACGACATGGCTGTCCTGCGTCCGATATGCCTCGAAGGGCGCGATGGAAGGATGGCGCGCGCCCATGGGTCTTGGCGCCTTGCCGGTGGAATAATAGCGGGCGATGGCGTTCTCCAGCAGCGCTAACTGGCTGTCCAGCATGGCGACATCGACCGTGATACCCTCGCCGGAGCGGTTGCGGTGATGGAGTGCCGAGACGATTCCCAGTGCCGTAAAGAGCCCGGCGCCGAGATCGCCGATCGAGGCGCCGACGCGCGTCGGTTCGCTGCCTTCATGTCCGGTGATGCTCATGATGCCACCCATCGCCTGGGCGATGATGTCATAGGCCGGCCGGTCGGCATAAGGGCCGGTCTGGCCGAAGCCGGAGGTCGAGGCGAAGATGAGCTGCGGATATAGCTGTTTCAGTTCGTCGGGTCCGAAGCCCAGGCGAGCCATCGTGCCGGGCCGGAAATTCTCAATGAGGACATCGGCGCGCTTCAGCAGCCGGTGCAGGATGGCCCGATCCGCCTCCCGCTTGAGATCGAGGGCAATCGATTCCTTGCCGCGGTTCTGGGCGATGAAATAGCCGCTCTTGCCCTTAATGAAAGGGCCATAGGCGCGGGAATCGTCGCCCTCGTTGGGGTTTTCGACCTTGATGACCCTGGCGCCGAGATCGGACAGCAGCATGGTGCAAAATGGCCCCGCCAGGACGCGCGTAAGGTCGACCACGATGATCCCTGCCAGCGGTCCTGTGGCAGGGCCCTGGTTAGCGCCACGCTGCGGCATGTCTAAGTTCCCCTGTTCATCCCTGGTGTCATTAATATGACTTGTTAATTGGGCATCTAGATAGCTGATCCGGGGGGCGGGTGACAACACCGGGGCTATGGGCTAGAAGCCAGGAAAGTCCGGCAAAAAGCCTCGGGAGCATGGCATGGCCAAGGAATTCGACAGCGTCCGCAGCATGATCGAGACTCTGAAACCCAGTTATCCGGTCTATTGCCTGCGGCCCGAGCTCATCGACCAGGCGGCAAGCCGCTTTCTCGAGCAGTTTCCCGGCCGTGTCCTCTACGCGGTGAAGTGCAACCCGCATCCGGAGGTTCTGCGTGCCTTGCACCGGGCCGGTATCCGTCATTTCGACACGGCGTCGCTGCCGGAAATCGCCCAGGTGCGCGAGAGCTTCCGCGACGCTGCCTGCTATTTCATGCATCCGGTCAAAGGCCGTGCGGTCATCGGAACGGCCGCGAAGGTCTATGAGATCGACACCTATGTCGTCGACCATCCGAGCGAGCTTACCAAGATTCTGGCTGAGACGGGCGGAGCCGAGGGTCTGACCATCTATGTCCGCTTCAAGACCCCGGCGGTCGATGGCGCGCTCTATCATCTGGCCGCGAAGTTCGGTGCCGAGCCGGACGATGCTGCGGCGATCCTGCGCGACGCCGCCTCGCGCGGGTGCCGCGTCGGCCTTGCCTTCCATGTCGGCTCGCAATGCCTGGTTCCCGGCGCCTATGCCGACGCCCTGAAGATCGCCGGCGAGATTCTCGAGAAGGCAAAGGTCGATATCGTCGGCCTCGATGTCGGCGGCGGCTTCCCCGCTGAATATCTCGGCACCAACATGCCGCCGTTCGAGGATTTCATCGCCGAGATCGAAGAGGGCGTCAAAAAGCTGAAACTGCGCCGCGATTGCGTGCTGATGTGCGAACCGGGACGCGCCCTCGTCGCGCCGGCGGTTTCGGTGGTGACCCAAGTGCAATTGCGCAAGGACGATCAGCTCTACATCAATGACGGCATCTACGGGTCGCTCTCGGAGATGGTCGATGCCGGTATCCGGCTGCCGGCGCGCGCGCATCGCCTGTCCGGCGCCTTTTCCGGCGCGCCCAAGGACTTCACGCTCAACGGTCCGACCTGTGATTCCCTTGATGTGCTGCCCTCGACCTTCTCCCTGCCGTCCGATATCGACGAAGGCGATTGGATCGAGATCGACCGTGTCGGCGCCTATTCCAACGCGCTTGCCACCCGTTTCAACGGCTTCACGCCGGAGACCTTGGTCGTCGTGCATGATCAGCCGATCGGGTCGGTGCGTTGATGCAGATGCGGCAGAATTCCTTTCTCGGCCTCAGCCCGGCTGGCTTTCACCGCATCGCTTATACCGAATGGGGCGACCCGGCTGCATCGCGCGCCATCGTCTGCTGCCACGGGCTCACGCGCAACGGCCGAGACTTCGATGCGCTGGCGGGTGAACTCTCCAAGCAGGCCCGCGTCATTTGCCCGGACATCGTCGGGCGCGGTCGCAGCGACTGGCTGCGCGATCCGTTGCACTATGGCTATCCGCAATATTGCGCCGACATGAGCGCGCTGATCGCGCGCCTCGATGTGACAGAACTCGATTGGGTGGGAACCTCCATGGGCGGCCTTATCGGCATGACGCTGGCGGCGCAGGCTGGCACGCCGATCCGCCGTCTCGTCGTCAACGATGTAGGGCCCTTCGTGCCTAAGGCCGCCTTGCTGCGCATCGCCGATTATGTCGGCCTCGACAACCGCTTCTCCTCGCTGACCGCGGTCCAGACGCATCTCAAGAAGGTGCTGGCGCCGTTTGGTCCGCTGACCGAGGCGCAATGGCAGCATATCGTGGCCTATGGCCATCGCCGGCGCGAGGATGGCACGTTCGGCCTCGCATACGATCCCGCTATCGCCGTCAACGTAAGGATGGCTGTGCAGGATTGGGATCTGTGGGCGCTGTGGGACCGGATCGCCCTGCCGGCATTGGTCCTGCGCGGGGCGGATTCCGATCTGCTCCTGCCCGCCACGGCGGAGGAAATGACCAGGCGCGGACCGCGTGCCGAACTGGTGACCTGGCCCGGCATGGGTCACGCGCCGGCGCTGATGGCCCAGGACCAGATAGACGTCGTGAAGGAATGGCTGACGGCGAACTGAGGATATTGCAGAAACTCGATCTGCCGCCCTTCCGTCCGTTGCGGCTATGGCGTGGCGGCGATCTGCAGACGCTGCGCAACTGGCTGCGTCCCCCCAAGGACAAGCTCGATCTCTGGCCCGGCGAAGGGTACATTTTCACCTGCCGGGATGGCAGCGGTGACCGGCTTATTGCCAAGCTCCATCGCCCCGCGCATCCCGGCAGGCGGCCGCTCGTCCTGCTGATCCACGGCCTTTCCGGCAGCGAGGACAGCTATTATTGCCGTGTCAGCGCCAGTCTTCTGCTGGAGGCTGGATATCCGGTCATGCGCCTCAACCTGCGCGGTGCCGGACCGGGCCGCGACTTCGCCAAGGGCACCTACCACGCAGGGCGCAGCGAGGACATCGCTTCCGTCATTACGGATATCGATCCGAAACTGAAGCGCCATGGAATCGTCGCCATAGGCTATTCGCTTGGCGGCAATGTGCTGCTGAAATATCTCAGTGAAGCCGGGACCGATGCGGATCTGCTGGGCGCCGTCAGTATCTCGGCGCCGATCGATCTGCGCGCCACGGCGCATTGCATCACCTCGAAGCGCAACCGGCTCTATCACGCCCATCTCATCGAGGGCATGCGCAAGGAACGGGGCAATGTCGCCAAGGATATCCGCACCATCACCGAATACGACAATCGCATCGTGGCGCCCGAGAACGGCTTTCGCGACGCGGAGGAATATTATGCCGAAAGCTCGGCGGCGCGGCGTCTGGGCGGTGTGCGCGTGCCGACCTTGGTCATTCATGCCTCGGACGATCCATGGATTCCAGTGGCCTGCTACGGCGAGGTGCGCTGGGGCGACAATCCGTATCTGCAGTTGAAGCTGCCGGCATCCGGCGGGCATGTCGGTTTCCACGGCCAGGGCCTCGACCGGCCCTGGTACGACATGGCTTTGTTGCGCTTCCTAGCGCTGCTTCACTAACCTTTCCGCCATCTCGATCGCCGAATAGGTGAGGATGCCGTCGGCGCCAGCGCGTTTGAAGGCGAGCAGGCTTTCCATCACGACACGGTCATTGTCGAGCCAGCCATTCTGCGCCGCCGCCTTGATCATCGCGTATTCACCCGAGACCTGATAGGCGAAGGTCGGCATCTTGAAGGCTTCCTTCACGCGCCACACGATATCGAGATAAGGGAGGCCCGGCTTCACCATCAGCATGTCGGCGCCTTCGGCGACGTCGAGCGCGCATTCGCGCAATGCTTCGTCGCCATTGGCGCTGTCCATCTGATAGGTGCGCTTATCGCCCTTGCCGAGCGACGATTTCGACCCGACCGCATCGCGGAAAGGGCCATAAAAGCCGCTGGCATATTTGGCGGCATAGGACATCAGCTTCACGCGCTGGTATCCCGCGGCATCCAGTGCATCGCGCAGGCGCCCGATGCGTCCGTCCATCATGTCGGAAGGTGCGGCGATATCGACGCCCGCTTCGGCCTGGGCCAGGGTCTGGCGGATCAGCACCTCAATGGTGGGGTCGTTGAGAATTTCGCCATTCCTCATCAGCCCGTCATGGCCGTGATCGGTATAGGGATCGAGCGCCACGTCGCAGATGATGCCGATCTCGGGCACAGATTTCTTCAGCGCCTTCACTGCCCGATTGCACAGATTGTCGGCGCGGAACGCCTCCTCGGCGCCTGGCGATTTCTTCTCGCGCGGGACCACCGGGAAGAGGGCGAGGGCGGGAATGCCAAGCTTGGCCGCTTTCTCCGCCGCCTTCAGCAAGGCCGGGATGGTCAGCCGGTCGACGCCGGGCATCGAGGGGACGGCCTCTTTCGCGGGGCCGCCTTCCTTGACGAAAACGGGCCAGATCAGATCGTTGACCGAAAGGGCGTTCTCCGCCACCAGGCGCCGCGACCAATCCTCCTGCCGGTTGCGGCGCATGCGGATGCGCGGAAACTGGCCAAAGGGCTGGCGCTTGGCGTGGCTATCGTGGCTGTGCTCGGTCATCTGGCGAAGGTTCCTGGGCGGCGGCTCTATGTCACTACGGTTACCGTCCGATACAACGGACCGAACCGGCGCGCAACGGGTGGTCGCGTCGCGGCCTCGTGGAAATAAGGCCGGCTCCACCGGAACCGGCCTCTTTCCAGCGAATTTTGCTGCTTACTCCGCCGCTTTCGCCGCGCCGGTGGCGGCATCCAGCGCCTGGCTGATATCGGCAAGGATATCGTCGATATGCTCAAGGCCGATGGACAGGCGGACGTAAGAGTCGGAGACGCCGCTGGAGAGCTGTTCTTCCGGCGACAGTTGCGAGTGCGTGGTTGAGGCCGGATGAATGGCCAGGCTCCGCGCATCGCCGATATTGGCGACATGATAGAGCAGCTTGAGGGAGTCGATGAAGCGGCGGCCGGCCTCGAGCCCGCCCTTGATCTCGAAGCCGAGCAGCGCGCCGTAACCGCCTTTCAGATAGGCGTCGGCGCGGCGCTTGTCTTCGCCTGTGGCAAGGCTCGGATGAATGACTTTGGTGACCGACGGATGGCCATTGAGGAAATTGGCCACGGCCTGCGCGTTCTTCACATGCTCGCGCATGCGCAGGGGCAGGGTCTCGAGCCCCTGGATGAAGAGGAAGGCGTTGAACGGGCTCATCGCGGCACCCAGGTCGCGCAGCAAGGTGACGCGCGCCTTGATGATATAGGCGATGGGGCCCAAGGGCTTCACGGCCTGCGTCCAGACGGCACCATGATAGCTGGGGTCCGGCTGGTTGAGACCCGGGAAACGCGCGGCATTGGCTTCCCAGTCGAAATTGCCGCCATCGACGATGGCGCCGCCGATCGAGGTGCCGTGGCCGCCAATGAATTTCGTGGTCGAATAGACGACGATCGCGGCGCCATGCTCGAAGGGCCGGCAGAGGACGGGTGCTGCCGTATTGTCCATGATCAGCGGCACGCCAAGCTTGCGGCCGATATCGGCCACTTCCTTGATCGGGAAAACGCGCAGCTTCGGATTGGGCAGCGTCTCGGCGTAATAGGCGCGGGTCTTGGCATCCGTTGCCTTGGCGAAGGCCTCCGGATCCTTCGGATCGACGAAGCGGACTTCGATGCCCTGGTCCTTCAGCGTGTTGGCAAAGAGATTCCAGGTGCCGCCATAGAGATCGGTCGAGGAAACGATATTGTCGCCGGCCTTGGCGATGTTCTGGATGGCCATCGCCGAAGCCGCCTGGCCCGAGGCGACGGCAAGGGCGGCGACACCGCCTTCAAGTGCCGCCAGGCGCTCTTCGAGCACGCCCGTGGTCGGGTTCATGATGCGGGTATAGATATTGCCGAAGCGCTTCAAACCGAACAGGTCGGCTGCATGCGAGGTGTCGTCGAACTGATAGGAGGTCGTCTGATAGATCGGCACCGCCACGGAATTGGTGGCACTGTCGCGGCGATGTCCGGCGTGCAGGACGATGGTTTCGGGATGCTTGCTGGCAGTCATTTCACGTCTCCAGAGTGTTATATTTTATGCGGCAAGTGAATTATTGTCTCGTAGGTTTATGGAAATCTCAAGGCGAGTGGGTGTGGCTTGACGTAGCAGGTCAAGGATCGGATCGTGCCGTTCGACGGTGATGCGCAGACGCTCCAGCGCATGGATGTCGGCCGCGCTGGTGAGCCGTGCTTCGGCGCGGATCGTGCTGGGCCCCGCACGCACACCGTCCCTGGCCGCCGCGAGGCCGTTGAGGTCGAGCCCCGCTTCGACGCGGATTTCCACATTGCTGAGCGCTATATCCAGGGCAGCGGCGAAGCGCCGGTAGGTCGCGGCCAGACTGCCGGCCAGGGCCTCCAGCACGCGCTGCACATGATCCACTTCGGGCCGCGCGGTTTCCGTGGCAGTGCCGGCCCGCGCCTTCAGCGTGATCTGCGCGCGCGAAGGGTCGCGCCGGATTTCATCCTGCAGGCGTGGGATCGTGGTGTCGGTATCGACGGTCATCGCACTCGTCCTCCAAAAGGCAACAATTCGCCCGGGGCCAAGGCATCGAAGCGCTTTAGCTCTTGGTGACGCGGTGCAAGCTGCCCCTCAAATCCCGCGGGTCCGTTGCCGGTGGACCAGGCCTGGAACGATAAAACCCGCCGCGTCTTCCTGGGACGGGCGGGCAGCCAAAACCGGTTTTCTTTTCAAAACCGCGCTTTAGCTGCATTTTTAACGCGCCCGCAAGCTGAGCTTCAAATCGGCGCGGGCCGGAGAATGGGCGCTTGGGCGCAGAGTGTCAAGCCGGCTTGACGCCGCCCCCTACTTGGCCGATGAAACCCGCCCGACCGCAATTCGAGCGACGAAAAGCCCATGAGCGCATTCCAAGACGTCCTGTTTTCCATCGAGAACGGCCATGGCCGCATCGTGCTCAACCGCCCGCAGGCACTCAACGCCCTGACGCTCGATATGATAGACGCCATCGGCGCCCAACTCGCGGCCTGGGAGATGCGCGCCGACATCAAGGCGATCGTCATCACGGGGGCCGGCGACAAGGCATTCTGTGCTGGCGGCGATGTGAAGGCGGTGCGAGAGGCAAAGCTGCGGGGCGACCTGGGGCTGCTCGAAGATTTCTACCGGCGCGAATATGCGCTCAATCACCGCCTGGCCACCTATCGCAAGCCGATCGTCGCCGTCATGGATGGGATCGTCATGGGGGGCGGGGCAGGGATCGCCTTCAACTGTTCGCATCCCGTCGTGACCCACAAGTCTCTCTTTGCCATGCCGGAATGCCGCATCGGCCTGTTTCCGGATGTCGGCGCCGGGCATTTCCTCAACCGCGCCTCGCCGGCTGTGGCGCTGGCCCTCGGCCTCACCGGCCTCACCCTGCGCGGGCCCGGAATCATCCGTGTCGGCCTTGCCAGATATTTCGTCGGCAGCGGCCGTGTGGGGGAGGTCGCGATCGACAATCTCGACGCGCTCAATCTGGCAGTCGATTCGGCCGGCATCGATGAGATGTTGCCCAAGATCGAGCCGGTCTTCGGCCTCAAGACCCTTGACGAGATCGTCACGGTTCTCGCTGCCCGGCGCGATCCCTGGGCGGTCGAGACGCTGAAGGCGATGAGGAGCTTCTCGCCGACCAGCCTGCGTGTGACCTTCGCCCATATCACCCGTGCTCGCGGCCAGGATCTCGCCGAGGTGCTGAAGACCGAGTTCCGCCTGGTGCAGCATTTCATGACCGCGCCCGATTTCTTCGAGGGTGTTCGGGCCCAGCTGATCGACAAGGATGGGGCGCCGAAATGGCAGCCAGCCGAGCTGGGCGCGGTCACGCCCGAGATGGTCGAACGGTATTTTACGCCCGTTCCGGGCCTGAAGGATTGGGCGCCGCCGACCCGTTAATATGGTTAAGAAGTCCTCTAACCGCTGTCCCGGTTGGGAAAATGTTGGCGGAAGCCGTTAGCGGACTGGCGCCGGATTAACCATTGCTTTACGATGGGTAGCTAGCTTGAGACCGACTCGCGACCATCAGGGGCGCGCTGCGCTATTGGGGATTAGCGGTGAAAAAAGCTTATTTGGAAACGATTGCGCTGGTTGAGCGCCTGCATCGCGAGTGCCTTGAAGTCATCAAGGCCGACCTCGATCGGCAGGGCATCCGGGATCTCAACAACGTCCAGGCCATGATCCTGTTCAATATCGGCGGCGATGTGCTGTCGGTGGGCGAACTGACGAACCGGGGCTACTATCTGGGTTCCAACGTCTCCTACAACGTCAAGAAGATGGTCGAGAACGGGTATCTTATCCAGGAACGCTCGCCGCATGACCGCCGCGCCGTCCATGTCCGCCTGTCGGAGAAAGCGTTGGCCGTCGTCCAGAAGATGCACGACATGTACGATAAGCATCTTCAGGCGCTCAATAATGAGCCCTTCAAGGATGGCGAGCTTGATGGCGTCAATCTCACCTTGCGCCGCCTGGAGCGTTTCTGGGCCGCTTCGATGGATTATGCCCCGCGCTAAGCGCTGCCTTTGCGGATGACGCGTCTTTTCCGGAGCTGATGACTTGACGCCGTTACGTCCGGCTTAAGTCGATCTGGTTCTTCGCCATTGGCCAGCGCTTGTGCGGTCAGTTCCCTGATCCTTAGTTGGCAGCCAGCATCGTCCAATCGACTGCGGTGCCGCGCTTCAGATCGCGTGCGGCGCGGCGCCCGATCACGTCGGGCAGATATTTCGGCGCCAGGCCCTTGCCGGGCCGGATCGAGCGCACGTGCTCGCCACCGATTACGTCGCCAGCCTTCACATCCTTGACGATGTAGAGTGAGCGGCGCAACGGCCGGATGCCGGCTTCCGAAGCGGTCGGGCCGTAATGAACCGAGCCCATCGCCTCCCACCCGATATTGATCGCTTCGATCATCTGCGTCAGTTCGGCCGGTTCAAGGCTGAAGGCGGAATCGACGCCGCCATCTGCGCGCGCCAGGGTGAAGTGTTTCTCGACCAGCGCCGAGCCGATGGCCGTCGCCGCCACCGGCACCGCCGTCCCCATGGTGTGGTCCGAAAGACCGACCACGCAGTCGAACATCTCGGCCAGATGCGGAATGGTGCGCAGGTGGCTTTCCGCCGGCGGCGTCGGATAGCCGCTGGTGCATTTGAGAAGGATGAGCTCCCTGCAGCCGGCCTGGCGCGCCGCGGCCACGGCGTCAGCGATTTCGCCGAGTTCCGAAGCGCCGGTCGACATGATCATCGGCTTGCCGGTGCGCGCCACGTATTGAATGAGCGGAATGTCGCAAAGCTCGAGCGAAGCGATCTTGTAGGCGGGGGCGCCCAGCTGTTCCAGCATGTCGACCGCCGTGTGATCGAAGGGCGAACTGAAGACGGCGATGCCCAGTTCGCGCCCCAGGGCGAAGAGCGGCTCATGCCATTCCCACGGCATGGCGGCTTCCTTGTAGAGGTCGAACAGGCGCGCTCCGTCCCAGAGGCCGCCCTTCACGCGGAAGTCCGGTCCATCGTGATCGATGGTGATGGTATCGGCCCGGTAGCTTTGCAGCTTCAGGGCATCGGCGCCGGCCTTCTTCGCCGCGCGCAGGATGTCCTTGGCACGTTCGAGACTGCCATTGTGATTGGCGGAGAGTTCGGCGATGACATAAGGCGGCCGGTCACGACCGATTTCCCGACCGGCAATGGTAACGCGCTGCATTAGGCCTCCTTATGCTGGGCGGGATAGGAGTGGAAGAAACCGTCCGCCGCCAACCTGTAATCCGCTCTGGCAAAAAGCGATAGTGAAGCTAGGTTATCCGGCAGGATTTTGGCATAAAAATGTGCGCCCGGCGCCAGATGGCGCACGGCCCGCAGCAACGCGGCGCCGATACCCTGGCGGTGGAACGAGCGCTCGGTGGCGATCGAGATCAGATATTCGGGGCGCCCGTTATCCTCGCCGATCCAATCCAGGCGGACGAATGCGGCGGCCTGGCCTTCCACTTCGGCGATGAGGAACCAGTCGGCCACGGCCGACAGGCGCTCCAAGAGCCACCGATGGTGCTCTTCTTCCGTCGGAATGGCGGGATTGAGCGCATAGCGGCGTGTTTCGGGCGCCCGCTGCAGCTTCATCAGCATTTCTTCATCATGCGCTTCAACGATGCGCAGGCGCAGTCGGCGGCCGTCCGGCAGATCCGTCGCCGGCAGCAGGGCGGCGACAACACGTTGCGTGCCGCGGCCGTCGCACAGTTTCATCGCCGCCAGCGCCATTGTGCGCCGCTTTGCCGGATGTTGCTGCAGGTCACGGAACTGCGCCGCCAGCGTCGCCGCCACGGCCTCACGCGGTTCAGCGGTGAGAAAACCGGCCACGAGGCCGGCGCCAGCCCGCTCGACGATCGCCGCGTTGTCGCGCTGGTTCTCGGCAATGCCGACAAGCAGGGACGCAAGCCCGACGCAGCCTCTCTCCCAGGTCGACGTTCCCGGGGCGCCGATCGCCAAATCCGCCTCCATCATCATGGCTGCCATGTCGGCGACGTCCGTCCACAGCTTGACCCGCGGGCCCATGGCGGCCACCTGTCGTTTGACATCTTCGATATAGGGGGCCTGGCCGCCAAGGACGACATCGACCGAAAGATCGGCCTGCTGCGCCAGCATGTCGAGTGCCAGCCCGGTGCCGTTGAGCGGGTCGACACCGCCGAACGCAACCAGTATCCGCTTTATCGGCATCGCCTGACCGGTCGCGTTCAGCATCTGCTGGCGCGTGCCGCGGCGTGCCTGGAATTGCTGCCGAAGCAAGGCCATGTCGGGGCCGATGAGGAGACGCGCGTCGCGCCGGTTGAGTTTCTTGTAGCGGCTGGTCCAGTCGCCCGGCGTGGGGTTGACGATGAGATCGGCATCCATCGGGCGGTTGGCGAGATCGTCGAAATAGACGATCTGTTCGGCAAACTGGCGAACGGCCTGCGCAAAATCTGTCGAGACATCGTAATCGTCCACAATCAGGGCATCGCAATGCCGGACTGCGGCGCCGATCCTGGCGGCGTCGGCCGCAGCATCTTCGTCCCGCAGCTCGATCCGCAGGTGGGGCGGAGTGTTGTCGCCGAGAAAGGCCAGGGTTTCGGCGGTGGCCGCCCAATAGCAGCGCCAACCAAGCGCTTCGAGGCGCGTCGCCAACGCATGGCAGCGCATGGCATGTCCCATCCCGATCTTGGCATTGGCGGTCATGCGGAAGACAACGACGCCGGCACTCGGATCGTTGGCCATTGCGGTCCGCACCCGATGCTGCGCGTTCGCCTGCGCGAGATATGGTTCCTGACCGAGGAGCGACAACGCCTCCTGCCATGTGGCGAGACGGTCTGCCGGCAGTTTGGCGAACAGCCTGTCGAAGAACAGCAAGTCTTCGGGATAGTCGAGAGTCCAGCGCTGCTGGTTGGCGGGCCAGCCGGGACCGACCACGTTGGCTCGGTGGAGTTCAGGGCGGCGGCGCAGCCAGGGCGTCACGTGCTCGCGATCATAGGGCGTGGTGGCGTCGCGCGCCGCCATTTCGAGGGCGGTTCGCGTAAATGCCTCGCAATCCAAACCGTGAGGAAACAGGCGCGGCATGTTGTTGGAGGCATAGTCGGCGTCCGTCTTGGCGCGTGCCGAGATGACGGCTTCGCACAGGTCGGGGTCGATGAGCGGGCAATCGCTGGTAACTCGCAGGATGACATCTGCATTGACGGCACGCGCGGCACCAAGGTAGCGACCCAGCACGTCGCGCTCGTCGCCTCTGAAGATAATGGCGCCACAGCGCTCGGCAAGGGCCGCCACCTCGTCGTCGGCGCTCTGCGTCGTGGTTGCGACGACGACGAGATCGGCGTTCCTGACCCGATGCAACCGCTCGATCACATGCTCCAGCACCGTCTTGCCCGACAGCTTCCGCAGAATCTTGCCGGGCAGGCGTGACGAACCTTTGCGTGCCTGAACGATAACGGCCGTTCGCGGCGAAGTCGAACCGAGAGCCGGAATGACAGATTGCGGCACAGACAATGTCTGGTCATTGACGACCATCTGCAGCAGGGCCAGAGTCAGCGGCGTCAAGGTCTGTTGGTTGGCGAGCAGATACTCTTGGACGCAGTTCAGCGGCAGGAGTTCAACCCGCTCATACTCGGCGCTGCCGTTCTTCTCGAATATCTGCGTGATCTCCGCCCAATCCTTCGACGTCCGGACCGTGAAGCAGACGTCGAAAACCTGGCTGTCCGTATCGCTCACGACGGCGAGCGGCCGGACATCGATAACTTCGTCGGCAGTGATGCCGATTTCCTCCCTCAGCTCCAGCATCAATTGCTGCTGCAGGTTGATTCTGGAATCGCTGTCGAGGGTTGTCATGTCCACCGACCCGGAGGGGGCCAGTTCGCCCATGCCGGGGAACTGATAGACGGTCTTGCTGCGATGCCCGATGACGATTCCGTCCCGGCAGAGCAGCAATCCGGTGACCGCCAGCGGCCGGATCTGGGACCATTTGAAGATAGAGGCGTCGCGCGACTGGGCCAACAGCCAGCGATAGTCCGAGCGGCGGCCGACGATACTGCTGTCATTGATCGACACGACGGATACAATTTCGCCGTCGAACAGGTTTGCGCCGCGGCGCTGTACTTCCTCGCGCCAGATTTCGCGGGCGCGTCCGTCGACCCAGGCAGGGACGTCGGGCGTCGTCGAACTCAACGTGCAGACCGGCGCATCGTTCAGTCGGATGAGCGAGACGGACTGCTTCATGAATGTCCTATCGGCGGGAACCGCCGCTGCAAGAAGGTAAGCGCATCGGCCAGGGATCCGACGTTCAGGAGCGCTTCGTTGCCGTCCTTGCCGGGTTCACCGCTCCGCAAATGAATGACATCGATCCCCGCGGCCAGTGCCGAGGCGATGCCGGCCGGCGAATCTTCGATGGCAATGCAATCTTGTGGCGCGACGTCCAGCCGGCCGATCAGAAGCTGATAAAGCGCCGGATCCGGCTTCCCGCGCGGACAAAGATCGGCGCCGACGATTTCGTCGATAGCCATGGCCAGTTCGTGGCGCCGCAGCCAATCGGCGATGAGAGCAGTCTGTCCGGCGCTGGCAATGCCGACCAGCCAGCCTTGCTGCTTTGCCCACGCGATCAATGCATGCGTCCCCGGCATGGGCGCCGCTTCGAGGATCGCGGCCTCCACGCCGTTCCGGTATGATTGCCACTCGGCTTCCGGGGCCGACGCTGTCGCAAACTGCCGGCACAGACCCTGAATCAGCTCGCTCAACACCATGCCATTTGCTTCTTCGAAGCTGGGCGCGTGTTGCCGAACGTTCAATCGATCGAGGAATCTCTCATAGACTTGGCGCAGACCAAGGATCGTGTCGGCGAGTGTGCCGTCGAAGTCGAGCAGCAGGGCGCGCTTGGCGGCGCGATGGATGATGGGCGTTGCGGGCATCATGCCGGCCGCCGGCACAGGACCAGCCGGTTCTGGCCGACCGGCCCCAGATCCTGTCCGTGCGCGCCGACGAGGTCGATGTTGACGCGGGCGGCGGCCTCTATGAGCGGATGCTCGTAATCAACAATCCCGCCATTGGTCATCGGCAGCAGAACGTAGAGCAGAAGGTCGTGAAGCGAACTGATGTGCTGTGTCGCGACGATATCGAGGCCGATCTGCTGCGCTAACGCCTCGAACCGGCCGTCCTCGATGAACGTGTTGAAGCTGTCGATCGGCCGCGGGGGAAGGCCCGCGCCGGCGCGCAGTTGCTCTTGCCGCGCTCGGGCCTCGGTGGAGTTTTCGATCGTGGCAAGATAGCCACCTGGGCCGAGCAGGGCGGCCATCCCCAGATAGGCCTGCTGCTGCAGATGCCAGCTGTTGAGGTTGATGAGGCAGCGGTCGGTGAAGATGATGTCGAAAGGTCCATCGACATTGTCGATCTGCAGCGCATTGCCGACCAGGTAACGGAGTCGTTCGGCATCAATCCCGTCCTCGGTTCGGCGCAGCTTGGCAGCCTCGATCATTTCCGGGATATAGTCGATGCCAGTGATGCTGCAATCGGTAAAATTCCGCGCGATCCAGCTACAGTTGAAGCCGTTACCGCAACCGACCTCGAGGATATGCAAAGGCCGCTTCAGGTCGCGACGCGCTCCTTCGACGACACGGCCGATGGTCGCGATCTCGATCATCTTTGCCGTGCGCCCCTTGGTCGTGGCGCGCAGGTCCTTGCCGAAGGACTTTGCCCAGTTCTGCCAGTGCCGCTGTATGTCTTCGAGCTTCATCGGCACTCGACCTCAGCCAAATCTGCTGCGCATGAACCGATGAAGGCGCGTGCGGACGCTTACCTGGCGTTGCGTCAACAATGCAACCTTCGATCCGCAGGAATGGATGTGAGGGCGCACGTCGACCCCGACCGCTTTGGCAATGCGATTGAAGCGCTCCATGACCATGTCATGGTCGAAATCGGGGAAAAGCGTGCCGCGGACGTTCTTGTCCTTCAGGCTCCACTGATAGTTCCATTTCGGCCGCCATTGGCTCATCGCGAAGCTGAGCGGCCGTCCGGCGGCGCCATGCGACATGAGCAACGCATCTAGACAGTCGATCACCTTCTCGGCGCCCATATGCGCCGGATCGTAGCTCATGCTGGCCACGAAGGCGTCCTGCATCGCCGGCGTGAAAGCCAGGCTCGGTTTGCCTGCCAGATGATCGATCAGCATGGTTACGGCCTCATCGACCGAATGTGCGATCGGGTTGACCCGGTTGGCGACATACCGCCCGACGGCAGGACTCTTGGTGTCCATGACGCATAGGGCTGGATGGTCGAGAGCGATCGCTTCGACGCCGGTGGTGCAATTGGTCTGGATGAGCGCATCCGAAGCAAGAATCCAGGGAATGGACGGCCCCTCGCGGACGACGGAAAGTCTCGGTTCGCCCTTGAAGTGGTTGAGCCAGGTGTCGATGCGCTCGCTCGGATGCGGCCGGAGAATGATCTGCACATTGGGCAGCTTCTCAAGCAATTGCTGGATGATGCCGACGACGGCGCGGTGATTGTCGCCTTCCATGGCAAGGTAGTTCTCGATGAAGTGCCGGTCGATCGGGTCGGAGAGGTCGAGCTTTCCTTGCCGCGCCTGATCCTGCACCATGAAATCGACCGGGCCTTTTTCGGAATTTGTCCAGCCGAGATTGGTGTTGATGAGGAGGAACCGCCCGAATCGCTGGCGGATGGCGTCGACCTCGTTCCGGTGAATGCCGCGCATGGCCGGGCGCAGCAGATCCCAGCGCGGGTTGATCGTCGTGTGCACGCGCGCTGCCGCGAAGGGGAAGCGCGTTTTCATGGAATTCGTGTTCGTTTCGCCACCGATGAAAATGGCGTCGGCATGACGGACGGCGTCAGCGGCGATCCAGCGCAGCTCGCTGGGCGTCGTCACCAGGCCGGGCACTTCTTCCTCGATCGCGGCGACCAGATAGCCCAGTTCCTGAACGCGCATGATCGTTCTGGCGTCGCGCTGGGTCAGGCTCTTCGACAGATAGACGCCCGGCGGCATTGCATCGACATTCCGCTCGATCAGCCATTTCTGGCCAAGGACCACTTCATAGCCACGCGCCAGGGCGAGAACCGCCAGCAGCAGTCGCGAGTCGAGCTCGCGGGAAGCAATCTCCATCGGCATATAGAGGATGCGCCGCAAGCCGCCCGTCATGCGGCGCTGGCCGGCGGCAGATAGGTGAGGGGTGGCGTTCAACGAAGAAAACTCATTTTTTCAATAGCCTAAGCGATATATCCCACGATTCGGCGGCCGACACCCGCCCGGCCCATCCGGATGCCTCGGCGGCACAAGACAAGACCGGCCGGGCTATTTACCGCGAGACCGTTGCCAATCGCAAATGGTCCGCGCAAAGAAGTTACCGCCCCCGCCAGCGAAACCCTAAGGATTGTTCATGTCAGATCATCTTCTTGAGCGACACGGCATTGTGCCATTGCTTGTTGATGTCGCTGGCGAAGCGGAAGCCGATGATCGTGTGGGGGAGGCCGGGCGCCAGGCTGTTGGCAAACTCTGTCACCTTCATCGAGGGGGGAAGATCTCGCCGCCGCGCGTGATCTTCATCGATGAGAGCACGCAGGCGACACCCTGTTCCAGCGCGATCCAGAAGCGCGCACTGTCAATCGAGGCCGCGGCGGCAAGGCGGCGGCGCAAGAAAAAGGGGCGCGACAAGAGCGCGCCCCTTGGCTTGGTCCGAACGGAGCCGGATCAGGCGCCGGTAAAGGCCTGCAGCCCGGTCTGGGCGCGGCCCAGGATCAGGGCGTGGATGTCGTGGGTGCCCTCATAGGTATTGACGGCTTCGAGGTTCATGACATGGCGGATGACATGGAATTCGTCCGAAACGCCATTGCCGCCGTGCATGTCGCGCGCCGTGCGGGCGATGTCGAGCGATTTGCCGCAGGAATTGCGCTTGATGAGCGATATGGCTTCCGGCGGGCAATTGTCGGCATCCTTCATGCGTCCGACCTGCAGGCAGGCCTGGAGACCGAGGGTGATTTCGGTCTGCATGTCGGCAAGCTTCTTCTGAATCAGCTGGGTGGCCGCAAGCGGCCGGCCGAACTGCTTACGGTCCAGCGTATATTGCCGCGCCGCGTGCCAACAGAATTCCGCCGCCCCCAACGCACCCCAGGCGATGCCGTAGCGGGCATTGTTGAGGCAGCCGAACGGGCCGCCAAGACCCTTCGCATTCGGCAGCAGGTTCTCGTCCGGCACGAACACATTGTCCATGACGATCTCGCCTGTGACCGACGCGCGCAGAGAGAACTTGCCCTGGATTTTCGGGGTCGAGAAACCCTTCATGCCACGCTCGAGCACGAAGCCGCGGATGACATCGTCTTCGGTCTTGCCCCACACGACGGCGACATCCGCGATCGGCGAGTTCGTGATCCACATCTTGGCGCCGGTGACGATATAGCCGCCATCGACCTTCCTGGCGCGGGTCTTCATGCCGCCAGGGTCCGAACCGTGATCGGGTTCGGTGAGACCGAAGCAGCCGACCAGTTCGCCGGTCGCGAGCTTGGGCAGCCATTTCTGGCGCTGCGCTTCGGTGCCGTAGGCATTGATCGGGTGCATCACCAGGCTCGATTGCACCGACATCGCCGAACGATAGCCAGAATCGACCCGTTCGACCTCGCGCGCCACCAGGCCGTAGGAGACATAGTTCGTGCCGGCGCAGCCATAGCCATCGATGGTCGAACCGAGCAGGCCAAGTTCGCCCAGCTCGTTCATGATCTCGCGGTCAAAGCGCTCATGACGGTTGGCTTCGAGTATGCGGGGCATCAGCTTGTCCTGCGCATAATTGCGCGCCGTGTCGCGCACCAGCCGTTCTTCCTCCGTCAACTGTGCGTCGAGGAAGAGCGGATCCTCCCATTTGAATTCAGGCTTGGCGTGGCGGGCGGAACTCATTCTCGTACTCCAAAGGCTTTTGTCGTTATCCTGGTCGGCGGCGGATGCTATATCATGGCAATCGGGCATGCGACAGGGCGGCTTGGCGCAGGCCGCTTATGTGTCCTGGCCTCAGTTCAGCCGCCGGCGCATGCGAGCTATGCATTGCCCCCGAGCTAGGCATTGTCCCTGAGGACACCTGAGGACAGGGGCGGGAGGTATTCGTTGTCCGGCACCGGTTATATCGTCGAGTTTCATCAGGTCGGCGCCTACGTCAAGGTTTCGGCGATGGACCCCGTGACCCTGATCGAAGTCTCGATGCCGGTTCCAGCGAACCTGCCCCAGCATCAGGCGGCCCAGGCGGCGATCCGCAAGCTGGAATTCGTGTTGGCCCGGCGAAAGGACACCCATCCTGACGGAACGGCAGGCGAACATAAATAACACCTTGTCCCCCCTGAATTGTCACGATAGGTTCCGCGGCAATGACGAGCTGCATGCCGACGGGGCCGGAGACGGTCCCGCGAGAGGCGGCCGGAATGGGGGCCTTTCGTTTGACGTGACGTCGGCGCTGCTGGGTCGGTTCCACCAAGGACTCGATTCCGCGTGCCGGTTTGGGGCATTCCAGATCCGATCCTCCGCCAGGACATGCAGTTCAAGGCGGGCCGCTAGATGGGCCCAGAAGAGAGGAGACTGCGCGCGAGATGGAATGGTTTCTGTCTTTATCGCCGCTGCTTGACGACAAGTTCCCGCCATTTGTGCAGCAGCTGATCAACGGGCTAACGCTAGGTTCCATCTACGGCCTCATCGCCATCGGTTACACGATGGTCTACGGCATCATCGGCATGGTTAACTTCGCCCATGGCGATGTTTACATGATCGGTGCCTTTCAGGCCATGATCGTGCTGCTGCTCTGCGGTACGCTCGGCATCAGCTGGGTGCCACTGCAATTGCTGATCATGCTGGTGGTCGCCATCGTGCTCACCGCCGCCTATGGCTGGATGGTTGAGCGAATCGCCTACCGTCCATTGCGCGGTGCGCCGCGCCTGGCTCCCCTCATCTCCGCCATCGGCATGTCGATCGTTCTGCAGAACTACGTCCAGTTGCTGCAGGGGCCGCGGCCCAAACCGGTTGAACCGGTCATCCGTGGCGGCTTGGAGTTGATGAGTCGGTCGGACGGCAGCTTCGCCGTGCAGCTCGGCTTCATGCAGATCATCATCATTCTGCTGACGATTGTGTTGATGACCGGCTTCGCCTTGCTCATCTCGCGCACGGCTTTGGGCCGGGCGCAGCGCGCCTGCGAGCAGGACATGAAGATGGCCTCGCTGCTCGGCGTCAATGTGGACCGGACGATTTCCCTGACTTTCGTCATGGGCGCGGGGCTCGCTGCTGTGGCCGGCATGATGGTGACGCTCTATTGGGGTAACAACGATTTCTACATGGGCTTCATCGCCGGCATCAAAGCCTTCACCGCGGCGGTTCTGGGTGGCATCGGCTCGCTGCCCGGCGCCATGCTGGGTGGCATTCTCATCGGTCTTATCGAAGCCATGTGGTCCAATTACTTCTCGGCGGAATACAAGGACGTGGCTGCGTTCGGCGTTCTGATCCTGGTGCTGATCTTCCGCCCGACCGGCCTCCTCGGCCGGCCTGAAGTCGAGAAGGTCTGACAGCGATGACGAACATGACCCAAGGCCTCTCCGCCGCCCCCAAACCGCCGTCAGCCTATGTCGAGGCTGCCAAGGAAGCGGTCTTCACATCCATCCTTGTCTTCCTGCTCGGCTGGTTGATGGTGGGCTACCAGACCCAGGTGCTGCAGGGCGAACAGATGAGCTACATCACGCGCTACGGCGACGTGGTCTGGGCGATGCTGCTCATCCCGGCTGGCCGCTTCCTGCTGACGCTGACCCGGTTCGACCGCACGCTGCCGGCGCTGGTGCTGGGCGGTCTCGGTTTCCTCTATCTCTTCGGTGCCGGCGTGGTCGGCGTGCTGGAACTGCCGGCCTATGGCGAGTTCCTGGTGACGGTCGATCCGCTGCAGCCCGACATCCTGCCCTTCGAGCAGCCGATGGTGAATGTCATCTTCGGCCTCGGCGCCTTCTTCGTGTTCGCCTCGGCCGCCAAGACACGCCGCCGCAAGGCGCAGGGTGCCCAGACGCTCGATGTGCGCGAGGCGGCCGAAGCGCGTCAGGCCCGCTTTGCCCGCAATCTCTCCGGCGTTCTCGGGCCGATCCTGATCGGCTTTGCCGTCATGCTGCCGCTCGTCAATTGCGACTGGATGCCGTCCTGGTTCCAGGCCTGCGGCAGCCGCTCCTTCGTCGACAGCCTCATCCTGGTGATGACCTATGTGATGCTCGGCTGGGGCCTCAACATCGTGGTGGGCCTCGCCGGCCTGCTCGATCTTGGCTATGTCGCCTTCTATGCGGTGGGCGCCTATACCTATGCCAAGCTCTCGACCACGTTGGGGCTGAACTTCTGGGAAAGCCTGCCGATCGCGGGTGCCATGGCGGCGGGTTTCGGCGTCGCCCTCGGTTTCCCGGTCCTGCGCCTGCGCGGCGACTATCTCGCGATCGTGACGCTGGGCTTCGGCGAAATCATCCGCATCATCCTCATCAACTGGCAGGTCTTCACCGGCGGCCCGAACGGCATCGGCAACATCGCCAAGATCGATTTCTTCGGCATCCCGTTCGAGCGCAACCCGGCGGAAGGGGAATTGGCTTTCCACACCTTGTTCGGGGTGGAGTTCGCCACGGTGCACCGGATCTACTTCCTCTATTACGTCATCCTCGTGCTGGCGCTGGTCACCAACTTCGTGACCATCCGCCTGCGCAAGATGCCGATCGGCCGGGCGTGGGAGGCCCTGCGCGAGGACGAGACCGCGTGCCGTGCGCTCGGCATCAATCCGACGAACACCAAGCTGACGGCCTTTGCCTTGGGCGCGATGTTCGCGGGTTTCGCCGGCTCCTTCTTCGCCACGCGCCAGGGCTTCGTCAGCCCTGAAAGCTTCACCTTCATCGAATCCGCCGTGATCCTGGCGATCGTGGTGCTGGGCGGCATGGGCAGCCAGGTCGGCGTCGCCCTGGCCGCCATCCTGCTCATCGGCTTGCCCGAGGTCTTACGTGAACTCTCGCTCTACCGCATGCTGGTCTTCGGCGGCGTCATGGTGCTGATCATGCTGCTGCGTCCGAAGGGTCTGCTCTCTTATCGCATCCCCACCATCCTACTGAGATCGACCAAGGCAAAGTCGCCCAATGTGGCCGCGCCGGGAGCCGGGCAATGAGCGCGCGGACCGCGATGAACGCGGCGGACGATACCCTGCTCGAGGTCGAGCGGCTGACCATGCGTTTCGGCGGCCTCGTCGCCATCAACGATGTGAGCTTTTCGGCGCGCAGCCGCCAGATCACCGGCGTCATCGGTCCAAACGGTGCCGGCAAGACGACCTTGTTCAACTGCATCACCGGATTCTACAAACCGACGGTCGGCCGCATCGCGCTCCGCAGTCCGCATGGCGAACCCTTCCTGCTGGAACGCATGGACGGCTTCCGCATCGGTCAGAAGGCCAAGGTGGCGCGCACCTTCCAGAACATCCGGCTGTTCCCGGGCATGTCAGTGCTGGAAAATCTCATGGTGGCGCAGCATAACAAGCTGATGCACGCTTCGGGATGGACCGTGCTGGGGCTCCTCGGCCTGCCGGCATTCCGCCATGCCGAAGCGGCGGCCCGCGATCTCGCGGTGCACTGGTTGGAGCGGGTGAAACTGACCCATGTCGCCGACGAACCTGCCGGCAGCCTGCCTTATGGCGACCAGCGGCGGCTGGAAATCGCGCGCGCCATGTGCACCGAGCCGGTGCTGCTCTGCCTCGACGAGCCGGCGGCCGGCCTCAATCCGAAGGAATCGGCCGAGCTCAACGCCCTGCTGCTCTCGATCCGCGATGAGTTCGGCATCGGCCTGCTGCTGATCGAACATGACATGAGCGTCGTCATGGGAATTTCGGACCACATCGTCGTGTTGGATTACGGCAGCAAGATCGCGGACGGCACGCCGGTCGAGATCCGCAATGACCCGGCGGTCATCCGCGCCTATCTCGGCGAAGACGAGAAGGAATAGGCTTGGCGATGCTCACGATTTCAGGCGTTCACACTTTCTACGGCCATATCGAGGCGCTCAAGGGCGTCGACCTCGAAGTGAAGCAGGGCGAGATCGTCACCTTGATCGGCGCCAACGGTGCCGGCAAGTCGACCCTGCTTATGACCATTTGCGGGACGCCGCGGGCGCGTTCAGGCCGCATCGTCTTCGAAGGCAAGGACATCGCGCAGATGCCGACCTTCGAGATCATGCGTCTCGGCATCGCGCAATCGCCGGAAGGCCGCCGCATTTTCCCGCGCATGAGTGTCATGGAAAACCTCCATATGGGGGCGATCACCAGCCAGCCGCAGCATTTCGATCAAGACCTTGAGCGCGTATTCACGATCTTCCCGCGCTTGAAAGAGCGCATGAACCAGCGCGGTGGCACACTGTCGGGCGGCGAGCAGCAGATGCTGGCCATCGCCCGTGCGCTGATGAGCCGGCCGCGCCTGCTGCTGCTCGACGAACCGTCGCTGGGGCTGGCGCCGCTGATCGTGCGGCAGATTTTCGGCATCATCCGCGAGATCAACGAGCAGCAGGGCATGACCGTGTTCCTGGTCGAACAGAATGCCAATCACGCGCTGAAGCTCGCGCATCGCGGCTACGTGATGGTCAATGGCACGATTACCATCTCGGGCACCGGCGCCGAATTGCTGAGCAATGCAGAAGTACGCGCGGCCTATCTTGAAGGCGGCCATTGAGCGGAGATTGATATGTGGGTTTTTGTTTTTCTCACCGTCTGCATCTTCGGAAGCGCCGCCTTCCTGATGGGGCAAGCGCTCGCCGAGACGTGGCGCCCGGCCTGGCAGAACCTGCCTTACGGATTTCTGCTCGTGGTTTTTAATCGCTTTCTGGCGAGGGCCCTGTTCCAGCAGCAGTTCTTCGATATCCTGGCAATCCTGCTCGATCTGATCGTCATCGTCGCGATGGCCCTGATTGCCTACCGCCTCACTCAGGCGCGCAAAATGGTGGCGCAGTACCCCTGGATCTACGAGCGTACCGGCGTGTTCAGCTGGCGCGAAAAGGCCGCAACCCAGGGTTAAGTAAGGTTAAATACGACAAACCGCGGGAATATGCGGATCACGGAGTTTTGCAGTCGGTTTGGATTGACCCGGCTGCAGTAAGGCGGGAAGATGCCGTCAGCTTAACCTGACGGCGGAAGACCGCAGGGGTAAGTGAAAACTCAGGCTTTATGTGAGGGATCTATGCTTAAGAATCTGATTGGCTCGACGGCTTTGGCCGCCGTGCTGGCTGCCGGCGCCTTCGGCGTCACCTCGGCCAAGGCGGAGGATCTGACCATCGCCGTTGCTGGTCCGATGACCGGCGAACTCGCTGCCTTCGGCGAACAGCTGAAGCGCGGTGCGGAGAAGGCGGTTGCCGACATCAACGCCAAGGGCGGCGTGCTCGGTAAGACCTTGAAGCTCGAAATCGGCGACGACCAGTGCGACCCGAAACAGGCCGTGCAGGTTGCCAACGATCTGGTGAAGAAGGAAGTCGCCTTCGTCGCCGGTCACTTCTGCTCGGGTTCCTCGATCCCGGCTTCGGCGGTCTATGCCGAAGAAGGCATCGTGCAGATCACCCCGGCCTCGACCAACCCGGCCTTCACCGAAGATATGGCGGCCAAAGGCGTCAACACCGTGTTCCGCACCTGCGGCCGTGACGATGCCCAGGGTGTCTTCGCCGGCCCGTGGCTGGCCAAGACCTATCCGGGCAAGAATGTCGCCATCCTCGACGACAAGTCGGCCTATGGCCAGGGTCTCGCCAACGAAACCGCGAAGAACTACGAAGCCTCGGGTGGCAAGGTTGCGCTGCGTGAAACCTATACCGCCAAGGAAAAGGACTTTTCCGCGCTCATCAGCAAGCTGAAGGACGCCAAGATCGACGCCGTCTATATCGGCGGCTATCACAATGACGTGGGTCTGATGGTCCGTCAGGCGCGCGAACAGGGCCTCGAAGCCGCGTTCGTCTCGGCCGACGCTCTCAACACCGCCGAGTTCTGGTCGATCTCCGGTCCGGCCGGCGAAGGCCTGCGCTACAGTGACGGCGCTTCGGCAGTCAACCTCGACTCCGCCAAGGATGTCGTGGCCGCGTTCCGTGCCGACAATTACGAGCCGGAAGGCTACACGCTGAACTCCTACGCTGCGATCCAGGCTTGGGCCGCGGCGGCGACGGCGGCTGGTTCGACGGACGGAGCGAAGGTCGCGGAAGCGATGCGCGCTGCGCCGATCCCCACCGCGATCGGCGACCTGACCTTCGATGCCAAGGGCGATCTGACCAAGGTCAACTACGCCTGGTATGTCTGGCACGACGGCAAAGCTATCCAAGAGCCGCTGAACTAAGCGTCGGCTCTTTTGAGCAGATGAAGAAAGCCCGGGCCTCGGCCCGGGCTTTTTTTGTTGGTGCGGCTTCCGTGGAGCGTGAGGCGGGCGATTTTACATCATGCCCATCGGACCCATCATCAACTGATCGGCCACGGCCTTCTGTTCCGGCGACAGCACGTCGTAGAGCTTGGTTGCAGGCTCCTTGATCGCCTGCAGCATCTCCAAATGCGCGCTCATATGCTCTTCCATCCATTTGAGGCGCTCGGGCAAGGGCAGCGGCTTCCCGTCCTTGCCCTGCATCGTCATGCCCTGCATCATCATCCCCTGGCCCATCATGCCCTGGCCCTGGTTCCCCATCATCATCCCCTGACCCATCATGCCCTGGCCCATCATGCCCTTCGACATCATGTCGTGCATCATCGCGCCCTTGCGCTTGGCATTGGCGCGCAAGGCGTCGGCATAGGCGTCCCATTGCGGCGCCTGCGCCTCGGTGATCTTCAATTCCGTCTTGAGAAAGGCGAGGCGGCCTTCGATATGCTGGGCAGGATTCATCATCCCGGAACCCATCATCCCGGAGCCCATCGTCGGCTGGGTGTTCTGTTGCGCGATCGCCGGCGTTCCGATGAGCAGCGCGGCTATCGTCAGGGCAGGTATCGAGATACGCATGGAACCCTCCTTGCATGGTTTTACAATGATCGATCTCCACTTCCGGCCGAACTGCGCCAGATCGTTGTCCAATGGGGCGCCGTCCAATGGGGCACCCTGTCCGTATCGCGGATCGCCGCCATGGCGATGCGGATCGGCACGCCGAGCCGAGCGGTCCCATCCCGGGTTCGGGCTGTTCACCCAGCCCGATGCGGCCCGGTCGGCATTCCTCCCGGCAAACTTTCGCCTCGCCCCATATCGTCGATGTTTGCCGCGCGAAGGGTCCTGACCTGGATCAATCGAGGCCGATTTGTCATGGGGCCGTCCAGGCTGGCCGATG
This sequence comes from Dongia sp., assembly GCF_041918875.1. Lineage (GTDB taxonomy): Bacteria > Pseudomonadota > Alphaproteobacteria > Dongiales > Dongiaceae > Dongia. The sequence goes on from NZ_JAYRUV010000020.1 coordinate 72,422, forward strand.
TGGGGCCTTGCATCCGGCCGGGTCGCTCATTAATCGTAAATGACAAGAAATACACTCCGGGGATCTACACGGAGAGAATGTCTTTGGGGATGGAAGATCGTGACTGTCAGCCGCCTGTTTATCGTTCAACTGATGTCGGCTCTTTTTCTGGCGGCCTGCGCCGGACCCAGCGGACCCACGCGCGAGGAGGCCGAGGCCGCCAGGGCCAAGGTCATGGCCAATGCCGACGCGGCGCGGATTGCCGCCGAGGAGGATGGGCGCATCGTCATCGGACTTGCCGGGCCGATGAGCGGGGATCTGCAGAAGTATGGCCTCGACATGCGGCGGGGGGCCGAGCTTGCCGTGGCCGACCTCAACGCCGCCGGCGGCCTCCTTGGCCGTCGCGTCGTCCTCGAAGTGGAAGACGACAAGTGTGGCACGAAAGAGGCGGAAAGCGCCGCTACCGAGCTCATTCAGAAGGGCGCCGTTTTCGTCGACGGCCACTTCTGCTCCGGCTCCTCCATCGAAGGGGCCAATATCTACGGCGCGGCCGATGTTCTTCAGATCACGCCCTCCGTCACGAATGGTCTGGTGACCGACATTGCGGCACAGCGCAAGGTGACGACCATGTTTCGCGTCGTCGGCCGCGACGACATGCAGGGAATCTTCGCCGCCGACTGGATCGCCCAGACTTATCCAGGCCAGCCGGTCGCGGTCGTCAGCGACAACAGCCTTTACGGCAAGAGCATCGCCACGAAGCTCCTGGCCCGGCTGAAGGAAAAGGGGATTCGCCCGGTCATCGACGGTGAATTCACGCAAGGCCAGACCAGCTATTCCAGTCTGGTGAACGCCCTGAAGAAGGCGCAGCCAAGTGTCCTCTATGTCGCGGCTTATCACGATGATATCGGGCGCCTGGCCTGGGCGATGCGGGTGGCAAAGCTGCCGACCCAGCTTGTCGGACCCGACATGCTCAGCAATCCCGAATTCTGGTCTTTCTCCCAGGGGCGCGGCACCGGCGTCCGCTACAGCGACCAGGCGCCGGCGGTCGAACGGCCGGAAGCAGCCGATGTCGTCGCGCGTCTCAGGGCCGAAGGGGCCGAGCCCGGCAACGACGCCATCAACGCCTATGCCGCGATTCAGGTCTTCGCCGCCGCCGCCGAAGCGACCAAGGGCACGGACGCCAAGGCGATCGGCGATTTTCTGCGCCAGAACCCGGTCAGGACGATCCTTGGCGAGCTTGGCTGGGACGCGAAGGGCGATCTCAAGGCGCCCAACTATATCTGGTATGTCTGGAATGAGGGGCTGGCCGTCCGCCAATAGGCCGATTTCCGCGGAATTTCGGCATAGATTGTGGTTGGCGCCGACCCCGGCCCAGCTATATGGTAGCCCCGCTCGAACCCGCCGCGTGGCGCTGGCTCGTGCATCTTGCATACTGGGCCGGGACTTATGGCGGAAAAGATTGCGATTGCCAGCGACCATGCTGGGTTCGAACTGAAAACCCAATTGAAGCAAGAGCTTGAACGGCTCGGTTTCGAGCCGTTGGATCTTGGCGCGGACGGTCCGGCTTCGGTCGACTATCCTGATTTCGCCAAGAAGATGGCGGAGGCGCTGAAGGCCGGCACGGTCTCGCGCGGCGTTCTGGTCTGCGGGTCGGGGATCGGCATTTCGATGGCCGCCAACCGACACGCCCATGTGCGGGCGGCACTCTGCCACGATCATCTCACCGCCAAACTGGCGCGGCTCCACAACGACGCCAATGTTCTCTGCCTTGGTGGCAGGACCACCGGCGCCGATGTCGCTCGCGACTGTTTGCAGGTGTTTCTTGGGACAGATTTCGAAGGGGGCCGTCACCAAAATCGCGTCGCCAAGTTCAGCTAGGACTTTGGTCGAATTTCGCGACGCCGGCAGCCGTCCAAGGCGCCGGATGATGGCCAGGAAAGGTTAGAGGGAATGAATAAGGACACCAAGAATTACAGGCCGATGCCGGGTTTCTTCGATAAGCCGCTGGCCGAGCAGGACACCGCGATCTTCGACGCGATCGGCAAGGAATTCACCCGCCAGCAGGACCAGATCGAACTGATCGCCTCCGAGAACATCGTCTCGCGCGCGGTTCTCGAAGCACAGGGTTCGGTGCTGACCAACAAATATGCCGAAGGCTATCCGTCGCGCCGTTACTACGGTGGCTGCGAATTCGTCGACCTTGCCGAGGAATTGGCGATCGAGCGCGCCAAGAAGCTGTTCAACTGCAAATTCGCCAACGTGCAGCCGCATTCGGGCGCCCAGGCCAACCAGGGCGTGTTCATGGCGCTGCTGCAGCCGGGCGACACGTTCATGGGCCTCAACCTGGCGGCCGGCGGTCATCTGACCCACGGTTCGCCCGCCAATCAGTCCGGCAAGTGGTTCAAGGTCGTCTCCTACACGGTCGATCCGGCCACGCTGACGATCAATATGGACGAGGTCGAAAAGCTCGCCCGTGAATCGAGGCCCAAGCTGATCCTGGCCGGCGGTTCCGCCTATCCGCGCGTCTGGGATTTCGCGCGCTTCCGCAAGATCGCCGATGCCGTCGGCGCAATCTTCATGGTCGACATGGCGCATTTCGCCGGTCTGGTCGCGGCGGGTGTGCATCCCAGCCCCTTCCCGCATGCCCATGTCGTCACCACCACGACGCACAAGACCCTGCGCGGCCCTCGCGGCGGCATGATCCTCGCCGATGACGAGGATATGGGTAAGAAGATCAATTCGGCCGTGTTCCCGGGCCTCCAGGGCGGCCCGCTGATGCATGTCATCGCCGCCAAGGCCGTGGCCTTCGGCGAGGCGCTGAAGCCGGAATTCAAGGTCTATGCCCAGCAGGTCATCGACAACGCCAAGGTGCTGGCGGATACGATCATCGAAGGCGGCTATGCCATCACCACGGGCGGCACCGACAATCACCTGATGCTGGTCGATCTGCGGCCCAAGAAGCTGACCGGCAAGGCGGCCGAGGCGACGCTCGACCATGCCGGCATCACCTGCAACAAGAACGGCATTCCCTACGACACCGAAAAGCCGATGATCACGTCAGGTATCCGCCTGGGTACGCCGGCGGGAACGACGCGCGGCTTCGGCACCGGGGAATTCCGTCAAATCGGCAAACTGATCTGCCGCGTGCTGGATGGGCTCGCGGCGCATCCCGACGACAATTCGGCGACGGAAGCAGCCGTGCGCAAGGACGTGCAAGCCTTGTGCCGCCAGTTTCCGATTTATCCGAACCGGTAATCGGGACTGAACGGGGAAGAGGGGACAGATGCGCTGCCCATTTTGCGGCAATGAAGATACCCAGGTGAAGGATTCGCGGCCGACCGACGATAACGCCGCGATCCGCCGCCGGCGCCAATGCGGCAATTGCGGCGCCCGCTTCACGACCTTCGAGCGCGTGCAGCTGCGCGAACTCGTGGTGGTGAAAAGCAATGGGCAGCGCGAACCCTTCGAACGCGACAAGCTGATGCGCTCGATGCAGACCTCGCTCCGGAAGCGCCCGGTGGATGCCGAACGGCTCGAACGCGTGGTCAACGGCATCGTGCGGCGCCTGGAAAGCTCCGGCGAGACCGAAGTGCCGACCTCGATGATCGGCGAGGCGGTCATGGACGCCCTGGCCAGCCTCGACAAGGTGGCCTATGTGCGTTTCGCCTCGGTCTATCGCAACTTCCGCGAAGCCAAGGATTTCGAGACCTTCATCGGCAAGCTCGGTGGCGAGAACGACTAAGCCCGAGACCGACACCGACCGCGCCCATATGAGCGCGGCGCTGGGCCTTGGGCGGCGCAATCTGGGCCGCACCTGGCCCAATCCATCCGTCGGCTGCGTTATCGTGCAAAACGGCCGCGTCGTCGGGCGTGGCTACACGCAACCGGGCGGCCGGCCCCATGCCGAAACCGAAGCCCTGGCCCAGGCCGGTATCCTGGCGCGGGGCGCCACCGCCTATGTGTCGCTCGAACCCTGCGCTCATCATGGCAGGACCCCGCCCTGCGCCGAGGCGCTGGTGGCGGCGGGGATCAAGGCCTGCGTCATCGCCACCGGCGATCCCGACCCGCGCGTCGCCGGCGGCGGCATCGCCATCCTGAAGAAGGCCGGGATCGCGGTCACCGAAGGCGTCCTCGAAGCTGAGGCGCGGGAGGACAATGCCGGTTTCTTCACCCGGATCAAACTCGGCCGGCCGCTCATTACCCTGAAACTCGCCACCTCCCTCGACGGCCGCATCGCGACCCTTTCGGGCGAGAGCAAATGGATCACCGGACCCGCCGCCCGTGCGATCGGCCACCGGCTCCGTGCCGCTCATGACGCCATCATGGTGGGATCGGGGACGGTGCTGGCCGACGATCCTGAATTGACCTGCCGGCTCCCAGGGCTCGAGGCACGCTCGCCGGTCCGGGTCGTCCTCGACACAAGGTTGCAGATTCCCCCGACCGCGAAACTGCTTGCGGACCAGGATCGGTTCCCGACCTGGATCGTGACGGCCGCCGAGGCCGATTTCAGCCGGTTCCGCGATCCCGAATTGACCCTGATTTGTCCCTCAAGGGGCGATTCCGGAAGGGTCCAATTAAGAACCGTTCTCAATGAATTGGCCGATCGCGGGCTGACCCGGATCCTGGTCGAGGGTGGTGCCAATCTCGCCACCAGCCTCCTCAAGGAGGATCTGGTCGACCGCCTCGCTTGGTTCCAGGCACCCCTGGTGATCGGCGACGACGGCATGGCTGCCATCGGCGAACTGGGCCGGCCCGCGCTTGACCGGATCAGCCGATTCAAGCTTCTGTCGGCACAGCAGGTCGGCCCGGACAACTTCTCGCTCTATGCCCGCGCCGACTGAGCCTGTTCTTTCAAGCTACGGAAACTAAAAGATGTTTACTGGAATTGTGACGGACCTCGGCACCGTCCGCGCGCTGAAACCAGGCGCCGTGACGCGGCTGGAGATCGCCACCGGCTACGATACCGGCCCCATCGCCATTGGCGCATCAGTCGCCTGCAATGGCTGCTGCCTCAGCGTCGTGGAGAAGGGCGCTGGCTGGCTGGCCTTTGAGGCGGCACAGGAGACACTTGCCGTAACCACCTTGAAAGACTGGAAAGTTGGCGATCGCATCAACCTCGAACGCCCCATGCTGGTGGGTGACGAGCTGGGCGGCCATATCGTCGCCGGCCATGTCGATGGCATCGGCTCGGTCGTGAGTGCCGCCGATGACAAGGGCAGCTTGCGGCTAACCGTCGAAGCCCCTGATAATCTGGCAAAATATATCGCCTCCAAGGGCTCGGTGACGATCGACGGTGTGTCGCTCACGGTCAACGAAGTGAGCGGCCGCCAGTTCGGCGTCTGCCTCATCCCGATCACCCAGGTCGCCACCAATCTGGGCAAGGCCACCGTCGGGCAGCGGGTCAATCTGGAGATCGACCTCATCGCCCGTTATGTGGCGAGACTGCTCGGCCAGGATGGCAGATAAGCAGCGCTCGACCTCAGGCGGGTAAGCCGTTAAAAGGCGGCAACCCTTGGATAGAGTTTCAGGAACTATGACCGACAAACCGCATATCATGGTCGTCGAAGCGCGCTTCTACGAAGACCTTTCCGACGCGCTGTGGGACGGCGCCAAGCGCGCGCTCGATACCGTGGGCGCCACCTATGAGCGCTTCACCGTGCCGGGTGCCCTCGAGATTCCGGCGGCGATCCGCCTCGCCCATCTGGCGGCCGAGACCGGCAAGCTGAAGAGGAAGTTCGACGGCTATGTGGCGCTGGGCTGCGTCATCCGCGGCGAGACCACTCATTATGAGACCGTCTGCAACGAAAGCGCCCGGGGCCTGATGAGCCTGGCGACGGAATATGGCCTCTGCATCGGCAACGGCATCCTCACCTGCGAGAATGACGAGCAGGCCTGGGTCCGCGCCAAGGTGAGCGAACTCGACAAGGGCGGCGGGGCCGCCCTTGCTGCCATGAGCCTCATCGCCCTCAAGAAGCAGCTGGGGTCGTGATGGCCCAAGATAAGAGCCTCACCGCCAAGGAACGCAGCCAGCAACTGGCGCTGGAGCGGCGAGCTGCGCGCCTGGCCGCCGTGCAGGCGCTCTATCAATGGGAACAGACCGGCGGCAAGCCCGAGGCGATCATCAGCGAATTCGGCACCCACCGAATCAACCGCAAGGCGGGTGAGGAATCGGAACTGCCCCCGGCCGACCGCAAGCTCTTTGCCGAACTGGTGCGCGGTGTCGCCGCCAGCGTCGGCGAACTCGACGACATGCTCTCGGCCGTCATCTCGGACGAATGGAGCGTCGAGCGGCTGGAATCGATCCTGCGCGCCATCATGCGCTGTGGGGCCTTTGAACTCGCCCACCGCCAGGATGTGCCGCCCAAGGTGGTGATCAGCGAGTACCTCGCCGTGGCCGATGCCTTCTTCGGCGAGAAGGAAACCGGCATGACCAACGGAATCCTCGACAAGCTGGCGCAGACGCTGCGCCCGGGCGAGCTGGCGGGCAAGGGAAGCGGGCGCGGTGGCCAGACCGCCAGATAATAACCGGCTGCCCGGTGAGTTCGACCTCATCGCGCGCTACTTCAAGCCGCTGGCGGCCAATATGCCGGGCGCACTCGGCCTCGATGACGATGTCTGCACCTGGGCGCCGGCCCTGGGCGAGGAACTGGTCCTCACCGCCGATGCGCTGGTGGCCGGCATCCATTTCCTGCCCGAGGATCCCGCCGATCTCGTCGCCCGCAAGATGCTGCGGGTCAATCTCTCCGACCTCGCCGCCAAGGGCGCCCGGCCCGTCGGCTATCTGATGGTAACGGCCTTCTCGCCCGATGTGGACGAGGCATGGGTCGCCACCTTCTGCGAAGGGCTTGCCGCCGACCAGGCCGAATTCGGCATCGGCCTCATGGGCGGCGATACGGTGGCGACACCGGGGCCGCTGACCCTGTCGCTGACCGCCATCGGCACGGTGCCGGCGGGGAAGGCCCCGCGCCGCAACGGCGCCAGGCCCGGCGATGCCGTGCTGGTTTCCGGCTCGATCGGCGACGGCGCGCTTGGGCTCAAGGTGCTGCGCAACGAATTTCCGGGGCTCGACGAAACCAGCCGGCGCTATTTGACCAACCGCTATCACCTGCCGCAGCCGCGCGTCGATCTGGGCCGCGCCCTGATGGAAAGTGGCCGGGTCCATGCCATGATGGACGTGTCGGACGGCCTGGTCGCCGATCTCGCGCACATAGCCGACGCCTCCCACGTGGCGACCACGTTGCGCGCCAATGCCGTGCCGGTCTCGGAAGCCGCCGCCGCCATCCTCGCCGACGACATGACCCGGCTGCCGCTGATCCTCACCGGCGGCGACGATTACGAATTACTGCTGACGGCATCACCCGATGCAGTGCCGGACCTCCTCGGCATCGCCGCCGAACTCGATATGCGGCTGACAATCGTCGGCGAGATCGCGCCGGGGCAGGGTGTCACGGTCGTCGACCGCGACGGCGCGGCACTCGAACTGGCCAGCAAGGGCTATCGGCACTTCTGACGTTACCACCGAGCCCAGTCGCCCGCCCCCCCTCACCCTGACCCTCTCCCGCGAGGCTACGAGATTCACACATTTCGGAGGTTCCAGCCATGCTTGATTGCATGGAACTGATTGAGACCTCTGAGCATGACGATGGGGCCTGGCTTTCCGTAGTATCCGGTCCATC
>NZ_JAYRUV010000021.1:0-76663 GCF_041918875.1 Dongia sp.
AACTGCAAACGCTCATCCATGACACAGGTCTCTTTCCAAGGCATCGGCAAGTCCCCCTTGCCGACCATGTTGACCTGTTACCCATCTCTCCGGTCCAAACTGTTACCTATCTCTCCGGTCTATACCGCCCGGATCGCCCCCTCCCGACCTCCCCCCTGAAGGTGAGAGGGGTTTTCTCTCTTCTCCTCCCACCTTCAGGGGGAGGTCGGGAGGGGGGCTTAGGTGATGATTCTCGCCTGTGAAGCCCTACGCCGCCACCCGTCCCGCTTGGCGGTAGCTGCGCACCGCCTGGACGGCGATGAAGATCGCGAAGACCACGAAGAGCACGCCGGGGAAGCCGTGCGGGCCGAACAGATCCATCGCAAACCCGCAGACCACCGAACCCAGCAGTGCGCCCAGGCCCCACATGGTCGAAAAGGCCGACGTGCCGGCAATGAGGTCGCTGCCGCGGAAGCGGTCGCCGAGCTCCGACAGGCCGACGGTGTAGATACCGAAGCCGGCAGCGCCGGTCACCAGCACCAGCGGCCAGACCAGGACCGTGGCGATGGCGAAAGGCAGCAGGGCAAGGCCCAGGGCCGTGGCGAAAAAACAGGCGGTCATGGTCGTGCGCTTCGACGTACGGTCGGCGATCCAGCCGATCGGGATCTGGAAGAAGACATTGCCCAGCGACAAAGCGGTGATGGTGAGAGCGGCGACGCTTTCGCTCATGCCCATCTGCGCACCGTAGACCGCCAGAAAGCCCAGCATGCCGCCATCGAACATGGCGTGCACGCCGATCGCGATCAGCAGCAGGGGCGCCTTGGGAAAGAAGGCGAAGATCGAGACATGCGGCTGGTCCGCGCTGTTGGCGGCGTCGGTCGAGACCTGAGAGATGGGCAAGGTCGCGAGAAGAAGGACGGCGGCACCGATGGCGAAGGGCAGATAGCCGCCGATCCCCGTCCAGGCGACGACGCCGGGCCCCACGCCGAAAGTGGCCGAAATGCAGGTCGCGTAGATTCCGACCACGCGGCCCCGCGCGCTGCCGGACGCGTTGCTCAGCACCCAGGCCTCGCTGAGGGCGAACAGTGTCGCCACGAAGATGCCTTGCGCCAGACGCAGCGGAAACCACGCATACAAGGTGGGAAAGGTCGGATAGAGCAGGAACAGGATGCCGGTGGCGATTGCCATGAAAATGGCGACCGGCTTGGCGCCGAAACTGTGTGAGAGCTTCGGGATGACGAGGCCGGCCAGGAGAATGCCAACCGGGGCCATGGCGGTGTTGAGGCCGATCACGGCTTCGCTGACGCCCCAGGCGCGCATGGAGAGTGCCAGCAGGGGGAACATCTCGCCAAGAGAGAAAGCAAAGACACAGACCGCGGCGCAGGCGGCAATGAGATTGCGCCAGTTGACGGTGTCTGCGGTGGATGTCCGATTGTCGGTCACGCGAAGCCCCTTAGCTCAAGGAGCGGCACACTGCCTGAAACACTTCGGCCCTGCCAGCGCGATGAATGCAATCCTCCCCTGACGGCGCCGATGTGCGGCAAACGGCGATCGCCGTTTGCCGCAACTGCGTGGTTGGCAGGAGCGAATGCCGGCGTTGAGAATGCGTCTCCATTCCAATGCAATGTCTTGCTACACTGAAGACGGAAAAACCTGGGTGGAGGCGAGAATGTCACGGCGTGTCCGGACAGCGATGCGGCCCAGCCTGGTGCCGATCGCGCTTTCCTGCACGGTGCTGGCGGTTTTCGGCGCATCGGGCGCGCGGGCCGAATCGTGCGAACGCCTCATCGCCTCCGGCAATCCGGAATATGCCCCCTATCTGTGGCGCGATGCGCGAGATCCTAGCCGTCTCGTCGGCGCCAATGCCGCGCTGATGGAAAAGCTGTCGGCGGAGATCGGCGTTCCGATCGAGATGCGCTATATCGGTTCCTGGGCCCGCGTGCAGGAGGAAATGAAGAGCGGCCATGTCGACCTCATCGCCGGGGCGTTCTTCACCCTGGATCGGCTCGATTATATGGACTACGCCTATCCCAGCATGGCCGTCACGCGGTCGGTCGTGCTGACGGCGGCAGGCAGCCCTATCGACTACCGGCAATGGTCCGACCTCGTCGGCCATCAAGGCGTCACCGTGATCAACAATAGCTTCGGCGAAACGTTCGATCGCTATGCCGAAGACAATCTGTCGATCGAGGAAGTGGGCAAGCTGGAAAACGCGCTGAAGATGGTGGCCAATGCCAGGGCCGATTATCTCATCTACGAAGACGCGCCAGCCCATGCCTTTGCCGCGAAGCTCGGCATCGAAACGCTCCACGAGGGCAGCCAGTCGATCAGCAACGAAGAGCTATACCTCACCATCTCCCATGACTCGTCCTGCAACACCGGCGCCCTGCGCGGCAAAATCGGCAGGGCCATGCACAAATTCGCCGCGGAAAAGACGATGGAAGGCCTGATCGCCAAGGCCATCGAGGAATGGCAATCGCCATAGCTGGGCGCCGTAGCTGGGCAAGCCGAGCCAAAAAACGAGCAAAAAAATTGCCGGGCACGAGGCCCGGCAAGTTAAACAGGGAGGCTTTACGTCTGGGAGACGTAGGGTCCGAAGACCCCATCCGGGCGTCGCGCCCGAATTCGATGTGAAGCTCGCGCTTCGAAACTCGTTACCGCGATCACTCTGTCAGCCAAATAAGGCGCCATCGTGACCATTCAACCCCTCCCGGAATGAAACGTTCCGTTTGTTGCATTTTTGCAACAGTGTGGCTGACCGGCACGGGCGCAGAATAGTGAATTTGCCGAAGCCTACCAGAGTCAAATTCACAGATGCGGCATGCATCATCTGCATAGCGAATAATGTTATATATTTCAGCAAATTAGCATATTTGCTGCACTGCCGAAGCAAGGATCGTGCGAATCCGTCGCAGGCGCCATGATTGCACTTTTCGCGGGTCTCCGACAACGCCGCCACTGTTGCAGCCATGATTTCTCTATCGAGTCGGCAGGGTTTTCAAGGTGCGACGCGCATGTCGCGCCGGCGCAGAAATGCCTGATTTTGCTGCATTGCAGCGTCCTTTTTCTAGACAGAGATACCCTCAGGCAGCCAGCACATGAACGGGTGGGCAATGACGCTTGACGCGTTTCGAGATTCCGTCATACTTTGGATCCATGGATCCAAAGTCAATATTCAGTGAACTGCAGGACGAGATCGAGCGAGGTGAGTTGGCGCCGGGCTCAGTCCTGAAGCAGGAATTGATCGCCCTGCGTTTCGGGGTCAGCCGCCAGCCAGTCCGGCAGGCCCTGGACCGGCTGCTCGGGCGCGGGCTGGTCGTGCGGCGTCCCGATCGCAGCCTGGCGGTGGCCATCTTCTCGGAAAGGGAGGCTGCCGAGCTTTCCGAGCTGCGAGCGATTCTGGAGGTCGCCGCCCTGGAGCAATCGGCCCCCTTGCTCTCACCTTCCGCCCTGCGGACGGCAGAGAGGCTTAACGAAGAGCTATTCGCAGAATACGACCCGGCGAAGATCCTGGAGCTAGACCAGCAATTTCACCTGACCCTCTACAGCGGGTGCAAGAACACACGGCTGCTGGGAACCCTGGGGGCACTGCGAGGAGAGGCCCGGCGGGCATGCTTTCATCAACAGCGCGGCGCCAAGGAGCGTACCGATTTTTATGAAGAACACGCCGCGATCATCGCTGCCTGCGCGAACCGGGATTTTGCCGCCGCGACAGCGCATCTTCGCTGTCACCTCACGCAAACGACTGCCAGGCTTCTTTCCATTCCGACAGACGATTGATACAGGGGATTAACCATGAAAATGACCGTCGAGGTGCATTGGGAGCGCGATGGCGCAGTCTTCACCGACAAGCGCTATAGCCGCGCGCATATTTGGCGCTTTGACGGCGGCCAGGTCGTGCCGGCGTCAGCCTCGCCCCATATCGTGCCGCTTCCCTATTCCGTGGAGGCCAATGTCGATCCGGAGGAGGCCTATATCGCGGCGATTTCCAGCTGCCACATGTTGACCTTTCTCTCGCTCGCGGCACCCAAGCAGATCGTCGTCGAGAGCTATACCGACAACGCGACCGGTGTCATGGAGATGGTCGACGGAAAATTGATCGTCAGCCGCGTCGAGCTCAACCCGACCATCGTCTATGCCGGGGAGCCGCCAAGTGCCGCAACGCAAGCGGAACTGCATCACTCAGCGCATGAGCAATGCTTCATCGCCAATTCCGTCAAGACGGACATCCAGATGGCCCCCGGGACATAAAAGGCGGAAAGCTATTCAAGGCGCCGGGGTTGCACTCCGGCCTGGCTTGCCTATCTATCAGGACCGCCCGTTTGGGATGGCCGGTTTTGGGATGGCCGGTTTTGGGATGGCCGGTTTTGGGATGGCCGGTTTTGGGATGGAGTGTCGCCGCTTATGATCTATCTCGTCGCTCTGATCCTGCCGCCCTTGGCCCTGCTGTTCTATGGCAAGATATTCCAGGCGATCATCAATCTGGCGATCTACAGCCTCGCCTGGATCGTTTTCATCTTCAGCCTTTTCCTGGGCGGCTCGCCCGGCTTCGTGCTGTGGCTGATCGCGGCACTGCATGCAATTCTGGTCGTCAACGATGTCAGGAAGAATGCGCGGGCAGCCGCGATCCTGGGCGGCGATCGCCTGATGCGTTGATCCCGACGCCTTGAATCCGGCGCGTTGATAGGGGACCGGGTTTCCAGCGGATCATGCCCGGCATTCGCATCTTGTCGGAGATTTGACGCGCGCCTGTCAGCGTTACGTCACGCAGCGCATGTAGGAATGGCGGCACATTTCCTCTCTGTGTGCGGTTCCGAGTTTCATCATGATCCTGAAAATCCCCTCAATCCGCCGCTGGCTGCCTGCGCCCTGGTGGGCGGGTCCCTTGCGCCTTGCCGGCGCCGGTGCCGCGCTGCTGGGCCTGGCTTGCGCGGCGATGGCGATCAATGCCGAATTCGACGAAGCGCGCGCCATTGCCGAATTGCAGCAGGGCGGCCAGGTCGTCTATGTGCGCCATGCGGCGCGTATCAGCGGGCCGCGCGACAATCTCACGCTGGAATCGCCGGCGGCCGATTTCGCCAATTGCGGAGCACAGCGCAACCTGACGCCGGAAGGCCGCGAACAGGCACGGCGCCTGGGGCATTACTGGCGCGATCTGCGCATTCCCGTGACGCGCGTCGTCGCCAGTCCGCAATGCCGCACACGCGACACGGCGATCATTGCCTTTGGCCACGCGCAGGTCGAGCGGCGATTGTTCGATCTCGACTTCACGCGTTCGCTGCTGCTGGAACCCGCGGAAAAGCATGGCAATACGGTCGTCGTGGCAAGCGATTTCCAGTTGCGCGAACTGACCGGGACAGATCTCAGATATGCCGAGGCCGCTGTCGTGAAATCCGACGGCAAGGGCGGCCTTGTCGTGGTAGCGCGCCTGGATCTTGGCGATTGGGAGGAGGCGGCCGAGCCGAGCTGGTGGTAGCGGGCGCTCGGTCTTCGTTCACGGCGATTGAGCTTTTCCGCGTCGTGCACCCCTCTCCCCGCTAGCGCGGGGCGAGGCAGTCTTCCGCAATAAGCCCTGCGCTGGGGGGTGTGGGGGCTCCCGGAAACAGGAAACGCCCTAGCTCTGCATCTTACTTTCGGCGACCTTGCGCAGCAGGAAGTCGCGGAAGACCTGAATGCGCTTCGAGTTCCGGAGTTCCTCCGGATAGACGAAATAGGCGTCGATGCGCGGCCCCTGCAGTTCCGGGAGGACGCGGACCAGGCTGGCCCCTTCCGTGATCATGAATTCCGGCAGGCTGGCAAGGCCCAGGCCCGATTGCACCGCGCGCAGGATCGCATAGACCGAATTGACGCGCAGGATCGGCCGGCGCGGCTTGTCCTTGCGCGTGCCGGCGCGCAAGAGCCAGTCGATATCCTCGACCGGCGGTCGCATGTCGTTGCCGTAGACGATGACGCGGTGCTGGTCGATATCCTCCGGCACCTTCGGAATGCCGTGACGCTTGAGATATGAAGGTGCCGCATAGATGTTGAGGTGCACCGTCATCAGGTGGCGCTGGATGAGTTCCGGCTGCCGGGGCGGCGCCATGCGGATGGCGACATCGGCCTCGCGCATGGATAGATCGAGCTCGCGGTCTTCCAGCACCAGATCGACTTCGACATCCGGATAGAGGTCGATGAATTCCAGAAGGACCGGCGTCAGCCAGGACGAGCCGAAGGCCTGGGTCGCCGTGACCTTCAGCTGGCCCTTGGGACGGTCTTTCGATTCCGCGAGTTGCGCCTCGGCCATGGCGAGCTTCGAGAAGACCTCATGCGCCGTGCGATAGAGCAGCTCGCCCTGCTCGGTGAGGATGAGGCCGCGCGCGTGGCGGTGGAAGAGGGCGACGTTGAGGCTCTCCTCCAGCGAGGAGATCTGGCGCGACACAGCCGACTGGCTGAGGTTCAGCACTTCACCGGCATGAGTGAAGGAGCCGGCTTCGGCCACGGCGTGGAAGATTCTGAGCTTGTCCCAATCCATCGACATCTGATTTCACCGGCAGCGGTTATCCGCGAAATCCGGAATCCCCTTTTTATGTGGCGGCGGCCCCCGGCCGTCGCGTGGCGGCAGCCTATTCGGCAGCCTGGGCGGTCTCGTGTTCGTGGGCGGCGATGAACCGCTCGGCCTCGAGCGCCGCCATGCAGCCCATGCCGGCGGCGGTCACCGCCTGGCGGAAGACTTTGTCCTTCACATCGCCGGCGGCGAAGATGCCGGGCACGCTGGTGGCGGTGCTGTCCGGCCTGGTGAGGAGATAGCCTTCGGCATCGAGTTCCAGCTTGCCCTTGAAAAGCAAGGTCGCCGGCGAATGGCCGATGGCGACGAAGAAGCCGTCGGCGGGAATGGTCGAAACCTCAGCCGTCTGGACGTTCCTCACCTTGACACCGGTGACACCCAGCGGATCGGTCGAGCCCAGGACTTCCTCGACGACGCTGTTCCACACCACCTTGATCTTCGGGTTGCGGAACATGCGCTCCTGCATGATCTTCTCGGCGCGCAGATGGTCGCGGCGATGGATCAGCGTCACCTTGCTGGCATGGTTGGTAAGATAGATCGCCTCCTCGACGGCGGTATTGCCGCCGCCGACGATGACCACTTCCTTCTCGCGGAAGAAGAAGCCGTCGCAGGTGGCGCAGGCGGAAACGCCGAAGCCCTGGAATTTCTTTTCCGATTCAAGGCCCAGCCAGCGAGCCTGGGCCCCGGTGGCGATGATCAGGGTTTCAGCCACATAGACGTCGCCGGAATCGCCCGTGCAGCGGAAAGGCCGGCGGGTCACGTCGACATCGAGGATCGTGTCGAAAATGGTCTGGGTTCCGACATGCTCGGCCTGTTTTTGCATCTGCTCCATCAGCCAGGGCCCCTGGATGACGTCGGCAAAACCAGGATAATTCTCGACATCGGTGGTGATGGTGAGCTGCCCGCCCGGCTGGATGCCCTGGACCAGGATCGGCTTCAGATTGGCGCGCGCAGCGTAGATCGCCGCCGTGTAGCCGGCCGGACCGGAGCCGATGATGAGAGTCTTGGTCTTGATTTCCTGGGGCATGGCGGCGCGTTCCTTGGGCGAATTCGGCGCAAAGATCCCGCCTTTCGCCATTTCGGAGCGCCAGACTCGGGACATTGCCGGAAGATCAATTGAGAATAGGGGCTGGAGGCCCCGAATCCAAGCCATGCATTGGCGGAATGGGGCAAAAAGAACGGCCGCTAAGTGCCGGAAATTCCCCGGAATGAGCTATGTCATTGGCGAATAAGGGTGCATTCGATATGTCGCATTTTATCGATTTCAGAAATCGATCTTGAGGGCTTTGAGGCCAGCTGCCTTGAGCCCTTGCCGGCGGTCGTAATCGCGCCAGGGATCCTTCTTTTTGAGCCATGCCTCGAAATCGCCGAGCGTTACGGCGGCGGCGCTCTCCAGCCGTGGCAGGTCGCGCCAGGTGACCGGCCAGGATAAGGGGGCGCCGGCGCGCGCCCGGGGCGAATAGGGACATATCGCCGTGGCGCCGCGCTCGTTGCGGAAATGGTCGATGAAGATGCGGCCCTTGCGCTTGGCCTTGCTCATCGTGGCGACGTAATCGTCCGGGGCATCGGCCGCCAGGCGATGGGCCAGCGCCGCGGCGAAGGCCTTCACCACTGGCCATTCGCGTTGCGGCCGGATGGGGACCACGACATGGATGCCCTTGCCGCCGGTCAGAAGCGGATAGCTTTTGAGCCCCAGGGCCTTGAGCACATCGCGGATGCGCAGTGCCGCGCGCCGCACGGCCGGAAACGCAACGCTCTCGTCCGGGTCGAGGTCGAAAACGATGCGGTCGGGCTTCTCCAGCGATCTCACCGCCGATCCCCAGACGTGGAATTCGAGTACGCTGACCTGCGCCGCGGCGATGAGGCCCGCGGTCGAGGAGAGATATAGATATTCGTCGTGGCCGCCGTCCTTCTCCCGCACCTTCAGGCGCTGGAATGCGTCGGTGAGGCCGGCCCCGGCATGGCGCTGGAAGAAGCATTGTCGCGACCGGCCTTCCGGGCAGCGCACCAGACTGACGAGGTGGTCCTTGAGGAAAGGCAGCATGCGCGGCGCCACTCGTTCCAGGTAAAGCGCCAGGTCGCGCTTGGTGGCACCTTGTCTCGCAAAGAGAATCTTGTCGGGATGCGTCAATCCGATCCCGGCGATGCGGTCGCCAGCGGCAGCTGATTTCGGCATTTCGAGTACCACCTCGCGCGGCTTCTTGTCTTCGCGCAAGGCGATGAAGCGGCCCTGCCGCACCAGCCCGTCTTGCGCTTGGCGGGCGCATTTTACCGATCCGCGCGGCGCCGCTTTCGTCTTCCTGGCGGATTTCCAGCTCGTCATTCTTCGCCGAAACCCGGCATGGGCAAATGTAGCCCCGTTTTCCAGAAACCCGTCTTGCGGAATCTGGTTCCCCGGGGACACCGACCGCGCCTTTCCCGCGATCCCGTGGGCACGACTAAATGCGCTCATGACTTGAAAATGCGTGTTTCCAAGACTGGCGAAACAAAATGACCTGCAATATAATTGCGTGGGTCAGCTTCGATTCGAGGGGATCATTACATGCGGCGCGCAAAGCTCGATAAGATCGACCTCAAGATCCTGGCCGATCTGCAGGCGGATGGCCGCATGACCAATGTGGACCTGGCGAAGCGGGCCGGGATTTCGGCGCCACCTTGCCTCCGCCGCGTGCGGGCGCTGGAAAAGGCCGGTTTCCTCAAAGGCTACCACGCCGACGTTAACGCCGAGGCACTGGGTTTCGGCGTCACGGTCTTCGCGCAGGTGGGACTTTCCAGCCAGGCCGAAACCGATCTCAAAGCATTCGAAGCCCGGGTTCTCACCTGGCCGCAGGTGCGCGAATGCCACATGCTTGCCGGCGAGACGGATTTTCTGCTGAAGATCGTCGCCCATGACTGGGATTCCTATCAGCGCTTCCTGACCACCTGCCTCACGGCTGCGCCCAATGTCAGCCATGTGAAATCGGCCCTGGCCATCCGCACCGCCAAGAGCGATCCCGGCGTGCCGATCGATGTCGAGGGTGGCGAGGAACCCAAGGCCGAGGATATCTAGGCGCCGTATTCGAAGCCGAAATCGGCCGGACGCTGCCTGCCGCGGAAGATGCCGCCAAGATCCACCAGGCTTCCGTCGGGAAGTGCCGCCTGTGTATGGCAGTCCACGCCCTGAAAGAGACGCACGTCGCAGCCATCGATGAAAAAGTCGGCAAAGCGCAGGAACGGGCTGCGCCTGGGTGCCGGCGGCAGGACGGTCAGAGATGCCGAAAGCGCCGGTCCGGCGCTGCATCTGGTGACGCGCGGGTCCGACATGAAATCCAGGACCATACCCATGATATTCTCCGCTCAAACCCGGCGCGGCACGCGGCGGCGCGATCGTGACTAATTGCCAGGTAAGTGGCGCGGGCAGGGCCGGCGGTTTGTGACGGGCTTCACATAGGATCGGAATTGAGCGGGAAGAAGGTGGCGGCTGAGGCTCAGCGGCCTTCGCGGCGCCAGGCGGCGAGTACGAGGCCGATGGCGAGCGCGAGGGCGGCCCAGGGCGGCAGGAGCGGTGCCTGGGCGACGCCGGTCACGACATAGTCTTCGTTGCGTGTCAGGCCCAGCCAATTATTGCCGGCGCGGTCGCCCTTCTTGCCCACGCGGCGCAATTCCGGAAGATCGTGGTCGGGCAGGATTGCGCTACCACCGCCCGAGGCGACGAGAAGCGGCTGCAAGGGCTGCACGCTGGCGCGCGGATCGTTGAATTCCCTGGAATTGATCTCACCCAGGGCCGCAAAGGCATCGCGCGTTCCGTCATTGACGCGGTAGAGGCCTTGATCGGCGGCAGGCAGGGTGGCGGTGGCACGGCCGCGGCCGACTTCCCTGAGGCGCACGGTTTCGGTCGTGTCGTCGGGCCGCGTGACGGTGACGCTGATATTGTCCTGCTGTGTCAGGCTGCGCCGCTCGATTTCCAGCTTGCCGTCGATGGCGGTGGCGCGCAGATCCTCTTCCTCGAGGTCCGGCTCCTGCATCAGCCAGTGCGCCGTGCGGCGCACCAGTTCGGCCTGGGGACCGCCGCCTTCGAAACCCTTCGACCACAGCCACAGATGATCGGAGAATATCTGCGCCACGCGGCCCTTGCCGACGCGGTTGAGCACCAGCAGCGGCAGATCGCCGGCGCCGTTCATCAGCACTTCGCCCTGGCGGGCATTGGCAGCGAGCAGGCGGAACCAGCGGCCCCAGGTCGGCGCGGCGTCGGGGTCCGCCAGGAGGTCGGCGGTGACCGGATGGCGCTTGCCGGCATCGCTCAAGCTCGGCTTGAAGCCCTGGTTGATGATCTCGCCGGTCGGCATGGCGGCGAAGATCGGCGCCAGGGGCGTGCGATACAGGCTGAACTGGCCCACGGCCGTCGGTCCCGCCGCTTCGAGCACGGCGCCACCATCGGCCACGTAATCCGTGATGTGCTGGAAATATTCGTCCGGCAGGATGCCCAGATGCTCGAACCGGTCGAAGATGATGAGGTCGAATTCCTTCAGCTTGACGTCGAACAGCTCGTCATAGGGGAAGGCGATCAGCGCCAGTTCGTTGATGGGTGTCGCATCCTGCTTGTTGGGCGGCCGCAGGATGGTGAAATGGATGAGGCTCACCGACGGGTCGGATTTCAGCAGATTGCGCCAGCTGCGCTCGCCGGGATAGGGCTCACCCGAGATGAGCAGGACCTTCAGCTCGTCCCGCACGCCGTTGACGGAGAGGACGGCCCGGTTGTTGATGCGGGTCAGTTCCTCAGGCCCGTCATCGACCTCGATCTCGAATACCGTCTGCCCGCCATGTTCAAGCGCCAGCGAAAGCGTGGCTTCCCTGCCGGTTACGATCGGCACCGGGGCGAGCGGAACGCCGTCGCGCTTGATGCGGATATTGGTGGTGGCGCCGGCATTGCGGCCAAGATCGTCGACGCGCAGCTTTACCTCGACAGGTTTGTCGACCAGGCCGAAGCTCGGCGCTTCGACCAGTTCGATGCGCCTGTCGCCCTTGGTCGGATCGTCGCTGAGCAGCAGATGGATAGGGGCGTCGATACCGAGATCGGCGATGGCCGCCGGTGCATCATGGACCTGTCCGTCGCTGACGATGACGATGCCGGCGATGCGCGCCAGCGGCAGGTCCGCCATGCCGCGGCGCAGGGCGTCGAAGAGCTGCGTGCCTTTTTCAGCCGTGTCCGGCCCGGCGCCCGCATCGATCACCTTCACCTCGATATCCTCGAGCGCGCCGATGCGCCGGCTGATCTCGCCGGCGGCGCGCGCCGTGTCGGCAGCGCGCGCGCCGATCGACTGCGAAGGCGAATGGTCGACAAGGATTATGGCGATGTCCTTCTGGTAGGCGCGCTTTTCCTGCACGACGCTGGGATCGAGCAATGCGGCCAGCAGGCTGAAGAAAGCCAGCAGCCGCAGAACGGCACCGCGCGCGCGCCGCCACAGCGACAGGAGGAAGAGGGCGCCGAACAGAATCGTCAGCGCGATCAGCAAGGTTTCCGGCAGCAGCGGATTGAGGACGACCGAGAACCCGTTCCAGGAAAGACCGCTCATTGGCCGAGCCTTTCCAGGATGGCGGGCACGTGGACCTGATCTTCCTTGTACTTGCCGGTAAGCGCGTACATGACGAGGTTGATACCGAAGCGATAGGCGAATTCGCGCTGTTTCTCGCCGCCCGGCGTCACCGGGAACAGCGGCTGGCCATAGCCGTCCATCGCCCAGGCGGCGGCATAATCGTTGCTGCCGACGATGACCGAGGCCACGCCGTCATTGAGGCGGCTTTGCGAATTGTCGACCCAGAGCGTGCCCCCGACCCAGCGGCCGGGGAAATCCTTGAGCAGATAGAAGGAGCGGGTCAGGACATGCTCGGCCGAAACCGGCGCCAGGGGCGGAATCTCCAACCCGCCGGTCAGTTCCTGCAGGCGCATGGCACCCGGGCCAAGGCCGCCGGTGATGCCGACGACATTCTGGTCGGCTGTGTCGAACAGGATCATGCCGCCGCCGGCGAGATAGCGGTTGATCTCGGTCACGGCGCGCTCGCTCAACGCGCCGATGGAGCCCGCCATCGGCCAATAAAGGACGGGATAGAAATCGAGCGTATCGACATCGAGGTCGATGCCGACCGGCTCGCCCATATCGGCGGAGGTGCGCTCCAGCAGGCGATTGGTGAGGCCGAACAGACCGGCCCGGCTGGTGGCATCGACGCTGGGTATGCCAGTGCGCACATAAGCCAGATGCGTGGTATCGGCGGCGGCGATGATTTCCTCGTCGGCCATCGGCTGCACGGTGGCCGGGGCGCCATCCCCTTCCTGGGCCATGGCGGGTGCTGCGACCATGAGGCCGAGGCAGAGCAGGACGGACAGGGCCGCGGCAGACCGGCCGAGGGCGGCTGCTTCGTGGCGGCGGCCAAGCAGGCCGCGCATGACGAGCCCGATGACGATATCGGCCGCCAGCAGGAGGGCGGCCAGCAGCAGCAGCCAGGGCTTCCAATCGACCGCCGTCGAGGGCGCCAGGGGATCCAGCGGCAAGGCGATCGGATTCACGGCAGGGAGACTGGCGGTAAGATTGAGGGCGCGGCGGCCCTGCACCGGGCCATAGAATCCTGCTGGATGCTGCGGTCCCGTGATCTGGCCGCGCAGATCCTCGGGTGAAATGGCGGTGATGCTGGTGGGCGCCGGACCCAGGCGCCCGAAACCATCGAGCAACTGGCTGGGAGGCAGGGGCGTCTTCTTATCCTGTGCCACGCTGGGGACCCCAGCCGCCAGCAGCAGCAGCCGGTTGAGCATCTCCACATAAAGGCCGGACAGAGCGAGGTTCGACCAGGATTTGTTGGCGCTGACATGGAAGAGCACGATATAGCCGTCGCCGCGCTTGGCGCCGGTCACCAACGGCGTACTGTCGCTGAGGCGCGCCCAGGTGCGGCTGCCGAGGTCGATGTCGGGCTGCGCCAGGACCTGGCGGTCGACCAGCACGTCCTTGGGAATATCGAGACCGACGAAGGGCGAAGTGGCGGGGAACGGCGCCAGGCGCGCCGGCTCCGACCAGCTCAACGCGCCGCCCAGAACGCGGTCGCCCTGCCGCAGGCGCACGGGTAGCAGATTGTCGTCGACGTTGAGGGCCAGACGGTCGCCGGCAAAGCGGATGAGCATGCCGCCGGCTTCGACCCAGCCGGCAAGCGTTGCGCGTTCGCCGTCGCTGATCTTGCTGCCGTCTGGCAGGATCATCACGGAAAGCGGCTGCTTGGCCAAACTGGTGACTGTGCCGACGCGCAGCTCGTTGGCCGGGGCCAAGGCGCGTTCGACATAATAGAGTTCGCCCAGCAGCGGCTGGCGCGCGGCCGCGGCATTGTCGGTGATGACGCCGATCGGCTTCGACCCGGCCGTATCGTCAAGGAGCACGATGCCGCCGGCATGGTTGTCTTCGACCCCGGCGGGGGGCTGCAGGGCAACCGAGCCAACCCGCCCGCGCAGTTCCAGCGGCAAGGCGATGGCGGCGTCGACGGCATTCTGGTTGGCGGCAAAGCGCGCCTTGCCGAGGCTGATCGTACGGCTCTCCCGATCGAGAATGCGCAGGTTCACTTCCTGCGCGGCACCGACCATCGGCCGTTCCACCTTCACCTTGAGGCCGGCGGCATCGATCTTGGCCGGACGCAGAATGACCGGCAGGTCGCGCGGCCCGACGATGCGCAGGCTGCCGCGCTTTTCCAGATTGGCGGCAAGCTCGGCGTCGCCCGGGCCGGGCACACCGACACCGTCGCTGAGCCAGACGGTGTTGAGGTCAGGCGGCAGGGTCAGGCGTGCGAGCATGGCATCGACCAGATCGCGCCGCGCGGGCCAGGGCAGCGGCGTCAGGTTGGCGAGCATCGCCTTGGCCTGGGCGGGGGCGAGATTGTCGGGCGGCGTCAGGCCTGTCTGGCCCAGCGCCGGGGCCGTCGGCACGACCAGCACTTCGCGTCCCTCGCGCGCGGCCTGATCGATCAGACTGTCGGCCGTGAGGCCGGTTTCGCGCCAGTGCGGTGCCGCAGCCCAGCCATTGTCGACCACCAGCAGGAGCGGCCCGCCGCGGCCCAGACCCTGGCCGGCATTCCAGACCGGATGCGACAGCGCCGCGATTACCAGGGCGGCGATGACGATGCGCAGCAGGATCAGCCACCAGGGTGTGCGGTGTGGCGTTTCCTCGCGCGCAATCAGGCCGAAGAGCAGGCGGATCGCGGGAAAGGGAATGCGCTTGGGACTGGGCGGCGTCAGGCGCAGCAGCCACCACAGGATCGGTAGCGCCAGGAAGGCCACGAGCAGGGCCGGGGTGAGGATGCTGAGATTGCCGATGTTCATCGCCGCAACCTGCGATCCGCCGCCAGCCACTGATAGAGCGCCAGCACCGAGGCGGCCGCCGGGCTGTCGGTCACATGCACGGTCATGCTCCAGCCGGCATGGCGCGCCAGATCGCGCATGGCATCCTGATGCGCGGCCAGACGCGCGATATATTGTTCGCGGATGGTTTCAGCCCGGCTCGTCAGCATATCGCCTTCGCGCTCCAGCCCAAGGAAGCGGACGCGGCCGGTGAAAGGCATGCTCTGCTCGGCCGGATCCAGCACTTGCAGCAGATGGCCATGGATGTTCCGCCCGGCAAGGCGCGCGATCACGGCCTGCAACTCATCGAGTGGCGACAGGAAATCGCTGATGAGCAGCGCATGGGCATGGGCCGGCAGATCGGCCGGCGGCGGCAGGCTCGGCGCATTTTCGGGATCGCGGGCATCGACGAACAGGCGCTCGGCCAGCCGTTCCGTGACATTGCGTCCGGCGCTGGGCGGTTCGGGATGGCCGAGCAGCCCCACGCGTTCGCCGGCACGGGCCAGCACATTGGAGAGAGCCAGGGCGAGAACCTGCGCCCGCGCCGCCTTGGTCGGCAGATCGCGCCGGCTGGCATAGGCCATCGAGGGCGAGAGATCGCACCACAGATAGACGCTCTGCGAAGCCGACCATTCCAATTGGCGCAGGTAGAGCTTGTCGGTCTTGGCCGAGGCGCGCCAATCGAGCCGCTTCAGCTCGTCGCCCGGATAGTAGGGGCGGTACTGCCAGAAGACCTCGCCGGGGCCGGTCCGCCTACGGCCATGGACGCCCTGTTCGACCGTGGCGGCGATCCGTTCCGCGGCTAGCAGCAAAGGCGGCAGGCGTTCGGCGACCGCCGAGGCTTCCGCCTTGTTGCGGCCGTGGGCGAGTTCGGCGGGTGTCGGCTGGGCCGTGCCGGTCAGAGCCACGCGCTCAATCCAATTGGCCGATGAGCCGATCGATGATGCTGCCCAACGTGACGCCTTCCGCCCGCGCACCGTAATTGAGCGCTATGCGATGGCGCAGCACGGGATGGGCGAGGGCCGCGACATCGTCGATCGAGGGGCTGAAGCGGCCCTGCATCAGGGCGCGGGCCCGGCTGGCCAGCATCAGGGCCTGGCCGGCGCGCGGGCCCGGTCCCCAGGCAAGGCTCGACTTCACGGCCTCGATCTCGCTGGTCTCGGGCCGGCCGGCGCGCACCAGACGCAGGATCGCCTCGACGACCTTTTCGCCCACCGGAATGCGCCTGACCAGGCGCTGCGCTTTCATCAGTTCCTCGGCGCTCAGGACCGTCGCGGCTTCGGCATCGGCGGCGCCGGTGGTGACGATGAGCATCTGCCGCTCGGCCTCGATGCCGGGATAATGCACGTCGATCTGCAGCAGGAAGCGGTCGAGCTGGGCTTCGGGCAGCGGATAGGTGCCTTCCTGTTCCAGCGGATTCTGGGTCGCCAGCACATGGAACGGCTGGGGCAAGGCGTGCGTGTGACCGCCGACCGAGACCTTGTGCTCCTGCATCGCCTGCAGCAGGGCGGATTGGGTGCGGGGGCTGGCGCGGTTGATTTCGTCGGCCATGAGCAACTGGCTGAAGACAGGTCCCTTGATGAAACGGAAGGCGCGGCGGCCGCTGTCGCTTTCTTCCAGCACTTCCGAGCCGATGATGTCGGCCGGCATCAGGTCGGGCGTGCATTGCACCCGCTTGGCATCGAGCCCCAGCACCTTGCCCAGGCAATCGACCAACCGGGTCTTGGCAAGGCCGGGGACGCCGATGAGGAGGACGTGGCCGCCAGCAAGAAGGCTGATGAGGGATTGTTCGACCGTTTCTTCCTGGCCGAAAATGATCTGGCCGATATTGGCGCGGACCTGGGCCAGGCGGCTGCCCAGAAGCTCGATGTCGGCGCCAAGATCGCCCGCATCGAGCGCGGGGATGCCGCCGGGGCTATGGCCGGGATTGGCGGAATGGCTGGATTCGGTGCTTGCCAAGCGGGCCTCCTTGCACTCGTATGGGAATGGCTTATCTTTTCTTTAGATTTCAGAAGCGTAGCGCCAGGTATAGGGCGATGTCCAACCTCGATTTGAACAGCATCGATTTCAGCAAGTTGCCCTCCTGCGGCGATTTCGACTTTCGCATCGCCCGGGACGGCACCTGGTTCTACCGCGGCTCGCCGATCGGACGTAAACCCCTGGTGCGGCTATTCTCCACGGTATTGCGGCGAGAAAATGACGGCTCCTACTGGCTGGTGACGCCGGTCGAACGGGGGCGGATCGTTGTGGACGATGCCCCCTTCGTCGCCGTGGAAATGACGGTCACAGGCGCCGGAGAGGAGCAATGCCTCGCCTTTCGGACAAATGTCGAGGATTGGGTAACGGCCGATGCCGGGCATCCGATCCGCGTCGCCTATGGCGCGGGCGGCGAGCCCAGCCCATATATCCGAGTACGCGGCGCGCTGGACGCGCTGATTTCGCGGGCGGTTTTCTATCAGCTGGTCGATCTGGCCGAGACGCGCGAGCAGGACGGAAGCACCGAAATGGGTGTGTGGAGCGGCGGCGCTTATTTTCCGCTTGGCCTGATGGAGGCCGCCTGATGCCGAAAGATCTGGTCCTGGCGCGTTTCCGCGATGCCGTGCCCGGCAGGCGCATGGCGCCCGGCGAACCTGCGGCCCTGGGTGAGCAATCGCTTCGGGGCGACGACGATCTCAATCCCGACATGCGGGCGGATATGGAGGGGCGCAAGCTGATCCAGGCCGCCGTGCTGGTGCCGCTGGTCGACCGGCCGGAGGGGCTGACCGTGCTGCTGACGCGCCGCACCGATCACCTCCATGACCATGCCGGGCAGATCAGCTTTCCTGGCGGCCGCATCGATCCTGAAGATGCCGACGCCGTCGCTGCCGCCTTGCGCGAGACGGAGGAGGAAACCGGCCTGCCGCGCGCCCATATCGACCTTATCGGGCAGCTCGACATCTATGTGACGCGGACGGGTTTCGAAGTGACGCCGGTGGTCGGTCTCGTGCGGCCGGGCTTCTCGCTCAATCCGGATACGTTCGAGGTGGCGGAAGTGTTCGAAGTGCCGCTT
Organism: Dongia sp.; assembly: GCF_041918875.1. Classification (GTDB taxonomy): domain Bacteria; phylum Pseudomonadota; class Alphaproteobacteria; order Dongiales; family Dongiaceae; genus Dongia. The sequence goes on from NZ_JAYRUV010000021.1 coordinate 17,920, forward strand.
GCCTTCTTCCTCGCGCCCGACAACCGGCGCATGGAAAGCCGTGTCTGGCAGGGCCGGACGCGCTATTTCTATGTCTATCCTTACGGCGACTATTACATCTGGGGCGCCACGGCCGGGATGCTCAACAATCTCGCCGAGATTCTCGGTGACAACGACAGCGCCGCCGCGTGATGCGCGCCGTTCTTGAAATTGCCATACCGCTGCTGCTGCCGGCACTGGTCTATTGGCTCTATCTGAACATCCAGGAAAAGCGCGGGCAGCCGGTGCGCGAGGTGCCGCTGTCCTGGCTCACCGCGATCGGCGTATTCTTGGTCGTGATCGTCCTTGTCGTCAGCTGGTTTGCGGATTCCGAGAAGCCCGGCGGCAAATACATCCCGCCCAGCGTGATCGACGGCAAGGTGGTGCCCGGCCATTTCGAATAGGCGCGTACCGCATTATCTAGGCTTCCTTGATAATGTTTATGAACGATCCGGCGATTGTGGCGGCATGACCCTGTGCCATGCTGGCTTCAAAATCGGCGGAAATCCGCGGGAGGTGATGGGATGGGGCGGCTCACGACCCATGTGCTCGACACGGTGCACGGCGTGCCGGCTGCCGGCGTGCAGTTCATGCTCCATCGGCTGGCACCGCAGCGCATCCTGCTGCTCGATGGGCGCACGAATGCTGACGGGCGCTGCGACCGTCCGCTCCTTGAGGGGGCGGCATTCACCGCCGGCACCTATGAACTCGACTTCCATGCCGGCGACTATTTTGCCGCGCGCGGTCTCGATCTGCCGCGGCCGCGCTTTCTCGATATCGTCACTCTGCGTTTCGGCATCGCCGATGCCGCCCAGCACTATCACGTGCCGCTGCTGGTCTCGCCTTTCGCCTATTCCACCTATCGCGGATCGTGAGGGGTAGGCATGGCAATTCAGTATCTCCTAGGCAACAAGCTGCAGACGGTGGAGCCCGCCGCGCCGACGGAGACGGTGCTCGACCATCTGCGCCAGCGCCAGCACCGGATGGGAACGAAGGAAGGTTGTGCCGAGGGCGATTGCGGTGCCTGCACCGTGGTGGTGGCCGAGATCGAGGATGGCGCGCTGGTCTATCGCGCAGTCAATTCCTGCATCCAGTTTGTAGGGACCCTCGACGGCAAGCAGCTCATCACCGTCGAGGATCTGCAGGCGGAAGATGGCAGCCTGCATCCGGTGCAGCAGGCGATGGTCGATGCGCATGCCTCGCAATGCGGTTTCTGTACGCCAGGCATCGTCATGTCGCTCTTCGCCCGCTATAAGAATGCCAAAGCCGATGACGCGCAACAGACGGCCGATGCGCTGGCGGGCAACCTGTGCCGCTGCACCGGCTACGGACCGGTCATCAAGGCGGCCGAACTGTCGCTGGCGGCGCGTGTGCCCGACCGGTTCGACATCGCGCATGCGGACACACTTGCCATTCTGCGCCATATCGCGCCGGCAAAGGTGGCGCCAGGCTATTTCGCGCCCCGCAGCACGGTGGAACTGGCCGAACTCTATGCGGCGCATCCGGATGCCACCTTGGTGGCGGGGGGGACCGATGTGGGCCTGTGGGTCACCAAACAGCAGCGCCGGCTGGATCCGATCATCTCGCTGGGCGCCGTCGCCGACCTGAAGGAGATCGTCGAGACGCCGACGCATCTCACCATCGGTGCCGGCGTCACCTATGCGCAGCTCCTGCCCACCCTGGCGCCGCATTGGCCGGACTTTGCCGAAATCGTTCGCCGCCTGGGCTCGACGCAGATCCGCAACGTGGCGACGATCGGCGGCAATATTGCCAACGGTTCGCCAATCGGCGACGGGCCGCCTTGCCTCATCGCACTGGGGGCGACACTGATCCTGCGGCGGGGAGCCCATCATCGTTGCATGCCCCTGGAGGACTACTTTATCGCCTACGGCCGGCAGGACCGGCGGCCGGGCGAGTTCGTCGAAGCCGTGCATGTGCCGAAGCCCGAGCCAGGCTGGCATTTCCGCGCCCACAAGATTTCGAAACGCTTCGACCAGGACATCTCGGCGGTGCTCGGCGCGTTTCACGTGAAACATGAAGCCGGCCGCATTGCGGATATCCGCATCGCGTTCGGTGGCATGACGGGTACGCCGAAACGGGCCCTGGCGGTCGAGGCCGCCTTGCGCGGCAAGCCCTGGTCGGGGGCGACGATCGCGCAGGCGCTGCCTTTCTTTGATATCGACTATCAGCCCATCTGCGATATGCGGGCCAGCGCCGCCTATCGCGGGAAGATAGCTCGAAATCTGCTGCGTAAATTCCATCTCGAACTGACGCAGCCCGAAATGGAGAGCCGCGTCGTCTTTGCTGGCAGGCAGGCCCATGGCTGATATCCTGCCAACGCGGGTCGTGGGCAGCGTCGGCGAGGCAAGGGCGCACGATTCCGCGCGCAAGCATGCGACCGGCACGGCCCTTTATGTCGACGATCTGCCGGAGCCGGCCCGCTGCCTGCATCTTTGCGCGCGGGGTGCCGAGCGCGCACATGCGCGGCTTGTCCGGCTCGATCTTGCGCGGGTGCGCAATGCCCCTGGCGTGGTCTGCGTCCTGACGGCTGCCGACATACCGGGCACCAATGACGTCAGCCCGATTCATGCCCATGACGATCCGCTTCTATGCGCGGGCGAAGTGATGTTCTGGGGCCAGCCTTTGTTCTGCGTCGCCGCCGAAACGCGCGCGGCGGCGCGGGCCGCCGTCAAACTGGCGGAAATCGCGTATGAAGACTTGCCGGCGATCCTGACCGTTGAGGAAGCGCTTGCGGCCAAGAGTTTCGTGCTGGACGATCAGCGTCTGGGCAAAGGCGATGCGGCGGCGGCGATTGCCGCTGCGCCGCATCGGCTCTCAGGCCGCTTCCGCCATGGTGGGCAGGATCATTTCTATCTCGAAGGACAGGTGTCGCTTGCCATTCCCACCGAGGATGGCGATGTGCATATCCATTGTTCGACCCAGCACCCGACCGAAGTGCAGATGAATGTGGCCCAGGTGCTGGGCCGCCCAGCCAATGCCGTGACGGTCGAAGTGCGGCGCATGGGCGGCGGCTTCGGCGGCAAGGAATCGCAGGCGACGCAATGGGCGGCCTTGGCGGCACTCGCGGCCGTGAAGACCGGGCGACCGGCCAAGTTCCGCCTCGACCGCGACGACGATATGGTGATGACCGGCAAGCGCCATGATTTCATCATCGACTGGCAGGTCGGTTTCGACGACACGGGCCGCATCTCGGGGGTCGATTTCGTCCAGTCGGCGCGTGCGGGGTTCTCGGCCGATCTCAGCGGCGCCATTGCCGACCGGGCCATGTTTCATGCCGACAATGCCTATTATCTGGAGCATGCCGGCATCCTGTCGCACCGCTGCAGGACGCATACGGTGTCCAACACCGCCTTTCGCGGTTTCGGCGGCCCGCAGGGGATGCTGGGGATCGAGGAAGCGATCGATGCCATCGCGCGTCATCTGCGGCGCGACCCGCTCGACATCCGCAAGGCCAATTTCTATGGCAAGGGCGAACGGGATGTGACGCCCTATCATATGAAGGTCGAGGATTGCATCGTCAGCGAACTGGTTGGGGAACTGGAACGGAGCAGCGATTACCGCGCGCGGCGCCAGGCGATCGTCGCGGCCAATGCCGGGAACGATATCGTCAAGCGAGGTATCGCATTGACCCCGGTCAAGTTCGGCATCTCCTTCACGACGAGCCACCTCAACCAGGCCGGTGCACTGGTCCACATCTACAATGACGGCTCGGTGCATCTCAACCATGGCGGCACCGAAATGGGGCAGGGCCTGTTCCAGAAAGTGGCGCAGGTGGTGGCCGAGGAACTGCAGATCGACATCGACCGCATCAAGATATCCGCGACCCATACGGGGAAGGTGCCCAACACCTCCGCCACGGCAGCCTCATCCGGCTCCGACATGAACGGCAAGGCGGCACAGGCGGCGGCGATTGTCCTGAAGGAGCGGCTCATCGAGTTCGCGGCGCGGCATTTCCAGGTGGCGCGGTCGGATGTCGCCTTCATGCCCAATCGCATCCGCGCCGGGTGCCAGGAGATCAGCTTCGACGCGCTGGTGAAGCTCGCTTATCTGGACCGTGTGCAATTGTCGGCGACCGGTTTTTATAAGACACCCAAGATCCATTACGACCGGACCATGTCGAGCGGACGGCCGTTCTATTATTTCGCCTACGGTGCCGCGGCGAGCGAAGTGGCGGTCGATACATTGACCGGCGAATACCGGGTGACGCGCGTCGATATTCTTCACGATGCCGGCCGGTCGCTCAATCCCGCGATCGATCTGGGCCAGGTCGAAGGTGGCTTCATCCAGGGGATGGGCTGGCTGACCAGTGAGGAATTGTGGTGGGACGGTAGCGGTCGCTTGCGCACACATGCGCCCAGCACCTACAAGATTCCGACGGTCGCCGACCGGCCGCCCGATTTTCGCGTGAAGCTGCAGGACTTTGCGGAGAATGTCGAAGAGTCGATCCATCGATCGAAGGCCGTGGGAGAGCCGCCCCTGATGCTGGCTATTTCCGTCTTTCGCGCCATCTCCGATGCCATCGCCGGCCTCGGCGACTATCGCCATCTGCCCAGGCTCGATGCGCCGGCCACGCCGGAACGGGTGCTGGCCGCCATTGACGAAATGCGCGCGAGGACCGCATGAGCGCACGGCCCGCCGACACGGTTCTTTCCGCGGCCTTCGCCCGCGTGGCGCGGGGCCGGCCCGCCATGCTGGTCACCATCGCCGCGGCCAGGGGATCGACGCCCCGCGTTCCCGGCACGCGCATGCTGGTCGATGCCGACGAAATCGTCGGTTCAGTCGGCGGCGGCCGGCTGGAATTCGAGATCATTGTCCGCGCGCGCACTTTGCTGTCCCAGGGCATCGTCGCCAGCGCATGCGAGCATTTCATCTTGGGGCCCGATCTTCGGCAATGCTGCGGTGGCGCGCTCGATATCGTGCTGGAGCCGTTGACACCGGATTCGGACGCCTGGTTGCAGCAGGCCATGTCCTGGGAGCGGGAGGGCCAGTTCTGGGAAAGCCGCCTTGCCATCGGCGCGCCGAGTGCCGCGCGCACCCTCAGTCTTCGTGCCGAATCGCCGCCGGAGCCCGGCTCGGCACGCCTGTGCAAATCGGGCGACGGGGTCCACCTCGTCGAAACGTCGGGCATGCCTTGGCCGCAGCTTTATCTTTTCGGCGCCGGCCATGTCGGGCGGGCCCTGGTCCGGCTGCTGGGCGATCTGCCGTTCCATGTGGTGTGGAGCGATGCGCGCGACGGAATTTTCCCGGACACGATTCCTGGAAATGTCGCCGCCGATGCCGGCGGACAGATGATGGAACTGATCAAGACCGCGCCAGCGGATGCCCATTTTCTGGTCATGACCCACAGCCACGCGCTCGATTTCGAGCTGGTCGCGGCGATTCTGGCCAAAGGCAGCTTCGCCGGCCTTGGCTTGATCGGCAGCGATACCAAGAAGGCACGGTTCCTGCAGCGCCTGCGAGAGCTGGATATTCCAGAGGCGCGGCTGGCGCGGCTGCAGTGCCCGGTCGGCATTCCGGGTATCAAAAGCAAGATTCCGGCGGCGATCGCCGTCGCCGTGGCGGCCGATCTGCTGGTGCAGGTAAATGCCGTGACGGGGGTGCAAATGGCCGGCTGATCGCCTATAAGATCGGCGCATGCGAAAGACCCGGCTCGGGTGATTTTTCCGGGCGAATCGGGCGGAGGATCGGGGATGGTTTCGGTGGAACGCGGAGATGCGGAGCGTGCGCCAATGGCACAGCCATTGCTGCGTCTGTCCGGTATCGTCAAGCAGTTCCCGGGCTGCCTTGCCAACGATCATGTCGATCTTGCGATCATGCCGGGTGAAATCCACGCCCTGCTCGGGGAGAACGGCGCCGGCAAATCGACGCTGGTCAAGATCATCTATGGCGTGCTGCAACCCGATGCGGGCGAGATTTCCTGGCATGGCGCGAAGACGGCGATTGCAAGTCCGTCGCATGCGCGCAATCTCGGCATCGGCATGGTGTTTCAGCATTTCTCGCTGTTCGAGGCGCTGACGGTCGCCGAGAACATCGCGCTCGGCATCAACGACAAGAAGCTGCGCAAGGACCTCGCGCACCGCATCGTCGACGTGTCGCAGGCCTACGGGCTGCCGCTCGATCCCAATCGTGCAGTGCATGATCTTTCGGTCGGTGAAAGGCAGCGTATCGAGATCGTGCGCTGTCTGCTGCAGGATCCAAAGCTGCTCATCATGGATGAGCCGACCTCGGTCCTGACGCCGCAGGAGGTGGAGAAACTGTTCGAGACGCTGCGGCGCCTCGCCGGCGAAGGCTGTGCCATTCTCTATATCAGTCACAAGCTCGACGAAATCCGCGCGCTGTGCGAGCGGGCGACCATCATGCGTCTGGGCCGTGTCGTCGCCGAATGCGATCCGCGCCGGGAAAGCGCCAGGAAACTGGCAGAGCTGATGATCGGCACTTCGCTGAAGGCACCGATCCATGGCCGGCAGGCCGACGAGAGCGCCGCAACGCGGCTCGACGTGCGCAATCTCTCGGTCAAATCGGACCAGCAATTCGGCACGGATCTCAAGGATATCGGTTTTGCGGTGCGGGCCGGCGAAATCCTCGGCATCGGCGGCATCGCCGGCAATGGCCAGAACGAATTGATGGCGGCTCTCTCGGGCGAAACCTTGTCTCCGGCCGCCGGGACGATTTCCCTCGACGGGGTCGCGGTGGGCAAGCTGGGGCCGGATGGGCGCCGCGCATCGGGCGGCTGCTTCGTGCCGGAAGAACGCAACGGCCACGGCGCAGTGCGCGATATGACGCTGGCCGAGAATGCGCTGCTCTCCGGCTATCGCCGCCGCGGGCTGGTGCAGGTGGGCGTCATCGATGACAGCCGCACCACGAGTTTTGCCGGCGAGGTGATCAAGGGCTTCGATGTGCGCACAACTGGCCCCAAGGCCGAGGCGCGCTCGCTTTCCGGCGGCAATCTGCAGAAGTTCATTGTCGGGCGCGAGATCCTGCAAAAGCCCGCCGTGCTCGTCGTCGCCCAGCCGACCTGGGGCGTCGATGCCGGCGCCGCCGCCGCCATTCACCAGGCCCTGCTGGATCTGGCCGCGCAAGGGGCCGCCATCGTCGTCATTTCCCAGGATCTTGACGAGATCATGGCCATTGCCGACCGCATCGCCGTCATTGCCGGCGGCCGTCTGTCGCCGGCCATGCCGGTGGGCTCGGTCACGGTCGAGGAGATCGGCCGCCTGATGGGGGGCATCGCGGTGCCGCCAGCGGAGGCCGCCCATGCGTCTTGAGGTCATACCGCGCGGCGAAAGATCGAAACTCTGGACCTATGCCTCGCCGGCCCTGGCCATTCTGCTCACACTCGGCACGGCGGCAATCATCTTCCTGCTCCTCGGCAAGGATCCGCTGGAAGCGTTGCGCGTGATGTGGATCGATCCGCTGCTGACCAAGCGCGGCTTTTCCGAACTTTTCGTCAAGGCGGCGCCCTTGGTCATGATCGCCGTCGGCCTGTCGCTGGGCTTTCGCGCCAATGTCTGGAACATCGGCGCCGAAGGGCAGTATGTCATGGGCGCCATCTTCGCCACGGGCGTGGCGCTCTATTTCTACGATGTCGAAAGTTTCCCGGTCTGGGTGCTGATGATCCCGGCCGGCATCCTCGGCGGCATGTTCTGGGGCGCCATCCCGGCATTCCTGAAAACGCGCTTCAATGCCAGCGAGATTCTCACCAGCCTGATGCTGACTTATGTGGCGAGCCTCGCCTTGCTCTACCTTGTCGTGGGGCCGTGGAAGGATCCGGAAGGCTACGGCTTCCCGCAATCGCGCCTGCTTACCGCGGCGGCAAGCTCGCCGCACCTCATTCCCGGGACGCGCATTCATGTGGGGGTGCTGATGGCCATCGTCATTGTCGGCATCGGCTGGTTCCTGCTCTCCAAATCGCTGCTGGGCTTCAAGCTGAAGGTGGCGGGGCAGGCGCCGCGCGCCGCCGCTTATGCAGGTTTCTCGACCAAGTCGCTCACCTGGCTTTCGATGCTGGTGGGCGGAGGGCTTTCGGGCCTCGCCGGCATGTTCGAGGTGGCGGGGCCGATCGGCCAGCTGACGCCGGCACTCCCGACCGGCTACGGTTTCACCGCCATCATCGTCGCCTTCCTTGGGCGCCTGCATCCGGTGGGGGTTCTTTTCGGCGGCCTCGTGCTGGCGCTCTCCTATCTCGGCGGCGAGAAAGCGCAGATCGCCTTGGGCCTGCCGGCGGCGGTCACCAAGATCAACCAGGGCATCCTGCTCTTCTATCTTCTCGCCTGCGATCTCCTCATCCGCTATCGCGTGGCGATCGTCAGCCCGGCACGGGGCGCCGTGTGATGGACAGTGTCGTCTTCACGTCGGTGGTCCTTTCGGTCATCTCCGCTTCGACCCCGCTGCTGCTGGCGGCGACCGGCGAACTGGTGACGGAGAAATCCGGCGTCCTCAATCTCGGCGTCGAAGGCATGATGCTGGTGGGCGCCGTGATCGGCTTTGCCGTGACCCTCAGCACAGGCAGCGCGCTGGTCGGTATCGTGGCCGCCGCCGTCGCGGGCGCTTCGATGGCGCTGATCTTCTCGATCCTCACCTTGACCTTCCTGGCCAACCAGGTGGCGACGGGCCTGGCGCTCACCATCTTCGGCATCGGGCTTGCCGCGATGATGGGTGCGGCCTATGTCGGCCAGCCTGTCGAGCGGCTGCCGGCGCTCAATATACCGTTCCTTACCGGCCTGCCGGTCATCGGCCGCATTCTGTTCGGCCAGGACGGGCTGGTCTATTTTTCCTTTGTCGCACTCGGCGGCACGATCTGGTTCCTGTTTCACTCCCATGCCGGGCTGGTGCTGCGCGCGGTGGGGGATTCGGCCGATGCCGCCCATGCCATCGGCTACCCCGTTATCGCCATCCGCTATGGGGCGGCACTCTTCGGCGGGGCGATGAGCGGGCTTGGCGGGGCGTATCTGTCGCTCAGCTACACGCCGATGTGGGCGGAGGACATGACCGCCGGGCGCGGCTGGATCGCGCTGGCCCTGGTGGTCTTCGCCACATGGCGGCCGTTGCGGCTGCTGCTCGGCGCCTATCTCTTCGGCGGCATCACCATCCTGCAGTTTCACGTCCAGACCATGGGCCTCGGCATTCCGGCGCAGATGGTTTCGATGCTGCCCTATCTTGCCACCATCGCCGTGCTGGTGGTCATTTCCACCGACCGTTCCAAGATTCGGCTGAATGCCCCGGCCTGCCTGGGGCGGCCTTTCCACGTCACCGGATAGTCCGGCGCCGATCACGCGGAATTTGATGGTCTTTCCGTCCCGTTCCGATCCAGTATTCGCCATTCAAAAAAGAGGAGGCATCCGATATGTCGATTAAACGCAGAACCTTCCTAAAGACGGCCGGTGCGGGCCTGGCCGCCGGCGCCTTGCCGCTCGTCCCCGGGCGGGCGCGTGCCGATGAGTTCAAGGCCGGCTATATCTATGTCGGCCCGATCGGCGATTTCGGCTGGTCCTATCAGCACGATCAGGGCCGCCTTGCCGCCGACAAGGCGCTCGGCATCAAATCGACCTATGTCGAGAAGGTGCCGGAAGGGGCCGATGCCGAACGTGTCATCCGCGAGCTTGCCGATACCGGCCACGGCATCATCTTCACCACCTCGTTCGGCTTCATGGACGCGACGCTCAAGGTCGCCCGCGACTATCCGGACGTGAAGTTCGAACATGCGACCGGCTACAAGCGCGCCGACAATGTCGCCACCTACAACATCCGCTTCTATGAGGGCCGCTATATCCAGGGCGTCATCGCCGGCAAGATGTCGCAGGCCGGAATCGTCGGCTATATCGGCTCGATCCCGATCCCCGAAGTCATCATGGGCATGAACGCCTTCATCCTGGGCATGCGCACGGTCAACCCGAACGCCAAGCTGAAGCAGGTCTTCATCAATTCCTGGTACGATCCGGGCAAGGAAGCGGATGCCGCCAAGGCGCTGCTGGACCAGGGCGCAGACATCATGGCGCAGCACACGGATTCGCCGGCGCCGCTGCAGGTCGCGGCGGAACGGGGCCTCAAGGGCTTCGGCCAGGCTTCGGACATGATCAAGTTCGCACCCAATGCCCAGCTCACCTCCTCGATCGACCATTGGGACGGCTATTACACCGAGCGCTGCAAGGCGGCGATGGACGGCAGCTGGAAGAGCGAGGATGTCTGGCACGGTCTCGACACCGGCATGCTGAAGATGGCCGAATACGCCAACATGCCGGACGATGTGAAGAAGCTGGCGATGGAAACCGAAGAGGCCATCAAGACCGGCAAGCTCACCATCTTCAAGGGGCCGATCAGCGCCCAGGACGGTAGCCCGAAAGTGGCGGACGGCCAGATGCTCAACGATGGCGAAATCGCCGGCATGAACTGGCTCGCCGAAGGCGTCGAAGGCGATCTGCCGAAGTGAGCGGACCTGTTTGAAAGGAGCCCCGCCGGCCGGAGTGGTTGGCGGGGCTCTTTTCGTCAGATTCTCGCCTTCAACTCGCGCTCCCAGACTGGCTTCGGCCCGAAAATCTCCACCAGGAAATCGATGAAGGCGCGCACGCGTGTCGGCACATGGGCGCCGTGCGGATAGAGGGCGTGAATGGCGTCGGAGACCGGGGGATAGCCGCTCAGCACGATTTTCAGCTGCCCTTCGTTGAGATAGTCGACGATTTCCCAGACCGACTTCAGCGCCAGACCGTGGCCGGCGAGGCACCAGTCGAGCAGGACTTCGCTATTGTCGCTGTCCATGTTGCCGGCGACGCGCAGGAGCTGCGGCCCATCGGGTGTGTTCAAGGTCCAGCGATATTGCTTCGATCCCGGAAAGCGCAGCAGCAGGCAATTGTGCTCCAGCAGATCTTCCGGCGTTTGCGGCGTTCCGCGCGCTTCGAGATAGGCAGGTGCCGCCACGATGACACGCCGGTCGGTGGCGAGGTTACGCACGATCGCCGACGAGTCCTCCAGCACGCCGACACGGATGGCAAGGTCGATGCGTTCCTGGATGAGGTCGGAGAAGCGGTCGGTGAGCTGCAGCCGCACCTGCATCTGCGGATAGCGGGCGAGGAATGCCCCCATATGCGGTGCCACATAGCGGCGCCCGAACGCCACCGGCAATGAAACCTTGATGGGGCCGCGCGGCTCGTCGGTGCGTTGGGAGAGCAGGTTTTCGACCTGCTCCAATTCGTTGAGGATGGAGAGGCAATGCTGATAGAAGGCCGCCCCTTCCTCGGTCGGATTGACCCGGCGGGTGGTGCGATTGAGGAGCCGGGCGTTGAGATCGCCTTCCAGCCGGGCAATCCGGTTGGAGACGACCGCCGGGGAAAGGCGCAGGTCGCGGCCGGCCGCCGACAGGCTGCCCAATTCGACCACCCGGGCGAAGATGGCAAGATCCTCGGTATGCGGCATGGCACCCTATTTTATCCGGTTTCTTGAAGATCATTATCCATGGGAACCGGTCTGGCAAGGTCGGCGGGGCCAAGGGAGCTTTGTTATCCTGCCTTTTCCCACGGGATGGAGCGCCGCATGGACCCGATCTTGGCCGAATGGCTGAGCCTCGCCATACGCTGGGTCCATGTGATGACGGGCATCATGTGGATCGGCACCTCGTTCTTCTTCATCTGGCTCGATGCCAGCCTGCGCCATTACGCAGCGCCCAAGCCCGGGATCGCCGGGGAAAGCTGGCTGGTGCATGGCGGCGGTTTCTATGCGGTGGAGAAGTTCCTGGTGGCGCCGGGGTCGATGCCACAGGAACTGCACTGGTTCAAATACGAGGCCTATTTCACATGGGTTTCGGGGTTCCTGCTACTGGCGCTCATTTATTACTACGGCGCCGAGCAGAACCTGATCGACCCGTCGGTGAGCGATCTCGGCGCCGGCCAGGCGATCCTCGTCAGCCTGGGTCTCCTTGCCGGCGGCTGGGTTCTATACGACGTTCTCTGCCGCTGCCCGATCGGGCGCAGCACGGGTGCCTTGGCGGTCGGCGTTTTTCTTCTGGTGGCGCTTGCCGCTTACGTCTCGACGGAACTGTTCAGCGGGCGGGCCGCCTATCTGCATGTCGGCGCCTTCATCGGCACGATGATGGCGGCCAATGTCTTCATGATCATCATCCCGAACCAGAAGAAGGTCGTGAAGGCATTGCTGGCGGGCGAGGCGCCGGACCCGGCCTTGGGCAAGCAGGCCAAACAGCGCTCGCTGCACAACAATTACCTGACCCTGCCGGTCGTCCTCATGATGATCAGCAATCACTATCCGATCATGTACGAGAGCGCCTATCGCTGGCTCTTCGTCATGGGCGCCGTGACCTTAAGTGGCTTGCTCCGCGCCTATGCCAATGCCCGGCATGCGGGAGTTAAGATTGCCAAGGTCGATTATCTGCTGGTGATCGCCACCGGGCTAGGCCTCGTCCTCTCCGCGTTGCCGGCGTTGAAGAACGGGCCCGAAATCGCCGTCGGCCGCGAGGTCGATCTGGTCGAGGCCGCTGCCATCATCCAGCAGCGTTGCCTCGCCTGCCACTCCGCGACGCCCACCGATGCCTTCTTCAAGGCGCCGCCCAAGGGTATCGCCTTCGACAGCGCTGCGGACATCCGCCGCTATGCGCCGATGATCGCCCGCGTCGCCGTGGAGACCAGGATGATGCCGCTGCGGAACCAGACCGGCATGACGGATGAGGAACGTGCATTGCTCGGCGCCTGGATCGCCGGCGCCGCGACACATGGAGCGGAATGATCATGCGCTTCCAGCAAGCACCGCACCTTCTGGCCCGCGCTGATTTCGTCGCCCTGTTCGGCCGTGTTTACGAACATTCCCCCTGGATCGCCGAGGCCATGTTCGCGCGCGGCGTGGGGCCCGAGCATGAATCGCTCGATATCCTCGCCGCCGCCATGCGCGCCATTGTGGAAGCCGGTGGAGAAGCCAGGCAACTGGCATTGCTGAAAGCGCATCCCGACCTTGCCGGAAAGCTCGCGGTGGCGGGCGACCTTACCGCCGAATCGCACGGCGAGCAGGCCGGTGCCGGGCTCGACCGGTGTTCGCCGGCCGAGTTTGCGCGCTTTCAGGAACTCAACCGGCTCTACACGGCACGCTTCGGTTTCCCGTTCATCCTGGCCGTCAGGGGTAAGACGCGCGGCGAGATTCTGGCGGCCTTCGAAGCGCGCGCGAACAACGATGCGGCGCATGAGTTGCGTACCGCCCTCGACCAGGTGCACCGGATCGCCTATCTGCGTCTTCGGGATATGTGCGGTTAGAGTTTCGACAGGAGGGTCGAAAGTGCCGCTTCCTGCTCGGCGGAGGGCATGATGATCGGGTCCGGTTTGGCCGCGGGGATCGCCGGGCCATGTAGGATGGCGACATCCCTGCCGCAGGTCTGGCGCAGTGCCAGCGATAACAGCTTGGCGTCGATCGGCTTCGAAACATAAGCCGACATGCCGGCACTCAGATAGCGTTCGCGGTCGCCAGCCATGGCGTTGGCGGTCAGCGCGATGATCGGCAGTGTCAGGTAGCCGCCGCCCAGATTGCGGATTTCGCGTGTCGCCATGATGCCGTCCATATTAGGCATCTGCACATCCATCAAGACGGCGTCGAACGCGCCGCGCTGCACAGCCGCCACGGCCTCGACACCGTCCCCGGCAAGCTCGATTTCATGGCCGACGGCTTCCAGCATGGCGCAGATGACTTTCTGATTTATCAGATTGTCCTCGGCCACCAGGAGGCGCAGGCGGCGATCGCCAGGATGGTCCAGCAGGGCCTGATCCTTGATGCGGAACCTGCTCGTCGCTTCCGGCACGGTGTCCGCTTCCCTGAGCTTCAAGCGCATCCAGAAATTGGAGCCTTGCCCAGGCTGCGAGTCGACGCCGACGGAACCGCCCATCAGTTGCATCAGCTCGCGGCAGATCGCCAGACCAAGCCCGGTACCGCCATAGCGGCGTGTCATCGACGCATCGGCTTGGGTGAATTTCTGGAACAGGCGCGACTGCACATCCTTCTCGATGCCGATACCCGTGTCGCACACGACGATCTCGAGGTCCCAGTATCTGTGTTCCTGCGGGACTGCGTCGACCTTCACCAGGATACTGCCCTTGTGGGTGAATTTGACGGCATTGCCGAGAAAGTTCGCCAGCACCTGCGCGATGCGGGCGGAATCGCCGTACAGCGCCGACGGCACATGCGGCGCGATTTCGTACCTGAGTTCCAGCTGTTTGGATAAAGCTGACGGCCGCCAAAGGGCAATCAGATCGTCGATGAGGTCGGTGACCGAGAAGGGCGCCATGTTGAGGTCGAGCCTTCCGGCTTCGATCTTCGAGATATCGAGGATGTCGTTGAGGATCGACAGGAGCCCGCGCGCCGAGCTTTCCAAGGTCAGCAGCTTTTCCTGCTGATCGGCATCGAGCGCCGTGTTCTTCAGCATATGCACCATGCCGATGACGCCGTTCATCGGCGTGCGGATTTCATGGCTCATCGAGGCGAGGAACTCCGACTTGATGCGGTTGGCGGTATCGGCGACATCGCGCGCTTTTCTAAGATCCTGGTTGAGAACGGCGAGTTCCTCGCTGCGCCGCGTCAACGCTTCCTCGGCCAGGCGCCGTTCGATGGCATTGCTACGGAACACTTCGAGGGCCCGCGCCATGCGGCCGATTTCGTCGGTGCGGTCGGTATAGGGCACCAGCGAGTTGAGATTGCCGGCCGAGAAGCGCTGCATCAGCAGCGTCATGCGGTCGAGCGGCCTGCTGACGAGATGCAATGCCAAGAGCGTAAGGCCGAGCAGGACGATGGCCAGCGCGCCGTTGGTAACGAGGAGCGAGCGCAGATAGGCGGCGCGAGCGCTCTCCAGCAGGTCTTTCGAGAGCGTCACGCTGATCGTGCCGACCGGGCGGCTCTCGACCAGGATATCCGCGTGCCCCTCGACCGTCCCGCCGGCCGCGGGCGGTCCCGCATGGCCGCCATCGGACGCCGCGTCGACAGCGATGAATTCAAGCCCGCTCGATTCGCGAATCACGGCACGGGCGAATCCGCCGATGACGCGCATCGCCCGCAGCTGGCCCTTGGCGGCCTCGCGATCATATTCCCACACGGCATTGGCGACGGCGCCGGCATAGAGCAAGGCCAGATTGTCGGCACTGTCCTGCAGCGCCGCCGATTGCCGGTCCACGAAACGGCTGTCTTCCAGAACCACATAGGCGGCCTGAATCGCCAGGATGACGACGGCCAATGCCAGCACCACCCTGGTCTTCAGCCCGAAGCCTCGCCAGCGTCCATTCATCAGCGGAGAATGGGCCAAACGCGGTTAACAGAAAATGTATTTTGACGGCTCCCCGCGACGAAACGCCGGTTATTTCTCCAATGACCGCCGCTGGCGGGCGCTGCAGGACAAAAGAGCCAGGGGGAAACGGCCTTGGGGCGAATCGAACGGCTTGGCTACAGTTCGCGAAACAGGGGATTTGCCGATGACTGGCCGTTCGTTGAGCCGCCGCTCTTTGCTTGGAAAAATGACCGCGGGGTCGCTGGCGATCGGTGCCGGCATCGCCGGGTTCGGTTGGGCCTGGCCGCGCCTGGGGCGGGCCGAGGAGGCTCCGCACTGGACCTATGAAGGACATGGCGGGCCGGAACATTGGGGAGATCTTTCCCCGGATTTCGGCGTTTGCAGCAGCGGTCAGCGGCAATCGCCGATCGACCTGGCCGGTGCGGGGCTGGACGAAACCGCCGACCTGAGCCTCGCCTGGCAGCCTTACGCCGCCAATGTCGAGAATAACGGGCATACCCTGCAGGTTGCCGCGAGGGAGGGGACGGAGAGCGCGCTTACCCTCGGTGGCAAGACGTATGCCTTTCTGCAGTTCCATTTTCACCATCCCAGCGAGCATGCCGTAGCCGGCGGCCGGTGGCCGCTCGAGGTGCACATGGTGCACAAGAGCGCGGCGGGCGATCTGGCCGTGGTCGGCATCTTCTTTCGCCCTGGCCGCGAAAACGACGTTCTTGGCGCCGTTCTGGCGCAGGCGCCGGGCAGCAAGGGCAAGGGACCGATGGCGCGCCCGGTCGATATGAGCCGGTTCCAGCCCGCCTCCGCCGCGACCTACCGCTATGCCGGGTCGCTCACCACCCCGCCTTGCAGCGAGATCGTCAGCTGGATCGTGTTCCGGGAACCCGTCGAGGCATCCGTCGGCCAGATCGAAAGCTTCGCCCGCCTGTTCCCGATGAATGCGCGTCCGTTGCAGCAAGGCTTCCAGCGCGGCATCGCGTTGGACCTGTTCTGAGGAGGCCGGATATGCAACGCCATTTGGCAGCCGGGATTTCGGCCATCGCCTTGCTGGCCCTGAACGCTTGCGGCACCGCCAAGCCGGTCGAGGAACAGGCTGCCGCAACGCCGCCGATCCCCGACGAGGCTGCATCGCCCGCGCTCGATCCGCGCTTTGCCGGCATCTGGTATGTCAGCGGCGTGTTCCCGGCGGCATCGGTGCGGGCCAGCATAGCCGATCCGCATCTGGGTGCGGCGCTCGCCATCGGCGAAGGCGAAGTGAGCGACGTCAACGGCCAGCGCTGCATCGCACCCGGCTTTGCCGGCGACCAGGTCGATGCAGCCGCGATCGGCCTGAAGGGCGGCGAGGGTCCATGGGATCGGCTCGTCGTCACCTGCGATGGCAAGACCTTCGCCACCTATCTGCGCCTGCCGGACCGCGCCGGCGAGGGCCCGGCTCTGATGCAGCAGCGGCAGGAAGGGCTCTATCTCCTCGAACAGGCAGCGTCCCTGCAGCACCGCAGTCCCAGCGAAACGGCGGAAGCGGCGCGGCCGGCCGGCAAACCGATCGCCGCCCATGCAATGCCCGCCGCCGAAGGCCATGCCGCCGAGGTGCCCGCGACCGAGACGGCCCACGCGGCGCCGGTCGAACTGGCGCCAAAGGTCGAGCCGGCACCGAAGGCCGAGGTTCTTGCCCCGATACCCGAGGGACCTGTCGCCGAGACCCATGCCGAGCCGGCTGCCAAAGCTCATTCGGCCGGTGCGCCCGCAAACCTGCCGGCGCCCGGCACGGCGCTGCATCTGGCCTCCTACAAAGGGCAGAGCGCCGCCAAGCGCGGCTGGAAAATCCTGCTGGGCGAATATGACGAGCTGGACCCGCTCTCGCCGCTTTACGTGACGGTCGACGTGCCGGGCAAGGGCGAGGTCATCCGGCTCTATGCGACGGGCGCGGAACCTGCCGAGATCGGCCGTATCTGCGCAGCCCTGAAGGCCAAGAAGGTCTACTGCGCCCTCAACCCTTGATTCCGGCCCTGTGAAGCAACACCCCAGTGTTTCCCTTCAGGGCTTTCCGGGGTCGATGACTTCGTCGGCGGCATCGTAGAGGGCGATTTCACTGAGGTCTTCCAATTGCGCGGCGCTGCTTCTTGCGGCCTCGTCGAGTTCAGCGTCGATGGTTTCGTCCTCGGCTTCCAGCTGCGGCTCGCTCTCCAACTCCATTTCGAGCGCCGGCTCGGGTTCCGGATCGTCCACCTCCGCTTCCAACCCGGTTCCGGCCTCCGGTTCGATTTCCGCCGCCGGTTCAGTCTCCACCTCGGGCTCGGCCGGCATGTCGGCGGGGGCTTCCGCCGTGAGCGGCGTGTCCCACGCGGTGTCGCCGGCGGCCGGTGCGGCGGCAGCTGGCGCTGTATCGACCAGGGCCGCCACATTCTCCTCGAGCTGCTGCATCACGCTGGTGAGCGAGGATTTCCGCCGCCCTTCGATGATTTCCAGCAGGGTCATGACCATGCTGCGCAGCTCGCCATTCTCCTTGGCTAGACGTTCGGCGCGCGAGGCCTCGCCAGTGGCCTGCTCGGCCCGGGCCAAGGCGCGTTCCAGATCGGTTTCAAGCAAGCCGATGCGGCTCTTGGCGCTTTCCAGTTCCGATCCTTGCCGGGCGAGGGAACCTTCGACGATGCGGGCGAGGTCGTTGAGGCGCAGCTCGACCTTCTGGGCGAAATCGACATCGCTGGCGAGGCGATCGCGTGCCGCCGCCACACGTGCCTTGAGGTCGTCAAGTTCGTCGCTCATTCCCACCTCTGACAAACGAAAGGCCCGCATCAATGATGTGATGCGGGCCGCCCGGTGTCGAGGAAAAAGGCTTCCCCGGTGCCCATTCGCCGGAATTACCAGGAGCGGACGCGTCCGGTATCGACGTGCACGAAATCCGATTTGGGATAGAAGCCGACGCCGCCGACCTTCATCGCCATGGCGTCGAGGCGCAGGTCGGCAAGTTTCACATCGCGCAGGCGGATGTCGATCGCCTTGCCCTGCATATGCATGCTCTTCTTGGCGACGCCGTTGCTGGCCGAAGCGAGCTTGGCATTGCTGGCGGGGCTCCGATAGCCGGAGATGATCTCGAACGGCTTCTTGCTGTCGGTGCGGCGGTGCAGCGCCGTAAGCAGGTCGAACAGTTTGATATCCATCGCGAAGACATCGCCGCTGCGGTGATCGCGCAGGATGTAGTTGATGTCGTCCACCGCGGCCCGGTCATAGGTGCCGTTCTGCCAATAGGTGGCTTTCAGGATTTCGTTGGTATGGGTGTTGAAGAAACCGAGGGTGCGGCTGTCATTGGCGGTCGATTTTGCCATGACGGCACGGGGCAGGAAGGTGAGGGCGCCGGCGCCGGCAATGCCGGCACTCAGACCCAGACCGAGGAAGGAACGACGGCCGAGGGTCTTTGCCGTTTCGTGACGTGATGACATCTCTTTCCAATCTCCCTAGGCGCCCGGAACGCCTCCGGAGGCCACTTTGCTCGCGTTGCTAGGTAAGACCGGCGCGAATCGTCCCCACGATCTCCACGCCATAGACCCGGTCGGACCGGGTTTCTCCTCACAAAATTGAAATTATCCCCAATAACCGCCCGGCTTTGGACACCGGTATGCGCCAAAGCTGACACAGCCTTGCTGCAAATGCAAAGTAAAATATACGAAATCGCCCCATCCCATTGGATTCTCTTGGAAATCGAGGAGTGGGGAGGGACGAGGCGATATCAATAACCCAGGGCGCAGCCATCCTTGCGAGGGTCGGAGCCGGCGACGAGAATCCCCTTTTGCCAGTCGATCCAGATGGCCTGCCCACCCCCCAGCGGATCCTCGGCGGCCTGCACCCGGTGCCCTTTGGCGGCCAGCGCCGCGACGGTGGCTGCCGGAATGCCGGATTCCACGCTCAGGATCCCGTCATCGTAGAAGGCACGCGGAGTATCGAGGGCCTCCTGCGGGTCCATGCCATAATCCAACATATTCGTCAGCGCATGCACCTGGCCGACCGGCTGGTAGTCGCCGCCCATCACGCCGTAGGGCATCACCGCCTTGCCGTCCTTGGTAACCATGGCCGGAATGATGGTGTGCATCGAGCGCTTGCCCGGTCCAATGCAATTGGGGTGCGCGGCATCGACCACGAAGCAGGCGCCGCGGTTCTGCATCAGCACGCCGGATTTGGCCGCCATGCGGCCACTGCCGAACCCGTAATAGACCGAGTTGATGAAGCTCACCGCATTGCGGTCCTTGTCGACCACGGTGAGGTAGATCGTGTCCGGATGCTTGGGGAACTTGCCGATGGAGCCGAGATCGAGCGCTTTGTCGGGCGCGATGAGATTGGCCAGCGCCTCCGCATGCGAAGAGGAAAGCAGGCCGCTGACCGAAACCCTGGCAAAGGCGGGGTCGGCGATATGGGCGTTACGTTCGCGGTAGGCGAGCTTGGCCGCTTCGAGCTGCAGGTGAAAGCGATCCGCACTCAGCGGATCGCTGCCGGATTTGCCGGCACCGTAGGCGCTGAGGATGTTGAGCATCAGGAGCGCCGTGAGGCCCTGGCCCGGCGGCGGGCACTCCCACAATTCGACGCCCCTATATTCAGTGGCGATCGGCTTCACGTAATCGCCTTTGTGGCGCGCGAAATCCTCGACCGTATGCAGGCCGCCCAGTGCCTGCATGGAGGCAGCCATATCCTCGGCGACCCAGCCCTCATAGAAGCCGGCGGCGCCCTTGGCCGCGATTTCGCGCATCGTCTTGCCCAGCAGCGGAAGACGCACTCTGTCGCCGATCCTTGGCGCCTTGCCGCCGATCAGGTAGCTGCCGGCAGCGGGCTTGTCGGCACGCAGCTTCTCTTCCTCCTGCGCCCAGTCATAGGCGACGCGCGGGGCGACGGGGAAGCCGTTCTCGGCATAGTGGATGGCTGGCCGCAGCAGCTTGTCGATCCCGAACCTGCCGTGATCGGCAGCCAGCCGGCACCAGGCATCGATGGCACCGGGAATGGTGACCGCATGGATCGAATCCGGGGCGATTTCGGTAAGCCCGCGTTCCTTGAAATAGCCGAATTCGGCCTTCATGGGCGCGGCGCCGTTGCCGTTATAGGCGAGGATGTCGCCGCCGCCGCCCTTGGAGAGCAGCACGAAGCAATCGCCGCCGATGCCGGTCATCGCCGGTTCGACAACCGCCAGCACGGCCGAGGCGGTGATCGCCGCATCCATTGCGGTGCCGCCTTCCCGGAGGCATGCGATCGCCGCCGCGGTGGCAAGGGGATGCGAGGTCGCGGCGGCACCATCGCTCGCGTAAATGGGCGAACGGCCGGGCTTGTGGAAATCACGCATGATAAGGTCCTGGAAGGTTGGGATCAGGGAACGGCCGGCGCATTGCCGGCGCCGGTGGAGACGGGTGCTGTGCCGGCGCCGTCCTCGTCATACCCGAAGCTGCTGCTGATATTGTCCCGGGTGATGGTGTAGCTGAAGTCGAACGTGGCATTCGGATTGGAAGCGCTGGACAACAGGGCGCCCGGGACCGAGCCGGATTCATTGAGGCTCAGCCCCTGCTCGAACGGACTTTTCAGCAGCGGTATCTCGGATACGAAACCCTCATCGGTATGATCGATCTTCAGCGTGCCGTCGAAGCTGCGGGCGGCCAGGTCGAGCGTGTAGGTGAGGTAATAGTCGCCATCCCCGGAGCCGCCGGAAAAACCGATAGCGCCGCTGGCATAGTTGATCGATCCGATCGGCATGTTGCTGGTGGCTTCGAAGACACCGTTGTCGTTCAACGGGTTGGCATCCTCGAAGTCGCGCTGATTGACGACAAGCGGGTTGCCTTCCTGGGTCGGCTGGCCGGATTGTCCAAGAATGCCGCCGGCATTCGGCCGGAAACCGCCGGCAAGAGCAGCGGCCGCGTCCACTGGTACGAAGAGGTCGGCAAAGCGTCGGTCGATTTCATCCGTCATCTCGCGCGGCTCGCTGATCGCGCCATCGGCCCCGATCTCGACATAATAGCCGGCCCGCTTCAGAACGACTTCGCCCTTGGAGGATTTCAGCGTGACGGTGCTTGGCTTCTTGCCGGCAGTATTGGCATCGCCGGTTCCGGCGAGCGCCACAACGCAGGTTGCCGCACAAGAGCCGATCACGGTGGTGCCGCGGATCGTCAGCACGGCATTGGGCAAGGCCAGCGACGTTCCATCCGGATTCTGTCGCGCGATCGCGCCGGTCACCAGGCGGAAGGCGCCCTTGGCGATGCTGGCGTTGAGGGCATTGGCATTGGTGTTGGCCGGGTCGTAGACGAATTCGTCGATGGTGAGAGCCGCCTGCGGGCCCAGCGTGATGGCGGACTCGTCCAGCAGCATGATCTGCATGCGGGAATCGGCGCCCGTCGTGATGCCGTCCCCCATCACCAGCCCGTCGCCGGACGCAACCGCCATGGGGGTGGCGATCTGCTTGGCGGGCGAGACGAGATCGACCTGGCCGGATACCGCCCCGGCGATGCCCGCGGGATCGCCAAGTTCCGCCATGGCAAGGCCGGGGGCGAACGACGCCGCGACGGTTGCGCAGGCCACGAATTGTCTTGCCGATCGCATGCGTTTCATCTCCTGGGATACGGAGGGTACAGCATCGCTCGAATGGCACGCCTCCCGCAAGCCCCGTCGTATTTCTGGCGTGGCCTTCCTCGGGCAGTCACGGGAAAGTCGGTGCCACGCCGGCACCCACCGAAGGCAATGTGCCGCCGCTGCCATCCGCGTCATATTGAACGACGGCACCGATATTGTTCGGGCCAATGACATAATTGATCTTGAACGTGTCGTTGGCGGCGGTTGGGTCGAGAACGAATCCGCTTTCGACCAGATGGAAGCCTTCTTCGAAGGGGCTCACCAGCAGCGGAATGGTCGTCGTGAAGGTGCCGCTTGTGCAGGTCGCGCAATTGAGCAGCAGATTCCCGTCGAAGCTGCGCTCAGCCAGGTTGATCGTATAGTCGATCCCGTAATTCCCGCCACCGGAGGGGCCTGCGAATGCGATGGGCACGGTGTTGGTATAGTAGCGGACTTGCTGTACCGGAAGATTCGACGTTGCCTCGAACATATCGTTGCCGTCGAGATGGTCGGCCATCTCGAAATCGTGCTGGTCTCGGGCAAGCGGGCGGCCTTCCTGGGTCGGCTGGCCCGAAGCCGCCAGGATGGCACGGCCATCGGGTCCGAACCGGCGTTCGCCGGACCCCAATCCTTCCGCGTTTGCCGGCAGGAACAGGCCGGCGAAATTGCGCTCGACGGCTTCCGTCAATTGTTGCGGTTGGCTGATCGATCCATCCGCGCCGATTTCAACGAAATAGCCGGCGCGCTTCAATGTCACTTCGCCCTTGTGGGTCTTCAGCGTCGCTTCGCTGGGCTTCTTGCCAACGGTATTGGCCTCGCCGCTGCCCGACAATGCAACGAAGCAGGTGGCGGCACAGGCGCCGATGATGGTGGTGCCGCGAATGGTGAGAACGGCATTGGGTAGATTGAGCGTCGTCCCATCGGGGTTGGACCGCGCGATGGCGCCGGTGACGACGCGAAAAACGCCCTTGGCGATGCTGGCGCCCAGCGCATTGGCACTGGTATTGGCCGGATCGAAAACGAATTCGTCGATAGTGAGTGCCGCATCCGGGCCCAGGGTGATAGCCGATTCGTCCAGCAACATGATCTGCAGGCGCGAGTCCGTGCCGGTCGAAATGCCGTCTCCCATGACGATGCCGTCGCCGGAGGCGATGGCAATTGGTGTCGCAATCCGCTTGGCCGGGGAGGTCAGCCCGACATCCCCGCTGACGGCGCCGGCGATTCCTGCCGGCGTGCCGATTTCTGCCTGCGCCCCGATCGGCGCGAGGCTGGCGAACAAGCCAGCGAACAGGGCCTTTGGTAACCGGTTCATGGCATTCTCTCCCTTGGGTGAGGATTCAAGAAACCGCTTCGAGCTAGAACTCCCAGCGTTTGCTGATGGTCAGGCCACCGCGCGCATTGTCGTATTCGTAGTTCGTGATGTTCGAATCCGCGCGGTAATATTCGCCGTAGACGGAAACCGTCAGGCCGTCCAGCGCGGTCGGCCATTCCTCGGCGCCCAGCAGGGTCTGCACCGGAACGCCCAGCGTCATGCGGGCGCGATAGATCCAGTCGTCGCGTCCGGTCTCGCCGGTGATCGGGTCGGCCATGTCGTAATTGTCGTATTCGCCGAACAGATCTGTCATCAGGAAGGCTCCGCCGCCGATCAGCCAGGTATGGTTGATATTGAGCCGCTCGCCGACATAGCTCTCCCAGTCGGAATCGGAATTGAAGCCGTGATGCGTTGCGCTGACGGTCAGGCGATGATCCGTTCCGATATAGAAATCCGCGCCGACCGTGATGCCGACATCGCCGCCCGACTGCAATTCGCCGGCCGGGTAAAGCGTCGTGTTGTGATAGTCGATCCAGTTCATGTCGCCGCGCAGCCACAGATTGACCGGATCGTTTACGCGCAGATCGGCACGGATGCTGGCGCCGACGCTGTCGATATAGCTGTCGCCGCCCAGGAAAAGATGATCGTAGGTGATGACCGGCGTCAGGAAGATGGCGCCGAACTCGAAACGCCCGCCCGCCTGGGCCGAAAGATCGATTGTGTCGAAATCGTCGAGCTGGAATTGATCCGCGCCATAGGCGCTTGCCGAGGCGAAGAGCGTGTTCCGGTTCTGAGTTGCCAGATCGTGCTCGATACCGAAGCGGACCAGGCCGGTGAGGCTGTGATCGTCCTCCTTGCGGCCGTCCGCGGTCAGGTCGAACGTGCCGAGAAACGTGCGTACCTGGCCGGAATTCGGGGCGCCCGACCGGTTCGTATCGTACTGATAGCCGACGCTCGTCAACAGCGTCATGCGTGTGTGCTGGTCGCGCCTTTCCAGCTCGGCGGCATAGCGTTCGATGCCGCGCCGCAGATCGGGGTCGAGCTCGAGTGTCAGCAGATCGGCGAATTCCTTCTGAGCTTCCCTGAGATTGTCGAGGCGGTAGAGAACGATCGCGCGCAGGGCGCGGATATTCGGCTCCCTGGGTGCCAGCAGGATCAGGCGATCGAGCGTTGCCGAAGCGCCGAGCAGATCGGATTTGCGGATCTGGCTGATGGCATAGAGATAGGAAAGCTCGATATTGTCGGGATCGGCCAGGATCTGGTCATAGGTTACCGATCTGCTGTCGGGAAGGCCGTCGCCGGTTTCGGCACCTGCCGGCGCGGCACCGGCCATGGCGACAATGAGATTGAGAATTCCGGCGAAACCGGCTGCAAGAGCCGGCGGTAGAACCCTGCCTTGCGGGCGAGCGCGCGTCATCAGGCCATCCCCTACTAGTGGCGCAATCGATCAATACGATCCGGCCGGCTCGTCCCCCTCCGCCCGAATCGCTGCATTGGAAATATCGAGACGCACTCTACGCGTTCGTCCGTCCGGCTGCACCCGCATCTTGGCCGTTCCGGCGCGGTAGCCTGGTGGACACGGCAATTCACGCGGCCGTTGCAAAAACGGCCTGAATTGGCGAATTTGCGCCGCCCCGT
Source organism: Dongia sp. (assembly GCF_041918875.1). Taxonomy (GTDB): domain Bacteria; phylum Pseudomonadota; class Alphaproteobacteria; order Dongiales; family Dongiaceae; genus Dongia. Next base: position 42,732 of record NZ_JAYRUV010000021.1, read on the forward strand.
GGCTTGACCGGGCCTTCGCCTTCGCGCCATATCCAAGGCATAACTGAGCAATCCACTCAACTATGCGCCCATCAACCGTATCACGAGAGGATCGATCGTGCCCATTCTGCTTGGCCTGGATACCGGCGGCACTTATACCGACGCCGTCTTGTTCGATCAGGCGCGGATCGCGGCGCATGCCGATGGCCACGTCCATGGGGGTGTGCTGGCGACGGCAAAATCCCTGACGACCAAGCATGATCTGGCGATCGGCCTCAAGGGTGCCATCGAAGCGGTGCTGCCGGGACTGCCCGAAGGGACGAAACCGGCGGATATCGCGCTGGTCTCGATGTCGACGACGCTTGCCACGAATGCCATTGTCGAAGGCCATGGCGCGCCGATCTGCCTCATTCTGCTCGGCTATGACGTCAAATCCCTGGAACGCGCCGGCTTGAAGCAGGCCCTGGGCCTGGACCCGGTCGTTTTCGTCGCCGGCGGTCATAAGCCGACGGGCGACGAGCAGGCGCCGCTCGATATCGAAACGGTCCGCTCGGCGATCCTGGCGCATGCGCCCAAGGTCGCGGCCTTTGCCGTCTCCGGCTATTTCTCGGTGCGCAATCCGGCGCATGAGATCGCCGTGCGCCAGATGATCCGCGACCTTACGGACAAGCCGGTGAGTTGCGGCCATGAGCTGACATCCAAGCTCGACGCGCCGCGCCGCGCGCTCACCGTGGCCTTGAACGCCCGGCTCATTCCGCAATTGCAGCAGCTCATCCGCGCGGTGAGCGGCCTGCTGGCACAGCAAGGCATCAAGGCCCCGCTGATGGTGGTGAAGGGCGACGGCTCGCTCATCGATCAGCAGGTCGCTCTGACCTGTCCCGTGGAAACGATTCTGTCGGGCCCCGCGGCCAGCCTTGTGGGAGCGCGGCATCTTTCCGGGGCCGATACGGTCATGGTCTCCGACATGGGCGGCACCACGACCGATATCGCCATGCTGCGCGCGGGACGGCCAGTGCTCAACAAGGAAGGCGCCGTGGTCGGCGGCTGGCGCACGATGGTCGAGGCCGTTGCGGTCCACACTTACGGATTGGGTGGCGACAGCGAGGTGCGCGTCGACGAGCATCACGGCTTCATGGTGGGACCGCGCCGCGTCGTGGCGCTCAGCCTTCTTGCCCACCTATATCCAAGGGTGCTCGATACATTGAAGGCGCAGTTTGCCTCGGAAGAGATGATGGCCTATCGCGGGCAGTTCGCCTTGCGCCAACGCCCGCTCGACACCGGCGCCGAAGGCTTGAGCGATGGCCAGATGAAGGTCTGGGACGCTTTGGCGGACGGGCCAGTGGCGCTGGCCGACCTCATCTTCAGCCCGGCCATCGGCCGCAATCTCGCGCGGCTGGTCGACCGTGGTCTTGTTATCATCGCCGGCCTTACGCCTTCCGATGCCGCCCATGTGCTGGGCCGTCAGACCAGCTGGTGCGTCGAGGCGGCCGAAATCGGCGCGGAACTATTCCTGCGCCGGGCGCCGCATGCCGGCTGGGTGCCGCCCGCCGACGGCAAGGCATTGGCCGGGGCGATCGTCGAGCAGGTCGTGCTGCAGTCCGGCCGCGTCATTCTCGAAACCTCGATCGCCGAACAGGCTGGCATCGATCATCATCACTGGGGCACGCTTGGCCGCTATTTGGTCGACCGGTCATTGAGCGCCGCGCAGGATTCGACGGCGCTCATCGACGTGGCCCTGAAACTGAACTTTCCGCTGGTTGCGATCGGCGCGCCGGTCGGCTCCTATTACGGCGAGATCGCGCGGCGCCTGCGCACCGAACTGATCATCCCGCCCCATGCCGACGTATCCAACGCGGTGGGCGCTGTAGCCGGCGGCGTCATGCAGCGCGTGGCGATCACCATCACCCAGCCGACGGAGGGAATCTTCCGCGCTCACCTCCCCGGCGGGTTGAAGGATTTCGTCGATCTGGAGGCGGCGGTGGCCTTCGCCCGGGAGACGGCCGCAGCCGAGGCCGGCGCGCTCGCCAAGAGGGCAGGGGCCAGCGATATCGAGCTGACCCATGAACGGGACGATAAAGTGTTCGAGCAACCGGGCGGGCTCCGAATCTTCATGGAATCGCTCGTGGCCGTAACCGCTTTCGGCCGGCCGGCTTTGGCGCAGGAGTAATTTCCGCCTCGCCACCTGTGCGCGGCATCACATCTCCGGTTTCGCGCACTTGTCGCGCGTGAGGCGCATCACAAGGTCGCGGGGCTGGTGCTGACGCCCCGTTCCTGCTCATATATAGCAGGGGACGACAAGCAGCGGGAAAGACCCGCCTGCATGACGTAAGCGGGATGAAAGCATCATGACGCGTTGGATCAAATCATTGCATTCGGCCTCTTTTCTGGCCATCGCGCTGGCGCTCGGCGTAAGCCAGCCGGCCTGGGCCGAACGCCCGGACGAATATCAGTCCCATCAGCCGGCCCCTGCAGCGACGCCAGCCACGGCGCCGGCCTTGTCGCATATCGCCGGTCTCGACGAAGCGCTGATGGCGCTGGCCAAGGAGCCGCTGTTCGACGGCGTGCCGGTCGACTGGGCCGGTCTCCTCAACTTCTATGCCGAAAATGGCGGCCTTGCCCTGTTCACCACGCCAACCGGCCTTTCGCCGCTCGGCCAGCAATTTCAGGCCCGGCTGCCGCAGGCTGTGAACGCCGGTCTGCTATTGCCAAGCCCGGTCCAGCTAGCAGTCGCCTCGATCGCAATCCCGAACTCGCCCGAAACACAGGCGCGGGCGGAAGCGCTGCTCTCCGCGGCCTATATCGGCGTCGCGGTCGATGCCACGACCAGCCTTGGCGAATCCGACGAGCATGGCGCCTTGGCAATGGACCAGGTCAGCGACGTCCAGGATAAGGGCGTCGAGGGCATCGCAACGCTGCTCGACGAACAATTGCCGGCCTACTACCGTTTCTGGGCGCTGGCCAACTATCTGCCCAGGCAGGTGGCCTTTCTGGAACAGGGCGGCTGGCCGAGTGTCCCCAGCGTCAAGAAGCTGGAGCCCGGCAACAGCAACGCCGCCGTGAGTGCGATCCGTGCCCGTCTCAGCGTGACCGGCGAGCTTGCCGCCGCCGACATGGCGACGGGCGATGTCTACGACCCCAAGCTGGCGGCCGCGGTGGAACTGTTCCAGCGCAATCACGGCCTCAACGACGATGGCGTCATCGGTGGCCGGACCATCGAGGAGATGAACGTTTCGGCCGAGGATCGGGTGCGCCAGATCCTGCTCAATATGGAGCGCATGCGCGAGGAAGGGCCGAAGTTCGAGGCGCGCCATCTCATCGCCAACATTCCCTCGCAGGAAGTGAAGGTGATCGAGGACGGCAAGGTGACCTTCTACACCAAGGCCATCTTCGGCAAGCTTGAGCGCAAATCGCCGACTCTTTCCTCCGTCATCCACACGGTGAAGCTCAATCCCGACTGGACCGCGCCGGCCAAGATCGCCGCCATCGACGAAGTGAAGCGCGAGCGCGCCAATCCGGGCTTTCTCGAGGCCAAGGGCTTCACCATCTATGACCGCAGCGGCAATGTGGTGAGCCCCTATGCGATCGACTGGCATGAGGTTGGGCCCGGCAACTTCCCCTACACGCTGAAGCAGGCGCCCGGGCCGGAGAATGCGCTGGGCCCGGTCAAGTTCGACTTTCCCAACGACCATGCCGTGTTCCTGCATGGGACGCCGACGGTGAAGCTGTTCGAGAAGCAGGACCGCTTCTTCAGTTCCGGTTGCGTGCGCACCCAGCAGCCGGTCGATCTTGCCAAGTTCCTGCTCAAGGACGATGCAGAATGGCCGGCCGAGCGCATCGACGCGGTGCTGAAAACGGCAAAGACCACGTTGGTGAAGCTCAAGAACCCGCTTCCCGTTCATATCACTTACATGACCGCCTGGGTCGATGAAGCCGGCATCATGCAGTTCCGCAAGGATGCCTATCGCTACGACGACCTGCCCAGCCTGCCCAGCACCATCACCCAAGCGCTGGTCGCCTCGAACGCAGCGCCGGCTGTGGCGCCGGGCAAGCCGGAGATGCACGAGGCGCGCGGCAAATGACCGGGCAAATAGCTGGGCAAATGATTGGGCGGATGGCAATACTTGCCGCGCTGGTTCTGCTGACCTGTCTCGCGCCGTCGGCCCAGGCCGACGGCGTGGCCGGTCTCAAGGCCTATGAAGCCGGCGACTACGCGACGGCGCTGAAGGAGTTCATGCCGCTGGCCGAGGCGGGGCAGGCTTCAGCGCAGGCCGCCATCGGCCAGATGTATCTCGACGGTCACGGCGTGCCCAAGGACCCGGTACAGGCCGCGAGCTGGCTGGAAAAGGCGGCCGGCGGCGGCAATGCCCGCGCCCGCGCCCAGATCGGTGCGCTCTACGCAACCGGAACCGGCGTGCCGCAGGACGAGATGAAGGCGTCCTACTGGCTGCTCCGGGCCGCCAACCAGAATGTTCGCCAGTCGCAGCGTTTCATGGCCCTGCGCTTCTATGCCGGGCAGGGTGTGCCGAAGGATCTGGCGCAAAGCTTTCTCTATGCCGCTTTGTGCGCGAGGCAAGGCGATCCGGAAGGCCAAGCGCTGATGAACCAGCTGGCGACGGAAATGACGCCGGAGGAGCAGGCCCGCGCCCAGGCCCTGCTGCAGGCCTGGCAGCCCAGCAACAACTGATTCCCCGTTTGTGAATCGCTCTCGCATTGCCGGCGCCGCATCCATCGCGGCGCCGTGCTAATCTGGCGCTCATCAATAGTCCCGCGAAGGTATCTGTCATGGACGAGGTTCTCTGGGTCCTGCTCGGATTGATCGGCACCCTGCTCGGTGGAATTGCCGTGCTGGTGATGCCGTTCGTCTCCTTCGTCTCCTGGCGCCGCGGCCTCCGCCTCGAACGCGAACTGGCGGGCTTGCGCCAGGAAGTGGCATGGTTGAAGAAGCAGGCGGCGGGCGACACACCACCCGTCACGACAATCGTGGCGCCCGAGATTCCCGTCGAAGTTCCGATCGAAATCCCGCCGGCCGTACCGGATGAAATCCAGCCGCAGGTGACGGCTGCCGCGCCGACAGTCTTCATCGAGGAAGAGGTGTCCATAGCCGAAGAGGCTGCCGCGCCGACGCCGCAGGTATCGGAACCGCCAGCGCCGAAGGATTTCGAGGGGCGTCTCGGTGGGCGCATCTATGGCTGGCTCGGCGGCGTGGCTCTGGCCTTTGCCGGCATCTTCCTGGTGAAATATTCGATCGAGCAGGGCTGGCTGTCGCCGGCGGTGCGGGTCAGCCTCGGCATCCTTTTCGGCTTCGTTCTGCTGGGCGTCGCGCAATGGATGCGCACGCAATCCAACAATCTGGGCCAGGCGCTGACGGCGGCTTCAGTGGCCGTGCTTTATGCCAGCCTCTTTTCGGCGACGGCACTCTATGACCTCATACCCGCGTCGCTTGCCTTCGTCACCCTGGCGGCGCTGACCTTTGCCGCCATCGCCCTGGCTCTGCGTGAAGGCCCCTTCGTCGCGATGATCGGCTTTGCCGGCGGTTTCCTGACGCCGCTCTTCGTCTCGACGGGCGAATCCAATCTGCCGGTTCTCTTCGGCTTCCTCTATCTGCTGCAGCTGGGTGGCCTCGTCCTGCTGCACAAGCGCGGCTGGTGGTATCAGGCGGCGATCGCCGATGGCGGCGGGCTGCTTTGGGCGGCGTTCGCCATCACGACATTGGATGGCGATCCCACGGTCGGCGGCCTCTACGCCATCCCGCTCTTCCTCATCGCGACCTCCTGGACGGCGATCTGGGCCTTGGAATCGCGCGGCGGCGCCGTCCGCTCGGTCGAGATGGTCTGGACCACGCGCGGCACCTCGCTGGCGTGTTTTGCGCTGATGGCGCTGCATCTCGCCAGCGCCGACTACCAGCCGATCGACTGGGGCTTCGCGCTGCTTATTGCGGGAACGCATCTCGCCGCCGCCCGGCGCTGGACCGCCGAAGATCTGCCGGCCTATATCGGCACCGCGATCCTCATCGCCGCCTATGCCTTGTGGCCGGCGCAGAGTTGGGATCACGAGACCGCGTCGATCATCGACCGCAGCAGTGAAATGATCGTAGCCGGCCTCATCTTCGGCGGCGCGCTGCTTTTCGGCGGCTGGTATTTCGCGCATGGTGCCAAGTACCCGACACGCTGGGCGGCACTCTCCACGCTGGGCTCCGGCTTCATCTTCGGCGGCGCCTATTGGCAGCTGCGCGAGCATCAATATCTGCTCTCCTGGCCGATCCTTGCCGTGGGTCTCGCCGCCATTCATCTGGGTCTGGCACAGCGCCTGGATCATCTGCGGCGCCGGGATGCGCATTATGTCGGCGCCTTCGCCCTGCATTGTCTCGCCGTGTCCGGTTTCATCGCCATCGCCATTCCGATGCAGCTCGAAAATTCCTGGATCGCGGTCGCCTGGTCGTTTGAACTGCCGCTCATCGCCTGGATCGCCAACCGGCTCGACATTCCCTGGCTGCGCCGGGCCATCTGGGCCGGGATGGCGCTCATCCTGGGCGGCATCTGGTTCTCCGGCTTTCCGGCTGGCGATACGCTCATCTTCAACTGGCTGCTCTACGGCATGGGCATCCCGCTTGCCAGCTTCATCGTCACGGCCTATCTCCTCACCGAGACGATGGAGCAGAAGCTGCGCCGCGCCTTGCAGATATTCGCGGCGGCCCTCGGCTTCGGCTTGCTGGGGCTCGAGGTCGACCATTTCTATGCGCATCTCGATGTGCCCGACGCGGATTTCATCTCGCACGGCGTGCAGGCCATCGCCTGGTTCATTGCCGCGCATCTGCTGCTGTTCATCGGCGATCGGCGCAGATCGCCGGTGCTTCACGACGCGGCTCTGGTCGTGGCCGGCATCGCCGCGCTGTGGCTGCTGGTGTTCCCGCTCATCTTCGAGCATCCGCTCTTCAACTACATCTATGTCGGCGCGACGCCGATCTTCAATCGCATCTCACTGATCTACGGCGTGCCTTGCCTGCTGCTGCTTGCCTTCGCCGGCACGCTCATGCGGCGGACCGACCTTGGCCAGAAGGGGCAGATCGGCTATCGCATCGCCGGAGTCTACGGCCTCTTCCTCGGCTTCGTCTGCGTCAGCCTCATCGTGCGCCAACTCGCCCATGGCGAAATCATCGCCGTTTCGCTCTTTGGCGGCCGCAGCGTCACCGATGCCGAGCTTTACGGCTATTCAGCGGCCTGGACGCTTTATGGCGTGGCACTCCTCGGCCTTGGCGTGAAGATGCGCTCCCAGGCGCTGCGCTATGCCTCGGCCGTCGTCGTGCTGCTGACGGTGCTCAAGGCCGGCCTCGCCGACGCATCCGATCTCACCGGCCTCTACCGTGTCGCGAGCTTCCTCGGCCTCGGTGTCGCCCTCATCGGCATCGGCTATCTCTATCAGCGGATTCTGTTCAAGTCGAAGACGTAAGCGGGGTTATTCCTCGACCCAGGCCACGCGCAGGATGTTGGTCGAACCCGGTGTGCCCAAGGGTACGCCGGCCGTCACCACGATGCGCTCGCCGGCCTTGGCGAAGTCCTCGCGCAGCGCGATGCGGCAGGCTTTCTCCGCCATCTCCGAGAAACGCTTCAGATCGGCGGTCACCACGCAATGCGTGCCCCAGACCAAGGCCATGTTGCGCGCCGTCTCCAGCTTCGAGGTGAGACACAGAATCGGCACCGCCGGCCGCTCGCGTGCCATGCGCAAGCCCGTCGAGCCGGATGTCGTATAGGTGACGATGGCGGAAGCCGACAGCGTCTGCGCGACCTGGGCCGCCGCCTGGCTGATGGCGTCCGATTCAGTGGCGGCATGGTCGAGGCGCTGCGCTTCCAGGATGCGCCGGTAGAACGGATCGCGCTCGACGCGCTCGGCGATGCGGTTCATCATGGCGACCGATTCCAGCGGGAACTGGCCGCTGGCCGTTTCCGCCGACAGCATGACGGCATCGGCTCCGTCATAGACCGCGGTGGCGACGTCGGACGCCTCGGCGCGCGTCGGCGTCGGCGCATTGACCATGGAATCCAGCATCTGTGTCGCCACGACCACCGGCTTTCCGGCCAGGCGGCAGGCGGCGATGATGCGCTTCTGCAGGCCCGGCACGTCCTCGGCCGGCATTTCCACGCCAAGGTCGCCGCGCGCCACCATGACGGCATCGGAGAGTTCGACGATTTCCTCCAGCCGCTCGATGGCGGCGGGTTTTTCCAGTTTCGAGATGATGCGGGCGCGTCCGGCGATCAGCTTCCTCGCTTCAGCCACGTCTTCGGGCCGCTGCACGAAGGAAAGAGCGATCCAGTCGGCGCCGAGGTCGAGCGCGAAGGTCAGATCCGACCGGTCCTTCTTGGTGAGCGGCGACAGTGGCAGCACAACGTCCGGCACATTGACGCCCTTGCGGTCCGAGAGCTTGCCGCCAATCTCGACTTCGCATTCGGCGGCGTCCTTGGCCACCTTGCACACGCGCATGCGCAGCTTGCCGTCGTCGAGCAGCAGCGTGACGCCGGGTTTCAGCGCAGTGAGAATCTCGGGATGCGGCAGGGGGGCCCGCCATGCGTCGCCCAGGGTCGGGTCCAGGTCGAAGCGGAATTTCTGGCCGGGCTCCAGCATGACCGAGCCCTTCTCGAACTGACCGACGCGGAGTTTCGGTCCCTGCAGGTCGACCAGCACGCCGATCGGCCGCTTCGTCGTCTGCTCGATATGTCGGATGATGTCGTAGCGCTTCTTGTGGTCCGCATGGCTGCCATGGGAGAAATTGAGGCGAAACACATCGACGCCGGCTAGGAACAGGGCTTCGATCTCCGCCTGGGAGGAAGTGGCGGGACCGAGGGTCGCAACGATCTTGGCCTTGCGCTGTCGTCTCATGAGCTGAACCGGTTCTTTCTTCTTATTTGACCAGGATGACGCGGATATCATTGACGTTGGTTCGTGTCGGTCCCGTGACGATCAGGTCGCCCAGTGCCGAAAAGAACCCGTAGCCGTCATTGTTGGCCAGCATGGCCTTGGCACTCAAGCCCTTATCGGCGGCTCGGGCAATACTGCCGGGTGTCAGCAGGGCGCCGGCATTGTCCTCGGTCCCGTCGATCCCGTCGCTGTCACCGGCCGCGGCATGGATTCCAGGCTGCCCGTTCAGGGCCACCGCCAGCGCCAGCAGGAATTCCGCATTTCGCCCGCCACGGCCCTTGCCGCGCACGGTGACGGTTGTCTCGCCGCCCGAAATAAGGGCCACGGGTGCTGGAGCCGGCTGGCCGTGCTTGGCGATCTGCCGGGCGATGCCGGCATGGACCAGCGCCACGTCCCGCGCTTCGCCCTCGAGATCCCCCAGGATCAGCGGCCTGAATCCCGCCGCCTCGGCCACCTTGGCGGCGGCGTCGAGTGCATTCTGCGGCGTTCCCAGCATGCGTGTTTCGCTATTTGCTAGACGCGCATCGCCCGGCTTCGGCGTTTCACAGGCGGGGTTTTCCAAATGGGCCCTCACGGCCGCCGGCATCCCGATTCCGTATTTCGCGAAAACGGCGATGGCATCTTCGCGAGTGGAAGGATCGGCCACTGTCGGGCCGGAGCCGATGACCGACGGATCGTCGCCCGGCACGTCCGAGATCAGCAAGGTCACGACCTTGGCCGGATGCGCCGCCGCGGCCAGCCGCCCGCCTTTGATCGCGGAGAGGTGCTTCCGCACGCAGTTCATCTCGGCAATGTTGGCGCCGGATTTCAGCAAGGCCTTGTTGACCGCCTGCTTGTCGGCCAGGGTCAAGCCGTCGCCGGGCACCGCGAGCAGCGCCGAGGCGCCGCCGGAAATGAGGCAGAGCACCAGATCGTCGGCGCGGAGGCCCCGCACCCTGGTGAGAATCCGGCGGGCCGCTTCCTGCCCCTGTGCGTCCGGAACGGGATGCGAGGCTTCCACGACTTCGATCGATCGGCAGGGCAGGCCATGCTGATAGCGGGTCACCACCAGCCCGTCGATACCGCCGCTCCAGGCCAGTTCCACCGCCTTGGCCATGGCGGCGGCCGCCTTGCCGGCACCCACGACAACGACGCGACCCCGAGGGCGCGGCGGCAGGTGCGGCGCCAGGATCTGCAGCGGATCGACGGCGGCGACGGCGGCGGCGAACATCCGCCTCAACAGTTCGGTTTCGGAAGCGCTCACGATTTTCCCCTGGTGCGAGTTGCAGGGACAGTAGAAACGCGGGACCCCACGGGTCAAGCAGGGCGGCGACCTCTTTGCGCCGTTCTGCGGCGCCGGCCCGGCAAAAGGCGCTATTCCGCCGGGGCCGCGGGCGCCGGTTTGGCCATGAAAATGCCGGCCAGCACGATGAAGCCGCCCAGAATCTGCCACGGCCCCAACCCTTCACCCAGCAGCATCCAGGCAAAGACCGCCGAGGCCAGCGGGTTGATGAGGAGGGTGAGGGAGGAGAAGGCGGCCGGCAGATGCGCCACTGCCCAGTTGATCAGACTCTGGCCGATGGTCTGGCTGACCAGCGCCAGGCCCAGCACGGCGCCCCAGCCGGTCCAGCTTTGCGGCAGGAGCCGGTCCTCGGTCAACAATCCCACGGGAAGCAGGACAAGGCTGGCGGCAAGCGATCCCCACAGCATGACTTCGGCGGTCGAGAGATGCCGTCGCGCTTCCTTGCCCCCACGCAGGTAGCCGGCATAGGTGATGGCGCCGATCATGCCCAGGATGAAAGCGAGGCTGTCATGAATGTCGAGCGGCTTCTCGCCGCCGGCCAGCAGCAGCCAGACGCCACCGAAGGCCGCCGCCATGCCTGAAATGAAACGCAAGCCGAACCGTTCGCCGAAGAACAGGAAGCCCGCCGCCGCGACCCAAAGCGGGGCAGTATTGCCCATCAGCGTGGCCGCGGCGACGCTGGCGAATTGCAGGCACCAATGCCAGGCGATGAGGTCGATCGCCAGGGAAAAGCCGGCAAAGCCGGTGATCTTCAGGGCGCGGCGGCGCTCGGCCGGAGCAGGACGCTCTGCCGAACGCTGGGCCGGCCGGTGGCTCATGACCCAAAGGGCGAAAAAGGGCAGCGCCAGGAACATCCGGTAGAAGCCGGTCATGGTCGGCCCGACCTCGGACAGCTTCACGAAGATCCCGGAAAACGAGATCATGATTGCGCCCAGGATCAGGATCGGCAGGGCGAATCTGTCGGCGGAATGGCCTGATTTCATGATGAATTTGTTGGGAACGGGGATCGGTCGTCGGATGACAGCGGCTGCCGCCTCTTCTATGCTGGCACCGACTTTCGGTCAATTGCATGAAATGCATGACAAGATGATGTCGCCAGACACAGCATCAGATCGCCTTTTGGGTCCCGGTGACCCGCCTCCCTTCAAGCTTCTCAATGAAAAAGGCCAGGCGCCCCTGGTCATGTTCTGCGACCATGCCGGCCGCGCCATTCCCCGGAAACTCGGCGCGCTGGGTCTGACACCGGGCGAGCTCGACCAGCATATCGCCTGGGATATCGGCATCGCGCAAGTGGCGGCGATCCTGTCGCGCAACCTCGACGCCCCTTGCGCGCTGGCCGCCTATTCACGCCTGGTGATCGATTGTAACCGACGCCTCGACGATCCTACTTCTATCGCGCAGGAATCCGACCGCATCGTGGTGCCCGGCAATCGCGGCCTCGATGGGCTCGCCCGGGCGCGCCGCGCCGACGAGATTTTCAAGCCCTATCATTTCGCCGTGGCTGACCTCATCAAGAAGAAGCGCGAAGCAGGCCAGATCCCGGCCATCGTTTCGCTGCACAGCTTCACGCCGGTCATGAACGGCTTCAAGCGACCCTGGCATTTCGGCGTGCTGTGGAACCGCGATCCGCGCCTGCCGATCCCGCTGATGCAGCGCCTGGCCCAGCTGCCGCATGTCGTCGTCGGCGACAACGAACCCTATTCGGGTCGCGATGAGCACGGCTTTTCGATCATCGCCCACGCCGAGGCGCAAGGCCTGCCGCATGCCTTGATCGAGATCCGCCAGGACCTCATCAGCGACGAGGGCGGCGTCAACCGCTGGACAGCCAAGCTGGAAACGGCGCTGAAGGGGTTGCTCATCGATCCCGTTCTCTTTCCACCGGCGAAGAAATGAGCGAGCCGGCCTTTACGCTGGGGATCGAGGAGGAATACCTCCTGGTCGATCGCTTGACCCGCGATCTGGTCGCGGACCCGCATCCGGATCTGTTCGCCGAGGCGCAGGCGGCGCTGGGCCCGCATGTGAGTCCTGAATTCATGCGCTCGCAGATCGAGATCGGCACCGGCATCTGCAATTCGCTGGCCGAGGCCCGGTCCCAGCTTAGCCGTTTCCGGACCACCCTGGCCGATGTCACCGGCCGGCATGGGCTGGCCATCGTCGCGGCTTCGACCCATCCTTTCGCGGATTGGGGCGGGCAGAAGCATACCGACAAGGAACGCTACAACGCGCTGGCGCGGGATATCGGCGGGCCGGTGCGGCGCCTCCTCATCTGCGGCATGCATGTCCATGTCGGCATCGAGGATCCGGAACTGCGCATCGATCTGATGAGCCAGGCCAGCTACTTCCTCCCGCACCTCCTGGCGCTCTCAACTTCGTCGCCTTTCTGGCGCGGCGCCGATACCGGCCTTAAATCGTACCGCCTGGCGGTCTTCAACGAGCTCCCGCGCACGGGCTTGCCGGAGATATTCGATTCCTTCGGCGAGTATCAGCGCCATCTCGACGTGCTGATCCGCGCCGGCCTCATCGAGGACGGCAGCAAGCTGTGGTGGGACCTGCGTCCCTCCGCGCGCTTCCCCACGCTGGAAATGCGTATATCGGACGCCTGTACGCTGCTCGACGACACGCTCTGCATCGCCGCCATGTACCGCTGTATCCTGCGCATGCTCTATCGCCTGCGCCGCGGCAATCAGCGCTGGCGCCGTTATGCGGCCATGCTGATCAACGAAAACCGCTGGCGCGCGCAGCGCTACGGCATCGACGAGGGACTGGTCGATTTCGGCAAGGGCCGCATCGTGCCGATGCGGGATCTCATTGATGAACTGGTCGATCTCCTTGGCGAGGACGCGGCCTTTTTCGGATGTTCGTCGGAATTGGAGCATGCCCGCGCGATCCTGGCGCGCGGCACCAGTGCCCACCGACAGCTCGCGGTCTATAATGCGGCCATGCAATCCGGCCTCGATCCGCGTGCGGCGCTGCAGCGCGTGGTCGACCGGCTCATCGAAGAGACGACGACTTTCTAAGAGGAACGCCCCATGGACGACAGGACCAAGACCGAGCTTGAAGCGGCGGCCTTCCGCCGCCTGGTGCAGCATCTGCGCGAGCGGACCGACGTGCAGAATATCGACCTCATGAACCTGGCCGGTTTCTGCCGCAACTGTCTGTCGCGCTGGTACCGCGAGGCGGCGGAGGTCAAAGGCATCTCTCTTGCTGACCCGGCGGCGCGCGAGATCGTCTACGGCATGCCCTATGACGAATGGAAGGCCAAGTATCAGGCGGAAGCGTCGGCCGACAAGCAGGCGGCCTTCGAGAAGAACCGGCCCAAGGATTAGTTGGTCGGCAGCGAACGCAGGAACTTGCGCACCTCTTCCTGCAGGTGGGCCGATTGCGTCACCAGGCTCTGCACGGCCGACGAGACTTCCGTGGCCGTGCTGCCGGTATCGTTGGCGGCCGCCTGCACATTGCTGATGATCCGCGTGGTTTCGCCCGTGCGCATCGATACGCTCTGCGCCGAACTAGCGATCTCGCGCGTCGCGTGATTCTGCTGCTCGACCGAGGAACTGATCTCCTGGGCGATGCCGCTGATTTCGCCGATGATGTCGGAGATGGTGTGGATGGCGTCGGCCGATTTCCCCGTCGCCGCCTGGATGGCGCCGATCTGCGCCGAGATTTCGTCGGTGGCCTTGGCGGTCTGGCCGGCCAGCGATTTCACCTCGCCCGCCACCACGGCGAAGCCCTTGCCCGCTTCGCCGGCGCGCGCCGCTTCGATCGTGGCGTTCAAGGCCAGCAGGTTGGTCTGGCTGGCGATATCGTTGATGAGATGGATGATGTCGCCGATCTTCTGCGCCGCCGAGGTGAGCTCTGCGACGGAGGATGAGGTGAGGCCGGCTTGTTCGACCGCGCGCGCCGTGATCTCGTTCGAGCGCTGCGCCTGGCGCTGGATTTCTGCGACCGAGGCGGTCAGCTGTTCGGCGGCGGCGGCGATCGCCTGCGCATCGCCCGTGGTCGCACCCGAGGCTTCCGCCGCCTGCGCCGCCTTGGCGGCATTGTCGCGTGCGATGTTTGTCATGCCACCGGCGAGGTTGGCCGCCTGTCCCGTCCGCGCTGTCACCTCGTCGATGACGGATTGCACCGCGCGCTCGAAATCGGTGGCGATGCGCGAGAGCACGTCGCGCTGCTCGGCCTTGGCCCGGGCATCCGTCGCCCGTTCATGGGCCGCGGCTTCTTCCGCCTGATGGCGCGCCGTTTGCGCTTCGCTGAGCGAAACCGCGGCTTTGGCCAGCGCTTGCGCCAGATATTGCGAGACCCACATCAGCACGCCGGCTTCGATCAGCACGATGACCGCATGCAGCACGACGCGGAAGAAGTCGGCTCCGCCCGGAAATACGGCCAGCGGCAGCAGGAAATTGAGCAGCAGATGGTGCAGCGCGATGGTGACCGTCGCCACCAGGATGGCGCGCCAGTCGCAAAGCGCCGTCAGCATGGCGAGTGCCGCGAAGAAATACATATGGATGTCGATCTGCCAGGCCTGCCCCTCCATCCCTGCGACGATGAGAGCGATCATCACCATCAGCGCCGTTGAGAGAAACAGTTGCAGGCCGAGGCCGGAACTGACGATGGCGAACGCCGCCACCGCGATGCTGACCGCCAGCGCGATACCCGACAGCCAGCCGATCCCGCCGCCGACCAGCCATTCGATCAAGGCGATGAGCGGCAGATGCAGGCAGATATAGACCGCCAGAATACGCGCCACCCGCGCGCGCAGGGCATCGATCGAGTTCATGATTTCGTCCTCACTGCTGGAATGGAAGCGCAGCCCATGGCGCTATCGGCGCGCAGCACCAAAGTGGCGCCGGCCGCATAGAGCTGGGCGGCAAAATCGGGTGCATCGCCGATGGCGATGATGGAACCGGGCACGCCGCCGGGGCTCAGGATGCGGCCGCCGGCGGCGATCACGCTGGCTAGGGCGTCGCCTTCCAGCGCAAAAACGGCGACCGGCTCCGCGGCTCCCGTCTGGGGCAGCACGCGCACCAGGGCAACCGCGCCGAGGCCGAAAACAGCCAGGATAGCGGCGGGTATGCAACACCGCCACGAGGCCTCTTGCACGCGCATTCAATCCCCCGACGCATTTTTCGGCTGTTCGATGCGGGCAGACTAGCCGTCGATTACAAAGACATAGTTAAGGCTATGGAATTATTCCGCACTCGCGGAGGCGTGAGAATAACAACCTATTGCGCGGGCGGGATCGGGGCAGCCTTCGGCTTGCCGCGCCACACCACCACTGCCAGTCCCGCCAGAATGATGACGCCACCCAGGACCGTGGCCCGCGTCAGCGGCTGCCCCAGCACCAGAGTGTCGGTGACGACGCCGAAGACCGGCATCAGTAGGGTGAACGGCGTCAGCTCGTCGACCCGGTGGCGCATCAGCAGCCAGTACCAGATCGAATAGGGCAGGGCGAAGCCGAAGGCGGCGATGCCCAGCACGCCCAGCCAGCTGCCCGCTGGAATGGCGGCAATGGTCGGCAGCAGGCTTTCCCCCTCCAGCAGGAGCGCCGCCACGATCATCTGCGGCGTGGCAAAGCGGGCGATGGCGGCATAGAGCGCCGTGCCATGATCCTTGGCGACGATCGGGATGACGGCCTGCGTCGTCGCCCAGGAGGTGACGCAGATCAGCATGGCAAGGATGCCGAGATAGGCCGAGGTGGCATCGGGCCTCCCCACCACGACGACGACGCCCGCCAGGCACAGCAGTGCGCCGATCCCGTTCTTGATGTTGGGCTTGTCGCGCCCCAAACCCCACGAGGCGATGATGGCGATCGGCACGGAGAGCTGCATCAGCAGGACCGCGGTCGAACCGGGCAGCAGCTTCAGCGCGTAATAGACCGCCGTGCTCTGCAGCGTGCCGCCGAAGAAGGCCAGCAGGAACAGCGTCTTTCGCGGCGTCCTGGCGCGCGGATAAAAGGGGCTGAGTAACAGCGCCACGGTCGCATAGACGATGGTGACCAGCAGCACCGGCGGGAAGTAATTCTCGACGCTGGGCTTGGCGAGGACATAGATCGGCCCCCAGAGAATCTGGATGAATATGGCCAGGGCGATATGGGGAAGAGGCATGATGGTCCAGGTCCGGTGCCGCGGCACTCTGCCTGGAACCGTGCATGGCTGCAAGATGGCCCCGCTATCCACGTTATCCACAGGCTTTCGCGTCTTGTTCCACCCGCCCGGCACGGATAGAGTCCGCCCGATTCGCGACCGCTCTGTTCCGGCGGCCGCCCTTGTTCCTGCAGGAGAGTCCCATGGCCGATTCCGGTGGCATTGCTGCTGACCACCTCAAATCCTTCATCGAGCGCATCGAGCGCCTGGAGGAGGAAAAGGCCGCCATCGCCAACGATGTGAAGGAAGTCTATGCCGAGGCCAAGGGCACCGGCTTCGACACCAAGATCATGCGGCAGATCATCCGCCTCAGGAAGATGGAACCCAACGACCGCGCCGAGCAGGAAGAACTGCTCGACATCTACATGCGCGCCGTCGGCATGGTGGTTTAGGGCGAACTTGCTCCGCGCTTTTCCCTCCACCTTCAGGGTGGGGGCCGAAGCGAAGGCCGCCGCCTATCGAGACTTGTGCGCCCCCCTCCTACCTCCCCCCTGAAGGGGGGAGGAAAAGACTTTACCCGCCCACCGGTCCGGCATGGTGGCAAGCCACCATATGGTCCTTGCCGGCCGATATCAGGTCCGGCATGACCTGCGCGCAGATCTCGGTTGCTCTCGGGCAGCGTGTGCGGAATGGGCAACCCGAGGGCGGATTGAGCGGCGAGGGCAGATCACCCTTGAGCACGATGCGCGCCTTGTTGCGCTCGACATCCGGGTCCGGCACGGGCACGGCCGAATTCAGCGCCTGCGTGTAGGGATGGAGCGGGTTGCTGTAGAGCGAATCCCGGTCGGCGATCTCCATCACCTTGCCCAGATAGAGCACCATTACCCGGTGGCTGATATGCCGCACGATAGCCAGATTGTGCGAGATGAAGATGAGCGACATGCCCATCTCGCGCTGCAGATCCATCAGCAGGTTGACGATCTGCGCCTGGATCGAGACGTCGAGCGCCGAGACCGGTTCGTCGCAGACGATGAGGCGCGGATTGTTGATGATGGCGCGGGCGATACCGATACGCTGGCATTGCCCGCCGGAAAATTCATGCGGATAGCGGTTGACCTGGTTGGGCAGCAGCCCGACCTTGGCCATCATCGCCTTCACGCGCGCCTTCACTTCGTTGGCCGAGAGATTGGGCTGAAAGGTGGTAAGCGGTTCGGCGATGATCTGCCCCACCGTCATCCTGGGATTGAGGCTCGCCAGCGGATCCTGGAAGATGATCTGCATCTCGCGTCGCAGGTTGCGCATCGCACCGGGCTCAAGCTTGGCCAGGTCCTGGCCAAGCCATACCGTGCGCCCGCCACGTAAGGGCAGCAGGCGCAGAACGGCACGGCCCAGTGTCGACTTGCCGCAGCCGGATTCACCGACCAGCCCCAATGTCTCGCCGGGTTTCAGGTCGAAGGAAACACCGTCCACCGCCTTGACGATGGCGGATGAGCCGCCACCGAACAGGCCCTTGCGGCCGACATCGAAATGGACCTTGAGGTCGTTGACGGAAAGCAAGGGCGCGCTCATGCCACCACTCCGATTTTCAGCTTGCTTGCGTTGCCCAGTTCTTCCAGATGGCATGCTTTCGCGCGGCCGACATCGCCGGCCTCGCGCAGCTGGGGCCGCTCATGAACGCAGCGGTCGAAGGCGTAGGGGCAGCGTTCGCGGAAGGTGCAGCCGCTGGGCAGGCTCTGCAGGTTGGGCGGCTGGCCGCCGATCGTATCGAGGCGCGTCAGGCCATGCGCATCGAGACGCGGCATGGATTTCAGCAGCCCTTCGGTATAGGGATGTTGCGGTCGCTTGAAGATATCGCGGACACTGCCTTCCTCGGCGATGGCACCCGCATACATCACCATCACCCGGTCGGCCAGGCCGGCGATGACACCCAGATCGTGCGTGATGAGGGCGATGGCCATGCCGGTATCGCGCCGCAGCTGCGAGAGCAGGTCGAGGATCTGCGCCTGCACGGTGACGTCGAGCGCGGTGGTGGGCTCGTCGGCGATGAGGAGTTCCGGCCCGCACAGCAGCGCCATCGCGATCATCACACGCTGGCGCATGCCGCCCGAAAACTCATGCGGGTGCATGCCGATACGCCGCCGGGCTTCCGGAATCTGCACCTGGTCGAGGACGCGGATTGAGGCTTCCGCCGCCGCCGCCTCGGTCATGCTCTTATGCGTCATCAGCACTTCGGTCATCTGCCGGCGTACCGTGAGGTAGGGGTTGAGCGAGGTCATCGGGTCCTGGAAGATCATCGACATGCGCGCGCCGCGGATCTTGTTCAGCTCCGCGGTGGGTACATTCAGGATCTCGGTGCCCGTCACCTTGACCGAACCCGTGGCTTTGCCGTTGCTGGCCAGCAGCCCCATGATCGACATGAAGATCTGGCTCTTGCCGGAACCGGATTCGCCGACAATGCCCAGCGTCTCGCCGCGCTTGATGCCGAAGGAGACATTGTTGACCGCCTTCACATCGCCTTCCGGCGTCCAGAAGGCGGTGTTGAGGTTGGTGACTTCGAGAACGTTGCTCATCGGCCCCTCACCGGTCCTTCGGGTCGAGCGCGTCTCGAAGACCGTCGCCGACGAAGTTGAGGGCCAGCAGAGTCACCACCATCACGGCGCTGGGGAAGACCACGGCCCAGGGGGCGATGTCCATAGACTGCGCCCCTTCGCTGATCAGGGTGCCCCAGGATGAGTTTGGCTCCTGCACACCCATGCCGAGATAGGAGAGGAAGCTCTCGGTCAGGATGACGGCCGGCACGGTCAGCGTCATATAGACGACGACGGGCCCAAGGCAGTTGGGGATGATATGGCGCGTGATGATGCGCCAATTGGAAACCCCGCTCGCATGCGCCGCCTCGATGAACTCCTTCCTGCGAATGCTGATCGTCTGCCCGCGCACGATGCGGGCCATGTCCAGCCAGCTCACCGCACCGATGGCGAGATAGATGAGCACCATGCTCTTGTTGAAGACGACGGTCAGCAGGATGACGAAGAAGATGAAGGGGATCGAATAGAGGATATCGACGATGCGCATCATGACATTGTCGGTGCGCCCGCCGATGAAACCCGCCGTGGCACCCCACAGGGTCCCGATGACGAGGCTGACCAAGGTGGCGACGAAGCCGACGATGAGCGAAACCTGCCCGCCGTAAAGCGTGCGCACGAACAGGTCGCGTCCATTCTGGTCGGTACCGAAGAAATAGCCCTTGGCGAAATCCGGCGGGACGCTGATCATTTCCCAGTCGATTTCGTCCTGGGCGCGCAGGCCCAGATAGGGCGCGCCGAAACAGAGCAGCGTCACGATGGCCAGAATGATGAGGCCGGCCACGGCCGCCTTGTTATGCATGAATCGGCGGCGTGCATCGGCCCAGAGGCTGCGCCCCTTGACTTCCGGCTGAATAGCGAGGGCCGCGATATCAGTCATAGCGCACCTTCGGGTCCAAGAGGCCGTAGCAGAGATCGGCCAGCAGATTGCACAGGATCACCAGGGCGCCGAACAGGATGGTGACGCCAAGGACCAGCGTGTAATCGCGGTTGATGGCGCCCTGGACGAAATAACGGCCGATGCCGGGGATGCCGAATATCTGTTCGACGATGACCGAACCGGTCACGATGTTGGCAATGGCTGGTCCCATATAGGAGACGACCGGCATGAGGGCCGCGCGAATGGCATGGCGGGTCAGTGTGACCATCTCAGGTAACCCTTTGGCGCGTGCCGTGCGCACGAAGTTGCTACGCAGAATCTCGAGCATGGAGCCGCGCGTCAGGCGCGTGAAGGCTGCAATCTGCGGAATGGCCAAGGCGATGATCGGCAGGATCCAATTCGATGGCTTGCCCCAACCGCCCACGGGCAGCCAGTGCAACATCAGGCCAAAGACCAGGGTCATGATCGGCGCAATGACGAAATTGGGGATGGCGATGCCCAGCATCGCCGTGCCGACACTGAGATAATCTATCCAGCTATTCTGCCGCAGCGCAGACCAGATGCCCAAGCTGACACCGACCGCAAGCGCCAGCGCGATCGCCGACAGGCCCAGGCCCAGCGAGGTCGGGAAGCCCTGCCAGATCAGCTCCGAGACCGTGAAGTCCTTGTATTTGAACGAGGGGCCGAAATCGCCCTGGGCAAGCCCGCCGATATAGCGGGCGAACTGCTGCGGCAGCGGCTCGTCGAGATGATATTGCTGCATCAGCTTGGCTTCGACTTCGGCAGGGACCTTGCGTTCCTTGTCGAACGGGCCGCCGGGTGCCATGCGCACCATGAAGAACGACACCGCCAGGATGATGAACAATGTCGGTATGGCGCCAAGCAGACGCCGGATCGTGTAATGAAACATAACAGCCGCCTCCCATCGGTGCCGAAACTCGGTGCCGAGGCGCATCGGGTCAAAGAAAAACGACCCGGTGGCATGATGCCACCGGGCCGTCCATCAAGCAATCTTACTCCGCAACGGAGATGAAGCGTGCCAGGTGGAAGTCGAGGATGTTGTATTCCCAGCCCGCGACTTTCTTCGACACCATATGCTGCGACGTGTAGTGATAGATCGGAAGCATCGGGTTGTCGTTGAGGAAGGCCTGTTCCGCGTCGTGGAACATTTGCATCCGCTTCGCCGGATCCGTTTCCGTGGCGGTCGCCTTCACCAATTCATCATACTTCTCGTTGTTGTAGCCGGCATCGTTGCGCTCGCCGGCGTCCGACAGGAACATATCGAGGAAGTTGATGGGATCGTCATAATCGGCGATCCAGGCCGCGCGCGCGACGTCGAATTGCTTCTTGTCGCGGGTCTCCAGATAGACCTTCCACTCCTCGTTGCGCAGGGTGGCATCGACGCCGACCTGCTTCCACATGCTCTGCACCGCGACGGCGATCTTCTTATGGTTCTCGCTGGTGTTGTAGAGCAGTTCGACCTTCAGCGGGTTTTCCTTGGTATAGCCGTGCTTGGCCAGGAGCGCCTTGGCTTCTTCAAGGCGCTGGGCCTGCGGCATGTCCTTGAAGTCGACGAAGGCCTGCTTGTAGTCGGTCATCGGCGGAACCCAGGAATAGGCCGGGGCTTCGCCGCCCTGGGTGATCTTGCTCACCAGGACTTCACGGTTGACGGCCAGCGACAGAGCCTTGCGGAGCTCCGGCTGGGCGCCCAGCGGTTCGCGGGTCAGGTTGACGACGTAGTAATAGGTGCCGAGATAGGGTGTGTTCTTGAACTCGTCGGCGAAATTGGCCTCGAGATCGGGGATCTGTTCTGACGGCGCGTCATAGGTGGCATGGAGTTCGCCGGCCTTGAAGCGCTTCAGCTCTTCGGCGAGATCCTCGGTCGGATACATGACGACCTTGTCGATCTTCACATTCGTGGCGTCCCAGTAATTCGGGTTCTTCACGTAGGTGAGCGAAGCCTGCGGGGTCCATTCGGTTAGCTGATAGGCGCCGTTGCTGACGATGTTACCGGGCTTCGTCCAATCGTCCTTGAACTTCTCGACGGTCGCCTTGTGCACGGGATAGGAAATCGGGTGGCGCAGCAGCCCTAAGAAATAGGGGGTCGGGCCGGTCAGCGAGATCTTCAGCGTATGATCGTCGACCGCTTCGGCGCCAAGCTTGGAGAAATCCTTCTCCTCGCCCTTGCGGATGGCGACGGCGTTGACGATGACGTCAAGGATCGGCGCGTAATCGGCGGCAGTCTCGGGGTTCACGGCGTCCTGGAAGCCGAACACGAAATCGGCGGCGGTCACCGGATCGCCGTTCGACCATTTGGCATTCTGGCGCAAATGGAACGTATAGGTCTTGCCATCGTCGCTGATTTCCCAGCTCTCGGCAGCGCCCGGAATGATGTCGCCGTTCGGCGCGTAGGTGGTGAGGCCCTCGAAGATATCGGCTTCGATATTGGCTTCGGTGACGCCGGTCGATTTGTGCGGGTTGATCGTTTCCGGCTCGGCACCGTTGCCGCGATGGAACACCATCTCCGCCTGGGCCAGCGCCGTGCTTGTCAGCAGCGCGGCCGCAGTCATGGCCGGCAGGACCAGCCCCTTCATTACCTGCTTCATGAGTTGAAACCTCCTCTGTCATCGGAAAGCTCGAGAACCATCCGGGCACCGCGTCCCCCAGCAAGCTTGATCGCATTGTCAAGTGCAGCGCCCTGGTCCTCAGCTGGCGTCATCTTTCTTCAACACTTGCTAGGGTTCAATAGAAATAGCTGATTTCACGCGGGTTTTGGCGCCTCGGCGCCCATTTGCGGGGGCCACTTTTGTTCTCGATTGTCGGAGCTATTTCAGGCGATCCGCGTATCGCCCCGGCGCATCGCCGGGACTGGCGGATGTCGGCTATCGGAGCGCCGGGCTGGCTCGGACAACGGCGCAATTGGTAAACGCTTGTAAGACAGCGCCGCTTACGCGATCGGTTCGGTCGGCTGGGGCGCATCCTGGGCCGGAACGGCCTCTTCGGTCGTCACCGGGCCAGCATCCTCGCTCTCGGTCAGGGCTTCCCGGGCCGATTCGCGCCGCCAGCGGGCGATGATGGAGCTGGCCTGGGCAGCCTCGGTCCGATCGAAGAAGTCGAGCGCCTGCCCCAGATCGGCGGCGCCGATGCCGCCCTTCGTGCGCAGCCTGCGCACCAGCAGGTAGATCTGGGCGAACTCGTCGCGCCTGAGGCCGATCGCGCGCGCGATGAAGGCGATGCTGTCGCCGCCATTCTCGTTCATCAGCTTGCGCACCAATCCCATGCGCAGATTCGCCAGATGCGCCACCTGCGCCTGGAAGAGGGCGAGATTGCCGGCGCGCAGCGCGCTGATCATCGATGCCGGCGTCAGTTCTATCTCACCATTCTCTTCCGTTGGTGCTGGCGGCGGCGCCTCGGGCAGGGCTTCCGCTTTCTGGCCATAAACCGGCTGCTGCGCCGAAGCGACCATGGCATCGAAGAGGAACCGGGCATTCAAAGTCTCGCACACATCGGCATCGGCCCAGATCATCATGTCCTCGGCAATGCTCTCCGGCAGTTCGCGCCGCTCGGCCAGCAGGCGCTGCAGCGGCACATCGGTCATGGCCACCAGCGCGGCGCTGGAGAGTGCGGGAATGGAAAAGGGCGCTTCCGGGTCGGCCAGCAGCCGGCGCAGGATCTCCGGATCTTCCAGCCGGGCCAGCGCATCCACCACCGCTATCGTGGGGCCTTTGCGCGTGGCGATAGTGGCGGCATGCGCCGCACCCTTGCTTTCGATGATCGAAACCAGGTCGCTGGGCTCCAGCCGGTTCCCGGAAAAGAGCACCGGCGAGGCGATTTCGATCTCGTCCTCGGCGAAGACCTTGAGGAGTTCCGGCTCGGCCAGCGTCGATCCGGCCATCTCATAGGCCAGTTCCATCCGCTTTTCGGCCAGCGTCCTGGGGCGCAGCAGCCGGAGGATTTCGGCCAGCATGATTTTTTCCTTGGGCTTCATGATGGCGCCCCTGCGCCAGAACAGGCGCGCCAATAGCGCAAACATCCTCGAGCGGCCTTCCGGCGACTTGTCGCGGGCCACTTGCGCCAGTTCCTTGAGGTCGAACCCCTCGCTCACGCGCCGTTCACTCCCGACTCAGCGGCGGATGGATATCATAGGTAACCCGCGGGGTGGGTATGGGTAAAGAAGTTCGGGTCGATATGCGCTTCGCGCGCCCCCTCTCCCTAACCCTCTCCCACGTTGGGGAGAGGGAACGAGAACGAGGTGGTTGTGGCGGGCTACTCCCTCCCCCCAACGTGGGAGAGGGGCGGGGAGAGGGGGAGCACCAGACTCTTTGCTGGTGCCGCTCACTTCACCGGCGTCAGATGATTCCCGTCGATGACGCGGTTGGCGGGCAGGGTGACGATGGCGCGGGTGCCTTCGCCCAGCGTGCTTTCCAGGTGCAAATCGCCGCCATGCAGTCTGGCAAGACCCAGCGACAAGGTAAGGCCGAGGCCGGTGCCCTCATATTTGCGGTTGAGGCCGCTATCGGCCTGCGCGAAGGGATGCATCACGCGGTCGATATCCTCGGTGGCGATGCCGATGCCGGTATCGCTGACGCACAGAATGAGATCGCCGCTTCGCGCCATGCTGGCGCTTAAGGTGATGCGGCCGCCGCGCGGCGTGAATTTCACCGCGTTGGCCAGCAGATTGGCCAGGATCTGCTTCAGCTTGCGCTTGTCGGCATGGACGCGCGGCAAGCGCGCTGGCAGGTCGACGCGCAAATCCAGCCCCTGCGCCTGCAGCCGGTCCTGGATCAGGCGCGACACAGCGTCGAACAGTTCCTCGATATTGCAGGCGCTCTCATTGATCTCGGCCTGGCCGTTCTCGATCCGCGAGACATCGAGGATGTCGTTGATGACGCCCATCAGGTTGATGGCGCTGCCGTGGATGTCGCGCACATAGGAGCGGTATTCGGGGTTTTCGACCGGGCCCAGCAGTCCCATGCGCATCACGTCGGCAAAGCCGATGATGGCGTTCAAGGGCGTCATCAACTCGTGACTCATATTGGCCAGGAACTGGCTCTTGGCGCGGTTGGCGGTTTCGGCCGATTCCTTGGCGGCGCGGAGGTTCTCCTCGCGCCGGGTCAGTTCGGTGATGTCGGTGGCTGCCCCGCGATAGCCGATAAGGGCACCGCTCGCCGGATCGAACACCGGCAGCGCGCTCATCAGGAACAGCTTGCGCCGGCCGGTGGCGTCTTCCGCATCGATCGGCAGGTCGCGGAACGGCGACAGCTTCTGCAGGCGCCGCTGCAGATTGACCCGCAGCGCGTCCGAAGCGACGAGGCCGAGGAGGTTGCGGCCGATCAGCTGCTGCGGCACCATGCCGAGCGTCGCCACGACGCGCTGCGTCACCAGCTTGAGGTTGAGTGCCGCGTCCGTCTCCCACATCCAGTCGGCCGAAAGGCGGATGAAGTCCATCTGCCGGTCCAGCGCCTGGGCGGTTTCGTCCTGGCCGCCGCGGCCTTCCTGCAACAGGGTGAAGAGGCCGCCGAAACCGGTCAGCAGGCCGCCCGCTTCCGTCATCGGTTCGAAGCGCGCGCGCAGGCGCTGCACGCTGCCGCCGGCGGCGAAGTCCCAATCGCGGAACACGGTCGCGCGCCTGAGGTCGATCTCCTCGGCGATCTCGGAAAGGCGCAGCCTTTCGCCGATGATGCCGCCATCGATGCGCGTCTCGGCGATGCGCCGGCAGGCGGCGTTGGCCCAGCTGATCTGGCCCTTGGGGTCGCACATCATCATGGCGGGGCCGAATTCGACCAGTTCCTGGCGGAAAAGCTCGCTGAGGCGCGCCGGCGAGGGGGCGGCTTCGTTGGCCGGGCTTACCGGTTTGGGGGCGGCGGCTGGGGTCGCGGCGAAGCTCGGTGCCAAGGGAGTTACTTTGTTCATGCGCGTTTCTTCTCCTGCCCTTCTTCGATCGAGCGAATGGCAAACAGATAGTCAGGGTCGCGCCGCCAGCGGGTCAGCACGGTTTCGGCCGCCGCATGCGACAGCCGGTCGAAGAATTCCAGCGCCCGGCCGAGATCGGCGGGGGCGAAGCCCGCGCCGCCGCCTTGCCCAACCCGGGCGCGCCGGGTGAGCAGGAAGATAGTGGCGAATTCCTCGCGGTTGAGGCCCATGGCGCGGGTCACCACGGCAAGGCCCTGGCCGCCCGGCTCATAGGCGATGCGCGTGATGAGCCTGAGACGCAGGCCGCTCATCTCGGCGAACATCGCCTCGAACAATTGTATCTCGCCCTTGCGCAGGGTCTGCAGCAGCAGGCGCGGCGTCAGCTGCCGGTCGGCACCGAGTGCGCGCGCCAGCACATCGGCGGCGCTGTCGGCCTCCGCGTCCGCCGCCGCCTCGCGCACTTCTTCCTTCACCACCGGTTCGAGCCGGTCGTCGAGTGTCGCGGGATCGATGTCGAAACGGTCGAGCAGGGCCTGGCGCAAGGCGGCCGCCACCCAATAGACCATGCGGCGCGCCAGTTCCGACGGCAGATCGCGCCGGCGCACCAGCGGCTCCTGGAATTCGTCGACCGATTTCGATTGCTCGACCAGATAGGCGAGCGTCACGCGCGAGATGTTGGAATCCTGGTTCTCCAGCAGCGTGCGGATGACGTCGCGGTCGCCCGTCTCGACCAGCGCGTCCGAGACGGCGCTGCTGAGATCGCGGCGCATCGCGACGGTCAGGATATGCTGGCGCGAGCGGTGGCGGATCACCTCGATGAGGTCGATATCCTGCAGCACGGCCGAGCGCAGCAGGATGGGTGTCGCTACGTCGATTTCGTCATTGGCAAGGAGGACGGCCAGTTCGCGCGGCAGGCCCGGCGCGTCGGCCAGGCGCAAGGCGAGCTTCCGGCGCACATCGCGCGCCACCTCGCCGATCAGCTTTTCCAGAATGTCCTGCATCAGCGCGCGTTCCTGCGCGCTCAGCACATCGTTGCGGTCGTGGAACAGATCGCCCATGACGGCAAACAGCTCGGCCCGGCTCTCGTCGGAACGGAGCCGCGCCAATGCCAGCAACTGCTCGCCGTCGATGTTTTCGTCCGCCATCACCGTGCTGCAATGGATTCATGGGCGCCTCACATATCCTGGCACACCCAACCCATCCCGTGCAGTTCCCCCGAAAAGCCCTGAATATGGGAGGCTAGGATCGGAGAATGGTTAAAGTCAACCTAATTTCGGAGCTTTTCCCACTAGATATATGATTTGTAAGAGAATTTTTTTAGCTAAAATGCCATGCAACCACTATATCAATGTTCGGCATGGACTCCTGTGACTAAATCCTGTGGGTTTGAGACAAAATGACGGTTTCGAGTCAGGGTTCGCTTCCTTCGCTTGAGAAGCCTTAACCGCGCATCATAATAAGGAGAGTGTGCGCCAGCGCACTGCCGCTCCGGCCCCGATCGCGCTAGATTATGGGCATGACGATCGCGGGACGCGTGCATCATCTCCTTGCAGCCTTGCTGGCCGGCCTCATCCTGTGCTGGGGTGCCGCCGCCATGGCCGAGCCGCGCCTCGCGCTGGTGATCGGCAACGGCAAATATGGCGGCAATATCGGCAGCCTGATCAATCCGCCCAACGATGCCAACCTGATGGCCGAACGCCTCGCTGGCCTCGGCTTCAAGGTCACCAAGCTGGTGGATGGCGACCAGACCGCGATGAAGCGCGCGATCTCGGCCTTCGGCCAGGCGCTGAGTGCCGCCGGTCCCGATGCGGTCGGCCTCTTCTTCTATGCCGGCCACGGCGTCCAGGTCGATGGCACCAACTATCTCATCCCCACCAACGCGGCGATCAATGCCGAGGCGGACGTCGATCTTTTTGCGGTCTCGGCCGAATCCGTCCTCAAACAGATGGAATATGCCGGCGCCCGCGTGAACATCGTCATCCTCGACGCCTGCCGCAACAATCCGCTGCCGCGCTCCGTGCGGTCGGCCAGCCGGGGCCTGGCGCGCATGGATGCGCCGACCGGCAGCTTCATCGGCTATTCGACCGCTCCCGGCAATGTCGCCAACGATGGCGGCGGCAGGAACTCGCCCTATACCGCGGCCCTTGCCGCCGAGATGGCCAGGCCCGGCATCGCCATCGAAGAAGCCTTCCGCAATGTCCGCGTCAAGGTGATGGCCACCACCGAGCAGCAGCAGGTGCCCTGGGAATCCTCGTCGCTGACCGGCGCCTTCTTCTTCCAGCCCGCCAGTGCCACGGGTGCCGCCGCTGCCGCGACGCCCGCACCGGAGAATGAAACGGCCGCGATCGATGGCAAGGAGCAGGCCTATTGGAGCGCCGTGAAGGACAGCAGGGACGCGAGCGATTTCGAGGCCTATCTGGGGCGCTATCCGAACGGCCGCTATGCCGATGTCGCGCGCGACAAGGCACAGCGCCTGCGCAACAGCTCGGCCGAGCCGGAAACGCAGGCTGTGACGCAGACTGCCGGCCGCGGTTCGGATGCGCCCGAGCCGGAGGCCCAGGTCGCTGCCTTGCCGCCGGCGGACGCGCCCCTGGCCGAAGAACCCAGCGGCCCGGCGCCCGACGGCACGCTGCGGCTCTCGTCCAAGGTGAGTGGCCAGCTCAAAAGCTATCTGTCGCAGTTGAAGAACCACAACGGCGCCTTCGCTGTTTCGCCCGACGGACAATATGCCGGCAGCTATGTCTGCGCCGAGATCGGTCAATGCGTATCGGGCAAGAAGGGCCTGCCGCAGAACACCGATCCCAGCTATCCGCAGAAGACCGCGCTGCAGAAGTGCCGCAGCGCCGCCAAGCAGGAATGCGTGATCGTTCTGGTGCGTGGCGAGAAACGCAAGCCTTACCTCCTCGCCGGCGAATAGACCATCTCGGCGATTGATCAGCCGCAGCCCCGTGGACCCACGCGCGCCTGCGGGAAGCGCAGGATCACCCGTGTGCCCTGGCCCGGCTCGCTGGAAAGGTCGATCGAGCCGCCATGAAGTTCCATCAGCCGCTTGGTAATGGCAAGCCCCAGCCCCGTGCCGCCATAGCGGCGGCTGATCGTGGCATCGGCCTGGTGGAAGGCCGAGAACAGATTCTGCATCGCCTCCTTCGACATGCCGATGCCGGTGTCGCGGATGACGACCACCAGGTCGCCGCTATCGCCCAGCCGTCCGGTCAGATAGACGATGCGGTCCGGCGGCGAGAACTTCACCGCGTTCGACAGCACATTGAGCAGGATCTGTGCCACCGCCCGCGCATCCGCCTGCAGCATCGGCAGGTCGCGCTGCCAGTTCCGCTCGATATGCACTTTGCCTTCGTCGGCGCGGGACTGCACCATGCGCAGGCAATCCTCGGCAATCGCCGGCACGTCGACCGCTTCCTCGAACAGTTCGACCTTGCCGGCTTCCAGCTTCGACATGTCGAGTACATCGCCGATGAGCTGGAGCAGCAGTTGCCCGCTCTTGTAGACGTCGCCGGCATAGGCCGAATAGCGATCGGGCGCATCGCCGAACAGCTGGTCGCGGATGACCTGCGAGAAACCGATGACGGCATTCAACGGCGTGCGCAGCTCGTGGCTCATATTGGCCAGGAACTCGGTCTTCGACCTGTTGGCGATTTCGGCGGCGTTCTTGGCCTTGATCAGTTCCAGCTCGCGCTGGCGCAGTTCGGTAATGTCCTGCAAGGCGCCCGCGATCTCGATCACGCGGCCTTGCGCGTCGACCGTCTTTTCGCAGATCGAGCGTATGTAGCGGATGCCGCGGTAGCGCGACAGGATACGGTATTCCTGGCTGAAGCCCATCTCCGGCCCGCGCAGGAACGTGTCGTAGCGCTCCCAGCTTGCCCTGGCATCCTCGGGGTGCACCACTTTCTCGTGCCAGTCGAAATCGTTGAGGGCCACGTCCTCGGGCGCCAGGCCAAGGAGGTCGGCCGTTTCGCCGGAGGAACTGTAGACGCCTGGCAGCCCATCGACACTGTCCAGCGACAGCTGCCAGGACCAATGGCATAAGCCCGACATGCGCAGCGAGCGGCGCAAATCGCCCTCGGCGCGCTGCAGGCGCCGTTCCGACGCCCTGAGATCCGTCACGTCCTGGAAAGTGCCGGCGATCTGGATGACATGGCCGTTATCGTCGCGCATGCGCTCGCCGGTCTCGCGGATATAGAGCACATGGCCCTCGCGGTGAACGGCGCGATATTCGACCGAATAGGAATCCCCCTCGCCCAGGCGAAATTCGTCGTAACGGGCATGCAGCATCGCCTGATCGTCCGGATGGGCGATCAGGCGCGCATAATCATGGCCGTCGCTCGGCATCTCCCCGGCCGTATAGCCGAAAATGTCGCGTACCTCGTCGGAATAGATATAGCGACCGCGCCGGCTGGCGGGGTCGATATCGTATTCCGTCCCGTCGGGCCGCCAATGCCAGTGGCACAGCTTCGCCATGCGGTGCGCCAGGCGCAGATAGGTCTCGTTGCGCAACAGCGACATCTCATGCCGCCGCAGGTCGGTGATGTCGAGGCCGATCTTGAGCAGCACCGGCGCCGTCCCGACCTCATATTGCAGGGCGACGTTGGACCAGCGGATCATGCGCCGGTCGCCGCTCCTGGCGATCCAGGTGGCCTCGCGGAAAATCGGCCGGGTGCGGTGCAGGGCTTGCGCCTCGACGACCTGCTCGGCTTCCAGGTCGCCGGGCAGGAAGCGGCTGCGCCATATATCGGTTTGCGCCAGTTCCTTGGCGCTGAAGCCGGAGACGCGCTCGGCCACTGCATTGGCCTGCAGCAGCCTGCCTTGCTGGTTACGCAGAATGACGATGGCGTCGGCCGTCTCGAAGCCGGCATCGACCAGCTGGCGTTGCGCGGCGATCGTCTTGGCATTGGTCTTGACCAGTTGCAGGACGGCAAAGCCCGCCAGGACCGTCATGGCCACGATTCCGGTGGCAAGGAAGCGCAACTCCATCGCATCGTCGACGACCGCCATTGTCGCCACGATGCCGACGATGGCGATGAGGGCGACGAAGGCCAGCCAGCGAAAGAGGATACCTTGCGGCGGCAGCGTCCAGATGGCGGACAGCGGGAGATTGGCCGCCGCGGGCGCACCGGTGCCGCTGCCCTGCGGCTCGGCGGCCGGGCTTTGCGGGCAGGTCAGGCTCTGTTCGGTCTGTAGCTCTATCTTCGAACCGCTCACACCCATATCGGTCCTGCTATCGGCTGATCCCGGCCCCGTTCGGGACGGTTGGGATGGACGATCCTAGGTGCGCGCAGATTAACAACTCTTTACGATAGCAAAGGACAATATTCCCTCGCGCCGTCGCTGCGTGCCCGTCTAGCCAAGTGTCCATCATTCTCTCCGCGAGGCCCGGTATTGCGGTGCGGCAAGCATGCCGATTCGCCTGCGACGGCCATGCGGTCGCGATGCATCGCCCGGCCTCTGGAACAAAGCTGCGTCGCCCTGGCGATTGCCGACAGATTCGAATGGTCTCGGTCTGGCGCCGGACAAGTCCTTGCCCCATGGCCGGATTCCCAAAAAGAACTATTCAAGCCGCGAGGAAGCCGGGATGATTGCCGGCATTCACATCTGCGGTGGTTCCCATGGGTGGTCCATGCCGGTATTGAAATCGGCGCTCAATCTGCAATCCGCCGACTCTCGGGCCAACGCCGCCGCCATGGACGCGTTGGTAAGGGATCTCGATGCGCGCCTCGCTGAAGTCGGCGAAGGTGGCGGGGAGGAGGCGCGGCGGCGTCATGTGGGGCGCGGCAAGCTCCTGCCGCGCGAGCGCATCCAGCTCCTGCTCGATCCGGGGACACCCTTTCTCGAACTCTCGGCGCTCGCCGCTCACGGCGTCTATGCCGACAATGTGCCGGCGGCGGGACTGCTCACCGGTATCGGCCGGGTGGCGGACCGTCTTTGCGTCATCGTCTGCAACGACGCCACCGTGAAGGGCGGCACCTATTATCCGCTGACCGTGAAGAAGCATCTGCGCGCGCAGGAGATTGCGGCGGAAAACGGCTTGCCCTGCCTCTATCTGGTCGATTCCGGCGGCGCCAATCTGCCCAACCAGGATCAGGTCTTTCCCGACCGTGATCATTTTGGCCGTATCTTCTTCAATCAGGCCAACATGTCCGCCGCCGGCATTCCGCAGATTGCCGTCGTCATGGGCTCCTGCACGGCGGGCGGTGCCTATGTCCCGGCCATGTCGGATGAAAGCATCATCGTGCGGAACCAGGGCACCATCTTCCTTGGCGGCCCGCCCTTGGTGAAGGCCGCGACCGGCGAGGAAGTCAGCGCCGAGGATCTGGGCGGCGGCGATCTTCATGCCCGCCGCTCCGGCGTCGTCGATCACCTGGCCGAAAATGACTGGGACGCGCTGCAGCGTTGCCGCGGCATCGTCGGGCGCCTTGGCCAGACGCGCATGCCGGCTGCCCCCACGGCGGCGCCGCGGGAACCGCTTTACGATCCGGCCGAACTCGGCGCCATCGTGCCGGCCGATACCAGGAAGCCCTATGACGTGCGCGAAATCATCGCCCGCATTGTCGACGGTTCCGCCTTCGACGAGTTCAAGCAGCATTACGGCGAAACCCTGGTCTGCGGCTTTGCCCATCTCCACGGCCATCAGATCGGCATCGTCGCCAATAACGGCATTCTGTTTTCGGAATCGGCCTTGAAGGGCGCGCACTTCGTGGAGTTATGCGGCCAGCGCCGCATCCCGCTCGTCTTCCTGCAGAACATCACCGGCTTCATGGTGGGCAGGAAGTACGAGGCCGGCGGCATCGCCAAGGATGGCGCCAAGCTGGTGACCGCCGTCTCCACGGTTGCCGTGCCCAAGCTCACCTTGATCGTCGGCGGTTCCTTCGGCGCCGGCAATTACGGCATGTGCGGGCGCGCTTTCGGGCCGCGCTTCCTTTTCATGTGGCCCAATGCGCGCATCTCGGTGATGGGGGGCGAGCAGGCGGCCTCGGTCCTGGCGCAGGTCAGGCGCGACAATATCGAAGCCAAGGGCGAAAGCTGGGCCCGGGAAGAGGAGGAGAAGTTCAAGCAGCCGATCCGCGACCAGTACGAGAAGCAGGGGCATCCCTATTACGCTTCGGCGCGCCTCTGGGACGATGGCATCATCGACCCGGCCGATACCCGCCGCGTGCTGGGCCTCAGCCTCGCCGCCGCCTTGCAGCAGCCCATCGCCGAAACCCGTTTCGGCCTCTTCCGCATGTGAGATTCGCATCCATGACCGACATCCTTCTCGATTTCTCCGGCCGCGTCGCCCGCATCACCATCAACCGGCCGGAACGGCACAATGCGCTCGATATCGCCATGATCGACGCCTTCCACGATGCGCTCGACAAGGTCGCGGCGAACAAGGAAGCCCGCGTGCTGCAGATTCGCGCGCGCGGTGCATCCTTTTGCGCCGGCGCCGATATCAACTGGATGCGCCGCATGGCGGAATATGACGCCGCCAGCAACATCGCCGACGCCAGGCGCCTGGCTGGCCTCTTCGAAAAGATCGCCTTCCTGCCGCTGCCGACGATCTGCGCGGTGAACGGTCCGGCCTATGGCGGCGGCATCGGCATTGTCGCCGCCTGCGATTTCGCGCTGGCTGCCCCCAATGCCGATTTCGTGCTTTCGGAAGTGAAGCTCGGCCTCATTCCAGCCGTCATCAGCCCGCATATCATCCGCGCCGTCGGTGCCCATGCCGCCAAGCGCCTGTTCCTCTCTGGCCGCAAGTTCGGCGCCGAGGAAGCGGAGCGGCTGGGCCTGCTGGCGCAAATTGTAGCGGCCGAGGAACTCGACGCCGCGACGGATGCATTGACCAGGCAGCTCCTCGAAAATGCCCCCGAAGCCATGGCCGCCGCCAAGGAACTGGTCCAGTTCGTGGCCTCCAAGCCACTGGGGCGCGAGGTGATCGACGGCACCGCCGACCGCATCGCCACGCGCCGCGCCAGCGCCGAAGGCAAGGAAGGCCTCACCGCCTTCCTCGAAAAGCGCATGCCCGCATGGCGGAAGGAATAGGTAGCGATGATTTCGTCGAAATTCCCCTCACCCCAACCCCTCTTCCCACTTCGTGGGGCGAGGGGCTATTTGCTGGCGACAGACGCGTTGGCTCCCTCGCCCCGCTTGCGGGGAGAGGGTGGGGGTGAGGGGCATGTCTCGGTATAGACCGGAGAGATAGGTAACAGTTTGGACCGGAGAGATGGGTAACAGGTCAACATGGTCGGCAAGGGGGACTTGCCGATGCCTTGGAAAGAGACCTGTGTCATGGATGAGCGTTTGCAGTT
>NZ_JAYRUV010000022.1:0-75676 GCF_041918875.1 Dongia sp.
GGAGAGGGTTCAAGAGGTGCCTCAGGGCAAAGTTTGGGGGGGGGGCAGATTGGGCTAAACAGAAGGTATCAGTTCCATGGGTTTCAATTGCGGTATCGTCGGCCTGCCCAATGTCGGCAAATCGACTCTGTTCAACGCGCTGACCGCGACCGCCGCGGCGCAGGCGGCCAATTATCCGTTCTGCACGATCGAGCCCAATGTGGGCCGGGTCTCGGTGCCGGACGAGCGGCTGGAAAAATGCGCGGTGATTGCCAAATCCGGCAAGCTCATCCCGACCCAGCTGGAATTCGTCGACATCGCCGGCCTGGTGCGCGGCGCCAGCAAGGGCGAGGGTCTGGGCAACAAGTTCCTCGCCAACATCCGCGAGGTCGACGCCATCGTCCATGTGCTGCGCTGCTTCGAGGGCGAAGTCACCCATGTCGAAGGCTCGGTCGATCCGATCCGCGATGCCGAGACGGTCGAGACTGAATTGATGCTGGCCGATCTGGAAAGCGTCGAGAAGCGTCTCGATGCCGCCAGCAAGAAGGCCAAGAGCGGCGACAAGGAAGCCAAGGCGCTGGTCGATATCCTGGCCCCCGCCGTCGAAGCCCTGCGCGAGGGCAGGCCCGCGCGCACCGTGCTCAAGGATCTCTCGCCCGAACAGAAGATCCAGTTCCGCCAGCTGCAGCTGATGACCGGCAAGCCCGTCCTCTATGTCTGCAACGTCGAGGAAAGCGCCGCCGCCACCGGCAATGCCTGGTCGGCAAAGGTCGCCGAAATGGCCAAGGCGCAGGGTGCCGCCACCGTGGTCATCTCCGCCGCCATCGAGGCGGAAGTGGCGCAGCTGACCGACGAAGCCGAGAAGCAGGAGTTCCTCTCGACGCTCGGCCTCGAGGAAACCGGCCTCGCGCGCGTCATCCGTGCCGGCTACAAGCTCCTCGACCTCATCACCTTCTTCACCATCGGGCCGAAGGAGGCGCGTGCCTGGACCGTGCGCCATGGCGCCAAGGCACCGGAGGCGGCCGGCGTCATCCACACCGATTTCGAACGCGGCTTCATTCGCGCCGAAACCATGTCCTGCGACGATTTCATCGCTTATGGCGGTGAAGCGGGCGTCAGGGAAGCCGGCAAGTTCCGCCAGGAAGGCAAGGAATATGTCGTGGAGGACGGCGACATCTTCAATTTCCGCTTCAACGTCTAGCACGTCGGCAGGCCCGGCCAATTCCCGCGGTGCCCCGTTTCCGCCTCGATCGGCGGGGTGCGGGCGGCGCCTGGCTAGCCAGCCCGCATCGGCGGCATCGCTTTGCAGACCTGACCATAGCCATGGGCGCTGTTTCGGGCGGGATGGCGCTTTGGCCTGGCCATCGCTATGGTGGGGGCCGCCTCCGTCGCCCATGATTTCAGTCCCTTCATGAACGTCCCAGCCAAAGCCCATTCGCCCCACGCGGCCGATCGCCCGATCTTCGCTATCTTGTTGATGAATCTGGCCGTCCTCATTTTCACGTCAATGGACGGCTTGGTTAAGCACGTCTCGGAGATCTATCCGACCGGCCAGATTGTCTTCGTGCGCAACCTCTTCGCCTTCCTGCCGCTCATCGGTTACATGCTGGTGGTGGAGAAGCGCCTGCAGTTGCGCACCGCCCGGCCCTGGGGCCATGTCTGGCGGGGTGCCGCTGGCGTCTCCGCCATGTTCTGCTACTTCCTTTCCTACAGGCTCCTGCCACTGTCGGACGCGATCGCGCTGGGTCTGTCGGGCCCGATCTTCCTCACCATCCTCTCGGTGCCGCTGCTGGGTGAAAAAGTCGGCTGGCGGCGCTGGAGTGCCGTCACCGTGGGCTTCATCGGCGTGCTGATCATGACGCGGCCGGGTTCCGGCATATTCGACGTGGCGGCCCTGGTGCCGCTGCTGGCCTCGGTCTTCTATGCGCTGGCGATGATTTCCATCCGCCGCCTTGCTGCGACCGAGCCGCCGACCACCATCGTCTTCCATTTTACCTTGTTCGCGACCGTCGCCGCGCTCTTCACCCTGCCGCTGGGCGCACTGGATGCCGGTCTTGCCTGGCGCTGGCCGCAATCGCTTGACGAACTCTGGCCCCTCATTCTCATCGGCATCATGGGGGGTGCGGCGCAGATCGCCCTCACCACCGCGTTCCGCCGCGCTTCGGTTTCGGTGGTGGCGCCGTTCGATTACATGGCCCTGGTCTATGGCTTCCTGATCGGCTTCATCGTCTTCAGCGAACGGCCCGACCGCTATCTCATCGTCGGTGGCGCCGTCGTGGTGGCGAGTGGTATCTACATCATCCACCGCGAAACCGTGCTCGCGCGCCAGCGCCGGCGCAAGGCGTCGGTGCCCTCGCTGCCCGTCACCGAATAGGAACGCAGCCCACTTCCCGCGCGGCCAACACCATGATCGGCATGTTTCTGGAACTTTCCGAATAGAATCAGCGGCGACTTATTTTTCACGCGGAAAGGCCCGTTTTTCCTACACTTCCTGGCGTTTCAACCGTCTTGGGGAGATGTGGATCATGGCAATCATCAACGGCACCAATGCGCCCGAGGAACTCTACGGGACCGAAACGGCCGACACGATCAACGGCTGGGCGGCGGCCAATCTGCCGGGCGATTTCGGTCCCGCGGACGACAATGACACGATCTTCGGCTTTGCCGGAAATGACGTGCTGAACGGGGGCAGCGGCAATGATGCGCTGGTTGGCGATATCGGGCTCGATACGCTGTCCGGTGGCGCCGGCAATGATGGATTGTGGGGCGGCGACGAGAACGATTCCCTGCGCGGCGATGCCGGCGACGACCAGTTGAACGGCGATGCCGGCAACGACTATCTTTCCGGCGGCGGCGGCAATGATTTCATCTGGGGCGGCGCTGGTGTCGACACGTTGAAGGGCGAGGACGGCAACGACTATCTTTCGGCCGATGACGGCGACGATTTCGTCAATGGCGGCAATGGCGACGACGATGTGCGCGGCGGCGGCGGCAACGACACCGTTTCCGGTGGCGAGGGCAACGACATCGTCATCGGCGAGGACGGCAACGACAAGCTCCATGGCAACGATGGCGACGATCGCCTATGGGGCGGCTTGGGCGACGACAAGCTCGATGGCGATGCCGGCGATGACGAACTCAATGGCGAGTTCGGCAACGATACCTTGGATGGCGGCGCCGGCAACGACATCTTGTTCGGCGAGGACGGGGCCGACAATCTCAGCGGCGGCGCCGGCAACGACCAGCTTGTCGGCGGCGCCGGCACCGACACGATCGCGGGCGGCGTCGGCGACGACTTCGCCTGGGGCGGCGACGGCACCGACAGGATCATGGGCGATGCCGGCAACGATTGGCTGGAAGGCAATGACGGCCATGATTCGCTCTACGGCGGCGTCGGCGACGACACGCTGCTGGGCGGTACGGGGAATGACAGCCTGACCGGCGAGGACGGTGCCGACCAGATGGTGGGCGATGCCGGCAACGATTCGCTCTATGGCGGCAATGACGGCGACATCCTGTGGGGTTCGGATGGCGAGGATCGCCTGTTCGGCGATGCCGGCGACGACAATCTCATCGGCGGTGCCGGCAACGATACGCTGACCGGCGGCACGGGCGCCGACACCTTCACTTTCGGCCTTGAAGCAGGGATCGACACGATCAAGGATTTCAGCGTCGCCGATGACGGCATCGCCTTCGACCGCGCCGCCTTCGGCATTGCCGAGGATGCGGCGATCGAGGATTACCTGCTCTTCTCCGCGAGCAGGACGCTGCCCACGGCGCCCAATGCCGGTCATGGCTACTTCCTGGTTTCGACCGGTGCCGTCTGGTGGGACGCGGATGGCAGCGGATCGGAGAGCGCCGTGGCACTCACGCGCTTTGGCGTGGAGACGCCTGGGCTGAACGCTGCGAATTTCGAGTTTGCATGACGAAGCCCTCCTCCCCCCACCCGTCGGCGAATGCCGACATGCGTCGGCGGCGGGGCGAGGGGCGCGCTGACAGCCCGGCTGGGAACGCTCTAGGGTTGGGGTGAGGGGGCTATCTCAGAGCCTGGCTTCGATCGCGTCCCAGATCCGGTCTTCGAGGCAGACGCCGTCGAAGCGGTTGATCTGCTGCAGGCCCGTGGGCGAGGTGACGTTGATTTCGGTAAGATAGCTGCCGATCACATCGATGCCGACGAAGATGAGGCCGCGTTTTTTCAGTTCCGGGCCGATGATCTCGCAGATTTCGAGGTCGCGCCTGCTCAATTCCGACTTAACCGCCTGGCCCCCGACATGCATGTTGGAGCGCGCCTCGCCCGCCGCCGGCACGCGATTGATGGCGCCCACGGCCTTGCCGTCGATGAGGATGATGCGCTTGTCGCCCTGGCGCACGGCCGGCTCGTAGCGCTGGATCTGGATCGGCTCGCGGTAGAATTGCGTGAACATCTCCAGCAGCGAGGCCAGATTCTCGTCATCCGGTTTCACGTGAAACACACCGGCGCCGCCATTGCCGAACAGGGGTTTGACGATGATGTCCTTATGCTCGTTACGGAAGGCCATGATCTCGTAGCGGTCGCTGGTGATGAGCGTCGGCGGCATCACATTCCTGAATTCGGTAACCGACAGCTTTTCCGGCGCATTGCGGACATGGCTGGGGTCGTTGACCACCAGCGTGTCGGGATGGATCCGCTCCAGGATATGCGTCGCCGTGATATAGGCCATGTCGAAGGGTGGATCCTGCCGCATCAGGATGACATCGAGCTTGGAGAGGTCCAGGACCTCCTCGGCGCCCAGTGTCGCATGGTTGCCGCGTTCGCGCCGGAACGTGACGGGCCGCGCCCGCGCGGTCACCTTGCCGTCTCGCCAGGATAGTTGGCGCGGATGGTAATGATAAAGATGATGGCCGCGGGCTTGTGCCGCAAGGCCCAGCACGAAGGAAGAATCGCCGTCGATATCGATGGTTTCGACGGGATCCATCTGAATGGCAACCGCAAGGGACATGTGGGCAATCTCTCGAATGATGTTCGGGCAGGAGTTTAGCGGGCGATGGCGCTGACGCAAGCCATCGCTATTGCAGGCGCTGATCGATATCCTGCAGCAGGCGCGCCACCTGGTGGCGCTGCGCGTCATTGTCGGCGAGATCGAGGAAGCGCGACAAAGCCAGCTTGGCCGCCAGCAGATTGCCGAGCCGCGAATGGATGAGGCCGGCTTCGCGCCAGAAGGGGGCGGCACCGGGCGCCACCAGCAGCATGCGTTCGACCACCGCGGCCGCCCGCGGCAGGTTGCCCTCCTGGATGAGACGAACCTTGATGTTGTTCTCTAGCCGCAGCAGGATATCGCGGTTGCCGATGGCGGCATAATGGCTGGGCTGCAATTCCGCCGCATCGCCGAGCGTGGTCTTCAGGCGCTGCCGAAGATCGCCGGTTTCCAGCACCTGCCCGCCATCGAACGGATCGAGGATCGCCGCCTTGCCGTCGTGAAACAGGCGGATGACGAAATGGCCGGGAAAGTTGACGCCTTCGACTGACCAGCCCTGGCTGCGCGCGGCGTGGATGTAGAGGATGGCGAGCGCCACGGGCAGGCCCTGGCGGCGGTCGATCACGCGCATCAGGTTGGCATTCTTGAGATCGTCGTAATTCACCCGGTCGCCGCGATAGGCGAATTCGCCGGCCATGATATCGGCCAGTATCCGGCAGCGCGCCGCCAGCCCCGCCTGCCCCGCCCCCTGCAAGGCCGGGAGGCCCGCCGCCTGCTTCATCGCATCGGCAATGGCGGCCAGATGTAGCTGATAGGAGAGGCGCGCGGTTTCCGGCCGCTCGCTTGCCGCCAGCGCCAGCGCTGCCTCGGCGAGGTCGATTTCGGCGTCGGATTGCCCCCCGATGCGGGTCAGATCGGCCTCGATCTCGGCGCTGGCGATCTTGTCTGGCATGGAATCCGGGCGTGGCTTGCGTTACGGCTGAGAAGCCGGAACGTTCTTCTGCGACGCCGGTTGCGTCGATTTCGGCAAGTCGCTGGAAGCGACGCTGACATCGGCCGCGGGCACCGCCGGCAAGGGCGCATCGCCGCCGGCAACGACCGGCGCATCCAGCGGTCCCGGCGCCGATTTTGGCTTCCGTGCGGGGATCGCGGGCAGTGGATCGGCCACCAGCCGCACCCGGCTCACCACCTCGCGCACATAGGCGATGTCGCGGGCATGGTCGATGACGCGCTGCCGCTCGGCCTCGTCCTGGGCGACGCCCATCAGGTAGACGGTGGAACGGATGCAGTCGATGGAGAAATTGTTGGCCCGGACCTGGCGGTCGGCCATCAGCTTCAGGCGCAGGCGGTTGATCAGCCAGGCATCCTCCGAATAATCGCCGAGATCCAAGCTGCGGCCGATCTTGATCTCGTTCATCACCTCGCGCACGCCGCTGGACTGCCACGCAATCTCGGTGGCGGCGACCCGGTCCTCCGGTTTCTGCACGAAGCCGGTCAGGAGCACGCGCCCTTCATGGACCTGCAAGCTCACCTTCTGGAACAGATACTGATCCTTGCGCAGCAGCCGCTCGTTGATGCTGACCCAGGTCAGATTGTCGTCGACGCCCGTGACCAGGCCGCGTTCCTGGGTGGCAAGGTTAATGGTCGTGGCGGCGACGCCCACCGCGGTCCCCACCGGCGAACAGCCCGCCAGTAAACAGGCGGCGATACCCCCGGCGGCCAGGCGCGGCGGAAGTCGTTCGATGAAACGCGCAACGGGCGGCTTGGCCGGGTTCATGGCGCGAATCATGCCCGAACTCCAGCGGAGGCTCAAGAGATGTCTTAACGATGACCTCTAACTATTTGCCAAATCTGGACGACTATGCCTCAGCCTGCCACGCGTCGATGAGATGGATCGGCCAGCCCAGCCTGCCGAAGGCGATAATGTCGCAGCGCAGATCTAGCCCGGCCAGCCCCGGCCGGGTCTTCAGGTAATGCCCCAATGCCCGGATCAGCCTTTGCCGTTGCGGTGCCAGCACCGCGCCCCTGGCCAGATCCCGGTCGCCCCGGGTCTTCACCTCGACCAGCGCCAGCACATTGCCTTTGCGCACCAGGATATCGATCTCGCCCAGTTTCGAGCGCCAGTTGCGCTCCAGGATCCGATAGCCCTTGAGGCGCAGATAGGCGACGGCGAGGC
Organism: Dongia sp.; assembly: GCF_041918875.1. Taxonomy (GTDB): domain Bacteria; phylum Pseudomonadota; class Alphaproteobacteria; order Dongiales; family Dongiaceae; genus Dongia. The sequence continues at coordinate 7,111 of NZ_JAYRUV010000022.1, forward strand.
TTTCGGCGAAATGCCCGCGCTGGCGCGACTGCCGTCCGCGCCGGCGCCGGCCCAGCTGGCGCCCGCCCAGTTCGGTCATTGATGCCCCTGCTTGAGTTCCAGCGCCCGCTGATAGACCTGCCGCTTCGGAAGTCCCGTGGCGGCGGCCACGGCTTCGGCCGCCTCCTTGACCCGCATGGCGGTGAGCGCCTTCAGCAGCGCGGCGTCGAGATCTTCGGCGACGGTGCCGGAGGCGGGCAAGGGCGGGCCGACGACGAGGCAGATTTCGCCCTTCGGGGGGCCGGCGTCCCGGTAATGCGCCAGCAGCTCGGACAGGGTCCCGCGCCGCACCTCCTCGAACATCTTGGTGAGTTCCCGCGTCACCGCCGCCGGCCGGTCGCCCAGCACGGCCCCGAGATCTTCCAGCGCGGTCACCAGACGGGGCGCCGTTTCGAACAGGATGAGGCTGGCGCGCAAACCCGCTATTTCCTCCAGCTCGGCGCGCCGCGCGGCCGATTTGGCGGAGAGGAAGCCCAGAAACAGGAAGCGGTCGGTGGGCAGGCCGGACAGGATGAGCGCCATGACCGGCGCCGAGGGTCCCGGCAAGGCGGTGACGTCGAGCCCCAATGCCGCCGCCTCGCGCACCAACTTGAAGCCGGGGTCCGAAATGAGCGGCGTTCCGGCATCGGAAACCAGGGCGATCTTCTCGCCGCGCTGCAGCCGTTCGATCAACCTGGGGCGCATCTCGTCGGCATTGTGGTCGTGATAGGAGAGCAGCGGCTTCTTGATGCCCAGATGCCGCAGCAGGCGGATGGTGATGCGGCTGTCTTCGCACGCGATCGCGTCAGCCGCCTTGAGATAGTCGGCGGCACGCGGCGCCAGGTCGCCCAGATTGCCGATCGGCGTCGCCACCAGTCCCAATTCGCCCGCTTCCCGGCCTGACTTCGGTTTACTTGATGGGCCGCTATCGTTAGGCTTTGTCATCTGTTCTCAATTATTTGCCCGCCGGAGTGATCATGACGGAAGTATCGAAAACGCAGCGCCCCTTCTGTGCCTTGGCGGGTGCCGTCTTGTCGAGCTTCCTCTTGGCGGCGGGCCTCTCCGCATGCGCCCCCACCGTAGCGCCGCCGCCGCCGGTTAGCCAGCCGGCCCCGCCGCCAGTGGTGACGCCGCCCGTCGTCGCCCCCAGCACGCCGGTCGAGCCGGCCGATACCGATATCAGGGTGGGCCTGCTGCTGCCTCTGTCGGGGCCGCAGGCGAGCCTTGGCCGTTCCATGCTGCAGGCGGCCGAGATGGGCCTGTTCGATGTCGGGGGCGACGATTTCAAGCTGGTGGTACGCGACAGCGCCACATCCGGCGGACCGGCGGCGGCGGCACGCGAGGTTCTGTCCGACAAGGCGGACATCGTCCTGGGCCCGCTCTTCGGCGCCGAACTCAAGCAGGCGGCCGCCCCCGTCACCGCCGCCCGCGTACCGATGGTGAGCTTCAGCAACGATTCCTCCCAGGCGCAGTCGGGCGTCTACATACTGGGCGTCACGCCGGAGAGCCAGATCGCCCGTGTGGTCGGCTATGCCGCGCGTCAGGGGGTGAAGCGCTTCGCCATCATGACGCCCAATTCCACCTATGGCCGCCTGGTGCTGGCGACCTATCAGGAGCAGGTGGTGAAAGCCGGCGGCACGATCGCGCAGGTCACCTTCTACGATCCGAAATCGCCCGACCTCACCGTGCCGGTGCGCGAGATGGCCGACGCCTATAAGCGCAGCGGGTTCGACGCGCTGATGATTCCCGAAGGCGGCCAGAAGCTGCGCGCCTTCGCCGCCATGCTGCCGGCCTTCGAACTGCCGACGGGCCTGGTGCGCCTGCTGGGTACGTCGCAATGGCAGGATCCGTCCGTCGCCGCCGAACCGGCCCTGGTCGGCGGCTGGTTCGCGGCCCCGGCGCCGGAGCGCTTCCAGAGCTTCGCGCAGCGCTACGCCAGTCTTTACGGCAGCCAGCCCGACCCCCGCGCCGGTATCGTCTACGATGCCGTGACCCTGGCCGTGGCCCTCGCCCAATCCAAGGAAGGCGGCGATTTCTCGTCGGCCCGCATGACCGACCCCTCGGGCTTTGCCGGCGTCACCGGCGTGTTCCGCCTCAATGCCGATGGCAAGGCGGAGCGTGGCCTCGCCATCATGGAAGTTGCCCCGGGCACCTTCACCGTGAAGGATCCGGCCCCGGCGACCTTCGCGGCCGTCATCAACTGAGCCGGACGGCAATCAGGACGCCGCTCCTAGAACGCGCGCGAAAGCGCGCGATGCCGGTCACCTTTCGTTAGTTTTTGTGTGACATAAGCGAACCCAGGTTCGCTTCGCGGCCGCCCTTATGCCGCGTCGCCCCAAAAAAATGGAGGCTGTCACAGATGCTGAGCAAGATTTCCATCGCCGGGCGCATGACCGTCACCATCGCCGCCTTTCTCGTGCTGCTTTCCGCGGGCCTCATCGTTTCGGCCTATCTGCTGGTTTCCGACAAGATGGAGGAACAGGCGACGGCAGCACAGAAGACCAGCATGCGCGTGGCCTGGGATGTGCTGAAGCAGAGCGGCACCAGCTTCAGCGTCAAGGACGGCAAGCTCTATGCCGGCGACGTCCTGCTCAACGACAATTTCGCCCTGGTCGACCGGGTCAAGGAACTGGTCGGCGGCACGGCCACCATCTTCCAGGGCGATACGCGCGTCGCCACCAATGTGATGAAGCCGGACGGATCGGGCCGGGCCGTGGGCACGAAGCTGGCCAAGAACGCGGCCTATGATTCCGTGCTGGGCCAGGGCAAGCCCTATAACGGCACCGTCGACATTCTGGGCCAAACCTTCTTCACTGGCTACGACCCGATCAAGAACGATGCCGGCGAAACGATCGGCATCCTTTATGTCGGCGTGAAGAAGAGCGACTATTTCGAGCTGGTCGACAGCCTGCTCATGAATTTCGGCCTGGTGACCCTGATCGTGACCGTGCTGCTCGCGGTGCTCGGCTTCTGGGTGACGAGACGGCTGCTGCGCCCGCTGAGGCAGCTGCGCGAAGCCCTGACGGCGTTGGGCGCCGGCAATGCTTCCGTCGAGATCCTGCACACCGGGCGCCATGACGAAATCGGCGTGATGGCCCGCACCGTGGGCCTTTTCAAGGACGGCATGGCCGAACGCAGCCGCCTGCAGACCGCCCAGGAAACCGAACGCGCGGCGGCACAGGCCGACCGCGCCAGGGCGCTGCAGGGTGTGGCCGAGCAGTTCCGCCAGTCGGTGCTGGGCGTGGTCGACCGCGTCGCGGATGCCACCAACAATCTGAAGGGGGGCGCCGATGCCGTGGCGGTACAGGTCGGTAGCACGACCGGCGATGTCGGTACGGCCAACGACGCGGCCCAGCGCGTTGCCAGCAATGTCGAAGCGGTGGCCGCGGCCACGGAAGAGCTGACGGCCTCGATCGGCGACATCTCGCGCCAGGTTGCGGAAACCTCCGCCGCGGCGGAACGCGCCGTGGGCGAGGCCAACGAGACCAGCAGCACCATGCAGAACCTTGCCGATGCCGCCAACCGGATCGGCGAAGTGGTCCGGCTCATCAACGAGATCGCCAGCCAGACCAACCTCCTCGCGCTCAACGCGACGATCGAGGCGGCGCGCGCGGGCGAGGCCGGAAAGGGCTTTGCCGTCGTGGCGTCCGAGGTGAAGAACCTCGCCACCCAGACGGCCAAGGCGACCGAGGACATTCAGACCCAGATCCTGGACATCCAGGCGGAAACGACCAAGGCCGTCGGCGCCATCGGCGGCATCGCCACCACCATCCAGGAAATCAGCAGCAAGGCGCATGCGGTGACCGACGCGGTGGCCCAGCAGATGGATGCCACCAACGAAATCGCGCGCAATGTGCAGCAGGCCTCGTCGGAAACGGAAGTGGTGAGTCAGCGCATTTCGACCGCGGCGTCCGGCGCCACCCAATCCGGTTCCGCCGCGGCCAAGCTGCGCGAGGAGGCGGTGGCCCTGGCTGGCGATGTCGAGCAGCTCCGCAGCCTGTCGGGCGACTTCATCAACCGGATCGCCACGGTCTAGGCCGCCAAGGATCTGGATCCCCGCGATCTCACAGCCTCGTCACAAATCCGTAAGGGGATGCGTACGGCCGGAATAAACGGGCGGGTTTGGCCGTTTTTTCTTTCCAGCCGCTGGCATGGCTGGCAATAAAGCGCGCTCTTCACCGCATTTCAGCCGCTTCGCGCGTACGGATGTGTGATCTTCCTTGTATGCATCTTGTCGTTTGCCGTTACCGCCGGATTCAACCTAGAGTGAAATTATAGGTGCATCTCTGCGAGTGGGCGATCCATATGGCCGGCAAGGCGGGCGCGCTGTGGGAGCGCTATGCAACTGCAGTACACAGGCTGATCAGCCGGCAGTTGCCGAATCATCCGACGTTCAATTATTGCCTCGCCCTACCGCGTTTCTGCCATGGCAATCGCCGTCTGCCGCGCCGCATGGACGATCCGCGCGCGACGCTCAACGACATCATTTTCCATCGCATGATCCGCGACGATTGGTCTGCGCTGCAGCAATCCTGCGTTGATAAAGAATATGCCAAGACCTTGGCCATGGCCAGGGCGCCGGGGGTGAAGGCGGCCCGCACGGAGGCCATCTTCCATCTGCGGGATGGGACGCGCGTGGAAGAGGTCGCGGCATGGCTCACGCCCTATCTCGGCCGCAAGCTGGTCGTCAAGCCGACCCATAGTTACGGCAGCATCCTCTATCTCGACGAGGAGCTGGAACCCGCGCGCCTGGCGCGGTTCGTCCGCTATGCGAAGCGGAACTTCTTCCATGCCGCGCGCGAGACTCAGTATCGGCGGCTGGAGAAAAAGCTGATCGTCGAGGAAAATCTCGCACCGGACCAGCGCCTCAACGATTACAAATTCACCTGCGCCGATGGCCGCGTCCTCTATGGGCGAATGGATGTCGGCCGCTTCACGCCGGACCATCGCCGGGCGCTCTTCACCGTGCCGGACTTCGACATCATTCCGGTACGCTGCGGCGGACTCGATTTCCCGGAGCGTATTGTCCCGCCGCCGCATCTCTCGGAGATGATCGGGATTGCCGCCCAATTGTCGCGCGGCTTCGATTTCGTGCGCGTCGATCTCTACGACACGCCCGACGGCGTCTATTTCGGCGAGTTCACCTTCACGCCCAGCGCCGGCGCCTGCTCCTATTCGGACGAGCGGATCGCGATTGAAATGGCCCAGCGCCTGCGCGCCGCCTCAGCCGAGCAATTCGCCCAGAACGGCATCGAGCCGCTGGCGCCCGGCATCGGTGGCCACGAGCCGGCCGTCGCGGGTCTCGAGAAAACCTCCCTCGTGCAGGCGTCGTAGCCGCGCGGGATCCAGGCATGCGGCAAAGGGCCGGCCGGCCTCCGCCTCGAAGCGCGCCAGCGGAATCCCTTCGGCAAGGCGCAGTCCCATCATGGTGAGTTCGCCGATACGTGCCTCGATGGGCACGGTGTCGGACTGGCGCGTGGCGTGACCCTGCGCTGCCACCATCTCCAGCCAGCGTTCCGGCGCGCGGTGCTGGCGCGTGGCGAGCTTGCGCCCATCCAGGGTCAGCCGGCCATGGGCGCCGGGGCCAATGCCGACATAATCGCCATACCGCCAATAGGTCAGATTGTGGCGCGATTCCGATCCCGGTTTGGCATGATTGGATATTTCATAGGCCGCCAGCCCCGCCGCCCCCAGCATGTCTTGCGTCATTTCGAAGAGCTCGGCCTGCGCATCCTCATCCGGCAGGACGAAATCGCCGCGCGCGTGAGACTGCTCGAACATCGTGCCCGTTTCGATGGTGAGCTGGTAGAGCGAGATGTGATCGGCGGCGAAGGTCAGCGCGCGCGCCAACTCTTTTTCCCAAGCCCGCGGCGTCTGGCCGGGCCGCGCATAGATAAGGTCGAAGGTGAAACGGTCGAACGTGCCCGCAGCCAGATCGAGCGCCGCCAGGGCCTCGCGCTGATTGTGCTGGCGCCCCAGGAATTTGAGATCCGCCTCATCGAGCGCCTGGATGCCCAGCGACACGCGGTTGACGCCCGCCGCGCGGAAGCCGTTGAGCTTGGCCCCCTCGACCGACGTCGGATTGGCTTCGAGCGTGATTTCGACATCGTTGGCAACGCGCCAGGCCCTCGCCACCGCGTCGATCACCGCCTCGGTGGTGGCGGGGTCCATCAAGGACGGCGTGCCGCCGCCAAAGAAGATGCTGCTGACGGTACGCCCCGGCGTCAGCGCCGCATAATGCGCCAGCTCCTTGAGATAGGAGGCGCGCCAGGCTTCCTCCTCGATCCGCTCGCGGACATGCGAATTGAAATCGCAGTAGGGGCACTTGGCCTTGCAGAACGGCCAATGGATATAGATGCCGAAACCGCGGGGGTCTTCCGTCACGTCAAGGTCTCAAGAAGATCCATGAAAACGCCTTCCGGATTCGCCAGAATTTCATTGTTCCAGTAACGCTTCACGCGATAGCCATTCCTTATGAGCCATGTCGTCCTGATTTCGTCATTTGCCGACACGGCGTGCTGACCGCCATCTGCTTCGACGATCAGCTTTGCTTTCGAGCAATAGAAGTCGACGACATAGCTTCCCAAAGGGACTTGGCGACGAAATTTCCAGCCTTCAAGTCTTCTATCTCTTAGCAAGCTCCAAAGCCTCTTCTCCGCTTCGGTCGAATTGCGCCGCAGAATCTTTGCCAAAGCCGTCTTCGTCACGGCACTACCCCCTCACCCTAACCCTCTCCCGCGAGGGGAGAGGGAATGCGCCTTTGCCGGCATTACCGTATCCGTCAAAGAGATGAAAATCGAGCCGCGTGGCAAGAGCCCCTCTCCCCTCGCGGGAGAGGGGTTGGGGTGAGGGGGTGCGACTGAAGACCCTACCCCCGCCGGCGCCGGCGCCGTCCGCCGTCATCGCCTTCGGGCTGTGCAGCCGTTTTCGGTTCGGGGAGATTCACCGCCTTGGCGAGGTGCGGATAGGGTGCCGTCTTGTGCGGCAGCGCCATGGCTTCGATGAAATGTTCCTGGAACTTCGCCTCGACCGCCGTCTCGATCTTCTCGACCTGCTTCACCACGCGCGCGATCTCGTCGCGGGCCGCGCGGTTGAGCAGGGCGATGCGCGCACCCGTGCCGGCGGCATTGCCGGCGCTCGTCACCTTGGCAAGGTCGCAATCGGGGATCATGCCCAGCACCATGGCGTATTTCACGTCGATATGGCTGCCGAAGGCACCGGCCAGCGTGATGCGCTCGACCTTGTCGACGCCGAGCTTGTCCATGAGCAGCCTGGCACCGGCATAGAGCGCGGCCTTGGCGAGCTGGATGGCCCGGATATCGTTCTGCGTGATCTTCAATTGCGGCTGGCCGTCATGCAGCAGATAGAAGAAGGTGCGGCCGTCCGCCTGGATACGCTGGCTCTTCGCCGCCATGCTGCCGTCGACGACGCCGTCCTGCGTGAGAATCCCGGCCAGGAACATTTCCGCCAGCGCCTCGATGATGCCGGAACCGCACACGCCGGTAACGCCGAAGGCTTCCGTTTCCTTGGCGAAGTCCGGATGATCCGACCACAGGTCGCAGCCGATCACCTTGAAGCGCGGCTCCAGCGTGTTGCGGTCGATGCGTACGCGCTCAACCGCACCGGGAGCCGCGCGCTGGCCGCAGGAAATCTGCGCGCCTTCGAAAGCGGGGCCCGTGGGCGAGGAGGCCGCGAGCAGCTTGTGCTTGTTGCCGAGCACGATTTCCGCATTGGTGCCGACATCGACGATGAGCGTCATCTCCTCCGCCTCATAGGGCGTTTCGGAAAGAATGACGCCCGCCGTATCGGCGCCGACATGGCCGGCGATGCAGGGCAGCACATAGATGCGCGCGTTGGGGTGCACATGCAGGTCGATCTCGCTGGCCCAGATCTGCACCGGCCCATCGGTCGCCAGCGCAAACGGCGCCCAGCCAAGCTCGATCGGGTTAATGCCCAGCAGCAGATGATGCATGATCGGGTTGCCGACGAAGGTGCATTCCAGAATGTCGTTGACCGTGCAGCCGGCTTCCCTTGCCACCGCCTGGACGAGGTCGTTCAAGGCTTCCCGCACCGCCTTGGTCATGTCGGCATCGCCGCCCGGATTCATCATGACGTAGGAGACGCGGCTCATCAGATCCTCGCCGAAGCGGATCTGCGGGTTCATGAGGCCGGACGAGGCGACGACTTCGCCGGTCGCCAGGTCGCAGAGATGCCCGGCGATGGTGGTCGACCCCACATCGACGGCAAAGCCGTAGATCCTGTCCTGGAAGCCCGGCCAGACGGCGGTGATCTGCTTGCCCTGGTGAACGGCGACGGTCACTTTCCATTCGCCCTTGCGCAGCGCCTGCTGCAGCCCCTGGATGGCGCGCACGTCGCAATCGAGCCCTTCGAGGTCCCATTGCGCCTTCAGGGCCTTTTCGAGCCGCTGCAGATCGCCGGTGGGATCGTGCATGTCGGGTTCCTGCACCTCGACATAATGCAGCCGGATGACCGGATCGAGCGTGATGTCGCGCATCTCGGCGCGCTTACGGACCACCTGCTTATGGACCTGGCTGTCGGCCGGCACGTCGATGACCAGATCGCCCAGGAGCTGGGCCGAGCAGGAGAGGCGCCGCCCCGGCTTCATGCCGCGCTTGTCGGCATAACGCTGTTCGACACTGGAGAAATCGGAAAGATGATGCGCGTCGGACGTTACGCCGAGCTTGGCGAATTCGCCTTCCGACACCACGACCTGACAGCGCCCGCAGATGCCGCGCCCGCCGCAGACGGAATCGATATCGACGCCGAGCTGGCGCGCGGCGGTGAGGATCGGCGTCCCCCTGGCGAAGCGCCCGCGCTTGCCGGACGGCATGAAGACCAGCAAGGCTTCGTCATCGGATTCAGCGCCCTTGCCGCCATTCTCCAGATTAGCCGTGCCGACATCCGCCATGATGCAAGTTCCTGCGTTGATAGTATGGTCTTTTGCGGCCCAAAAATGCCAAACCCCATCCCTGGGTTCAAGGATGGGGAAGAGAAAGTCTTCAGTTGCTCCCCCTCTCCCCGACCCTCCCCCACGTTGGGGGGAGGGAGCTCACCGAGTTCGCAGAAGCATTTGCGTTCAAGCTGGCTGGAATTCCCTCCCCCAACGTGGAGAAGGGTTCGGGAGAGGGGGCCTTCTCAGTTACGCGCTGGCCGTCTCCGGTGCGGCACCGCCGGCGGCACCGCCACCGCGACGGCCGGAGCGTTCGCGGCGGCCGCGGCCGCCGGCATCGCCTTCGGCGGCCGGTTCGCGGAAGCGCTTGATCCAGTGGGCGCAATGGGCGTCGGTGCCCATGAGCACGTCGGCGCCCCAGATGCCGGTCATTTCTTCCATGTGCAGCGGGTTCATGATGGCCGAGGTCATGCCGGCACCGATCGCCATCGCGAGGAAGGATTGGTTGAGGCCGTGGCGGTTCGGAAGGCCGAAGCTGATGTTCGAGGCGCCGCAGGTCGTGTTGACCTTCAGTTCCTCGCGCAGGCGGCGAATGAGGCTGAAGGCGGCCTTCCCCGCATTCCCCAAGGCACCGATCGGCATGACCAGCGGGTCGACCACGATATCCTTATAGGGGATGCCGAAATCGGCCGCGCGCTGCACGATCTTCTTGGCCACTTCGAAACGCACGTCGGGATCTTCCGAAATGCCGGTCTCGTCATTCGAGATGGCAACGACGGCGGCGCCGTATTTCTTCACCAGCGGCAGCACGACTTCGAGGCGTTCCTCTTCGCCCGTGACCGAATTGACCAGCGCCTTGCCCTTATAGACCGAGAGGCCGGCTTCGAGTGCCGCCACGATCGAGCTGTCGATCGAGAGCGGCGTGTCGGTCAGCGACTGCACCAGCTGGATGGCTTCGGCCAGGATGCGCGGCTCGTCGGCCATCGGGATACCGGCATTGACGTCGAGCATATGGGCGCCGGCTTCGACCTGGGCCAGGGCGTCGGACTTGACGCGGCTGTAATCCCCTGCCGCCATTTCCGCGGCCAGCAGCTTGCGCCCCGTGGGGTTGATACGCTCGCCGATCACGCAGAAGGGGCGGTCGAAGCCGATGACGATTTCCTTGGTGGCCGAGCTGACGACGGTATCGGTCATAACGAATAATCCTTTCTGATAACGGATGCTGTGGGTCAGGCCAGGGCCTCGACGGATTCCGCGGGGCGCGGAGCGCGTCTGGGCTGGCGATTCTTCATCACGCCCGAGGCGTGGATGATGTCGTTGACGAATTCCTCCTGGCGATAGGCCATGACGTGGACGCCGTGCACGCCCTCGATCTCCTTGATCTCCTGGATGAGGTCGATGGCCAATTGCTTGCCTTCCGCCTTCTCGTTCTTGGACTTTTCCATCCGCTCGATCACCGCGTCCGGAATATGCACGCCCGGCACATTGCTGCGCATCCAGCGCGCGGTCTTCGAGGAAGGGAGCGGCCCGACGCCGATGAGGAAGAAGGTTTTCTCATGCAGTCCCTGCGCGCGCACCTTGTCCATGAACGAGCGCAGCATGGGGACGTCATAGCAATATTGCGTCTGGATGAACTGCGCGCCGGCGGCGATCTTCTTGCCGATATGCGTGGCGCGATACTCGTGGGGCGGCACGAAGGGATTGGCGGCACCGCCCAGGAACACGCGCGGCGGCACCGTGATCTTGCGGCCCGAGAGGAACCTGCCCTCGTCGCGCATGCCGCGGATGCATTTGAGCAGCGAGGTCGAATCGAAATCGAAGACCGGTTTGGCTTCCGGCTGGTCGCCGGCCTGCACGCCGTCGCCGGTGAGGCACAGGATATTCTGCACGCCCATGGCGGCGGCACCCAGTACGTCGCCCTGGATGGCGATCCTGTTCCGGTCGCGGCAGGAGATCTGCATGATGACCGCATAGCCGGCGCGCGTCAGCAGCGAGCAGATGCCGACCGAGGACATATGGCAATTGGCGCCCGAGGCATCGGTCGCATTGATGGCGTCGCACACTTCCGAAAGCACCAGCGCGCGGTCATAGACATCGCGCGGGTCGGCGGAATCGGGCGGGTTGAGTTCGGCCGTCACGGCGAACTTGCCGGAACGCAGGATGCGCTCCAGGCGGCCGCCCGACGAATGGCCGGGCAGAGAGGGAAGCGGCGCGGCGGGATCGATCTGCGGGTCCATCACGCGGCCTTCCCTTCGCCGGCCATCTTTGCCGGGGCGGCAGCTTCCGGCTTTTTCGCGGGCGGAGCTTTCGGCGGCTTCGGGGCGAATTCGCCGACCTTCTTTTCCATGCGCACGACGCGCAGCCACGAGGAACGGCCTTTGAGCTTGTTGTCGACCTGGAGCTGCACTTCCTGGATCTTTCCAAGATCGCCCATGCGTTCCGCTCCGGCCCAGCCCTGGACCCAGACGCACTTCATTTCCGGCTTCACCTCGCAATGGCCATTGGGGCGCACACCGCCGCAGGGCCCATTGCGCAATGTCTTGGGGCAATTCATCGGGCAGGACATGCCGGTCGAGGAAAGCGCGCATTGTCCGCACATCTGGCAGTCGAACAGGAAGCCCTTGGTGGCTTTCTCGAACAGCTGGAAGGGCTTCTCGACCTTCTCGTAGCCGAGCTTGTTCCACAGCGGATGCAGGCCGACCAGCACGCGCTCGAAAGCCTTGTAAAAGCGGTTGAGGCCCTTTGCGTGGCGCACCGACCAGAGGCGCACGGCGTACATGGGATCAGCCTTCGCCGGCGGCGACGCCGCCAGTCTCGACAAGGGCTTTGAGTTTTTCCTCCGGAAAGGCCGCTTCCAGCGCGGCTTTGGCCTTGACGGCTTCGGCTTCCAGATCGTCGCTCACCTCGACCGGCGCCGCGCGGCGCCACTCGGCCAGATAGGAATCCGTGTCGCGCAGATTGGCGCGCATGGCGGCGCGGTCGATCGCCTTCTCGAAGCGCTCGTCGAGCTGCTTCTTGGCGCTGTCGCGGCCCTTCTTGACGATGACCTGGGCGGGAATGTCGCGCCAGTAGACGGTGATGAGCTGAGCCATCTCTTCTTCAATCCTGTTTTGCTGTACCCGCCGCCTTCTTCATGAAGGTCGCGAGCTCGCCATATCCTGTAAAACGCCGCTCGAACGCCAGATCCAACCTCTTCGCCGCATCTTCCGCCCTCGCCGTCAGCGCCGGATCGTCCACTTGCGCCAGATAGACGACACGGCGGTAATGGCCGAAATAGGCATCGCGCAATTCCGGATGGCGATCCAGCCCCATGCCCTGCCAGATCAGCCGGTCGAAATGACGGGTGATGTAGTCGGTCAGGAACAGGGTTCCCAACTCCTCCTCCATCATCCCCTCGAAGACCGCATGCCCGGCGAAGAAATCGTAGCAATGCGGGCCTTCGATCCGTTCGACCCCTTCCTCCCTCAACACCTCGTCCAGCACCCCGCCGGTGCCGCAATCGCCATAGAGCACGAAGATCTCTTTGAAGCGCTTCCTGCCCCAGCGAATTTTAGCGCGCACACCTTCCGGGATCTTTTCCGGGCGGTTATGCCAGATTGCCGGCAGGCAGGTCACCGCCAATTGATTCTCCGACCAGCCATTGGCCGCGCGTACAGCAAGGAACTCCTTCGCCAGCGCGCCGCAGGCAATGATCAGGCAACCGTTCTTGGTCTCATTCGACATTCCCACTCCGACAATCGGCTTATTGCTAGGCCGTCCACCCTGAGATGGCTGCAATTGGGGCGACCGCTGATAGTCGATTAACGACCAGCTGTCATGTCGCAAACTGAACTTTTCTCACCTGCCAGTGAGGCTGGGTCATGGTCACGGTACGGCAGGCCCGCCGATGACGCATTACGCGTTTCGAACCGGGCCGCGGCTTGCGTCATCCGTTCCGCTCCGACCGGCGGAGGCTGGACTTTCTACCCAAGCCTGGCCGGTGGAAATGTGCATTCCGTCTTTCCATAGGAACCGGACGGGTTTCCGCGCCACAGCGACCCCTTGATCTTCGTCCGCCTCGGCTTTCCCACTTCGATTGCGCTGGGTCAATTTCGATCGAGCCAGTTCTGGTAGTTATCTGCTTTGATATAGGAAGTCGCGTGGAAAACTGTCTTCAACCCTTCGACCCAGCGGGTAGGCGACATGCAGACAGCCAAACAGGATCTTCACATTGCCGAGCGCCTGGCCTTTTCCGGCATCGACGAGACGGTGCTGAAAGTCATCGGCGATTTCCGCGCCGAGATTGAGGCCGTGCTGCCCGCCGCCATCGCCGATTTCTACAACCACTTATCCAAATGGCCCCAGCTCACGGGCATGTTCGCCGATCCGCAGCGGATGGAATATGCCAAGGCGGCCCAGGTCGCGCATTGGAAGCGGCTCTTTTCCGGCCGGTTGGACGAGGCCTATTTCCAGTCCGCGCTGAAGATCGGCCTGGTGCATGCGCGCATCGGGTTGGAACCGCGCTGGTATATCGCCGCCTATTATCGCACCCTCTCGCATCTCATTCGGCGTGCCGTCGTCGCCAGCTATTCGCGCCTCCACGCCCACCGCGCCACGGTGGAGCTGGGCGACATCGTCGCCGCCATGACCCAGCTCGCCATGCTCGACATGGACATCGCCGTCTCCGCCTATTTCGACGAGCTGCAGAATCGCCACGCGCAGGAGATCGCGCGCATCGGCGAGGATTTCCGCACCAAGGTCGGTGGCGTCATCGCGGCGCTGAAGCAGGTGTCGGCACACCTGCAATCGGGCTCGACCGAATTGCTGAGCAGCGCCAATTCCGCGACCAGCGATGCCGAGGCGGTCTCGCAAGCCTCGCGCATCACGGCCGAGAATGTGGAAAGCGTCGCCGCCGCCGCCGATGAACTGACGGCCGCCATCGGCGAAATCCAGCGTCAGACGGCCAGCGCCAGCACCATCGCCCACCAGGCGGTCGGCGAGGCGAACCGTTCCAACGATTCGGTGGCGAGCCTTGAACAGGCCGCCGGGCATATCGGCAATGTGGTCAAGCTCATCGACGATATCGCCGGGCATACCAACCTGCTGGCGCTCAACGCCACCATCGAAGCGGCGCGGGCCGGCGATGCGGGCCGTGGCTTCCAGATCGTCGCCGCCGAGGTGAAGGGCCTGTCGCGCCAGACCGCCGATGCGACCAGCCAGATTTCCGGCCAGATCAAGGCCATGCAATTGGCCACCGGACAGTCCGCCCAGGCGATCCGCTCCATCGCCAGCACCATCGGCCGGATCAGCGACACCACCACCGCCATCGCCGCCGCCGTCGAACAGCAGGGAGCGGCGACGACCGAGATCGCGCGCAGCGTCGAAACCGTGTCGCAGAGCACGACGGCCGTCACCAACCGGATTGCGGCCGTGGCCAGCTCGATCAACGTCGCCAACCGCATCGCGGACAGCGTCTCGCACGAGATCGCCGACCTGCTGGCGGAAACGGGCGCGCTGGAGCGTGAAGTGGAAGGCTTCCTCGCCAGCCTCAGCGAGCGCGAATAACGGAGAAAAGATACCACGTTGTTAGGACGATTTGCGGCAGGCGAGTGATCGTTTCCCGCCTGCGCCTATACGAAGGTATCGAGATCGAACACATCTGTATCGAGCCAGGGCATTTAATCGCTTCTTCATCGATGCAGCTTTAACCTGCCCGCCGAGTGCGATTGGAATCCGTTGATATGTTTTGATCCAAAGGGGAGGACGTCGTGAGAAATCTCCGCATCGGTATGAAGCTGGCGCTGGCCATCGGCATTCTCCTTTTGGGCATGATGGGGCTGGGCGCCTTGTCGATCTACAATCTTGGCGTCGTCAACGATCAATCGACCATCATTGCCACGAATTGGCTGCCGAGCGTCGACATCACCGACAAGCTCAACATGAATACGTCCGACCTGCGCATTGCGCAGGGCACGCATATCATGTCGACGACCGATGAGGGAATGGCGAAGGCCGAAGCCGATATCGACCTGCAGACGAAGACGATCGCGGCCAACCGCGAAATCTACGAATCGCTCATTTCCAGCGAGGAGGAACGCCAGATCTATCTGGCTTTCGCCAAGCAATGGGACGCCTATCTCGCAACCAGCCGGCAAGTCCTGGCTCTGTCGCGCAAGAACATCAACGACGAAGCCTCCGCTTTGTTCAAGGGCGAGGCACGGGTGCAGTTCGACGATGCCTCCCTGACCCTGACCAGGCTGGCCGAACTCAACAGGGCCGGCGCCGATGCCGCCAGCGCCCTGGGCGATGCCATCTATGCCCAGTCGCAGCTCATCATCATCGTGACCTTCGTGCTGCTTCTGGCCTTCAGCGTCGTCATCGGCTTTGTTCTGGTGCGCAGCATCAGCCGTCCAGCCGGGGCAATCGCCGCCACCCTGCAGACGATGGCCACCGGCAATCTGGACATCGCGGTGCCGGAAACCGACCGTGGCGACGAAATGGGCGATATCGCCAAGGCAAGCCTGGTGTTCCAGGAAGGGATGCAGAAAGCCCGCAAGCTCGACGCGGAAGCCAAGCGCGAAGCCGAGCGCCAGGCGGAACGCGGCCGCCTGATGGAGCAGGCGGTAGCCAAGTTCGAAGATGTCATTCGCGACGTGGTGACGGCGGTCAATGCGGCATCGATCCAGCTGCAGGCGACGGCGCAATCGCTCTCGGCAACGGCGGAGGAAACGGCGCAGCAATCGACCGCGGTGGCCGCCGCGTCGGAGGAAATGACCCAGAACGTCCAGACGGTCGCCTCCGCCACCGAGGAATTGTCGGCCTCCATCGCCGAGATTTCCGGCCAGGTGACGGAATCGACCCGCATCGTCGGCGAGGCGGTCAGTCAGGCCAATGATACCAACGCCAAAGTGAAGAGCCTGTCCGAGGCGGCCGTGAAGATCGGCGAGGTCGTCAACCTCATCAACGATATCGCCGGGCAGACCAATCTCCTCGCCCTCAACGCCACCATCGAAGCGGCGCGGGCCGGCGAGGCCGGCAAGGGCTTTGCCGTGGTGGCGTCCGAAGTGAAGACGCTGGCCACCCAGACCGCCCGCGCGACCGACGAAATCGCCTCGCAGGTACGTTCGATTCAGGATGCGACCGACAGTTCGGCGACCGCGATCGGCGCCATCACCCAGACAATCGGCCGGGTCAGCGAGATTTCGACCGCCATTGCCTCGGCCGTCGAGGAACAAGGCGCCGCCACCCAGGAGATTTCGCGCAACGTCCAGCAGGCGGCGACGGGCAGCGCGGAAGTCGCCAGCAACATCGTCGGCGTCACCCAGGCATCGCAGCAGACCAGCGCCGGTTCCGGGCAGGTGCTGACCGCCGCCGGCGAACTGGCCCAGAACGGCGAAAGATTGAAGCGCGAGGTCGACAGCTTCCTCCGCACGGTGCGCAGCCTCTAGGATGCTTGAGCCGATTTACGCAAAAATTGTTTCACGTGAAACATTGCCGCAGGCCCAGGAAAGTTCTCTTTCGGGCATTGCATTCCGGACATGCCGTCCCCATATCGAATCTCATGACGGATGGAGCCGCCTTGCGGCCGTCCTTGTCGAGATAGGTCCGGTCATCGGCTTCACGCCAACGACCCGGACCCGCCGCCCAACCCTTTGCCAGATCACGGATGTACTGACTGGCAAGGCGCTGGGCCGGCGACGATCCCTCCTCGCGACATAATCGGATTTACTGCGCGGCCTTCATGCGATCGAGTTCGGCGAGGCTGTGCGCGATCCAGTGGCGGGTCAGTTTTTCCTGGACCGATTGCTGGCCCAGGCGCTGCCGCAGGCCGCCGAAATCGACCCGGTCGAGATCCTGATCCTGGTTGAAGCAGGAGAAGACCACGCTCTCCTTGCCCGTCACCGGATCCTTGTGCGGCTGCAGGCACTGGGCGCAGATTTCCTTCATCATGCATTGCATGGGCGAGTTGATCGAACCCACGGCGCAATGGCTGGGCTTCAGGTAAGGCTTCAGCACGTCATGCCGCGCGCGCTGGACCGCCGCCATCATGCCGTCGGAGCCGATGGCGATGATGCGGTCGACATCCTGCAGCCTGATCTCCGTGGCGCCGAGCTTGCCCTCGGCATATTGAACGATGCTCTCGATGATGTTGCCGACATGGGACTTGTCCCGCGGGCGCGTGGGTTGAAAGCCCGGCGCCTCGTCGCTGGACCAGATCACGATATCGGCCGCCGCCTCGATATCGGCGACCTTGTAGCGATCCTCGAGCTTCTTATAACCCGCGAAATAGAGCACCTTCGAGCCGGCTGCGCGCAGTGCCCGGCCGATCGAGAACAGAACCGCATTGCCAAGGCCCCCGCCCGCCAGCAGCACGGTTTCGCCCGCCGGCGTTTCGGTGGGCGCCCCCGTGGGGCCCATCAGAATCACCGGCTCGCCCGGCTGCAATTGCGCGCAGAGCGATGAAGAGCCGCCCATCTCCAGCACGATGAGGCCGACCAGCCCGTGTTCGGCATCGGTCCAGGCGCCGGTCAGCGCCAGTCCTTCCATCGCCAGCACGGTATCCTGCGTGCGCGGCGCCAGGCTTTCAAAATTCTGCAGGCGGTAGAATTCGCCCGGCTGGAAATTGGAGGCGGCCTGCGGCGCCTCGACCACCACTTCGACGATGGTGGGGGTCAGCCGGTTGACGGCGCGCACGCGGGCGCGCAGGCGCCGGTTGAGATCCCGCAGGAACGTTTCCGAACCGGGGCCTGCCGCTCGTTCAGCCAGGGACGCCGACACCACGCGCCAGCCCTGTTTGGCGCTGCCCATGGCCTTCACCACATTGCCGGCGAAGCTGGGATGGAGATCGCCGAAGAAGCTCACCGCCCGCCCATCGGGATGCGACTGCGTGATGACGCGCACCTGGTTGGGCTTGGCGAGCTTTTCCGGTGTCACCACCGCGCCGTTTTCGTCGAGCGCCCTGAAATACTGCCCGTCGAGGCCGAAATTGGCTGCATCCTCGCGCGCCAGAACGGTGTTGGGACGCGTGCCGGCGGCGACCAGGACAGACCGGGCCGGCAGGACATGTTCGGTGCCGTCGGCATGTTTCATGTGGATGCGCTCGGCGAAGCCCTGCGCATCCACATCGATGCGGGTCGGCGTCAGATTTTCGGCAAAGCGGATATTCTCCTCCAGCGCCTTTTCCACTTCCTCGTGGTTGAGCGTGTAGGAAGGCGCATCGATGAGGCGGCGGCGGTAGGCCAGCGTCACCCCACCCCATTCCTGCAGCATCTCCGAAATGCGCGGCTGGGTATCCGCCGTGGCGGCGCGGGCGCGTTCGGCGCGAATTTCCCTGGCATGGTGAAGGAACTCGTCGACGATAACGAGTTCCGCCGCCGACCAGCCGGCGCGCAAGCCAGCCTCGCCCTTCTCCGCCGCCACGATCTCGTACCGCTTCAGGAATTTCTCGACCTGCAGCGGGTAATAGGCCATCGCCTCGGTCGCCGTGTCGATGGCGGTAAGGCCTCCGCCGATGACGATTGCCGGCAGGCGCAGCTGCAGATTGGCGATCGAATCCGTTTTGGCGGCGCCGGTCAGTTGCAGCGCCATCAGGAAGTCCGACGCCATGCGCACACCCTTGGCAAGCCCGCCCGGCATGTCGAGCAGGGTGGGCTTGCCGGCACCCATGGCCAGCGCCACATGGTCGAAGCCCATCTCCCAGGCCTGGGCAAGCGTGATCGTGCCGCCGAAGCGCACGCCGCCGAACATGGCAAAGCGTGCTCGTCGCTCGATCAGCAGGCGGACGATCTTGAGGAAGTTCTTGTCCCAGCGCACGGTGATGCCGTATTCGGCGACACCGCCGAAGCCGGCCATGGCGCGGCTGCCCAGCTCCTCGGTCAACTCGGAAAGATCGCGGATCGGCTTGAAGGGCACGCGGCCGCCATCCCGCGCCACGCCGGAGATGTCCTGGGCCAAGGGTTCGATCTTCAGCCCGTCGATCGCCACCACCGTATGGCCGTCGTTCAGCAGATAATGCGACAGCGTGTAGCCGGCGGGGCCCAATCCCACGACCAGCACCTTCTTGCCGGAGGCCGGTTTGGCAATTGGGTGGCGAAGGTTGAGCGGGTTCCAGCGGGTCAGCAGGCTGTAGAGTTCGAAGCCGAAGGGCAGCGCCAGGATGTCCTTCAGCGTGCGAGTTTCCGCCTGCGGAATATCGACCGGCTCCTGCTTCTGATAGATGCAGGCCTTCATGCAATCGTTGCAGATGCGGTGCCCCGTGGCCGCCACCATCGGATTGTCGATGGCGATGATGGCGAGTGCCGCCAAGGGCTGGCCATTCGCCTTGGCCGCATGCATTTCGGAAATCTTTTCTTCCAGCGGACAGCCGGCCAGCGTCACGCCGAAGACGCTCTTCTTGAAGCCGCCATCCTTCTCGTGCAGGCCCTTCGAGCAGCTGTCCTTCCCTTGATGATGGCACCAGATGCAGTAATTGGCCTGATCGAGCGCGCCTTTGAGGTCGGTGCCGCGATCGGTGAGGGCGAAGCCTTCGCGGTGGCGCAGCTTGCCGGAGCCGAGCTTGAACGAGGTGACGCCGTTGCGCGTCTCCGTCTCCATATGAAGAAGATGCAGCGGATCGATTTTGCGCGGCGCCTTGAACAGCACGCCGGCGCCGTGCAGCGTCTTGCCCGCCTCGCTCTGCGCCGCCCAGGCCGCGTATTGCAGCGCCAGATCGATCTCGCGCGCATGGGCCGTCTCGTCCTTGCCCCATTCTTCCACCTGGGTGGCAAAGCGCAGTTCGTCGAAGGCGCCGCCGAGCAGCGCGGTCAGTTCCCGGCGCAGGGCATCGGCATCGATGGCGGCGATCTTGTCGGGCCCGTAAGCCTTGAGCGCCCGGCGCTGCACGAACAGGCGTTTGCAGGTGTAGAGCGGCGCCAATTCGTTATGCCGCGCCTGCAGCGCGCCGAGTTCAAGCGCGATGCCGAAAAGATGCCCCAGGAAATCTTCCAGCGGGCCGGCCAGATCGAGAATGAGCTGGGATTCGGTCTTTGCATCGAGCGCGCCGGCATCGGCCCGCGCCGCCCGAAGCCGCCCGGCAAGAGCCGCATCGCCCTCGCCCAACTGGGCCAGGAACGCCGCATCGAGCCTTGCAAGGCCGGCGGGATCGTAGAGATCCTCGAACCGCAGATCGTGCGCGAGCGAGAGGTCAGGCATGCGGTGGCTTCCTTCATAACACACTGAACGCGCGGCATTTAGGTGGCTCCGATGGCGGATATTATTCGTGTACAAACAAAAGCACGCAAGCCCAATCGGGGCCGCACCCCTGCGACGAAAATACCGCGATGCGAAAGCGCCGCGGCAACGGGTAACATTTCCGCTCCCAATCGCGAATTCGTGCTTGGACATTTCGCGCGCCATTCCAAATACTTGCCGACTCGCGGCATTGGACTGCGTCGGATGGGCGCC
Organism: Dongia sp.; assembly: GCF_041918875.1. Taxonomy (GTDB): domain Bacteria; phylum Pseudomonadota; class Alphaproteobacteria; order Dongiales; family Dongiaceae; genus Dongia. The sequence goes on from NZ_JAYRUV010000022.1 coordinate 27,461, forward strand.
GGGTGGGACGGCAACGGAAGGACGCATGCCCCGGCCCGCTGTGACCCGCTTCACAGCAGAAGTCGGAGGTATCGGTTAACTTTTAAATCGAAGGCGGCCGGCGGATTTCGGTGCCGCGACGCCTCAACCGTCAGACAGATGCAATATCGATCGAACAGGAGAGAAAGATGACCAGTTTCCGTCTTGCCACGATTGCCGCCCTCGCGGGCTTGAGCCTTGGGCTTGCCAGCCAGGCCTTCTCGATGGGCTCGGACTCGACGGCGCCGACGGCCAAGGCCGACGATTACAAGAAGGCCGTCGACCTGATCGATGACGAGAAATACAGCGCGGCTATCCCGCTGCTGCAGAAATCGATCAAGGAAAAGGGCGAATATGCCGACGCCCTCAACCAGCTGGGCTTCGCCAACCGCAAGATGGGCAATTGGAAGGCCGGGATGGAATATTACCTCAAGGCCCTCGCCCTCGAACCCAAGCATCTCGGCGCCAACGAATATCTGGGCGAGCTCTATCTCGAGCAGAAGGATCTGCCCAATGCCGAGAAGCAGCTCGCCGTCCTCAAATCCGCCTGCGGCGATTGCGACGAATTCGACGAGCTCGAAGACGCGATCGACGATTACAAGGACGACAACAACATCAATTGAGGCCTTCCCCTCACCCCGACCCGCTCCCCGCGATAGCGGGGAGCGGGTCGGGGTGAGGGGCGCTTCATCCCCGCCGCACCACCAGATAGCCCCTCGGCTTCCCATTCGCGCAAGAGCGCGCCATTGACTTCAGGAGATGTTCGACCGGCGCCCAGGCGGGTTCGTAATCGGCTTTGTAGACATCGAGCACCAGCACGCGGTCGCGGGTGGCGTCGAAGGCGGCCAGGGGCGAGAAATGGCCGACATCCGTGCCATCGCCGTAGAAATCGTCGAGATGGAAATTGGCGATGGGAAAGATGCCGGGATCTGCTTCCAGCGCCGCGAGATCGGTGCGCAATCGCGCGGCGCTTGCCGCGTCGGCCGCCGCTATCGGCCGTCTGTCGACGCGCCATCCGTCAAGGCCGTAATGCCCCAGCGCCTCGGCAAGATGATCGGCCAGCTCCAGCAATTTGCGCCCGCCGCCTTCCGTGGCGATGCCGGCGCGCCAGTCGGTATGGTCGAAGAGATCGAGCAGCCTCTTCTCGCTGACCAGTCCGCCGATGCGGTTGAGCCCCATCTGCCCGCGCGCGGCGTTGAGCACCATGGTCGCGCTGGCCAGCGAGCAGGAGGAATCGGTGTGCTGGTGAATCTGATGCGGCATCAGCGCCCAGAAATTGGGCGCCGGGCTGGTGCGCAGATAGGCATTGTCCTCGGCCAGGCGCGACAGGATGGGTTGCTGGCGCATCTCGTTCATCGCGTCAATCCTTCATGACCCCGGCTTCCTCATGCGGCCTTTCCGCGATTTCCTCGCCGCCAGCCTCCTGCGCCGATTTCAACGCCAGCACGCCCAGGGTCTGCTCGCGCCCGCGCACCAGCAATTGATGCAGATGGGAGGCGTCATAGGCAAGGCCCGCGCGGTGGGCAACCTGCTCGGATATGACCAATTGGCTGTCGAACTCCTTGGTCGCCGTTTCCAGGCGGCTGGCCGTGTTGACCGTGTCGCCGATGGCGGTGAGGTGCTGGTTGGCGCCATAGCCCATGTCGCCGACGATGACGGGACCGAAATGAATGCCGATGCCGATGCGCAAGGGCTGCTTCAGATCGGCCGTCAGATGCCGGTTGAGGTCGTCCAGATTGACCGACATGCGCCGCGCCGCTTCGAGGGCCTGCATGCAGGCGCGCTTGCCATCGTCTCCAGCCATGCCGGATTCGATGCCGAAAAGCGCCATGACTCCGTCGCCGATGAACTTGTCAAGATAGCCGCCGGCACCGCTGACCGCTTCGCCCATCGCCTTGAAATAGCGGTTGAGCAGGAAGACGACGTCATAAGGCAGGCGCTGTTCGGAAAGCTGGGTGAAGCCCCTGAGGTCGGCAAAGAGCACGGCAATCTCCAGCTCGCGGCCGGAATGATAGTCGCCCCGTGCCTGGGCCTGTAGCGGCCCGGCCTGGGCTGGAAGGAGCGGTGCCACGGTGACCGGTGCGCTGGGCCGCAGCTGGCAGGCAAGGCGCGTATCGGGTGCCGCACCGACGCGCGCCAGCACGCGCTTCTCATCGTCGCTGGGCAGGGGCAATTGCCGGTCGCCTTTGAGAATCTTCACCCGGCAGGTCGAGCAGCGCCCGCGCCCGCCGCAGACCGAGGCATGCGGAATGTTGGCGATGCGGCTTGCCTCCAGCACGGTCATGCCGGACTGGATGCGCACCTTGGCGCCGCTTTCATAGGCGATCTCGATCGCCTGGCGGCGGTGCACCTGCTGCCGGACGAGGCGCGCCAGGAGAACCGCGCCGAGCAGCCCGCCGCAGATCCAGAGGCCGAGCATCTGGAGCGCATGCACCTCGGCCGCGGCTTCGGCGCCCGGAAGATTGTCGCGCGCGATCAGCGCCGGCAGCCAGGTTTCGTCTTCCGACCTTTCCGCGACCGCCCGGCCGGCATCGGCAAAGCCGATGAGCGCCATGACCGGCAGGATGACCGAAAAGGCAAAGAGATAGGGCCTCGCCGCGGGATACCAGGCATTGAGCCGCAGCCAATAGGTCATGCCGATACAGCCATGAATCCAGGTCGTCGCCACCGCCAGCGCCTGCAGCGCGCCATAGCCCGGCTGGAACACCCAGAGGGAAAGCAGCACATAGGCGTAGGAATCCTTGAAGTCGAAGCGGTCATGGGCATAGGCGGTGCCCAGAACATGCAGCAGCAGCAAGGGCGGCGTCGCCAGCCCCAGCACGAGCTGGGCGCCTTCCCAGAACGGCATTTTCAGCGACCGGCGCCGGTAGAGTGCAATCAGTGCCACGACGACATGCAGGGAGATCGCGGCAAAGAGCGCCCATTCGATGGGCGGGAAGCGCCAGAAACCCAGGAAGATCGCGCGCCCCGCTTCCAGCCATTTCAGGGAGACGATGCCGAGCGCGTGATTGAGATTGTGCGTCAGCACATAGGCAAAGAGGACAAGTCCCGTCACCAGCCGCACGCGGCCAAGATAGAGAGTGGCATGCGCCGCCAGCGATGCGGGGATTGTCGATGCGGGAAATGTCCTGGCGAATGGCAATCTATGCAGCTCCCGGATAGGTCGCACGCGTTGCGCTCGTTTGCGAGACGGTCGGCGGTTTGATAATAGTCGCAGCCATGACCGAATGGAAACCGCCCCAACTGCCCGCCCGCATCTTCATCAATCCACGCCTGAGCCCGGCCGAGGAAAGCCTTGCCGCTGCGGCTCCCGGCGTGGTCGACGCGGAAGGCTTCGCCCGCGCCGCCGCGGCAATCGAAGCCTGGCCCGGCTACCAGCCCACACCTTTACGCCAGCTCGACGGCCTGGCTGGCGCCCTTGGCGTGGCGCGTATCGCCTATAAGGATGAAGGCGGCCGCTTCGGCCTGGGTGCCTTCAAGGCGGTGGGCGGTGCCTATGCCGTGCTGCGGCATCTGCAGGACAAATTGGGCGGCAATGTCACCGTCGCCGACCTCATCGCCGGCAAATACCGCGCCCGCACGACGGACATCACCGTCTGCACGGCGACCGATGGCAATCACGGCAAATCGGTCGCCTGGGGCGCCCGGCTCTTCGGCTGCCGCTCCGTCATTTATATCCACCAGGGCGTCAGTGTCGGGCGCGAGCGAGCCATCGCCGCATATGGCGCCGAAATGCGCCGCATCCCGGACAATTATGATGCCTCGGTCCGGGCCTGCGCCAGGGACGCGGCCAGGAATGGCTGGCAGGTGATCTCGGACACGACCTGGGACGGCTATCGGGAAATTCCGCGCCATGTCATGCATGGTTATGGCGTCATGATGGGCGAAGTGCTGGCGCAATTGCTGCCGCGCGAGGACATCACCCATGTCTTCGTCCAGGCCGGTGTCGGCGGCCTGCCGGCGGCTGTCGCCGGCTATCTGTGGCTGGAACAGGATGCGCTGCGCCCGAAGATCGTCGTGGTCGAGCCGGAAAAGGCCGATTGCCACTTTCAGAGTGCCAAGGAAGGCAAGCCCACTGCCGTGACCGGCAAGCTGGATACGCTGATGGCGGGGCTGGCCTGTGGCGAGGTTTCTCCGCTGGCCTGGTCCCTGCTCGACAAGGCGAGCTTCGCCTTCATGACCGTGCCGGACGAGGCGGCGGTCTTCGCCATGAAAACGCTCGCGCAAGGCGTCGGCGGCGACCCCAGGATCGTCGGCGGCGAAGCCGGGGTCGGCGGTCTTGCCGGACTGATCGTCGCCGCCACCGACGGCGATGCGCGCCGCGCGCTGCTGCTCGACGCGAATTCCAAGATTCTCATCATCGGCAGCGAGGGGGCGACCGATCCCGTCCTCTATGCTCAATTGGTCGGACGCAGGCCCGAAGAGGTGCTGGCCGCCCACGAGGCGCTGACGATATGAGCGACGATGCGCGCCAGAAGGGTGTCGCCGAGGGCCAGCGCCTGATGCAGGACAAGCTCGCGCGCCAGGAACGGCGCGCCGAGCGCATGCGGCTCCTCGCTTCCGGCCCGCCCTCGCCCTGCATCAGCGTCTGCCAGATGGACCCGATGACCGGCTATTGCATCGGCTGCACGCGCACCATCGACGAGATCCGCGACTGGATCATCTCGACGCCGGACGAGCGCAACGCCATTCTCGCGCGCATCGCGGAACGCCGCGCCAAGACCCTGGAAAAGTGAGAGCGCGATGAGCGAGCAGACGAGGGCGCTGGGCGAACCGGCCCGCACCGATAGCGCGGCAACGGGCATCGTCCTGCTGGCGCTCATCACCCTCTTCTGGGGCGTCAACTGGCCGGCCATCAAGCTGTCGGTCAACGAAGTGCCGGTCTGGGCCTTTCGCAGCATCTGCCTGCTGGCGGGCGCCGGCGGTCTTTTCGCCATCGCCGCCGCGGCGCGCCTGCCCTTGCGCATTCCGCGCCAGGATTTGAAGCCGCTCCTCATCGCGGCGCTCGGCAATATCACTTTCTGGCATCTCTTCTCGGCGCTGGGCGTCACCATGATGCAGCCGGGCCGCGCCTCGATCCTCGCTTTCACCATGCCGCTCTGGGCGGCACCCATCGCCGCCATCTGGCTGAAGGAAAGGATCGACCGTCTGCGCATGGCCGGCCTGGGAATCGGCATGATCGGCCTGGCCGTATTGGTGGTGCCGGATTGGCAGGGCCTGCAGGCCGCCCCCTGGGGTCCGATCCTCATGCTGCTCGCTGCCATCGCCTGGGCCTTCGGTACGGTCGCCTTGAAGACGCATCGTTATTCGATGCCGACAACGTCGCTTGTCGCCTGGCAGATGCTGTTGGGCGGCATGCCGATTTTCATCGGCGCCATCCTGTTCGACCGCGATTTCGACCCCGGCGCCGTGAGCAGCCTGGGCTGGGGCGCCGTGGCTTACGCCGCCCTCATCCCGATGATCTTCTGCCATTGGGCCTGGTTCCGCGTGGTCGCCATCTATCCCGCCGTCGTCGCCGCCATCGGCACGCTGGCCATCCCCGTCATCGGCATCATCTCATCGGCGCTGATCACCGGCGACGTCGTTGGCTGGGACGAGATTCTGTCCCTGGCCCTCGTCGTCTTTGCCCTGTTCCTGGTGCTGGTGGCACCGCAATTGCGGCGGCGGGCCTAGCCCCTCACCCCGACCCTCTCCCCGCAAGCGGGGCGAGGAAGTTTTGACCGAACTCGCTCTGAAGCCCCTCGCCCCTCTGGGGAGAGGGGTGGGGGTGAGGCGGATCGCCGTAGATCTAAGCTTTCACGGCCACGCAGTTGAGCAATGTCTCTTCGCGGGTCTTGGGCGGCTTGATGCCGAAGCAGCGTTCGAGCAAGCCCAGATCGTTGCGGCTCCACCACAGATAGGGATAGGAGATCGCGGTTTCGCCCACGTCGAAACCGGCGCGCCGGATCATCGCGAGATATTCCGGCGCCGTGCGCTGCACATCCATCGGGTGTCGGAAGAGCAGGCGGATCATCGGCGAGTGGATGTATTTCCGGGTCGATTCGGCAAAGAGGAACAGGCCACCGGGTTTGAGCACGCGGTGGAACTCGGCCAGCGCCGTTTCCTGATCCATCAGATGATGGAAGGTCTGGTGGCAGAAGATCATGTCGACCGAGGCGTCCGGCAGCATCAGCCGCGACGAGGTCGTTTGCTGGAATTCGACCGCCATGCCCTCGCGCGCCGTCTCGGCCGCGGCGATCTTCAGCATGGCATCATCGACGTCGATGCCGACCATGCGGTGGGGGCGAAACCGCGCTTGCAGCAGGCCGAACGACCGGCCGCGCCCGCAGCCCACATCGACGATGACCGGATAGCTCGGCTGCCGGCTGGGAATCAGCCGCTCCAAATCCTTGAGCGCCCGTTCCAGCACATGCACGGCCCAGGTTTCGGTCTTCAGGAACCACATGCCGAAACGCGATTCCGGCACGAACATGCCGGCGCTGAGCGCGTCATTGCGTTGGTAGAGGGGTGAAATCATGAGCGGTCCGCGAGTTGCAGAGTCTCGGCTGTTGATGCCACTCGGAGTTGTTGCTGGCAAGCCCCACTCATGGAAACTACGCCCCTCACCCCAACCCTCGCCCCGCTTGCGGGGAGAGGGTTGGGGTGAGGGGATCTGTTTAAGCCGCCGTGCCGCCCACCGTGAGCGCGTCGATGCGCAAGGTCGGCTGGCCGACGCCAACGGGGACGCCCTGGCCGTCCTTGCCGCAGGTGCCGACACCGGTATCGAGCTTCATGTCGTTGCCGATCATGCCGACCTTGGTGAGCACGTCCGGGCCGTTGCCGATGAGGGTGGCACCCTTCACCGCCGGGCCGATCTTGCCGTCCTCGATGAGATAGGCTTCGGAGGCCGAGAAGACGAACTTGCCCGACGTGATGTCGACCTGGCCGCCGCCGAAATTGACCGCGTAGAGGCCCTTCCTCACCGAGGCGAGGATTTCGTCCGGGGTGCTTTTCCCGGCCAGCATGATGGTGTTGGTCATGCGCGGCATCGGGTTATGCGCAAAGCTCTGGCGCCTGCCATTGCCGGTCGGCTTCATGCCCATGAGGCGCGCATTCTGCCGGTCCTGGATATAGCCCTTGAGGATGCCGTCCTCGATGAGGGTCGTGCATTGCGTGGGCGTTCCCTCGTCATCGATGGTGAGGGAGCCCCTGCGGTCGGTGAGGGTGCCGTCATCGACCACGGTGACGCCGGGCGCGGCGATGCGCTGGCCCATCAGGCCGGCAAAGGCCGAGGTCTTCTTGCGGTTGAAGTCGCCCTCGAGCCCGTGACCGATCGCTTCGTGGAGCAGGATGCCAGGCCAGCCGGGGCCGAGCACGACGGGCATTTCGCCGGCCGGCGCCGGGACGGAGGATAGATTGACGATAGCCTGGCGCAGCGCTTCGTCGGCGCCGGCCTGCCAATGGGCGGGATCGACCACGCCGTCATAGGTGACGCGGCCGCCGGAGCCGAACGAGCCCGTTTCCATGCGACCGTCCTGTTCCACCATCACCGAGATGTTGAGCCGCACCAGCGGGCGGATATCCGCCATGCGGTGGCCGTCGCCGCGGACGATCTGGATGGCCGACCAGGAACCGGAAATGGAACACATGACCTGACGCACGCGGCTGTCCCTGGCGCGCGCATAGGCGTCGATCTCCTCCAGCAGCTTCACCTTCTTCTCGAACGGCAGCAGGCCAAGGGGATTGTCCGGCGCATAGAGCTGGCGGTTGGTGCCGGCGGGGCCGACATCGAGGACGCCGTCATGGCCGGCATGCACCGCCTTCACCGTCTGTGCCGCACGGGCGAGCGCCCCTTCCGAAAGGTCGCTTGCATGCGCATAGCCGGAGATTTCGCCCGAAATGGCGCGCAGGCCAAAGCCCTGCGTGGTATCGAAGCTGGCGCTCTTGAGGCGCCCGTCATCGAAGGAGAGCGCTTCCGACTGCTGGTATTCCAGATAGAGTTCGCCATCGTCGGCACCCTTGAGCGCATCGCCCACCAAGGCCTCCGTCTTGGCCCGGTCGAGGCCGGCACGTTCGAAAAACAGCTGGTCGGTAGTGGCGAGATTGGACATCGGTCGGGGCTCCGCATGCGGCGTGATGATCTGGGCTGAAGATATAGGACGGCGGTGGCGGAATTGCCACCGTCACCGTATTTCCATCAGCGGAAGCGGGGGTTAGCCGGAAATGCCGATACGCCGTTCGATTTCGGAGAGAAGGCGCGGTATATCGACCGGCTCGCCGCCGCCATTGCGCTCCTCGGCCTGGTTGGCGCCGAGGTCGAGCACCGGAATCCGGCGCTGCTCCGCCACCGCGAGGAGACGGCGGCGCGATTCCTGGCGCGACGGATCGGAACCGCCCACATCGACGAGAATGAGATTGGGCGCCATCGAGCGCATGGCAACCAGGGCCAGCTCCGCCGTGTGCACGGTGGTGAGCGAGACGGCGGGGATCTGGCCGAGCGCGCGTTCGATCAGCCGCACATGGGCCGGATTGTCTTCCACATAGAGCAGACGCCTTTGTTCCCGGGCGATCCGGGAATGGTTGGTGCCCTGGGGCGGCGGAGCGCCCTGGCCGTCCGCCGGCATGGGTGGCTCGGTGGGGGCGGCAAGGCCCTGGCCGGCGATCGGCAGATCGACCCAGAAGGTGCTTCCCTCGTCCACCACGCTCTGATAGCCGATCCGGCCGCCCATCAGTTCGACCAGCTTCCTGGTCAGCGACAGGCCGATACCGGTTCCCTCGATCGCCAGCGTTTCGGCACCCAGCCGGCTGAAGGGCACGAACAGTTCGGCCTGCCGCTCCGGCTTGATGCCAAGCCCGGTATCGCGCACCGAGATGCGCAGGAAACCGGGGCGCGTCTCGGCGCAGGTGACGTCGACGCGACCGCCAAGCTTGTTGTACTTGATCGCGTTGCTGAGCAGATTGAGAAACACCTGCCGCAGCCGTACCCGGTCGGCCAGCATCTGCGGCAGGCCCGCGGCCGGCCGGCTTACATGCAAGGTGATGGCGCGTGCCGCCGCCATGCTTTCGATGAGCGGCAACGCGTCGCCGATGACGGCCAGAGCGTCGATCGGTTCGATCTTCAGGCCGATGCGGCCGGCATCGATCTTGGCCAGTTCGAGAATGTCCTGGATAAGCTCGAGGAGATGCCGCCCGCCGGCCATGATGTCGCGCAGATATTCGCGCTGCTTGGGTTCCAGCGGGCCGGCGCGTTCGGTCTCCAGCAACTGCGCATAGCCGAGGATGGCGTTGAGCGGCGTGCGCAGTTCGTGGCTCATATTGGCGAGGAAATCCATCTTGGCGCGGTTGGCGCTTTCGGCGCTTTCCTTGGCCTGGCGCAGGGCTATTTCGGTCTGCTTGCGGCTGGTCACGTCCTGCACCGTCCCGATCGAGCGCAAGGGCGTGCCGTCCTCGGCATACGTCGTGTGGCCGCGCACCTCGACATACTTGATCCGGCCGTCCGGCATCAGCAGGCGGTGCGTCAGATCGTAAGGCATGCGGTTGGCGATCGCCTCGGCATTGGTCTTCTGGATGAGGGCGCGGTCCTGCGGATGCACGCGCTGCTCGAATATCTCGAAGGTGGGATTGGCGATGGTGTTTTCGATCTCCAGGATCGTGAACAGCTCGTCGGACCAGATGCGCGATTCGGTGCGATGCTCGATCTCGTAGGAAGCCAGCCGCGCGATGTTCTGTGCCTGCCGGAGACGCATCTCGCTGGCGCGCAGCGCCTGCTCGGTCTGCATCATGTGGTTGATATCTTCGATCACGCCGACCAGGCGATGCGGCGCGCCGTCGGGCGTACGCGAGAGAGTCACCGTGATCCGGACCCAGACCACTTCGCCGGATTTCCGGATATAGCGCTTCTCCAGCGTGTAGGGGCCCCGCGTTCCCGCAATCAGCTCGTCGCCCAGGCGCGCGTCGATGGCGATATCGTCCGGGTGCGTGATCTCGGCAAAGCTGCGCCCGACCAGCTCCGCCGCCGCATAGCCGGCGATCTCGCAGAAACGCGGATTGACGCGGATGAAGTGGCCGGCGAAATCGGAACAGCAGACGCCGACGGAACTCTGCTCGAAAAGAGCATGAAAGAGCGAAACCGATTCTTCGATTTCGTTCATCGGCTTAGCTGGGCTGATTCGCTTTTTGTCCGCCTGCATCGCTCCCATCTTACCGGTCTGCCCGGCCAGCACTGAATCGGGCGGTACGCCGGTCCAGGACCGACACCACCCCGATTTTGAGTCTAGAACCTAAGTTGCTAAAGATTCCTTAGCTGGGACAACGCATTGCCGGCAAAGAGAAACCCGCCGGCAACCATCTCCCGGGCTGCCGGCGGTCGAAGAGCTAGGACTCAATTCCATTCGATATTGAAGTCGTTCAACGTCATGCCGTTCTGGTACTGCACATTGGCAAGGGTCAGCGTCCCGCCCCCATCGAAGGTGAATTCGACCATGCCAGCCGCGTTCTGGCCGATGGCGACATCCGTGTCGTAGGCGTCGTTGAAGACCAGGAAGTCCTCGTTCACGTTGAAGTCCACGATGTCGGAGGCCAGCAACGTATTGTTGGGAGTGACCGCGAACCTGTCGGCGCCGCCGCCGCCGGTGGCGTTGTTCGATCCGGCGGTCAGGTCGAAATAATCGTCGCCGGCACCGCCGATCAGCACATTGATCCCCTCGCCGCCAGCCAGGAAATCGTTGCCGGCACCGCCATTGAGATAGTCGACCCCCTCATTGCCGAAGAGCACGTCGTTGCCATTGTCGCCATAGAGATCGTCATTGCCCTTGCCGCCGGTCAGCGTGTCGTTCTGGTCGCCGCCGAAGAGCAGATCGTCGCCATCCTCACCGAACAGCTGATCGATGCCGGAATCGCCATAGATGGAATCGTCGCCGGTGCCGCCTTTTCCGGTATCGTTGCCGGAGCCGCCACGCAGTTCGTCATTGCCCGACCCACCGGACAAGGTGTCGTCGCCGGCATTGCCGTTCAGCACGTCGTCGCCCGACCCGCCGGCGGCATAATCATCGCCGTCGCCGCCGCTGACATGATCGTCCTGTTCCTCGCCGTTGAGATAATCGTTGCCTTCGCCGCCGAACATGAAGTCCTTGCCTTCATCGCCATAAATCTGGTCGTCGCCGGTTTCTCCCCACATCCAGTCGTCGCCGGTGCCGCCATCCATCCAGTCATTGCCCTCACCGCCGGTGACGCCGTCATTGCCGGCATCGCCATAGAGACGATCATTGTGCAGCCCGCCATAAATGCGGTCGCTGTCATTGCCGCCATAGATGATGTCGTTGCCGGCACCGCCCCAGAGCGTGTCGTTGCCGTCGCCGCCATTGAGTTCGTCATTGCCGCCGGCCCCGTTCAGGAGATCGTTGCCGCCAAAGCCATAGATGTGATCGCTGCTTTCGGTCCCGAGAATCTGGTTGTAATTGTCGTTTCCGTAGATGGCGTTCTGGACCGCGTAATGGACGCGGGATTTGCGAATGGTGCCTTCGATCGGTTCGGTGGGCATGATCTTCTCTTGTCCTCACATCTTTCTGGTGGTGATGGCGGTTAGTCTCACGAGGCCCTTTGCCGGTTTTCCCGCGCGGGCATGGCTGTGACTAGGCGCACATTCGCCCATCAGGGCCTAACTATCTGAATAAGTTAGATAAAATCACGTATTTCAAATGATGGTTTTCGGCCGCCCGGGCCGAAAGAATTGGGGCGGCGTGAGGATCATTGCTCGCGAAGGAGCGGACCTGTAGGTTCCGGCCCACTTCAATCTCAAGGAAAGTCACCCCATCATGCGTCCTTCCGGCCGCGCCGCCGACCAGCTGCGCAATATCGAATTCATCGTCGGCTTCAACCGCCACGCCGAAGGCTCGTGCCTGGTGAAGTTCGGCGACACGCATGTCATCTGCACCGCGTCGCTGGATGAGAAGGTGCCGCCCTTCCTGAAGAATTCCGGCAAGGGCTGGGTGACGGCGGAATACGGCATGCTGCCGCGCGCCACGCATACCCGGGGCGACCGCGAAGCCGCCAAGGGCAAGCAGTCGGGCCGCACTCAGGAAATCCAGCGCCTGATTGGGCGCGCGCTGCGCGCCGTCACGGATCTGAAGGCCATCGGCGAAAAGCAGATCAAGATCGATTGCGACGTCATCCAGGCCGATGGCGGCACGCGCACGGCGGCCATCACCGGCTCCTATATCGCCCTTCATGAATGCTTCCGCCTGATGAAGGATCTGGGCGCCATCAAGCAGATTCCGCTGACCGACCAGGTGGCGGCCATCTCGTGCGGCCTCTATGAAGGCAATGCCGTGCTCGACCTCGATTATCCGGAAGATTCCAATGCCGAGGCCGATGCCAATTTCGTCCTCACCAACAAGGGTGGCATGGTCGAAGTGCAGGCGACGGCCGAGAAGGAAGCGTTCACCGATCCGCAATTCGCCCAATTGCTGGCGCTGGCGCGCAAGGGAACGGCCGAGCTCTTCGAGATGCAGCGCGCGGCACTCGCCGCCGCCCTGGAAAAGAAGAGATAGGAATGGCGCGGCGCTTCAGCGGCGGCAAGCTGGTCGTCGCCAGCCACAATCCCGGCAAGCTGCGCGAGATCGTCGAGCTTCTGGCGCCCTTCGGCATAGAGGTGGTCTCGGCCGGCGCTTTGGGCCTGCCGGAACCGGCGGAGACAGAGACCAGCTTCATCGGCAATGCGCGCCTCAAGGCCGTGGCGGCCGCGACCGCCAGCGGCCTGCCGGCACTGGCCGACGATTCCGGCCTTGAAGTGATGGCCCTGGGTCGCGATCCCGGCATCTATTCGGCGCGCTGGGCGGGGCCGGGCAAGGATTTCGGCAGCGCCATGGCGCGGGTGCTGAATCTCCTGAAAGATCAGAAGGGCCGGCGCGCGCGTTTCGTCTCGGCCCTGGCCCTCGCCTGGCCGGATGGGCATTGCGACGAATTCGAGGGCGATGTCTGGGGCGATATCGTCGATGCGCCAAAGGGCGCGCACGGCTTCGGCTATGATCCGATCTTCCGGCCCGACGGCTACAACGTCACCTTCGGCGAGATGGACCCGGCCATCAAGCACGCTATCAGCCACCGCGCCGTGGCCTTCCGCCTGTTCGTCGCGGGCTGTATTCAGAATTAAGCAATGGCCCTCTTTTGTCATGGCCCGCGAAGGCGGGCCATCCACGAGTTTGACCGCAATTGACGAAAGAAACTCGTGGATGCCCCGGCCAAGCCGGGGCATGGCATGTTCGATCAATCTTTCATTACACCGCGCGGCTGTGGCGCTTGGCTTCGGGCACCAGATAGGCATCGAAGGCCGCCGCCACCACGCGCTGGAACGGCAGACCACGCTCCGTCACCGTGAGGTCGCAGCCATTGAGATGGATGAGCCCGTCCTCGATCAGCGGCCACAGCGCGATCATGACCGATGCGGGATCGAAATCGAAGGCGGCGAGATCGACCGAACCATAGCACATGATCTGTTCGATGATGGCGCGGCGGCGGCGATCCTCGGCGGTGACGGCGACACCTTTCACCGCGGCAAGCCGCCCTTCGCTGACCGCCCGCGCCCAGGGCGCATGGTCCGGTGCATTCTGGATGTAGCCCTGCGGCAAGGCGGAGATGGCCGAAGGACCGAAACCGATCAGCGCGTCGGCGCGGTCGACCGTATAGCCCTGGAAATTCCGCTTCAGCGTGTGATTGTCCCGCGCCACGCGCAAGGTATCGCCGGCCCTGGCGAAATGATCGAGGCCGATCCGGCCATAGTCCGCCGCGGCCAGCGCCTGCGCCGCCGCCTCGAACTGGCGAAAGCGGGCATAGGCGTCGGGTAGGCTCGCTTCATCGATCAACCGCTGATGCGGCTTCATCCATGGCACATGGGCATAGCCGAAGAGGGCAATGCGATCGGGGGCCAGATCGACCGCCTGGGCGACCGTGCGGCGGATTCCGGAAACGCTTTGGAACGGCAGACCGTAGATGAGATCGAGATTGAGCGAACGGATGCCGCTCGCGCGCAGCTTCCCGACGCAATCCTGCACCAGTTCGAAGGGTTGCACGCGGTTGACGGCGGTCTGCACGACGGGATCGAAATCCTGCACGCCCAACGAGGCGCGGCTGACGCCGACGCGGCGCATGGCGGCCAGGAATTCGTCGTTGACGGTGCGCGGATCGAGTTCGATGGCAAGGTCGAGATCGTGCTCCAGCGCAAAATGATGGTCGAGCGCCGCCATGATGCGCTCGAACTCGTCCGGCGCCAGGCTGTTGGGCGTCCCGCCACCGAAATGAATGGAGCTGACGATCCGCTTGTGGCGGACGGCGGCCAGCAGGTCGCCCACCCGCGCGATCTCGGCCAGCAGGGTGCCGGCGAAATCGCCGATCGGCTGGTGCCGTGCCACGATCTGCGTATTGCAGCCGCAATACCAGCACATCTGCTGGCAGAACGGCACGTGAAGATAAAGCGAAAGCGGCGCTTCGGCCGGCAGGCCCGCCAGCCACTCCGCCATGGTGGCGGCGTCGATGCCGGCATGGAATTGCGGCGCCGTCGGATAGGACGTGTAGCGCGGCACCGGCCGGTCATAGACGGAGATAAGGTGATCCGTGATCATGCGACGAAGGCTAAGTGTTGACCGGCTGCAGGTTCTTGATTCAAATCAAACCGGAAAAGCGTGGCAACAAGGAAAGAACGGCCATGGGTGCGACAAATTTGACGATTCCGGCGCGCAAGGGCCTCGCAGTCAAGATCGGCAAGGATCAAACCTTCAGCGTGATCAATACACATGGCACCCAAGTGGTCGATACATGGGTCTTCAACGCCGCCGACATGGCGGAGTTCATGTCGATGGAGCATAGCCGCGCGGCCTTGCGCCGCCTCATCACCCAGATCGGCGATTCCTATGTCACCAACAAGCGCCGGCCGATCGTCACCGTGACGGACGACACCTCGCCCGGCCGCCACGACACGCTGATCGCCGCCTGCGACATCTATCGCTACCAGGCGCTGGGGCATCGGGGCCATCACGACAATTGCACCGACAATCTGCGCGGCGCCTTGGCCGCGATCGGCCTCAAGGCGCCGGAGACGCCCTCGCCGCTCAACCTCTTCATGAACATTCCCTGGGAGCCCAATGGCGATCTTTATTGGAACGAGCCGATGAGCATGGCCGGCGACGCGGTCACCTTCCGTGCCGAGATGGACATCGTCGCCGTCTTTTCCGCCTGCCCGATGGATCTGCTGCCCATCAACGGCAAGGATTGCATCGTCCGCGATGCCCATGTCGCGGTGAATTAAGGGCAGGGCTCGAGAATGGCCGGACCTTCCGCCCCCGTTTCCGGAATCGGATGGCAGGCGCCGTTGCCGCAGACCTGCCACGCACCGCCCGTGGCGCCGGAACGTGCCAGCACCAGCCGGTCTTCG
The DNA here is from genome assembly GCF_041918875.1 of Dongia sp. Taxonomy (GTDB): domain Bacteria; phylum Pseudomonadota; class Alphaproteobacteria; order Dongiales; family Dongiaceae; genus Dongia. The sequence goes on from NZ_JAYRUV010000022.1 coordinate 42,882, forward strand.
ACGAAGGCCAGCGCCGGGCGATAGCGCCACACCTTGCCGTCAAGGATTGCGCCTTCCGGCGGCTCCATGCCGGCCCCGCTGCCTGCGATGCGCGCCTCGACGAGCTGAAAGCCGGCAAGGCCGACCTGCCAATCTTCCTCCCAGCGCGTCTTTTCCACCGAATGCGACCAGGCCAGCGTGAAGGTGCTGCCGGCCAGAAGCAGTTTCTTGGCGCCGAGCAGCAGGCAGACATTCATGTGTGGATCGCGCGGCGCGCGCGCCAGGCATGTTGCGCCACGAACAAGGCCGCCAGCGCGAAACCCGTCTCGTCGGTTGCCGGCAGGGCGACCACCAGGCTGAAAGCGGCGATGGTGGCAAAGATCCGCTCCCACAAGGCCAGCGGACAGATGAGAAATCCGATGCCGGCCGCCCCCCAGAGGGCAATCGCCAGGATCGCCTTGAAGACGATATAGGCGACTTCGGCCGGATAGCCGAATTGCTGCGCCATCCAGCCGCCATCCTGCAGCATCAGCGACGGCGTATAGACCGCCATGAAGGGGATGACGAAACCGGCCAGCGCGATCTTCACCGCCTGGATGCCGATCTTCAATCCGGATTCCTTGGCAATGGGCGCTGCCGCGAAGGCCGCCAGCGCTACAGGTGGCGTGAGATCGGCCAGAATGCCGAAATAGAAGACGAACATATGGCTGACGATGAGCGGCACGCCGAGATGCAGCAGGGCCGGACCAGCCAGGGACGAGGTGATGATGTAGTTCGGAATGGTCGGTATCCCCATGCCGAGGATGAGACAGGTCACCATGGTAAGGACGAGCGACAGAAACAGGCTCTTCTCGCCGATCGAAACCACGAAATCGCCGAAGGTGGTGGCGGCGCCGGTCAAGGTCATGGTGCCGACGATGATCCCGACGATGGCACAGGCGATGCCGACGGGCAGCGCCGTCTTGGCGCCTTCGGCCAGGCTGTCGCGGCAGACAGCCAAGGTCCCGTGCCCCCCGCGATTGAACAGATTGACGGCGATCAGCGCCGCCAAGGCGAGCGCGATGATCCACAGGCCGAATTTGAAGGCAGCGGCGCTGGCCAACCCCAGGACCACCCAGAAGACGAGGCGCAGGCCGGTCCGCGAAACGCCCATCATGGCGCCGCCACCCAGCAACAGCATGACCGTGAGGGCAAGACCGATCGTGCCGGAAAAAAGCGGCGTGTAGCCATCGAACAGCAGATAGATGAGTGCCAGCAAAGGGAGAACCAGATGCCAGCCCTTGCGCAAGGCGCCCCAGGCCGAGGGGCATTGCTCTTTCGGCATGCCGAGCAGGCCGCGCTTGCCGGCTTCGAGATGCACCATCCAGAAAGCGGAGGCGAAATAGAGCAGGGCTGGAACGATGGCCGCCTTGACGATCTCGCTATAAGGCACGTCGATCGTTTCGGCCATGATGAAGGCCACCGCACCCATCACCGGCGGCATGATCTGGCCACCCATGGACGAGGTCGCCTCGACACCGCCGGCGAAATCAGCGCGATAGCCGAAGCGTTTCATCATCGGAATGGTGAACTGGCCGGTGGTCACGACATTGGCGACACCCGAACCGGAGATCATGCCCATGAGGCCCGAGGCGATGACGGCGACCTTGGCGGCACCGCCGCGCGCATGGCCCACCAGCCCCAGCGATACGTCGGTGAAGAGCGTGATCATGCCCGTACGCTCGAGAAACACGCCGAACAGGATGAAGAGGAAGATATAGCTCGACGACACATAGGTCGGCGTGCCGTAGATTCCTTCCGTGCCATAGGCCATCTGGTCGACGATCTGCGCGAAATCGTAGGGCCGGTGATCGAAGGGAGCCGGCAAATGCTCGCCGAAGAGCGCGTAGGCCAGGAACAGGCCCGATATGATCGGCAGCGCCGGCCCCATCACCCGCCAGGCCGCAATGAACAGCAAGGAAAGCGCGCCGATTCCGAAGAGGATATCGATCCGCGTCGGATCGCCCGCCCGCTGCAGCAGATCCTCGTAGAACAGCCATTGATAAACGCCCACCGCCATGCCGAGACCGCCCAGCAGCCAGAACAGCGCCTTCGTCGCCGGCGGATGATTGCGGACCGCACTCAGCAGGGGCAGCGCCAGCAGGATCAGGAAGGCCACATGGACGGCCCGGACCACCTGGCTTGGCAGATTGACGGCATGGGCCGCCGTCGCCAACTGGAAGACCGAGAAGGCGAAGGCAATCCAGAACAGCAGGCGTCCTTCGCGGCCGGCGGGAAAATCGGCGGCGAGCGCGTCATGCTGCGCGCCCGCCGCTGAAGGATCGGCGGTATTATTGCTCATGCGGCGGGATCAGAGAATCCCGGCTTCCTTGTAATAGCGCTCCGCGCCCGGATGCAGCGGCACCGGCATGTCCTTGGCCGCGTCCGCGAGCACGATGCCCGAGGCGGCCTTATGCGCCGCCACCATGTCGGGCAGATTGTCGAAAAGCTGCTTGGTCATCTGATAGCCGATCTCGTCCGAAACACCGTCGCGCGTGACGAGGAAGTTGACGACGGCCGCCGTCGGCACATCATCGGCCTGGCCGTCATAGGTGCCGGCCGGAATCTGCTTGGCGACATAGGGCGCGCCGATCTTGGCGACGGTATCCGCCGGCACGGACACCATCTGGATCGGCAGCGAGGTGCCGAGGTCGCGGATCGAGGCGACGCCAAGCCCGGCCGATTGCAGGGTTGCATCCAATTGCCGGTTCTTCATCAATTCGACCGATTCGCCAAACGGCAGATACTCGACCCGGCCGAGATCGTCATAGCTCAGACCGGCGGCATTGAGGATGGCGCGGGCATTGAGCTCGGTGCCGGATTTGGCGGCACCCACCGAGAGCGCCTTGCCCTTGAGGTCGGCCAGGGTCTTGATGCCGGATTCCTGCGACGCCACGATCTGGATGTAGTTGGGATAGATCGCGGCAATCCCGCGCAATTTGTCGAGCTTGGCCTTGAAACCCGCTTCCTCATTGCCGTCCCAGGCGAATTTCACCGAATCGCCCAGCGCGAAGGCAATCTCGCCCTTGCCCTGCTGCAGCAAATTGAGGTTTTCGACCGAGGCCTTGGTCGCCTGCACCTGCGTGCGCACGCCGGCGATCTTGTCGCCGTAGATTTTGGCCAAGGCCACGCCCAGCGGGTAATAGACGCCGCTGGTGCCGCCGCTCAGCACATTGACGAACTCGTCGGCGAAAGCCGGTGCCGTCATGCCGCGCAGGATGAACGGTGCCGCCAAGGCGAGGCTGCCGCCGCCGACAAGGAATTGACGCCGATTCCAATCGCTCATGCTTCTTCCTCCCGAGAGTTTATTACGCCTGACCTTGAGTCAAACTTGGTTAAGAACTATGACCTATTCATACGGAGGTCGCACCCCCCGACCTTCGTATGAGGCCGCGTCGGGCGTCGGAAACGGGTGAATTACCCCCGCATTGCATTTGTCATGGGCACGGGTCCAATATCCGACCTGAATGACGCAATGCAACATCGATCGTGGGTGTTCCCCGCGCTGGCAACATCAAGGGAGTCATCATGCAGCTCAAAGGCAAAGTCGCCCTCATCACCGGAGCCGCCAGCGGGATTGGCAAGGCCATCGCCGAGACATATGCGGCGGCGGGGGCCGCGGTGGCCATCGCCGATCTCAACCAGGCGGGCGCCGATGCGGCGGCAACCGAGATCACGGCCAAGGGCGGCAAGGCCTTGGGGCTCGCGATGGATGTGACCGATGAAGCCGCCGTCGATAACGGCACCGCGCTTTGCATCGAGAAGCTGGGCGGGCTCGACATCCTCATTTCCAATGCCGGCATCCAGATCGTGAAGCCGATCGTCGAGTTTGCGTATCGCGACTGGCAGAAGATGCTGGCGATCCACATGGACGGAGCCTTCCTCACCACGCGCGCCGCCATGCGGCACATGTATAAGGACAAGCGCGGGGGTACGATCCTTTACATGGGGTCGGTGCATTCGCATCTCGCCTCCAAACTGAAGGCGCCCTATGTGGCGGCCAAGCACGGCTTGCTTGGGCTGGCCCGCGTCGCCGCCAAGGAAGGGGCGGAATATAATGTGCGGGTCAACGTGATCTGCCCCGGCTTCGTGCGGACACCCTTGGTCGAAAAGCAGATCCCGGAACAAGCCAGGGAATTCGGCATATCGGAAGAACAGGTCGTCAAGACCATCATGCTGAAGGATACCGTGGATGGCATCTTCACTACCGTCGACGATGTGGCGCAGACGGCCTTGTTCCTTGCCGCTTTCCCGAGTGCCGCGCTGACGGGCCAATCGATCACCGTCAGCCATGGTTGGCATATGCAGTGAGCGCGCTCGCCAAACTCGCGCTGCCGGCTTACGAGACCGTCGCCCTGGTCCTGCAGGGCGGCGGGGCGTTGGGGAGCTATCAGGCCGGCGTCTATCAGGGCTTGGCGGAAGCTGGCATCGAGCCGAACTGGTTTGCCGGCATCTCCATCGGCGCCTTGAACGCCGCGATCCTCGGCGGCAATCCGCCGGCAACGCGGGTCGAGAAGCTCACCGAATTCTGGGAGACGATCTGCCAATCGGCCCTCTTTCCCGCCTTCACCCTGGGAGCGGAGGTCGCGAGCCTGCTGGGCGACGGCGACATGCGCACGCTGGCCGGTGCCTGGTCCTCCATGCGTGCGATCGTCGAGGGCCAGCGCGGCTTTTTCGTGCCGCGCCTGGTGCCGCCCTTCCTCAATACGTTCGGCGGGCCGCAATCGAGCAGCTTCTACGATACCGCGCCCTTGAAGGAGACGCTGGAGCGACTCTGCGATTTCGACCGCATCAATGCGCGGATCGAGCGCGTCTCGGTCGGCGCGGTCGATATCGAGACCGGCAATTTCGAGTATTTCGACAATGCCAACCGGAAGCTGGGGCCCGAGCATTTCATGGCGTCCGGTGCGCTGCCGCCGGGCTTCCCCGCGGTCGAAATCGACGGCAGGCACTATTGGGATGGCGGGCTTGTCTCCAACACGCCGCTGATGGAAGTGCTCTCAAGGCCGCCCCGGCGCGATACGCTGGCTTTCCAGGTCGATCTGTGGTCGGCCAAGGGACCCTTGCCGCAGAACCTGCTCGATGTCGACGAGCGCAGGAAGGACATCGTCTATTCCAGCCGCACGCGGCTCGTGACCGATGTCGCCGGCTACATGCAGCATCTGCGCCATGCCCTGCGCAAGGCGCTGGACCGGATTCCGGCCGACCAGCAGGACGATCCCGAGATCGCCAAACTGCGCGAACTCGCCTGCTCCAAGGTCTACAACACGGTCCAGCTCATCTACCGCGACAAGCAGTACGAGACCCACAGCAAGGATTACGAATTCAGCCTCGTCACCATGCGCGAGCATTGGCAGGCCGGCCTCGACGATATCCGCCACACCCTGCTGCACCCCGAATGGCTGGCCCGCCCCACCGGCAGCACCGCCGTGGTGACGCACGACGTGCATCGGGTGGAGGGATGAAGTAAAAGCGCCTCTATAGAGCCCTCCCACCTTCAGGGGGGCTATCGCATATGGCAAATGGTGCTCAATATATCCGTCATTGCCGGGCTTGACCCGGCAATCTGGTCCCGCTGCCGAGCTGTTGCGCGCAGATCCCCGGGTCAAGCTCGGGGATGACGACTCAAGAAGTAGCCATATACGATAGCCTTACCCTGAAGGGCGAGGGCGCAAATCACCGCAACGCCGCCTGCACCTCGCCGGCGCGCGTCACCCAATGTTCTTCATCATCGGTCATGGCGAAGAGCTTGCCGTGCTTGATCACTTCGGCGAGCTGGTCGAAGGAGCGCTCCTTGAAGCCCTGCTTCCACAGGAATTCGGCATAGTAGTAACGCGCTTCCAGACGCCTTGCCTCGAGGCTGTCCTTGCGTTCGAGCAGCGCCTCGAGTTCGGCGGTGGCGGTCGCGAAATCGCCGGCGCCGGCCAGGGCACGCGCGGTCAGGATGGCGCGCTCCTGGGCAAAGGATTTGGGATGCGCTTCGGCCAGTTCGCGCAAGGTCTGCCGGCACGGGGCGAACTCGCCATTTTCCAGCTGCGCCCGCGCCAGGCCCAGCAGGATGTCGGCGGCGTTGACGAAGTGACCCTCGCGCGCACTTTCATAGAGACGGATTGCGTCGCGATAAAGCTCGCGCCGCATGCATTCCTCGGCCCAGGAAATCTTGTCGTTGATCGAGCCGGTATTGATCACGTCGTCGACGCTACGCGATTTCACCTCGCGCTCACGCTCTTGCTTGGCGTGCTGCCAGCGTGCCTGCTGCATGCGCACGACCTTGGGCTGGGCTTGCAAGGTCGGCAGGATTTCGACGAAGAAGTAAACGAGGCTGCCGATCAGCGGAAAGACGAGGATGATGCCGATCCACCAGCAAGTCTTGCCATTTCGGATGACATGCACGGCCATGAAGATATCGAGGCCAAGGATGGCCAAGGACAGAATAGGCATCGCAACGAATCCGTTTGTTCTAACCTTATTGGGGGAATACAACATACGGGATACAACCCGTCAAGATAGGTGATTTCAGGGCTGAAAGAAACTTCACTTGCGCCCCCACCCCACCCTCCCCCTGAAGGGAGAAGGCCGGGGTGGGGGTTGGCGCCGCTTCACCACCACCTACAAACAAAAACCCCGCGGCATTGCTGCCGCGGGGTCTTCGACTTGATCAGTTCTGAGAGGCTTGGACTTAGAAGTCCATGCCGCCCATGCCGCCCATGTCCGGAGCACCACCCATCGGGGGGGCCTTCTTTTCCGGACGGTCGGCGATCATGGCTTCCGTCGTGATCAGCAGGCCGGCCACCGAGGCGGCGTCCTGGAGAGCGCAACGCACGACCTTCGCCGGGTCGATGACGCCGTCCTTCACGAGATCGGTGAATTCACCGGTCTGCGCGTTGTAGCCCCAGTTGGCACCCTTGCCTTCCAGGAGCTTGCCGGCGATGACCGCACCGTCGACGCCGGCGTTTTCGGCGATCTGACGGACCGGCGCCTGCAGCGCGCGGCGGACGATATCGATACCGACCTTCTGGTCTTCGTTCTCGACCTTCAGCTTGTCGAGCGCCTTGATCGAATAGAGGAGGGCGACGCCGCCGCCGGCGACGATGCCTTCTTCGACCGCCGCGCGGGTGGCGTGCATGGCGTCGTCAACGCGGTCCTTGCGCTCCTTCACCTCGACCTCGGTCGCACCGCCGACGCGGATGACGGCAACGCCGCCCGCGAGCTTGGCCAGACGTTCGGCGAGCTTTTCCTTGTCATATTCCGACGAGGTCTCGTCGATCTGGGCGCGGATCTGGGCGCAACGGCCTTCGATCTCTTTCTTCTTGCCGGCGCCGTCGACGATGGTGGTGTTTTCCTTCTCGATCACGACCTTCTTGGCCTTGCCGAGCATGTCGAGGGTGACGGTCTCGAGCTTAATGCCGAGGTCTTCGCTGATGACCTGGCCACCGGTGAGGATGGCGATGTCTTCCAGCATGGCCTTGCGGCGATCGCCGAAGCCCGGGGCCTTCACGGCCGCGACCTTCAAGCCGCCGCGCAGCTTGTTGACAACCAGGGTCGCCAAGGCCTCACCTTCGACGTCTTCCGAGATGATGAGGAGCGGACGGCCCGACTGCACCACCGCTTCGAGAACCGGCAGCATCGACTGCAGGTTCGAGAGCTTCTTCTCGTGCAGCAGGATGTAGGGGTTGTCGAGGTCGGTGATCATCTTCTCGGCGTTGGTGATGAAGTAGGGCGAGAGATAGCCACGGTCGAACTGCATGCCCTCGACGACTTCGAGCTCGGTGTCGAGGCCCTTGGCTTCTTCAACCGTGATGACGCCTTCATTGCCGACCTTCTGCATCGCCTTGGCGATCATGGCGCCGATTTCTTTTTCGCCATTGGCGGAAATCGTGCCGACCTGGGCGATCTCTTCGGAGGTCGAGACCTTCTTCGAGCGCTTCTTCACATCCTCGACGACGGCTTCGACGGCGAGGTCGATGCCGCGCTTCAGGTCCATCGGGTTCATGCCGGCGGCCACGGCCTTGGCGCCTTCACGAACGATCGACTGAGCGAGCACGGTGGCGGTGGTGGTGCCGTCGCCAGCGAGGTCGTTGGTCTTCGAGGCCACTTCGCGCACCATCTGGGCGCCCATGTTCTCGAACTTGTCGGCCAATTCGATTTCCTTGGCGACCGTCACACCGTCCTTGGTGATGCGGGGCGCGCCGAAGGCCTTGTCGATGACGACATTGCGGCCCTTCGGGCCCAAGGTCACCTTCACGGCATTGGCGAGGATGTCGACGCCGCGCAGCATGCGGTCGCGGGCGTCGGCGGAAAAGCGTACGTCTTTAGCAGCCATGTGGAATAACTCCTGTTGGGATTTTCGAAAGAAGCGGTGCCGAGCTTCAGGAAGCTCAGGCGACCTTCTTCTTCGAGCCGGAAGCGGTGCCCTCGATGATGCCGAGGATGTCCGATTCCTTCATGATGAGCAGGTCTTCGCCGTCGACCTTCACTTCCGTGCCCGACCATTTGCCGAACAGGATGCGGTCGCCCGCCTTGACGTCGAGCGGGGTGACCTTGCCGTCCTCGGACTTGGCGCCGGCGCCGGCGGCGATGACTTCGCCCTCTTGCGGCTTTTCCTTGGCGGTGTCCGGAATGATGATGCCGCCAGCGGTCTTCTCCAGGCCCTCGATACGACGCACGAGAACGCGGTCGTGGAGCGGACGGAACTTCATGGTGATCCTCCGTAAGAGTATGAAAATATTGAGTTTCCCTAGTGCGCTTGCCCTGGGCGCGTCTGCCCTGGGACCAGCGCCGCTTGGCACGGCTGTTAGCACTCAGGACAAACGAGTGCCAGCGATTTAGGCCGATTACCCCCGTCCGTCAAGGGGCGCCCCTGCGATTTCCGCCCGGCGGGCGGTCCGGAAAAGCGAATCTCGTCAAAGGCTTGGCGCACACGACTTGCCCTCACCTGGCAGCAATCATCGTTAACGAGTGCTAACTATTTGTAATCACAGAGAGTTTTATTCTTTGTTAGCAAATGCTGCGGCATCATGACCTTCACGAAACCGCCATCCAACGATCAGCAAAGGTTCACCATCGGACGAACAGCCTGAAGGAGGATAAATGGGTACGAACGCGCTCAGCCTGCAGCTCAGGGACTATCGCCTGGTCACGGCCGAAATCCTCTATCACCTGCCGGACCATCCCGGCCTGCTGCAAAGCTATGTCTGGCAGGATTACGACCTCGCCCCGCGCCTGCCGGTGCTCCACAAATTCCTCGATTTCTGGAGCCACAATCTGGACGGCAAGCTGCATTCCGTGAAAGTAGCCAAGGCCGGCATCATCACGCCGGGCGAATGGCGGCACGCCGAGGCGCTGCTCAGCATCCACTGAGACCTTTCAAGGGCAGGCGCGCGCCCCCGATTGTGCGCGTGCGAGCAACCTGTTAGGGAGGGGGCCCTTAGTTCACGCCGAAGCGGGGTCCCGCGTTGCTGCGTCGCCTTTACGATTGGATCATGCGCCTCTCCGAAAGCCCCAAGGCTCTCTGGGCGCTGTTCCTGGTCTCTTTCGCCGAAAGCTCGTTCTTTCCCATCCCGCCCGACCCGATGCTGGTGCCGATGGTGCTGGCCAACCGCCGCCGCGCCTTCACCTTTGCCGCCGTCTGCACGGTGGCTTCAGTGCTGGGCGGGATTGTTGGCTATTACATCGGTTATGCCCTGGAAGACCTGGGCATCTGGATCCTGTCTCTCTACGGCGAAAATGACGGAATGGCGAAATTCCATGCCTGGTACGCGGAATGGGGTCTGTGGATCATCTTGGTGAAAGGGCTGACACCGATCCCCTACAAGTTCGTCACCATCTTGTCTGGCATAGCGAACTTCGACCTGAAGGTCTTCATCGCCGCCTCGGTGGTAACGCGCGGGGCACGCTTCTTCCTTGTTGCAGCCCTGTTGTACTTTTTCGGCGAGCCGATCCGCGCCTTCATCGAAAAGCGCCTGACGCTGGTGACGACGCTTTTCGTCCTGCTGGTCGTGGGCGGCTTCGTCGCCCTCAAATACCTTTTCTAGGTCCGCGCAAATGTCCGCATCCAATCAAAGCTTCATCGACCCCCGGCACGTTCCCTGGCTGACCGCCGGCATGAGCCTTGCCGCCCTCTGCGCCGCCTGGCTCGCGCAATACGGTTTCGGCCTCGCTCCCTGTCATCTCTGCCTGCTGCAGCGGGACGCCTATTGGGCGGCGATCGCCCTTTCCATCGGCGCCATTGCGCTGGGCGTGCGCTCCCCGCTGCGCCGCTGGGTCTTGGCACTCGTCGGCCTGGCCTTCCTCGCCGGTGCCGGCGTCGCGCTCTATCATGTCGGCGTCGAGCGGCAATGGTGGCAGGGTTCGGAAGCTTGCATCGGCGGCATCGCCGGCCTTTCCGGTGCCGATCTCGAAGCCGCCATCATGAACGCGCCGGTCACGCGTTGCGACGAGATCGCTTTCGAGTTTTTAGGAATTTCGATGGCGGGCTATAATGGCCTGCTGTCGCTGGCGCTGGCGGCCTTCGCCTTCTGGGGCTTCGCCCGCGCCCCGCGCGCTTGAGGAAAGGTCCAGATCATGGCCGGAACCGAAAATCCACAGGGCCGTGCGCTCCCCGGAGACCTGTCGGCGCAAGCGCTGGTCGAGCGCGTCATCCGGGTCGATCATGCCGGCGAATATGGCGCCAAGCGCATCTATGAGGGCCAGTTGGCCGTGCTGGGCCGCAAGGCCGAGGGCCCCGTCATCCGGCACATGCTGGAGCAGGAGCTCAAGCATCTCGACGCATTCGAGAAACTGATGGTCGAGCGCCGCGCGCGGCCCTCCTTGCTCTTTCCGGTCTGGCATGTGGCGGGCTTCGCGCTGGGTGCCGCCACCGCGCTGATGGGCCCCAAGGCCGCCATGGCCTGCACCGTCGCCGTCGAGGAAGTGATCGACGAGCATTACCGCCAGCAGATGAACGAGCTGGCATCGTCCGAGCCCGCCATCACCGAGAAGATCGAGACCTTCCGCGCCGAGGAGGTCGAGCATCGCGACACGGGCCTGGCCCACGGCGCCGAACAGGCCCCGGCCTATGAAGTGCTGAGCGGCGCCATCAAGGCCGGCTCGCGCCTGGCCATCTGGCTGGCCGAAAGAATCTAGCGGACCGGGTCGCTCTCGGGCGCCGCTTCGGGCCCCAGGATCTCCGTCACCATCGCTTCCAGGCGCTGGGCGAGTTTTTCGCCCAAGGCGCCGCCATCGCCGCGGATGCCTTGCGCCAGCACCAGGCTGAGAGCGTCGAGGTGCGATTGGACGACGTTGAGCTCATTGTCGGAAAAAGGGCGCTTGCCGCGCGTCAGGCGGCACAGCGAATTGCCAATCCGCGTCATCAGCGGAAAGCCGAAGGACGTGCCCTGTCCCTTGATGTTATGGGCGACCGCATAGAGTTCCTGCACGGCCGCGGCCCGCGCCTCCGCCACCGTTTCGCGGGCGGTGGCCAGTTGCCCGCCGCATTTTTCGACGTCGGCCGACGCCCAGCCGACATAGCTCTTGGCAAGATCAGCGACCGCCGCCTCGGCCCGGGCGAGACGCCGCGCCATCTCGCTCTCTTCATTGTCGTCGTTCATCTCGTCGCGTATTCCACCGGCACAGATCGCAGGCCTTTTTAGAAGAATCAACGATTTATCTTAGCGGCCCTGTCACATTTCTCCTAGGGGCTTGCTGATGGCCGATGGAACCGGCCGCTCCTCAAGCTGCGGTAGTGGCTAAAGGCGACGCGGCAAATATTTGGCGAACATGCCGACCGTCAGCATCAGCAGGCCGTAGGCGATATAGACCGCGCGCTGGTCGAAGAATTGCAGCAGGGCCGAGAAGACCGCGAAGGGCAGTAGGTTGCCGATATCGATATAGGTGCGGAAGACCGACATCATTTGCGGGCGCTCCAGCGGCCGGACCGCGCGCAGGAACGGGATGTTGCCGAGCGAATCCAGCATCACCACGAAGAAGGCCGCCACCATCAGCAGGATGCCGACGGCAAGGGGACTGGCGAAGGCGAACGGGATGGCCAGCGTGGTGAGGCCGGCCCCGAAGAAAGCCACCATGATGGGCAGGCGCACGCCGGTGCGCCGCGCGATCCAGCCGAAGACCGGCGCCAGGACAAGCAGGATGTTGGCGGCACCGGTGACGAAGCCGGACCAGAAATCGTCCACCTTCATGTCGCGGAAATAGAGGGCTGGATAGACGAAGAACAATGACCACCAGCCGGAGCGGCCGAAGGCGATGGTCCAGGCAAGGCGCAGCCGCGGCTGGCCGAAGAAGCGGCCGATGCTGTGCAGCGGATTGGGCGGCGGCTTGGTGGCGGCGGCCACCGCCGGATTTTCAGTGAGGCGCAGATAGGCAAAGAGGGCGACGGCGACGAGGGCTGCACCCAGGCCCACCGCCGCCACCGACCATGTTCCATAGGCTTTGTAGAGGGCGACGCCAGCCAGCGGCCCCAAACCCCAGGGAATGCAGCCCAGCAGCAGTTTCAGGGGTTCGTAGCGGACCAGGTCTTCGCGCGGGATGAAGTCAAGCACGTAGAGGGTGAGCGCCACGATGCAGGCCGTGCCGGACAGCGTGCGCAGCACCTGCCCCGTGAATTGCCCGATCGGATTGTCGAAGGCCAGCGCCACGACGGCAAGCCCGCCGACGATAAGCCCCATCGAATAGACCCAGCGCCGCCGGTAGCGGTGAATGAGCAGCGGGACGGCGAACCCGGCGACGAGCCCGAAGATCGTGACGCCGAGATAGACCGCCGTCACGCGCGCGTCCGAGCCAAAGATTTCCTTCGCCTGCAGCGGCATCACGGTCAGCACGAGGGCCCGGGTGGTCGATTCCAGCATATAGAGAATGGCAAAGACCATCGCCCCGGGCTTGTGGCCGGAAAGCGGCGCGTTGGGAGATTCGATGGCCATGCGGCGGGATTCGGAACTGAAATGAGGCTAGGCCGATTTGAATAGCATGCCGGGACGCCGCTCACCCGAGCGGAAGCGGCATGGCTCGAATACAAATCGGCATGACGCTTCGATGAACGCATGGCCGGATTGTGCACTGCGGGGCGACAGAGCGTCTCTGCAAAGCGCCTTGGCGTCTCTGCAAAGCACCTTGCCTTCCAGGCGCAAAAAGGCGACAAGACATAAACTTACCGGCACTTCGACGGACCATATGGCGAAACGCAGCCTAGACGATATCGACCGCAAGCTCCTTTCCTTGCTGCGCAACAATGCGCGGACCCCCACGGCGGCGCTGGGGCGGCAACTCTCCCTCTCGCGCAGCGCCGTGCAGGAACGCCTGAAACGCCTGGAGCGCGACGGCATCATCGCCGGCTATACGCTGGTGGTGGGCAAGGATGGCGAGGCGCCGGGTGTCGGCGCACATGTGCTGCTCTCGGTCGATCCCAAGGCGCATGACCAGGCGATCGGCGCCTTGAAGAAGCTGCCCGAGGTGCAGTCGGCCTATACCGTCTCCGGCTCCTACGATGCGATCGCCATCGTCAGCGCCAGCAATGCCGCCCATCTCGACGAAATCCTCACCCGCATCGGCCATCTTCCCGGCGTGCAGCGCACGACCTCGTCGATCCTGCTTTCCACGGTGGTCGAGCGCCGCGCCTAGATGGTCTCTCCCGACGATATCGAAGCCGCCGCGCGCCGCCTCCACGGACATGTGCGGCGCACGCCGATCCTGCCGCTGGAACTGGGGGCGCTCGGGACCCACGCCCATCTCACCCTGAAACTGGAATTGCTGCAGCATAGCGGCTCGTTCAAGGCGCGCGGCGCTTTCAACGCGTTGCTCTCGATGAAGGTGCCGCCGGCCGGAATCGTTGCCGCCTCGGGCGGCAATCACGGCGCCGCCGTGGCTTTTGCCGCGCAGGCCCTGGGCCATGTGGCCGAGATCTTCGTCCCCAGCCTCGCCAGCCCGGCCAAGATCGCGCGCATCGAAAGTTTCGGCGCCAAGGTGCATGTCATCCCCGGCGCCTATGCCGATGCCTTGGCCGCCGCCGAGAAACATCAGGCCGCGACCGGCGCCGCCGGCATCCATGCCTATGACGCATCGGCAACGGTGGCCGGCCAGGGAACCTTGGCACGCGAACTCGATGCACAAGGCACCCAGATCGACACCGTGCTGGTGGCGGTCGGCGGCGGCGGTCTGATCGGCGGCGTCGCGGCCTGGTTCCGGAACCGTGTCCGCGTCGTCGGTGTCGAGCCGGTCAACTGCCCCACTTTGGAAAGCGCCTTCCGCGCCAAGGCGCCCGTTGACGTCGAGGTGGGCGGCATCGCCGCCGATTCGCTGGGTGCCCGGCGCATCGGTGCCCTGCCCTTCGCCATCGCCAAGGATCTGGTCGAGGGCGTCGTGCTGGTCGAAGACGCCGCCATCCGCGCCGCGCAGATTGTGCTGTGGCGCGATTTGCGGCTGGCTTCCGAACCCGGCGGCGCCACGGCATTGGCGGCGCTGCTGTCGGGCGCCTACAAGCCGGCTCTCGGCGAAAAGGTCGCCGTCATCCTGTGCGGCGGCAATGTCGATCCGGCAAGCCTGAACGAGCCGGCAGCGTAGCCGCGAGATACAGGCCGACGGCGGAAAAGACGATCGTCCCGCCGATCAGCGTCCCCGCCCCCGGCACCTCGCCGAAAGCCAGCCACACCCAGACCGGGGCCAGCGGCGCATCCAGCGCACCGATGAGCGCCGTCTCGACCGGCGCCACGCGCTTGGCGCCCAGGGCGAAGAGTGCCAGGCCGAGGGCCGAATTGACCAGCCCGAAAAGGACCAAAAGAGATATCTCGGCGACCCCGATTTGACCGCCGCCGGCTTCGGCCAAGGGCCAGCAGACCAGACCGCTGGCCAGCGCCGACAGGCAGGCCGCCGGCATGATCGGGATGCCGGGCGAAGCGCGCGCGATCACCATCATCACCGCCAGCATCGCCGTCATGCCGAACGCCATGAGATCGCCCAGCCAGCCGCCTTCGGACGAAAGACCGACCATGACCGCAACGCCGATCAAGGCCGCGAGGGCCGCGAGCAAGGCCGGCCTGCCGGGCCTTTCCCGCAAGACCAGCCAGCCCAGCAGGGCGGCGGCAAAGGGAACGACGGCATAGATCACCGCCACATGCGCCACCGTCGTGAAGCGCAGGGCGTTGATGAACAGGATCATGCCGATGGCGGATGCCGCGACGAACAGCCAGCCGGCCCGGCCCAGGCGCGCGAAACCGTTCCAGCCCGACCGCCCTTCCAGCCACAGGATGACAGCGAGAAGGCCGAGCGCCCCGAAGAGCCCGCGCCACAGCAGCAGCGTCCAGCCATCCAGCGGGATCGCGCGCGTGAAGAAGCCGGCCGTGCTCCAGGCGATGGTGGAACCGATGACAGCGAGGCGCCCCAGTGACGGATTCATGGCAGCGGCTTCTTCACGACTGGACCTTGGCCCAGTCGCCGCCCCTGTTCCACCAGCGGCGCGGATTGGCCTTGTCGTCCAGGCCCTTCGACCGGCTGCTGAGGATTGGCGCGACGCGGATATTGGGTTCCTGGTAAGCATGGTGCTGGAAGATTGTCTCGACCACCCGGCTCAGCAATCGCGGATCTTCCGGCAGTTCGAACGTCAGTTCGACCATGCCCGGCCGCGCCCTGACAGCCGTTTCGGGACCGGCGGCGGCACCTTCGAGCGGCCGGTAGAATTCGATGCCGCCGGCGCCTTGAAAGGCGTTGCTGTCATACCTGCCCATGACAAGCGGCGTCAGTCCGGTCACGATCTTCAGCAGATATTCGGCATCCTCGGGCGGTGTCAGCACCGTCACCAGCAACACCGGCAGCATCGTCAGGGATCCGGTTTCGAAGGATTCTTGCAGCATGGGGGCCTCGCTCAGGGATTTGAAGCGCCGCATGCTAGCCAATCACTGCTGACATCAGGGTGTCAGCAGTGATTGGCTAGACTGGCGAAATGGAAAGATCGACCCGCCTGTTCGAGATCATTCAGCTGCTGCGCGGCGTCACCGCGCCGATGACGGCCAGCGCCATCGCGGTGGCGCTCGAAGTCACACCCCGGACCATCTACCGCGACATGGCCGTGCTGCAGGCGCGCCGCGTGCCGATAGAAGGCGAGGCCGGCATCGGTTACGTCATGCGCGCCGGCTTCGACCTGCCGCCCCTGATGTTCTCGGCCGAGGAGATGGAAGCGATCGTCGTCGGCCTGTCGCTGCTGGGCCGCACCGGCGACAATGCCCTGCAGCAAGCGGCGACGCGCGTTGCCGGGAAGATTGCCTGCGTCCGTCCCGAAGCGACGCGGGCGGCGACCTTGCTGGCTTCGTCCTGGCACGCGATTCCCGCGGGGCCGGTCGATCCCGACACGATCCGCCGCGCCATCCGCGAGGAACAGTGCCTGTCGCTCACCTATGAAAATGCCGAGGGGCTGAGATCGGCGCGCAAGGTGCGCCCGCTGGCCCTGGTCTATTATGTCGACAGCATCGTCCTTGGCGCCTGGTGCGATCTGCGCGCGGACTTCCGCCATTTCCGGCTCGACCGCATCCAGTCATGCGCCGTGCTGGAGGAGCGTTTCACGGCGCAAGCCCCGGCCTTGCATGCCGCCTGGCGCCGGCAGCATGAGAGGCCGGCCCCATAATGTCTCAGTCGAGTGCCAGGCCGGCTATCAGCCTGTCCAGTTTGGCGGCATCGGCCGCCTTGGGCGCCAATGCCGCCCCCAGCGCCATCTTGCCGATGGTGACCGACTGCCCGGCGCCCAGCAGCATGGCCTTGTCCTGTTCGGCACTGGAGAGACTGCGGAAAGCGCCCGAGGATTTGCCGACATCGACCTTGCCTTCCAGCACATAGACCGAGGTCTCGGCCGGCCCCGCGCTGACGATCCAGTCCGTGGAGCGCGTCGCCGCCACGGTGTTCTGGGTACGGATGACGAAGCTGGAGCCCGGCGCCGCCTTGGCGGTAACGGCCTGCAGCAGGCCGGCCTTGAGGTCGAAGGCCGCTTCGCGCTGCTTGGTTTCGGCGGCGAAGTCGAAGGCGGCGATGGTCATCCGGGTAAGCTCGCCAAGATTAAGCTGCGAACCGTCCTTGAGTGCTATGCGCAGGCGGCTGTCGGCCAAGGTGGTGACGATATCGCCGGCGGCCAGTTCCTCGCCCCCCTTGAGGACGATCTGTTCGCCACCGCGCAAGCGCGAGGCGGTGCCACGGATCTTGGCGACCGAGCCGACGGCGGTCGCGGCAAAAGCCTGGCCGGGCGCCAGCAGGGCGGCGGCCCAGACGAAGCCAAGCCGCAGGCTGCAGCGCAGGAAGTGCTTTCGGCTGAAGGCGACGCTCATCCCGACCCTCTCGGATTCCCGCAAAAAAATGGCGGGCTCAGACCCTCCATATTGGGACGCACTGGGCGCGGCGGCAATGACCGCCGTCACAAGATGGGAGGTTCGACATGTCAGGCGATATTCTCGATATCCGTGTCGGAAAGGTTGCCCGGCACCACGGTGATGGGGATGCGCAGCTTGCCGATCGCCTTGCCGGTGAGAGCCGAAATGAGCGGACCCGGCCCTTTCGAGCCGGTGGCAGCACCCAGCACCAGGATCGAGATGGTGGGTTCCTCGTCGATGAGCTTCATCACCTCCTCCTGCCGCTCACCTTCGCGGAAATAGAGGATGGGGAAATTGCCGGAGAGCTTCTGCACCTCGCCCGCCATCTTCTGCATGATGGCCTCGGCCTGGGTCCTGGCTTCGTCGCGGATGAGATTGCTGACGCCGACCCATTCCTGATAGTCGGTCGGTTCCATGACGTAAGCCATGGCGACGCGCCCGCCGGACTTGGCGGCGCGGCGGCAGGCATAGCGCAGCGCCACCTTGAGTTCCGGGGACTCGTCGACGATGATGAGAAACACGCGGCCCATTGTTGGTTTATCGGGCGCCGGTTTCTCGGCTGGCTTGTCGGTCGGTTCCGTCATCCCGTCAACTCCCCTATCCACCCCCGCCTATCGGCGACGGAAGGCCAGATGCGCCATCCAGCCCGCGAAGAGGGCGACCAGGATGGCGATCACACCATAAGCAGCGCTGTGGCGATGCGCAAAGTCGTAAATATCGGCGCCGAAACCGACCTTGCTGATGACCAGGGGGGTGGTCTGGGCACCCACCACCCGCTGGTCGCGGATCAGATAGACCTCGGCCAGGTAGGTGCCGGTCGGCACGGTCGAGGGCACGCGCAGATTGACCCGGAACAGCCGGTCGCCGATGAAGAGAATGCGTGCCGGCAGGTCGGAGAAGAG
Organism: Dongia sp.; assembly: GCF_041918875.1. Lineage (GTDB taxonomy): Bacteria > Pseudomonadota > Alphaproteobacteria > Dongiales > Dongiaceae > Dongia. Next base: position 61,138 of record NZ_JAYRUV010000022.1, read on the forward strand.
GCCGCTATGCTGTTTCGAGCGCACTAGGGCGCCGGTGAAGGTCTTGATATCGGTATCGTCGGGCGAGACCGGCACCATGCGCACATTCTCGATGCCCATCTGGTAGAAGGCGCGCTGGTCGGCGGGCAGCAGCTGATCGAGCGGTTTCGAGGCCGCCATCATATAGACCGCCGGCACGTTCTGGAAACTGAGGCCCTTGCGGTTGATCCAGATACCGCCCACGCGCTCCTTGCGCAGAACCTCGACATCCGCCGTGGGGCCGCGCACGACGACGATGACGTCGCCCGGCCCGTCCGTGGTGCCGAAGAGCAGCACGTCCGCGCCGGCAAAGCCCGTGGTGATGGCGATGAGATGATCGTCGAGATCGGCGATGAGCGGCGCCTGTGCCCCGGCCGGGCGCAGGCCGGCCACCGCGAGGAAAGCCGCGAACAATATGAGCCCGGCGCCCCTCAATGCCCGCCCCCGGTAACGACGATGGAAAAGAGGTCTTCCGGGTGCGCCACCAGTTGATAGAGGAGGCCTCCCGCCGTCACCAGGATAACGATGGCCATCAGGAAGCGAAGCTGTTCGCCCGGCAGCTTGGCCCCCAGGCGCCCGCCCACCTGCGCGCCCACGACGCCGCCGATGGTGAGGATGAGCGCCAGCAGGATGTCGACGGTCTGATTGGTATTGGCCTGCCAGAAGGTGACCCAGGCCTGCACGAAGATGATCTGGAAGAGCGACGTGCCGATGACGGCGCCGGTCGCCATGCCGAGGAGATAGATCATGGCCGGCACCAGCAGGAAGGCGCCGCCCACGCCCATGATGGCCGACATGATGCCGACGATGAAGCCGATCGAGGCCGGCAGCAGCGCGCTGATATAGAGGCGCGATTTGCGGAAGCGCATCTTGAAGGGCAGCCCTTGCGCCCAGTTATGCTGGTGCAGCTTGGCCGGCGCCAGGGAGCGCCGCGTCCGCTGCAGCGCCCGGACCGACTCAATCGCCATCATGATGCCGATGCCGGAAAGCGTGATGACATAGGCGATGGCGATGACCAGGTCGATCTGGCCCAGGGTCCGCAGCAAGGTGAAGAGCAGGACGCCGATGCTGGAGCCCAGCATGCCGCCGGCCAGCATGACGGCGCCCATCTTGACATCGACATTGCCGCGCGCCCAATGCGCCAGCACGCCGGATACGGAAGAAGCCACCACCTGGTTGGACTGCGTCGCCACCGCGACCGCCGGGGGCACACCGACGAAGATCAGCAGGGGGGTGAGCAGGAAGCCGCCGCCGACGCCGAACAGGCCGGAAAGCACGCCGACGCCGGCACCCAGGCCCAGGAGCAGGAAGACGTTGAGCGCCACTTCCGCGATCGGCAGATAAATCTGCAGGCCCAGAAACCAGTCGAGGATGGCTGTCGCCCAGGTCACCGCTTTCCCCTTCATGGACGGGAGCGCGACCGGAATCCTGATCTATCTACGCCGCCGCCGCTTTGGCTCGCTCATCTGAGGCACCGCGACTCGGGATCTCGCGGTGCTGGAGCAACTCTAAATCACGGCGATTCCAAGGGAAAGCGACGGAACGCACAAATGTGCCCGGCGGATGCGCCTGGACCCAGTATTTTCTCACTTCTGGAGGATGTCGGTGATCTCTTCGAGCTGGGCGCGGGCGCGCAGCAGATAGAAGCCCTGCTCGGCCAGGTGATTGGGCTGGGCCAGCGACGCGGTTTCGCCGTTGATGACGATCCAGGGCTGCAGCAGGGCGCCTTCGAGCATGGAATCGACCATGCGCTGCCAGACATTGATGGCCCCTTTTTCCGCCAGGACCGATTTGAAATCCTGCCCCATGGCCCGCAGCAGCAAGCCATAGGCATAGAGTTCGCCCTTGTTGCGGTAGAAGATGTCGTCGGCATTGAGGTCGAACCAGGCACCCGATTGCTGGTCGATTTCCTTGTCGATATCGTCCGAGGCCGCCCCCAGATCCTTGCCGATGCGATCGAGGGTCGAGAGCAGATTGTCGGCGCGCCGTTCGAAGACGGCATCGCCCCGGGTGAGGCGGCCGTTGAAATCGTTCAAGGCCTTCATGGCGTCGGTGTAATAGCTTTCCGATGGCTTCATCGGCGCCCACGAACGGCTGAGGTCGATATACCAGATGTCCGGCTGGTTATTGAGATAGGCGGCGGCATCCTGCAGGGCGCGGTCGGCGCTGCTGGTCCCGCGCGCCCGCCCGATCTGGTCGCGGAACTCGGTCACCACACGTTGCAGGGCCTGGATTTCGCCGGACTGGAAGTTCGGCATGTTGTCGAGAATGGCGGCCGGGAAGAACCAGGGCGCATTGGCGGGCCAGGTTGTGCCGTTGATCTCGCGGTCGATCAGCGCCGCGGCCATGGCCACGGTCTGGCTAGCCTCGGCCGGGATGGAAGGTGGCACGAAAGTGACATCGTCATTGATCTTGTGCGCGAGGAAGGCGCCGATCGGATAATAGAGGATGACGATCGCCAGCAGGGCTCCACCGCCCCAGCGGAGCGCGGCGCCCAGGCGCGAGCGTTCAGCGGGCGTATCGATATCCGTCGCCGCGTCGCGCCGCGACCAGACCCTTTGCAACCGGCTGGGCAGGAACCGGCGCCATCCCGTTCTGGCGTCGCGCGGCTGGGGCTCTAGATCGAAATCGTCGCTCATGGTCCGGCTGTCCCCGTCTTATAGGCCCCGTCTGGCGGGTGGCTGAAGGGAGATAAGCAATCTCCCGGGTCAAAACAATGACTCTAGGGTCGCAGACCCCTCACCCCAACCCTCTCCCCGCTATCGCGGGGCGAGGGGCTTTACTCGGTCAATCGGGACCGGCAGCCTTCAAACCGACAGGAATCCCACCGCCTGTTCGATCTCCTTGAGGATCGGTTCCGAGATGGCGCGGGCCTTGGCGGCACCCTTGGCCAGCACCGTGTCGACTTCCGCCGAATTGGCGAGCAGGCGCTTCATCTCGGCGCCGATCGGCCCCAGGACGGCGACGGCAAGGTCGGTGAGTTCGCGCTTGAAGGCTGAGAATTCCTTGCCCTCCGTCTCGCCGATGACGGTGCCGAGTTCCTTGTCGGACAGGGCCGCGTAGATGGCCAGCAGGTTATAGGCTTCCGGGCGCAGCGCCTCGGCCTCGGCCTTCACCCGGCCCTTTTCGTCGAGCACGTCGAGGCCCGGCAGCGGCGCCGGATCGGTCTTTGCCTTCCGAAGCTTCAAGGCGATGGTGTCGGCATCGTCGGTCATGTTGATGCGGCTGTAATCGGACGCGTCCGATTTCGACATCTTCTTCGTTCCGTCGCGAAGCGACATGACGCGGGCGGCCGGGCCGCCGATCACCGGCGCCGGCGGCACCAGGCAGTCGATGCCGAAATCGGTGTTGAACTTCTGGGCGATGTCGCGCGCCAGTTCCAGATGCTGCTTCTGGTCCTCGCCCACCGGCACATGGGTGGCGCGATAGCCCAGGATGTCGGCCGCCATCAGCACCGGATAGGTATAGAGGCCGACCGAGGCATTCTCGCGGTCCTTGCCGGCCTTTTCCTTGAACTGGGTCATGCGGTTGAGCCAGCCCACCCGCGCCACGCAATTGAGGATCCAGGCCAGTTGCGCATGCACGCGGTTCTGGCTCTGGGCGAAGATGATGGAATGCGCAACGTCGATGCCCGAGGCCATGAAGGCGGCGGTCACTTCGCGCGTGTTCCTGGTCAGTTCCGCCGGGTCCTGGAAGACCGTGATCGCATGCATGTCGACCACGCAGAAGATGCACTCATATTCCTTCTGCATGCGCACCCAATTGCGCACCGCGCCCAGATAGTTGCCAAGATGCAGGGTATGGGTCGGCTGGACGCCGGAAAAGATGCGGCCCTTCATGATCCTCGGTTCCTTCGCGGGTAACGGCCCGGTTTATGGCGGCTAAAAGCCCGATCCGCAATGGGTTTCGGCCCGAGAATCCGTCTTTGAGCCTATTGAACTCCCGCCAATCTGTTCTAAATTCTCAGCCATCCGCGACATACGCGGCCAGGGATACAGGAACGGGGAGTGAACAAAATGGTCAATAGACCGGATCAGGGCTTCAACCGCACGGTTCAGCGCGGCTACGCCCCCAAGGATTACGCGCAGGCGCAATCGGCCGAGATCGATGCCGGCCTGCGCGCCCATATGCAGAAGGTCTACGCCTACATGGCCGGCGGCCTGGGCCTGACCGGCGGTATCGCTTATGCCGTCTTCCGCAGCGCCGAATTCGCACCTGCCTTCTTCGAGGCGGTGATCCGCAACAACCTCGTTCTGATGCTGGGTGCGCTCGGCGTCGCCTTCTTCTTCAGCTTCCGCATCCATGCCATCCAGGCCGGCACGGCAAAGGCCTTGTTCTGGGTCTATGCGGCGATCCTGGGTCTGGGTCTCGCGCCGATCTTCATGCTCTATACGGGCGAGTCGGTGGCGCGCACCTTCTTCGTCACCGCCGGCACGTTCGGTGCGATGAGCCTCTGGGGTTACACGACCAAGCGCGACCTCACCGGCATGGGCAATTTCATGTTGATGGGTCTCTTCGGCATCATCCTCGCCTCGGTGGTGAATATCTTCCTCGCCTCGAGCGGGCTGCAATGGGCGATTTCGCTGCTGGGCGTGGTGATCTTCACCGGCCTCACCGCCTATGACACGCAGAAGATCAAAGAGATGTATTGGGACGCCGATGGCGCCGAAGTCGCCACCAAGAAGGCGGTGCTGGGCGCCTTTACCCTCTATCTCGACTTCATCAACCTGTTCCTGATGCTGCTGCGCTTCCTCGGCGACCGCCGCTGAACGCACTGGCCAGAGTTCATCAACCAGCCACGGCGGCATCCGCGGATGCCGCCGTTTCTTTTTGGCCGGCGGGTCAGAATGAAAATTATATAGGTCCTTTTCATTGCGGCCTAAACGCAGTAAGACTCTAAATCAAGGCGGCGGCGGCATTGAGCGATGCTGGAAAGTCCTGCCATGCATAAGGACCAGCACGCGGGGAGTGCAGATATCTTGATGGAGACCTCGTCCGAGAGGGCGTTCGATGTCGAGTTCCGTTCGGTCGCCAAGCACTTCGCCGACGTGAAAGCGGTCGACGATGTCAGCTTCGGCCTGCGGCGCGGCTCGTTCCATTCCTTCCTGGGGCCGTCCGGCTGCGGCAAGACCACGTCCCTGCGGCTCATCGCCGGCTTCGAGCAGCCCGATAGCGGTGCCGTCGAGATCGCCGGGCAATCGGTGGTCGGCGTTCCGGCATATAAGCGCCCGGTCAACATGGTCTTCCAGCATTACGCCTTGTTCCCGCACATGGATGTGGCGAGCAATGTCGGCTATGGCCTGAGGCAGCGAAAGCCCAAGCCCGGCGATGCCGAGATCGGCAGGCGTGTGGCCGAAGCGCTGGAACTGGTGCGCCTGCCGCATCTGGGGCAGCGCCGCATCTGGGAACTGTCCGGCGGCCAGCAGCAGCGCGTGGCCCTGGCCCGCGCCCTCATCAACCGCCCGACCGTGCTGCTGCTCGACGAACCGCTCGCGGCACTCGACCGCAAGCTGCGGCGCGAGATGCAGATCGAACTGCAGAACCTGCAGCGCGAGGTCGGCATCACCTTCGTCCTGGTGACGCACGACCAGGAGGAAGCGCTCTCCATGTCCGACACGATCGGCATCATGAAGGACGGCAGGATCGTGCAGTTCGGCACGCCCGAGGAACTCTATGACGCGCCGGTCAATCGCTACGTCGCCGATTTCGTCGGCGAATCGAACTTCTTCAGCGGTTCCGTCGCCAGTTCCGACGCCGGCGGCGCCGTCATCGCCATGACGAGCGGCCTCAGCCTCGCAGCACCCTTCAGCCGCCTGGGCGCAAAGCTAACGCCGGGCAGCCGTGCAGCGATCGCCGTGCGCCCTGAAGTGATCGGCCTGTGGCAGCCGGGCGCGGCACCTGCCGGCCTCGATGTGCTGCGGCCGGCGCGCCTCATGAACCGCATCTATCTTGGCGATCACAGCGAGTTTCAAGTCGAGGCGGAAGGGTTGGGCCCGGTGCTGGTGCGCCTGCCCAAGCATTCGACCGAGGGCCAGGCATTGGAGCCGGGCGATGCGGTCGTCATGGGCTGGAAGCGCGAGCGCGCATTGGCGCTGGCGGAAGCCTGACTTAAGCCGGAGCCCGATATATTTCGGCGCAGCACCGCTGGCGGTAACGCGTGCTGACGTAAGAAGAACAATCACCGCATCACAGGTTTGGGGTTTTTTCGTCTTTCCAGGGAGAATGAGATGACTGATCCACGCAAGGAATTCATCGCCCAGCTGCGCCGCTATCAGATGGGCTCGATCTCGCGCCGGCATTTTCTAGGTGCGACCGGCCTCGGCACTGCCGTGGCGGTGATGGCAGGCGCCGTGCCGGGCCTGCGTCCGCGCGCCTCCTTTGCCGGCGATATCGGTGATAAGGTGGCGCTGACCTCCTGGCCGAACTATCACGACCAGGCAAATCTCGACAAATTCAAGGAGCTGACCGGCGCCGCGGTCGAACTCACCGTTTTCGGTTCGAACGAGGAGATGTACGCCAAGCTGAAGGCCGGCGGCACGGGCTGGGACGTGTTCGTGCCCACCAACTACACCATCGCCAATTATGTCGAGGCCGACCTCATCGACCCGCTCGACCTCTCCCAGATTCCCAATTCCGACCCCAGCGCCTATTCCGACCCGCGCATGTCGGAGCCGGGCACCGTCAACGGCAAGGTCTATGCGCTGCACAAGGATTGGGGCACCACGGGCTTCGTCCAGAACACCAAGAACCTGCCCGGCAAATTGTCGAGCTGGAAGGAATTCTGGGATGTGACCAAGGACAAGGCCTCGGGCCGTGTCATGGTGCATGACTATCAGCTCACCACCATCGGCAATGCGCTCAAATATTTCGGCTATTCCTTCAACTCGATCGACGAGAAGGAACTGGCCGATGCCGAGAAGCTGCTGCTCGAGGTGAAGCCGCATCTCTTCGGCATCTCGTCCGACTATCAGCCGGCCCTGCGCAATGGCGATGCCTGGATGTCGGTCGCCTGGACCGGCGACGGCAAGCAGCTCCATAAGGACATTCCGGAAATCGACTATATCCTGGGCAAGGAAGGCGGCGAGATCTGGTCCGATTTCTATGCCGTGCCGAAGGAGGCGCCGAACAAGAAGGGCGCCTATGCGCTCATCAACTTCCTGCTGGATCCGGACGTGAACACCAGGGAATTGCTGTTCCACGGCTATCCGGTGGCCGACAAGCGCGTGATCGCCAAGCTGCCGCCGGAGATCGCCAACGACCCGATCATGTATCCGGCCGCCGAACTGCTGACGCCGCTCGAATTCGGCGCCGGCAACGTGCTGACCAACCCGGCCCGCGCCGAGATCATGGCGCGGTTCAAATCGGCTTAAGCCGGCGGCTCCGCTCTCAAAGCCCCTCGCCCCGCGATAACGGGGAGAGGGGTTGGGGTGAGGGGCGCCAAAACCGAACTCGACCCACCACCCCTCACCCAGCCCTCTCCCCGCAGGCGGGGCGAGGGTACTCACAGAGACCACCACATCCAAATGACCTCAGCCGCGATCACTGAAAAACGCCGCCAGCGCATGTGGAGCGCCATCCTCCTGGCGCCGAGCGGGCTGTGGTACATGGTGCTGCTCATCCTGCCGCTCATCGTCATCATGATCTATTCGGTGGGCGAGCGGGCACCGACGGGCGGCTATCAGGCGGCCTTCACCTTCGACAATTACCTCAATATCGGCGCGCGCTGGACGGCGTTCAAGAACACGCTGCTGCTGGCGCCGACCGGCACGCTCATCTGCCTGCTGGCCGGCTATCCGCTGGCTTATTTCCTGGCGCTCAAGGCCAGCCCGCGGACGCGGCTATTCCTGCTCATCCTGGTCGTGGTGCCGTTCTGGACCAGCTTCCTCATCCGCACCTATGCCTGGATGTTCATCCTGGGGGGACGCGGCCTGCCGCATCTCCTCGATCTCGTCGGTATCGAGGGCGTGCGTTTCATCAACACGCCCTTCGCCGTGCTGGTCGGCATCGTCTATGCCTACCTGCCGCTGATGGTGTTCCCGATCTATGTCAGCCTCGAGAAGCTCGACAAGCGCCTTCTCGAAGCCTCGGACGATCTGGGCGCCGGACCTGCCGCCACCTTCCGCCAGATCACGCTGCCCTTGTCGGCACCGGGCATGATCACGGGCTGCATGCTGGTCTTCATCCTCTTGATGGGCGAATATCTCATCCCGCAGATGCTGGGCGGCGGCAAGGTGTTCTTCATCGGCAATGCGCTTGTCGATCTTTTCCTGCAGAGCCTCAACTGGCCGTTCGGCTCGGCCTGCGCCATGGCGCTGGTCGTCATCATGGTGGTGACCGTCAGCCTCTATCTCAAGCTCACGCGCGCGACCGGCGGCCGCGACGTGTCGCTGATGTAAGGACCGCGCCATGCTCCGCTCCTATGCCGCCTTCGCCTATCTCTTCCTCTATGCGCCGATCGCGCTCATCGTCGTCTTCAGCTTCAACAGCGGCAACAACGCCTCCGACTTCCAGGGTTTCGGCGTCGATTGGTATTTCAAGGCGGCGAATAACAGCCTGATGCTGGCGGCGCTGCAGAACAGCCTCATCGTCGCCGCCACCTCCTCGATCCTTGCCACGATCATGGGCACGATGGCGGCGGTGGCGCTGCAGAATGTGCGTGGGCCCGTGCGCGTGCTCTTCGACGGCCTCACCTATGTCGCCATCATGGTGCCCGGCATCGTCATCGGCATCGCGACGCTGATCGCGCTGGTGACGACCTTCGATGCCGCCAACACCATTCTGGCCGCGATCTGGCCAGGCGACGTGCCGCCCAAGCTCAGCCTTGGCTATGGCTCGATCATCGCCGCGCACACACTCTTTGCCATGGCGCTGGTCATCATCATCGTGCGGGCGCGCATTGCCGGCATGGACCGCGGCCTCATCGAAGCCTCGGCCGATCTATATGCCGATCCAGTCGCGACCTTCCGCCAGGTGACCCTGCCGCAGCTGATGCCGGGCATCGTCGCAGGCTTCCTGCTGTCCTTTACCTTCAGCTTCGACGATTTCGTCATCGCCTTTTTCGTGGCCGGCTCGAAGAACACGCTACCCATCTATGTCTTCTCCTCGATCAGGCGCGGTGTGACGCCGGAGATCAACGCCATCGGCACGGCCGTGATGCTGTTCTCGCTGACCGCCCTCATTTCCGCGCAGGTGCTGCTGCGGCGCGGAAACAAAGGGGCGCGCTGATCCATCCCTTCCGTGCATCGTCAGCATGCCGCCAGGGCATTGGTGCCGGCTCCCCGCTTGTCCTATAAAGCCGGGACGGAAATTGGGGAGGTTCCATGTACACGCTCTATTGGTCGCACAATTCGGCCTCTATCGCCGCGCATTACTGCCTGGAGGAAGCCGGTGCCGAATATGACACGGTGCTGGTCGACATGGCCGAGGACGGCCACAAGAAACCGGAATTCCTACAGATCAATCCGGCCGGCAAGCTGCCGGCGATGAGGCTGCCCGAGGGCGGCATCGTCACCGAATGCGCCGCCATCTCGCTCCTCATCGCCGACCGCTTTCCGCAGGCGGACCTTGCCCCCGCCATTGACGACCCCAGGCGCGGACCCTTCCTGATGTGGCTCTTCCACCTCAACAACACGCTGCAGCCGGCCATGCTGCGCTATTATTATCCCGACCGGATCACGACCGAGGCCTCCGGCATCGGCGGCGTCAAGGAGAAGGCCAAGGAAGAGATCGCCATGCTGTGGTCGCGCATCGATGCGCACCTCGCCAAGAACGGCCCCTATCTGCTGGGCGACAGATTCTCCGCCGCCGACGCGCTGCTCTACATGCTGTCCACCTGGCAGGAATGCTGCCCCGAAACCTACAGGCGCTTTCCCTCCGTGCGCCGCCTTGCGGAAAAGGTCCGCGCACGCCCGGCGATCGCCCGTGTCGCCGAGATGAACGAAGTAGGGCCGGTCGTGGCGTGAGCGATCCGCGTTCCGTCATCGACTTCTGGTATGCGCCGCGCGCGCGGGCGCTGTGGTTCGAGAAGGACAGGGAATTCGACGCGGAGATTCGCACGCGTTTCGGTGCCGCCGTGCACGCGGCGCAGATGGGCGAACTCGATTCCTGGGCCGCCACGCAGATGGGCGCGCTGGCCCTCCTCATCCTTCTCGACCAGATGGGGCGCAACATTCATCGCGGGTCGCCCAAGGCGTTCCTTGGCGATGCGCGGGCGCTGGCCATCGCCAATGCGGCGATCGCCCGCGATTTCGACAAGGGACTGCCCTTCGACCAGCGGCGCTTTTTCTACCTGCCCTTCGAGCATGCCGAGGATATGACGAACCAGGACCGGTCCATCGCGCTCTTCACGAGGCTTTATGAGGAAACCGGTGGGGCCGACCGGAAGGAAGCCGAGGAACAGCTCGACTACGCCCACCGCCATCGCGACATCGTCAAGCGCTTCGGCCGCTACCCACACCGCAACGCGGCGCTGGGGCGGCTATCGACCGAGGATGAGACCGCGTTCCTGAAGATGCCGAACAGTTCGTTCTAGGCAACTCACTTCTTGTTTCGTCATCCCCGGGCATGACGGCGTTTATTTACTCAACAGCGAGTCCCGGTATCCGCCCGATGATCTTGCGGCGGATCGTTTTTGGGCGTTCCAGCAACTTGGTCTGGCCGTCCGATCTCTCGGCATAGAGCCTGGCTAGGTCGAGGAGCGGGGCAAGATCGGTCGCGGGATCGATTTCGGCCAGCATATAGGTGGCCTTGCCCGGCGCCGCGAGGGCGACGCTCAAAGGACGCGTGCAGTTCGACATGCAGGCGGTGCCGATGACGGCCATGCCAGGCGGCAGGTCGGCCCCGGCCAACGCAGCGATGAAATCCGGCCCCAGCGGCGTATCCCCGGTTCCGCGCTTGCAGGTGGTGCAGACGAACAGCGTATGGCTCAAGGCGGCGGGGCTCCCAAACGATCGAGGCGCCGCAAGGTCGGGCCCAAGCTGGCATTTTTCAAGCTCTTTCTGTAGATTGCGGCCCGGATCCACACGAAATATGAGCCCATGATGCGCCGTCTGCTGCTTTCGACCGCCGCCTTATTCGTTTCGGCGCAGATACTGATGAGCGCTCCGGCGCTGGCCGATTACGCCGCCGCCGAAGCCGCCCTGCAGGCCGGCAATATCAGCGCCGCCGTGCCGCTGCTGGCCGAGGAGGCCAAGCTCGGCAATCCGGTCGCGGCCTTTAACCTCGCCAAGATCTATGAGGATGGCGCCGCCGGGGCTCCGGATTTCACCCAGGCCGCCACCTATTACCGCATCGCCGCCGAGATCGACACGGCGCCGCGCTATAACGGCGCGGCGCTTGGTGCGCAGGCGCCCCAGCTCATCGCGGCGGCGCAGATGTACGGGCAGTTTTCGCTGGGCCGGCTCTATGAAACCGGCAAAGGCGTGCCGCAGGATTATAACGAGGCCGTGGGCTGGTACACACGCGCGGCCGATCTCGGCAACATCAAGGCCATGCTGAAGATGGCCGTGATCCAGCGCGAAGGCCTGCCCGGCATCAATCCCGATCTCGCCAGTTCCACCGCCTGGCTGCAGCGCGCGGCCGAGGCCGGCAGCGTTCCCGCCATGCTGGAACTCGGCCGCGCCTATAGGAGCGGCATCGGCGTCGCACCCAACGCGCAGGAAGCGGCGAAATGGTTCGAGGGCGCGGCGGCCGGCGGCAGCCTCAATGCCGAATTCAATCTGGGCGAACTTTACCGCGACGGATTGGGCGGGCAGCCCGACTATGTCCGCGCCGTCGAGCATTTCGAACGCGGCGCCAACGGCAAGGATGCGCCGTCGATGCTGGCCCTGGGGGATCTATATGCCGCCGGCCAGGGATTGCCGCAGGACAAGGTGCAGGCTCATGCCTGGTACAGTCTCGCCGCCGACCAGGGTGCGGCAAATGGCAGCGCCAAGGCGGCAACCCTCGCGCAAGGCATGACGCAGCAGGAACTCGCCGCCGCCATCGCGCTTCACGACAATTGGCAACCCAAGGCGAAGGAGGCGGCGATACCGGCGGCAGCCCCATCCGCACCTGTCGCACCGGCACCGGCGTCGGCCGCAACGGCGCCATCCCCCGATCTGCCGCCCTTGTTTGAAGAATCGGCACCGGCACCGACGCTGGCACCGGCCGCGGCAAAGCCGCCTGCCGAAACCGTGCTCGAACCGGGGACCGCTGCGCCGCTTCCCACATCGACGCCGCCGTCATTCGACCCGTTCGCGCCGGCCGATCCGTTCGATCCGTTCGCGCAGCCCGCTCCGGGCGCGCCGCAGCCGGGAGCGAAGCCGTTCGAGCCGACGCAGTGAGGCCGCCGCCTCGCCCGGAACCGGACATTGTGCGGACGATCACACAAACGTCAGCGGCACATGACCGGTACTGCCGCTATCTGTTATAGGCGGCGCGGTTTCCCCGGGCATAAGCCGGCGATGGTCGCCGGCATGCCATGTTTCGGCCGCAATGACCATATCTGTTGGCGGCTACCAGTAGCATTCGAGGAGTGAGGAAGATGGGGCGTTGGTGGAATTCGGACCGGGTGACGACCTTTGGCCTGGTGTGCAAAGGCAGCCTGGCCGCCGGCAGTGTCGCGGCGCTGCTGCTGATGGCAGCCTGCGGCGACAAGGAGGAAGGCCAGGCCGGGAGCGGCAACGCGGCCGAAACCGTCGCCGCCATCGATCCGGCCCAGGCCCCCATCATCCAGAAGGCGATCGACGATTACCTGCTCCTGGCCGAAGGTCCGGCCGAGCAGCGCGTCCTGCATCACGCCGCGATCAAGGTGACGCCGGGCAGTGACGCTTTCGACGTGGCGATCGAGGGTGTCCGCATCGGTCCGAAGGATCAGGGCCAGCTGGATATCGGCACGATCGGCTACAAGCTGACGCCCAAGGGCACCGACGGCTACACCGCCAGCAATCTGACCCATGCCAATATCTTCACGGCCAAGGATAAGGACGGCAAGGAGACGGGCTCCGTGACGCTGGCCACCAAGGCCTTCAGCGGCGAATGGTCGAGCAGCCTGCAGACCTTCCTGGCGCTGGACTGGCAGGCCGCCGATATCGTCGCCAAGGACAGCGCGCCCGATGGCGGCAATTTCAGTGCCAAGACCCTGTCGACATCGCTGGCCAGCACCGACAAGGGCGGCGGCCTCTTCGACCAGAGCGGCCGCTTCCAGCTGACCGGCTTCAGCGCCCAGGACACGAATGGCGGCACCTTCAATCTGGGCCAGCTCGATTTCAGCGGCCTGATGACAGCGGTCAAGCTGAAGGAATACGTCGCCAAGACCCGCGAGATGCAGAACCTGATGGCCGAAATCGCCGAGGCGACGGCCAAGGCCGAGGCGGCGGCCGGCAATGCGGCGACGAACGGCACCGCAACCGAAGCCGCCGCGCCGGCAGGAATCAATCCGGCACAGGCCGCCAAGTTCGGCGAGATGATCAAGAGCATGTCCGGCCTCATCGGCGGCCTCAAATATGACGGCAGCTTCACCGAAGCGGGCTTCAAGGAGAAGGATGGCAGCGAGCCGTTCCATCTGGGCCTGGGCGCTTTCACCATGGCCTTCGATGGCCTCGACAAGGACAAGGCCGCCGTCAATCTGGGCCTGAGCCACGACAAGCTGGTGATCAAGGATCCCGATCTCGCCGGCGATCCGCTCTTCGCCAAGCTCCTGCCGGCATCCGGCAAGCTCGACCTCAACCTCACCGACGTCCCGTCGAAGGAGCTGTGGCAGCTGGTCGGCGACAATTTCCCGAACCTGATCGCGGGCGATCCGGCGCATTCGGAAGCGGCCGCGGGCATCATGTTCGTCGCCATGCAACAGCTGCTGCAGAAGGCGCCGATGAAGCTCACCGTGGCCCCCTCGGGCCTCACTTCGGAGGTCATGCAGCTCGACGCCACCGGCAATTTCGACGTGAAGCCGGATGCCACACTGGGCCTGGTCGGTGCGCTCGATGTAGCCCTTCATGGCCTGGATGAAGCCATGAAGCTGGCCAATGAAGCGGCGCAGACCTCGCCCAATGCGGCGCAGATCGTCGGCGGCCTCGCCATGATCCAGTCGATGGCCAAGCGCGAGACGGGCAGCGACGGCAAGCCGGTCGACAAGCTGAAGCTGGAGGTCGATGCGGCCGGCGATACCAAGGTCAACGGCATGCCGCTCTCCGGCATGTGAACCGTTTCTTCACCTTGCGCGTGATAGAACCGCGCCGACCGATACGGGTCGGCGCGGTTTCTTTTTGCGCGATTCAAACCGGCGACGAAGGTGATGAGACGTTCCATCATGATGCGTGAACTGTTGCCGCGATGACTCAGTCGAGACGAAATCCGTGGTGGTCGCGCCACGCGCGAATCACTTCCCAGTGGATAAGCGCAAAAAAATATGTTGTGATATGCGCGACATGCATATTGACCGAGTCGCGATTTCAGCAACGACCGATGTGTTGGTCGCATCCATGAGTGATGACGGGCCGCTCCCCGCCTATCGCGCGATGCAGCGTGGCGGTCGCTTGCACCA
>NZ_JAYRUV010000023.1:0-70879 GCF_041918875.1 Dongia sp.
TCGTGATCGCCGCCGTCAGCGACGTCTTGCCGTGGTCAACGTGGCCGATCGTGCCAACGTTGCAGTGCGGCTTGTTACGCTCAAATTTAGCCTTCGCCATCTTCTTTACTCCGTCAGTATCTGTCGCAGTTCCGTTAGGCCATCTTGGCGCGGACTTCGTCCGCAACCGCCTGTGGGACCTGCTCATAGTGGTCGAAAGTCATGGTGTACTGGGCACGGCCCTGGCTCATCGAGCGCAGGGTGTTGACGTAGCCGAACATGTTGGCGAGCGGCACCATCGCCGTGATGACGCGCGCATTACCGCGGCTGTCCATGCCCTGGACCTGGCCACGACGGGAATTCAGATCGCCGATCACGTCGCCCATGTAGTCTTCCGGCGTCACCACCTCGACCTTCATCATCGGTTCGAGGAGCTTCGGACCGGCCTTGGGAATGCCTTCGCGGAAGCAGGCGCGCGAGGCGATATCGAAGGTCAGCACGTTGGAGTCGACGTCGTGGTAGGCGCCGTCGATCAGGGTCGCCTTGAAGTCAATGAGCGGGAAGCCGGCGATCACGCCGGTCTCCTTGGCGAGCTTCAGGCCCTTTTCGACGCCCGGCACATATTCGCGCGGGACGGCGCCGCCGACGACGGCGTTCTCGAACACGAAGCCCGAACCCGGCTCAAGCGGCTCGAAGCGGATCTTGACGCGGGCGAACTGGCCCGAACCGCCGGTCTGCTTCTTGTGCGTGTAGTCGTGCTCGACTTTCTTGGTGATGCTTTCCCGGTACGCCACCTGCGGCGCACCCACATTTGCCTCGACCTTGAATTCGCGCTTCATGCGGTCGACGAGAATTTCGAGATGGAGTTCGCCCATCCCCTTGATGATCGTCTGGCCGCTTTCCGGGTCGGAATTGACGCGGAAGCTGGGATCTTCCTGGGCGAGGCGGTTCAAGGCCACGCCCATCTTTTCCTGGTCGGCCTTCGATTTCGGCTCGACCGCCACCTCGATCACCGGCTCCGGGAATTCCATGCGCTCGAGCACGATCGGGTGCGCGGGATCGCAGAGGGTGTCGCCGGTCGTGGTGTTCTTCAGGCCGCACAGGGCGACGATGTCGCCGGCGCGGGCTTCCTTGATGTCTTCGCGGCTGTTGGCGTGCATCAGCAACATGCGGCCGACGCGTTCCTTCTCTTCCTTCACCGTGTTGAGGACGGTGGTGGCCGAGTTGAGGATACCGGAATAGACGCGGACGAAGGTGATCGAACCGACGAACGGATCGGTCATGATCTTGAACGCCAACCCCGAGAACGGCTCGTCGTCCGAGCTCTTGCGGGTCATTTCCTGGTCGGAGTCGACGGCGACGCCCTTCATGTCCGGCACGTCGAGCGGCGACGGGAGGAAGTCGACCACGGCGTCCAGCATCGGCTGCACGCCTTTGTTCTTGAAGGCCGAGCCGCACAGCACCGGCACGAACGAACCGGCGATGGTGCCCTTGCGGATGAGGCGCTTCAGAGTGGCGACGTCCGGCTGCTTGCCTTCGAGATAGGCTTCCATGACCTGGTCGTCGAGTTCGACGCACATCTCGACGAGACGGGCGTGATATTCTTCGGCCTTTTCCTTGTACTCGGCAGGAATGTCGCCGACGACGAATTCGGCGCCGAGGCTCTCATCCTTCCAGATGATGCCCTTCATGGCGACGAGGTCGACGAGGCCGGCGAATTCACTTTCCGAACCGATCGGCAAATGAACGACCAGCGGCTTGGCACCGAGGCGATCGACGATCATGTCGACGCAGCGGTAGAAGTCGGCGCCGATGCGGTCCATCTTGTTGACGAAGCAGATGCGCGGCACGCCGTATTTGTCGGCCTGGCGCCACACCGTTTCCGACTGCGGCTCGACGCCGGCGACCGAATCGAACACCGTCACGGCGCCGTCGAGCACGCGAAGCGAACGCTCGACCTCAATCGTGAAGTCGACGTGGCCCGGGGTGTCGATGATGTTGACGCGGTGATCCTGCCAGAAACAGGTCGTGGCGGCCGAGGTGATGGTGATGCCGCGCTCCTGCTCCTGCTCCATCCAATCCATCGTCGCCGTGCCTTCATGCACTTCGCCGATCTTATAGGACTTGCCGGTGTAATAGAGGATGCGCTCGGTCGTGGTGGTCTTGCCGGCATCGATGTGGGCCATGATGCCGATATTGCGGTATCGCTCGAGCGGAGTGGTGCGCGCCATGATGCGGATTCCTTGCTCTTACCAGCGATAGTGCGAGAAGGCCTTATTGGCCTCCGCCATACGATGGGTGTCCTCGCGCTTCTTCACCGAGGCGCCGCGATTGTTGGCGGCATCGAGGATTTCGGCGGCGAGACGGTCGGTCATGGTCTGCTCGGAACGGCCGCGGGCGGTGGTGATGATCCAGCGGATCGCCAGCGCCTGAGCACGGTCCGGACGAACTTCGACCGGCACCTGATAGGTCGCACCGCCGACGCGGCGCGAGCGCACTTCGAGGTGCGGCTTCACGTTGGTGAGGGCTTCGTGAAACAGCTTCACCGGATCGCCCTTGGACTTCTTCTCGACGCTGGCGAGAGCACCATAGACGATGGTTTCTGCCGTCGACTTCTTGCCGGCATACATGAGGCTGTTCATGAACTTGGTGAGCACGACATCGCCGAACTTGGCATCCGGCAGAACTTCGCGCTTTTCAGCTGCGTGACGACGCGACATCTCTCAAATCTCCTTACTTCGGCCGCTTGGCGCCGTACTTCGAACGACGCTGCTTGCGGTCCTTCACGCCCTGGGTGTCGAGCGTGCCGCGGATGATGTGGTAGCGAACGCCCGGCAAATCCTTCACGCGGCCACCGCGGATCATGACGACCGAGTGCTCCTGCAGGTTATGGCCTTCGCCGGGGATATAGGAGGTGACTTCGAAGCCGTTGGTGAGCCGCACGCGCGCGACCTTACGCAGCGCTGAGTTCGGCTTCTTCGGCGTCGTCGTGTAGACGCGGGTGCACACGCCGCGCTTCTGCGGGCTCGCTTCAAGCGCCGGGACCTTGTTACGGGCCTTCAGGGGCGCACGGCCCTGGCGGATCAGCTGGTTAATCGTCGGCATTCTTCTTCCTCACCTCATTCGCGCGTCCGGGCCGAGCCCATTGGCGCGAGATTTGCGAACTGCATGCAGTCCTTGGCAAATGTTGCCATATGCAAACGCGACCTCATCGAACCCGACGCTCTTCACGTCTCGATGCGGCCGCTAAAAACGCCAGATTGCTCATGCTCGAAGGCAGAGGAGCCATATGTCGCTTCGGATGCTTAAGCCGGGACAGCGTCTAGACTGTGAGGGCGCTTGCGCGCCAGAGGTCTACCACCAGCCCCCTTAAAGGCGGGCGGAATATATTGATTCGATTACCCCCGGTCAAGCAGAAGAATCCGGGGTGAAATCGGGATTTTTCAAAGACTTACCTGCGGTGCGCCGGTCTCTGCATAACTACCATACGCTGGGGTCCGAAAGGTCCACCACCCCTAATTCTAGACCTCCCTGGCCTTTCCGGCCACGAAAGCAGGGTGGATTGGTAATTTTATTACTTAAAATCCGAACTTTCCGTCAGTCGCCAGGAATCTCCGTGACCGCCAGCAACGCGGATCTCAGGGAGGCGCCTCGAATGACCGTGCCGTGCCGGGCGCTCGATATGTTCCGATGGGCGTCCAATATCTGTCCTTGCCCCAGACGATCGCACGACGCACCGCTGCCAGAGGCGCCGAATCGTCGTAGCGGACACCGCCATCCGCGCCAATCGCCACCCCGAGCCGGCGCCATAGGTCGTCGAGGTCGAGCGCTGCATGGCCATAGACATGTTTCGCCGCCAGCGAGGCGAGAACGCCACCCTGCCCATTCCGCCGATCGCAGGTTTCGAGCATGCGGCGGGTCGGCCAGCGGATGCGTATGTCCTGCCCCGAATCGAGGACCGTCCGCAAGCAATCCTCGATGCCGATCGCCCCGGCGCTGCCGCGCCGCAACTCGATATCCGCCAGCAGCATGAAGAGGGCGCCGCCATAATAGGCGCGGCGCGAAGGGGCATTCATCAGTCCCGTTTCCGTGAGGGCAGGCAGGCTGCGCGGCATATTCGTCAGCCATTCGTGCCAGACCTCGTCTTCCGATTTCCAGCCGGCGCGGGCGCGCAGGATCGGTTCGAAATAGGTGGCGATGCCTTCGTTGAACCAGATGCCGGTATCGCGCAGCAAGGGCGTGCCGAGATGCAGGAACTCGTGGACCAGCACCCATTCCCGGTAAAGCTGGTCCCACCCCGCCGCCTCGCCCAGCAGAAGCAGGACAGTGGCGCCGCCGGCCGCCATGACGCGGCCGAAAGGCAGGCCCGATTTGCCGGCCGCCGGCAACACGACGAGAAGCAGCGGCGATACCGGATCGGCGCCCCAGAAACGGCGGTTGCCGGCGGCGACATCCTCGATCCATCGCCGCAGGTCGTCGTTCGAAACGGAGCGTCGCGCATCAAGGATCGCGACGGTCGCCGCCTGTCCGCCGATCTGCAGTGTGTCGAATTGGCCGAGGACCCATTCGCCGGCTTCCCCAATCGCGCCGGCCGGGATTTCATATCGCCCGTCGGAGCGGACCGGCAGGCCGACCGCATGCCCGGCGCCATCGGCCGATGACAGGCGCAGGCGCAACTCGGCCTCGGGATCCATCGGCCGCGGCAGGATCGCGCCCGGCGAGACCAGCACCGAGCGGCCAAGGCGCAGGGCGGAATCGTAACGATCGCCGGTGGCGGCGAAGCGATCGAGGTCGATGCGGAAATGCGCCCTTGACCCCACATCGGCCAGCCGTTCGATGAAGGCCGCCGCATCCGGATCGGCAAAAGTGAAAGCCGGCGGATCGGCGGTGTCGCATTGAATATGTATCTCCAACGCCGTGGCCGCCGCGCCGGCGATGTCGATATCGTAATCGCAAATCCCGGAAGCCACCGCCGGGGCGCAGGCGAGCAGCAGCGGAACCGCGCTAAAAAGACACCGGCGCATCGTGAACGACCGCCGCGACAAGACCGCGTTCCAGCCAATCCTTGATGATTTCGGCGCTGCGCGGGGCCGCGTTTTCCTGCCCGCGTTCCGCCAGCAGCCGGCACATCGCGCCGAAGGGGCCGCCATCCCGCATCAGGCCGAAGGCCGCCGCTTCGTCCTGCTCCTGCCGGCGATACTGCACTTCCTCGCCATGACGCCAGACGATCCAGGAAGTTTCATATCCGGCTGCGGCTGGACGGTCGTCCGAATCGCGCAGGAACGCATGACGCAGATCGCCCATGGAAGCATCCGCTGTAAAGACGCTGACACCGTCGGCGAAGACGATGGTGAATGTCTCCCACATATCCGGCGGCAAGGCGAACAGGTCCGCGAGGCCCGCCGGCTCTTCATCGCGCGCATCGAAGGCCAGCGCCACCGCCCAATCGAAGCGCGCCATGCCGGCGGCAAGCGGATCCATGGCGGCAAGATAATCCGGCAGCGCGCGACCCAGCCAGCGCAGGGACGGATGCCGCGACGGATATGCCGCCACATAGGCTCGCGCCAGGCGTTCGAACGCCTCTTCGCCCGACATGGCCTTGAGTCCGGGAAAGTCATTGCCGAGCGCTTCGACCAGCCGCAACCCGTAACCGCGACGATAGACCTCCAGCAGATCGGCCGCGCAAAGCCGCCCATTGCTTTGCACATGCCGCACGATGCCCTCGGCCCGATGCAGCAGATAGGCCTGAAAGTCGGCCTGCAGGGCGGAAAGGCTCGTCATGCGACCTGCGTTTCGCGCGACGCCGCGGCGCTGGCTGCAACCCGCCGCGCCTGTTCAAGCTCGTCCAGCAGCGCGCCGAGCGGCGGAATCCGATCGTCGCGCTCGATCATCGTCGGCACCGGACCGAAACGCGCGATCGCCTTTGCGTAGAGGTGCCAGACAGCCGGCACAATGTCGTGATCGTGCGTGTCGATGATATGCGTACCGTGATTCTCGTGGCCGGCCAGATGGATCTGCCGCACCAGGCCTGGCGGAATCGCGGCCAGGAAATGCTGCGGATCGAAACCGTGATTGAAGGCGTTCACATAGACATTGTTGACGTCGAGCA
Organism: Dongia sp.; assembly: GCF_041918875.1. Taxonomy (GTDB): domain Bacteria; phylum Pseudomonadota; class Alphaproteobacteria; order Dongiales; family Dongiaceae; genus Dongia. Next base: position 6,089 of record NZ_JAYRUV010000023.1, read on the forward strand.
GCAGGGCGCAATCCGTGCGGCGCGCGAGTTCGACGATGAATTCCCATTCCGGCATTGCCGATTCGACATAGGTCACATAGCTCGACGTGTTCTCCAGCAGGATGGGCCGGCCGAGACGGTCCTGCACCTGCAGCACGCGCGCCGTGACATGATCCAGCGCCTCCTCGGTGAAGGGCAGCGGCAGCAGATCGTGCATGTTGAGCCCGGCAATGCCGGTCCAGCATAGATGATCCGATATCCAGGCCGGTTGCAGCGCCTCCGCAAGCTCCTTCAACGCGGCCAGGTAGTCGCGATCGAGCGGCGCCGTCGAACCGATCGACAGCGAGACCCCATGCATCGCCATCGGGTAGCGCGCACGCAGCTGCATCACGTGCCGGCGCGGCTTGCCGCCGACCCGCATATAATTTTCCGAGATGATCTCCAGCCAGTCTACCCGGCGCGCCGGCGCGTCGGCATGCGCCTGCAGATCGGCGTAATGGGCTGGCCGCAATCCCAGGCCGAAGCCGGTCAGAGGTGACGGCATGAATGACCTCGTGTCGGCCGAGGCCGGGCGGCGGCGGCCACGGGGAGGACGCCGCCTGCCCGACCGACGGCCGTGCTTATTCCACGACCGTGCCGCCGGCGCCGGTGCAGGCCTCGGCGCTCGGCTGCTCGATCCAGCCCTGGCCCTTGCAGCTGTTCTGGCCTTTGCAGGAATTGCTGGCGCTCTTGCACGAGCCCTGGCCCTTGCAGGCATTGATACCGGCGCAGTGCACCGCATCGGCCTGGGCCGGCGTAGTGGTAAGGCTGATCGTGCCGCCGGCCAGCAAGGCCATCGCCGCCGCAGCCAAGGTGCTGGTGGTAATCTTGGTCATGGTCGTCATGAAGCGTTCCCTCCAGAATTGTCGGTCGTTGGGGCCGGACCGCGCCTCATGCACGGAACCCGGCCAGCAAAGGAAGTTTCGCCGGCATTGCCTTGTTTGTTACAAGGCCAAAAGCCATCCCAATAGAAATCCCCGCCTGCCTGCCGGCAACGCGGGGATTTCTACCAGTTCGATCGGCTCGACTTCAGCCGAATTTGTTGGCCTTGGGGAAACCGTTCGGCGGCAGGCGGCCGGCTTGGGCGCGTTCGCCGATCCAGTCCTTGAGGTTGCTGTGCGTCTCGGTCCTGATCTTGTCGCCGAGGCGCCAGGTCAGCCCTTCCGCCTTGGCATAGACCTTGGCATCGGAAAGGCCGCCATCCTTGTATTTCTGCAGCATGACGCCGCGCCCGCGGGTCATTTCCGGCACTTCATTGAGCTTGAAGATGAGCAGCTTCCGATTGTCGCCGATCACCGCCAGCATGTCGCCATCGGCCGGCACGCAGACGGTCGCCTCCTCGCCCTCCGGCACGCTCAATACCTGCTTGCCGTTCTTGGTCTGGGCCAGGATCTCGTCGGTCGAAACGACGAAACCGCGCCCGTCATGGCTGGCCACCAGCAGTTTCGAACCCGGCTTGTGGATCATCATGGTGACGATGTCATGCTCGTTGCCAAGGTCGATATAGAGCCGCACCGGCTCGCCATGGCCGCGCCCGCCCGGCAGCTTGTCGCAAGGGATCGTATAGAATTTGCCGTTGGTGGCGAAGATCACCAGCTTGTCGGTCGTCTCGGCGTGCAATTGGAATTTCGCCCAATCGCCTTCCTTGAACTTGATTTCCGCACCTTCCTCGACATGTCCCTTCATGCCGCGGATCCAGCCCTTGGAGGAGCAGACCACCGTAATGGGCTCGCGCTCGATCATCGCTTCCAGCGGGATGATCATGGCCGAGGGCGCCTTGCCCAGTTCCGTGCGGCGCTTGCCCAGGCTCGTCTTCGGCCCATAGAGCTTCTTGAGCTCCTGCACCTCGGTGCCGATCGCTTCCCATTGCTTGTCATCGGAGGCGAGCAATGCCTGCAGCGCCTTGCGCTCGGCGGAAAGTTCCTTGTGCTCGCCCTTGATCTCCATTTCCTCGAGCTTGCGCAAGGCCTTCAAGCGCATGTTGAGGATGGCGTCGGTCTGGATGTCCGAGAGCTTCCACTTCTTCATCATGACGGCCTTGGGCTCGTCCTCGAAGCGGATGATGCGGATGACCTCGTCGATATTGAGATAGGCGATGAGATAGCCGTCGAGGATCTCGAGCCGCCGCTCGATTTCGCCGAGGCGGAATTTCGACCGGCGCTGCAACACCACCCGGCGATGGTCGAGATAGGCCTGCAGCACCTCCGGCAGACCCATCACGCGCGGTGTCTGGTTGGCGTCGAGCGCGTTCATGTTGAGGCTGAAGCGCGTCTCCAGATCGGTCTGGCGGAACAGCTGTTCCATCAGATGCTCGGGCTCGATATTGCGCGACTTGGGCGTCAGAACCAGGCGGATATCGGTTGTCGATTCGTCGTTGATATCGTCGAGGAAGGGCAGTTTCTTGTCCTGCAGCAGCTCGGCGATCTTTTCGATGAGGCGCGACTTCGCCACCTGATAGGGAATTTCGGTGACGACGATCTGGTAGCCGCCGCCCTTCAGTTCCTCCTTCACCCATTTGGCGCGGATGCGGAACGAGCCGCGCCCCGTGCGATAGGCCTCGACGATGGTCTCGCGCGTTTCGCACAGCAGGCCGCCGGTCGGGAAATCCGGCCCCGGCATCAGGTTCACCAGCGTCTCGATGCGCGCATTGGGCGTCTTCAGAAGATGCGACAGGCAATCGCAGATTTCGGCCACATTGTGCGGCGGGATGCTGGTCGCCATGCCGACCGCGATGCCTTGCGACCCGTTGGCCAGCAGGTTGGGAAAGGCCGCCGGCAGGATGACCGGTTCCAGATTCTCGCCATCATAGGATGGGCGGAAATCGACCGTCTCCTCATCCAGATTCTGCAACATGAGCGAGGCGGCCTCGGTGAGGCGCGCTTCGGTGTAGCGCATCGCCGCCGGATTATCGCCATCGATCGAGCCGAAATTTCCCTGGCCCTCGACCATCGGGTAGCGCACCGCGAAATCCTGCGCCAGGCGCACCATGGCGTCATAGATCGAGGCATCGCCATGGGGATGGAACTTACCCATGACATCGCCGACGACGCGGGCCGACTTCTTGAAGCCGGAGCCGGGATCGAGCCGCAGCTGCCGCATGGAGAAAAGAATGCGCCGGTGCACCGGCTTCAGACCGTCGCGCACATCGGGCAGCGAGCGGGACATGATGGTGGAGAGCGCGTATGAGAGATAACGCTCGCCCAGCGCTTCGGCAAGGTTGGTCAGCTTGATTTCGCCTTGTGGGGGCGGCGTGGTGGTGGCGGCTTTTTTGGCCATGCGGGGAGGCTACTTTCTGGTCACGAGCGATTCGGGCGCCATCCTATGCAGCATCGGCCTCGCGTCAAGCCTGCGCCAACGCTTTCTTACGTCATCGGATCAAGGCGTTAGCGATCGAGCAGCAATTGCCGATGCTGTTTCGGGTGAGATTCGGGGCCGATCCGCAAGGCATCCTGCTCCAGTCCGAACACCGTGAACCCCAGCCGGTCGTAAAGCTGCTCGGCCGCCGGATTGGGAATCGTCACGGTCAGCTGTAGATGCGCTGGCCGTCGCCGAGCAGGTTGCCGTTGGTGTCATAGCTGAAGGACTGTCCGGAAAGATCGGTTAGCTGATTGAGATTGTTGTAGGTGGCGGCCTGGGTGAGGGCGGACGGATAGGCCGTGGCCGCGTCGCTCGTCTCATCGACCGAGGTGATGAAATTCTCCGACGTCGTCATGAAGGCGAAGTTGGAGAACTGGCCGGCCGAGAGCCCGGCATTGCCGATGCCGGCAAGCCGCCGGTCGCCGCTGTTCGGCAGATAGCTCCAACTCGTCGCCAGCGCGCTGTTGGCAAGCGCCCGGCTGGTGATCTGGTCCGTCTCACCCAGATAGGTGAGGGCAAATGCGCCAAGATCGCTGACGTGATTGATGACGCGATTGAAGGCGTCATAGGTGAAGGAAGCGGCAACCTCCAATATGTCGGCATCGGCGGATATTCGGGTATTGGTTCCGCCAGCTTGTTCCGGGCCGGATCAAAGGGGGGCGCCGTCGTGACGTACTGGGACCTTACCTACTGACCGTCGGCGTCCGGTTCCTGTCTAGTCGGCGGATCGGCTTTGGCCAGGAAGATCCAGATCGTGCCCGCAATCGGGGTGCAGTTTGAACTCCAGCTGCCGCCACCGGCGTTGCGAGCTGCGCAGCGCGCGAGGGCGACCAATCGGATCAAGGCGTTAGCGATCGAGCAGCAATTGCCGATGCTGTTTCGGGTGAGACTCGGGGCCGATCCGCAAGGCATCCTGCTCCAGTCCGAACACCGTGAACCCCAGCCGGTCGTAAAGCTGCTCGGCCGCCGGATTGGGAATCGTCACGGTCAGCTGGATCTGCCGCAGCCCATCGAGGCCGCGGGCATAGTCGATGACATCGAGCATGAGCGCGGTGGCGATGCCTTTCCCCTGCCAGTCCGGCGCCACGGAAAGCCCGATGATCTGGCCGATATGCTGGCGCTTGGCACCAGGCTCGCGCCGGAACCCGACCGCGCCGATGAGGATGCCGGCCTGATCGAAGGCGCCCTGCCAGCGGTTGAGCGGTGTGGGCTTCAGTCGCCGCTCCGATGTGGCGAGCGGCTTTTGCGCCTCCTCCGCCGCGTCGGCGCGGAAGAGCGCCGGATAAAGCCGCAGATTGTTGAGCCGGAAGGTCCGGTATTGCGGCGCATCCGAGGGCAGCAGAAGCCGCAGGGAGAAACCGCCGGTCGAGGCTCCGTCCGGCGCGCGCATCTTCGTCAGAACCGGTCGATGCGGAACGGCCGCATGTCGAGCCCCGGATCGCGCCCGGCCGCGAGATCGGCGATGATCCGCCCGGTGACCGGCCCCAAGGTCAATCCGAGATGCCCGTGGCCGAAGCCGAAATAGGTGTTCCGGAAGCGTCCGCCCTGGCTGATCACCGGCACCGAATCCGGCATCGAGGGACGAAAACCCATCCAGTCGCTGCGGCCCGTCTCGTCAAGTTCGCCGAACATGCGTTTGCCATGGTTCATCAGTATCTGCGCACGGGCATAGTTGGGCGCCGCTTCGAGGCCACCCAGTTCCACCGTGCCGGCGAAACGCAGGCCGACATCCAGCGGCGTGATGGCAAAGGAATGATCGCCCGAATAAAGCGGCATGCGCGGGCGCTTCTGGGCATTGGGAAGCGTCACGTGATAGCCGCGTTCGGTATCGAGCGGCACCTTGTGGCCAAGCTGCGCGGAAAGCTTCCTCGACCAGGCGCCGGCCGCCACGACCACGGCATCGCATGGGTAGGATTGCCCGCCGGCCTTTACCGCCGTAGGCCCCTGGGCACCGATGTCGAACCCGCTCACATCCGCCTTCACGATCCTGCCGCCATTGGCGGCGAAGTGATTGGCCAGGCGCTGCACCAGCGCGAAATTATCCGTGACGAAGGAGTTTTCCGGGTAATAGACCGCGTGGCTGTAGATCGGCTGCAGGCTCGGCTCGAACTGGCGGATCTCTTCCTTCTTCAGCACCTGGAAATTGACTCCGCGGCGCTTTTGCAGGGCGAGGTCCCATTGATAGGACTGGAACTTCTCGTCCTTTTCGAAGACGCCCAGCCAGCCCGTATCCTTGATCATCAGCGACTGGCTGGCCAGCGCCGCCAATTCCTTATGCGCCGCCAGCGCCTGCACCAGCGCCGCGCGGAGCGTGATCGAGATCTGCTCGACCCGCTTCTCGCCGCTATTGGCAACAAAGCGCATCAGCCAGGGCGCTATCCTGGGCAGATACGTCCAGCGGATGGCCAGCGGCCCCAGCGGGTCCATCAGCATCTTGGGCACGTCCCACAGGATGCCGGGGGTCGCCACCGGAATGCAGGATTCGGTCGCAATGACCGCGGCGTTCCCCTTCGACGTACCCTCGCCCGGATCGCGCCCGTCGATCACCGTGACGCGGTGCCCGTCCTTCTGCAGGTAAAGTGCCGTGGAAATGCCGACGATGCCGGCGCCGATGACGATGAACTGACGGTTACTCATGATACCCCGATTGCCCCCTGAACCCGAATGGGGCGGAGCATGGCGCGCGCGCGGGTCCAAATCAAGAGCGCCTTCGGGTGGCAAAGCCGGACTGCCAGGAGATTTGTCCGCGTCAGCATCGCGCCTCAGCTGGACTTTGCGCTCTCGGCGGCAATGCCCTTCCTGATCAAATCTCGCATCGCGCGCATCGTCTCCAATGCCTCCGCGTCGGAATCGAACACGTAATTCATGAAATCACTCAGCACCGCCCGATCCAGCGACAGTTTTTCGCTGGCTAGGTCGAGGTCATGCGCCGTGCGCTTCAAGCGGGCGACATCACTGCTTTCGATAAACCGCGCGACCGTGGTTTCTATGCGCTTCTCCTCGAAGGACCCGGCATTCACCGCGACATTGATCAGAAGATCATTCAATGCCGGGTATGACTCTTCCATGAACTCATAGACGGATTTGCTCATATGCGAACCTTTTTTCAGTTCCGGGAAAATGAGGATTTTCAATTAGGATAAGCCGTCAGGTAGCAAAATCCACCCCGACCATCCTTTCTTAGATGGACGATGGCATTCGTGCGATCAACGACCGTTCCATTCTTGCGGACGGAAATACCGATGACGTCTTTGCCTGCATATGGCAGCGTGATCTCTCCACGATTGGGATCTTGCAGCCATTTCAAGACACGCTGTTCATTCTGCTTCAACGCCCCATAGGCCACGGCATCGACGGTTTCTTCGTCCGGAAAGCAGGAAGACGCCGATATTTTGGGTTCCGTTCTTAGACGATCGGCCAATTCCTCCTTGGTCTTGCCGACGTGTCTCTCGATCGCATGGCCGTCCGGCCCCTCATTCCCCTTGATCGGTCGCCTGAAATTGGCATCGACTGACGCGGGTCGTTGATATCGATCCGGATCGATTCAGGCGGGCTCGCCCGAGGTGAATGGACGGCAGCACCCCTATGCCTTTTGCGCGGCAGCAAGAAGCTCGGCCAGAGTCTGCAGGAAGTTCAACACATCCTGGCGCGACTGAAGGTCATAGTTAGTCAGATAGGCGATATCATCGGGCTGCAGGGAGGTGTCCAGCATGGCGCGCTGCAGATCGGCCGCAGTTGCCTGCAATTCGGCCTGATCTGAATAGCCGACATGCGCCGCCACACCGTCCTTGAGCCAGTCAGCCCCCCCTGGTTCGCCAGAATCTCGACAAACAACTGAGACAACGCGGGATATTCTGCTTCGTAATGATCACGGATATGTTCGGCCACGTTACACTTACCTCTTGGCTGTTCATTTCTGCTGCTTCTGCGCCAGCACGGCATGAACGACTTCTTCAGCTGTTTCGATGTCCGGAAATGTAGACGAATTGCTGATATTCGGTTCCTTCTGATATCGGGCATGCAGGTCTTCTTTCGTCTTGCCGACATGCTTCGCGATCCCGTGTCCCTTTGGCCCTTCATTTCCGGTGATCGACCGCTTGAAATAGACTTTGACGGACTCCGGATTCTTGGGATCCAGACGGATCCGCTCCGGTATCGCTGCTGGCAGGGTCTCAGCGGAATCCGCCTCGACCTTCTACGGCGCATCTAGCTCGTCGATTTTATTCGCGGCCTTGGCCTCGAGCTTGGCCGCATCTTCCGCGGCGTTCTCAACTTTGCGGGCCGCACCGAGGACATTGGGCGTCACCGGCAAGGCGGTGGCGACCGTGCCCAAGACGTTGCCGATGGTCGCTGTCTCGGGATGTTCGATATATTGCTTGGTATCGCCGATAAGCGAGAGCGCGTCGCCATAGACCGGAATTGCGCCCGGTAACGCTTCGATAAAGGCGCCAATCGTTCCGGTGCGTTCGCGCGCCGCTGCCGTCAGCGCCTTCTCTTGCGGGAGGTTCCTTCGATAGTCCTCGACGAAGCTGCCCTCGCCGAACAGTGCATTGCCTGCCGCGGCGAAATTGTCCGCGTAACCCAGCGTCGCGCCGTTGGCGAAGAGCCGCACGCCGTCATCGATTGCCTGCAGAACTTCCTGTGGCGAGGCGTGGCTGGCGTTCTTCTGCGCCTCGGCCATGGCAGCAAAGCAGCCAAGGCCGGGATGGACCTGCCCGGTTGAAGCCGCATTGTCGTTGGCCGGGGGAGCGGCCGCCTTGGCGGAGGAAACCGCTGCCGCCTTGGCCAAGTGGCGCGCGTCGATGACATCCTCGCCAGGCATCTCCGGACCCATGAGGCTGTCGACCTTCACGCCCTGAAACGAACGCTGTCGAAGGGCACGCACGTTATCTGGTATGCATTTACCGCGTCAGGCGTTCGATCAGACGGTCGCGGACGCTGAAGCGTTTTTCCGCACCGCCCGTGGGCAGCAGATGGGCATGGAGGAAATGGCCGGTGAGGCGCAACCCTTGCGCCAGCGCAGTCGCATCGGCCGGCGCCCCCTCCACCAGCAGGAAGGCCGGCAGCGGCAGCAGGCGTTCGGCATATTGCCCGGCCCCGGCCCGGCTGACCGCACGGCCGGTCTTGGGCGAAACGAAGGCGAGCCCATCGGTGGCACCGGTGACGGCGCAGCGGGAAAGGTCAAGGCCAAAGCCGAGATCGGCCAGCAATTTAAGCTCCCAGCGCAGATAGAGTCCGCCCCAGTCCGGGATTCCAGCGACGAGGCCGGCAACCAGGGCCGCGAAATCGCCGTGGACATCCCGGTGCGGCTCCCGCTCGGGCAGGGTCGCATCGACGACGCCGGCCGCGGCACTGAGAGCCGCAAGCCGGTCGGCATCGTCCATCAGATGCGCGATGTTGGCCTCAATGAGTTCCGCCTGGAAATGCCCCAGCTGTTCCGAAAGCCGCGCCCGCCAGTTGAGCGACAATGCGTTGCCGATCTCATAGATCGCGCGATTCCTGCGTCCCGCTCCGCCCCGCACCAATCCCATATGCCGGCCATGCGCCTGCGTGAGGCAAGATAGAATAAGATCGCCCTCGCCATGGCGCCTTGCCGAAAGCACATAGCCCGTGTCGGTGAAGTCCACCGCCTTCAGCTTTCAAAATCGAGACCCATTTCGCGGTAGCGCTCGGGATCTTCGGCCCAGCTGCCGCGCACCTTGATGAACAGAAAGAGGTGCACGTGGCGCTCGAAGGCCTGTTGCATCTCGCGCTGCGCCGCCTCGCGCACGGCCTTGATCTTGGCGCCGCCCTTGCCGATGACGATGGCCTTCTGCCCTTCCTTGGCGACGAAGACGATTTGCGTGATCTTGACCGAGCCGTCCTTGAATTCTTCCCAGCCTTCCGTCTCGACGGTCAGCGCATAGGGCACTTCGTCGTGGAGCTGGCGGAAGAGATGCTCGCGCGTCACCTCGGCCGCCAGGAAGCGCTGCGGCGCGTCGGTGATATGGTCTTCCGGATAATGATGCGGTCCCTCGGGCATGCGGCGCGCCAGTTCCGCCACCAGATCCTCGACCCCGTCGCCCTGCTCGGCCGAGATCATGAAGGTGTCGGTGAAAAGCTCTTCGCCTTCGTTGGCCAGCGCATTGAGTTCGGCGGTCTTGGCCAGCAGCCTTTCGCGCTCCTTCACCTGGTCGATCTTGTTGAGAACCAGGATCGCCCTGCGCTTGTGACTCTTCAGCCCTTCGATGATGCGGCGCGTATCCTCGTCGATGCCCTTGCGGCTGGCATCGACCATCAGGAGCACCTGGTCGGCATCGCCGGCACCGGTCCAGGCCGCGGCCACCATGGCGCGGTCCAGGCGGCGTTTGGGCGCGAAGATCCCCGGCGTATCGACGAAGATCATCTGCACGGGGCCGTGCATGACGATGCCCAGCACCTTGGCCCGTGTCGTCTGCACCTTGGGGCTGACGATCGACACCTTTTGCCCGACCACACGGTTGACCAGGGTCGATTTGCCGGCATTGGGGGCGCCGAGCACGGCAATGAAGCCGCAAGCGGTCTCCATACGCATCTGAAGCCTGCTTTCCAAAAAATCCGGCATCAGGCCGGATCGACCGCAACGGTCTGATTTTCGCTCAAGCCCTCCGGCCGCACCAGGGCCAGCAATTGGGTGGCGGCGGCCTGCTCGGCGGCGCGTTTGGAGCGGCCGGTGCCGCTGCGGGCCGGATAGCCCTCGACCGCCGCCTCGACCTCGAAGACCGGATCGTGCGGCGGGCCTTCGCTGCGGACGACGCGGTAGCGCGGCAGGTTGAGTCCCGCGGCCTGCGCCCATTCCTGCAAGGCGGTCTTGGCATCCTGGGGTGGGGCAAGGTCGGCGGTCATCATCGGCCGCCAATACCCTTCGACGAAACGCCGCGCCGCCTCGACACCGCCATCGAGATAGAGCGCCCCGATGATGGCTTCACAGGCATCGGCCAGGGTCGCCGGATTCTCGCGACCGCCGCTTTCCTCCTCGCCTTTGGAAAGGACCAGGAAGCGGCCGAGAGCGATCGACTGCGCCACCTGGGCAAGCCCGTCCTGGCGCACGAGCGCGGCAAGGCGCTTGGCCAGCGCCCCCTCATCCTCCTCCGGAAAGGCAGCGAACAGCATTTCCGCGACGATCAGGCCCAGCACCCGGTCACCCAGGAACTCGAGCCGCTGATTGTCGGCGACCCTGGCGTCGGCCGCGGATTTGGCCGTGCGGCGCACGCGCTTGGTCCGGTTGCGCCCGGTGGCGCTGGGATGCGTGATGGCCGTTTCCAGCAGTTCCGGCCGCGCGAAGGCATGACCGAGAACCGAGGTAAGCTCCGCTGTCGGGGCCGCCTTGGCCACCCCTTACTCCACGAGATCGCCCAGGCGCCGCCAGCGCAGGGCCGTCACCCAGGTGAGCGGGTTGGTGAGCTTCAAGGTGTTGTCATAGGACCAGAACAGGATCTTGGCCGGACCGATCAGATTTTCCGCCGGCACGAAACCGACATTGCCGAGCTGGGCCGCCTCGGTCACCCGCGCATTGACGTCATAAGGGGTCAAGCCGCTCAGCACGCGGCTGTCGCTCGACGAATCGCGGTTGTCGCCCATCATGAAATAATGGCCCTGCGGCACCACATAGACCGGCGTGTTGTCGAGCTCGCCCTGGTCGGCGCGCGTCTCGATGATGCGGTGGCTGACGCCGCCCGGCAGCGTTTCGATGTATTGCGGCGAGGCGAGGCCGTTATCGTTGTTGACGAAATCCTCGATCCGCTCGCGCTTGACGGCCGCGCCGTTGATATAGAGCAGGCCTTCCTTGACCTGGACCGTGTCGCCCGGCAGACCGATGAGGCGCTTGATGAAATCGGTCTGCGGCTCACCCGGCGGACGGAAGACGATGACATCGCCGCGCTCGGGCTTGTCCTCCCAGATGCGCCCTTCCAGGGGCACTATTCCCCAGGGAAAGGAGAAGCGGCTATAGCCATAGGCCGTCTTCGAAACGAACAGGTAATCGCCGATGAGCAAGGTCGGGATCATCGAACCCGATGGAATGCTGAAGGGCTCATAGGCGAAGGTGCGGATCACCACGGCGATCACGGCGGCCCAGGCTATGGTCTTGACGGTCTCGACGATCTGGCTGGGCTCGGTCTCTGTCTTGCGCGCCATGGTGGATAAAACGGCCTCTTTGGGACGGAATCGGGTGGGGCGTGAGGCATGCCCTTGCAGCATGCTTTTCGGGCGGATCAAGCCAGCCATACCCTTCAAAGTCAAGGCTTTCAGCCGCCTTTCCGGCCGCGATGACATGATTTTAGCGAGCTTTTCCGCTGGTTTAGGTGGATGACCCCTCTCCCCGGTCGGAGAAGGCCGACATTCGTCGGCTGTGGGGCGAGGGACTCCTCGACGTTATTTCGGAGGGGCCGGCAGGGCTGAAATGATCACAATGGCCTGCGCCAGGGGGAAATCGTCGGTGATGGTAAGGTCGATCTGCGCCACCATGCCCGGGGGCGTGATCTCCTCGAGCCGGCGCAAGGCCCCGTTGGTGAGCTTCAGGGTCGGCTTCCCGCTGGGCAGGTTGACCACACCCATATCCTTCATGAAGACCTGGTCGCGAAAGCCGGTGCCCAAGGCCTTGGAACAGGCCTCCTTGGCGGCAAAGCGCTTGGCGTAAGACGCCGCCCGCTGCGCCCTTCGGTCGGATTTCTTCTGCTCCACCTCGGTAAAGACGCGCTGAATGAAGCGGTCGCCGAACCGCTCGATGGATTTCTCGATGCGCCGGATATCGATGAGATCGTTGCCGATGCCCAGGATCATGCAGCGGCTCGGTCCAATCCCTCCCCCTTCAGGGGGAGGGCAAGTAGGGGCATGGGTGGTGTTTGACGCAGGCCGAGACTGAAACTGGCCCCCCTCCCGGCCTCCCCCCTGAAGGTGGGAGGCGAAATGATCGCATCTTGAGACATAGGTCTATCCCCGTGCCCGGTCGACCGAATTGACCGACGGCGTCGCCCGCAGAGCGGCGATGATATTGGAAAGATGCTTCAGATCCTTCACCTCGACATCGACGATGATCTCGAAGAAATCGGTGGACCGGTTGATGATCTTCAAATTCGAGATATTGCCAAGATTCTTGCCGATGACGGTGGTGAGCGACCCCAGACTGCCCGGCTGGTTGGCAATCACCACATCCAGGCGGCCGGTATGCTGATCGATCGCGTTCTTATCCTGGTCCCAGGCGACGTCGAGCCAGCGTTCCGGCGTATCGGCAAAGCTCTCCAGCGTCTCGCAATCGATCGTGTGGATGGTGACGCCCTTGCCGGTGGTGACGATGCCGACGATGCGGTCGCCGGGCAGCGGGTGGCAGCAGCCGGCAAAATGCATCGCCATCCCCGGAATGAGACCGCGGATCGGAATGGCGTGGCCGGCCTTGCCCTTCTTGCCGTCGCGCTTCAGCGGCACGACCTTGTCGCCGGGCGCCTGCGTCTTGTTGCCGGGGAAGATCGCGTTGACGACTTCGCGGGCACCCACCAGCCCTTCGCCGACCTGCGTCACCAGGTCTTCGACCTCGTCCGCCTTGAACTTCTTGAGGACGCCCTCGACGGCTTTTTCCGTGTACTCATAGCCGGCATGGGCGAATTCCTTCTGCAGCATCGCCCGGCCGAGTTCCATGTATTGCGCGCGCTGCTGCGTGCGGATGAAGCGGCGGATGCAGGCGCGGGCCTTGCCCGTGACGACGAAGCGCTCCCAGGCCGGCGATGGGGTCTGCGCCTTTGAATTGACGATCGCCACCTGGTCGCCATTCTGCAGCTCGGTCCGGAGCGGCATGATGCGGCCGTTGATCTTGGCGCCGACACAAGTGTCGCCCACTTCCGAATGCACCGCATAGGCGAAATCGACCGGCGTCGCCCCGCGCGGCAGCGCGATGAGATCGCCCTTCGGGGTGAAGCAGAAGACCTGGTCCTGGAACATCTCCAGCTTGGTATGCTCGAGGAATTCCTCCGGCCCCGAAGCATGTTCGAGAATGTCCAAGAGCTCGCGCAGCCAGCGATATTGCCTGCCGTCGATCTTGGTGGCCCCCTGCTTGTAACCCCAATGCGCCGCCACCCCCATTTCGGCGATTTCATGCATGTTGTCGGTGCGGATCTGCACTTCGATGCGCATGCGCTGCGGGCCGATGATGCCGGTATGGAGCGACTGATAATTGTTGGGCTTGGGAGTCGAGATGTAATCCTTGAAGCGGCCCGGGATCATCGAATATTTGCCGTGGAGCGCCCCCAGCGCCTGGTAGCACTGGCCGATATCCTTGACCATCACGCGGAACGCCATGATGTCCGAGAGCTGCTCGAACTCCATGCGTTTCTTCTGCATCTTGCGCCAGATCGAATAGGGCGTCTTTTCGCGCCCCGAAACCTCGGCTTGCAGGTCGGCATCCTTCATCGTCTTCTGCAATTCGGCGATGATCTTGGTGCAGATATCGGCGCCCTGTTCGCGCAAATAGGAGAGCCGCTGCATGATCGACTGGTAGGCATCGGCGTTGAGTTCGGCGAAGGCCAGGTTTTCAAGCTCGTCCTTCAACTGATGCATGCCCATGCGCTCGGCCAGCGGCGCATAGATTTCCATCGTCTCGGCGGCGATGCGCCGGCGCTTGTCCGCATTCTTGATGAAGTGCAGCGTCTGCATGTTGTGCAGCCGGTCGGCGAGCTTCACCAGCAGCACGCGGATATCGTTGGACATGGCCAGCACCAGCTTGCGGAAATTCTCCGCATGCTTGGTATTGTCGGATTGCAGTTCCAGGCGCGAGAGCTTGGTGACGCCGTCGACCAGCTGCGCCACCTCGCCGCCGAACATGTCCTGGACCTGTTCGAGGGTTGCGTCGGTATCCTCGACCGTGTCGTGGAGGAGGCCGGTGGCGATGGAAGCGGAATCGAGCTTGAGGCGGGTCAGGATTTCGGCAACGCCCAGCGGATGCGAAAAATAAGGATCGCCCGAGGCGCGCGCCTGGGAGCCATGCGCCTTCATCGAAAAAACATAGGCGCGGTTGAGGAGATCCTCATCCGCGCCCGGATCGTAAGATTTCACCCGCTCGACCAGTTCGAATTGCCGGATCATGCGGTCCTCGATGTACCTCTCGCCGCTTCCGCGGCCTTACCTACATGCGGGTGAAACCAATCCTTTCCCTTGTTCAGGAAGAAGGTAACTGATGACAGGAATGCCGGATCAGTTGCCGTCATCGGCCTCCGAGGCATCCTCGAACTCGCCGTCGATGGCCATGTCGGCTTCTTCGGCTTCGTCGTCGGAAATCTGCGCCTGCTGCATTTCGGCAAGAAGATCGCCAGCGCCGGTGCCAAAGCCGGTGCCTTCTTCCTCCGGCTCGTCATTCTCGACATGGCGCTGCAGGCCGGTGATGAGATTGTCGGTCAGCTGGGCGAGGACGACGGTTTCGTCCGCAATCTCGCGCAGGGCCACGACCGGATTCTTGTCATTGTCGCGATCGACGGTGATCTGGGCACCAGCCGACACTTCGCGCGCCCGCTGGGCGGCCAGCATGACCAACTCGAACCGGTTCGGGATTTTTTCAACGCAATCTTCGACTGTTACGCGCGCCATTTTCGATAATCTCCAGGAATTCGCCTAATTGCCTGAACCTACTATATTGATTTTGGGGGTTCAAGCGATGGGGCCGGGCAGGCATCATGCCGCAGGCGCATGGCGGCGGGCCTCGCTGCAACCGGCGCCGCAAGCGCCTCAAAGCAAACGGATTTCCTGCCCCGCCGGCAAGGCCCCGATCAGCGCCGCCACGGAAAGGCCGCTCACCGGATGGCGCCAATGCGGCGCGATCGCCTGCAGCGGCAGAAGGACGAAGGCCCGCTGCTGCATTCTGGGATGCGGCAGCAGGGGCGTCCCCACCGTCGCCACCAGCCCGCCATAGTCCACGATATCGAGGTCGAGCGGCCGGGCCGCATTGGCGACCGAGCGGATACGGCCGCTGGCTGCTTCGAGCCGCTGCAGCAGCCCGAGCAGATCGGCAGGAGACAGATCCGTCGCCACCTCGACCACCCCGTTCACATACCAGGGCTGATCGGGGGCTGCCGGCACGGGCGCGGATTCGTACCAGGGCGAACGGCGGCGGATCGTTATGCCGGCTGACGCCAAGTCGGCCAGCGCCTTCTCCAAGGTGGCAGCCGGACTGCCCGCCTCGCTCGGCAGATTTGCGCCCAACCCGATATATATGCATTCAGCCATGCTGCTTTTTCCGACTTCCGCCATCTCCTGCGCTGGAGGCGCCGGCGGTCTCATTAAACCTTGCGAGTTCCCGGCCATCGGCACTAAGGTCCGCGACGGACATCAGAGTACCGGGCACCTCATACAGGCGCCGGCGCACCCGACCAACATAGTTTTCAGTCATATTCCCGACGAGGTTCAATATGCCACTTCGCTTTTACGCCCAGGAACGGGTCGGTCTCTTCATCGATGGCGCCAACCTCCATGCCGCCGCCCGGGCGCTGGGTTTCGACATCGACTATAAGCGCCTGCTGAAGCACTTCCAGGAGCAGTGCCGTCTCATCCGCGCCTTCTATTACACGGCGCTAGTCGAGGACCAGGAATATTCGCCGCTCCGGCCCCTGGTCGATTGGCTCGACTATAACGGCTTCACCATGGTGACCAAGCCCACCAAGGAATTCACCGACGCCATGGGAAGGCGCAAGATCAAGGGCAACATGGATATCGAGCTGGCGATCGATGTCCTGGAAATGTCGGCGCATCTCGACCATGTCGTCTTGTTCTCGGGCGATGGCGATTTCCGCCGCCTGGTCGAAGCGGTACAGCGGCGGGGTGTCCGTGTTTCCGTCGTCTCGACCGTGCGCTCCAACCCGCCGATGGTGGCCGACGAATTGCGCCGCCAGGCCGACATGTTCGTCGAGCTCGAGGAACTGTCGTCGGTCGTGGCGCGCGCGCACAATCCGCGCACGACAGGCCCGCGCGATGCGGCCCGCGACCCCGGCCGCGAGCAACCGCTGCGCGATGCGCAGCCGGACGACGAACCCGGCAACGTCTGATTCGCTCATGCCAGCCATCGCCCAACCCGGGCATGATTGCCAGCTCTGTCCGCGTCTTGCCGATTTCCGCGCCGAGAACCGGAAGAAGCTGCCAGACTATTTCAACGCGCCTGTCCCGGCCTTCGGCGACGCGCATCCCAGGTTTCTCATCATCGGCCTCGCCCCCGGCCTTCACGGCGCCAACAGGACCGGCCGCCCCTTCACCGGAGACTGGGCGGGGGATCTGCTCTTCGGCACATTGCTGGAATTGAACCTCGCGACCGGGACCTACGATGAACGGCCCGATGACGGCCTGACGCTCACGGGCTGCCGCATCGTCAACGGCGTGCGCTGCGTGCCGCCGCAGAACAAGCCGACACCGGCCGAGATCAAGACCTGCAATGCGTTCCTCAAGGCCGAGATCCTGGCCTCGCCCGCGCGCTGCTATCTCGCCTTGGGCGCCATCGCCCATGACGCGGCGCTGCAGGCCCTGGGCGAGAAACGCAGCGCCTTCAAATTCGGCCACAACCGCCGCCACGATCTAAGCGGCGGCCGCATCCTCATCGATAGCTATCACTGCTCACGCTACAACACGAACACCGGCGTGCTGACACCAGCGATGTTCCGCGAGGCGATGGCGCAGGTGAAGGCGGCAGCCGGCCTCTGACACCCCCTCACCCTGACCCTCTCCCGCGCGGGGAGAGGGAATGAACTGATGATTATTCGCGCGCTTTTTCGAAACTGAAGGCTATTGCACGCTGCGCACAAGCCCCTCTCCCCGCGCGGGAGAGGGTTAGGGTGAGGGGGATGTCGATGACGGAGCAGCGATCCCGCCGCGCCGCCTTCAATCCCCGCCGCGGTTGCGCACCAGGCGTGCCTGGTCGCGTTTCCAGTCGCGTTCCTTGATGGCGGCGCGCTTGTCGACCTGGCGGCGGCCCTTGGCGATGCCCAATTGGCATTTGGCGCGGCCGCGTTCGTTGAAATAGATCGAGAGCGGCACCACGGTGATACCCTCGCGCTGGGTGGCGCCGATCAGTTTCGACACTTCGCGCTTCTTCAGCAGCAGCTTGCGCGGGCGGCCCGGCTCGTGATTGAAGCGGTTGGCCGCTTCATATTCCGGAAAATGCGCATTGAGCAGCCAGAACTCCCCATCGCGTTCGGCGGCGAAGGCTTCGTTGATGCTGCAGCGGCCCAGGCGCAGCGACTTCACCTCCGACCCCATCAGCTGGAGGCCGGCTTCCATCGTGTCCGTGATCGCATAATCGTGCCGGGCCTTTCTGTTCTGCGCGGCAAAGCGATTGGTCGAGATATCTCGCGCCATGATGTCTTACTGGCCGATGAGGCCCGCCTTCTTCAATGCGGCCTCGACCTTCTGCTTGGAGGCATCGGAAATGGGCGCCAGCGGCAGGCGCAGATCCGGCTGGATATGGCCCATGATGGAGAGCGCATACTTCACCGGCCCCGGACTGGTCTCGCAGAACATCGCATCGTTGACCGGCATCAGCCGCTCGTTGATTTCCATGGCCTTCTTAAGGTCGCCCTTGCGCCAGGCGGCATGCATCGCGGCGGTGAGCTTGGGCGCCACGTTCGAGGTCACGGAAATGCACCCCACCCCGCCCTGCGCCAGGAACGGCAGCGCCGTCGCATCCTCGCCGGAGAGCTGGCAGAAATCGGCGCCGATGGCAATGCGCGTGCGCGCCGGACGTGCGAGGTCCGCCGTTGCATCCTTGACCCCGATCACGCGCGGCAGCTCGGCGCAGCGCTTCATCGTGTCGATCGACATGTCGACGGCACTTCTGGGCGGCACGTTGTAGATGATGATCGGCAGGTTGGTGGCGTCGTGGATCGCCTTGTAATGCTGGAACTGCCCTTCCGGCGTGGGGCGGTTGTAGTAGGGCAGCACGATGAGGGCCGCATCCGCGCCGGCCTTTTCGGCATGGCGGGTAAGATCGATCGCCTCCTGGGTCGAGTTCGAGCCAGTGCCGGCGATGACCGGAACGCGGTCCTTGGCCACCTCGATCGCCAGTTCCACGATGCGGTGATGCTCTTCGTGGCTCACCGTCGGGCATTCGCCGGTCGTACCCACGGGAACGACGCCGTCGATGCCTTCCTTGATCTGCCAGTCGACGAATTTCTGGAACGCAGCCTCGTCCACCGCGCCGTTGCGGAATGGGGTGACCAAAGCGGTCATCGAACCCTTGAACATGTCTGGCTCCATCAAGTCGGCCCGGCGCATCTTTTGGCGGCCCGGGCGGTTACATAGCGGCCCGGGAAAATAGCGACAGGCCGAAGCCGCCGCAAGCGTTCTGCCGAGAAACCCGACGAATCGCCGCCTGTGGTATTTTGGCGGCACTTAACCCGATTATGTCAGGTGCTGCATCAATGTGTGATCCCCAACACATTGAATCCATTGAGCGAGGCTGGCTCTCCTCATACAATGCTGTGCCGGCGGACATCGAGTCGCGGCCCTTCCGAGCGAGGAAATGACCCACATCTCTCTGCCTTTCCACCCGATGAACGCTCTCCGCGGCTTCAGTGGCGGATCGCGAATTCGCGCGTTCGGGCGATTCGTCCAGTCGCGCCTGCTTTGGCTGGCGCTCCTGTCGGTCCTCGTTATATCGGCGCTCCATCGCCCCGGCTTCGCCGACGAAGCCCCGCTCAGCGCCAAGGACAAGAAGCTTTTCCAGCAGGCTTTCCAGGCGATCGAAAAGGACCGCTGGAAGGAAGCGCGGCGCCTTGCCGATCTGGCCAAGGATCCGCTGCTGGCCAAGGTCGTGCAATGGCTGGACCTCACGCGCCCCGGCCCCGGCCGCTCCTTCGACGAGATGGCCCGGTTCCTCAAGAACAATCCCGACTGGCCACTGCGCGACACGCTGACCGCGCAGGCCGAGCGGGCCATGCCGGCCGTCTATCCGACGGCCTCGGTCCTTGCCTGGTTCGGTGAACGCCCGCCGCTCACCGCCGACGGCGCGATCAAGCTGCTGGGCGCCCTGCGGGCCGACCGGCAGTTCGACCGGGCGAAGAATGTGGCCCGCGTGGCCTGGACGACCGAGAATTTCTCCAAGGAGCAGGAGAACACCTTCATCCTCCGCTTCGGCGACATGATCACCATGGCCGATCATGTCGTGCGGCTCGACAATCTGCTGTGGGAAGACGAGCGCGACCAGGCCGTGCGCATGTTGAAGCGCGTCGATGCCGGGCACGCCGCCTTGGCCAGCGCACGCATGCGCCTGCAGGACAAGAAGATCTCGCCCGAAGCCGCCAGCGGCCTGGTGCCGCTGCCGCTGCGCGACGATCCGGGCCTCATCTACGAAATGGCGCGCGCCTGGCGAAAGCAGGGCAAGATCGATCGGGCCCTGCAGCTGCTCGATCCGCCGCCCGCGCAGGTCGCGCGGCCGGATTTGATGTGGGACGAGCTTTACCGCGCCTCGCGCGAATTGCTCGGCAATGGCGATGTCAGTGCCGCCTATCGCCTGGCGGCGGCCCACAATGCCGATACCGGCGATGCTCTGGTCGAGGGCGAATGGTTTGCCGGCTGGATCGCCCTGCGCTATCTCGACGAACCGGATGTGGCGCTGAAGCATTTCACCAATCTCTATAACGGCGCCAAGTCGATCATCAGCAAGACCCGGGCCGCCTATTGGAACGGCCGCGCCGCCGAAGCCAAGGGAGACATGGCGGCGGCCACCGATTGGTATCGCAATGCCGCCAAGAATCTGAGCGTCTATTACGGTCAGTTGGCTGCCGCGCGGCTCACCGACCCGAAGCATCTGGTGCTGGACAGCGGCGTGCGCCCGGATGCCGCGGAGAAGGCCGCCTTCGCCAAGCGCGAAATGACGCGCGTCGTGCTGCTGCTGGGAAAGATCGGCGAGGCCGACCGCGTGCGCCCCTTCATCATGACCATGACGAACCGCGCCACGAAAGCGACTGACTATGTCCTGCTGGCGAGCCTTGCCAAGTCCGTGAAGCGCGACGACCTCGCCATCGCCGTCGCCAAGGAAGCGCGCCAGAAGGGCTTCGAACTCGCCGAATACCTCTTTCCCACCATCAAGCTGCCGCCCGGCAACGCACCGGAACCGGCGCTGGTGCTGGCGATCATCAAGCAGGAAAGCGCCTTCGACGCCAGAATCAGCTCGCCCGCGGGCGCCAAGGGACTGATGCAGCTGATGCCCTCGACCGCGCGGCCGCTCGCCAAGGAGCTGGGGGTCAAGAAGCTGCAGGAGAAAAAACTGACCAGCGACCCGGCCTTCAATGTGCGTCTGGGCCGGCTATACCTGGAAAAGCTGATCGACCGCTTCGGCGGTTCCTACATCATGGCCGTGGCGGCCTACAATGCCGGCCCCAGCCGGGTGCGCGATTGGACCATCCTTTACGGCGATCCGCGCTCGGCCGATACGGATGCGATCGACTGGGTCGAGAACATCCCGTTCGACGAGACGCGGAACTACGTACAGCGCGTGATGGAAAACCTGCAGATCTACCGCAGCCGCCTGTCGCAGAACGGCGCACAGATCGCGCTTGAGGACGATCTCAACCGTCCTGCGATCAATTAAGGGGGGGGGAAGGTTGAGTGGACCGAAATTCGCGGCCAGCGCCGTCGATGTGCGCGCCGCCGCCGACCGCCTCAAGGGACGCGCGGTCGAGACGCCCCTCCTCGACTATCCGCTGATCGGCGAAAGACTGGGCTTCCGCCTGCTCATCAAGGCCGAGACGCTGCAGCTTACCGGCTCGTTCAAGTTCCGGGGAGCCTGCAACCGGCTGCTGGCGGCCAAGACAGCGGATCCCACCCTGCGCGCCGTCGTCGCCTTTTCCTCGGGCAATCACGCGCAAGGTGTTGCGGCGGCCGCGAAGCTGCTGGGACTCAAGGCCACCATCGTCATGCCGGCGGATGCGCCGTCGATCAAGGTCGCCAACACCAGGAGTTACGGTGCCGAAGTGGTGTCGTATCGACGCCACGGCGAGGACCGGGAAGCCATTGCCCGTGCGATCGCGGCGCGCGATGGCGGGCTGATCGTGCCGCCTTACGACGACCCGTTCGTCATCGCCGGCCAGGGCACGGTGGGGCTCGAGATTTGCGCCCAGTCGGCGGCGCTCAACGCCAAGCCGGACGTCGTGCTGGCGCCCTGCAGCGGCGGCGGCCTGATTGCGGGCATCGCCTTGGCGGTGAAGGAGCAGCATCCGCAGGCGGCGATCTATGCCGCGGAGCCGGTGGGCTTCGACGATCTCAGCCGCTCGCTGGCGGCTGGCGAGCGCATCGGCAATCAGCCCAAGGCCCCCTCGATCTGCGATGCGCTGATGGCGGAGAAGCCGGGCGCCTTGACCTTTCCCATCCACCGGCAGCTGCTCGCCGGCGCACGCGTCGTGAGCGACGACGCCGTGCTCGATGCGATGAATTTCGCGCTGCGCCACCTGAAGCTGGTGGTCGAGCCTGGTGGCGCCGCGGCCCTGGCGGCGGCACTGGCGATGCGCGGTGATCTCGCGGGCAGAACTGTCGTCGTCGTCTGTTCCGGCGGCAATGCCGACCCGGAAATGATCAAGCGGGCCACCGACAGGGACGACCCGCTTGATGGAATGACCGGATAGCACCCGGATAGGGCAAGGAATCAGGCCGTCGCGGCCTTCTTCTCCGTCACGACTTCCTTGGCGGCGGCCGGCTCGACCGTGGTTGCCACGGCTGTCACCGGATGCGTATCGGTGCGGCGGCACATGCCTTCCAGATAAGCGCCCTGCTCGATGGCCAGGGATTTGTGGAGAATGTCGCCGGTCACCCGCGCCGTCTTCTCCAGGACCACCATGTCGGCGCGAACCTCGCCGTTCACCAGGCCGCAGATGCGCACGGATTCCGCCTGCAGGCCGCCCTGGACCGTGGCGCCTTCGCCGATGGTGATGTTGCGGCTCTGAATGTCGCCTTCGACCCAGCCGTCGATCTGCACGTCGCCGCTGCAGACGAGATCGCCGGTGATGCGCAGATCGGCACTGATGATGGACGGAATGCCGGCCTTCACGCTGGGCCGGGGACTGTCATGTACCGTTGCCGGTTGCCCAGACTTGTTAACCTTTGAAAACATAGCGACCTGCCTTGAGAAAGCCCATGGGATCGAGCGGTTTATCGTTGTAACGCACTTCGTAGTGGCAATGGGGGCCGGACGACCGCCCGGACGAACCGAGCTTGCCGACCAGCTGCCGATAGTCCACCACATCCCCGACCTTCACGGCAACCGAATCCAGATGGGCATAAAGCGTATGTATGCCAAGACCATGGTCGATTTCCACGACCCGGCCGTAATTTCCCTTCCAGCCCGCATGGATCACGGTGCCCGGTGCCGTCGCCAGCACGTCCGAGCGCAGGGTCCCCACCATATCGAGGCCCTCATGCCGCGCCCGCGCACCGTTGAACGGGTCGACGCGGGCACCGAAGCCGCTGGAAATGTAATAATGGTCGACGGGTGCCGCCAGCGGCACCGAGCGCAGCACGACCTGCATCTTCTCCCAGCGCGCCACTTCGTCGTCGAGCGTCGCGACATTGGCAAGCAGCTTCTGCTCGGTCTCGTCGGCGCCGGTCGCGGGATCGGGCAGGAACGGACCGCCCTTGCCGATGCCGTTCTGCTCGGCGGCGGAGATCATGTGCTCCACATCGAGTCCGGTCATCTCAAGGGTCTTCTCCATCTCCTCGAGACTGTTGCGCGTGCGCTCGGTGACGGAGGCCACGAAATTGGCCTGGCTTTCCTGGATCGACGCCACCTTGTCGCGCAGCTCGTCGATGGTACGGCCCATGTCCGAGCGGCCGAGCTGCAGCGCGTTGCGCTGGCTGATGACGGTGCCCAGCGCCAGCTTGGTCTGGGCGACCTGGCGCGTCAGGTCGGCATTGTTGGCTTGCGCCATCTGCAGCTCGCTTTGCAGCGACCCCACCTTGGCGGTGAGGCTGGCGACCTGCTCGGTTGCCGCCTGGTGATCGCGCCGCAGGGTATTGAGACGGCCGGTGAGATCCGCTACCTGATTGGCGAGATTCCCGTTGCTCTGCCGGCTCTGATCCAGCAGGGCCGTCAGCTCGTCGCGCTCGGCCGCCATGCGCCGGCGATCACCTTCGATATCGCGGATTTCCGACTTGAGATCGGCGATCTGATTGGTGAGCGACTGGTTGCGTGCGGCGATCCGCTTCAGATCGCTGTCGAAGGCGAGCAGCCGATTCTTCAGCGCCTCGCGCAGCTTGGCGCGCAGCGGGTCTTCGCCGACCTTCGCATTGCTGGCGACAGCGCCGTCGAGCGGCGCCGGTCCTTCGATCTGCGTGGCGATCGAACGCAATCCGTCGCGCATCCCGGCATTCTCGCCCGAGAGGCCCAGCAGATAAGCCTCATCGTCACCGAGCTTCCCGGTGCTGCCCTTGAACTGGTCGAAATAGTCTGCGACCTCGGCGAGGAGGCCGGTATAGGCCCCTTCCGCCTCGCGCACGGCGATGTCGCGGCCGTGCAGCGTCACCTGCTGCATGGCAAGGCCGATCGACGTTGCCAGCGACAGCACGGCGATCCCGCCCAGCAGGGTCGCGCCGACCAGCTGGCTGCGCGTGGAGAGGCGCACATACTTGATTTTGCCATCGCTGCGCACGATGAGTTCGCGCGGCGAGAAATGCTTCGAAAGGGACGCAGCAAGACGCGGCCCGACATGACGGAGTGACAATTTCTTAGGACTTCTTCCGGTTACCACGATCCCATCCCCACGGTAGGACGCTCATTTGACCCTAGCCGCCTCTCCAGCAAAGACCGCCCGCTTTACCCCTCGGACGATCGCCGCTGAACGGCGCGTGACACTTACCGGACCAAGTGATCTTGGCCCCCCTGACGACCCCTCGAAGCCAAACTTCCCTGCGTCGAGCAATCGTTAATTTATTATTATCGGAGGTAACTTAGGCGGACCGAAAAGACGACGCAAGTCGAATCAATTCGATAGCGGACCCGTACGCCGATCTGTCACAGATACGTCTTATTTTTCAATATCTTAATGGAAATTTTCGAAAATTCTCATACCTTGCGGAAATGTGACTCCACGTATCGCACGGCCAGAGCGACGGCATCGGCAATACTTAATATTTGTGTGTCGATGACGAGTTCCGGCGCGGCCGGAGCCTCATAGGGCGCGCCGATTCCGGTGAAATCGGCAATCTTGCCGGTGCGGGCCTTCTGATAGAGGCCCTTGGGGTCGCGGCCTTCGCAGGTCGCGAGGTCCGCCTTGACATAGATTTCGTGGAACGAGGTCGTGCTGCCTTCGGCCTGAACGTGCATGGCTGCCTTCCGGGCGCGATCGCGGTCGCTGCGATAAGGCGAGATGAATGCCGTGATGACGATCTGGCCGGATTCGGCGAAGAGGGCGGCTACTTCGCCGATGCGGCGGATATTCTCAGCGCGATCTTCCGGCGAGAATCCCAGATTGGCGCTGAGCCCTCGGCGCACATTGTCGCCGTCCAGAACGAAAACATGAAAGCCGCGGCGGAACAGCTCCTGTTCCAGCGCCATGGCGACAGTCGACTTGCCTGCACCGGAAAGTCCCGTCAGCCACAGGACGCCGCCCGGATGGCCGTTGCGCAATGCCCGCTGTGCGGTGGTGACGCCGTGCGCCACTTCCGTCAGATTGCTGGAGCGCACGGTGACCAGGCGCCGCTGGTCGGGATAGCCGTCGAGCGAGATCGTGCCGCCGGCCAGGATGTTCCGTCCGTCGGAAAGAACGAAGCGCCCCGTCTTCGGATTGGCCTCGACCGGATCGAGCGCCAGCAAGGCCGGCGAGCGCAGCACTACTTCGGCGATATCGTTACGCTCGACGGCATCGCCGGCGCGCGAGGTGAAGGTTTCCGGATCGTAGATGCACTCGATACTCTCGACCAGGGCGGTCACGTCGCGGGTCTGCAGGCGCAGGCGGTAATTCTGACCCAATTGCAGGGGCGTCTTGGCAAGCCAGAACAGCTTGGCCCTGAAGACATTGGTCTCGACCGGCGCCGCTTCGACATGGCTGGCGATTTCGCCGCGCTCGATGAACAGCTGCTCGTCGAGCGTGATGCCGACCGACCGACCGGCCTCGGCGGAGTTGCGGGCCGGTGCCGACCAGGCCTCGATCGAGGCGATCTTCGCGGTCTTGTTGCTGGGCGAGAAGAGAAGCGTGTCGCCGACGGACAGGGAACCGCTGGCAATGCGGCCAGCCAGGATGCGCCGGTCGTCGAACTTGTAGATGTCCTGGATCGGCAGCCGCAGCGGCAGGGCGGAAAGGGGCGCCGTCGGCTTGGAACTGTCGAGCGCCTCGACCAGCGTCGGTCCCTGATACCAGGACATGCGCGCCGAGCGGTTGACGATATTGTCGCCGTCGCGTGCGGCGATCGGAATGATATAGTTGGCCGTAATTCCCAGCGAGGCCAGATAGCCGCTATATTCCCGGGCAATCTCGGCGAACCGCTCTTCGCGGAAATCGGCCAGGTCCATCTTGTTGACCAGTACGGCGATCTGCTTCACCCCCAGGAGATTGAGCAGAAAGGCATGCAGGCGCGATTGCTGCTGAATCCCCTGCCCCGCGTCGATCAGCATCAGGGCCGCTTCCGCGCTGGACGCGCCGGTGATCATGTTCTTGATGAACTCGCGGTGCCCCGGAGCATCTATGATCGTATAGTCGCGCATCTTGGTCCTGAACCAGATCTGCGCGGTGTCGATGGTGATGCCCTGGTCGCGCTCGGATTGGAACGCATCCATCAGGAATGCCCATTCGAACGGCATGCCGCGCCGTTCGCACATGGCCTTGATAGCCTCGAACTTGCCTTCGGGCAACGAACCGGTGTCGTGAAACAACCGGCCCACCAGGGTCGATTTGCCATGGTCGACATGGCCGACGATGACGATGCGCATCAGCTCGCGCGCATTCTGCAATTCGGTGCTCATCACATGTACCCGGCAGCACGCAGACGCTCGAACGCGTCTTCCGTTTCCCGGTCCATGGCGCGGCCGGCCCGCTCGGGCGTGCGCGTCGCCTCAAGCTCGGCGATGATCTCGGCAATCGTCGCGGCCTCGCTGTCGACCGGCGAGGTGATGTCGTGATCGCCCAGCGACCGGTAGCGCTTCCCATTCCTGGCAAAATAGAGCTCGACCATGGGAATGCCCTCGCGCTCGATATAGCGCCAGATGTCGAGTTCCGTCCAGGACAGCAGCGGATGCACCCTGAGATGCGTGCCGACCGGCAGGTCGGTGTTGAAATAGTCCCAGAATTCCGGCGGCTGATCGCGGAAATCCCAGGCGCCGCTTTCGCCACGCGGACTGAAGACGCGCTCCTTGGCGCGCACACTCTCCTCGTCGCGGCGGATGCCGGCGATGATGCCGGTGAAGCCGTATTTGGCGATGGTATCGCGCAGGCCCAGTGTCTTGCGTGCGGCCGAACGCGCAGCCGGCGGCAATGTCGGATCCGTGGCTTCGACCGGCGGGCATCTGTCGACGATCAGGTTGAGGCCCCATTCTTCGGCGTAGCGCTCCCGGAACAGGTACATTTCCGGAAATTTCTTCTCGGTATCGATATGCATCACCGGAAACGGCACATGACCGAAAAACGCCTTGCGCGCCAGCCAGACCATGACATTGCTGTCTTTGCCCAGCGACCAAAGCATGCCGAGCTTGTCGATGCGGTTGAAAGCCTCGCGCAGAATATAGACGCTCTGCGCTTCCAGCTGGTCGAGATGATCCATGACGAAGCGTGACTGCCCTTGCGAGATGACTGCCGATTTCGCTCCGTCATTATAGGATGTCGCGGGGCCAGGCAACATTCCCCGCAACCAGAGGCGCGATTTGCCTCACCCCGCCAGCTTTTCGCGCAAGGCCGCGAATGCGCGGCGCCTGGCTTCCTCGGCCAGGCGCAAATCGCTGTCGGTGACAGCCTCGCCCGCCTTGGCCTTGGCGGCCAGGGCGCCCAGCTGGGCCAGATAGGGCGCCAGCGCGGCCACGCCCTGGATGATGATGGCGACGGTCGCGGCGTTCATTGAGCGTCTCCATTCGTGACGACGACGAGCGGCTTGAGCCCGTCGAGCTGCGTCTCAGCGGCCCCGATCTGGCTTTCGGCGACGGCAGGGAGGCCGGCGCGCAGGGCATCCCCGGCACTGTCCAGCGACAATGCGACCGCATCCAGTCCTTGCGCGATGAGAACGGCGCGCGGGCTGCCGGGCACGATGGCCCGCGCCTCGGTGACGCTGCCGAGCCCTTGCGCCAGGCTGCCCGCCAGCAGATTCGCCGCCGTCAGGCGAGCCCACAGGTTGCTTTCGCTCGATTGGGTGCCGCAGCCGACTGCCAATGCCATGGACAGTATCAGGCCCGCGATACCGGCCCATTTCCGCATCGTCCGATTCGTTCTCATGCTCCCGCTCCTTCGGTTGAATCGCCATCGCCCCTGGCCGGCAGATTTGGCACGTAATAGACGACGATCCCGACGATCAGCGACACCAGGGCAAGTTCGGCGCTGTCGGGCATCGCGACATGCAAGCCGCTCCACAGCGCGTCGGCCAGGACACCGACGAGCCACTCAGCCAATGGTGCCGCGATGGCCGCGGCCCAGGCCTTGTTGATCGAACCGATGGCGGCGGCACTCTTGCCAATGGCCGAGAAGTTGTTCGCCGCGCTCATGACGCCCCCAATTCGACGAATTTTGTGAACCAGCCGGCGCTGGCGCCGGAAAGCCCGCACAGGACGACCAGGGCACCGATCGTCAGCCAGCGCAGCCTCTGCAGTTCTTCGATCCGGTCGCCCAGGCGCGCCACTGCGTGTTCAAGTTTTTCAACACTGGCCTGCAAGCGGCCAATGGCCTGGGATGTCTCATGCAATCCGCCCATATCGCCCTCACCATCCGGTTTCAAAATTGTAGCTGTCGATGTCGGCGGCGATCGTCATGGCGCGCACGGCGTCGACATGCACCCATTTCACCTGCCGCAGACGGAACACTTCCGCCTTGGCCGCTTCGGCCATGGCGATCATGCTCTCTGGTGTCGCCAGGGACAGGAAGGTGTTGTCGGCCATGCGCCACGCGAAATCGGCCGGCCACGGCACGCCGCTTTCCAGCGCCC
This sequence comes from Dongia sp., assembly GCF_041918875.1. Taxonomy (GTDB): domain Bacteria; phylum Pseudomonadota; class Alphaproteobacteria; order Dongiales; family Dongiaceae; genus Dongia. The sequence goes on from NZ_JAYRUV010000023.1 coordinate 34,553, forward strand.
AGCGCGCTTCATTGCCCATCGCCGTCAGATTGGCCTGGTCCTGCTCGCGTATCTGCAGCACCTTGCCACCATGGGCGAGCCCGGCCGCCAATGCCTGCTGGTAGCGCCGCGCGATCGCCGACAAGATAGTTTCACGCGATGACTCCGCCGGCCGGACCCAGATGGATCCGTTCCATCTCTGGGCACCGGCATCATCGGGCGCAATGCCGACCGGCGTACCCGCGAACGGGCTGAGTTCGATCGGGCCATCGTAGCTACCAATGCTCTTGCCCGAAGGATCGACGTAATAATGCTGCATGTTCAGCCTCGTATGTCCTTGCAATAGAAAACGAGCCGCCAGTTGGCCAGCACCATGGCGACGCCGCTTCCGCTGCTTTTGTTCGCAATGTTGGGTGGATAGGTCTGGTTTATTGTCCCCGCGGCGTTGACCGCGTCTACGTGCAAGGCAGCGCCATAGGTCCAGATGACGGCGTTGTAATCGATCTCGTCACCAACGGCCCAATTGGCTTCGCTGGTCTTGCACCGGAAGACGACGCGCAGATGGTTCGGCTTCACCCCAAGCCCATGCGCAACGGAGATGGCCGTCGCCAGCGCCATTGTCTGCTCCGCACTTTCGAACGAATAGCTGCCGCTGACAGTGCGCCAGGCGCTGCCGTCGCAACGCAGAAGGACTGCGTCACCGGGTCGCAACAGCCGCGTCGCCAACCCATCCAGCGTCTCCGATCCGTTGGGGTCGATGGTGATGTCGCCGCTCGCCGCCGAATTCCGCACGGCGACGATGCCGCCATTGCCGGCCGTTGCTGCGGCAAGCAGCGAGAATGTGGCGCCAGCGGCGGTGAAGTTGATCTCGCTGCCTTTGTCGGTCGCCAGCATGGCATAGGCGGCGCTCTTTGCGCTGACCGGCAGGCTGAAGCCGCCACTTTGCCCGAACCATGCAGGCGGCGCGGTGACACAGCGCCAATTGCCATCGCCTTCGCTGCGGAAACGCGCCACGTCGCCGGCCGTGACGATGACATTACCGCCACCGGGCAGGATGAAGCTGACGGCGTTGTGCGAAAGGGTAAGGTCGGCCGCGAACCGAAGTTCCACCTCGGCGCCGGCCGGCTCGCCCGCCCACAGGCCGGCGATCGTGCTGGTTCCGGTCACGAGGTGATAGCCGCCCAGATTTGCATCGACCGGCTTGGCGAGCGTTGCCGCGCTGGCGATGTCGCCGCCCTTGCGCCACAACGCCGCCAGCCCCTGCGGCGTCACCGATTCCGACGCCGTCACGCCTTCCCGCGTCGCGACGACGCTGGCATGGATGGTGGCGCCCGACGGGATGTTCTTGTTCTCCAGGCCCGATAGATCGCTTTTCCAGCCCAGGAGCTTCTCCGCATCCGGATCTGGCAACGTCACATTGGTGACCGGGCTGGTCGGGCTGAGGACGGCGGCGCGCCCCAGCTTGTCGTCGAGTTCCTGGACCAGGGCCGTCAGCCGATCGAGCGCGCGCTCGTGCGTTTCGGCCGGAAATGGATCGTTCGGCGTGTAATCGATCGTCTGCGTGCGGTGGGTGCGCCGCGAGATGGTCCAGCTTCTGGCGGCACCCGGCGGCGCTACCGCCGTCACCGTGCCGGTGGCGCCGCCGCCGCCGGCAACCGTGTAGTCCGTTGCCAGAACCTTGAGCGTCTCGGCGCCGCTTTCCAGGCTGCGTTCGATAACGTCGATTTCATCGGCACCGAAAAAGCTGAAAGGGACGGCAAACGACAAAGTCGACCCGTCGCCCGCATATGTCACGCGGGCGATCGTCGTGGATATGGTCATGTGGGAATTCCCTTCAGACAGTCAGCCGGTAGTGGGTTTGGGCGTCCTTTTCCGCCGCGATCCAGGAACCCAGGGCCGGCCTCACTTCCGGCCGCGCCAGGGGCAGCCAGGCGGCAAAGCCCTGCCCGGCCATGAACTCGGCCAGGCGTCCGCCGACATTTTCCTGCGCCAGTGGCGGCAAGGTTGCCCGCGAACCACCCAGCTGGGCATGGCTGCCTTCGATCTCCAGCGTCAGTTCCGCAAGTGCCGTCAATTGCGGTGCCACGGACCGCACAGCCTGCTCGATCGCCTCGACCAGAACCAGGCGCTTCTCCAGCAGGTCGCCGTGCCGTGCAACCGCCTGCTGGCGCGCCGACGTTGCAAGCCTGGCTTCGCCGGCCGCGATTTCTTCGCCGGCGCGGACCAGCCCCTCGGCGATCGTCGCCCTGTCGAACTCCAGCGCATGTTCCTGCACGGCGACCTGCGCGATGCGCATCTGCGCCTGCTTGTCCCCGGTCGCCGCGGCAAGCGCCAATTCCTGCCGCTGGCCGGCAAGGCTCGCGCGTTCCACCTCGATCTCGCCCTGCTTCGACACAAGGCCGGCGGCACATTGGCGCCATTCCGCAAGAGTGCGCGGCGTCGGCTGACGCATATTGTTCCCGGTGGCGCCCTTCATCGGCCGCCTCCCGCCACGGGATCCATCTCGGCGATCACGGCAAGGGTGCGGATGAGCCAAGCATCGTTGCCAAGACCCGTGCCGCTGAGCAGTTCCCCCAGTTCCTCGGCGCCGCCGCATTTTTCGATCAGCGCCTGTGCGGCCGCGACCTTGCGCGGATAGTCTGGTCCCCATTCCTGGGCAAGCTCGGCCTCGGTCCGGCGCGCGCGCTCCTCGACATTCGGGTCTTCCGCGCAAAGATGCCGGCAATAAGCCTGCACGATGCCGCTCACCGCCCCTTGCGGCAAGCCGGCCCGATGGAACCATTGCCGCGCCTTGGCCTCCAGCGCCGCATCGCGGTCGAGCGGCGCCGGCACCGCGATCTGATAGCCGTCGGGATCGAGTGGCGCGCGCATCGCGCCGGCAAGATCGTCCTGCCGGGCGATGGGTCGGTCTGGCGGTGTTTGCATACCGCGCGCCGCGAGAACCTCGCGCATGGCGTCATCAAGTGATTTGGGCTGTGTCACGATTCTTTCTCCCAGGGTTTAAGTGAGATGATGTTGGTGCCGAGCGAACTCGTCGTCGAAAGCTGGTCGAGTACGGATCGGCGCCGGCGGAAGCGCGCCTCGCGTTCCTTGGCGCGCGCTCCTTCGGTCTGGCCGAACCTTGCCCAGCGCGCCTCCACATCGTCTTCGCGCGCGGCATCGAGCAGCACGTCGGTCGCCGAGCCTTCCGTGGTGACGCCGCCCTTCAGATAGGCGGCGCGCCGTTTCGATTGCTCGCGCGCGGCCTGCTGGCGCAATTGGCGCTCCTGCTCGGCGCCTTGGGCGCGGGCGACTTTTGCCTCGCGTTCAAGTTCGCGGCTCTCATGGTTTGCCTGCTGCGCATCCGTCGCCATCTTGACGCCGGTCGAAACGATCATCGACGCGGCCATTGCAGCCGCAGTTGTGCACATGTCATCCATCCATCGTTGTCAGTTGCGGGATGAGGGCGACCACCGTGCAGGGCAACGGCTGCTCCTGCAGCACCGATATGATCGCGCGATTGTCCCAGCCCTTGGGGAAGGCGACGAACTTGTCGCCGGTGAAGAGCGGCGGGCTTTGATCCATCGCCGTCTGCGCGGCCCGGAAGACGATGTCCTCGGTGCCGCCGGACTCGGCGCCCACGCGCATGCCCAGGCTATCGTTGAGGCGCACGATTACCCGGTGGATGCGCCGGCTCTTGCCCTGTGCCACGCCATCCATGGCACCCGCCTCGATATCCATCGTGGTCAGCCGGCTGGTATAGCCGAGCCCGACATGGGCGAAGGCAACCGGCCTTTCCAGATTGACGCTGCCGTCGCCGGCGACCACGCAATCGGGATGCGTCGCGCCGTCGGCCAGGATCGTGACCGTTTCTCCCACCAGGTGATCCAGCCCTTGAATGACGCTGGCGCTCAGCGACCAGCTGCCTGCGGCGATGCCGGCAAGCGAGGGGAACGGCGCGACGATGGATGCCGCGATCTCGCTGGCGCCGACATAGTCCGTGATCAGCGCCCGCGCCACGTAATAGCCCGTGCCGGACGGCGCCGGATAGGAATGCTGGATCTCCCGCCCAACATCGCCCGGCGCGAAAAGCGCGCTGGCGGCCGTGAAGGCGACGCCGGTGCTGCCGGCAAGGGTGGCGCCGGTGCCGGGCGTTATCTGTGCGTCCCCCGCGCCGTCATAGGTTAATCCGCTGTCGACGAAGAAGGCGCCTTTCTTGTCGAACGCGTCTTCCGGGGTGAAGGCGCCGGCCATGCGTTCGACCGAGCGCTTGGCCACACCGCCGATTTGCCGCTCGACCGCCAGCCAGGCTTCATCCTGTCCTTGGCCCGGAATGCAGGCCACGGACAGAATCTTTGCACCATTGCCGGCAATGCGGTGCTGATGCCAGCCGACGACATCCTGCCCGCGCATGTAAGTCAGGCCCAGCAGCACACCGTCCTCACGCACCACCCAGACGATGGACCAGGGCTCGGCCTGATAGGCGATCTCCTTGATGCCCTTCTGCGTCAGGTGCCGCGCCAGCAGGCTCAGTTCCGGCGAATTGAAGGCATCGTTCTCGAAGCTGTAGGCCATCTCGTAGATCTTGCGACCGGCCCGCTGCACATAGAGAACCGCGGCACCGATGCGCTCGGGCCTTATGTCGGCGCTGCCATTGGTGGTCTCGCGCCGCACCGTCACATTGCTCGGCGTCAGCGCTTCGTTGAGCGAGCTCGCGGTCAGATTGAACTCGCCACCCGTCGTTCCCAGGGCCAATGTCTTGCCCGCACTCATCCAGCGGATGGCATTTACCCGATCGTCGGCGATGGTGAAGTTCAGCGCATGATCGTCCTTCGTCACCCCGTCCGTTCCAGTCGGAGTGAAACTCTCATAAGCGCCCGCGACCGAGGCCCAAAGCGTCTGCGGCTGCAGCTTCGAATTGGCGAGAAACAGCCGCTCTTCGTGAAAGGTGACGGCGCTGGGCCAGCCGGTCCCGGGCGACCAGGCGCCGAGCCGCCAGCTGGTCACCGCGCCGGTACCGCCAAAGGCGCTCTTGATGTCGATCTTGACCTGCGTGGCGCTGGTATAAGTGACGATCCTGCCCCAGCCCCAGCTGCTGGCATGCTTGATGCGCACCAGGCGGCCGATATCCTCCGCCACGAACAGGCTGGCAGAGGCGGTGAGCGTCACATTGCTGCCACTCGCCGCCGCCGGCGCCAGGGTGACGACACCGACATTCTCGTCGAGATAGGGCCCGTCCTGAAAGTCGATTTCAGCCAGCGACCAGCTGGTGTGCCCGCTGCGCGCCAGCTTGCGCGGTGCAAATCCTGGATGCGTCAGATAGAGCACGTCGGCCGACTGCGCCCATTTCAGCCCGGCAAGATCGGCCACGCCGTATGGGGTCGCGATTTCATAGGCCACGCCCGGCGCGGTCTCGATGCGCCCGCCATTCATGTAGAAGCGGAAATATCCGGCACCTGCCTCGATGATATAGGCCTGTTCGGTCGAGAATTCGAACGGGACAAGGCGCACGATGCCGTCATCCTTGGTGTGGGCGATGAACTGGGTACCTGGCCGCCGCGTCGCCGGCCCCTGGGCCAGCAGCACGAAATTCTCGATCCGCCGGCAGGCATTGCGGTACTTGTCGAGATCGATGCGGCCACGGAGTTCAGGCGACCATTCGCCGGCGTTGAAAGTCGAGAGCAGATGCGATGCGCGCGCCATGGTGTCAGCTCCGCGCCGCCAGCCAGGCATCGACCACCAGGTCGCTGGTCCCGCCTTCCTGTGCATCGATCGCCTTCGCCTCGGCAAGGATGCCGCGCAGATAGTCCCGCGCCGCCTCGATGCGCGATCCGCTTTCGGTGAGGTTGCCGGCAAGGTGCACGGCGAGCTTGGCCGCGACCGCCTCGGCCAGCAGCGGATCGTAACTCGCGACATCGACGATGCGGCCGATATAAAGGACGTCGAGCGGCGCCGCGTAATCGGTCAGGATCCGGCGTCCTTCGACACGGTAGTCCGTGCCGTCATCGACCTCGAGCAACCGCAGGCAGAAAGCCGGCTCCGGCCCCTGCGGCAGTTGGAACTGATAGAGATAGCCCCAGGCCGGCTGCTCGGCGAGGGCCGGCAGGCGCGCGCGGCGCAAGGCGGCGTTCCAGGGATAGAGCCGCAGGACGGAATCCGCCGACGGTTCGAAATTGCGCTGGCACAGATTGGCCGCCTTGGTGCCGTCCTCCAGCGAAATGATCGGATCGGCACCCAGCAGATCGAGGGCGCGGTTGCAGATCGAAACGGTCGAAATGGCCATGGTGGATTCCCTGCAGAAGGCTATATGCGCCGGCGGTGGATCCCCGGGACTTCGCCCGGGGATCCACCGCCGACCAGCGCGATGATGATCAATCCAGTGTGTAGAAGAGCATCACGCGCAGCGTGCCGCTTGCCGGCAGCGCGGCCGCACCGATGGTGAGGATCACGATTTCCTCCGCCGCCAAGGCCTCGCCGGCGACCGCGGCCGGGGTGAACAGGGTCGGCGTATCGACCGCGGTGAAGACCGCCGCGGCGCGATACTTGCCGGCGGTCCCGGCAATGCCGATCGCCAGGGTCGAGGAACCCAGCGATACCGTGCTGCCGAGAATGCCATAGAGCACGCGCGCACCCTTGGGCAGGCGCGCCACCTCGATGATATCGCTCGTCAGCTGGGCGGCCAGCACGACCTTCTCGTTGAACACGCGCACGCGGCCGTGAATGTCGCCGGCCATCGGCAAGTCTACGGGCAGCGAGTTGCGCAGGCGCCCCATCTGGGTGCCATATTGAGTAGCCATGGATTTTCTCCTATTTGATTTCAGTCTGCGACTTGGCGCGGGCAACAGGGTTGGTGTGGCGGCTGTTGCCCGCGCCAACAATCAAGCCAGCGTCGCGATCTCGACGACGCCTTCTTCTTCCATGCGCGTGGCGCCGACCGACATCGCGCAATAGACCTGCGTGGCGTAGGATTTGTCGGGCCGCTCGGTGACCTTCACCTTGGGCGTCTGCGCGATCGCCAGCAGCAAGGCCGACTGGCGCCAGGCGAGACAGGCGCGGTCGCCGCCGGAGGTAAGTCCCAGGCGCTGCGTGCGAATGAACTTGAAGCCGAGGAAGGTGTCGATCTGGCCGGCGGCCAGCGCCTTCACTGTGTTGTAGTCGCTCGACGTGACCTGCGTGTTGCTGAGGAGGACGGTGATGTCCTTGGCCGGGCACGCGATGAAGCGCGGCTCGTCCGGATCGTTTTCGGCCGCATCCAGGACCTCCTTGGCCTGCAGGAGCTTGGCGAGCGTCAGGCCGCTCGCCGCCACGGCGATCTTCTGATTCGCGGGCAGCGCGATGCTGGTCTGCCCGGTCTTGCCGCTGCGTGCGGTGCCGTTGGCATTGGCGATGATGACATCGTCCATGGCGCGGCCCAGCGCGTGGGCCGCGGCCTGGCTGTAGGCGCTGGTCGGATCGGTCAGCGTCTTCACCTGGTCCAGGCGGTCGATGAGGTCGGAATATTCGTAATCTTCCAGCATCACCTGGCGCCGCGCATGCGGCGTTTCGGTTAGCGGCGTATCGGCATGGCGCGACTGGCGCTTTACCGCGCTGCCGGCCCCGATCTGGTCGAAATAGGCGATCTCGCCCTCGACCACTTCCTGGCGCACCGCATCCTTGAGGCGGCTGCCCTTCTGCTGCACCAGCAGCATGATGTTGGCACTATAGAGGTTGTTGAACGCAACCTGGATCTGCGAGGACATGGGTCCACGTTTCCTTTCTCGTTAGATTGTCATGATGTGACTGCGTTGATCGGCGAGGTTGCCCGCGCGCGGACCTCGAGCCTCGGCGCAGGCGCGCGCCGTCAGCGGCCGTCTTTCCGAGCCGTCAGCCGGGCCGCGCCGAGACGCGGTTCTCCGGGCTTCGAAGTCGAAGTCATCCCCTCGACGTAAGCGGGTCGCTTCTGGTTAGCCGAATGACTTGCAGCTCATCGGTTCTCCAAAAGAAAACCCCGCCGGAGCGGGGTTATTCAGGTGAAAAAGACAGGAAATTAGGCGGCTTCGCGCCAGCCGTCTTTCGTATCTTCGAAACGTAGATCCTCATCTGCCTGTTGGTCCATATCCTCCAGACGTTCAATGAGAGTGATAATGGTCTCGTTGCCGTCATTTTTTGCCAGCCAAAGCGCGCGCACAAAACGGTCGGCCATTTTCAGCACACGCCCGGTCTTCTCCCAGCGTGCAACGGCCTGCACCTCCTTGCCAAGCAGGCGTGCAAGATTACTCTGCGACAGGCACATTTCTGTCCGCAAAAACCTGAGTTCCGGCCCCGTCAAAAACGGCTTGTTGTGCACCAAGTGGCTGGCAATGGCGCGGTGCAGTCCGTCGATATCACTGATGGCGACGGCATCCCCTTCCGGCGTCTTTCTCACCCTATATCCATTGCGCAGCCAGACCCTCTTCAGGCCCGACATTGTGTAATGGTACATAACCCGATCCCTTTCAAAACACTGTAACGACGAGCGTCTTCGTTACGAAGTCGATGGCTACTGCCACCGAAACGCGGTCCCCCGCGACAACGCGCTCCATCCGCACGCGCCATTCCCCTTTTAGATCCAGGGCAGGACCTTCGGTAATCACGCCCTTCAGGAGGCAGTCCAGCACCTGGCGAGCGTTGATCTTCCGCTTGAGCATTGCCCTTTGGGCGTGCGGGTGAAACTCGACGTTCGACGAGTGCGCTGCCTGCTGGCGGATAAACTGAAGGGCCCTTGGACGGGACACCTTAGAACTGGAGAACCTGCCCTGACATACCTATCAAAATAATAGGTCACTCGGGTTTGTCAATTCACAACCGCCTGTTCGGTTCCCGCATTTCCTCTTATTTTTCATAAACATGACAGCGGGTGCGATATCACGTTGGGAAAATAGCGATATCGCACCTCCCCTCACTGAACTGAAGAAGCCCCTGATATCACTCCGGCGCCACGAACGGCACCTGCAGCTCCCGGTCGATGGCAAAGATGATGCTGGTAAAACCGGGATTGTGCTTTTGACAGGCATTCATGGCTGTCACCTTGTATGTGTTCTTGCACGGCTCTTCTTCGCAGAACGAGTAACCGCCGCCCAGACCGTCGGGACGACTGCAAACGCGCCCCGCCCCATTGGGCCGATTTTCTCAAGGTACTCCTGATAGGGTGCCCATGTTATTGGTCCGAATTTGGTTGGCTCCTCGGCCGCCGCCGGTGCTGCACAGACCACCAGCAGGACCAGAACCACCATCCAAATCGACCGCATGAAGTCCTCCCGCTCAGATTGTCCGGTCGGCCTGCCACAACTGGGCCGGGAAGCAAGTTCCGCCCCCAGAGATAGGGGCTATCGGCCAATCACATTCGGGCAACCGAAGCAGGCACCCTTGGCTCTTACTCACCGCCCATACGCCACCGCGAACAGATCCTCCATGCGCTTCACGGTCGCTGCGTGGTCGGGGTGTGTCTTGTTGACGTAAGGGTGCTTGGGATCTCCCTTGGCCGCCTGCTGCAGCTTGGCGATTTCCGACATCGCTTCCGCCGGCGAGCGTGGGGCGCCGGTCTTGGCGTCGGCGCGGGCGGTGATGCTGTCTTCGGCCGTCGCACGGCCGACCTTGGCCAGCAGGTTCATCAAAGCGGTTTCGCCGATCCCGTCGGCGATCTCCTCGAAAGACTTCTCGTCGCCCAGGAAGGCGCCATAGGCGCGCCGGGCAGCGGTCATGTTGCGGTCATACTGGCGGCCCCACAGGGTCTTGAGGTCGGGATCTTCCTCGGCATCGGGCATCTCCCGCTCCGCCGCTTCGCCACCGAAACGCTCGATGAACGCATCGTGCAGCTTCTGCGCCTGGGTCTGCGACAGGCCAAGCTCGAACGCGGTCTCACGGAACCATTCGGCACTCGGGCCGTCGTGGCTGAGACCGGGCGGCGGCGTCAGCTGGTAGCCTGCGGCATCCTTCGGGCGGCCGAGCTTCTCCCAGACCGGCCCCCAGCTTTCCGCCCCCGCATCGGGCGCCGGCACGGCCAGCCGCTCGCCACCCACCAGCTTTTCGAGATTCCGGTAGCTCGCGAGCACGTCGCGCGCGGAACGCCAGCCCTTCTTCCGCACCAGGGCACCCAGATCCTCGTCCAGGCCGTCGCGCCAATCCGCCGGCAGATCGGCCGGATTCTTCACTTCATCTTTCATCGATCACCTCTTCCACGAGACCGGTAAAATCCATCGGCACGATGCCGCTCATTTCGGCGATATGCAGAAACACATCGCGTGCGCCTTCGTTGAAGGCGGTCTGGTGCGGATCCCCCGCCACGAAACTGCTCTGTCCGGCGCGGCAATAATGCGCAAGATCGGACAGGATCAGGCGGCCCAGCGCATTCTCCACCGAGAGCATCTCCCGGTAGGCAGCGGCGACACGCAGCGCGCGCGACCGCCCATGCAGCCGCAAGAGCCAGGCGATACCGGCTTTCATGCGACACCTTCGGGCAGGCCGCCGCCCGTCAGCATCGCGCCCAGATCGCCAAGGCCGGCCATCGCCCCACCCATCGCATCGCCTCCCGCCATCGCCTCGGACGGCGCTTCCTTCTCGGCCTTCTTACGCAGCTTCTTCACCGCCGCCGGCGTCCTCAGCAGGTTGTTGGGAACGCCGAAGGATTGCGCGAGCAGCCTTGCCGCCGCATCGGCATCGATATTGTCGTAGATCTCGGGCTTGATCGCCCCCAGCGGCGCCAGCGATTCCAGCGCGCGGACGATGGCCGCCCCTTCCCCGGCCCGCTGCGCGCGCGCCAGGGGCGAGACATATTCGATACGGATGCCGCCGCCCTTGAGCTGCCTGGGCGCTGGGGGCAGCAGATTGGCCCTGCGCATGATGCCGAACTGCCGGCGGATGAGCGGGTCCAGGAACTCCGCCTGGATGCGTCCCAGATGCGGCCCCATCAGGCGCAGCTTCTCCTCCTGCCTTGCCAGCACTTCGGTTGCCGTCTGGTTGGGCTGCTGCACCATCATGAGGAGCGCGAAATGGAATGCCTGCCGCACGGCTTCGCGCCGCTGTTCCTCCAGTTCCAGCCCCAGGCCAACATTGCCGTTGGTGTGCAGCGGTTCGTAGCGCCGCCGCCCGCTTTCATCGAGACCGCCATAGATGATGCCGCCGGGATGCGTGCGCAGGCCCCTGACCGCCACCTCGTCCACCGCCAGCAGTGGCGGATCGACCGCCTTCTGCGCCGCGACGATCGTTGTCTTCGACATGGCATTGAGCATCTTCACGTCCGGCAGGGCCAGCATCGCCGGACTGTCGCCGTAAAGTCCGCGCGACGCGGTCGACCAGCGCGGCACCTGATAGGGAAAATCGTGATAGCCGCCTTCCGACAGCAATTGCCGGTTCTCGACATCGACATAGAAGGAGGCAAAACCCATCCCCGCGGCATCGAAGCGGCCGCTCGCCACCTCGTCGCGCGGCATAACCGCGTGCAGGAAGGTGAAGCGCCGGTCCGGTTCCTTGTCGAGTGCCCGCAGCAGGCTGGCATGGCATTTCTCGCCCCAGCGTTTGTGCGCCTGGCGCGCCGTGAAGGTGAAGCGGCGGAAAACCGTGTCGACCTCGTCACGCTCGTTCTCGGCGATGAAGCATTCGGCCAGATGCCGGCAGGAATAATGGACCCGGCCCGTCGCCGCATCCTCTTCCGAATAGAAGATGCCGGTGCCGAAGGTGACGAGGTCTGCATAGAGTTCCATCACCCGCGCATAGAAGCGCTGGCCGTTGGCGGCAAAGGCCGCCTGCATGCGGCGCGTGACGTCGTCCAGCCATTCCTTGGTGTCCTGCGCCTCGTCGGCTTCGGCGAGATCCGAGCGCAGGGTGAACCAGTCGTTGGCGGCATTGGTGATCATGCCCCAGAGGCCCGCCGCCAGATTCTCCGCCGAAAGGCCGGCGGTGGCGTCAAACACTTTCTGCGTCCGCTTGTCGCCGGGAATGCGCTGGAAGGTGAAGTCGGCGCGCATCGGCTTCATCAGTTCGGCGATTTCCTGCCATAGCTGGTCGAGCGTCGCGCGTTCGCCGGCGAGACCTTCCTGCCGGCGAATGAGGTCCTGGGCGATATTGTCCATGCGGATTGGTCCTTGCTGCCGTTCAGCTTGTTTCTGTCTTCGGTTGTTTCTGTCTTCAGGCGCCGAGCAGATTTTTCTGCGAAGCCGGCGCCTGGCCCAAAGCCTCCCGCTCCGGCGTCAGGATGGTTGCACGCCGCCCATAGAGCGAGCGCAGGCGGCGCAATTCCTTTTCCGTCGCTTCATCGGCAACCGTGTCGGTCGCCGTCGGGGCGACGCTCGCGTTGCTGCCGGTGGTCGTCGTCTTCCGTTTGCGGGTCGGGGTCGCACACATGTCTTTCTCCGTAGATGACAAAGCCGATGAAGGTTTCCCCGCCTTTTCCATAGGCGGGATGAATGGATTCGACGGCGCCGCCCAGATGCCTGAGCCAGCGATGCGCCACGTGATGTTCGGCGGCCGAGCGGCATTCGCCCCGCCGCAAGCCGAGCTTCAGCAAGGCCGGCCACAACACGCGTTTGGCGAAGCGCGTCGTTTCGCGTGCCACCGACGGCCAGCGATCGGTCGCGAACATCCACAAGGACCAGAGGCCCGGCCACATTTCAGTGGCCCCCAGGACGGCGGCGGGCACGCCGTCGCGATCGGCGACGATGACACCCAGCGGATCGCCCGCCAGCAGATCCTCGGCCAGCAGTTCGGCATTCTCGTCGAAGCGCGTGGCGAAGATCTCGCGCCGGTCGGCCGCGCGCATATTCTCCGCCACCGCGATCAGGTCATCGCGGTTGAGCGCACGCGGCGGCATGGACGGCTCTTACCAGGTGAAGGGGCTGTAGATGCTCTCGGCCGCCGGTTCGTTCTGCCGGCGGACGGGCGTCTTCAGCCCCATGGCGAGATAGCGGAACGCATCGGCCGCATGGCTCGTCCAGTCATGGATCGGCCGCTGGCTGAAGGCCTGACGCTTATCGTCGAATTCCGGCCGGTAGAGGCGCAGGGCGTCCAGGCCGCGCGCGCATCTCCCGGCATCGATCCAGCAGCGCGGAATGAGGTTGCGCGCCGCTTCGATCCCGTCCTCGACCGCCTGCGCCGGCAGAACCCGCACCTTCAGGCCCAGCCCGCGCAATGTGTCGAGCCGCGTGCGGCCCGAACTCATCTCGCGCACCGACACGTCATGCGGCAGCAGATGGTCGGCATAGACATAGGGCCGTTCGGAAAGCTGCTTGGCATAATGGGCAAGAGCCGCACCGCTCGCTTCGTAATAGTCGACGATACGGATTTCCTGACCCAGGACCTGCGCGAACCAGATCGCCGTCGCATCGCCGATGCCCAGATCCCAGGCGGTCGTCACCGGCAGGCGCGGCTCCCATGGCACGCGGCCGATGCGCCCCTCCAGTTCCGCCTGCTCCAGCATCGAGGCGTAATAGGCGCCAGGCACGCCGGCCGCGAAGCTGCATTCGAATTCCTGCGCGAAGGCCTGTGCCGACATGGCGCGGCGCGCGGCACTCAATTCCTCGTCCATGAGGATGCCGGTCTCGCTCGCCGGGAAACGCTGCGCGAACCAGTCGGGCTCCAGCATCGCCTGTTCATAGAGCGTGCAGAAATGATTGCGCCCCATCGGCGTGCCGATGAACAGCGCCCAGCCCTGCCGGTCGCTCAGCATCGGCCGCACGATCTCGGGCCAGACGCGCGGATTCATCTGCGCGTATTCGTCGAGCACCACGCCGTCGAAATAGAGGCCGCGCAGCCGGTCGGCATTGTCGGCACCGTAAAGCCGGATGCGCGCCTTGTTCGGCAGATCGACCCACAATTCCGTTTCGCTGACGCTGACGCCGGGGATCGGTGCGGTGAAGCGCTTGAGATAGGCCCAGGCCACATCCTTGGCCTGTGTGAGCAGCGGCGCCACATAGCCGTAGCGCGCTTCCGCGCGGCCGTTGGCCGCCGCCTTGGCGATGAGTTCGTTGATGCAGAAGACTGTCTTGCCGAAACGCCGGTGCGCCACCAGCACGTTGAAGCGCCTGAGCTGCCGGTGCAGATCGGCCTGATGCTGCCGCGGCGCATAAAGATGCACGTCGACAGCCGCGGTTCTGCGTGGCTTTGCCGCTCGCGGTTTGACCTGGCGCGTCATGGCGATCCTGGATTCGGTTTTGCGGAAAATGCGAACGCCCCGGGAGCTGTCGCTCGCCGGGGCGCAATATCGCAGTCTATATTTGCATGATAGCAAAATATTCCTAATCTGTCAACTCCTATTTTCCGTCAGACCCATTTTCTCACTCTTCCCCCCAGGTCAGCCGAATCACTTGTTCGCCGCCTTCTCCGGCCTTGAGCTTGCCGCCGGGCCGGCCATAGCCCCATTGCAGCATCGCCGTCGCTGCCGAAATGCGCGTGGCGGGTGTTGCCGTCTCGTCGTCGATCACGTCGGCCAGGGCGGCGATCGCACGCTTGGCATGCTGCTGCGCCAGCGTTTCCACTTTGTCGATCGGCAGTGCCAGTCTTTTGGTCATCTCTCACCTCGCTTTGCTGGATCGGAAGGATTGCGCCAGTTGCTGCAGCCCCCGGCGCAGCAGCGACCGCTCGCGCCGGGCGGCGGCATCCTGCTGCAGCAGCCATCCGGGAAAGGCGCCGAACACGGCCAGGCGCTCGGTCAGGCCGGCCACCACCGCGCCTTCGCCGCGCAAGCGCAGCTGGGCCTTGCGGAACAGGATCTGCGCCGATGCCAGATCGTCATCGCCGCCCGCATCCGCGCCGGCCCGCCCGCCATCGCCGCCAAGTCCCGCATAGAGGCGGCTATAGCTCACCTCCGTCCGCCCGACGAGGCGCCGATAGAGCCCGGCATAGCGCCAGCCCGCGCGATGCTCGGCGGCATCGATGTGGCCATGGGCGAGCAGCAGGTCCAACGGATGCGACACGGCCGCCGCCTCGACACCCTTGGCAAGGGCGGCGCGCTTGCTCTGCAGTTCCGGCGTGCCTCTATCCTTCTCATTATCGTTGGCGGGACCGTTGGCGGGATCGTTCGCGGTCTGCCGCTTCGGCCGTCCGCGCTTCACATTGGCAAAGGCCCTCATCCGTCGATCTCCTCCACCTCGTCGAGACCCATGGCCCAGCGTTCGGCCCATTTCACCAGCCACAGTGCGCGTTCGCCGGTCATGTCGCTGTTCACCACCTCGAAATCGCCGGCCTCGGTGATGCCGATGCCCAGGAACTGCGACCAGCGCGTCTTCATGCAGGTGCCGACGGCCTGCTCCGGCCGCAAAGTCGGGCTTGGGGGAAAATCGACGATCTCGGCCGTGCGGGCCGCACCCTCCGGTTCAGTTATCATTGGCAGGCTCCTTTTCATGAAGTGCGAAGTCGGTGTTGCCGCTCTGCCACTCCTCGCTCTCCTTGCAGAGCGGGCAGATGCGCAGGAACGGGGTTTCGGCGGTGAAGGCGGTGCCGCAAGCCAGGCATGGCCGCTTCGCCGCGGCGGCTCTTTTACGCCTCTTGTTGCTCTTTTGTTCCATTCATTCCCTCCCTTGCGGGCCGGTGCCGGCCCCGACAGGCTTTGCGCGTTATGGGATTAGGCAATAATACGCATATTTTGGTTACGCCGTCAAGCTTTAAAAACGTATTCTTCGTACATATATTGCCGTGATGGTCGGCCGCGCTGGAGCAGATGAAGCTTCCGGATGAAAAGCGGACGATAAGGAGTTCCACGATGACGGAAATCTCGGAAGCCGCGAGGCGGTTGAAGGAATTGCGCGAACAGGCGGGCCTTACCATGCGCTCCGTCTCGGAAGCGCTCGGCTGGAGCCTGACGCGCTACCAGCATTACGAGGATCGCTACAAGCGCCGCTTCCTGCCCTTCGAGCTTGCCCGCGAACTCGACGCCCTCTTCAGCCAGCACGGCACCGAGCCCGGCGCCGTGCTGCAGCTTGCCGGGATCGAGCAGGGCCAGCAGGTGACGCATCGTCGCGAACCCGTGGCGCCTCGCCCCAGCGCGGTCGGGGGCGGCCAGAGTCAGCGCGATCTGCCGGTAATCGGCGCGGTCAAGGGCGGCAGCGAGGGTTTCTATTTCAACGAAGGCGAGGCCAAGGAATTCGTCGAGCGGCCGGCCAACCTCAAGGGCGCCTTCAATGCCTTCGCCCTCTATGTCGATGGCGATTCCATGGAGCCGCGTTATTTCGCCGGCGAACTCCTCTACGTGAATCCCAACCGCCCCATCACCAAGAATTGTTTCGTCGCGGTGGAACTGGCCGATGGCCAGGGGCTCATCAAGCAGTTCGTCCGCCGCAACGACGAGGAAGTCGTCCTGCACCAGTTCAACCCGGCCCGCGACATCGCGCTCAAGTCCGGCGACGTTAAGCGGATCTATCGCATCACCGGCGCCGGCGAGGCCGGCTGAAGCCCTGGAGGCACGGGCGCCGAGTCGTCCCTTTCACCGCAAGCTGAGGCGTTTCAGGCTTTTTGCTGCGCCGCACTAACTCAATTTGCGTTGACACGAAGCGTAAAACGGTCTATGACTGCCACTCGACCGACAGGGGGAGAAGGTAGAAATGAGCTTTTGCGCCGCCGATCTCAGCGTCCTCGCCTATGCCAACGGCTTTACCCACTGGCACTATCGGACGCCCGATCCGCTGGGGCAGATCCTTGGCCCTGCCGACGGCGCCAACGACAATGCCTATTTCGCGGCGGCCGGTGAAATGCTGCGCCCCGGCGACCAGATCACGATCAACCTCGTCAGTTCCGGCGCCATCGGGCTTGCCCAGCTGGTCGTCGCCGCTTTGCCGAGCCCCGCCCGGCCGCAGCTGAAACTGCTCGCCGCCAGCGAAAGCGCCGCCCAAGTCATGATCGCCGCCGCCTGAGCGGTCAGACCAGGTTACACGCCGAGGTCGACCACCACGCGGCCGCGCACCTTGCCTTCGAGGATCGCCTTGCCGAGCGCCGGCAGCTCCTCCAGCGTGGCGCGCTGGATCATGCCGTCGAGCTTTTCCATCGGCAAATCCTTGGTGATGCGCGCCCAGGCGACCTTGCGGCGCATCAGCGGCGCCATCACCGAATCGACACCCAGCAGACTGACGCCACGGATGATGAAGGGAATGACCGTCGTCTCCAGCTTGGTGCCGCCGGCAAGGCCGCAGGCGGCGACCGCGCCGCGATATTTCATCTGCGGCAGGATGGCGGCCAAGGTCGATCCGCCGACGCTGTCTATGGCACCGGCCCAGCGCTCGCTGTCCAAGGGCTTGCCCGACGGCGTGGCAATACTGGTGCGGTCGATGATTTCGGCCGCACCCAGGGATTTCAGATAATCGGCCTGCTCCGGCCGGCCGCTCGAGCAGACGACCCGGTAGCCGAGCCGCGCCAGGACCGCCGTCGCCACGGAACCGACGCCGCCCGCAGCCCCGGTCACCAGCACCTCGCCATGATCGGGCCGCAACCCATGTTCCTCCAGCGCCATCACGCACAGCATCGCGGTAAGGCCCGCCGTGCCCACCGCCATGGCGCGTTCGGTCGACAGGCCCTTGGGCAGCGGCACCAGCCATTCGCCCTTGACCCGCGCCTTCTCGGCGTAACCGCCCCAATGCACTTCGCCCACGCGCCAGCCGGTGAGGATTACCTGGTCGCCGGCCTTATAGTCGGCATGCTGGCTTTCCAGCACGGTCCCGGCGAAATCGACGCCGCCGACATGCGGATAGGTCTTCACCAGCCGGCCCAAGCCGTTGAGGACCAGCCCGTCCTTGTAGTTCAGCGTGCTGTTATGGACGCGCACAAGCACATCGCCCGCCGGCAAGCGCTCATCCGGCAGATCCTCGATCGCGGACGTGACCTTGCCGTCCTTCTCCTGCAACAGCAGCGCCTTGAACATTCACTGGCTCCCCTTTGTTTTTCCTCCTCCCCCCTTCAGGGGAGAGGGGTTTTCGTTTTACTTCACCCTCTCCAGGATACTCACATAATTCGCGACCGCCGTGCCACCCATGTTGAAGAGCCCGGCAAGCGTTGCACCCTGCACCTGGAAGTCGCCGGCACTGCCATCGAGCTGCATGGCACCCAGCACATGCATCGAAACGCCGGTGGCGCCGATCGGATGGCCCTTGGCCTTGAGGCCGCCGGACGCATTGACCGGCAGCCTGCCGCCCATCTCCGTCCAGCCATCGAGAATGGCGCGCGCCCCCTGCCCCGCCGGCGTCAGGCCCATCGCTTCATATTCGATGAGCTCGGCGATGGTGAAGCAATCATGCGTCTCGACCAAAGAGAGATCGGCCAAGGCAATGCCCGCCTCACCCAGCGCCTTCGCCCAGGCAAGCCTGCAGCCTTCGAAGGCGATGATGTCGCGTTTCGACATGGGCAGGTAATCGTTCACTTGAATCGCGGCGCGGAAGCCGATGGCGCGCGCCGCCATCTTGGCCGAATCCATCTCCGCCAGCACCAGTGCCGCGGCACCGTCCGAAACCGGACTGCAATCGGTTCGCTTCAGGGGCCCCGCCACCAGCGGATTCTTCTCCGAGACCGCGCGGCAGAAATCGCGACCCAGATCCTTGCGCATCTGCGCCAGCGGATTGGCGGCACCGTTCCTGTGATTCTTGGCGGCGATCGCCGCCAGCGCCTCATTCTGGTCGCCATGGCGCTGGTAATAAAGCTCGGCAATGCGCCCGAAGACACCGGCAAAACCGCCAGGGATTCCACCTTCTTCCGCGACATAGCTGGCCTTGAGCAGATTGGCGCCCACTTCCTTCGGCGGCACGCGCGACATCTGCTCGGCGCCGATGACCAGCACATGCCGGGCAGCCCCGGCCGCAATCGCCTGCAAGCCCTGATGCACGGCGGCACTGCCCGTGGCGCAGGCATTCTCGACCCGCGTCGCCGGCTTGAACCGAAGCGCCGGGTCAATGCCGAGCGCCAGCGAGGCCGGAAAATCCTGGCCCGAGAACCCGGCATTGAAATGGCCAAGATAGATCGCATCGACATCCTCTGGGCCGATGCCGGCATGGTCCAGCGCACCGGCGCCGGCCGCCACGATCATCTCCTCGAGCTCACGCGCATCCTCCTTGACGAAGGGCAGATGATGCCAGCCGATGATGGCGCCGTTTCGCATCTTCAATCCTGCGGTTGGATGGTTTCCTGGAATCGCACGGGGGCACCGTCGGGGCGGCCCAGCAATTCGCCGTCGCGCATCACCACGCCGCCGCGGATGATGGTGGCAACCGGCCAGCCCATGACTTCCATGCCATGATAAGGCGTCCAGCCGGCCTTGGTTGCCATCCATTCATTGGTAATGGTGCGCTTCGCCTTCAAATCCACCACCGAGAAATCGGCGTCGTAGCCCAAGGCAATGCGGCCCTTGTTGCGGATATTGTAAATCCGCGCCGGCCCCGCGCTGGTGAGGTCGATGAGCCGCTGCAACGTCAGCCGGCCCTCATGCATATGGTTGAGCATCACCGGCAGCAGGGTCTGCACGCCCGGCATGCCGGACGGGCTCTGCGGGTAGGGTCGCGCCTTTTCTTCCAGCGTATGCGGCGCATGGTCCGAACCGATGCAATCCACGAGTCCATTCCGCACCGCGCGCCAGATCCCGTCCTGATGAATCTTGTCCCTGACCGGCGGATTCATCTGCGCCAGCGTTCCCAACCGCTGATAGCATTCGGGCGCCGCCAAGGTGAGGTGATGGGTCAGCACCTCGACCGTCGCGATATCCTTATGGTCCTTGAAGATGTCCATCTCGTCGGCAGTGGAGACATGCAGCACATGCACCCGCCGCCCCGCGCGCCGCGCGATCTTCAGCAGCCGATTGGTCGAACGCACCGCCGTTTCCACATCGCGCCAGGTGGGATGCAGGCTGGGGTCGCCGCTATCCTTCACCAGCGCCAGCCGTTCCCGCAGGCGCATCTCATCCTCGGAATGGATGGCGACGCGGCGGCGGCCATGGCGCAGCACATTCTCCAGCGTCTCGTCATCGGCCACCAGCAGCGAGCCGGTCGATGACCCCATGAAAATCTTCACACCCGCACAGCCCGGCAGCAGTTCCAGCTCCCCGAGCTGGTCCGCATTCTCGTCCGAGGCGCCGATGAAGAAGGCATGGTCCACCCAGGCCCGCCCCTTGGCGCGGGTGAGCTTGTCGTTGAGGTCGGCCGCGTTGAGCGTATTGGGGGTCGTATTGGGCATCTCGAAGATGGCGGTGACGCCGCCCAAGGCGGCCCCCGCCGTGCCGCTCGCCAGATCTTCCTTGTGCGTCAGGCCCGGTTCGCGGAAATGCACCTGGGTATCGATGACGCCCGGCAGGATGGTGAGCCCGGAAGCGTCGATCTCCTCGGCCGCCCGTCCGGCAGGCAGCTTGCCCAGGCCTGCAATTCGCCGCTCGCGGACACCGATATCGAGCGTTTCCACGCCATTGGGTGTCGCAACGGCCCCATTCCTCAGAACGAGGTCAAACGGCTCCTCCATGGCGGCATCCCTTCTTCCGGCCCGATTGATACCCTTGATCTCTATCCCCTTGAGCGGAAAGGGCGCAAGGCCAGATCGCCCGCCCATCGCCCGATTGCGGCATTCTCACGCGCCGCCACCGCTAAACCGTGACGCCGCCTCGATTTTGCGATAGGATGACAACCTTCAGAACGCTTACGGGCGGGGAGATGGTCAGACCGTGATGATCGGCCTAAACGAGCTGCGGGTGCAGCTGGAAGAATTGCGCTCCGAACACCGCGATTTGGACGAGGCCATCCGCGCCATGGCCGAAGCCTCGCCCTTCAACCAGCTCCAGATCCAGCGCCTCAAGAAGCGCAAACTGGCCCTGAAGGACCAGATCATCAAGCTGGAGAGCAAACTCCTGCCGGATATCATCGCCTGAACTCAGTTGTCATGGCCCGCGAAGGCGGGCCATCCACGAGTTTGTCAGCCGCATTCAGAAATCGAAAGGCAACTCATGGATCCCCCGGCCAAGCCGGGGGATGACGATGGGTGAATGGCAACCCCATATCGTTGCACCCCTCGCCCTACGCCCCCTTCACCTCGACCTCGATCGTGAGGTGCGAGAGTTTGGCGACACCCGTCAACGCCGCGCGGTAAAAATCGACGCCGCGCTGCTGGTCGGTGGCGACCGAGACGATGCCGGCCAAATGGCCCGGCCCGACGCGCCAGACATGGAGGTCAGTGACTTCGTCGCCCAGGGCCTCGATCTCGGCGCGGATGGCTTCGGCGAGACCGACATTGGGCTGCACGTCGAGCAGCATCGCCCCGGCCGATTTCATCAGCGTATAGGCCCAGCGCAGGATGACGATGGCGCCGACCAACCCGATCGCCGGATCGAGCTCTACCCAGCCGAAGGCCCAGGCGCAGCCGATCGCCATCATGGCCAGCACCGATGTCGCCGCATCGGCCAGCATATGCACATAGGCCGATTTGAGGTTGAGGTCCCTATGATGGTCGCCATGCTCGTGGTGATCATCAGGCCCATGGCCATGGTGATCATGCCCATGATCTTCCTGCAGCAGGATGGCGGCGGCGATGTTGACGACAAGACCCAAGGCCGCCACACCCATCGCCTCGGCATATTGTATGGGTGCCGGGTTGAAGAAGCGGTCCACCGCTTCATAGCCGATGCCCAGCGCCACCATCGCCAGCACCACGGCGCTGGTATAGGCGCCAAGATCGCCGAACTTGCCGGTGCCGAAGCTGAAGCGCGCATTTTCCGCCTGCCGTTCGGCGAAAGTATAGGCCAGCAGCGAAATGCCCAGGGCCGCCAGATGCGTCGCCATGTGCCAGCCATCGGCCAGCAGGGCCATGGAGCCGAAAATCTGCCCAGCCGCGATCTCGCCCACCATCATGGCCAGTGAGAAGAACAGCACGATACGCACCCGGCTTGCGTTGCGGGCATGATTCCGGCCGCGGAAATCATGGGATTTATAGGTCGCGTTCGATTCTTCCGTCATGAAATGGAGGCTAGCATGCGGCGCGGATGTTACGATATTACAGGGACTTGCGACCGATCGGCCCATGGAAGCCATATGGACTTTCAGTGAAGACCGGCGCCGAATTCTGAACCGCTACAAAAGACCCATCCGACGGAGGATTCTCATGGACGTGCGCGCCGCCGTGGCAATTGAGGCCGGCAAACCCCTGGTCATCGAAACCGTGCAGCTGGAGGGTCCGAGATCGGGCGAGGTCCTGGTCGAAATCAAGGCGACGGGCCTCTGCCACACCGACTATTACACGCTCTCCGGCGCCGATCCGGAAGGCCTCTTCCCGGCGATCCTCGGCCATGAGGGTGCCGGCATCGTCGTCGATGTCGGCCCCAATGTGACGTCCCTGAAAAAGGGCGACCATGTCATTCCGCTCTACACGCCGGAATGCCGCCAGTGCGAATATTGCCTCAGCCAGAAAACCAATCTCTGTCAGGCGATCCGTAGCACCCAGGGCCAGGGCCTGATGCCCGACGGCACCAGCCGCTTCGCGATGGGCGGCAAGAAGCTCCATCATTACATGGGCACCTCGACCTTCGCCAATTTCACCGTCGTGCCTGAAATCGCGCTGGCCAAGATCCGCCCCGACGCGCCCTTCGACAAGGTCTGCTATATTGGCTGCGGCGTCACCACCGGCATCGGCGCCGTCATCAACACGGCCCGCGTCGAGCCCGGCGCCAATGTCGTGGTCTTCGGCCTTGGCGGCATCGGCCTCAACGTCATCCAGGGTGCCCGCATGGCCGGCGCCAACATGATCATCGGCGTCGATCTCAACCCTGGCAGGAAGGCCATTGCCGAGAAATTCGGCATGACCCATTTCGTCAATCCAAAGGAAGTCGCAGGCGACCTCGTTCCCTATCTGGTCGATCTCACCAAGGGCGGCGCCGATTACAGCTTCGAGTGCATAGGTAATACGAATGTGATGCGCCAGGCGCTGGAGTGCTGCCACAAGGGCTGGGGCGTTTCGGTCATCATCGGCGTTGCGGGCGCCGGGCAGGAAATCTCGACGCGTCCATTCCAGTTGGTGACGGGCCGCGTCTGGAAAGGCACCGCCTTCGGTGGCGCGCGCGGCCGCACCGATGTCCCCAAGATCGTCGACTGGTACATGGACGGCAAGATCAACATCGATGACCTCATCACCCACACGATGCCGCTTTCCGACATCAACAAGGGCTTCGACCTGATGAAGGCCGGCAGCTCGATCCGCGGCGTGGTGCTGTACTGATGACGAGCGTGACGGAAACCAGCCGCCATCGTTGCTTTGGCGGCTGGCAGATCTTCGGGAAGCATGACAGCGCCGAGATCGGCCTGCCGATGAAGTACTCGGTCTATCTGCCGCCCGCCGCTGCCAAGGGCCCGGTGCCCTGGCTCATCTACCTCGCCGGCCTCACCTGCAATGAAGAGACCTTCATGATCAAGGCGGGGGCGCAGCGCGTCGCCGCCGAACTGGGCCTTGCCTTGGTAGCGCCGGACACCTCGCCACGCGGCACGGATTTTCCCGGCCAGGCCGACAGCTGGGATTTCGGCATCGGTGCCGGCTTCTATGTGGATGCAACGCAGGACCCTTGGGCGAAGAACTGGCGCATGTACTCATACGTCGCCAAGGAACTGCCGGCGCTCGTCGCCGCCAATTATCCGGTGGATGCCAAGCGCCTCGGCCTCTTCGGCCATTCCATGGGCGGGCATGGCGCGCTGACCCTGGGCCTGAAGAATCCCGATTTGTTTAGATCTATCTCGGCCTTCGCCCCGATCTCCAATCCGGTCAACTGCCCCTGGGGCGAGAAGGCCTTCACCGGCTATCTGGGCGCCGACCGGAAGGCCTGGGCGGATCACGATGCCAGCGCGCTGATGGAAAAACACACCCATCCGCGGGCGATCCTGATCGACCAGGGCGAAGCGGACCAGTTCCTGGGCACGCAGCTGCATCCCCATGCACTGGAAGCCGCCGCCAGGGTCTCAGGCCAGAAGCTCACTTTGCGCCGCCATGAAGGCTACGACCACGGCTATTACTTCATCCAGAGCTTCATGGAAGACCATCTGCGGCACCATGCCGCTATTTTGAGATAGAGCCGTTACTTGCAGCCCTCTCCCCTCTGAAATGTGGGAGGTTCTAGAGCAGGGTGTTTGAACGAGCGCGACCGCAAAGCCCTCCCCCCTGAAGGTGGGAGGGTTGGGAGGGGGGCGCCAAGTGACGGGCCTTATCCCTCCATATTCTCCACCGCCTCCATCTCGGCGTCCGAATAGCCGAAATGATGGCCGATCTCGTGGATGACGAGGTGGCGGATGAGCTGTTCCAGCGTCGCATCCTCCTCCGCCCACCAATCCAGGATCGGACGGCGATAGAGGAAGACGATGTCGAGGCCGGTGGGATCGTCGGCGCCGCGTTCGGTCAGCGGCACGCCACGATAGAGGCCGGCCAGTTCGAAGGGATCGTCGATATCCATATCCGCCAATGTCTCCTCATCGGCGAACTCCTCGACGCGGAGCGCCACATTGGCGCAGCGGACCATGAATTCGGGGGGCAGGGCCGCGAGGATTCTGCGGCCCATCTCTTCGATCTCGCCGGCGCTGGGCGCCGGGCCGAAGGAGCGCAGCGGGTCGGCATCTGACTCTGGAGACATTTTTCGGCACCTCGGCTGGACGGGTCTGGATTAGACCCCAGCGCAGGCGCCGGGCGCAAGCTTACCCCAGCAGGTCGGAGCTGAGCGCCAGCCACAGCACGGCCAGCACGATCAGCGATTCGGCCGCAACGGTCAGCTTGAGGAAAATGCGGCCGGTGGTGCCAGGGTGCGTCATCGCAGCCTCCTTCAGGCGCCGGCGCCGGCCAGAGCCAGCAACAAGACGAAAAGCGAAAGAAGGGTAAGGCGGGCGCTGAGGGTTACGACGCTATCGAACATGCTGGTCCCCTGATGGCAAATGCCGTGTGCCGGTTGAATGAAAACGACTTGCCCCTAATCTGGCCGGCTTCGGCCCCTTGCGCAGTGATCGCGCTCACCAGGGATGCTTAAGGCCGGCACGCCCTTTCATCGCCCCGGGCGATGGCGGGCCGGTGCCGGAAATGTGGCGGAATCAGGGGTTTGTGGTGGAAAAGCGGAGACATCGCCCGTGGCGCGGCGGCGGCGGCGGGAACCGGCCTGTGACGCCGGTCACCGCTCCGGGCGAGGGGCGGATCAAACCAGGGCGTGGCGGACGATAAGGTCGATCACCGAGGCGATTCTGAGCCCGTCCTTGAGCCGTTCCTGGTCGAAATCGAGCAGCCGCTTCACCTCGACCTCCGGGCCCGGCATGCGGCCCTTCTCGATGTCGGCCAGCTGCTGCGTCAGCATCAGACGCAGTGCCATGTCGTGGGCATCGGCAATGCGGACAAGATCGTCGGCGCTGACGCGGCCAGCCATCCTCGCTGCCTCCCAGCGCGCTTCGGTTTCCAGCGCCATGCTCCCCAGGCTCAGGGCAAGAACACGGGCGCCGGAGACGATGGGCAGCAACCCCCCGCGCTTCAGGTTGAGCCGGCCACCCCTGGTCTTCATGCCGCCAAAGAGGCCCAGCTGCGGCTCGATCTGCCCGATCGAGGCGGCAAGGCGTTTCAGGAACAGCGGCTGGCGGCCGATCTCGGCAGCGATCGCACGCAGCTCCGCGGCCAGCTTCATCTCGCCATGCGCCGGGCGGAAATCGAAGAAGATGTCGGCATTGAGCAAGGCGATATCGTCGTCGCTGGCCACCCACAGGCCGATGCGCTTGCGCCAGCCGTCGAGATTGTGGCGGCATTCGCGGTTGCTGGCCATGACGTCGCCGCGGCAGAAGGGAATGCCGATCTGGTCGAGAATCGCCGAACAATGCAGGCCGAATTTCTCGAACCAGGGATAATCGTCCTCATATCCGTCATGCACCAGCGCATGGTCCTGGTCGGCGGCGAGCAAAGTTTCGCCGCGCCCAGCCGATCCCAGCACCAGAAAGCACCAATGCGCCGGTGCAGCACCCTCGCGCGCCAGCATCAGGCTTTCGGCCAGCACCGCCACGCGCGCATAGACATCGCGGATGACCGCCGCGAGTGCGCCTGCGATCTGGCGCGGCGGCACGCCTTCGGCCAGCAGCGACTTCGCCAGGCGCGGCAAGGCGGCGACCACTTCCTTGAGGCTTTGGGCATCCGGCGCCTCCTCGGCATCGGCTGCCAGCAGCAGGGCATCCTCGGCGCGCAGCCGCAGGAGAGCGCTCATGCTGACGATGCCGATCGCGGCGCCGCTGGCGCGATCGGCAACGATGAGGTGCCTGGTATGGTGGCGCCGCAGATCCGTCAGCGCCTCGAAGATGAAGGCATCGGGCGGCAGGGTCGCCACGTCCTGCTGCATGACGCCGCCCACCGGCTGCGCCAGGTTCTGTGGATCGGCGGCTTGATGGGCGATGTCGCGGTCGGTGACGAGTCCGATGGCGCGGCCCTTTCCATCCAGCACGGCAAGGGCGCCGATCCGCTTTTGCGCCATCAGCGTCGCGGCGGCGGTGAGAGGGGCCCCCGCTTCGATGGTAACGACCGGTGCCTGCATGACCTCGGCCAGGCGGTTGCGATAGGCGAAGGCATCGATCCGCTGCAGGATATCCCGGTTCATGCCCGCCGCCTCCCGCCGCTACCAGCGCCAGCGCCGCGGATGCTGCAGGAAGGCGGCGCGTTCGAAGGCCAGCGCCTCGCCCAATGTATGGATGCCATGTGCCTTGAGCAGCGGCAGCAGGGCCAGGAACAGCCGGCCCGTCGCTTCCGCATCGCCGCGCGCCGTATGCCGTCCGACGACGTCGATGCCGAACTCGGCGCAGCACGGGGTCAGGTCCTTATGCCGATGCCCGGGGTGAAGCGCTGCATAGAGCAGCGCCGTGTCCAGCGCCACGGGCGGCTGCAGCTTCGTCCCCAGCCGGCGCACTTCCCGGCCCAGCATGGCAAGATCGAAATAGATCTGATGGCCGACGATGAGGCCGAGCTCCAGATGCCGGTGCAGGTCCGGCCAATGCGCGGCAAAACCGCCCTGGCCGGCGACCATATCATCGAAAATGCCGTGAAAGGCGCTGGAAACGGGCGGGATCGGCCGTTGCGGGTCGATGAGGATGTCGAAGAGCGGTTCGGCGGCCAGTTCCGTTCCGGCCAGCAGGTAACCCGCCGCCGAGACGATGCGGTCGCTGCGGACATTGAGCCCGGTCGTTTCGGTATCCAGAACCAGGGCGCTGAGCATGTCCAAGGGTGTCTGCAGTCCCGGGGCGCGGCCGCAGCGGACAGTGCCGTTCGGGCGCCGCAGCACCCGCCAGAACCGGCCGGCCAATGTCAGCCGCGTCGTGCGGATGCCGATTTCGCGCTCCAAGGCCAAAATCAAATCCCCTTCCGAAGAATTGCCGCCAATCGCCAGCGGTGGGAGCAGCTTACGGCAGGGACTGGGCCGCCGCCACGCCCAACCGCGCGGCAAGCCGATGCCGTGGCGCAAAATCAATCTTTGCGGCATTGCCCTCGCTTACCGCAAGGCCCAGCTAGGCTTCCGGCGCCTGCGGCAGGCGGCGGCGCAGATCCTCGATGACGGCTGTCAGGCGCTCGATCTCACGCGCGCGCAGCAGGTCGATCTTCTGATGGAGCAGCTCGATCTCCAGCTCCGCCTTCAGATTGACCTCGTAATCGTAGCGCTGGGTCAGGCGATCGATCGCCGCCTGCCGGTTCTGGCTCATCAGGATGACCGGCGCGGTATAGGCCGCCTGGAAGGACAGCATCAGGTTGAGGAGGATGAAGGGATAGGGATCCCAGGCCCTCTGCCAGGCAAGGATGTTGAAGACCAGCCAGGCCACCAGCAGCGCCGATTGAATGATGATGAAGCGCCAGGATCCGACGATGGCGGCGATCCGGTCCGCCGTCCGCTCGCCAAGGGTTACCGGCCCGGTATCGCTGGGGGCGCGATCGGCGCGCGCCTTGCGGAGGTCGCGCAGCAGCACCTGATCTTCCTGGGACAGCGCCGTGATCTCATCGAGCAGCGCCTCGTAAGTGCGCACCTCTTCGGCCGCCTGCTCCTTCGCCCGTCCGGTCATGGTCTCCAACCTCGCGAAATGTCACGGCGGCATTATCGCCGGAAGCGACAAAGGAAGGCAGGGAATAAATGACGATAAGCGAGATACGGCGAAAGCCCCCTCTCCCTAACCCTTTCCTACATTGGGAAGATATCGCATGTGAAGTTATTTTCAGGTCGTCATCCCCGGGCTTGACCCGGGGATCAGCCCGCAACTGAGGGGCAGAGCCCAGTCAAACCTGATGCCCGGCCAATCTTGATTCAAGAGTGGGCCCGGGCATGACGATTTTGGATACATGCGATACCCCCCAACGTGGGAAAGGGTTAGGGAGAGGGGGCTTGCTCTTACATCCGCATCCGGGCTGATTTCGGGTCATACATGGGCGCGAGGCTCGCTTCGGCCTGGCAGCGCGTGAGTGCCACGCCGATCTCGAACTTCCCTTCAGCGATAAACGCCGCATCGACGCCGTCTTTGTTATGAACATAGCCCATGCCGATGGCGCCACCCAGATGATGGCCGTAATTGGCCGAGGTGACGAGGCCCACCAGCGCGCCGTTCCGGTAAATCGGCTCGTTGTGATAGAGCAGCTTTTCGGGATCGGTCAGCTTGAACTGCACCATGCGGCGGCCGAGCTTGCCTTCCTTCTGTTTCAGCACCGCGTCGCGGCCGATGAAGGGCACCTTCTTGTCGAAGGCGCAGGTGAAGCCGAGGCCCGCTTCCAGGATCGTGTCCTTGATGCCGATATCGTGGCCCCAATGGCGGAAGGCCTTTTCGATGCGGCAGGCATCCATCGCATGCATGCCGGCCGGCCGCACGCCGAGACCCTCCCCCGCTTCGAGCACGGCATGAAGGACGCCGCGCGCGAATTCCGTCGGAATGTAAAGCTCCCAGCCCAGCTCGCCGACATAGGAAATGCGCGTCGCGCGCACCTTCGCATTCCCCATCTCGATATGCTTGGTGGCGCCGAAGGGGAAGCCGGCATTGGAAAGATCGGCATCGGTGATGCGCTGGAGCAGCTCGCGGCTCTTCGGCCCCATGACGCCGAGCGTCGCATAAGACGTGGTCATATCGACCAGCTCGACATCCTCGCCCGCCAGCACATGGTCTTTGAGGTAATGCCAGTCGCGCGTCGCGGTCGCCGCCGCCGTCACCACCATGAACTTCGCGTCGGTGATGCGGAAGACGGTCAAGTCCGCCTCGATCCCGCCCTGCTCATTGAGCCATTGCGTGTAGACGGCCCTGCCGGGTTGCGCGATGTCGGCGGTCGAGACGCGCTGCAGCAGCGCTTCCGCATGTTTGCCCACGACCAGGAACTTGGCGAAGGTCGAAAGATCGTAAAGCGCCACACCCTCGCGCGTCGCCTTCACGTCGGCGGCCGCATAGGGGAACCAGTTCTGGCGGCCGTAGGAGTATTCATATTCCGGCTTCACACCCTTTGGTGCATACCAGTTCGGCCGCTCCCAGCCGGCCACTTCGCCGAAACAGGCGCCCAAGCCCTTCCAATCTTCGTAGAAGGCCGTCTGGCGGACATTCCTAGAGCTTTCGAACTGGCGGTACGGCCAGTGCATCGCATAGAGAAGGCCCAAGGCCTCCGAAACGCGCGGCACCAGGAAGCTCTTGCGGCTCATATGCGGCATCAGGCGGCGGATATCCACCTCCCACAGATCGTAGGGCGGCTCGCCATCGACGATCCAGTGCGCCAGCGCCATGCCGGCGCCGCCGCCCGATTGAATGCCGATCGAGTTGAAACCGGCGGCGACGAAGAAGTTCTTCACTTCCGGCGCCGGCCCCAGGATATAGCGCTGATCCGCCGTGAAGCTTTCCGGCCCGTTGAAGAATTTGCGGATGCCGACCTTCTGCAGGCTCGGCACGCGGTGCATGGCGCCCTCGAGGATCGGCGCGAAATGATCGAAATCCTCAGGGAGTTCGTCGAAGGCGAAATCCTCGCGGATGCCGTTCATGCCCCAGGGCTTGGCCTTCGGCTCGAAGGCGCCCAGCAGCAGCTTCCCGGCATCTTCCTTGTAATAGGCGCATTGATCCATGTCGCGCATGACGGGCAGATCCGGCGTCATGCCTTCCATCGGCTCGGTCACGATGTAGAAATGCTCGCAGGCATGGAGCGGGATATTGACGCCGAGCTTCGCACCGATCTCGCGCGACCACATGCCGGCGGCACACACGACATATTCCGCTCTTATGATCCCGTCCGAGGTGCGCACGCCGACGGCGCGGCCATTCTCCACCAGTACTTCCTCGACCTTCGTATCCTCGAAAATCTTGGCCCCCTTCATCCGGGCGCCCTTGGCCAGCGCCATGGTGGTGTCGGCCGGATTGCACTTGCCGTCCTTCGGATAAAAGATGCCGCCGATCACATCGTCGGTGTTGAGGAGCGGCCATTTTTCCTGCACGCCGGCCCGGTCGAGCTCGATACATTCGACCTCGAAGCTCTGCAGCATGTCGGCGCCACGGCGGAACTCCTCCCAGCGCGCTTCCGAGGTCGCGACCGACAGCGAGCCCGGCTGCACGAAGCCCGTCGCCTGCTCGGTCTCCTTCTCCAGCGTGGTATAGAGATCGGTCGTATATTTGGCGAGCTTGGTCAGGCTCTCGCTATAGAGCGAAGCGCGCACCAGCCCCGCCGCATGCCAGGTGGTGCCGCTGGTCAGCTTCTTCCGCTCCAGCAGCACGGTCTCCCTGCCCCAGCCGAGCCTGCCTAAGTGATAAGCGATCGAACAACCGAGGATACCGCCACCGATGATGACGACGCGGGCTTCTTTCGGGAGAGACATGGGGATCGTTTTCTTCGCTGGTTGAGTTGGTGGCGGATTATGCGGTGGGTGTGGTCAGGGGGCAAATAGACGGTTTCGATGGCGGGTATCGAGAGCCCCCTCACCCCAACCCCTCTCCCGCGAGGGGAGAGGGGCTAGATGCGTCGGGCGCAATAGCCTTCAGTTGCAACGAACCTGCCAGCGGCACTACATTCCCTCTCCCCTCGCGGGAGAGGGTCAGGGTGAGGGGGAGCGATTGATGACTCTCACCCATTACCACGCCTTCAACCTTTCATTCTTCGGATCGAAGATCGGTTCTTCGGCGACGACAGCCGGGAAGCGTTTCCCGAGGATCTCGACTTCGAGCTTCGTTCCCACATTGGCAAGATCGAGGCGCACATAGGAGAGTGCGATCGACTTCCCGATCCGGAAACCCCAGCCGCCGGAACCGACGATGCCGACCTTCTCACCGTCCTGGAAAACGATCGAGCAGGTCGGCGCATCCGCCGTATTGCCTTCGACGATGAGCGGCACGAAGCGTTCCTTCTCGCCCGCCTCATGGCGCTTGATGAGGGCCTCGCGGCCGATGAAATCGCCCTTATTGAGCTTCACGAAGCGTTCGAGACCGGCGTCGAAGGGCGTGTATTCATGGGTGATGTCCTGCTTCCACGAACGGTAGCCTTTTTCGAGGCGTAAGGAATCCATCGCATACATGCCGAAATCCTTGAGGCCGAATTCCTTGCCAGCCTCGGAGATCGCATCATAGACGTGGACGAGGTCGCCCATCGGCACATGGAGTTCCCAGCCCAATTCGCCGACATAGTTAACGCGCAACGCCGTGACTTTCTTACCCGCCACGACAATCTCCTGACAGCTCGGCCAGGGGAAGGCGTTGTTGGAAAGATCGGCATCGGTGATTTTCTTGAGGAGGTCGCGCGACCGCGGTCCCGCCAGCACCAGCGAGGAAGCCAACTGACTGACTTCCGAGAGCTTCACCGACCCATCCGTTGGGAGGTGCTGCGTCAGCCAATCCATGTCATGCCAGAGGCCCGAGCCCGCCGACATCAGATAGAACTTCTCCGGCGCCAGGCGCGTCATGGTGAATTCGGAGAGGATCGAGCCCTTGGGCGTCAGCGTGTAGGCGAGCGTCACCCGGTTCGATCTGGGCAGCGCGCCGCAGACCAGATGATCGAGCCATTTCTCGGCGCCCGGCCCTTCGACGATGAACTTCGAGAAACCGCCGAGATCCATGATGCCGACATGGTTGGCGACCGCATCGCATTCCGCGCGCACCGGCTCGAACCAGGCCTGCTCCGCGCGGTGGAAGGAGAGCCTCGGCTCCGCTTCCGCCGCGCTGCGCGGAAAGTAGGCGGCGCGTTCCCAGCCACCGCGCGCACCCATGACGGCACCCTTCTGGGTCAGCTTCTCGAAGAGCGGCGTTTTGAGGCGCGGGCGGCCCGCCGGGCGTTCCTCATTGGGGAAGCCGATCGCATATTCGTTCTGGTAAAGCTCCTCGGCCTTCTCGATCGTGTATTTCTGATCGGCAAAGACCGTGTAGCGGCGATGGTCGAGGCCCCACAGGTCCCATTCCGGCTCGCCATGCACGACATATTCGGCAATCGTCTTGCCGGCACCCCCGCCCTGGCAGATGCCGAAGCTAAAAGTATTGGCGTTGTAGAAATTGGTGAGGCCATGCTGCGGCCCGATATAGGGGTTGCCGTCCGGCGAATAGGGAATCGGGCCATTGATGACCTTCTGCACGCCGACCGTGCCCAGCACAGGCACGCGCGCAACCGCCTGCTCGATATAGCTTTCGAGGCGGTCGAGATCGTCGGGCCACAGCTGGAAGGCGAATTCGGCCGGAATGCCGTCATGCCAATCCGATTTGCAGTTCCATTCATAGGGGCCGAGGATGAGGCCGTCGCGTTCCTGCCTGAGGTAATAGGAGACGTCGGGATCGCGCACCAGCGGCAGCTTCATATCCCGCGCCGCCAGTTCCGGGATCATCTCGGTGATGAGGTACTGGTGCTGCATGGCGATGATGGGGAGGTATTGCCCGACCATCGCCGCCACCTCGCCGGCGCGGTAGCCGGCGGCGTTGATGACCTTCTCCGCCACGAATTCCGTGCCGTCCTTGGTGGTGATCTTCCATTCGCCGGAGGGCAATTGCTTGATGGCGCTGACACCATTGAAGCGCAAGACCTTGGCGCCCATATCCTTGGCGCCCTTGGCGAGCGCTTGCGTGAGCTGCGACGGGTCGATATCGCCGTCATGGGCGTCCCACAGGCCGCCGACGATATCGTCCATCTCCATCAGCGGGTACTTGTCCTTGATCTCGGACGGCGAGAGCAGCGCGTAGTCCAAACCCTGCGCACGGGCCATCGCCACCGAATGCGCGAATTCCTCCATACGCGCTTTTTTGTGCGCGAGGCGGATCGACCCGGTGATGTGATAGTTCATCGGATAATCGACTTCGGCGCCCAGAATCTTGTAGAGCCTGGCCGAATAGGCCTGCATCTTCATGATGTTCCAGGAACCGGAGAAGGTCGGCACATTGCCCGCGGCATGCCAGGTCGAGCCGGAGGCCAGCTCGTCGCGCTCGATCAGCACGCAATCCTTCCAGCCCAATTTGGCGAGATGATAAAGCGCACTCGCGCCGACAACCCCGCCGCCGATCACGACTACCCGCGCATGTTGCGTCATTCTGGTCCCCTGGAAATCTGGTCTCAAATCCATCAGTAAAACTGTCATGGCCCGCTTCAGGCGGGCCATCCACGAGTTTCCATCGTCTGAAGAAAACAACTCGTGGATCCCCCGCCTTCGCGGGGGATGACATTAAAACGGCACCGAACGGCGACGCTACCCCTTGCGCATATGCTCCCGCTCCAGCCGCACCGGGAACTTCGCGCGGATCGCATCATCCACTGCGGCCGGGATATGGGCCGGGAAGTGGCTTGCCATGATCTGCTTCAACTTCTTCTGCGCGCGGGCGACCGAATCCGGCCTTCCCTGCTCCACCCATTCCTTGGGGTTCGCGCGGTCGCCGATCATGGGATAGACATATTCCGTCTGCATCAGCTGCAACGTCTGCTCGGACCCCAGATAGTGGCCGGGTCCTTCCAGGCAGGTCTTGCGGATGGTCTCGATGGAAAGATGCTCGTCCGAAACATCGATGCCTTTGATCGTGCGTTGCGTGGCGCCGATGATGTCATTATCGATGAGCAGGCTTTCCAGGCAGAAGCCGAGCAAGCTTGCATGCATGCCGGCCGATTCGTAGATCAAATTGGCGCCGGCATTGCCGACCAGGGCATGGTTATAGGCCTTCTCGTAACCGGCCTGTGCATCCGGCAGTTTGGAATCCGTCATGCCCGAGGCGGTGCCGCCGGTGAGATCGTAGAACTGCGCCATCTGCGCCGAGGCCGCCGAGAGCAAGGCCTGTTCCGGCGAGCCGCCTGACATGGCGCCGGTGCGAAGGTCCGAAACGAAGCACCAGGTGCCGAAGATCGCCGGCGCCCCCGGCTTGATCGCGTTCACATAGACGAGGCCGGCGAGGCATTCCGCCACTTCCTGCACGACGGCGCCGGCCAGGGCTGCCGGCGCCGTCGCACCCGCCTGGCCCGCCGAGAGCAGCAGCACCGGCATGCCGCCGCGCACCGCCACTTCCAGGCACCGGCAGGCATCCTGCGCGAACTTCAAGGGCGGCACGACGAAACAATTGGACTGGCTGACGAAGGGACGTTCGCGCCACTTGTCCTCGCCGCCGGCGATCATGTGCAGCATCTCGAGGCTGGCTTCGAGATGTTTGGGATCGACCCAGCTCGACCCCACATGCTTTGTGGTGCCGGAGACGGCCGCGTAGCAGGTGTTGAAGTCCATCTCGAAGGGGTCCGGCAGGTCGCGGCACACGACCGAACGCTGATAGAAATGGATATGGTCCAGCGTGTCGACGATGCGCGAGATGTCATACTGGTCCTTGGTGACCGAATCCCGATAATCGCCGGTCACCGGATCGACCATGTGCACGGCGGCCCCCGCCGTGCCGAAATAGACCTTCTTGTCCCAGGGGTGCAGATCGTGGCGCGGGTCCTGCGCATAAAGCGGGAAGCGGCGCGCGGCTTTGGCCAGCGCATCCTCGACCACGGCGCGCGGGAAGGTCAGGCGGCCATTGGCGTTCAGAACCGCGCCGGCCTTGGTCATCGCCTCGATACCGCTGGGGATCGCGTCGGCCAT
This sequence comes from Dongia sp., assembly GCF_041918875.1. Taxonomy (GTDB): domain Bacteria; phylum Pseudomonadota; class Alphaproteobacteria; order Dongiales; family Dongiaceae; genus Dongia. Next base: position 69,477 of record NZ_JAYRUV010000023.1, read on the forward strand.
GCCGATCTGCTCCAGCACATCGAGGGCGGCATTGTGGATCTTCAGCACCTCGGCCTCCGAAAGCGGCTTGTAGCGGCCGCCTTCCAGTCCCGGGCGCACCGGCTGCTGGTTTTCGGGCAAGGGGGCCGCACGCGCCGCGCGCCGCGCCTCGCGGCCGCCGCGCCGCACCGTGGTGTCCAAAGTCGTGCTCATGGATGATCTCCTTAGGGCGGGCGCAGATAACCCCGCGTTTTCGGGCGGATATTCGCCCCGGGAGCCCATTCGGGCAAGCGACCCTTCTTCAGCTTTTCATGAAATCATTTCATGTACAGAGCCGAAAAAATTCGCTAAATCATGCTGCATGGCGAAACGAAATCTTCCATCGCTGAAATCGCTTCAGGCTTTCGAGGCCGCGGCCCGGCATTTGTCGTTCCGGGTGGCGGCCGAGGAGCTGAGCCTCACCCAATCGGCCATCAGCCATCAGGTGGCGGGGCTGGAGGAGCGCCTGGGCACCTCCCTCTTCCGCCGCGCCGCGCGCCGGGTGGAGCTGACCGAGGCCGGAGCCCAGCTCTATCCCAACCTTCGCGACGGCTTCGATCGGCTGGCGCAGGGAGTGGGCCTGGTCGACCGCGTGCGGATCTCCGGCGATCTCGTGATCCAGGTCTATGTGACCGTCGCCGTGCGCTGGCTGCTGCCGCGCCTGCATCTATTCCAGGCCAAACATCCCGACATCCTGGTGCGCTTCTTCACGGAGCAATCGGATTGGGAGTTCGACGCGATCGCGGGCGATCTGGGCTTCATTTGCACGCGCAATCCGAACCGGCCGGGCATCCACTACATGCATCTTTTCGATGCCCGTCTCGTCGCCGTCTGTTCGCCCACCGTGCAGCTGGCCGGTATAGGCCTGCGGCAGCCGGCCGATCTCGTCAACCACGCCATGCTGCAGGTCTACACCGCCGCCGAGGATTGGCACGATTGGCTGGAAGCGGCGCATCTCCCGACACTCAAGGGCCGCGCCGCGCCCAAATTCGATTCCTATCTGCTCGCCATCGAAGCGGCGGTCGAGGGCCAGGGTGTCGCCGTGGTGCCGGAATTCATGGTGGCGCCCGACTTGAAGAGCGGCCGCCTGGTGAAGCCCTTCCCCGAGATCGAGGTGCGCCACGGCGCCAGCTGGTATCTGGCCTGTCTCGAAGAACGCGTGAAAGAGCCCCGCATGCAGCATTTCCGCGACTGGCTGGTGGCGGAAATTGCCAGCGATCCGGCGTTTGCTGGATAGATAGCCCCCTCTCCCTAACCCTCCCCCACGTTGGGGGCTACGATGTTCACACATCTCGTGGGACTTGCGGATTGGCTCGGAAGCTGACTCTCTATAGCGGTGCTTCGGCTATGGGAGAAGGTGATGGAACTGAGCCTAGGAGAGTTTG
>NZ_JAYRUV010000024.1:0-64015 GCF_041918875.1 Dongia sp.
GCGCAGGCCGACCCCATCGCTCCTTGATTCGGAGCAACCCCGGGCCGGGGGTCAAACCGGCCTCCCGGATCGGATGGATGAGCGATCCCCCGCGAGTCCCGGGTCACAGGACGCTCCCTTCGGGCCCCATTGGATAACGGGCTCCCGCCGGACCCGACGCGGTGACCGGGTTCCCCTTCGGTGCTGCAGGCAGCAGCACCCGTCACGGCCGAAACGAACGGCCGGCACGACTGCCCGAGCGGTTCCGGATGGGGAGAAGAGAGGGAAGAGATTGAAGAAGATAGAGTTTTCAGTCGCAGCCCCCCTCCCGCCGGCGCATGTCGGCATTCGCCGACGGCCCTCCCCCCTGAAGGTGGGAGGAGGAGAGAGAAAGCCCTCCCACCTTCAGGGGGGAGGGTTGGGAGGGGGGCCGCCAAGTGACGGGTGTGGGGCCGCCAACTGACGAAAGACGACGTATTAATCGAGCAAAGCCGCGATCGCGGCGACGGGGTCCGTCTCCGCCCAGATCGTCGGTGCTGGCGCCAGGAAATCGGCGCCGGCGCCGATGAAGGCTTTGGCGCTTTCCGGCGTGAACCTGCCGGCGACGACGCTGGGGACCGTCATCATTTCGGTCCACCAGGCAATCAGTTCGATGTCTTCCGGCGCGCTGCTGGGTTGGAACTGGATGTAATCGGCGCCAGCCTCGCCGACTTCCATCGCCGTATGCCGTTCCAAGGGACAGGCAACGCCGACAATGCCGTCCGTGCCGATGGCGCGGCGTGCCCTGGCATAAAGCGCCGGATCGGTGAGATGAACACCATCGCCGCGCAGCTTCTGGGCAAGGTCCGCGTCATCGAAGAGGACAGCGACGCCCAGATCTTGCGCGAGCGGCAGCAGCGGCTCTGCAATCGTCGCCATGCGTGCCGCGTCACTGCCGGTGATGCGCAGGCAGGCGATATCGGTGGCAGCGATTGCCTTGGCCAGCAGGTCGGCAAAGGCACCGACGGCAACGCCGCCCGAGACAAGCTCGGGCGGCGTGGTGAGATAGAGCCGGGAGGTTGGGGCTTCGGCGGAGATCGCCTTATTCCTTGCCCTGGTAGATCTTGATGATGGTGTCGAGCATCTTCAGCGCTTCCTCGCGCGGGCGCTGGAAGGTGTTGCGGCCGATGATCGAACCGTTGCCGCCGCCGTCGCGGATGCCGCGGACTTCGTCGTAGAGCCCGTCGAGGCCCTTTGAAGCGCCGCCCGAGAAGACGACGATGCGCTTGCCGTTGAAGCAGGCCTGCGTCACGTGGCGGATGCGTGCCGCCATGGTACCGATGTCGATCTTTTCTTTCTCGTAGACCTTTTTGGCTTCGCCCTGTTCGAGGAACGCGGTCGGCGGCTTCACCTTGATGATGTGGGCGCCGAGGAGAGCTGCCATATGCGCGGCATAGGCGCAGATGTCCATCGCTGTCTCGCCGTCCTTGCTGATGGCATCGCCGCGCGGATACGACCAGACCACGACCGCAAGGCCCGCGGCCTTGGCTTCTTCCGCCATCTCGCGGATCTCTTCCATCATCTCGAAGGCATAGTCCGAGCCCGGATAGATGGTGAAGCCGATTGCCGAGCAGCCCAGGCGCAGCGCGTCATTGACCGTGCCGGTGATGGCCTGGTCCTTGAGGGTGGCGAGGCTGTTCGACGAATTGACCTTGAGGATGGTCGGGATCTGGCCGGCAAAGGTGTCGGCGCCCGCTTCGATGAAGCCCAGCGGCGCCGCATAGGCCGAAAGCCCGGCCTCGATCGCGAGGTCGAAATGATAGTGCGGGTCGTAGGCGGCCGGATTGGCGGCGAAGCTGCGCGCTGGGCCATGCTCGAAACCCTGGTCGACCGGCAGGATCACCAGCCGGCCCGAACCGCCCAGGCGGCCGTTCATCAGGATACGGGCCAGATTGCCCTTGGTGCCGGGATTGTCCGATTCGTAATGGGACAGGATCTTGCGAACTTTTTGTGTTGTTTTCATGCATTTAGCTCCCGAATGCGGGTCGCGGTTCGTGCAGCCGCGAGAGAATGAAGGTCGGGGCTGGTTCATAGCCAGATTCCGCCGGCAGTTCAATCCGCCGGCGGCCTGATAACGCTTACGTCACGGAAATATAGGTATGCCTAAAAACGGTCCGTGATGACGCGGCCACCGTTCCGGGCGGCGATATCCGCCACCTTGGCGGTAACCTCGGCCGGTGCCCTGAGGGCGATATTGCGTAAACCCAGGCGGATGGCCTCAATGGCGAGATCGCCGCGCGCGCCGCAATCGAGTACCAGATTGGGTTCGCGGTCGGGACACGCGGCGCGCAGGGCCCGCTGAAGCATGGCGAACCACATGACACCCTGGGTCTCGGCGGCATTCTCCGGCGACCAGAGTTCCAGATCGTCGGTTGGGTGTTTCTGCAGCGCCGCTTGCGCTTGCGGCAGCGTGGCAACCCGCTCGATCAAGACTGCACCAGCGGCGGCATGTTGGGAACCCAAAGGCTCGGATCCTTGGCGTGGAAGGCGAAGGCCAGTTTGAAGCTCTCGGCGATGCGCCGGGCGCGCTCGATGAAAGCGTCTGCCAGCGGTGCCTCGAACAGCTCGTGCGCGGTGGCGGAGAACAAGGCCAGCCAATGCGCGAAGTGCTGCGGCGCGATGTCACCGATCTTGATATGGGCCGGGATCGGCCGGCCCTTGTAGCGGCCGGAAGTCAGCATGACCGAGGACCAGAAATTGCACATGGTCTTCAGATGCGGCGTCCAATCCTCGCCGATGACGCGGGCGAAGATCGGGCCCAGTTCCGGATCCTTGCGGATGCGCGCATAAAAGGTCGCCACCAGATCCTCGATCTGGGCTTCCGTGGGCACGGCCGGGCGACCGGATGAACCTGCGCTGAGCGACATTGGAATGCCTATAAAGATGAATGCAGGGTACATAATTTAAGCCGTCCCACACAACAAGCCGCGTCTCCACCCTGCGACAAGAGGTGCATGACAGGCGGTCTGGGGGAGTTATCCATATATTTAGTGTGGGGATTTGTCGCAGTGATTGTTAATGGCTTTTCTTGCTATTCAGAATAACTCGCAATATCGTTTTCTTTCATATTCATGCGACGCTGCCAGCCTTGTTTCGTGGCCCCATGGGGTCAAGAGGGGCGAGGCGCCGCGCAGTTGCGAGAGTTGGTCCTTGGCTTCCATTGATACCACTGCCGATGCGCCGGGGCGCTTTTCACCGGCCCGTTTCAGCCGGCCGCGGATCTGGAACGTCGTCACTTGGGCCATCGCGCTCGCCGTGGCGTTCCCGATTCTCGCCGTCTTCTCCAGCGTCTTTGCCGCCAAGGGCGAAATCTGGAGCCATCTCGTGGGGACAGTGTTGCCGAGTTATGTCGGCAATTCGCTGCTCCTGGTCCTGGGCGTCGGCATCGGCGTCCTGCTGATAGGGGTGCCCGCGGCCTGGATGGTGACGCTGTGCCGTTTCCCCGGCCGGCGGCTGTTCGACTGGGCACTGCTGCTGCCCATGGCGATGCCGGCCTACGTCATCGCCTACACCTATACGGGCCTCCTGGATTATGCCGGTCCCGCCCAGACCGCGCTGCGCGCGTTGCTCGGGCTGGAGGGGGGCTTGCGCTGGATCCCCGACATCCGCTCATTGCCCGGCGCCATCGTCATGCTGGTGCTGGTGCTTTACCCCTACGTCTATCTGCTGGCGCGCGCGGCTTTTCTCGAACAATCCGCCTGCGTGCTGGAAGTGAGCCGCACGCTCGGCTGTTCGCCCTGGCGCGGTTTCTTCCGCGTGGCGCTTCCCCTGGCGCGGCCGGCGCTGGTGGCTGGCGTTGCGCTGGCCCTGATGGAAGCGCTCAACGATTACGGCACGGTGCAGTATTTCGGCGTCGACACGCTGGCTACCGGAATCTATCGCGTCTGGCGCGGCATGGGCGATGCGACCGCCGGCGCGCAGCTGGCGGCACTTCTGCTGCTCATCGTGTTTCTGCTCCTGGCGCTGGAGCGCTGGTCGCGCGGCCGCCGCTCCTTTGCGCATTCGACCACGCGCTATCGGCCGCTGCCGCGCTACCGGCTGCGCGGCGCCCGGGCGGCGGGGGCGATCATCGGCTGCACCCTGCCGGTCGCGTTCGGCTTCCTGCTGCCGGCCGCCGTGCTGCTGTTCTGGGCGGTCACCAATCTCGACGCCTGGGCCGGCGCCAAGTTTCTGACCCTCATGCGCAACAGCTTCTTCATGGCTGGCTTTGCCGCCATCCTGGCGGTTTGCCTCGCCTCGATCCTGGCATATGCGATGCGCCTCCATCCCACGCGCCTCACGCAATGGGCGGTGCGGGTGGCAAGCCTCGGCTATGCCATTCCCGGCCCGGTGCTGGCCATCGGCATCCTGCTGCCTTTCGCCGCGATCGACCATGCCGTCAACGCCTGGGCCAAGGCGGCCTTCGGTGTCTCGTTCGGCCTCATCCTCAGCGGCACCTTGGTTGCCATCATCTTTGCCTATCTGGTCCGCTTCCTGACCGTCAGCCTCAATGTCGTCGAAGCCAGCCTCGGCAAGGTCACGCGCTCGATGGATTTTGCGGCGCGGTCCCTGGGGCGCACGCCCCTGAGAACGCTCACCGACGTGCATCTGCCGATCATGCGCAGCTCCCTGCTGACCGCGGCGATCGTGGTCTTCGTCGATGTGCTCAAGGAATTGCCGGCGACCCTGGTGTTGCGACCCTTCAATTTCGACACGCTCGCCACCATGACCTACAACCTCGCCAGCGATGAGCGCCTGGCCGAGGCGGCCGGTCCGGCGCTGGCCATTGTTGCGGTCGGTATCGTCCCGGTCTATCTGATGGCCCGCGCCAGCGCCCATTCCCGACCCGGGGCTGGTCCCGGGACCGACGTGCCGGCCGCCAAGAAACGCAACTGATGAAACCTTCCTCCGCCCGCGCCCTCGAATTGCACGATGTCAGCCACCTCTATGGCGAGGTGAGGGCGGTCGATCGCGTCTCGCTCCATGTTGATGAAGGCGAAGTGGTCTGCCTGCTCGGTCCCTCCGGCTGCGGCAAATCGACGATCCTGCGCCTGGCCGCCGGGCTCGAGCAACTGCAGCAGGGCAGGGTGCTGATGCAGGACCGTGCCGTCGCCGACGGCGCTGCGCACCGGAGCGTGCCGCCGGAGCGGCGCGGCGTGGGTCTCGTCTTTCAGGATTTCGCGCTCTTTCCGCATCTTTCCGTCGCGCGCAATGTGGGCTTCGGCCTCACGGAAGCCGCCGCCGACACGCGCGAAAAGCGGATCGCCGAGGTGCTGGGCCAGGTCGACATGACCGGGTTCGCCGGCGCTTTCCCGCACGCTCTGTCCGGCGGCCAGCAGCAGCGCATCGCGCTGGCGCGCGCCTTGGCGCCGCAGCCGGCGATCCTGCTGCTCGACGAACCCTTTTCGGGCTTGGATGCGCGCCTGCGCGAGCAGATCCGCGACGACACGCTGCATGTGCTGAAGCAGAGCCGGACGGCGACACTCATGGTTACGCACGATCCCGAAGAAGCCATGTTCATGGCCGATCGCATCTATCTGATGCAGGCCGGGCGCGTCGTGCAAAGCGGTTCGCCGGACATGCTCTATCACCGGCCCGTGACCCCCTTCGTCGCCCGCTTCTTCAGCAACACCAATGAGTTCGGCGGGACCGTGCGGGCGGGGGGCGTGGCGACGCCGCTGGGTTTCCTGCCGGCACCGGGGCTCGCCGAGGGAACGCGGGTCCAGATTCTCATCCGTCCGGAAAGCCTGCAGGTGGTGGCGCCCGGCGAAAGCGGACAGGCGCCGCAATCCGCGTTGGTCGAGGAAGTGCGGTTCCTGGGCGGCAGCAAACTATTGGTGGTTCGCGTCCCTGCAGGCGACGGCGGCAGCATCTCGCTCCGCGTCCGTCATGCCGGCCGGCACCTGCCTGAACCGGGCAGCCGGATTTTGCTCCAGCTCGAAGAGGCGGATGCGCTGATCTTCCCGGAATAACCCCGCGTCGCTCGCTCCGCCACGCCGGAGCCTGCTGAAATTCGGGTCTTGTCAGGCACTTAGTACCGACTAAATGATAGTGACTGGCTATTGTAGCGAGGCGGCGGATTTGCCATAGTCCGCCCGGGTCCGGCGCCCATCGCCGGAGGGAATAAGATTTTGAGGAGAGGCCCAGATGGGTAGCTTCAGCATTTGGCATCTTCTGATCGTTTTGGTCGTTGTGCTCGTTCTTTTTGGCGGCGGCGGCAAACTGTCGAAGATCATGGGCGACCTTGGGTCCGGCATTAAGGACTTCAAGAAGAACATCAAGGACGGCAGCAAGGACGAGGCGAACATCAACGCCAAGGCCGAGGAAAAGCCGCGCGACACAATCGTCGACCGCAGCTGATCTTGCCGCGCGTCGGCCTGTTCATCGGACCGCGCGCCAACCAATAAGGGCTAAAAGGGTAAGGCTGGATGTTCGACATCGGCTGGAGCGAGATGGCGATCATCGCCGTCGTGATATTGGTTGTGCTCGGGCCGAAAGAACTGCCGCACGCCCTCAAGACCTTCTCACACTGGATGCGCGCCGCACGCAAACTCGGCAGCGAGTTTCAAAGCGGCGTGAATGAGATCGTCCGCGATGCCGAACTCGAAGACGCCAAGCGCGAACTGCAGAAGATCAGCAAGCAGCCCATCAGCGATAAGATCGAAAAGGCGATCGATCCCGCTGGCGACCTGAAGAAGGCCATCAACGAGCCGATCGCCGAAACCAAGGCGGCACTGTCCGAGCCAGCCTCCGACGCAACGGTCACGGCTGATGCCGCGCCGGAAAAGCCAAGCATCGCGGACATGACGGCGACGATGCCGTCCCTGGCCGTGACAACGGAGGCACCGCCGCCTGCCGCGTCGCCCGCTTCCGAACCGGCTCTTGCCGCGACCGAACCCAAGACCGACAAGAGCCTATCCGCATGAGTGGCGCCGAAGAAGACAAGAAGATGCCGTTGCTCGAGCATTTGGTCGAGCTGCGCACGCGCCTGCTTTATGCCGCTCTCGGTTTCTTCATCGCCTTTATTGCCTGCTTCTTCGTGGCACAGCATATCCTCGACTTTCTGCAGAGGCCGCTGGCCGAACTGCTGCCCGAAGGACGGCGCATGATCTTCACGGATCTCACCGAGCCCTTCTTCACCCAGCTTAAGGTAGCGGCTTTCGGCGCCCTGTGCCTGTCCTTCCCCATCATTGCTTCGCAGATCTGGGCGTTCATTGCACCGGGGCTCTACAAGCACGAAAAGAAGGCGTTTCTTCCCTTCCTCGTGGCGACCCCGGTGATGTTCGCCATCGGCATGGCCTTTGTCTATTACGTCCTGATGCCCATGGCCTGGCGCTTCTTTCTAGGCTTCGAGACCCAGGGCGGCGATGGCACTTTGGCGCTGCAGCTCGACGCCAAGATCGGCGAATATGTCAATCTGGTGATGAAGCTGGTTTTCGCCTTCGGCTTCTGCTTCGAACTGCCCGTTCTGCTGACCCTGCTTGCCAAGGTTGGCATCGTCGGCTCGCAGGGCCTAAAGGATAAGCGCCGCTACGCCATTGTCGGCATCGTCATTGTAGCGGCAATCGTGACTCCGCCGGATGCGCTCAGCATGATGTCGCTGGCCCTGCCGATGATCCTCCTCTACGAGGTTTCGATCATCATGGCGCGCCTTGTCGAAAAGAAGCGCGCCGAAGAGGAATCCGAACCCGAGGAGAGCGAATCCCGGACGGACGTCAAGCCGGCCTGAGGCTGCTCGAAACCAACCCCAACCCAGCTTTGACCGCCCGCGGGTTCCGTCTTATAAGTTGAGCCGAATCGAGGATCTGGAGCTCGGCGGCTAAATGTTTGACCCCAAATGGATTCGTGACAACGCGGACGCTTTCGACGCGGGCCGGGCGCGGCGTGGCTTGGCTCCTCTCGCCGCGACTGTGATCGAACTCGACACCAAACGTCGCGCCACGCAGACCGCCTGGCAGGAAATGCAGGCCAAGCGCAACGACCTCTCCAAGCAGGTCGGGCAGTTGAAGGCCAAGGGTGGCGACGCGAGCACCGCGATGGCCGAGGTGGCGAGCCTCAAGGACCGCATGGCGGCGGCCGAGGTTGAGGAGCAGAAGGCTGCGGCCGAACTCGACGCTTTGCTGGCGCAGCAGCCGAACCTCCCCGTGGCGGACGTGCCGGACGGTGCCGACGAAAAATCGAACCGCGTCGAGCGCGAGGTCGGCCATCGCCGCAATTTTGCTTTCGCGCCCAAACAGCATTTCGAACTCGGCGAAGCTTTGGGTCTCATGGACTTCGCGGCGGCCGCCAAGATCTCCGGCGCGCGTTTCGTCGTCCTCAAGGGCGCCCTGGCGCGGCTTGAGCGCGCGCTGGGCCAGTTCATGCTCGACATGCATACTGGCGAACACGGTTATACCGAGGTCAACCCGCCTTTCCTGGTACGCGACGTGGCACTCTATGGCACCGGCAACCTGCCGAAATTCGCCGAGGATCTGTTCAAGACGGAACAGGGGCATTATCTCATTCCGACCTCCGAGGTGCCGCTGACCAATCTGGTGGCCGGCGAGATCGTCGATGAGGCCAGATTGCCTCTGCGCTTCACCGCGCTGACACCTTGCTTCCGCTCGGAAGCGGGCGCCGCCGGGCGCGACACGCGCGGCATGATCCGCCAGCATCAGTTCCTGAAGGTCGAGATGGTATCGATCGCGCATCCAGATGAGTCGGATGCCGAACATCAACGCATGACCAAGTGTGCCGAAAACGTGCTCTCGAAGCTCGGCCTTCCTTATCGCGTCATGACACTCTCGACCGGCGATATGGGCTTCTCCTCGCAGAAGACCCATGACATCGAAGTCTGGCTCCCCGGTCAGGGCATGTACCGCGAGATTTCCAGCTGCTCGAACTGCGGCGAGTTCCAGGCGCGACGCATGAAGGCACGCTGCCGCAGGGCCGGCGAGAAGGGCACGCGTTTCGTGCACACGCTCAACGGCTCCGGCGTCGCCGTGGGCCGCGCGCTCATCGCGGTCGTGGAAAATTATCAGCAGGAAGACGGATCGATCCTGGTTCCCGACGCCCTGCGTCCCTATATGAACGGTATCGAGGTCATTCGTGCAAATGCTTAAGCCGCCCTTCGATCTGAAGAAAGCCCGCATTCTCGTCACCAATGACGACGGCATTCACGCGCCCGGCCTCAAGATCCTCGAAAAGATCGCCAAGAGCCTGTCGCCCGATGTCTGGGTGGTGGCGCCGGAAAGCGAACATAGCGGTGCCTCGCATTCGCTGACCCTGCGCCGGCCGCTGCAGGTCAACCGGATCAGTACCCGGAAGTTCGCCGTCTCCGGCACGCCCAGCGACTGCACGCTCATCGCCGTCAACCACATCATCAACGGCCGCCGCCCCGACATCGTCCTTTCCGGCGTCAATCGCGGCGCCAATCTTGGCGAGGATGTGCTCTATTCCGGGACCGTCGCGGCGGCCATGGAAGGCGCCATGCTCGGCATTCCAGCGATCGCCTTCAGCCAGGTTCGTATCAAGGACAAGCTGCATTGGGAAACCGCCGCCGCTTTCGCGCCGCAGGTGATCAGGAAGCTCGTCTCGCTGCCCTGGCCCAAGGACATGCTGATGAGCGTCAACTTCCCGCCGGTGCCGCCCAAGGATGTGACCGGGATCGAGGTCGGCCGCCAGGGCAGGCGCGTCAACCATGTCGAAGTCGTGCATGCGCGCGACCCGTTCGAACGCGAGGTGATCTGGATCGGTGACTTCCCGACCGACGAGCCGGAACATCCGGAAACCGATCTCGGTATCGTGCTGACGCGCGCCGTCTCGGTGACGCCGCTGCATTTCGACCTCACGCATAACGCGATGCTCAAGCGCATGGAAGGGCTGTTTCCGGCGCCCAGGGCTGGGAAGGCCGGGAAGAAGCCACGCAAGACGGACGGCCTGCCTAAATGAGCCTTCACGCGCGCAAGATCCGCATGATCATGAATCTGCGGCGGGCGGGCTTGACCGATACCAATGTCCTTAACGCGATCGAACGGATTCCGCGCGAACTCTTCGTGCTCGACAGCTTTCACGACCAGGCCTACGAGGACCAGGCCTTGCCCATCAGCCACGGCCAGACCATCAGCCAGCCGCAGATCGTGGCCCAGATGACCGAGGCGCTGGATGTCAAGAAGAGCCATAAGGTGCTGGAGATCGGCACCGGCTCCGGCTACCAGGCCGCCGTCCTCTCCAAGCTGTGCCGCCGCCTCTATACGATCGAACGCTACAAATCCCTCCTGGCCGAGGCCGAGCAGCGCTTTCATCATCTGCGCCTCCATAACATCACCAGCCGCTGCAGCGATGGCTCGCGCGGCTGGCGCGAGCAGGCGCCGTTCGATCGCATCATCGTCACGGCGGCGGCGGCGGAAGTGCCGGAGGCGCTGGTCGAACAGCTGGCCGTCGGCGGCATTCTGGTCATTCCCGTCGGCCCCGAGCGCGGCGATCAGGTCCTGGTCAAGCTCACCAAGGAAGCGGATGGCAGCTTGACGCCCAAGATCATCACCGAAGTGCGCTTCGTGCCTCTGGTCGGGGGCGCCTTGCCGGAAGGCGAGGGGCGGCCCCAGCCGCGGCGAATGGAGAATTGATCATGTTGCGGCCGATTGCAGCCCTTGCGCTCGCTCTTTTCGTTTCTGCTTGCGGCAACATGGTGGCGCCAAGCCTCAGCTCGACCTATTCCTCGGCGCCGAAGAATCCGAACATGGGTCAGGTTGTGAACGGCGCCTACATTGTGGCGCCGGGCGATACGCTGGCGATCGTCTCCAACCGCACCAATACGCCGATCCGCGCCCTCATCGACAATAACGGCCTGCAGCCGCCCTATAACATCCGTCCGGGCCAGGAACTGCGCATTGCCGAGCGGCAGAACTATGTCGTGAAGAGCGGCGATACGCTGAGTGGCCTCGCCAAGCGTTTGCGCGTGCAGCAGAGCGCCCTGGTCGAGCTCAACGATCTGAAACCGCCCTATGCCTTGCGCGTCGGCCAGTCGCTGGTGCTGCCCAGCGCCGTCGAAGCGACGCAGACGGCGGCGACACCCCTGCCGGCCTCGACCCCCACGACACCGCCGGCGCCCAAGGTCGATGTCGTGCCAGCGGCATCCAATGCCGGGACGGTCGCGGCCACGGCCCTGCCGCCGCCGCCCGGTGCCAAGGCAACCGCGACCAGCCCGGCGGCCCTGCCGCCACCGCCGGCCAAGTCGGTGCCAACCTCCGCGCCAGCCGAGCCGGATCTCAGTGCGGCGGAAGAGGCTGCTGAAGCTGCTTACGAGCAGCAGCAAAGGAAGACGGTGGCCCAGCCCGCGGCGCCCAAACCCACCGCCGCGACGCCGGCCGAACCGGTGGAGCAGGCTGCGATATTGCCGCCCAGCGCCTCGGGTTTCTCCTGGCCGGTGCAGGGCAAGGTGATCCTGAAATTCGGCGCGACCTCCGACGGTTTGCGCAATGACGGCATCAATATCGCGGCCCCCGCGGGCGCCCCGGTGATGGCGGCTTCGGACGGCACCGTCGCCTATGCCGGCAACCAGCTGCGGGGCTTCGGCAATCTCGTCCTCATCCGCCATGCGGGTGGCTTGATCACCGCCTACGCCCATAACCAGTCGCTGCTGGTCGCCAAGGGTGACAAGGTCAAGCGCGGCGCTGTCATCGCGCGCGTCGGCGCCACCGGCAATGTGGCCAAGCCCCAGCTCCATTTCGAGATCCGCAAGGGCGAGGATCCGGTCGATCCGATGAAATACCTGGATGGCGGCGCGTAACTAAAGCACGATCTTCTTGCCCAGCCGCCCGGCCAGATCCTGGATGAACTGCCAGGCGACGCGGCCCGAGCGGGCGCCGCGCGTCACCGACCATTCGATCGCCTGCGCATGGACTTCCTCGCGCGGCAGGTCGAGTCCGAAACTGTCGCAATAGCCGTCGATGATGGCGAAGAAGGTTTCCTGGTCGCAATTGTGGAAGCCCAGCCACAGGCCGAAACGGTCGGAGAGCGAGACCTTTTCCTCGACCGCTTCCGAGGGGTTGATCGCCGTCGAGCGCTCGTTCTCGATCATGTCGCGCGGCATCAGGTGCCGCCGGTTCGAGGTGGCATAGAACAGCACGTTGCCCGGCCGCCCCTCGAGCCCGCCTTCCAGCACGGCCTTCAAGGATTTGTAGCTGGCATCGTTCGTGTCGAAGGAAAGATCGTCGCAGAAGATGAGGCTGCGCTCCGGCCGGTCGCGCAGTTGGGCGAGGAGGCGCGGCAGGGTCACCAGATCCTCGCGGTGGATTTCGATGAGCTTCAGCGGCGTCTGCTTGTCGAGATTGACCGCCGCATGCACGGCCTTCACCAGCGAGCTCTTGCCGGTGCCGCGGGCGCCCCAGAGCAGCGCGTTGTTGGCCGGCAGGCCCCGTGCGAAGCGGCGCGTATTGTCGAGCAGGATGTCCTTGTTGCGCTCGATCCCCTGCAGCAGGTTGATATGGACGCGGCTGACGGAAGGCACCGGCTCCAGCCAGCCGGTCTCCGATTGCCAGACGAAGGCGTCGGCCGCGTTGAAATCGAGCGGTCTCGCCGCTGCCGGCGCCAGGCGCTCCAGGGCGTCGGAAATACGCTGCAGGAGGGGAAGAAGGTCGTTGCTCATCTGCTCTGGTTCCTCACGCGGGATCGGCAGATGTCATAGCGAGTTTACCGCGCCCGCGCTAGACCGTGGCGCGCCGCCAGAAATCCCCGATACGGGCCCCGATCTCTCCCGCATTGCCCTCGGTCAGGATGTGTCCGGTCCTTGCCAGCTCGATGAACGCGGCCCCGGGCAGGATGTGCTTGATCTCGGCCGCTTGGGAAAGCGCTATGACCGGATCCTCGGCGCCGTGCAGCAGCAGCGTCGGAGCCGCGATACCAGCCAGCATGCCGCGCCTCTCGCCGGCATCGCGCATGGCGCGCGCCTGGCGCCAGATGCCGGCTGGATGATGCCCGCGCACCAGCGCCTGGCGGATGGCGCCGCGCCGCGTGCCTTCCGCCGGCAGCGGCACCGGTCCCGCATAAACCGCCTCCGCCGCCAGCATGAAATCGATGAGCCGGCCGCGCTTGCCCTCATGCAGGATCGAGCGGCGCATCATTGCATCGGCTTCCGGTGCGCTCTCGATCCAGGGCTGTCCCGCGCTGGTCATCAGCCCCGCAAGGCTCGCCGTGCGTTCCGGCCGCATCGCCGCCATTACTTGCGCGATCATCCCGCCCATGGAGAAGCCCACGAGATGCACCCGCGCCAGGCCCAGCGCATCGGCCAGCCGCCAGGCATCCGCCGCCATGTCGGAAAGACCGTAGGCAACCGGCCCGCAAAGAGGCGCGGCGCCCGGGAAATCCTCCATTGTCAGGGTCTCGACACTGGCCCGGCCGAAGAGCTGCGACAGCCCGCTGTCGCGATTGTCGAACACCAGCACCGGCCTCTCGGCGGCAAGGCCCGCCACCAGCGCCGCCGGCCAGTCGGTCGCCTGCATGCCCAGCCCCTGGATCAGCAGCGCTGGCTCCGCCGCCGGCCGCGCGCCGGGTGTCAGCTGATACCAGAGCGACAGGCTGTCGAGATTGACGATCGGCACGACCCGTCGCCGCGATCTTCAGAGGCCGAGCGACTTCTTCACCGCCGCCAGTCCCTCGCCGCCGTCGATGGTGGTGACGCCGGCCAGCCACGCATCGAGATAGGCGGGATGCGCTTTGAGCGCCTTCGCCGCCGCATCGGTGGCACCGAGGCTTTCGCGGATGAGATAGCCCATGCCCTCATTCTCCAGCGGAATGTCGAAGGTGATGTTCTTGAGCAGCATCGCCACGTTCGGGCATTCCGCCATGTAACCCTTGCGCACCTGTGTGTGCACGGTGGCCGCACCCAGATCGGGTCCGTAATAGGCATCGCCGCCGGTGAGGTAAGCGAGTGGGAAATCATTGTTCATCGGATGCGGCGCCCAGCCCTGGAACAGGATCCAATCCTTGCGCCGCACCGCCTTGTCGACCTGCGTCAGCATGCCTTGCTCGCTCGATTCAACCACTTCCCAGCCGTCGAGCTTGAACTTCGCATCGGCGACGATATCGAACATCAGCTGGTTCGAGCCGGGCTCGATGCCGTACATCTTAGCCTCGAACTTGTCGGCATGGGCGGCGAGGTCGGCGATGTCGTGCACGCCCGCGTCGTAGACATATTGCGGAACGGCGAAGGTGTATTTGGCGCCTTCCAGATTCCGGTGCACCGTCTCGACCGACCCGTCATCCTTATAGGCTTGGTAATAGCTCACCATCGCCGGGTCCCAATAACCCATGAACACGTCGAGATCCTTGTTCTTGAGGCTCTGATAGATGATGTCGAGCCCCAGCAGATTGCTCTCCGCCTTGTAGCCCAGCGCATTGAGGATGGTCGTCGTGACGCCGGTGGTGAAGGTGAGGTCGTTCCAGCCGGGCTCCGCCAGACGCACATTCCGGCAACTCTCCGGCTCGGCTGCCAGAGCGAGGCTCGGAGCAACGATGAGGACGCAGGCACTCAGCAACAGCGGCGACGCACGCATGAAAACCTCCCTGGCGTGAAGCTGGATTTGAAAATTGACCGTTCGGTTTGTTTATTGACCCATGGGTCAATTTATAGACCAGGTGGACAGCCCGCGCAAGGCCGGAGACAATGGACGCCGCTATAGCCCATCGGAGATTCGCCTTGGCCCGACTGAGTATCGAGCAGCTGCGCCGCCAGGAACTGGCCGCCGCCGCCTATGAAATCCTGCAGGAGGAAGGCATCGCCGGCACCACGCTGGCCAAAGTGGCCGAGCGCGCCGGCATGTCCAAGGGCATCGTGCTGCATTACTTCCGGGGCAAGGACGAGCTCCTCGAAGTCGTCATGCGCCATGCCAATTCCCTGCTGCGCGACGAAGTGGTGGCGCTGATGGCCCATGCAAGCACGCCGCGCGAGCGGGTCGAGGCGATTGTGGCCGGCAATTTCTCGCCCAAATTCTTCAAGCCGGAAATCTGCAACGCCTGGCTCTCGCTTTGCGCCGAGGTGCCGCGCAACGCCAACTTCGCCCGGATCCAGCGCGCCATCCACGCACGCATGCGCTCCAACCTCATGTCGGCGCTGCGCCATCTGTTGCCCAAGGCCCGGGCCGAGGCGGCCATCATCGGCATCACCGCCATGATCGACGGGCTCTGGCTGCGTTTCGGCCTCAGCCAGCAGGGCTTGAGCCTCGCCGAGGCCAAGGTGCAGATGGATGCGGTCCTCGATTTCCATCTGGGGCCGAAGGCGAAAATGCCCAAGCGAAAGTCGGCCTGACGTCATGGCCTGGGACCTCATCGACACGGCAGCGGTGGAGGAGGGCGAGCTTGCCCTCTATCGCCAGAATGACATTTTCATGATCCGCGTGAACGGGCTCGAACTCATGAACGGGTTCGGCCACCAATCGGAAACGGTCCTGGGGCGGATGGCGGTGGAAGTGGCCAAGGTGCCGGCCCCGCATATCCTCATCGGCGGCCTCGGCCTTGGCTACACGCTGGCCGCGACCGCCGCGGCACTCAAAGGGGCAGGGCGCATCACGGTCGCGGAACTCTCAGGGAAAGTGATCGACTGGTTCGACCGCCATGTCGCGCCAACCGTCCTTCCCGAACGTCCCGCCAACCTCACCATCGTCCCCGGCGACATCGGCGCCTTCATCCGGCGTCCCGATGTCGGCCCGTTCGACGTCACCGTGCTCGACGTCGATAACGGCCCCGAAGCCCTGGTCTCGCCGCGGAACGCCGATCTCTATTCGTCGGTGGGCCTCCAGGCCTTCGCCAGCAAGCTCACGCCCAATGGCGTGATCCTGTTGTGGTCCGCCTTCGAAGCCCCGGACTTCGTCACGCGCGCGGAAGGCGCCGGCTTCACCGTTACCTGCACCGCACTCGCCGCCGTGCGCCGCCCGGACCTTCTGCACTATGCCTATGTGCTGGAGCCGAACAGACAGCGAGCGTGAAGCGCCCCTCACCCCAACCCCTCTCCCCAAAGGGGCGAGGGGCTTGAAGTTAGTAGTTCGCTGGTCAGAAACCCCCTCGCCCCGCCGTGCGGGGAGAGGGTCGGGGTGAGGGGTATTCGCTCGCTCCATCACTCAACCAACTCCGTCATGGTCCGCGAAGGCGGACCACCCGCGCTTTTCTTCAGCGCGCAGTCTTCGCAGACCCCGGCACTAACTCATCCAGGCTTACTTCGAGTGCCGCGGCGATCTTCACCATGACGGGAAACATCGGTTCCCGCTTGCCGGTTTCGATCTGCGTCAGATAGGGGCGCGAAATGCCGGCCTTGGCCGCCAGTTCCTCTCCGGTCATCCTCCGGAACTTGCGGAACACGCGCACCGGGTTCTCGCCATCAATCAGTTGAGCAACGATCCTCGAAGGGTAGGTAGCAACTTCGCCGCTTCGAATGCCTTGGAGAATGTCCTGGATCTCGCGCGCTTCGCCGGACGTGTCGACCTGCGCAAGCATCCGGTTCGTCGACTTGGCTAGACTGTCGATCTGTCGGGCCAGAGCCTCAATCGCCTCGGACTGCGCCTTGAGCTCCACCGCGAGCCCACCTGCGGCATGCGCTGCCTTTGTCTTTGCCATATCGCGTCGATCCCCTGAAGCTTCTTTACCTGGTTCGCGAGCGCCGCCTGAATGATTGCGAGCAGATCGACATTTGCCCAAATGCGCTTGGCATCGGCGGTCGGCAGCTTGCGCAGTTGCTTCAACGCCGGCGCGGCGTAGCGAACTTCTTTCAGGTCATAATGTAGCTAATGGATACAATATTGCAATGAGCATGGAAATATGTAGCTGACTACTCAGCGTGAAAGCAGCATATAGACTGATCAATTCGGAAAAACTGGTGCCGTCGAGAGGAATCGAACCTCCGACCCCGTCCTTACCAAGGACGTGCTCTACCCCTGAGCTACGACGGCGCCGTTTAGAGCTTCTAGAAGAGGGGCTTGGGTGAGGCCCGGTGAAGCGGCGCGGAACATGCCAGAAGGCGTTTATGATAGCAAGCGCCGTGACGTGGCGCAAAATGAGCTGGCAAAACCCCGCAAACGGCCTTGGCGGGGCCGCATTTTGGCCCTAATTAAATGACATGGATTCAGTAGCTTGAAGCAGAGCGGGGTAGTCGGAGCATGAGCGAGGGGGAGAAGGATCGGCAGGCCGGGGGAAAAGCCGGGCCGGTCACTGATGCCAAGGCGGAGCGTCTGGCGGCGGCCTTGCGCGCGAATCTGAAGCGGCGCAAAGCCCAGGCCCGCGACCGCGCGGCTACCGGTCCGGAGCCCAGAGAAACCGGCCCGAAATCACGCTAAACCTTGAGGCTCACGAGCCCTTCCGATACAAACGGCGCGATTGGGACAACCGCCGCGAGTCATCGGCGGAACCCGCCAAAACCGTAACCCAAGCCCATTCTCAAGACGCCTTGAAAGGGACCCTTCCGCCAATGTCGATCATGCCCGATACCTGGATCCGCGAGATGTCGCAAAAGCACGGCATGATCGAGCCCTTCGTCGAAAGCCAGAAGCGCGACGGCGTCATCTCCTACGGCGTTTCCTCCTACGGCTACGACGCGCGCGTGTCGCCGGAATTCAAGATCTTCACCAATGTCGATTCCGCCGTGGTCGACCCCAAGGAATTCAACCCGAAGAGCTTCGTCGACCGCGAGGCCGAGGTCTGCATCATCCCCCCCAATTCCTTCGCGCTGGCGCGCACGGTCGAATATTTCCGCGTGCCGCGCGACGTGCTGGTCATCTGTCTTGGAAAATCGACCTATGCGCGCTGCGGCATCATCGTCAACGTGACGCCGCTCGAACCGGAATGGGAAGGGCATGTGACGCTGGAATTCTCCAACACCACGCCGCTGCCGGCCAAGATCTACGCCAACGAAGGCGCCTGCCAGTTCCTGTTCCTCAAGGGCGCTTCTGCTTGCGAGACCTCGTACAAGGACCGTGCCGGCAAATATATGGGCCAGCGCGGCGTCACGCTGCCGCGCCTTTAAGAGAGATCGGACAACAAGACCAATGGATCGAATTCGCATTCGCGGCGGCAACCCCTTGAAGGGCGAGATCAGGATCAGCGGCGCCAAGAACGCCGCCTTGCCCTTGATGTGCACCTGCCTGCTGACCGATGACGATGTCCGCCTCGACAATGTGCCGGACCTTGCCGACATCACGACGATGACCAATCTGCTCACGCATCTGGGTGTCGAGGCGACGACGCGCCAGTCCTTGAAGGAGCGCTCGGTCATTTTCTCGGCCAAGGGCCTCGCGGTCACGACGGCGCCCTATGATCTGGTGCGCAAGATGCGCGCTTCCGTGCTGGTGCTGGGGCCGCTGGTGGCGCGCCACGGCCAGGCCAAGGTTTCGCTGCCGGGCGGCTGCGCCATCGGCACGCGCCCCGTCGATCTGCACATCAAGGGCCTGCAGCAATTGGGCGCCGAGATCGAGCTCGATTCCGGCTACATCATCGCCAGGGCGCCGCACGGCCTCAAGGGCGGCGAAGTGACCTTCCCCAAGGTCTCGGTGGGCGCCACCGAAAACCTGCTGATGGCGGCGGCACTGGCCAAGGGCGAGACGCACCTCATCAATGCCGCGCGCGAGCCGGAGATTTCGGACCTCGCCAATTGCCTTAATGCCATGGGCGCCAGGATCCAAGGCATCGGCACCGATCATCTCAAGATCCAGGGTGTCGAACGCTTGCACGGTTGCACCCATGCCGTGGTGGCCGACCGGATCGAGGCCGGCACCTACGCGATGGCGGCGGCGATCACGGGCGGCGAGGTTGAACTGGTCGGCCTCCATCACGAGCTGATAGGCGCCGCCGCCTCGACCTTGGCTCAGGCCGGCGTGTCGCTGGCCGAGACGCCGCGCGGGCTGCTGGTCAAGCGCATGAACGGCGCGCTCAACGGTGTCGACGTGATGACCGAACCCTTCCCGGGCTTTCCGACCGACCTCCAGGCGCAGATGATGGCGCTGATGACGACGGCCGAAGGGGCATCGATGATCACCGAGACGATCTTCGAGAACCGCTTCATGCATGTGCCGGAACTGGCCCGCATGGGCGCCTCGATCAATGTCCACGGTTCCTCCGCCATGGTGCGCGGCGTCAAGAAGCTGACCGGTGCCCCCGTGATGGCGACGGATCTGCGCGCCAGCGTTTCGCTGGTGCTGGCCGGCCTCACCGCCGAGGGCGACACATTCCTCAACCGCGTCTATCATCTCGATCGCGGCTACGAGAAACTGACGGCGAAGCTCTCGGCCTGCGGCGCCGAGATCGAGCGCCTCAGCGACGGCGCGGCGGAGTAGGGGCATGGGAAAGCCGGCCAACGCGAACGACATGCGGCTGATGGCGAAGGATGCCGAGGATTTAGCCATCGTCGCCGCTTGCCTGCAGGACGCGCTGGTGCCGATTTCGGAGGTTCAGTACCTGACCGGCGAGCAGCGTTTCATCATGCTGCTCAACCGCTTCCGCTGGGAGCGCCAGCCGGCGGGGAGGCATGCGCCGACCGTTGCCGCCAAGGGCGATGCCAGCTTCCACGACGCCGACGACTATCACGACACCGAGCAGCGCATCCATTGCGGCCTGTGCATCGACAAGGTGACGGCGGTCCGCAGCCGTGGGGTCGATCTCAAGCAGCGCGGCAAATTCCTGTCGCTTCTGACGCTGCAGCAGGATGGCGACAAGCTCAATCTGCTGTTTTCCGGCGGTGGAATCATTCAGTTGACGGTTTCGGAACTCAGCGTGTTCCTCAAGGACATGGGTGAAGGCTGGCCGACCCAGTGGCGGCCGGATCATGAACGCGAAGGTGCGGGCGCGAAGGGGCGGGAATGAGCGAGATTTTTGTTCTGGCGCTCCCCAAGGGCCGCATCCTCAAGGAAGTCCTGCCCGTCCTGAAGCGGGCCGGCATCGAACCGGAAGCCGAGTTCGCCGACGAGAACTCGCGCGCGTTGCGTTTCCGCACGAACGATCCGAAGCTTGAAATCATCCGTGTGCGCAGCTTCGACGTGGCGACGTTCGTGGCCTTCGGCGCGGCGCAATTGGGTGTTGCCGGCAACGATGTGCTGCTGGAATTCGACTATCCGGAAATCTATGCGCCGGTCGATCTCGGGATCGGCCATTGCCGCCTGTCGGTCGCCGAGCCCAAGGATCTGTCGGAAACGGACGATCCGAGCCGCTGGTCGCATATCCGCGTCGCCACCAAATATCCCAACATCACGCAAAACCACTTCGCCGCACGCGGCGTGCAGGCCGAATGCATCAAGCTTTCCGGCGCCATGGAACTGGCGCCGACGCTCGGCCTCTGCCGCCGCATCGTCGATCTCGTTTCCAGCGGCGCCACCTTGAAGGCCAATAATCTGGTTGAAATCGAGAAGATCGCCGAAGTGACCTCGCGCCTCATCGTCAACCGCACGGCGATGAAGACATTCCCGCGCGAAATCGGCGACCTTGTCGAACGCCTGCGCCGCGCTGTCGGCTGACCGGGCCGACCATGACCACGGGCCGGCTGATCCGCATCGATCTCGACGAGGAATCCACCGCCCGCCGCTCGCCCGAGGTTGAGCGCGAGCGGGCGGTCGCCATCTTCGATCTGCTCGAGGAGAACGAATTCGTCCCGGCGATCGACCATAAGGGGCCATATCGCCTGGCCCTCTCGATCGAGGAGAACCGCCTCGTCTTCGACATCAAGGATGAAGGCGAGGCGCCGCTCTACAAGTTCATCCTCTCTCTCTCGCCCTTCCGCCGCATCGTGAAGGAATATTTCGATATCTGCGAAAGCTACTACCACGCCATCAAGACCGCTTCGCCCTCGCAGATCGAGGCGATCGATATGGGGCGGCGCGGGTTGCACAATGAGGGATCGGAGATCCTGCGCGAGCGGCTTGCAGGCAAGGTCGAGGTCGATTTCAACACCGCGCGTCGGCTCTTCACGCTGATCTGCGCGCTGCACGTCAAGATGTGAGGCCGCATGCCGCAGGGCCTTCCCGGCAGCGTCCTCTTCTGTTGCACCTACAATTCAGTGCGCTCGCCGATGGCGGAGGCGATCATGAAGTATCTTCACGGCAAGCAGGTCTATGTCGATTCCGTGGGTGTCCGTGCCCAGGAGGTCGACGGCTTCGTCATCGCCGTGATGGACGAGATCGGCATCGACGTCACCAGGCATCGCCCCAAGACCTTCGACGATCTGGAGGACGATTCATTCGACCTCATCATCTCCCTCTCGCCGGAGGCGCAGCACAAGGCGGTCGATATGACCCGGACCATGGCCTGTGATGTCGAGTTCTGGAACACGCTCGACCCCACCATCGTGGAAGGATCGCGCGAGGATCGGCTGGAGGCCTATCGCTCGGTCCGCGATGGCCTTATGAAGCGCATTCGGGAGCGTTTTCCGGTCACCGGCGCCCCGCAGATCTGAGTTTTCGGCCGCACGATATTCTGCAATGTAGGACAAACGTCACTTTCGGAAGGTTCGCTTGCCCCTCATCCTCGCCTCCGCCTCCCCTCGGCGTCTCGCCCTCCTGGCGCAGATCGGCATCACGCCGGCCGCAGTCGATGCGCCGCATATCGATGAGACGCCACTGAAAGGCGAACTTCCCGCCGCATATGCGCGGCGCATCGCGTTGGCCAAGCTGGACGCCGTGGCGCCACGCCATAGGGAAGCTTTCGTGCTGGCGGCCGATACGGTGGTTGCGGTGGGGCGGCGCATCCTGCCCAAGGCCGAGGACGCGGTGACGGCGCGTAAGTGCTTGGAATTGCTATCGGGCCGGCGGCATAAGGTGATCGGCGGGATCGCCCTCTCGGCCCCCGACGGACGCCGTGCACTGAGGGTGGTGAGCACTGGCGTCATATTCAAGCGCCTGGATGCGACCGAGATGGAACGCTACATCGACAGCGGCGAATGGCAGGGCAAGGCTGGCGGCTATGCCGTGCAAGGGCTGGCCGCGGCGTTCATTCCGGACATTGCCGGTTCCTACAGCAATATCGTCGGCCTCAGCCTGAGTGACGCCTATGCCATGCTGACAGGCTTGGGTTTTCGAGAATAGACATGCCGGATCAAGTCTTTATCAACATCTCCCTCGACCGCACCGAATTCTTCCGCTGGTCCGGCGACCGCCTGGCGCAGGCATTCACCGAGAAGCCGGGCGAGGGCAGCCAGGTCGGCGGCATCTATCTCGGCCGCGTGCTGCGCGTGGAGCCCAGCCTCAATGCCGCTTTTGTCGAGATCGGGTTGGAGAAGCCAGGCCTGCTGCCCTTGAAGAAGCAGGGGCGGCAGCCGACGGAAGGCGATGCGCTGATCGTGCAGGTGCGCCGCGACGCGCGCGAGGAGAAGGGCGTGCGCCTCACCGCCAGCATCAAGTCGCTGGTCGAGGTCGATGCCACGGGCAAGCAGCCGCCGGCCAAGCTGGTGGCCGCCCCCAATCTGTGGCAGCGTGCATTGGAAGCGCTGGAGGAAGTGGCGAGCATCACCTGCTGCCGGCGCGTCGATGTGCCGATCATCGAGGCGTGGTGCAAGCGATATCGGCCCGCTTTTGCTGATGAAGTAACGTATCAGGCGGAACGCGACTGGGTTCCGTCGCGCGCCGATATCAAGGACGCGATCGCCGAGGCGCTGGAGGAAGAAGTGCTGCTGCCGGGTGGTGGCAGGCTGTTGTTCGAACCGGTGCGCACGCTGACGGCGATCGACGTGAATTCGGCGGCGGCCACGGGCGAGAAGGGCTTCGAGCGCACGGCGCTGTCGGTCAATCTTGAAGCCGCGCGGGAGATTCCGCGCCAGCTCGCCTTGCGCAATCTGGGCGGGACGGTGGTGATCGACTTCATCGATCTTGAAAACCGCAACAAGCGCGATCAGGTGATAGAGACACTGCGCCAGGCTGTCGAGGTCGATCCGGCGATTGAGTGGGTCGGCAATATGTCGCGGCTGGGTCTGGTCGAGCTCTCGCGCCGGCGCAACGGTCCAACCTTGGCGGAGATGTGGCGTGGCTAGATGTCCGATCTGTGGCAAGCCGACGGAACAGCCCTATCGGCCCTTCTGCTCCGAGAGATGCAAGAAAATCGATCTCAATCGCTGGCTGAGCGGGGTCTACAAGATTCCCGCCGCGGCCACGCCGCCGGATGAGGATGAGAAGTCAAGCGATTGATCCAGCTTCGCTTTTTTCGTAAATTTGCGGCTGGACAAGTGCTCATAAAGCCATTAAATATCCGCCCGTTCCGCACGGGGCCCAGATAGCTCAGTTGGTAGAGCATGTGACTGAAAATCACAGTGTCGCTGGTTCGATTCCGGCTCTGGGCACCATCCTCTCTCCTGAAAATCCAAGTTGCCTGGCGTGCCGTTCACTCCGCGTGAAACAGTGCCGCGTCTTCAGCGCCGGGTGCGATGCCGAGGCCTGAGGCGACGCTTTCGGCCAGGGCCAGGCTGGCGGTGAGGCCGGGCGATTCGATGCCGTAGAGATTCACCAAGCCGGGAGCGCCGTGGTCGGCTTCGGTATGGATGAGGAAATCGCTGTCGGCGCGTGGATCGCGCGAGAGCTTGGGACGGATGCCGCAATAGGCCGGCACCAGCGCACCATCGGACAAAGCCGGATAATAGCGGCGGATCGCGGGATAGAATTTGGCGGCGCGGTCGGGATCGACGTCGTAGTCGATCTTGCCGACCCATTCCACATCGGGGCCGAAGCGGACACGGCCGCCGAGATCGAGCGTCACATGCACGCCGAGCCCGCCCGGCTCCGGCATGGGATAGACGAGATGCGAGAAAGGCGGCTTGCCGCCCCGCAGCGTGAAGTAATTGCCTTTGGCGAAATGCGTCGCCGGCACCCGGTCGGGAGCGAGACCCAAGGCCCGCGCCATTCTGCTGGCCTGGAGCCCGGCCGCGTTGATGACATGGCGCACCTCGATATCGTCGGGTTCCTCGCCGCCGAGACCGACCTGCCAACGATCGGGCTTGCGCATGCCGCGGATGACGGGTGTGCGCAAGGAGAGCACGGCGCCGGCATTCTCGGCGTCGCCCAGATAGCTCAGCATCAATTGATGGCTGTCGACGATGCCGGTCGATGGCGAGAGCAGAGCCGCGGTGCAACGCAGCGCGGGTTCCATTGATTGCGCGGCCGCGACGGAGAGAATCTGCAGATCGTCGACGCCGTTGGCCAGGACCTTGTCGGCGAGGGCCTGCAGGGCGCCGTGCTGGCTGTCGTCGGTTGCGACCAGCAGCTTGCCGCATCGGCGATGGGGTACATTGCGGGCCGTGCAGTAGCGATAAAGGGCGCGGCGGCCGCTGACGCAGAGCCGCGCCTTCAGGCTGCCGGTCGGATAGTAGATGCCGGCATGGATGACCTCGCTGTTGCGCGAACTCGTCTCGCTGCCGATGGTGGGTCCGGAGTCGACAATGATAACTTCGCAGCCGGAGCGGGCCAGGCGCCTTGCGATGGCGAGGCCGACCAGCCCGGCGCCGATGATGAGAAAGTCGATCATGCCGCGACAGTAGAGCATTTCATCGTTTGACGGAAATGCCCCTCACCCCGGCCCTCTCCCCGCTGTCGCGGGG
Organism: Dongia sp.; assembly: GCF_041918875.1. GTDB lineage: Bacteria > Pseudomonadota > Alphaproteobacteria > Dongiales > Dongiaceae > Dongia. The sequence goes on from NZ_JAYRUV010000024.1 coordinate 24,524, forward strand.
CGAGGGAGGTCCGACCGTGCCTCGGCGATAAGCGCCACGCTCCGCGACAGTGGCGAAAGTCGGCCTTCGCGTGCGGGCGGGGACCGGGATGAGGGAGGACCGTCAAACGAAAACAGCGCGGCTCTCTCGAACCGCGCCGCATTGCCGATCGCCGTGGCCGCCTATTCGTCGCCCGCGGGCGTGGGTGCCGTCGAGGGGCCGGTGTCGGTGTCGGTATCGGTATCGGGGTCCGGCTCGGGGTCCGGTTCCTTGCCCGGCTCCTTGTCTCCGTCGTCCTCGCCGCCGCCATCGTTGCCGTCATGCCCTTCGAAGGATTTCTTGGGTTCCGGTACGCCACCGGCGGCCGTCGTCACGTCGATGTCGCAGCGGCCTTCTTCGACGGCCTGCATGAAAGCGTCGGTCGCCAGCGCCGCGCACTCGCTGGACGCCGCCGACTGGCCGCCCTGCGCGCAGCCGGCCGCCAGAGCCGCCAATGCGATGGCGGAGAGAAGTTGTACCTTGCGCATGTCCTTGTCCTCCTGATGGGCATGTGCCGCGCGATGCGGCGAACATGCCCATTGGTGGCCTTAAGCAGGCGGAAGGTTCAAATACGGGATAAATTCAGCGCATCGGTGTGACGGCCGTCACAACCGCATTGTCCTATTCTTCCGTGGCGATCGGGCCGCTGGGTTTGGGCTGCTTGACCGGCTCGGTGGCCGGGGGCGGCGGCACCTCCGGTTTCGGCCGGATCACGCTCGCGGTATGCGCCATTTCCACGCCGTGGGCGCGGAAGGCATTGTCGATGGCGAAGTTGAGGTCCGAGGTCACCTGGTTGACATAGGCGGTGTCGATGACGAAGCAGCGCAGCTCGAATTCGAGGCCGATATCGACGAACCTTTTGAACAGGACCGTTGGCGCCGGCTCGGCGCAGACGCGGCGCTGCTGGCGCGCGCAATCGAGCAGCAGGTCGCGGACCAGCCTGGTGTCGGTGCCGGGTACCACCCGCATCGGAATGACGACACGGATGATGCGGTCGCGGAGCGTCCAGTTGACGACCGAATTGGCGATCAATTCGGAGTTGGGAAAGATCACGCTGGCATTGTCGAAAGTCTCGACCTCGGTCGATCGTACCGAGATGCGCTTGACCGTGCCCTCGGTGCCGCCGACGACGATCCAGTCGCCGACCTTGATCGGGCGTTCGATGAGGATGAGGATGCCGGCGACGAAATTCTCGACGATCGTCTTCAAGCCGAAACCGACACCGACCGAGAGAGCGCCGGCGATGATGGCGATGTTCGAGAGGTCGATGCCGAGCGTCACCACGGCAAGCGTTATGACGACAATGCTGCCGACATAGCCGAAGCCGGCGGTCACGGAATTCTGCAGGCCGATATCGAAGCGCGACTTTGGCAGCAGATGGTCGGACAGCCAGCGCTTGATGCGGCCGACGATGAAAAGGCCGGCGACCAGCACGAACAGCGCCAGCACGATTTCGCTCAAGGACAGCGAAACCTGGCCGACCTGAATGCCGGTCACGGCGCGATTGATGATGAGGTTGAGCAAGGACGGCGACAGGCCGTAGAAGACGAGAAGCAGATAGAAGGCCGGCAGCCACAGAACGGTTTCGACCAGCAGGCGCGCCCAGAAGCTGAGGCGGAAGGCTTGCGTGCGGCCCGGCGCCGCGGCGGCGCCTTCGTCGGTCACTTCCGCACCCAGCACACGAACGAGGCCTTCCAGCATGACCGAGCGCAGCAGCCAGGCGATGCCGACGACGACCAGGGTCGCGGTCACGGCAATCAGGATGTTTTCCGACAGATAGGCGTAGCCGGCCAATGAAAGGAGCGGCGAAACGCAGGCCACGGCAATGAGGAGGCGCCGCACCAGCCCCATGATTCCGGCAAGGCGCGCATCCGGCGCCGCCCAGTAGTCGCGGCGCAGAAGCGAGAGGGCTATGGCACCGATGACGAGGTCGCGCAGGAAGGCATTGCAGGCGGTAAAGGCGTCGGGAGCGACGGGACCCTCCTTGGTGCCCATCAGGTAGACCATGTTGAAAAGCGCCACCATGATCGCCAGCAAGGTGACCTTGTTGGCGATCTGCGGGGCGCCCTGGGGTGTCACCGGTATGACGCGCCAGGTCGGCGCATGGGGCGAAAGCGTGGCGCGCGCGAGGCCGGAGACCAGCAGGAAGACGATCAGATTGAGCGTGGCGCCGGCCACGAGCTTGGAGAAGAAGTCGCTCTTTACAGGTACGATCCAGCCAATGAGGAGGCCGAGCGCGCCCAGGAAAATGCAAGGCAGCAGGATGTCGGACACCGCCATGGCCGTTGCCGCCAGAATACGGCGGGCGTGGCTGGGCTCTTCGATCATCGGATTGGGGCCCCAGCGGCGGCGCAGGAACAAATGCACCTGCCAGGCGATCAGCAGGGATATCGCGATGAGAAAGGCACCGCCGATCAGGACGATGCCTTCCATGCCCTCGGCCGCGATCGCGCGCCACCAGCGTTGCGGCGCCGACAGCGTGTCGTCGACGGCGCCCAGCATCTGCTGCCAGGCTTCGAGCCAGACCGTGGGCTTGAGCGGCGAGGGCAAGCGCTTGAGCATGAAAGCGGTCCGCTGGCTCTGCTCGTGTACGCCGATGGCGGCGAGCAGGTTCTGGGCCCGCACGGTCGTGAGCTGTGCCTGGCTGATATACCCGTCGAGTTCGGCCTGACGCTTGCTGAGCGCGGCACGGGTGTTGGCGACCTTCTCATCTTCCGGCGGTGCGCCCTCTGCCGGTGGCGGACCGAGGCTCTGCAGCTCGGTTGCGACGGATTGCACGGCCGGCTGGCTTGCACCGCGCAGGGCCTGGGCCTCGGCAATGACGGCGGCGAGCTGCTTGGTTGCGGCGTTGATTTCCGGAGGTGCGAGGATCTCCTGCTGCAGGGTGGCTTCGGCGGCCTTGAGGGTCTTGTCCCAGGCAACAAGCCGTTCCGGCACGGCCGCCAGCGGATTGGCGGCTGGTAGATTGGTGGCTGGCGGATTTTGGGCGAAAGCAGCCCCGGCAGAACTCAGCGTCAGGATGATGAGCGCTAGAAATAATGTGGTTAGTGAGCGGCTTGCCCGCATTCTGACGGCCTGCAGTGTGAATTGGCGAAACATGGCGTCAGAGTAGCCCGCCCGATGCCGATGTCCAGGGCTTAGCGTGTCGCAGCGCTTGCGGAGAAAACGTCATGGCCTACAAACCGGATAGCCGTGGCCTGAAGCGGGGATGCCGGCCGATCGCGGCGGCGTTGGCGGGTCAGATGCCGATGAAGGGCTGCATCAGGCGGCCGAGCCAACCGTCGAAGCGCAACGGAGCATCCGTCACGACCAGACAGACACAGACATCTTCGGTCCCGGCGACGGGATGGTGATTGACTGATTCGTCGGCTACTTCGATATCGCCGCGGACGAAGCGCGCGCCCATCGAAGTGAAGCTGCCTCTGAGCACGAGCGTAAGCTCGGTCCCGCCATGGCCGTGGGCAAAGACGGCGCGGCCGGGCGCGATGCGCAGCAGCCGCGCGGTGGCGCCATCGTCCGTCACCAGCGGCATGTGATGGATGCCCCGTCCCAGGGCCAGCCAACGTGCCGCGTCGACATCGCCGCCGACATAGCGGCGCAAGGGGGCCGGCAGCATCGCAACGGATTGCCGTGCCCTAGCCGGCTGTGCTGCGGGGGTCGGCTTTGTCACGGGGGTCGGCTTTGCCGGGGGCGACGATGCCTTGGCACGGGCGAGGGTTGCGGCGAGGGCCCCTTGCCGCAGGACGGCTTCCGGCAGAGCGTCGATCATGGTGCCGCCCAAAGCCTCGTATCCCGCCGCCTGCCGGCGGCAGGCGGGGCAAAGCGTCATGTGCGTCGCGACCGCCAGGGCGCTGGCTTCGTCGAGCGCCCCTGCCGCATAGGCGGCGACCAGGTCTTCGCCGGGGTGATGCGAAATGGCGAGCGGGGCGGTCATGATCGAGGCTCTCCCAGGGCCTTGCGGAAACGCTGAAAGGCAAGGCGCATGCGCGATTTTACGGTGCCGAGCGGGATGCCGAGTTCGGCCGCGATCTCGGCATGGGGCTTGTCTTCGAAGAAGGACAGATGAACGATCGTCGCCTGTTCGCGCGGCAACGCTGCCAGCGCGGCGCGAACGGCCCGTGCCTGCTGGCCGTGATCCAGCATTGCCTCCGGCGAAGCGGGATCGTCCGGAACGAGCGTCGGATCGTCGAACTCGATCTCGGGGCGTTTCCGGCGGCGGAAGGCGTCTATGCGCAGGTTGCGGGCGATCGAGAAAATCCAGGTGCCGGCCCCGGCCTTGTCGGCATCGAAGAGATGCGCCTTGCGCCAGACCGTGGCCATGGCTTCCTGCGCCAATTCCTCGGCCTGATCCTCGGCGGCACCCAGTTTGCGCATATAGGATTTCAGACGCGGCGCATAATAGCGGAAGAGTTCCGCGAAGGCGGATTCGTCCGGCGCCTCCTTGAGCACGGTGAGGAACCCTGTCATGCGCTCGGCGCCGTTGTCCGGCCTGGCCTCACTCAAATTCATCCTGGCAACCGCCGATCCTGTTCCGCCCGCCGCCTTCTTCTTAGGCCGTTTCGCGCCGATCCGCACCCCGTTCTCTGCAGCCTTTGCCGCATCGCCGCCGATCCAGCCGGTCTCGAGAATGCCGAGCGAGGCGGATAGCGACGGGAGGATGGGTGCGTTTTCCATGGTTTCGTTACGAGGCCGGCACGGGGTTGGATCAGCCGGGCCATCGAAGTGCCGCGGTCGGGGCGGCGGCTACTTCACAAACGGCCCGGTTCCGCCGATACTTCCGCCAATCCGTTAATGGATCGCTTGATGACAGTTCGCCGGGCATGAGGGGGACAAGCATGGCGGGATCATTGCAGAGCCGGGACCGGACAGGAGTCGATAAGAGGGGAGCGGCTCATCCGGCGGCGAACATCTGGGAAAACATTTTCAACCGGACGCTCAATCACCTGCGCGTGGGCAGGCTCGCCGTGATGTTTCCCGACGGGCGCAGCCATGCGGTGGAAGGACCGGAGCCGGGACCGGAGGCAGCGCTCGAGATCAAGGATTCGCGCGGCATCCGGCGGCTGGTGCGCGGCGGCGATATCGGTTTCGCCGAGGCCTATATGGCGGGCGAGGTGGACAGCCCGGACCTCACCGACCTTATCGAACTCGCCGCACGCAACGAGCGGGCGATGGCCCAGGCGCTGTCCGGCAAGCCGCTGGTCAAGGCGTGGCATCGCCTGATGCATCTGATGCGGCCGAATTCGAAGGCGGGCGCCAAGCGCAACATCGCCTATCATTACGATCTGGGGAACGAATTCTACCGCCAGTGGCTGGACCCCTCGATGACCTATTCCTCGGCCTATTTCGAGCGCGGTGCCAGCGAGCTGCAGGCAGCGCAGGTCGACAAGTACCGCCGGGTGGCGGAACTGGCCGAACTGGGACCGGGCAAGCGCGTGCTGGAGATCGGCTGCGGCTGGGGCGGTTTCGCCGAAGTGGCGGCGCGCGATTTCGGCTGCAGCGTCACCGGCCTTACTCTGTCGAAGGAACAGCTGGTCTTCGCGCGGGCGCGCATGGAGCGGCAGGGACTGGGCGGTCGGGTGGAGCTGCGCCTGCAGGACTACCGCGATTGTCCGGGTCTGTTCGACAGCATCGTCTCGATCGAAATGTTCGAGGCGGTGGGCGAGGCGCATTGGAAGCGCTATTTCGATGTGCTGCGCGATCGCCTCAACCAGGGCGGCACCGCGGTGCTGCAGATCATCACCATCGCCGAGGAGCGGTTCGACAGCTACCGGCGCAATGCCGATTTCATCCAGCGCTATATCTTCCCGGGCGGCATGCTGCCGACCGCCACGGCGCTGCGCCAGTTGGCGCGGGAGAGCGGCCTGCAGCTGCTGGGGCAGGACGGCTTTGCCAGCTCCTATGCGCGCACGTTGCGCGAATGGCGCGAATCCTTCCTGCTGGCCTGGCCGAAGATCCAGCCGCTGGGCTTCGACGAACGCTTCCGGCGCATGTGGACCTATTACCTGGCCTATTGCGAGGCGGGCTTCAAAGCCGGCTCGATCGACGTCGTGCATCTGAAGCTGCAGCGCTAGGAACGCTTCGCCGCCGTTCAACCGGCCATTTCGGGCTGCAGGGCAGCGGGCGCGACCACGGACTTCACGCGCTTGGCCGGGAAGACCAGGCCCATGCGCGTGCCCTGGCCGACCTTGCTCGACACCGTCACGTCGCCGCCATGCAGGCGGATGAGGCCGCGCGTGATGGAGAGGCCGAGGCCCGTGCCGCCGCGCTTGGTGGGCTCGTTTTCGGCCGTATGGGCGGCGCGGATGCCGAACGGCGAGAAGAGCAGGGGCAGCATGCGCTCGGAGATGCCGCTGCCCGTGTCGCTGACCGTCACGACGAGATCGCCCGCCGGTGTCGGGTCGGCGGAAACCGCGACCGAGCCGCCGGCCGGCGTGTGGCGGATGGCATTGCTGAGCAGGTTGAGCAGCATCTGATTGAAGGCGCGGCGATCGCAATCGAGGGCGATCGGCAGCGTGCCGGTGAGACCTTGCAACTGGACGCCCTGTTCGTCGGCCGCTGGCTTCATCATGGCCAGGCAATTGTCGATGAGCGGGCGGATGTCGTAATCGCCGAACTTCAGCTCCATCTTGTCGGCCTCGATCTTCGAAAGATCGAGGATGTCGTTGATGAGTTCCAGAAGATGCTTGCCGCTATGGTGGATATGGCCGACATATTCGGCGTAGCGCTCGTCGCCGAGCGGGCCGTAGAGCTGCAGGTTGAGCAGTTCGGAAAAACCGATGATGGCGTTGAGCGGCGTGCGGAACTCGTGGCTCATATTGGCGAGCACGTTCGATTTCGTGCGGTTGGCGCGCTGCAGTTCGGCGTTGCGGCTTTCCAGTTCGGCGCGCGCCTTCTCCAGTTTCCGGCGCGACTTGCCGATGCGTTCGGCCATGGCGTTGAAGGCGCTGGCAAGGCGCCCGATCTCGTCATGGCGGCGGATGTCGGCGCGGCTGCTGTTTTCGCCCTGTTCGAAGCGCTGCACGGAATCGGCCAGCAGGCGCAGCGGCTGCACGACACGCTGCTGCAGCAGGCTGTGCGTGATGACGGCGACCAGCAGGAAGGCGATGAGGGTCACGACGACGGAGCCGAGGAAGGCGTCGGATATCCGGCCGGCGACGCTCCGCAGCGGAACGATGTGCAGCAGGGTCCAGTCCGGTCCGGCGATATGCCCCGCCGCAGCGAGGACCGGCTGACCGTCGAATTCCGCAGCGACGATGCGGGGCGCCTCGAACCGGCCGAGGGCGCGCCAGACCGGCGCCAGCGCGGCATCGATGATGGCCTTGTCGGCAGCGGCGAAGGCGACGCTTTCGATATGCTTCTGCCAGGCGCCGGCCAGCATATAGTCGCCCTTGGCGTCGATGAGGAAATCCTGGCTGGCGGCGAAGGTGCGATTGCCGGAAAGGCGGTCGAACAGGCCGGCCAGGAAATAGTCATGGCCGATCGTGCCGATCCATTCGCCATTGAGGTCGAGCGGCTTGACGGCGCTGACCATCCAGGATCGCGCGACGCGGTCGTAGGCCGGTTCGGTCCAGTAGAGCGCGCGGCCGGGATTGATGCCGGGGTCGGCGCCGGTGATCCATTCGGTGACATTGTAATCGACGTTCGGCGTTACATCCCGCACATAAGTCGGCACGCGCGGCATGAGGACGATGGTCGAGTGCCAGCGCGTCAGGAACCAGAGCGTATCGAAGCGCGGCACCGTGCCGGCACCGTAAAGCTCGACGATCGGCTGGACGCGGGCGTGCAGCGCCTTGCTGAAATCCGACAGCGGCGTCTTGGGGTCGATATAGACCCCGGCATGGCGGCGGCCGTCGAACGTCTTGGGGTCGGAGCGCAGCGAACCGTCGGGGAAGGGCACGCCGAGCCTGCCAAAGGCCGCAAGATCCGCTGCCGATATCGGCGCGGCCATCGCGCCGGTAATGAAGTCCCGCAGCCTGTCGAGGCTCGGTTCGGCCTGGGCCAGCGCCGTTTCGATTTCGTGGCGCTTATTTTCCTGGGCACCGAGAATGATGCGTTTGGCATCTTCGACGGCCCAGCGCTCGCTGAAGAAATAGAGCAGCAGGCCGGCCGGCGCGCCGATCAGGAAAACACTGATCGCCAACGCCGCCATCAGCTGCCGAGACAGCCGGGCGCCCAACCACCGTTGCAGTCTTACGAGCATCGCCACCCTTCAGGACCGATGCGTAAAAATGCCGGACGAGCATTAATAAAGCATTGAAATATCAGGAGTTACCGGGACCGGGGGAAATGCACTATAGTAACGGTAAAGGCTTGAAAACAGGGGGAAAATCGCGCATTCTCCGGCCAGTCATCGGAAAATATTAGAGCGATTCAAAAGAATGAGCAGTCGCAACCTCGCTGCCCAGGCGGAGATTGGCGTTGCCGCGTTTGCGGAACGTTTGGAGCTGGGAATCGAAAAAGCCGCCGGCGCCTTGCTGCAGCAGCAGCGGGAAGATGGCCATTGGGCCTTCGAACTGGAAGCCGATGCGACGATTCCGGCCGAGTATGTCCTGCTGAAGCATTTCCTGGGCGAGATCGACACGGCGACGGAAGCCAAGATCGTGCGCTACCTGAAGAATATCCAGGGAGCGCATGGCGGCTGGCCGCTCTATCATGGCGGTGCTTTCAATATCTCGGCTTCCGTGAAGGCCTATTACGCGCTCAAGATCTGCGGCGAGGATATCGATGCGCCGCATATGAAGCGGGCGCGGGACGCGATCCTGGGCTTCGGTGGCGCTGCGAAGAGCAACGTGTTCACGCTGATCCAGCTGGCGCTGTTCGGGCAGATCCCGTGGCGCGGGGTGCCGAAGATGCCGGTCGAGATCATGCATCTGCCCAAATGGTTCCCGTTCCACCTCGACAAGGTGAGCTATTGGTCGCGCACGGTGATCGTGCCGCTGCTGGTGCTGATGTCGAAACAGCCTAAGGCGCGCAATCCGAAGCGGGTCGACGTGCAGGAGCTGTTCCCGGTGCCGCCGGAAGAGGTCGCCAACTGGTACAATATGGACCGGAAGGGCCCCTGGGCGGTCTTCTTCCGCGTCGTCGACCGCATCCTGCAGCGCGTCGATGGATTGTTCCCGAAGGGCCTTCGTCAGAAGGCGGTCGACAAGGCGGTGGCCTGGACGATCGAACGGCTCAACGGCGAAGACGGGCTCGGCGCCATTTATCCGGCCATGGCCAATTCGGTCATGATGTTCGACGTGCTGGGTTTCCCCAAGAACGATCCCAGCCTCGTCATCGCCAAGCAGTCGATCGAGAAGCTGATGGTGATCAAGGACGACGAGGCCTATTGCCAGCCCTGCTTGTCGCCGGTCTGGGATACGGGCCTCACGGCCCACGCCCTGCTCGAAGTGGGTGGGGAAGCGGCGGCGCGCGTGACGGCGGCCACCGACTGGCTGAAGGACCGGCAGATCCTGGACGTCGTGGGCGACTGGGCGGCCAAGGCGCCGGGCGTGCGCCCTGGCGGCTGGGCGTTCCAGTACAACAATGCGCATTATCCGGATGTCGACGACACGGCCGTGGTCGTGATGGCGATGGATCGCCTGGACCATGCCCGCTACAAGGAATCGATCGACCGCGCGGTGGAATGGATATTCGGGCTGCAGAGCAAGAATGGCGGCTGGGGTGCCTTCGACGCCGACAATGAATACTACTACCTCAACCACATTCCCTTCGCCGATCACGGCGCACTGCTGGATCCGCCGACGGCCGATGTGTCGGCGCGCTGCCTTTCGATGCTGGCGCAGCTCGGTTACAAGATCGATCATCCAAAGGTGAAGGCGGCGGTTGACTACCTGCTGCGCGAGCAGGAGCCGGATGGCGCCTGGTTCGGCCGCTGGGGGACCAACTATATCTACGGCACCTGGTCGGTGCTGTGTGCCTTGAACGCCATCGGCCTGGCGCCGGATCATCCGGCGATGCGCAAGGGCGTGGCGTTCTTGACGAGCAAGCAGCGCGCCGACGGCGGCTGGGGCGAAAGCGGCGACAGCTATTGGGCCGACAAGCCGCGGGGCGAGGGGCCGGAATCGACACCGTCGCAGACGGCCTGGGGTGTGCTGGGCCTGATGGCGGCAGGTGAGGTGGACAGCCCGGCGGTAGCGCGCGGCATGGCCTACCTGACCGACATGCAGAAGGCCGACGGCACCTGGGACGAGAAGGAATACACGGCCGTCGGTTTCCCGCGCGTCTTCTACCTGCGCTATCACGGCTATAAGGCGTTCTTCCCGATCTGGGCGATGGCGCGCTATCGCAACCTCAAGCAGGGCAACGCGCAGCACGTCATGTACGGCATGTGATGAAGGTCGGCGTTGTCACCGGCATGCTGGCTGAAGCCAGGCTCCTGGAGGGTCTTGGCTATCGTGTGGTTGCCGGCGGCGGGCACCCGCGAGCGACGCGCGACAAGACCGAGTTGCTGGTGCAAGAGGGCGTGACCGCCCTGCTGAGCTTCGGTATCGCAGGTGCGCTCGATCCGTCATTGAAGCCAGGCGACCTCATCATCGCCGACGCCGTGCAGCTTGCCGATGGGAGGACGATTGCGTGCGATGAGGCTTGGCAGCAACAGGTCCGTGACAGGATCGGTGGGCTGGAAGGATTGATCGCCGGCCGGTCCGTGGCGGCCGCGACGCGGGCGGAGAAGGGCGTTCTCTTCAAGTCGAGCGGTGCGCTCGCCGTCGATATGGAAAGTCATCATGTGGCGGAAGTGGCGAGCCGTCACGGGCTGCCGTTCCTCGTCATCCGCGCCGTTGCCGACACGGCGGAGGATACGCTGCCGCAAGCGGCGCTGGTGGGCCTCAACGAAGAAGGACGGCCCGCGATCGGTGCCGTCCTTCTGTCTTTGCTGAAAAAGCCCTGGCAGCTGCCGGCACTGATCCGCGTAGCGTTGCGCTCGCGGACCGCGATGGCCGCACTACTCCGCGGCCGCGCGGCCTTGCTTTAGGCGCTCTTTCTCTTCGTGGATTTCGTGCATCGCCTTCTCGACATGGCTTGAGAAGACATATTCGGCCGGGCGCTGCTTATCGAGCGAGATGTCGGCCACCATCGGCTTTTCCGTTTCGATGCCCTTCATGACGACCTTCAGGGCTTTGAGCGGGCTGCGGATCGTGTCCTTCACGGCGCTGCCTTCGAAGCCGGAATGGACCATGCAATCGGCACACTTCTCGTAGTTGCCGACACCGTATTTGTCCCAATCCGTCGTTTCCATGAGTTCCGCGAACGTGCGGGCATAGCCTTCGCCCAGCAGGTAGCAGGGACGCTGCCAGCCGAACACGTTGCGGGTCGGGTTGGCCCAGGGCGTGCAGTGATAGGCCTGGTTGCCGGCGAGGAAGTCGAGGAACAGGGTCGACTGGCTGAACTGCCAGCGACGGCCGCCATTGCCTTTGCGGAAGATGGCGCGGAACAGGTCCTTGGTCTTCTTCCTGTTGAGGAAATGCTGCTGGTCGGGCGCGCGCTCATAGGCATAGCCCGGCGAGACGGTGATGCCGTCGACGCCCATCTCCATCACGTCGTCGAAGAAGCTGGCGGCACGGTCGGCATCGGTGCCCTCGAAGAAGGTGCAATTGATGTTGACGTTGAAGCCGGCGGCCTTCGCCTTCTTGATCGCCGCAACGGCCTGATCGTAGACGCCGTCCTGGCAGACCGACTTGTCGTGCTCGGCCTTCGAGCCGTCGAGATGGACCGACCAGGTGAAATAGGGCGAGGGCTTGTAGAGATGCATCTTCTTTTCGAGAAGAAGGGCATTGGTGCAGAGATAGATCGAGCGCTTCTGCTCGTTGATCAGCCGATCGACGATCTCCGGCAGTTCCTTGTGCAGCAGCGGCTCGCCGCCGGCGATGGAAACGACGGGCGCGCCGCATTCGTTGGCGGCATCCAGCGCTTCCCGGACCGAGATGCGCTTGTTCAGAATCTCGGCCGGATAGTCGATCTTGCCGCAGCCCGAGCAGGCGAGATTGCAGCGGAACAAGGGTTCCAGCATGAGCACCAGCGGATAGCGCTTGCGGCCCAGGAGGTGCTGCTTGACCACATATGAGCCGACACGGACGGCTTGGCGCAAAGGTACGGACAAGGGGTGAACTCCTTCTTCTTATTCTTACTGCGCTGCCGCCGGCAGATCGGACAATGCCTGGTCGGCCAGTTCCGGGGGCAAGCGGAAACGAACGTTTTCCTCGACGCCCATCATCAATTCGACCTGGACGTCCTTGAGTTCCTGCAAGCGCGCCACGAGGTCCTGGACGAGAACATCGGGAGCGGAAGCGCCCGCGGTGACCCCGACCGAGCCAACATCGGCCAGCCATTCGGGGCGAAGCTGCGAGGCGTCTTCGATCAGGTAACTCTTAATGCCGAGTTCCTTGGCCAGTTCCTTGAGGCGGTTCGAATTCGACGAATTGGGGGCGCCGATGACCAGGACGAGATCCACCTGCTCAGCCAATTGGCGCACGGCCTGCTGACGGTTCTGCGTGGCGTAGCAGATGTCCTTGGTGTTCGGTCCGACGATTTCGGGAAAGCGGGACTTCAACGCTTCGATGACCGCCTTGGTATCGTCGACGGAAAGCGTGGTCTGCGTGATGTAGGCGAGCTTGCCGGGATCCTTCACTTCAAGCTTCGCCACATCGGCGGTGGTCGAGATAAGGAGGACGCCGCCGGGCACCTGACCCATCGTGCCTTCGACTTCAGGGTGGCCGGCATGGCCGATGAGAATCACTTGGCGTTCCTGGTCGGCATAGCGCGTGCCTTCGGTATGCACCTTGGACACGAGCGGGCAGGTGGCGTCGATGACGTTGAGGCCGCGCTCCTGTGCCGCCTGCACGACGGTCTTCGAAACGCCATGCGCGCTGAAGATCGCGTAGCGGCCTTCCGGTATCTCGTCCAGTTCCTCGACGAAGACGGCGCCCTTGGCGCGCAGGCCTTCGACGACGTGCCGGTTGTGAACGATTTCGTGCCGTACATAGACCGGCGGGCCGAAACGTTCGATCGCGCGCTCGACAATCTCGATCGCGCGTTCGACGCCAGCACAGAAACCGCGCGGCTGAGCCAGAACTACCCGCATGCCAATCGATCCACTCTGTTCAACAGAAATATGACAAATACCCTAGCCAGGCGCTCAGTCTTGACGCCATAACACAATGCTATTCAACCGCGGTGAGTAGCTGGGACTGAAAGCACCGTTTACACAGAATTGCCTTGCTTGACCACTGCAATCACCGCATTTGGGGGCCAACTAAAGGGAAGTCGCCGGTAAACGCGCAATAATGTATCGATTTTGTCAACCATTTCGGAGCTTTTGCTGCTATTTCAGGGTAATGTGCCTGGGAAAGGGGTGGCACTTTGCCAGCGATTTGCCTATAAGCACCCGGATTCGGATACCTTGAACAGTCACATTCCCCGGCATCGGGTTGCTTACTGATTGCCGGCCAGCAGCGCATCAACCTTGGGGCGCATCAACAATGGGTAAAAGGCTTTTCTCTTGACCAGCAAAACACCCTTGCTCGACCGCGTCGTCACGCCGGCGCAATTGCGCCAGCTCGACCCCTCGGACTTGCGCCAATTGGCGGACGAACTGCGCCAGGAGACCATCGATGCCGTCTCGGTAACGGGTGGGCACCTGGGTGCCGGACTCGGCGTTGTCGAGCTGACCGTGGCGATCCACTATGTCTTCGATACGCCTTACGATCGCCTGATCTGGGATGTAGGACATCAGGCCTACCCGCACAAGATTCTGACGGGCCGGCGCGACCGGATCCGCACGCTGCGCCAGGGCGGCGGCCTCTCCGGCTTCGTGAAGCGTTCCGAATCGGAATACGACCCGTTCGGCACCGCGCATTCCTCGACCTCGATCTCGGCGGCACTCGGCATGGCGGTGGCCAGCGAAATGCAGGGCCGCAAACGTGCCTGCATCGCGGTCATCGGCGACGGCTCGATGTCGGCCGGCATGGCCTATGAGGCAATGAACAATGCCGGCTCGCTCGACACCAAGCTGATCGTCATACTCAACGACAACAATATGTCGATTGCGCCGCCTGTCGGCGCGCTCTCGGCCTATCTGTCGCGTTCGCTTTCGTCGACCTCGTTCCGTTCCTTGCGCCATTTCGCCAAGGACGTCTCGCGCATCCTGCCCGACCGCTTGCAGAAGATGGCGGCGCGAGCGGAGGAATATGCGCGCGGCATCATCTCGGGCGGCGGCACGCTGTTCGAGGAGCTGGGTTTCTATTACGTAGGCCCGATCGACGGCCACAATATCGACCATCTGCTTCCCGTGCTGCAGAACCTCGCCAAGTCGGACGAGCCGGGGCCGGTACTGGTTCACGTGGTAACGCAGAAAGGCAAGGGCTATGCCCCGGCGGAGGCCTCGGCCGACCGTTATCATGGCGTGGTCAAGTTCGATGTGGCGACGGGCGTGCAGCAGAAATCTGCCCCCAAGGCGCCGAGCTATACCGGCGTTTACGCCAAGGCGCTGATCGCCGAAGCCAAGGCCGACGAGCGCGTCGTCGCGGTGACGGCGGCGATGCCATCCGGCACCGGCCTCGATGCGTTCGGCAAGGAATTTCCGGACCGCACGTTCGACGTAGCGATCGCCGAGCAGCACGCGGTCACCTTCTGCGCCGGCATGGCGACGGAGGGGCTGAAGCCGTTCTGCACGATCTATTCGACCTTCCTGCAGCGCGGCTACGACCAGGTGGTGCACGATGTCGCCATCCAGAGGCTGCCTGTGCGCTTTGCCATCGATCGCGCCGGTCTGGTCGGCGCCGACGGCCAGACGCATGCCGGCAATTACGACATCGCCTATCTGGGCTGCCTGCCGAACTTCGTGCTGATGGCGCCGTCGGACGAACTGGAACTGATGCATATGGTGGCAACCGCCGCCGCCATCGACGACCGCCCCTGCGCCTTCCGCTATCCGCGCGGCGAGGGCGTCGGCGCCGACCTGCCGGCGCGCGGCGACGTGCTGCCGATCGGCAAGGGCCGCATCGTCCGCGAGGGAAGCAAGATCGCCATTCTCAATTACGGGGCGAGAATGGTGGAGGTGCTGAAGGCCGCCGAAGAACTCGGCGCCAAGGGCCTTTCCTGCACGGTGGCCGATGCGCGCTTCTGCAAGCCGCTCGACGAGGAGCTGATAAAGCGTCTCGCCCGCGAACACGAAGTGTTGATCACGGTCGAGGAAGGCGCCATTGGCGGCTTTGCCGCGCATGTCCTACAGTTCCTGGCAAAGAGTGGTGCCCTGGACAAAGGCTTGAAGATCAGACCCATGAACTTGCCGGATATCTGCATCGATCACGATGCGCCGCAGAAACAATACGACATTGCAGGGCTCAATGCCCGCCATATCGTCAGCGAGGCGCTCGCCGCCCTGGGTGTTGCCGAGGCGAGCGCGCGGGCATGAGCATGCGGATGGTTTCCCGCCGCCAGGCGCTGGCCATGGCTGGCGCGGCGGCGATGCTGCAGCCCGCCTTTGCTTTCGCACAGGCAGCGCCGGATCCGGTGACCCTGGTCAACGGTTTTTATGCCGCCTTGCTGGACTGCATGAAGCGCGGTGCGGAACTGGGTTTCGACGGTCGCTTTCAGGTGATAGAACCGGTGCTCAACGAGACTTTCGACGTAGCGACCATGTGCAAGATCTCGGTCGGGCCGGAATGGACCAAGATGCCGGGCGACCAGAAGGGCGCCGTGCTGGTCACCTTCAACAAATACATGATCACGACCTATGCAGCCCGCTTCAAGGAGTTCAAGGGCCAGGAGTTCAAGGTTGGCGAGGCGAAGGCGGCTGGCGAGGGCCGCACGCTGGTCGAAACCCAATTGATCCGCTCGAACGGCGAACCCGTCGAACTCAATTACCTGTTCCGCTACAACAAGGATGTGTGGCGGGTGATCGATATCTATCTCGCCGGCGCCATCTCGCAGATGGCGCAGCTGCGCTCGGAATTCTCGAAGACTGTCGTCGATGGCGGCGCGGATGCGCTGATTGCCTCGCTGGAGCAGAAGATCGAGGATCTCAAGAAGGAATCCTGATCCGGCAAGGCCGGTCGGGGCGACCGAACTGGAAAAGGCGGGCGGTCATCTGGCGCCCGCCTTTTGTTGTTGCGCCTATTCGGCCGCTTTCGGCGGCTTGCCCATCAGGACGGGCATGAAGGCGAAGATCACCACCAGCAACATGGCAAGCGATATCAGCAGCAGCATGCCCATGCGTGCCGTGCCCGGATGGCTGGAAAGGGCGAGGCTGCCGAAGGACGAGCCGGTCGTGAGGGCGCTGAACAATACGGCGCGGGCCGTGCTGGTAGAGAGGGGCTTGTCGGTGCCGCGGCGCCAGTTCACCACGAAGTAGATATCGAAGGCGACGCCGATGCCGAGCAGCAGCGGTAGCGCGATGATGTTGGCGAAGTCGAGCTTCAGGCCGAAGGCGACGCAAACGACGATCGTGCCGAGCCCCGTCATGAGCAGCGGCAACATGACATAGACGACATCGCGCGGCCGCCGCAGGATAACGAACAACAGGATGGCGATGGCGACGATGGCGGTGAGGCTCGCCATCTGGAAGGCCTTGGTGACGGCGCGGCCCGATTCGTAAATCTGCACGGCAGGCCCGGTGGCCTCGGGCGCCACGCCGCGCACGGCGGTGACGAAATTCGCCAGCACGGCGCTGTCGTTGCTGTCGCCCTTGGGCATCACGGTCAGGCGCATCTCGCCGTCGGCCGCGATCCACTGGGACTTGATTTCGTCCGGCAGAGTTTCGAGCGTCACAGGTTCCGCCTGCAGGGCGGAAGCCAACATCTTCATACGCGGCATGAGGCCATCGACCAGCATGCGCTGCAGTTCCGGATAGAGCGACGGGTCGGCTCCCGCCGCCTGGTCGAGCAGGCGCGCCAATTGCTGTGCCTTATCCGACGAGGGAAGAGCCTCGCGCAGCCTGGCGGCGCAGCGCGAGAGGGAAGCGCGGATTTCCTCGACCGAGGGAACCGGCTTCGTCGCCACCGGCTCCAGCGTGACGCCCATCAGCAATTGCAGATCCTCAAGGATGGGAAGCTTGGCATCCTGGTCCTTGGGCACAAAGCTGGAGGCCGAGATGACGGCATGGACTTCGCGCAGCTTCGAAAGCTTTTCCTTCAGCGCATCGGCGGCCGCGGAGTCCGGCACCACAATCTCGATCGCATAGGGCGAGCGGATCGGATCCTTCATCAGATCGAGGATCGCCGCCATGGATTCAACCTTGGGATCCTTGAGATGGAGCGGATGAAAGTCGAACGCGAGGCGCGGCGACAAAGCGAGGCCCGCAACGGCCAGGATGGCCCAGACGGCCAGCACGATCCTGCGGTTCCCCAGCAGCCATCGATCGGCCGCCTTGCCCCAGGCCAGGCCCATTTCGGCGGCGAGGAAGCGCGGCTTGAAAAGGGCCAGCAAAGCAGGCAGGAGCGTGAGATTGAGCGCCAGCGTGACCGCCATGCCGGCGGTAGCAATGAGGCCCAGTTCGGAGACGCCGCGATAGTCGGTCGGGATGAAGGCGGCAAATCCCACAGCGATGGCGATGGCGGCCAGCGTCAACGGCCGCGCCATGGCGATGCCGGTCCGGGTGAGCGCACCGACGAAGCCGCCCTCGATCTTCTCCTGGCCATAGCGAACGCCGAACTGGATGCCGAAATCGATCGACAGGCCGATGAACATGACGGCAAAGGCCACGGAAATCAGGTTGAGCTTGCCAACGGCCAACGTCGCAAAGGCGAAGGTGAGGACGAGGCCGATCACTAGTGTGATGAAGGTAGCCAGGATGAGCTTGATCGAGCGCAGCGCCATGAAGAGCCACAGCAGGACCAGCACGGTCGAGATGATGAGCGCCCAGCCCATGCCTTCGGCGACGGTGGCGAATTCGTCGTCATTGAGGGCGACGGGACCGGTCAGCCGCACGGTGACGCCGGTATCAGGAGTGAGGCCCAGTTCCTTGACGCTGTCGCGGACGAAGCCGGTTGCGGCCTCGCCCGGCTTCAGCGCGGCGAAATCGCGGTTGGGCTGGGTCAGGATGAGCCGGCGCAGCTCGCGTGCCTCGGTCGGACGATCGAACAGCACCGTCTGCCACGACATGGCCTGCCGCTTGCCAGAGAGCGCATCGCTGAGCGCCGTCGAGATCGACGCGAGCGGCTTCTCCAGGCGGCCGATACTGCCAGGCTGTTCCGCGACATGCTCCGCGAAGAACGATAATGTACCAAAAAGACCGCGCAGCGTCGGATCCTGCATCAGCGACCCGATGAAAGGCTGCGCCTCGATCACGGCGTCGGCGATCTTCCGCACCTGGTCGGTGGGCAGGAAGAGAAGACCGTATTTCTCGAAGAAAGGACCGCCGTCGGCACGTCGGGCGGTCGCAAACAGATCCTTGCGTGCGGCGATCCTGGCAAAGAGGGCGGCGGCAGCGTCCTCGGCAGCATCCGGTGTCTTGCCATCGATCATGACGACGAGCAGCCCGGTATTCTGTGGGAACAGGTCGTTGAAGTGGGCGAGGTCCTTGCGCCAGGGGAGATCCGGCGAGATCATATTGGCGGTGTCGGTGTCCATGCCGAGGTGCCGCGCGGTGAAAAGCCCGGCGGCCCCGGTCAGCAGCAGGGACAGGATGACGAGCAACAGGGCGCGCCGCTCGCTCCAGCCGACGACAGTTCCGACAATTCTCTCAAGCATCAGATCAGATCTCGCGATAAAGGATCAGCACGGCGCCGACCAGACAGAAGAAGCTCGGCCAGAGCCAGCCGCAAATCCGCCGGCCGCGACCGACAAGACGCAATTCCAGCCAGCGCGACCAGGCCGCCCAGATGCCAAGGATGGCGATGGGCATATGTGTCATCTCGATCAACAGCAATTCCTTCACATTGGCGATGGAATGCGAATGGGTGAGCAGCATCATGCCGCCGATGGCGCTGAGCAGGGGGAAGACATACTGCGCCCAGCTGCGCGTCAACGCGCCGGTCCGCACGCTCCATTCAAAGCCGGCAAAACCCGTGATCAGTACCATGAAGAGTTTGTGCTGGACGAATTCCGGATCGAGCAAGCTCTCGGTGAGACTGAGGGCGCCGAAAGGCCAGCCCTCGGCCTCGGACCGGAGGAAGAGAAATCCGGCAAGGCCAACGAACAATAGCGGCCAGTGCCGGGCCCAGGCCGCGCGCCCGGTCCGCTCCAGCAGAGCCAGGATGCCGATGGCCAGCACGAATATGCCGGCCCAGTGGTGGTTGTATTCCGACCAGGCGATGTCTCCGGCATTGCGCGGCAGCGGCATGCCGGCGCCGGGGACATAGACCTGCATGTGACTTGCGTCCTCGGACGTTTCCGCGGCGGCGGCCTGGCGCTGCTCTTCGTAGAAAGCCAGGCTATCCATGTCCGGACTCTTGAGCGCCGGCCATTTCGGTTCAAGCCGTTCGGCAATGTCGGTCAACGTCGCGCGTCCTTCGGTGAGGTCGATCGCCGGTGGCAGCGACGTGATGGAGGCGGCAACGAAGAGGATTGTGATGCCGATGCCGATCTCAACTTCGACAAAGCGCTTCAGCCGCAGGAGCGATGCGCCGGCATCGCCGGACAGGCGGCGGACGGTGCGGGAATTGAAGAGACCAAGGAGCAGCAGAGTGAAAAAGAGGATCGTCTTGGTGCCGAGCATCATGCCGTAAGCGGTGCCGTACATTGCTTCCGACGAGCCGACGTAGAAGATGAGCATGACGCCGCCGGAAAGGGCGATGGCGAAAACGGACAACAGGGAGAGATGGGAATAGCGCAGGCCGATGCGCTGAAGGGCATCGCCGCGCGGCAGGACATTGAGCGCATGGAGGAAGGCGGGCAGGCCGCCGATCCAGATCGCCGCGCCCAGATGATGAAGGGCCGTCGTCGCGATGAGAATGCCTTGATTGTCGAGGCGCGCGACGGCATGGCTGGTGGCGATGCCGGCACCGATATCGATCAATGCAAGGATTGGCAGGAGGAAGTCGATCCGCGCGGACCGGCTGAGCAGGACGATCGCGGCAAGACCGGCGCCCAGCCGCAGCAGCTGGGCCGAGGCGTAGGTCCCGCCCAGCGCAGTCAGATAGCTGTCATTGGTGGTGCCGGCGAGAATGGCCGTATGCGCCCACAGGTTGACGGCCAGGATGGCGACCATGAAAGCGGCACTGTAGAGGGCGATGCGGCGGCTGACCGCGACGATGTGTGAATCGGTCGGGCCGCAGATCGGCAAGGCGCAAAGACAGAGAAACGCGATCGATCCCACATAGAAGCACTGCGCCGAGCGCGCAAGGCCGGACAACAGGACCGTGAGGAAGCCGAAGATATCGAGCAGGAGGGACATAAGCGGCCAGTCCTTCAGATCCGGGGCGCGCCGCTCAAGGCGCCACCGTGAATTTGACGTCGCCGCGGGTGATATGACCGTCCGTCGCCAGGACCTGCCAGCGTACGGAATAGGATCCCGGTGCGAGGGCGCTCAGACGGCTGGCGAGGACGGCCGGGCTGTCATTCGGCAGGATAGGGATATCGCGGACGCCGCCATCGGGGCCGGTAAGGGTCAGCTTCGAGCGCGCCGTGTCGATCCGCACGTTGAAAGTGAAAGCGAGGTCGATTTCCGGCCCGCTGACGGTCGCGCCGGCCGCGGGCACGGCCGAGACGATGATGGCGTGGGCAGCCGCCGGCGCCGTCATGGCCGCGACGATCATTGCCAGGACGACGCCCGGAAGGGCCAGCGTCCTGAGAAAATAAGCTAGCTTGCGCAATATCTTACCTGTGCAGCCGGAAAATCCTGGCGGAGCCCGCTAAATAGCAGACCGGACCGGCGAAGTCATCACTCGGCAGGGCGCCCCGGGAGCGGCGGAAAGGCACGATCCAGGGCTCGCCGCCAGGGCGTCAGAAAATATTCCGCCGTGACCGATTGAGGTGCATGCGGCTGGGCCTGCAATGTCACAAGGCTGCGCAAAAAGATGCCGAGCGAAATGCCGAGAATCTTGAGATCGGCCAGGCGCAGGCCGTTCCCATCCGCAGCAACCAGCCAATTGACACGCCAAGGGGCAAGGCCCGGCCGCGCGATCTGGCTGTCAACCGCGACCATTCCTTGCGCGCCCGGACCGACCTCGCCGAGGTCCAGGCGCAGGCCGGGATAGGCCGCGCGCAGGCGTCCGACGGCGTCCAGCGCCAGGGCGCAGAAACCTTGCGCGAACCGGCTGCGTTCCGGTCCCGGCAGCGCTTGCCAGGCGTGACCGGCGGCAAAGCGGCCGAACGCCGATACCTGCGGGCATAGGCTGGCGGTGTCGAGATCGGGGCCGAGGCTTGTTTCCACGAGGGTGCGAATATAGGTTGCCGCTGCCGCATGCTGTATGTCTGCGCGAAGCGCGCGGGGCGCAGATAGTGCGACACCGAAAGCAAGGATGAGCGCAGCGAGGATGCGGACCGGAAGCATGATGTGGGAGCTTACATGGTAGGAACGGAGTCGCGCGAGGCGGGCCAGGTGCTGGTCACGGGCGGTTGTGGTTTCATGGGCCGGCATCTCGTCTCGCTGCTGAGCGCCCGTGGCGAGCGTGTCCGGGTGCTGGATCTGCGCGACTGGCCGCAATCGCCAGTGCAGCCCCAGCCTGCCAATGTCGAGTTTCGCCAGGGGTCGATCCGTGACCGAGCCGTGCTGAGGCGGGCGATGGCTGGTGTCAGCCGCGTCTTTCACCTGGCCGCCAATCCCAATCTATGGGCGGCGGACCCCAACATGTTTCACGAAGTGAATTACGAGGGCACTTGCCGCGTCCTCGATGCGGCGGCGGAAGCCAACGTGGCACGCTTCGTCTATACCTCGACCGAATCGATCCTGAAGAACATCAACGCACCGCGCAGTTCCCGGAACGCGCTCATCGACGAGAAGGTGCGGCATACGGTAGGTGACGTACCCGGGCCCTATTGCCGTTCGAAGTTCCGCGCAGAAGAAGCGGCGAAAGCCGCCGCAGACACGGGCATGCCGCTGGTCATCGTCAACCCGACCATGCCGATCGGGCCCGGCGATTTCCTGCTGACGCCACCCACCAAGATGATCCTGGGTTTTCTCAACGGGACGACGCCGGCCTATCTCGACTGCGATTTCAACCTGGTCGATGCGCGCGATGCCGCTCTGGGCCATCTGCTGGCGGCCGAGCATGGCCGCATCGGCGAGCGCTACATTCTGGGCCACGAGAATCTCAGTCTCGGCCACCTGCTGTGCGAGTTGGAAAGGCTGACGGGATTGGCGATGCCCAAGCGTAAAGTGCCCTATTGGCTGGCCTATGTGTCGGCCCTGGTCAGCGAAGGTGTCGCCAATCTTACCAAGGAGCCGCCGATGGCGCCCTTGACCGGTGTCAGACTGGCGCGCTCGTCCATGGCGTTCGACTGCAGCAAAGCGCAAAAGGAACTGCACTGGCAGTGCCGGCCACTGGAGCAATCCCTGCGCGACACGGTCCTGGACCTGCGGCAGCGCGGGTTATTGCGGCGGCAACCCAAGCAGCGTGCCGCTTGATGCGACCGGCGCCGGAGCGGTTGTCGCGGCGACATTGTAGATGAACCCGTAGGCAGGATAGACACTGCCATAGACACCAGCCTCGAAATTATAGAAGCGCGGCATGGTCCAATCATTGGCCGGCGAGACGTCATGGACGCTCTGTCCGTTGAGCACCTGTCCCGGAATCCAATTGGCATGATCGACCAGGATTTCGCGGGAACTGATCACCTGCCGCACGACGGCGACATGGCCGCTGCGCAGGCGGCTGGTCCGGGCGAGCACGAGAACGGCGCCGGGCGTCGGCGCCGCGCCGCGCCGGTAGATGCCAGCGGCACCGTCCCACCAAGTATAGGCGTCGCCGCGCAGGTTGATGCCGGAGGCGAGCCGGGCATAAGGCACGCATTGCATGTCGTCATAGGTTGCCGTGAGGCCGCTGCCGGGCGCTGCCCCGCTCGGCGTAAGGCTGGCGCTGCGCGGCGCAACGAATGGCGTGTCGCTATCTGCACAAGCGGTCAACAGCAGCAAGACTGTCAGTGATGTCATCGCCGTCGAACGATGAAGCCGATTCAACAATGCTTTCTGCATGATAACGGGTGCCGGCGACTCGTGACGTTTTCGCTATCATGCTAGTCGAATCTGGGACAGTGAGAAAGACCCACCGCGATAAGATGAAAGCGGGTCGCCAAGAGCGCCCGGACGAATGACCGGACAAGTGCCGCCAGCACTATTCAAGTAGTCGTCATCCGCCCATGCGACCAGAGTGATCGCGTGCCGGATGCGGGGGTCGGAGAAATATCCGACCGCTTGGTCAATCGGCCTGCTGAACGCAGCAATACAGCTCCAAGAAATGCAATCGCGCAAACGGGCGCCACGGCCGCACTTGGCCTGATGCCGGCGCAGGTCGATAGGGAGAGTCGGCGATGAATATTCATGAATACCAGGCAAAGCAGTTACTGCGCCGGTTCGGCGTTCCGGTGCCGCGGGGCGATGTCGCCCACAATCTGGTCGAAGCGGAATCGATTGCGGAAGAACTCGATGGCCCGACCTGGGTCGTCAAGGCGCAGATTCATGCCGGCGGCCGTGGCAAGGCCGGCGGCGTCAAAGTGTGCCGCTCGATCAAGGAAGTTGTGGCCAATGCCGACCAGATGCTTGGCATGAAGCTGGTGACGCACCAGACGGGGCCGGAAGGCCGGCAGGTGCGCAAGGTCTATATCGAGCAGGCCAGCGACATCGCGCGCGAGCTATATGTGGCGCAGCTGATAAACCGCATGACAGGCGGCGTCACCCTCATCGCCTCGACTGAAGGCGGTATGGATATCGAGGAAGTGGCGGCCAAGCATCCGGGCAAGATCATTCGGCTGGACATGCAGCCGGCAACGCCGATGCGGGCATTCCAGGCCCGCCAGGTCGCCTTCGATCTGGGCCTCAAGGAGCGCGAGGTGCACAAATTCGTCCGCCTCGTGATGGCGGTGAACAAGGCGTTCCGCAGCCTCGACGCGGTGATGATCGAAATCAACCCGCTGGTCGTGACCGGCGTCGGCCGCCTGGTGGCGCTCGACTGCAAGATGATCTTCGACGACAATGCCCTGTTCCGGCACAACGATATTCAGGATCTGCGCGACGATAACGAGGTCGATCCGCTGGAACTGGAAGCGGCGCGCCACGACCTCAATTACGTGAAGCTCGACGGCGATATCGGCTGCATGGTCAATGGCGCGGGCCTCGCCATGGCGACCATGGACATCATCCAGCATTTCGGTGGGCAGCCAGCCAATTTCATGGATATCGCCGGGGCGGCGACCAAGGAGCGGGTGGCGCGCGCCTTCAAGCTGATCTTCAACGATCCCGGCGTGAAGGGCATCCTGGTCAATGTCTTTGGCGGCATGATGCGCTGCAATTCGATCGCCGAGGGGATCGTGGGCGCGGCGAAGGAAGTTGGACTCGATCGGCCGCTCGTCGTGCGGCTGGAAGGCACCAATGTGCAGCTGGGTCGCGAGATCCTGGAGCAATCGGGCCTGCCGATCATTACCGCGACGACGCTGGCCGATGCGGCCCAGAAGATCGTCGAAGCGACGCGCGGCAACCTTGCCACCCTGAAGAGGGCTTGAACCATGGCCATTCTCATCGACAGAAACACCAAGGTCATCTGCCAAGGCCTCACCGGCACGCAGGGCACCTTTCACTCGCAGCAGGCAATCGAGTACGGCACCCATATGGTGGGCGGCGTCACGCCGGGCAAAGGCGGCGGCTCGCATCTGGGCCTGCCGGTATTCAACACCGTGCACGAAGCCCGCGCCAAGACCGGCGCCAATGCGACGGCGATCTACGTGCCGCCGATCTACGCCATGGATTCGATCATGGAAGCGATCGATGCCGGGATCGAAACCATCGTGGCTATCACCGACGGTATTCCGGTCCATGACATGGCGCGGGTGCGCAAGGAGCTGAAAGGTACGAAGTCGCGGGTCATCGGGCCGAATTGCCCGGGCGTCATCACGCCAGAACAGTGCAAGATCGGGATCATGCCGGGCTATGTGCACAAATCGGGCAAGGTCGGCATCGTCTCGCGTTCCGGCACACTCTCCTATGAAGCGGCGACGCAGACGACCGCGGTCGGCCTTGGCCAGTCGACCGTGGTCGGTATCGGCGGCGATCCGGTCAATGGATCCAGTTTCGTGGATATCCTGGAACTGTTCCTGGGCGACGACCAGACCGAAGCCATCATCATGATCGGCGAGATCGGCGGGACACCGGAGATCGATGCCGCCGAGTTCCTGAAGCGGGAGAAGCGCAAGAAGCCGGTGGTGGGCTTCATCGCCGGCAAGGCGGCGCCGGCCGGGCGGCGCATGGGCCATGCCGGTGCTATCGTATCGGGTGGCGGGGAAAGTGCCGCTGAGAAGATCGAGGTGCTGCGGACTGCGGGTATCCACATCACGCCAAGCCCGGCCGAACTCGGTAGGACTGCCCTGGAGGTCTTGCGGGGCTAGCTGTCGGTTTTGCGCTGCACAAAAGCTCTTTTGCGACTGCGCCGGGCGGGTTAGTCTTATCCATCCGGCGCAGTGATTATTTGATCTGGAGGGGTGGATGAGCACGTCGAAGCGGGCGACGCCGCGGGGTGGTGACGTGGCTGCTTTGCGCGTGAAGACCGCCGCTCATAAGCCGGCCAAGGGATCTGCAATCGAGGCCGGGCTGAAGCCGCTGGAGCGCATGTTCCCGGTCGAGCGCGGCTTCGAGGCCGCCAGGACCGAGCGGGAGCTGAAGGCCGTCTTTGGCGACCTTGCTGGCCTGCGCGAGCGCAATCCCTTCGGCAATTCGGTGAAACTGCTGGCCCTTGAAGTCGGCAAGCGCCTGGAAAGAGGCAAGCTGAGCCTTGGCGCCATCGAAACCTTGATCCAGGAACTCACCGCCGGTGCTTTCGAGCACCGCGCCGATCGGCTGCATTGCTATCTTGGCGAAAGCGATCCCAAGCGCAATGAACAGCGCCTGCGCGAAGCGTTCCAGGCGCTGGCGGCGGGCTCGCGCCGGCCGGGCGGCGGAAAGGGGAAAGGGACCCGCATCCCGTTCCAGGCCTACAAGGCGGCCGTCGAGCGCGAACTGTTCGGCATCGTCATCACCGGCCACCCGACCTTCAGCCAGTCGCACGAAATGGTGCGGTTGCTGGCCGAACTCGGCGTCGGCCGCACGGCGGATGGCGAGAAACTCACCGCGGGACGGCGGCGCAAGATTCTGGCCGATGCACGGGCAGTCGAACATCGACCGCCGGAGAAGCTGGATCTCGGCTACGAATACGACATGTCTGTGGCCGCGATCGCCAACATTCACAGCGCGTTGCGGCGCGCTTATGAGATCGCGTTGGATGTGGCGGCGGAAAACTACCCCCAGGAATGGGAGAAGCTGTCACCGCGCCTGATGACGGTCGCGAGTTGGGTCGGCTACGACCTGGACGGTCGTTCGGACATCAAATGGAGCGATACGCTTTTCACCCGCCTCAAGATCCAGGTGCTGCAGCTGCAGCGCTATGTGAAGGTGGTCGAAGGACTGCGCGCCGGCATTGAGCAGAAGCGCAGCCATGTCGACCTCGTGCATCTCCTCGAATTGCTGGAAAGCCGGCTGGCTCTGGCGATCAAGGAGGCCGAGGACGAAATCGCCGTCTTCCAAGGCGGCAAGAAGGAAGGCGAGGCACCGCTCGCCTGGGCCGAGGAAGTGCGCCGCATCGCCAAGCGCATGCATGATGGGCGCGAACTGCGTCTTATCGATTCCGCGCAGCTATTGGAACTGATCGAGCGCGCCGTCGGTCTTTCGAAGACGCCGGAGCAGCGGCGCAGGCTCATCGTGTTGCGGGCGGAACTGGCCAATCATGGGCTGGGCCTGGCGCACACGCATGTGCGGCTAAATGCCGTTCAAATCCACAATGCGATACGCAAGCTCATCGACATGGAAGCAGCGCCCGACGATCCGGCACATAAGCGCTCCTATATCGCCAAGATTGCCAAGCTCCTGCTCACCGTGAAGCCGGTGCAGATCAACTTCGCCTCGATCCTGGCCGAGCGCACTTCCGCCAAGCGTCTCTTCATGATCGTAGCGAAGATGCTGAAATATATCGACGCCACCGTGCCGGTGCGCTTTCTCATCGCCGAGACGGAGACGCCGCTTACATTGCTGGCGGCACTCTATTTCGCCAAGCTGTTCGGCGTCGATGGCAAGGTCGATATCTCTCCCTTGTTCGAGACGACCAAGGCGTTCGAGCGCGGCATCCGTGTCATCGACGAATGCCTGCAGAATCCGGCCTTTGCCGCCTACGTCCGACAGCGCGGGCGGCTCTGCATCCAGACGGGTTTTTCGGATGCGGGACGGCATCTGGGGCAGACCGTGGCGGCGATCTCGGTCGAATGGCTGCGCCTGAAATTGGCGGAGCTGCTGCGCCAGCGAGGTTTCGACGATGTCGAACTGGTGATTTTTGACACGCATGGCGAGTCGATCGGCCGTGGCGGCCATCCGGAAGATTTCCGGGCCCGGCTCGAATACGTGGCATCGCCAGTCAGCCGGCAGAATTTCGCGCAAGCCGGCATCAGGGTGAAGGAAGAGGCAAGCTTCCAGGGCGGGGACGGCTATCTCTATTTCATCACGCCGGACGTGGCGCTGGCATCCGTCACGCGTATCCTGGAATACATGCTGCCGATCCCGACCGAGGATGTGGAATCCGACCCCGCCTATCGTCATGACGAGGATTACGTGAAGGAGTTCTTCATCACCATCCGTCGTTTCAACGAGGAGGTCATGAACGATCCGGCCTATGCGGCGCTGCTCGATACGTTCGGAGGCACCCTGCTGTTCACCAGCGGCTCGCGTCCCGTCAAACGCGAGCATGAAGGCCTGGCGCAGCGCGTGAACCTGACGCATCCGAAGGAAATGCGCGCCATTCCGCACAATGGCATCCTGCAGCAGCTCGGCATGCTGGCCAACACCGTGGGAGGTGTGGGGCAGGCGATCGCACGCGATCCCGAGCGGTTCCAGCGGCTCTATCAATCCTCGCCCCGCTGCCGGCGACTCCTCGGCATGGTGGACTGGGCGTTGGCCTTCACCGATCTCGAGGCGCTGAAATGCTATGTCGACCTGTTCGATCCGGGCCAGTGGCTGTCGCGTGCCTATCAGGCCAAGGATCCGGCGGCGGCAGTGGAACTCCGGCATGTGGCCGAGCATCTCGAGGGCGACCGGGTCTATGAGAAGTTGGCCAAGATCTACCGCGTCTTCCAGCGCGATATGCTGGACCTGCGCGAGGGCCTGGCACTGGTTGGCCTGCCGCAGGCCAAGATAAGCGACGAGACGCGGATGAACCTGCGCCTGATGCATGGGCTGCGCATCGCGCTCATCATGCGCATCTTCACGCTGACAGCGCATATCCCGGACTTTTCGGACCAGCATAACATCACCCGGCAGCAGCTGGTCTCGAAGATATTCCATCTTGAGATCGACGATGCGATGCGCAAGCTCAACATGATCTTCCCAAAGGTCGAGCAGCTGAAGTTCGAGGGCGATTTCGGCGAGGCGGCAACTTATGTCGGCGATTGGCACCAGACCTATGAGCGCGAGCATCAGGCCGTTTTCGGGCCGATCGCCGGTCTCTACACACTGGTGCGGCGGCTAAGCTCGGGCATTATCCACACGGTCGGTGCGCTGGGCTGAAAAGAGCTGGGCTGAAAAGAGCCGCGGATCCTCGGGAGATGGGCGGATTGTCGGGCGGGCGTGAGTATGATTATGCTCCCTGGCTTGTTTCACGCTCATTTCGCAGTTCCTTGAGGATTTCCTATGAAGATCGAATTCGTTGCCAAGCCGGCAGCAGATGCTGCCGTTCTCGTGGCGTTGATTGCCGAAGGCGGAAAGCTTGGGCCGCACGGCGATGCCCTGGACAAGTCCCTTTCCGGCGCGCTGCGGCGCAGCCTCGCCTTGCCGCGGTTCAAGGGCAAGAAGGGCGAGGTGACGGAGTTGCTCGTGCCTGTCGGCACCAGGGCCCGGCGCGTCATCCTGCTGGGCCTGGGTGCCGCCAAGGAGATTGGCGCCCTGTCCCTGCGGGAAGCGGGTGGGGCGCTCGCAGCACATCTCCTGGCGGAATATGAGGGCGGGGCCACGATCCTGGTCGATCCGGTCAAAGGCAGCGCGCTCGACGAGGCTGCGATAGCCGCCGAACTGGCGCTGGGTTTCGCCTTGCGCAACTATCGCTTCGATCGCTTCCTTACCAAGCCGAAGCAGGACAAGGCGCCGCCGCTCCGGACTCTCGCGCTCGTTGTGACGAAGCCTGCCGCGGCGCAGAAGCTGATGGTACGCCTGCATGCGGTGGCCGGCGGCGTCAGCCTGGCGCGCGACCTCACCAACGAACCGCCGAACGAACTTTATCCGGAGAGCTTCGTTGCCCGTGCCAAGGCGCTGACCAAGCTGGGGATCAAGGTCGAGGCGCTGGATGAAAAGCAGATGGCCAAGCTTGGCCTCAACGCCCTGCTCTCGGTCGGCAAGGGCTCGGCCAATCCCCCGCGCCTGCTGGTCCTGCAGTATAACGGTGCGCCGACCAGAAAAGGCGAGGGACCGCTGGCCTTCGTCGGCAAGGGTGTCTGCTTCGATTCCGGCGGGCTGTGCATCAAGCGTTCCGGCGCCATGTACGACATGAAGGGTGACATGGCTGGCGGTGCCGCTGTCGTCGGCCTGATGCGCGCGCTGGCCGAAAGGAAGGCCAAGGTGAATGCCGTCGGCGTTGTGGGCCTGGTCGAGAACATGCCGTCCGGCACTGCCTTCAAACCGGGCGATATCGTGAAAACCTTGTCTGGCCGCACGATTGAAATGATCGATACGGATGCGGAAGGGCGCCTTGTTCTAATCGATGCGCTCTATTACGCCGCCTCGCGCTTCAAGCCGGCATCGATCGTCGACCTCGCCACTCTCACCTATTCGATCCAGGCGGCCCTTGGCACCGTCTTTGCCGGCATCTTTGCCAGCAATGAGGAATTGGCCGAACAGTTGACCGCGGCGGGGCAGGCCGTGGGCGAACGACTGTGGCGTATGCCGCTCGACAAGGCCTATGACGAGCACCTCGAATCCCGCATTGCCGACATCAAGCATCATGCCGAGGATTCCGAATCGGGCGACGCGCCGCACGCGGCGGCTCTGCTGAGGCAGTTCGTCGACGATCGTCCCTGGGCGCATCTCGACATTGCGGGCCGCGAATTTGCGAGCAAGGACCGGACCACGTGTCCGGCCGGCGGCACCGGTTATGCCGTTCAGTTGCTGGAGCAATTCGTCGCCAAACGGGAAGGCCTGGTTTGATTTTTTTGCGTGTGGGACAGGCGCCATCCCGTGCCTGTTCCACAACTGCATTCATCGAATTTATCTATGTAGGCCATAGGGAAAGCGGCCGATGACTTATATTTGTAACTAAACCATCATCAAAGGTGCGCGGTTCATCGCCACTTTCCTGGCGCCGCGCTTAGGCGGTCGCACACCAGGGAGTTGGGGAATGAAAAACTGGATCTCGCGCCGGCAAATGGCGCTGATGGGGGCAGCCGTTATCGGAACGGCGGTCACATTGTTTGCTGCACCGACGACGACTTTGGCCGACGACGTCGTTCTCAAAGTCTATACCGCGCTCGAAGAAGAGCAGTTGCCGGTCTACAAGGAGGCCTTCGAGAAGGCCAATCCCGGTATCGTCATCGAATGGCAACGTGATTCTACCGGCGTCATCTCGGCGCGCCTGCTGGCCGAGAAGGACAACCGCCAGGCAGATATCGTCTGGGGCCTCGCGGCGACCAGCATGATGGTGCTGGACAAGGAAGGCATGCTGGAGAGCTATCGTCCGGTCGGCTTCGACCAGATCAAGGACGATTTCAAGGATACGCGCAGCGGCTGGCCGACCTGGGTCGGCATGGACGCCTGGGCATCCGCCATCTGCTACAACACGGTCGAAGCCGAAAAGCTGGGCCTGCCCAAGCCGGCCTCCTGGAAGGATCTTCTCGACCCGGTCTATAAGGACCAGATCGTCATGCCCAACCCGGGTTCCTCGGGGACCGGCTTCCTGACCGTTTCGGCCTGGCTGCAGATCTTTGGCGACAAAGGCGGCTGGGACTATATGGGCAAGCTGCACGAGAATATTAAGACCTATCTGCATTCGGGCTCGAAGCCCTGCAAAGCGGTGGGTGCGGGCGAATATCCGGTCGGCATCTCGTTTGCCTATCCGGGCGTCAAGCTGATCAATGACGGTGCGCCGGTCGAAGTCATCCTGCCCAAGGATGGCATCGGTTGGGACATGGAAGCCACGGCGATCATGAAGGGCACCAAGAACCTTGCCGCCGCGCAGAAGCTTGCCGACTTTGCCGCCAGTGCCGAAGCCAACAAGATTTATAATGAAAGCTATCAGGTCCTGGCGCGCAAGGATGTCTCTCCCACTTTGCCGAACAACTATCCGGCCGATGAGGAGAAGTTGATGATCTCGCCGAACAATTTCTATGAAATGGCGGATCGTCGTCAGGCCATCCTCGACGAGTGGCAGAAGAGCTTCGGTTCCAAGGACGCGCCGAAGTAAGCTTTCTCTGCTATTATCGTGTCACATCGGACGGTCCCGCTGCTGCATGCGGCGGGACCGTCCATATGTTTGCAGTGGATCGGTCCGATGACAGCCAGGGCGCCCTACCTTCGCATCGAGCGAGTCAGCAAGAATTTCGGCGAGTTCCAGGCTCTGCGCGACATTTCGCTGGATATCTACCCGGGTGAGTTCGTCTGCTTCCTGGGCCCCTCCGGCTGCGGCAAGACCACTTTGTTGCGGGCAATCGCGGGTCTCGATATCCAGACGTCCGGCCGTATCGTTCAGGACGGCAAGGACATTTCGGCCCTGCCGCCATCGCAGCGTGATTTCGGCATTGTTTTTCAGTCCTATGCTCTCTTTCCCAATCTCAACATCGCTGACAATGTCGGTTACGGCCTGGTCGGTGGAAAGCTGTCGCGCGGCGAAATCAAGAAGCGCGTTGACGACCTGCTGGCGCTGGTCGGACTGACGGGCCAGGACCGGAAATACCCCAGCCAGCTTTCGGGCGGCCAGCAGCAGCGCGTCGCTCTTGCGCGGGCACTTGCCATGTCACCTGGACTGCTGTTGCTGGACGAGCCGCTCTCGGCACTGGATGCACGCGTGCGTCAGCATCTGCGGACCGAGCTCAAGCAATTGCAGCGACGTCTCGGCGTCACGACGATCATGGTGACGCATGACCAGGAAGAGGCGTTGGCGATCGCCGATCGCATCGTCGTCATGAATGAGGGGCGGGTGGAGCAGATCGGCACGCCAATGGACGTCTATCGCCATCCACAGGCGGCCTTCGTTGCGGATTTCGTCGGCCAGATGAATTTCCTGGCGGTTGACGATTTCATCGATTCATCTATCCGTCTGGGCGAAGCTGTATTACAGGTGGCGTCGCAGAAACCGCCGGAGGTTGAACGCGTGACACTTTGCATTCGACCCGAAGACATTCAAGTGCGCGGTGTGCAGCCCGGGCAGGGCAATGCCGTTCTGGCTCGCATCGAGCATATGGAATTTCTGGGCTCCTTCTGCCGCGCCGAACTGCGCCTAACCTGCGGCCGGACACTGCGCGCGGATTTCTCGATCAACGCCATGCGCGATCTGGCATTGGTTCCCGGCCAGGAACTCTGCGTGGCGCTGCCAGCCGATCGAATCCGTTTGTTCCCTGGCTCATCCGAAGCGGCCGACTATGTCTGAACTGGCAATCCCAGCGGACGTGATGGCGACAGTCCGTGTCAGGCCGAAAGTCACGCGTGAAGACTGGCTTGTGCGACTCTGCCTGCTGCTGCTGGGCGCCTATCTGGTCGTCACGCTGGTCTTGCCACTCTACGTTCTGCTGGCAAAAAGCCTGCAGGACAAGGATGGCCAGTTTGTCGGCCTGGCCAACTTCGCCCGCTATTTTGCCGATCCGGCGATGCTGCAGTCTTTCGGCAACACGGTCTATGTGTCGGCCCTCGGCACGATTATCACGCTGACTCTGGCCTTTCTCTATGCCTATGCACTGACACGCACCTGTATTCGCGGGCGCGGTCTCTTTCGCGCCATTGCCCTGGTGCCGCTGTTGGCGCCGTCTCTCTTGCCGGGGCTGGCGCTTGTTTATCTCTTCGGCAATCAGGGCGTCTTCAAGGCTGCCCTGTTCGGTCACGAAATCTATGGACCGATCGGGATTGTCATGGGCGAGGTGTTCTTCGCCTTTCCGCATGCACTCATCATCCTGGTGACGGCATTGTCGGTGGCCGATGCGAGGTTATACGAAGCCGCGGAAGCCTTGCGCGCGCGGCCCTTGCGAATTTTCCTGACCGTAACGCTGCCGGGGTGCCGCTATGGGCTGGTCAGCGCCGGCCTTGTTGTCTTCACCTTGATCTTTACCGATTTCGGCGTGCCCAAAGTGATCGGCGGTTCCTATAACGTGCTGGCGACCGACGTCTATCGCCAGGTTATCGGGCAGTTCAATTTTCAAATGGGCGCGGTGGTGGGCCTGCTGCTTCTCCTGCCGGCCCTCATTTCCTTCGCCGCCGACCGCATCGTTCAGCGCAAACAGGTGGCGCTACTTTCTGCACGCGCAGTTCCCTTGCAGCCCAAGCCGCGACTTCTCATCGACCGGATGTTTTTTTGCGCCGTCACCGTAATGGCTGGCTTTCTGCTTCTGGTTCTGGGCATGGCATTGTTCGGCTCGTTCGCCAAGTTGTGGCCGTATAATCTCAGCCTCACGCTCAAATGGTATGATTTCGGTCGTGTGGGTACCGATGGCTGGGGGCCTTACTTCAACAGTCTGAAGATGGCCGCCGCTGTCTCGGCCATCGGCACGACGATCGTCTTCTGCGGCGCCTATCTGGTGGAGAAGAGCAGGGGAGCTGGCCGCCTCAGAGCAGGGCTTCATCTGCTTGCGATGATTCCTCTTGCGGTGCCGGGGATTGTTCTGGGTCTTGCCTACATCTTCTTCTTCAACGCGCCGGGCAATCCGCTCAATGTCATTTACGGCACGATGGCCATCCTGGTGGTCAATACGATCTGCCATTTCTACACGGTGAGCCACCTTACCGCCGTGACCGCGCTGAAGCAGGTGGATGCCGAGTTCGAATCCGTGGCGGCGTCTCTGAAAGTGCCGCTTTATCGAACCTTCTGGCAGGTGACCGTACCGATCTGCCTGCCCGCAATCCTCGATATCGCCATCTATTATTTCGTCAATGCCATGACGACCGTGTCGGCCGTCATCTTCCTCTATTCGGCCAATACCAAGCTGATGTCGATCAACGCCATCAATACCGACGATGCCGGAAATACGGCGACGGCCTGCGCGATGGGGATGACGATCGTTGTCACCTCGGCGGTGCTCAAAGGGATTCAGACCCTTCTGGCGCGGGGGATCGAGCGGCGCACTCAGGCTTGGCGCAAGCGCTGATTTAACGGTCGGTTCCAGGCAGCCATCGCGCGCCTCCCTTCGCTTATGTTACAGTTTCGTGACATTGCGAGGGGCGGTGTTCCCGAATCGAGGCGATCGGCATGATTTTTCTACTGAACCTGTTTGGCGCGGCGGCCCTGTTGCTTTGGGGATTGCGGATGGTCCGCACGGGCGTCCTGCGCGCCTATGGCGCGCAACTCCGGCAAAATCTCAGCAAGGCGACGAACAACCGTTTCATGGCCTTTCTGTCGGGGCTCGTGATCACGTGCCTGCTGCAATCCTCCAGTGCTACGGCGCTGCTGTCCTCGTCTTTCGCCTCGCGCGGGCTTGTCACGACCGGTGGCGCCCTTGCCGTCATGCTGGGGGCGGATCTCGGCACCAGCCTTGTGGCGCAGGCCTATTCCTTCAAGGTCGGCTGGATCTCCCCGCTGCTGATCGTGATCGGCTGGATCATGTTCAACAAGTTCGAGGATTCGAAGATCCGCGACCTCGGCCGCGCCATCGTTGGCCTCGGCATCGCCCTGCTGGGCCTGCATCTGATCACCGAAGCCGCCGAACCGGTGCGTGATGCGCCGCTGCTGCCGCAAATCCTGCGCTTGATGAGCGATGCGCCGGTCTTTGGCGTTCTGGTGGGAGCCGGGCTCACAGTGCTGTCGACGTCAAGCCTCGCCGTGGTTCTACTCATCGTCAGCTTTATGGCGAAGGATCTGGTGCCGCTCGATCTGGGGCTTGCTCTGGTTTTGGGCGCCAATCTCGGCAGCGCCGTGATGCCTATTCTGGCGACCGCCGGCGAACCGCCCGAGGCGCGGCGCGTTCCGGTCGGAAATCTCATCTTCCGCGTGATCGGCGTGGCGCTGGTGGTGCCCTTCCTCGGCCTCCTGCTGCCCTATCTTGCGACGATGGCGGCGGGAGCGGCACGGCAGGCACTCAATTTCCATGTGGCATTCAACCTGGGGCTGGCGCTGGTCTTCATCTGGCTGACGGGGCCGATTGCGCGCCTTACCGCGCGTCTGCTGCCCGACCAGGCGGCTAACGACGACCCTGGCAAGCCGCGCTATCTTTCGCAGGGGCCGGTCGACCAGCCGACAATTGCACTGGCCAATGCCAGCCGCGAAGCGCTGCGCATGGGCGATCTGGTTGGGCAGATGTTGCGGCAGTCCCTGGCAGCGTTCCGCTCGGACGACCGGCGGCTCATCAAGCAGGTCAGCGATCTCGATTCGCAGATCGACCGCCTCAATGAGGCCATCAAGCTATATCTCACCGGCGTCAGCCGCGAACTGATGGACCCTGCCGACCAGAAGCGCGTGGTCGATCTCATCACCTTCATCACCAATCTTGAGCATATCGGCGATATCGTCGACAAGAACCTGATGGATCTCGCGGCCAAGAAAGTGAAGTACCAGCTGAAATTCTCGCCTGAAGGGACACAGGAACTCGACCATCTGCACGAGCGCCTGACGCATAATCTGGAACTCGCCATGAATGTGTTCATGTCCGGCGACATCAAGCTGGCGCGGCAATTGTTCGAGGAAAAGCAGAAGTTCCGCGAGTTGGAGAAGATCGCGGCCGAGAATCACTTGTCGCGGTTGAGCTCGGGCCGGGTCGAGAGCATTCAGACCAGCAGCCTGCACCTCGACATTCTGCGCGATCTCAAGCGCATCAATTCGCACATGGCTATTGTCGCGCAGCCGATTCTCGAAGCAGCCGGCGAGCTCAGCCCGACGCGCCTGCGCTGATCGAATCTACTTGCCCGGTCGGCGCTCGTTGGCCGGCAGGCGAACCGGGCGACGCAGGAAGGCCGGCAGATGGTCGCCAAAGCCATGGCCGGCGATCATCGCTTCTTCCTCGTGATGTGGCTTGGCATTGGCACGGCGCTGATGACGATTCTCATGCGGCTGCACGGGCACCAGGGGTTTCTGCACCTCGGGTTGAGTAGCCTCAAGAGCCACAGGCAGTGCCGTGCTGGCTTCCAGCAGATCATGCCGATGCAGCGTGTCGGCCGGATGCGGAATGGCGGCGTCGATCACCGCATCGGTGGTGACGGGTGCGTTCGGTTCCTTTCGGCCGGCACGTCGGCGGCGGCGCGATTTGGCCGCGCCGGGCGCTGCCTCGTCCGTTGCGAGGGTTTGGACAGGTGCTGATGGCTCGACGGCAACGGCAAGCGGTGCCGGCTTCTCGTCCACACGCATCGTCTGTGTGCTGCCGCGCTGGCGATCGCGGCCGCGGCCATTGCGAGGCGAAGCTCCACGGCCGCGGCCGCGGCCGCGGCGCCCGTCACCTTCTTCAAACGGCAGGCTCTCGAAGCCTTCAATCGTGATGGCGGGAATTTCCTTGCCGATGAGCTTCACGATCGCGGCGACATGCTTGCCGTCATAAGGCGTCGCGAAGGTGAAGGCGCGGCCTTCGCGGCCGGCGCGGCCAGTGCGGCCGATGCGATGCACATAGTCCTCGGCATGAATTGGCGTGTCGAAATTGAAAACGTGGCTGAGACCGGCGATGTCGATGCCGCGCGCGGCCACGTCGCTGCAGACCATCAGCGAGGCTTCGCCGCGCTTGAACATCTCCAGCGTATCGCTGCGTGCCGATTGCGCCATGTCGCCATGCAGGCGCACGGCTTTGAAACCGTGCTTGGTGAGCGATTTGTAGAGGATGTCTACGTCGACCTTGCGGTTGCAGAAGATCAGCGCATTGCCGACATTCTCGGCGCGGATCAGGCGGCGCAAAGCTTCGCGCTTGTCCATCTCGTCGAGCACGATCATGCCCTGTGTCACCGTTGTCGCCGTGCTGGCCGGCGCCGAGACAGTCACTTCCTTCGGATTCATGAGGAAGGCATCGGCCAGGCGCTTCACTTCCGGCGCCATGGTGGCGGAGAAAAACAGCGTCTGGCGGATCTTCGGCAGCAGACTGACGATGCGCTCGACATCGGGGATGAAGCCCATGTCCAGCATGCGGTCGGCTTCGTCGATCACCAGGATCTTGACATCGATGAGCAGGATCTTGCCGCGCTCGAAAAGATCGAGCAGGCGGCCCGGCGTCGCGATGAGTACGTCGACGCCACTCATCAATTTGGCTTCCTGTTCGGCAAAGCCTTCGCCACCGATGATGAGCGCGTGCTTCAGATTGTGGTATTTGCCGTACTTCTCGAAGTTCTGTGCGACCTGAGCTGCCAGTTCACGCGTCGGTTCGACGATCAGCGAACGGGGCATGCGCGCCTTGGCGCGGCCGTTTGCCAGGATATCGATCATCGGCAAGGTGAAGGAGGCTGTCTTGCCCGTGCCCGTCTGGGCGCAGCCCAGCACGTCGCGGCCCATGAGGACCGTCGGAATCGCTTGCGCCTGGATGGGCGTCGGTTCGGTGTAGCCGGCTTCGGTAACGGCGCGGATAAGCTCGGGGCTGAGCCCCAGATTGGGAAAACCCATGATGTCTCGAAAAATAGGGGGCCGATCAAACAAGCAAAACGGCCGCCCTCGGCTCCCGTGGCGACCGCCGCATTTGTGAGCGGGACTATAGGGAGAACCTGGCTTTTGTCAATCGCAACCGCCCGCTATGCTCGCAGAAATGCCGTCAAATCCGCGTGTTCTGGGAGGTCGGGATGTTGATCGACAGGTATAATTCTCAACTATTGATGGTTGATGTACAGGAGCGCTTGGCGCCGGCAATCGCCGATATCGCCGGGGTGGAGGCACAGATCGCAATTCTGTTGCGGACAGCCCGGGAAATGGCGGTGCCAGTGATCATCTCGGAGCAGTACCGCAAGGGCTTGGGCGGTACGCTGCCCTCGCTGGCCGGCTTGATGCCTGGAGTGCAACCGATTGAGAAGATGGAATTCTCCTGTTTCGCCAATGCGGATTTGCAGGCTGCGCTGTCGGGGAATCCAGGTAATGCGACAATTCTCTGCGGCATTGAAGCGCATGTCTGCGTCCTGCAGACGGCGCTGGAGATGCGAGCTGCCGGACGGTTGGTTTTTGTCGTCGCCGACGCCGTCGGCTCACGCCGTCCGGAGAGCCGGTCGGTCGCCCTGGACCGCATGCGCATGGCGGGCATTGACGTGGTGACAACCGAGATGGTGTTGTTCGAATGGCTGCGCAGTGCTGCGGCGCCCGAATTCAAGCCGGTCTCGCAGTTGATTCGCTGACCCTTCAACATCGCGACTTCTCGGTCATCATGACGGTCCATCTGGTCAAGCTCTGCGTTGGCGTCGACAGCATCGCCGAGTTGGTGCGCTATCGCGAAGAACTCCAGCGCAAGCGCCGCGCTTCGAAAAAGCCACTCGAAGACCAGCATTGGACGCGCTCGTTTCCGCGCCGGGCGGATGAGGTGCTGGATGGCGGCTCGCTCTATTGGGTCATTCGCGGCCGGATCTGCGCCCGCCACCGCATCCTGCGCCTGGACGAGGTCGAGGACGAGCAGGGCAAGCCTTATTGCGCCATCGTTTATGATCCAACCGTGATTGTGACTGAAGTCCGGCCACGGCGGGCCTTTCAGGGCTGGCGCTATCTGGAGGCCGACGATGCGCCACCCGATCTGGCGGATCAGCGGACCGCACTCAACCAGGCCATGGTGGAAGAGAGCCTGCCGGAAGGGCTGAGGGAGGAGCTGCGCTCGCTGGGGCTGCTTTAGGCGGCCCCAAATCGCCCGCAGGGGGCGTTTTTGCCTTTTTTCGAAGGGGACGAAATTTTTGTGCTTGCAACTCCCGATCCGACTCGCCTATAAGCCGGCCACCGAACGGGGCCGACTGGTTCGTCGGTTTCCGGTTCGAACCGGCGGCTGAAACGCCCCGGCGAGATCTTGGTGGAGCAGGTGGGGGCTAAGGCCTCAGATCACTTGTAACGCCATCCCGGCATCGCTATATTGCACGGCTTCACCGGCCGAGTCTGGCTGGTGGGTTTCCGTGTGTGACCGCGGGGCCAAGCTATTTGACATTGTGATTATTCGAAGAAGGGATACGCGGGCGGCGGGTCTTTGGGCATGTTGCTTGAGGATTTTAGTGAGCCGTTTTGCGTGTTTCTGATGGAGACCTTGGTCTATTTGGTGGCT
>NZ_JAYRUV010000025.1:0-57070 GCF_041918875.1 Dongia sp.
GGACCGGATACTACGGAAAGCCAGGCCCCATCGTCATGCTCAGAGGTCTCAATCAGTTCCATGCAATCAAGCATGGCTGGAACCTCCGAAATGTGTGAATCTCGTAGCCTCGCGGGAGAGGGTAGGGTGAGGGGGTCTCTCATTCAGTCTCGCACCTGCCACCCCCTCACCCCAACCCCTCTCCCGCGAGGGGAGAGGGGCTCGGCGGGAGCAGCCGAAAGATTTTACGGCGTCGGCGTCGCGGTGCTGCTGGTACCCAGCGTCAGGGTCGCCATGCCTTCGCCGCTCGGCACCAGCAGCAGGTCGGCTTGGCTCAGCGCGCGGATGAATTGCGCTTCGTCGCCGGCATAGGAGATTTCCAGATCCGCGCCGCTCTTGGCCAGCTCCTTGAGGTTGACGCCCTTGATGAGGCTGACCGATCCTAAGCGCCGCTTGATCGCCACCCATTGCTCGATGCCGGCCAGCGGCACATGGACCGAAAGCTGCGACCGCTGGTTGGGATCGACCAGATTGGCATTCTTCCAGGCGCCTTCCAGCATCAGCTGGACGGTCGCAACACCTTGCGACATCAGCCCATCGGGATCGGCGGCCGGGCCGCTCAGCATATCCTGGAATTTTTCCGGCCCCTCGACACCGTAGCGTGTCACGTCGAGCGTCAGGTTGCGCTGCCCGTCGGCGGTGGCAGCACTCATCTGCGCTTCCGCCACGACGACATCGCCGGCCTGATAGCGCTCGCCCATGAATTCGAGCTTTGGCTCGTTGCCGCCCAGAGCCTCGGTGGCCGAGAGTGTGTTCTGATCGTCGAGATCGCCGCGCGGCACGATTATGGGCACCAGCGCGTTGCCGGGCGGGCGGCTCGCCCAAGCGGCCAGCCATTGATTGCTCGGCCCCCACAGGCCCGTGGTTCCGGTCTCGTCCGTATAGATCGGAATGAGCAGCATCTGCTTGGCGCGCGTTTCGGCGAATGCCACGCCCTGACCGCTCAGGAACTCCTGAATCGGGGCGGAGGCGAAGCGGATCGTGTAGCGGCCGACATAATGGGTGGCGGCCATCTTTTCTTCCTCGATCTCGACATCGGAGACCCAGGTGCCGATCTCGTCATCGGATGGCAGCTGCAGTCCCGCCACCTGGTCGGCCGGGGCGATTTCGGCCAGTATCTTCTTCAGCGCCTCGCGCTGGGCCATCAGCACCGCCTGGTCGCGCAGGGTGGCGGCATCGCCGGTCACATCGACCGGCACGCCGCTGGCCACATAAACATTCTGCGCCAGGGCGGGGGACGCCACGAAAAGTCCCGCGAGCAAACCCAGGAGGACCGAAAAATTGCGAATCGAGAAGCCCGCTGGGGCCATTGCAAACCACCCTGAAATGCGTATTGTCCGACCGAGCTTATAGCAAATCTGTGCCCAAGGAAGCCAGAAGCCGTATCGGCTTCGGCCCCGCCGGCACCAGCAATCGCAAGGACTTAACGAATACCATGGGCAATGGCATCACTTACCGCGATGCCGGGGTCGATATCGATGCCGGCAATGCCCTGGTCGAAGCGATCAAACCCCTGGCCAAGGCCACGGCACGCGCCGGCACGGAAGCGGGATTGGGCGGATTCGGCGCCTTTTTCGACCCCAAGCGGGCCGGTTTCCGCGATCCCATCCTGGTCGCCACCACCGACGGCGTCGGCACCAAGCTGAAGATCGCCATCGACGCCGGCTGCCATGACACGATCGGCATCGATCTCGTCGCCATGTGCGTCAACGACCTGGTCGTGCAAGGGGCCGAGCCGCTCTTCTTCCTCGATTATTTCGCCACCGGCAAACTGGACGTCGAAACGGGCAAGAAGATCGTCGGCGGCATCGCCGACGGCTGCAAGCAGGCCGGCTGCGCCCTCATCGGCGGCGAGACGGCGGAAATGCCCGGCATGTATGCCAAGGGCGATTACGATCTCGCCGGCTTCGCCGTGGGTGCCGTCGAGCGCGACGCCGCCATCACCGGCGCCAATGTGGCCGAAGGCGATATCGTGCTGGGCCTGGGCTCCTCGGGCGTCCATTCCAATGGCTATTCGCTGGTCCGCAAGATCGTCGAGGTGAGCGGCCTTTCCTACGATGCCGAAGCGCCCTTCGCCAAGGGCGAGCGGCTTGGCAATGCGCTCCTTACCCCCACCAAGATCTATGTCCGTTCCTGCCTCGCCGCCATCCGCGCCGAGAGCTCGAAGCTGGGCGGGGTGAAGGCGCTGGCGCATATCACCGGCGGCGGCCTCCTCGAAAACATTCCGCGCGTTCTCCCCAGGGAACTGGCCTGCACCATCGATGCGGCGGCCTGGACCCTGCCCCCGGTCTTCGGCTGGATGCGCAAGATCGCCGGCACGGACCCGCAGGAAATGGCGCGCACCTTCAATTGCGGCATCGGCATGATCCTGGTGGTGGCGCGCGACGATGCCGCCCATATCGCCAAGACCCTGCGCGATGCCGGCGAAATGGTGAGCGAGATCGGCCGCATCGTGGCGCGGGCCCCCGGCGCCGCCGGCTGCGAGGTCCGCAACACCGGACAATGGTAATGGCGGCCCACAGGCTCAAAGTCGCCATCCTCATTTCCGGGCGCGGCAGCAACCTGCAGGCCCTCATCGACCAGTTCGGGCCGGCTGCCGCCAGCAGCCCGATCGAGATCGTGCTGGTACTTTCGAACCGGCCCGAAGCGTTCGGCCTGACGCGCGCCGGCCGCGCCGGCATCGCCACGAAGACCGTCGATCACAAGGCCTTTCCCGACCGCGCCAGCTTCGATGCGGCGATGGACCGGGAAATCCGCGCCGCGGGTGCCGAGCTGGTGGTGCTGGCGGGCTTCCTGCGCCTGCTGACCGACGGTTTCATCGCCGGCTGGCATGACCGGCTCGTCAACATCCACCCGGCCTTGCTGCCCGCCTTCAAGGGCCTCCATACCCATGCCAGGGCGCTTGAGGCCGGCGTGCGCTTCCACGGCTGCACGGTCCATTTCGTGCGGCCGGAAATGGATACCGGCCCGATCGTCGCCCAGGCTGTGGTCCCGGTGCGGCCCGAGGATGACGAGAACAGTCTGGGCTTGCGTGTGCTCGCCGCCGAGCACCGCCTGTTCCCGCTGGCCCTGCGGCTCATCGCGGAAGGGAAGGTGACGGTCGAGGGCGAGCGTGCCATCGTCCGCGATGCCGCCTTCGCCGGCGGCATCCTGTTCAACCCGCTGGGTGCCTGATGCACCGGGGCCGGCACCTGCTAGCCCTGCTGCCGCTGCTTCTGGCCTGCATGCCGCCGCGCGCGGCGCTCGCCCAGGCGATGGATCATTACACGCTGGTCATGGGCTTCCTGCCGGGTCAGTGCCTGGTGAAGCCGGAGTTGCCGCTTTGCGCGGGGCTGAGCTTGAAGGATCCGGCCGCGCGCAACCTGACGCTCATCGGCCTGCGCCCGGACCCGCGTTCCAATTCGGTGCCCTTGCGCGACTGCGATCCGATGGCCGGCGCCTTCTCGACGCCGCTGATGGCGGGCGAGGTGGAGACGCTGGCGACCCAATCCTGCACACTGCCGCCGGTCGAGCTCAGCGCGGAATTGTCGCGCGCGCTTGGCGAGGTCATGCCCGGCGTCGCCATTTGCGCCGAGCGGCGTTTCTGGTCGCGTTACGGCGCCTGTTCGATGCTGTCGCCAGAGCATTATTTCCAGCGTGCCGTCGATCGCGCCCGGGACATGCAGCACACTTTGTTCAACCTTGCCATCGCCAGCGCCATCGGCACGCGCGTCACGCGCGATTCCCTCATCAGTGCCTTCACCCAGCAATTCGGCGACGACGCCGCCAAGTCGCTGCAACTGGTCTGCGGCCGTTCCAAGAAGCGTAACCAGCCGGTCCTCGCCGAAGTGCGCGTCAAGCTGGGCCAGCTCGGCACGATGCGGACACTGGGGAAGGACGGGCTGTGGCAGGAAAGCGGCATGACCCTGCGCCAGCGCTGCCCGGAGCAGTTCCTGATCCCCGAAGCCGGCCAGCCGGTGCCAGATCCCATCGTCAAGCCGGTGCCGCCCGGCACGGTCGATATCCCGCAGATGCCGGACATACCGCAGCCGGACGTGCCCGCGGTCGCGGCCCCAACCCTCACCGTCCCCGAAATCACCGCACCAAGGCCGGCCGACCCCACCAAGCCGCAACCGATGGATACCGAGCCCATGCGCATCATTCCGCCCATGTCGGAGTGAGTGGCGGTTCCTTCCTCCGATTGCCCTGAGCGTGGCGATTCGGTAAAAAGGGACAGGGTCCAACCGCTTCATTTTCGGAGATTTACCATGGCCAGTCCGTCCGGATCGCTCAACGACCAGCTTCTCGCCAACCGCCAGCAGACCTGGAACGGCATCGGCCGCCTGCTCTTCTGGGGCACGATCTATGCGCTGTTGCTGGCGCTGGTGACGACGCTCCATGTCGTCAACGGCCCGTCGCTGGGCCTTGGCATCTTCTCCGTCCTGGCCATCCTCGGCGGCTTCGTCGCCGTCGTGATCGCGGTCAGCAGGAAGTAGCCATCCGCGCGAGACAACGAAAAACGGCGCCGCTGGATGCCCCAGCGGCGCCGTCTTTGTTTATTCTACGCCGCCATCCCCGGGCTTGATCCGGGCATGACGACCTTGTCGCAGGACTTAGCCGACGATGTCGGAACCGGCGAAAAAGTAGGCGATCTCGATCGCGGCATTCTCCGGGCTGTCCGAACCGTGGACCGAATTGGCTTCGATCGATTCGGCAAATTCCTTGCGGATGGTGCCGGCGGCGGCGTTGGCCGGGTTGGTGGCGCCCATGATGTCGCGGTTCTTGAGGACGGCACCTTCGCCTTCCAGCACCTGGACGACAACCGGACCCGAGGTCATGAACTTGACCAGATCGTTGTAGAAGGGACGCGCGGCGTGCACTTCGTAGAACTTCCTGGCCTGGGCCTCCGACATCTGGATGCGGCGCTGGGCGACGATCTTGAGACCCGCTTCCTCGAACTTGGCGTTGATCTTGCCGGTCAGGTTGCGGCGGGTGGCGTCCGGCTTGATGATCGAGAAAGTACGTTCGATGGCCATGATTGTCCTCATGTCTGATGTTGCGG
The DNA here is from genome assembly GCF_041918875.1 of Dongia sp. Lineage (GTDB taxonomy): Bacteria > Pseudomonadota > Alphaproteobacteria > Dongiales > Dongiaceae > Dongia. Next base: position 5,081 of record NZ_JAYRUV010000025.1, read on the forward strand.
GGGCTCCGCAAAATTGCGCGCGCCCCTTGGCGGAATTCGGGCTGGCTTATATACAACTCAGCCGCACTGCACAACCGAGCGCCGGTTCGAGCGCAGCCGCCACCGCGGCGCGTCGCCGGAGATGTACAGAAAAGTAGTTAGAACAATATGTTAACGATTTCGAATCTGACCTATCGTATTGCCGGCCGCGAGATCCTGGCCAATGCCAGCGTCTCCGTCTCGGCCGGCCACCATGCCGGGCTGGTCGGGCGCAACGGTGCCGGCAAGTCGACCTTGCTGAAGCTCATCTCCGGCGATCTGCATGCCGATTCCGGCACCATCGATGTCCCCAAGATGTGGCGTATCGGCCGGCTCGAGCAGGAAATGAAGGATCAGAGCCGCAGCCTGCTCAATTGCGTGCTCAGCGCCGACACCGAGCGCACCGCGCTGCTGGCCGAGGCCGAGCATGCGACCGATGCCAACCGCATCGCCGAAATCCATGCGCGCCTCGCCGACATCCAGGCGCATAGCGCGGAAAGCCGGGCGGCTGAAATCCTGGCCGGCCTCGGTTTCGACGGCGCCGCCCAGCAGCGTCCCTTGAGCGACTTCTCCGGCGGCTGGCAGATGCGCGTGGCGCTCGCCGCACAGCTCTTCTCGGCGCCCGACCTGATGCTGCTCGACGAACCCACCAACCATCTCGATCTCGAAGCAACCTTGTGGCTGGAGAGCTATCTCAAGAATTATCCCGGCACCATCCTGCTGGTGAGCCATGACCGCGACCTCCTCAACAAGGTGGTCAACCGCACCATCCATCTCTCGCGCGGCGGTATGATTTCGTACGCCGGCGGCTATGACGATTTCGAGAACATGCGGCGCCTGCGCATGGAGCAGGACATGGCGATGGCCGCCAAGGTCGATGCGCAAAGGAAGCACATGATGGCCTTCGTCGACCGCTTCCGCTACAAGGCGTCGAAAGCGCGCCAGGCTCAGTCGCGTCTCAAAATGATCGCCAAGCTGCAACCCATCGCCTTGGTCGCGGACGAGAAGGGCATCAACATCTCCTTCCCGCAGCCGGAAGCCTTGGCCCCACCCCTCATCACCATCGATCATGTGTCGGTGGGCTATGAGCCGGGGAAGCCGATCCTCAAGAATCTCGACCTGCGCCTCGATCCCGATGACCGCATCGCGCTGCTGGGATCGAACGGCAACGGCAAGTCGACCTTCATCAAGCTGCTGGCCGGGCGCCTCGCCCCCATGTCCGGCGACATGCGCAAATCATCGAAGCTGCGTGTCGGCTATTTCGCGCAGCACCAGACCGACGAGCTCGATCTCGAGGCGACGCCGATCGAAGTGATGGCGCGCGCCGCCCCGGATCTGCTGCCCGACAAACGCCGCGCGCATCTGGGGCGTTTCGGCCTGGGCCAGGACCAGGCCAACACCAAGGTGGCGCAGCTTTCAGGCGGCGAGAAGGCGCGCCTGCTGCTGGCGCTGATGAGCCGGCAGGCGCCCAACATCCTGCTGCTCGATGAACCATCGAACCATCTCGACATCGACAGCCGCCAGGCCCTGGTCGAGGCGATCAACGAGTTCGAAGGCGCCGTCATCATCATCAGCCACGACCCCAACCTGATCGAGCTCACCGCCGACCGGCTGTGGCTGGTGAAGGATGGGGCGGTGAAGACGTTCGATGGCGATATGGAGGATTACCGCCGCCAGATCGTCAGCGAACGGCGCGAAAAGAATCGCAGCGAGAAGCGCGGCGCCCTGCCGGAAAAGGCGTCTGCGCCGAAAGCCGCCGCCGCGCACGCTTCGGCGCCGGCGCAGAAGGCGGCACCCAAGCCCGCCGCGCCGCAGAAGAAGGCCGCAATCTCGCCGGAAAGGAAAAAGGCGCTCGGCAATGCCGAACTCGCGGTCAACAAGCTGACCCAGGCCCTCGACCTCATCGAGAACAAGCTCTCCGACCCGTCGCTCTACAACAATGGCGGCACGGCGGAGCTTTCCACCTGGCAGACCAAGCATGCCGAAGTGAAGCGCCGCCTGGCCGAGGCTGAGGAAACCTGGCTGGAGCTGAGTGCTGGGTGAGGTAAAATTGACCTTCAGAAGCTTGGCACCGAAAGACCAATCTAACATATTGAAAAATAATGTAACCGGCAATTTTTGTGATATATGACCGGTTACATTTAATGCCTTGTTACCAGAATGAATGCGAATTATGTTACCGGTAATAAGGTAGGCAAAAGATGAGACCTGAATCTATTCCAAGTGTGCGGGTAGCCAAGTCCCGGCAGCTGCGCAAAATAGCTGGGTTAAGGCGGGTTGAGGTTCTAGTGCCCGCTGACCAGGTTGACTTGATCAGAGCCTATGCCGCTCAGCTGCGGGAGGGCTCCCCATCAGAGTCTCTGGTGCAGCTTCGCAAGCTGATCGCCAGTGCATATCAGCGGTTTCACGCGATGTGCCTCGACAATATCAATGTTGATCCCGCCAAGGCGGAATTTGCGGATGGCGCGATCGTTGCCGCTGCCTTGATGCATCGGGGCAATGCCGAGGCTTATAGGCTCGGACGCCAGATCAGCCGACTGGCCAAATAATGTCGCTTACTCATATTCAGAGCATGGTCATCGGAGTCCTGCAGGAGTTCCGGACACCGCGGGATTATGTGGGCGGGGGCGCCGCGCTGAACTTTGACGCGTTCCGCCTTTCAGACGACATGGACATCTTTCATGATCTGGCCGATGCGCTGCCATCCGGCGTGCACAGAGAATTGGACGCACTCCGCGCCGGAGGATTCTCTGTCGAGATGCTCCATGCTGACAATCACACAGTCGAGGCAATAGTCAGGCAATACGGGTTCGAGACGCGCGTTCAGTGGATGAGCGATCCGGAAACTTGCCGGCGATTCTTCGCGGCGGTCGAACACAAAGTATTCGGCTTTGCGCTGCACCAAAGCGACAACGCCGTCAACAAGGTGCTGTGTGCCTCTCGCCGAAGCACGGCCGCCCGCGATGCCGTCGATCTGGCAACCCTTGCAGAAAACTATTGCCCGCTGGGGCCGCTTGTCTGGGCAATCACCAGCAAGGATCCGTCACGCGGGCCCCTGGAAATCATCAGAGGAATTCGCCAGAACACCTTTGGATACTCTGACGATGAAATTCGAACCGTGCGCATGGGCAATGGCGCGGAGATGACCCGCGAACATATCCGCCGCATACTGGAACCAGCGCTCGACAACGCTGCCAACTACTGCGAGCACGTTGCACCTAACGATTTCTACGGCTGCTTATTTGTCGACAAGAAGCTGATCCCAGGGGAAGCCACCGACGACGATCTGGTAAAGGGGCGTTATGATGCCCTCCCGGTGCAGGATTTTTCAGCGGTTCCATCTTTTCCAGAATAGCCGCCGCGTTCTTGCCACTGCCGCTCAATCCAGATCCCCCGCCAGCGCCGCGCGGGTTTCTTCGCCGATCACGGCCATATGCGCGTATGCCTGGTGTTCAAAGCCGAGGATAACCTGCTGGCCGGCCTGCTTGAAGGCGCTGGCCTGGGCATCGGTCATTGGGAAATGGATGAACTGCACCGATGACGCCTTCCCTTGCTCGTTGGTGCGGTCCTGATCCTCTTCGGGCACACCCTTCACGGTCTCGCCATTGAACTTCAGGAAGGCGGTATGTTCGACACCGCCGAGGCGGCCGAGGAAATTGGCGCGGCGGACGGGATCGTCGATTTCGAACATGACGGTCGCCACCAGCTCGCACCCCTTGGGGATGAGCGGGTTGTAGGCCCTGAGTTCGTCGGCCAGCTGTTCGTCGCCGCCCTTTTCGATATGCAGCATCTCCTGCACCTGCTGCAGCATGGTGTCGAAATTCTCGAAATAGAAGGTCGCCACCGGCCCCACCTCGACGCGGCGCTTCTTCTTCATCGCCACCACGGCCTTGCGCTTCTCCGCGCGCTGCGCTGCGTAAACCTGCGGAGCCAGGATGTCGGCCTTGGTGATTTCTTTTTTGCGGACTGTGATCATGATGGTCCTTGCGTGTATTTTTCTGTCATGCCCCGGCTTGGCCGGGGCATCCACGAGTTGCTTTCTTCGACCGCAAAGGAACTCGTGGATGGCCCGCCTGAAGCGGGCCATGACAATGAGAAACTGAAACCTTCTACATCAACCCATAGGCCCGGGCGAAGAGTTCGATCGGGTGTGGGGCTTGTTCATCCGGTTGTTCGCCGGGCTTCAGCACGCCGATCCCTTGCAGGATATGGGCACCGGCCAGCGGGCATTCCGAGGCGACCTGGCGCTTGCCCGCATTCATCGCTTGCCTGGCCACCGGCTTGCCGATCTTGAGGGCAATGTCGAAATTCTCCTTCAACACGCCCCAGGCGCCGCCATGGCCCGAGCAACGCTCGATCACGGCCAAGTCCGCTTCTGGAATGAGCTTCAGCAACTCGGCGGCCTTCTGGCCCATATTCTGCGCCCGCGCGTGGCAGGCGATATGAAGCGCCACACCACCGTCGAGCGGCTGCAGCCCCGGCGCCAGACCGTCGCGCTTGGCGATGTCGACCACATATTCGGCAACGTCAAAGGTGGCGTTCGACAGGCGCTTGATCTTTTCCTCATCGGGCAGGATCAGCGGCCATTCGAACTTCAGCATGAGCGCGCAAGATGGCACCAGCGCCACCACGTCATAGCCTTGCTCGATATAAGGCAGCAGCGCATCGGCAACGGAATGCGCATGTTCGGCGACGCGGGCGACATTGCCTTGCTCCAGCTGCGGCATGCCGCAGCAGCGTGGGTAGACGACTTCCGCCGCGACCCCGTTCTTGGCCAGCACCTTCAAGGCCGCCATGCCGATATCGGGATTGTTGTAATTGGAGAAGCAGGTCGCATAGATGACGGCCTTGCGGCCGAAGGCCGGGGCTTCCCTGTTGACCTCCGGCTTCTCCTCCATGGCACGCAGGACCAGCGTGCGGCCGTGGAATTTTGGGAGATGGGCGCGGGCGTCGATGCCGGCCACCGCCTGCATCACCTGGCGCGCGGCACTGTTCCCCGCGACGGCGTTGGCGATGGGTGCCATCATGCCGGCGGCCTTGCCGTTGCGGTCGGTCTCGGTCAGCTGTGCATAGATCCTGTCGTTCTTGCCCCGCTTAAGTTCCGCGGCGCGGTAGCGCAGCATCAGGTGCGGGAAATCGAGCGCCCATTCATGGGGCGGCACATAGGGACATTTGGTCATGAAGCAGAGATCGCAGAGCGTGCAGGCGTCGACAACCTGCTTGTAGTCTTCGGTCTTTACGCCGGCCACTTCATCCGGGCTGGCATCGACTAGGTCGAAAAGACGGGGGAAGGAATCGCATAGATTGAAACAACGGCGGCACCCATGGCAGATGTCGAAGACGCGATGCATCTCCGCATCGATCTTCTCCACATCGTAGAAATCGGGGTTCTGCCAATCGATCTTATGGCGAACCGGTGCCTCCAGGCTGCCTTCGCGCATGGACCCTTCCCTCGCGTTCGGTTGCAGGAGCAGAAGATGGCCGCCGGTTCGGGATCCGAAGCCGGCGGCCGATCTTCGATCGTCCGATGGCGCGGGTCAGCCCAGCGTGTCGAGGGCCTTCTGGAAGCGGCCGGCATGGGACTTTTCGGCCTTGGCGAGCGTCTCGAACCAGTCGGCGATCTCGTCGAAGCCTTCTTCGCGCGCGGTGCGCGCCATGCCCGGATACATATCGGTATATTCGTGCGTTTCACCCGCGATCGAGGCCTTGAGGTTCGGCGCGGTGGCGCCGATGGGGAGCCCCGTCGCCGGGTCGCCCACTTCCTCGAGGAATTCGAGATGGCCATGGGCATGGCCGGTTTCGCCTTCCGCGGTCGAGCGGAACACGGCGGCTACGTCGTTATAGCCTTCGACATCGGCCTTCTGCGCGAAATAGAGATAGCGTCGGTTAGCTTGGCTTTCGCCGGCAAAGGCGGCCTTCAAATTACCTTCGGTCTTGGACCCCTTCAGAGCAGCCATTTTCGTCTCCCTAGCTAAATGGGTTGCGTGGCCTTGGTGCGGTCCCGTCTTCTGGAATCGACCGGCAGAATCGGCGGGGATTCAGGATCGGCGGGATTGCCCGCGACAAGCTTGTCGGTCGAGCGAATCTAGGCCTCGGCCAATAGGCTGTCAACAGATTAGAATGATTTTAAGGAATGGTTCTACTGATTGATTACAATAATGAATTAATTATCATTTGCAAGTCGGACGATAACATCCACGCGCGCCACCTTCATGCCGGCCGGTGGTTCCGGCAGCTGGCTCAGCGCCACTTGCGCGGCCGGTATGTCCATCAATTTGCCCTCGCCCTCGACGAAGAAATGATGATGCGGGGTGATATTGTTGTCGAAATAGGAACGGCCCGGCTCCACCACGACTTCCCGGAGGAGTCCCGCCGCGGTGAACTGGTGCAGGGTATTGTAGATCGTCGCCAGCGACACCTGGATGCGGTTCGCGACCGCTTCGGCATGAAGGTCTTCGGCCGAGATATGCCGGTCGCCGCCCTCGAACAGAAGCTTGGCAAGCGAGAGGCGCTGCCGGGTCGGGCGCAGGCCCGCTTCCTTCAGCTTGGCAAGGATCGAGGTGAAGGGTCGTTTCATTTCCATGATAAAAGTTTAATCCAACCCGATCAGGGTGAAAAGCCGGATTCTATAACCGCTCAAGATCACGATCGGCGCCCATCCCTCATGCAGGAGATCGGGAAGACCGAATCGCGCTAGTCAGCCGCGCTCCGAGACAAGCGTATCGGCCGCGCAGACCTGTTATCCTGGTCATTCCCATCGAACCGGAGTTGAATACGTGATTCTCGCCGAACATCCCCAGCGCCGCGAGCTCAATGACGAGGTGCATGCAAGGCCGCCCTTGCGCATCGACGGGCCGGCCCTGGTGCTGCATCTGGCCTGCCTGCGGGTGCCCGGAGATGCCGCCGGCCAGGCCGATCTCCGCTTCATCGCCGACCTCGCCCGGCATCACGGCGCCCCGGCGCCGGACCCGGGCAGCCGCTATGGCATCCTGCCCCGGGGCGAGACGCAGCTGAAATGGGAACTGCACACCGAATTCACCAGCTATACGTTGGTCATGCCGCGCGCCGACATCAGGACCGATGCGCTCACCTGGGCCGATCTGCCGCCGGATGCGCGGCAGCTCGCCGCGCAATGCCCGGGCCAGGCGGTGGCCGCCTTGCTGCTGGAATTCCGGACCGGGCCCGGCATGGTGCAGACCGGCGCGATGATCGCCGCCCTGTTTCCTTCCGGCGATACGGTGGCTTCAAGCGTGGGCGACGGCGCGGCCGAGATCTGGACTGATTTTCGCCTGGATCCGGCTGGTTTCGGACGCATGCTGCTGATCAACCGCACGCTCAGCCCGGGTCGCGCCGGGCGCATGGTGCAACGCCTGCTGGAGATCGAGACCTACCGCCTGATGGCGCTTCTCAGCCTCGCCCTCACGCGGCGCATGGGCGGCATTCTGGCCGGGCTCGAAACACGGTTGAAGGCGCTGATCGAGCGCACGGCCGCGCCGGATTCGCAAAGCGACGATGGCGACCGGCAATTGCTCGATGAACTGACGCGCCTTGCCGCCGAGACGGCGAGCCTCGGCACGGCCACACGCTACCGGCTCAGTGCCGGCACCGCCTACGCCGAACTGGTCCTGCGGCGCCTCAGCGATATACGCGAGGGGCGCGTCAACGGCCTCTCGCGCCTCTCAAGCTTTCTCGACCGCCGATTCACCCCGGCGATGCGCACTTGCGATGCATTCCTCCGGCGCCTGGATCAGCTGGAAACCGGCATCGAGCGCGCCAGCGATATGCTGCGCACGCGCGTCGATGTGAATCTGCAAGCGCAGAACAGTGCCCTGCTCCGCGATATGGAAAGCCGCAGCCGCACGCAGCTGCGCATCCAGGAGGCGGTCGAGGGCCTGTCGGTCTTTGCCATCAGCTATTACCTCATCGGCCTGCTGAAAGTCGTGGCCGAAGGCCTGTTCCCCGCAAAGGACGGCCATGCCCACCAGTTCCTCGCCGCCATCGCGGTCCCGATCGTGCTCGGCGCCGTCTGGCTGGCGGTGAAACGGCTGCGACGCGCGATCAAGGGGCATTAGCCCCATTCACGCACTCCGTCATGCCCGAGCTTGACCCGGGCATCAGCCTGCAACTGCAAAGTGGGGCCAAGGAGAACCCGATCCCCCGGGTCAAGCCCGGGGATGACGAAATTAAGGGTTGTTTTCTCCAAACCGTGAAAGCCGCTAGCGCAATCGGCCGAGCGGGATGATCTCCTTGGCGTCCGGCGTGTAGTCGCCGTCTTGCCAATCGCCGAACCAATGGTCGACGGTGAGACCGGCTTGCGCGATGAGCCGCGCCAGATGATCCTTGGGGCTGAAGCGGATCTTTGATTTGGCGGCGAGCAATTCGCCGCTGCCCAGACGGTAATATGTCCCGTAGGTGACGACACCCGATGCCTCGTCATAGGCATAGTCGTTCCAGGATTCGACGCGGCCGTGTTTCGGATGTTCGACGAAGCGGTGGGATGCCTTCGGATTCCATTCCAACCACGCGCGGCCCTTGGGGTTGCGGCTGTCGAAGATGAAGCGGCCTTGCAGCGAAAGATGGGCGGCGATGGTCTTCAGCAAGGCCAGCTGATCCGCATCGGTCAGCAGGCACTGAAAGGCATGGCCGGTCATGACGATGAGATCGAACTGCCGTCCGAGCCGCACGGAGCGGCCATCGCCTTCGACCCAGGTGACGCGGTCGCCGCCCTCGCGCCGGCGCGCTATTTCCAGCATGGCGGCGGCCGGATCGACACCCGTGACCGCCGCGCCGCCCCCCGCGATGGCACTGGCGAGAAGTCCCGTGCCGCAGCCGAGATCGAGCACGCTGACGAGGCCTTCCGAGAGTCTCAGGCAGGCGCGCGTGTCGTCGTACCAGCCATTGTCGATGTCATAGAAGTCGGCAAGGCGCGGATCGTTATAGAGCGCGTCGCTCTCTGCGGTCGTCATGCGGCGGAATCACTCCTGGACGAATTCGACGATGACGCCATTGGCTTCCTCGGGCGGCACCAGGCAGCCCTTGCCGGTCTTGAGGGCCAGCACGTTATGAAAGCGCAGATGGTCGCGGCAGCGTGCCTTGTCGGCGACCGAGATCTTCAGTGCGGCGACCCAGGGGGCCGGATAGTCCGGCAGCGGCACCAGGCCGGGGTAAAGCTGCGCCAGCCCATCGCGCGTCGTGAAGCGGATATGGCCACCCCCGGTATCGAGCACGGTCATCAGATTGGCGGTCGAGATGCGCTCGGGGCCAAAGACGGGCAGCCAGCCGAACACCGTCTCCACCGGATCGTCAACCACGACAGTCATCGAGACGATGCCGGTGGCGCGGTTGGCGTGGCGCAGCCATTCGGGGCGGCGGATGAGTTCGGGCGTCTTGTGCACGCAGACGAAGGCGGAAAGCGCCGGCGTCGCTTCGCGCGGCAGCATGATCAGGCCGAATTCGGGCAAGACCGTGCCTTCCGGCAGTTCCAGTTCGCGCTTGAGGACCTTCGGTCCGTCGAAGGACAGGCCGGCGGCGTGGAGTTCCCGCGCGCATTCGGTTTCGTCGCGGCCACCGAAGGCAAGGCCCATCAGGCCTTCGCGCGACTTGACGAAGCTTTCGAGATTATTGGTGAATTTCGTGGGATCGACGATGCCGAGGAGTTCGATATACCCGGCTTCGAACATGATGCAGTAATTGCCCGTGCCCCAGCCGATATGCCGCCCGCGCGGCGTCAGGTGAAAGCCCAGCCGCTCCCAGCGCCGGGCAGTCGCTTCGAGGTCGCGCACACCGACCAGGACATGGTCGATGCCCGTGATGGCGGGAACCGGAATCGCGTCCAGGGCAGGCGGCATCACGTCTCCACGAATCGACTCTGTCTTGTTTAACGCAGATCGCCGGAGCCGTAAACGCCGGCAGGAATGAAGTCATCTTGAGCGAACATGCGTGACAGCAGCGCAATTTCTGACACGCATAAAAGAAAACCGCCGCCCCGGTTCCCCGAAGCGGCGGTCTCGCGGGTTGGAATGCGATCCGGGTCAGTGAATGCTGGCCCAGATCTTTCGCTTGGCGGCATAAGCGATGAGCGTGAAGGCGACGAGGAACAGCATCGCCTTCAAGCCGGTGCGGATGCGGCTTTCATAATTCGGCTCGCCCGTCCAGGTCAGGAACACGGCGATATCCTGCGACATCTGCTCGACACTGGCTTCGGTGCCGTCGGCGTAGGAGACGGCGCCCTCGGACAGCGGATTGGGCATCGCGATCTGATGGCCGACGAAGCCCTCGTTATAGTTCATCCCGTCATTGAGGTGGAAACCGGCCGGCGGCTCCTTATAGCCGGTGAGGATGCCGTGGATGTAATCGGCACCTTCATGGGCGCCGAAACCGGCGCCGGCGCGGGAACGGGCGATGAGCGAGAGATCCGGCGGCAGGGCGCCGTTGTTCGAGGCCCGCGCCGCCTGTTCGTTGGCGAAGGGCGCCTTGAACGGATCCGAGGGCTTGCCCGGACGTTCGAACATGTCGCCATCGTCGTTCGGGCCGTCCATGACGGTGACGGAAGCGGCGATTTCCTTCACCGCATCTTCCGAGAATCCGATCTCCTGCAGGTTGCGGTAGGAGAGCAGGTCCATCGAATGGCAGGCCGAGCAGACTTCCTTATAGACCTGGAAGCCGCGAGCCAGCTGCGGGCGGTCGAACTTGCCGAAGAAGCCCTGGAACGACCAGGATTCCTTTTCGACATGGACGCCGTGCTGTGGCGTCGCGGCGACGAAGAGGACGGCGACGAGGCCGACCAGTGCGGTGATGCCCTTGAGGAGCAGCGACTTTACGCTCATCAGAGCTTCTCCATCGGCGAGTGCGGGGCCTGGGCGATCGCGGCATGGCCGCCACCGCCGCCAAGGACCGGGCGTGAGATCGAGAGGGGAACCGGCAGCGCGCGCTCGAAGATCGAGAGCAGCGGCAGGATCACCAGGAAGTAGGCGAAGTAATAGGTCGTCGCCAGCTGGCCCATGGCGATGATGCTGATGCCGCCCTGGCCCGTGTCGGGGGCGATGCTGAACGACAGCGGCGACCACAGCCAGTCCGGCGGGTTCTTGCCGCAGATGGTGAGGATCGCGCAGTCGAACGCCAGCATCCAGAAGAACCATTTGAAGACCGGCCGATAGCGGCCCGAACGGACCGGCGAGCGGTCGAGCCAGGGCAGGACGAGCAGCACCAGGATCGAGGCGAACATGGCGATGACGCCCAGCAGCTTGTCCGGGATCGAGCGCAGGATCGCGTAGAAAGGCAGGAAGTACCATTCAGGGACGATATGCTCCGGCGTCGAGAGCGGGTTGGCCGGCACGAAATTGACCGGATCGCCCAGGGTCACCGGCGCGTAGAAGATCCAATATGCGTAGAAGATCATGAACACGCCCAGGCCGAACATGTCCTTCACCGTGTAATACGGATGGAAGGGGATCGTGTCCTGCGGGCCCTTGGTGTCGATGCCGATCGGATTGTTGGAGCCGAAGCGGTGCAGGGCCACGATATGCAGCACCACGACGCCCAGCAGCACGAAGGGCAGCAGGTAGTGGAGCGAGAAGAAGCGGTTCAAGGTCGGGTTGTCGACAGAGAAACCGCCCCAGAGCAGCGTCACGATATGCTCGCCCACCCACGGCAGCGCCGAGAACAGGTTGGTGATCACGGTGGCGCCCCAGAAGCTCATCTGGCCCCAGGGCAGCACGTAGCCCATGAAGGCGGTGGCCATCATCAGGAGCAGGATGACGACACCCAACTGCCACAGCAATTCGCGCGGCGCCTTGTAGGAGCCGAAATAGAGGCCGCGGAACATGTGGATGTAGACGACGACGAAGAACATCGACGCGCCGTTCATGTGGATGTAGCGCAGCAGCCAGCCGTAATTCACGTCGCGCATGATGCGTTCGACCGAATTGAAGGCCATATCGACATGCGGCGTGTACTGCATGGCAAGGAAGATGCCCGACGCCATCATGACCACCAGCATGAAGCCGGCGAGGCTGCCGAAATTCCACCAGTAGCTGAGGTTTTTCGGGGTCGGATATTCGTTGGCTTCGTGGTCGAGGAAGGTGAAGATCGGCAGGCGATGGTCGATCCAGCGGATGACCGGGTTCTTGAATTTGGCGCTCATGGCTTGTCCCCGCTCCCTCAACCGATCTTCACGACGGTGTCGCTGACATACTGGTAGGCCGGAACCTCCAGGTTGAGCGGCGCCGGGCCTTTGCGGATGCGGCCGGAGGTGTCGTATTGCGACCCGTGGCAGGGGCAGTACCAGCCGCCGAACTCACCCTTGGGCTCGGCATCCTTCTGTCCCAGCGGCACGCAGCCCAGATGCGTGCAGACACCGACCAGAACCAGATATTCCGGCTTCTGCGCGCGCACTTCATCAGGCTGCGGATCCTTCATGTCGGCCGAATCGTCCTTCTTGGCCAGCTCGATCTCGGCCGCCGTGCGGTGGCGGATGAAGACAGGCTTGCCGCGCCACTTCACCGTGATCGCCTGGCCTTCGGCCACCTGGCCGATATCGACCTCGATCGAGGAGAGCGCCAGCACGTCCTTCGACGGGTTCATGGAGCTCACGAACGGCCACAAAGCGGAGGCCGCGCCGAAGGCGGTCACCGATGCTGCGGTCAAATAGAGAAAGTCGCGCCGCGTGCCTTCTACGTCCGAGGCATGCCCAGTGGGCGTTTGCGCGTGGTCCGCCATATTCCTTGTCCCTCCGGCAAGAGAAACCCGCCCGCGCCTATCACCACGCTTCGCGCATGGCTCTGGGAACGCAGACAAGCCCCGAATACCCAAAATTTCCCGGGGGTTATACCATGGCGCCCGAAGCCGGCCGCAAACCCGGGACGCGACAGAACGCCGCAGTTAAAGACGACATATCGTCTCATCCCGGCCGCGACCCGCTGGGCCCGGCATTCCCCCTTAACCGGGGCAAGGGTATAAACAATTCCTCTTGATTTGCAAGGTGAGGCAGCATGTCGCCTCTGTCGCCCCGATTAGTGAAAGTATAATCATATCATGCGGTTGGTCCTGTTCGAGCCGGACATTCCACAGAATACCGGCACGCTTCTGCGCCTTGGCGCCTGCTGGAATCTGGCGATCGACGTTGTTTTCCCCTGCGGTTTCATTTTCGACGATGCAAGGATGCGGCGGGCCGGCATGGACTATATCGATTCCGTCACCCTCCTGCGCCACACGTCCTGGAACGCCTATCTGGCCTGGCGGGCCGCCAATCCGGCCCTAGCCGGGCGCCTGCTGCTGCTGTCGACCAAGGCGGCGGTGCCCTATCAGGAGTTCGCCTACCGTGCCGATGACAGCATCATGGTCGGGCGCGAATCGGGCGGGGTTCCGGAGGCGGTGCACGCGGCCGCCGACCAGCGGCTGGTCATTCCGTTGCGCCCCGGCATGAGATCGCTCAATGTCGCCATCGCCGCTGCCGTGGTCGCCGCGGAAGCCCTTCGCCAAACCGGATTTTCGAGCCTTGCATGATTCCCTATAGCGACCCCGACCTCGCCGGCGCCCCCTTCCCCGACGATTACCAGGAGCAGGCGCGCCGCTGGTTCCAGACCTTGCGGGACGATATCTGCCGCGGCTTCGAGGATCTGGAAGATGCCTTCTCGTCGCATCCCAACCTCAATCCGGACAGGAAGCCGGGACGTTTCGAGCGCACCATCTGGGAGCGCGAAGGAGGCGGGGGCGGAACCATGTCGGTCATGAAGGGGCGCCTCTTCGAAAAGGTCGGCGTCAACATCTCGACCGTCTTCGGCACCTTCTCGCCCGAATTCCGCCAGCAGATTCCGGGGGCCGCCGGCGACGGGCAGTTCTGGGCCAGCGGCATCAGCCTGGTGGCGCATCTGTGCTCGCCCCATGTGCCGGCGGTGCATATGAATACGCGCCTCATCGTGACGTCCAAGGCCTGGTTCGGGGGTGGTGCGGATCTCACGCCGATGTTTCCCGAGAACCACGCGCAGGACGCGGCGATGTTTCACGCCGCCCTGCAAGGCGCTTGCGACGCGCAGGATCCCGATTACTATCCGCGCTTCAAGAAATGGTGCGATGAATACTTCTTCCTGCCGCACCGTAACGAGCCGCGCGGGCTCGGCGGCATCTTTTACGACCATCTCAATACCGGCGACTGGTCGCGCGACTTCGCCTTCACGCAAAGTGTCGGCGTCGCCTTCCGCGACATCTATCCCGAGATCGTGCGGCGGAACATGGGGAAGACCTGGACCCCGGAAGAACGGCACCGCCAGCTCGTGCGCCGGGGCCGCTATGTCGAATTCAACCTGCTCTACGATCGCGGCACGACCTTCGGCCTGAAGACCGGCGGCAACACCGAAGCCATTCTGACGTCGCTGCCCCCGGAGGTGGTGTGGCCGTAGGACACCTCGTCCATACGCAGCATCATGCCCGCACGCAGGTCGCTGTCTCGCCGACTCCAAACTTGTCATGGCCCGCGTCGGCGGGGCCCCGGGGATCCAGTGGTGCGGCTGATGGACTGGATGCCCGGATCAAGCCCGGGCATGACGAACTTGGGTACATGCGATAGCCCTGCTACTCCACCCGGTAGATCTCCGTCGCCGTGTTGCGGCCGGGCAATATTTCGGCGCCAAGCGGCGTCAGCGCGATATCGGGCGGCAGCAATCTGGCCGCATCGGCGCTGATGCTGACGATGGCCGAGCGCGTGCCGTCATCGACCTGCTTGCCGAACTGTTCCAGGCGCTGGGCGATGTTCACCGTGTCGCCCACCAGCGTGTAATTGATGCGGCCGGGTGCCCCGATATTGCCGGCGATGGCGCGGCCGCTATGGATGCCGATGCGGATACGCACGGGCGCAAGCCCCTTGCGCCCGCGCCGCGCATTGTCGGCGGACAGGCGTGCGTTGATGCGTTGCGCTGCGTGGACGGCGCGCAGCGTATGATCTTCCTGCGCTTCCGGCGCCCCCCAGAAAGCCATGATGGAATCGCCGATATATTTGTCGATGCTGCCGCCTTCGGCGACGATATGGCTGCCCAGCAGGGAGAAGTGCCGGTTGAGGAAGGCGGCGAGGCGCCGCGGACTGAGGCGCTGGGCGATGCCGGAAAAGCCGATGATATCGGTAAAAAGCACCGTCACCTCGACCTCGCGCGAGGCAAGGATCTCGCTGCTGCTGGGGCGCATCAGATGCGGCACCAGCGAGCCCGGCACATAGGTCGAGAACCAGCCCAGGCCAGCACGCATGCTGTTATAGGCGCGGTTGGCGATGTCGATTTCCGTGAAGCGGCTGCGCGCCAGTTCCGGTGCACCGCCGAAATCGAGTGCCGCCAGGTGGCGGGTCGCATCGGCCAGTTCGCGCATCGGCTGGCCGATGCGGCGCCCCAGGAAAAGCGCCAGGGCGACCGCGATGAGAATGACGATGCCGGCGCCGTAGAGCGTCTGCCACAGCGCTTCGAACACGTTCTCGACGACCGTCGATTGCAGATAGACGCCGACGGTGAGCGGGCGCTTCAGCAGCGCCGGTATATCCTTAAAGATGATGAGATAGGATGCATCGCCGACCGTCACATTTTCCTGCTCGCGGAAAGGCGTCGTGTGCGACCCCGGCGGCAGCACCTCATAGGATTTTGTCCTGTCGAACTGCGCGAGGACCGGGTCGTTGATCTCGTCGAAGCGCGGCAAGGGCCGGTCGTAGTCGAGATGGAAATCGCCGCTGAACAGATTGCGGTGCGAGAAGACGACATCCTTTTCGCCCAGGACGAAGGGGGTGGTGAAAGGCCCTGCCCGGTCCTTGAGATGCTGCGAGATTTCCGGCAGCGAGACGACCGCCGCGAAAACGCCGAGCGGCTCGCCGCGCCGGTGCACCGGAGCCAGGGTCGACATGACCGGCTTCTCAATCTCGGGCAGGTAGATCGGGATATCCCAGATCGGTTCATCCGCCTCCATGCCAACCCGGTAGGCGCGGCGGAAGCCGGCATCGCGCGTCCCGTCCGCCACCTTGGTGACGTAGAGCTTGCCGTTGAGCTGGCGCGAGGCGACCACCACGCTGAGATCGGTGCGGATGAAACTGACCGCGGTGAGCTGCGGCGAGGCGGCGAGAGAGCCCATCAGCAGGTCGGAAAGACGCGCATCGTCATCGGGGGTCACCTTGGCGCTGGCGAGATAGCCGGAAAGAAACCGCACCTGCTCCAGCGCCGGGTCGAGCTCATTCTTCAGCGCCTGTTCCAGCGTCGTAATCTCGCGGTCGGCGATCGTGTTGAGCAGATTGTAGGTGTTTTCATAGGCGATGGCATTGATGACCAGCGCCACGACCGCGATCGCGATCGCGGCCAAGCCGCCAAAGGTCGCGGCCAGCACCAGCCAGATCGAAAAACGCCAGGTCGTTGAATCGGAAGAGCGCGCCATGGCGCGGGGTCTCTATCGGGCCATCAATAGCTCACGATCTTCACCAATTGGCCCGCCTGCAGCGGCTGGCCCTGATCGAGGCGATTGAGGATCTTGAACCAGTCCACCTTGGCTTCCGGCACCGCCATGCGGGCGGCCAGACTGTCGATGGTATCGCCGGCTTTGACCTCGACCACCCGGATGCGCATCGGCTTGTAGCCGGTAGCCTCGTTGGTGGCGAGCTGCCGGAAGGAATTCGCCGCGGCGCCGAAGACCGAATCCATGCTCTGGAAACCGTTCGTGGACGCCATGAACAGGAAGCGGTAGACGCGGTTGTCCGGAAAGCGCACGGCGACGAGGCGGAACATCGCCGGCTGGTTGTTGACCGATCCTTGCGCGATGCCGGTCGCCCCTTCCATGCCGTTGATGTCGATGCGCTGCACATCCGTGACCTTGGCCTTCGGGTTCCATTGGCTCTGCACATAGGCCGCCAGGTCGCCTACATTCTTCGGTCCCATGTCGAAGATCATCGCGGCGTTCTTGCCCTGGCCCACCACCTGGCTCGGCTGGTTCTGCAGCTTGAAGCCCGGGGGCGCCGTGAAGGTGAAGCGTAGGCCCGGATGGATGAATTCGCGCCCCTTGACCACGCCGTCATTGGGATCTTCGCCCCACAGGATGCCGTCGATCTTGGTGAGGAATTCATTGCGCGCCAGCATGGCGCCGGGGGTCGCGGGGCCAGCCGCATTGATCGCCTGCTGCACGCGATCGGCGGTCCTGGGGTGGCTCTGCTTCATGCTGTAGGCATCGGCTGCGGCTTCATTGCCAGCAAGCCGCGCCTGAAGATGCGTGTCGGCGTTGAGGGCCGACAGAAAACTCGCCATCGCCTGCGGATCGTAGGTGGCGCGCTTCAGGTAGCGAACGCCCAGCGTGTCGGCCTCGAACTCCTGGTCCTGCGAATAGTGACCGAGATAGGTCTGGGCGCCCTCGGTCGCCAATTGTCCGCCAAGCTGCCCGCCCTGTTCGCCCCCCAGGATGCTGCCCAGGAGCACGCCGGCGAGCACGCCAAGCTGCGCCTTCTGCTGCTGGCCCATCCGTTCGGCGGTGTGGCGCGCGGTCACATGGCCTACTTCATGGCCGAGCACGCCCGCCACCTCCGCCTCGTTGACCGCGAGACCCAGCAGGCCGCGCGTGATGTAGATATAGCCGCCGGGCAGCGCGAAGGCGTTGATGTCGGCGGTATTGAGGACGGTGAAGGTGTATTTCACGTCCTGGCGTTCCGACGTCGCCGCCACGAACTGGCCGACACTGTCGATATAGGTGTTGAGCGCCGGCTTTTCGCTGTAGGCGCCGCCGAATTCCGCGAGGATCTTCGGATGTTCCTCGGCGCCGATCTTGTTTTCCTGCGCTTCCGAGATAGGGGTCGAGAAGGTGCGGCCCGTGGCGGGACTCGTCGCCTGCATGCAGCCCGAAACCAGCAGCGATGCGCCGGCGAGGAGAAGAAATGCGAGGGAATGTTTGAAACGCATGTGGCGGCTCCGAGCGCGAATCTGTGACGTCGCCGGATATTAGCGCGGCGGCCGGGCCGGAATGCCATAATTTTCCGCCCGCCCGCCGCAGCCGCAACGTCACGAAGGCGCGATCGGTTCCGGCACGACGCTATCCCGCCCCCGCCGGGCAGGGGAGCGTGGCGCTCTTTTTACGCCATGCTATAAGGGCTGCCGATCTTATCGCGCCTCCCTCATGGCACCCCAAGGATTTCCGCCGCATGGCTCAGAAAGACCTCTATCCCGACATCGCTCCTTTTCGCACCGGCGAACTGGCGCTGGATGAGCTCCATACGATGTATTTCGAGGAAAGCGGCAACCCGAAGGGCGTCCCCGTCGTGTTCCTGCATGGGGGTCCCGGCGCCGGTGCCAATGCCAGCCACCGGCGCTTTTTCGACCCCAAACATTACCGCATTGTCATCTTCGACCAGCGCGGCAGCGGCCGCTCGAAGCCCCTGGGCGAGATCCGGGACAACACCACGCCGCTCCTCATCGAGGATATGGAGCGGCTGCGCCGGCACCTGGAGATCGATTCCTGGTTCGTTTTCGGCGGTTCCTGGGGTTCGACCCTGGCCCTCGCTTATGCCGAATTCCATCCCGACCGGGTCCGGGGGCTGGCTTTGCGCGGCATTTTCCTGTGCCGTAAGTCGGAAATCGACTGGTTCCTCTACGGCCTCAAGGAGTTGGCGCCGGAGGCCTGGCGCGCCTTTTCCGGCTATATCCCGGAATCCGAGCGCCATGACCTTCTCGGCGCCTATATGAAGCGGCTGATGAACACCGATCCCAAGGCGCATATGCCGGCGGCCAGGGCCTGGAGCATTTACGAGGGCAGCTGCTCCACCCTGTTGCCAAGCCCGGAAACGATCCAGGCCTTTTCCGGCGACACGCTGGCCTTGGGGCTGGCCCGGATGGAAGCCCATTATTTTACCAACAGCATCTTCCTGCCGGAGAATTTCCTGCTCGAGAATGTCGGCCGTATCCGCAAGATTCCGGCCTTCATCGTGCAGGGGCGCTACGATCTGGTCTGCCCGATCCGCTCGGCCGACGATCTCGCGCGCGCCTGGCCGGAAGCGCGCTACCAGATCATCCCCGATGCCGGCCATTCCGCCATGGAACCCGGCACCCGCGCCGCCCTGGTCCAGGGCATGGAAAGGTTCAAGGAACTGGGCTGAGCCGAAGCGCGCCCTTCCCCGCCCACTTTCAGGGCGGGGTCGACGGCGGCGGAACCAACCGGCGGCGGGCGTGGTTAATATGCGTTGGCGGCCTCACCAACCCCCGTCACAGCGATCACGCGATGTTGTTACTGCTGCGGCGGGGCTGCCTCTTGCCAAAGCTGCGGAAAATGGTGATTTTGCGTTGCGATAGCCGTGCGGATCGGGATGGTGCCAGGATTTGCGCGGCGCGGTTTTAAACTAGTCATTCCTTGGTCGGGGCCGATGGCGCGGGACAGGCGCATGATTTGCCTGCGACCGGTTGGCAATCGGGTTCGGGATAGACATGCGTTTCAGTAACTGGCTCATCGGCCTTGCTCTGGCGGCCATGGTCGCGGCCGCCTGGTTCGTCCTCAATCCGACGATCGACGCCGATCCATTCCAGGGCGATCTCAGGGGCGTGTCCTATGCCGCCTGGCGGCAGGATCCGACCTCGCTCGCGAAGCGCGAACCGACCATCGAGGAAATCCGCGAGGACCTGCAATTGGTGGCGGGTCTTACGCGCTCGGTCCGCACTTACGAAGCGACCGGCGTCGCCCAGCGCATCCCGGCCATCGCCGCCGAAATGGGCCTCAACGTCACCGCCGGTGCCTGGATCGATGTCGACAAGAAGATCAATGAAGAGGAAATCGCCAATATCGTGGCGATCGCCCATGACGTGGGCTCGGTCAATCAGCTGATTGTCGGCAACGAGTATCTCCATCGCAACCGCGACAAGGAGGCGGAAGCGAAGGCGGAACTGGTCGGCTATCTGCGCCGCGTCAAGGCGGCCAGCGACCTGCCCGTCTCGACCGCCGAGCCCTTCGACATCTGGCTGGAAAATCCCGACCTGGTGGCCGAGGTCGATTTCATTGCCGTCCATATCCTGCCCTTCTGGAACGGCATCAATATCGATCAGGCACTGAAATGGACGCTCGACCGCTATTACGCGGTCCAGAAGAAATATCCCGACAAGCGCATCCTCATCGCCGAAGTCGGCTGGCCCAGCGAAGGCCTCACCCGCTCGACCCTGCCCGAGGAAGGCCCGGAATATCAGGACAAGGGCGGGGCCGTCGCCTCGCCGGTCAATCAGGGCCTGTTCCTGCGGCGCTTCCTGGTCGAGGCGAAAAAGGCCGATATCGACTACAACGTCATCGAAGCCTTCGACCAGCCGTGGAAGATCGCGGTCGAAGGCGGTGTCGGCGCCTATTGGGGCCTGTGGAATGCCGACCGGCAGCCCAAGCCAGCCCTTCAAGGCAATCTCATCAACTTCGCCGACTGGCCGGCCTTCGCCATCGCCTCGATCGTCATCGGCCTGCCCTTCGTCTTGTTCCTGATGCGCACCGAGCTTGGCATGAAGCGGCGCGGCCGCTTCTTCGTCGCCATGCTGGGTTATGGCGGCGTCATCACCGCCGTGCTCATCTATGCGCAATACAGCCAACTCTACCTGACGATGTATGACGTCCTCGCCATGGTGGCGGTGGCGCCGGCGGTCTTGCTGCTGCTCACCATCTTCCTCATCGAGGGGCTGGAGATGGCTGTCAATCTGTGGCTGGGGCAGTCGAAGCGCAGCCTCGTGCCGCCGCCCATCCACAGCTCGTGGAAGCTGCCCAAGGTGTCGGTGCACGTCCCCTGCTATAACGAACCGCCCGACATGATGATCGAGACCATCCAGGCGCTGGAGCGGCTCGACTATCCCAATTTCGAAGTCCTCATCATCGACAACAACACCAAGGACGATGCCGTCTGGCAGCCGGTCGAGGCTTACATCAAATCCCTCAACAGGCCGAATTTCCGCTTCTTCCATCTGCCCAAATGGCCGGGCTTCAAGGCGGGCGCCTTGAACTATGCACTGACCGAGACGCATCCCGAGGCCGAGATCATCGCCACCATCGACAGCGATTACATCGTGCGCGCGAGCTGGCTTTCCGATCTGGTGCCGCATTTTTCGAGCCCGCAGGTGGCGCTGGTGCAGGCGCCGCAGGATTACCGCGACGGGCATGAAGACCTCTTCAAGCGCATGTGCTTCTGGGAATATGCCGGCTTCTTCTATCTGGGCATGAAGAGCCGCGACGAGAAGAATGCCATCATCCAGCACGGCACCATGGCCCTCATCCGCCGCTCGGCGCTGACGCAGGCCGGCGGCTGGGCGGAATGGTGCATCACCGAGGATGCCGAACTGGGCCTCCGCCTCTTCGAGGCCGGGCACAAGGCGGTCTATACCGAGAAGAGCTATGGCCGCGGCCTGATGCCCGACAGTTTCGATGCGTTCAGGAAGCAGCGCTATCGCTGGGCCTACGGCGCCATGCAGATCCTGAAAAGCCATTGGCGCGATCTGCTGCCCTTCATGGGCAAGCGCCTGGAGCCGGCGCAGCGCTACCAGTTCCTGGCGGGCTGGCTGCCCTGGATCGCCGACGGCCTGCAGATATCCTTCATAGCGCTCGCCATCGCCTGGACGGTGGGCATGATCCTGTGGCCGCAATACATCGCCCCGCCGCTCACGGTCTATCTCTTCGTCACCATCGGCATGTTCGCCTTCAAGGTGGGCAAGTCCTTCTGGCTTTATGCGCAGAAGGTGCCGTGCAGCATCTGGGACAATATCGGCGCCAGCCTTGCCGGCCTTGCCTTGTCCTATTCCGTTGGCAAGGCGGTGTGGCGCGGTATCTTCACCTCGAACCTGCCCTTCCACCGCACGCCGAAGATGGAGAATGCCCCGGCGGCGCTCCGCGGGCTGGTTTCGGCGCGCGAGGAGACCGCGATCTTCCTCATCCTGGTCGGTTGCGGCATCTGGACGATCGAGGAACGCAGCCTGGAACCCGCCGCCTTCCTATGGGCCATCCTGCTCTTCGTGCAATCGCTGCCCTTCTTCTCGGCCCTGCTCCTTTCCATGATCAATGCATTGCGCCTGGGCCAGCGGCGCGGCGGTGCCGAACCCTCGCTCACCGCGGCGCTGGCCGTGGCAAGCGGCGAGGATTTGAGCCTCGATGTGACGCCCGAGACCAAGAAAGCCGCCTGAAGGGGACGTGATGGCAAGGCTGTGGGGATTGCCGCTGCTGCTGGCGGCCTTGGCCGCGATCGGCTTCTGGGCATATCTTGGCCGGCCGGTCGATCTGCCGCCGGCGCCAGAACCGAAACTGCATTGCGTCAGCTACACGCCCTTCCGCGGCGACCAGACGCCCTATGACCGCAGCCTCGTCATCCCCCCGGCGCAGATCGCCGAGGATCTCGACCAGTTGCAGCCGATCACCGATTGCGTGCGCATTTATGCGACCGACCAGGGGCTCGACCAGGTGGTGCCCCTGGCCGAGGCGCGTGGCATGCAGGTGCTGCTCGGCATCTGGATCAGTGCCGAACCGGCCATTTTCGAACTGCAGATTGAAAAGGCGATCGAGCTGGCCAGGGCGCACCGACAAGCGATCAAGGCGATCATCGTCGGCAACGAGGTGCTGCTGCGCGGTGAGCAGAGCGGCGAGACGCTGGCGGGCTTGGTGACACGGGTGAAGCAGGCCACTGGCCTGCCGACAACCTACGCCGATGTCTGGGGTTTCTGGCAGAAGGCGCCAAAGGCGCTGGTCGATGCGGTCGACTATATGACCATCCACATCCTTCCTTATTGGGAGGATGATCCGGCGCCCTCGACCATGGCCATTCCGCATCTCGAATATGTGCTCTCCGAAATGCAGCGCCAGTTCCCGGGCAAGCGCTTGATGATCGGCGAAACCGGCTGGCCGTCCGCCGGCCGCGCCCGCGAAGACGCCATCCCCAGCATCGTCGACCAGGCGCGGTATTTGCGCGATTTCCTGGTCTACGCCAAGGCGCATGAGCTCGATTACAATTTCATCGAAGCCTTCGACCAGCCCTGGAAACGGCAGCAGGAAGGTGCCGTCGGCGGCTATTGGGGCCTGTTCGACACAGCGCGCCATGCCAAGTTCGACTGGTTCGGGCCGGTCAGCAACCACCCGAACTGGCCCTGGCTCGCCACGATCAGCATCCTCGTGGGGCTTGGCGCCCTGGCGCTGGCGCGGCCCGGCACCGCCGGCTGGCGCGGCACGGCGGCACGTTCCTTCGCGGCGATGGCCGGGGCTGCGCTCATCACGCTACAGGCGGAACGCGCCCATCTCATCTACGTCACCCATGCCGATCTCGCGGTCGAAATCGGCCTGCTGCTGCAATCCCTGGCGGTCCTCGCCGCAGCCTTGCGCGGCAATGCGGAGATCGCCACGGCGCCGCTCGGCACCGCCACGCGCTGGCTGCTGGCACTCGACACGCGTCCGGTCCCGGTTGCCGCCCTCTTGCGCCTGATCGTGCTGCTGGGTGCCGCCACGATCGCCTTGGCCCTGGCCTTCGACAGCCGCTATCGCGGCTTTCCGCTGGCGACCTATGCCGTGCCGGCTTTTGCCTTCCTGGCGCTGCAATGGAGAAGCGGCAAGCTGCTGGCTCCCATCGTCGACGGGCGCGAGGAACGCATCCTGTCGGCGATCTTCGTCGCCTGCACCGCCTTCATCGCCTGGTTCGAAGGCCCGCTCAACTGGCAGGCCCTGAGCTTCTGCGGCCTGCTCCTGCTCTTTACGCTCAACATCGCCGGCGCGTGGCGCGGGCCGCTGCGCCGCCTCAGCGCCGTACCAGCCGCATAAGGGCCAGCAGCAAACCGAAGGCGGCCGGGCCCGCATTGTAGAGGGCAAGGCCGGCGCCGCCGGCGACGATGGCCAGCACGATGGCGGCACGCCAGCCGAACAGAATGGCGAGCATACCCCCGATCATCGCCCCCCAGCCCCAGCCGTTCATATTCCCGATCTGCCACAGCAGATGGCGGGGCCCGCAGAACCAGGCCGGCTCCGACGCCTGGCACATCAGGCCGATCGGCGTCGATTGGATGAGCCCATAGCGCACGTAAACGCCAAAGCCCAGCGAGAGCAGCAACAGCAGCAGCCACGGCCAGGCCTGCTTGGCCCAGATCGTCACCGTGGCACCGCTCTTCGTGGCCTGTCCGGGGTTTACCGCCCGCATCGCCAGATCCTTATCCCTCATGTCCAGGCGTTCTTGTAGCGGGCATCGAAGCGGCCGGGCAAGCGCGGGTGGTCCGTCTCCGTCATCCGCCACAAAATGATAGAAAACAAACTCTATTGACAGTTTGTTAGAAAACTAGCGAAATGACGATGAAGGTTCGCCGCCGGCCTCTTAACCCCGACCAGGGCAGGGGCCGCGACAAGGCGTACCGCCAGGAACGGGGTCGGCACATGCGTGAAACGAACCGCCAATCGGTGCGAGAGCGCCTCAGCGCGTGCCTCGAACGCGCCACCAGGACCGAAAAGGCCATCGCCAGCTTCATGCTGGCCAATCTCAACGGCCTGCCGTTCGAGAACGCGGCGACGCTTGCAGAAAAAGTGGGCGTCTCGGAGCCGTCGGTCGGGCGTTTCTGCCGCGCCATCGGCTACCAGCATTTCAAGGATCTCAAGGCCGACCTCAAGGCAGATATCGGCGAGCGTCCCTGGCTGATCGGCGACCGGCTGAAGGATTATCGCGAGCGGAGCCGCAAGGGCGACGACGAACTGGCGCGCGGGCTGGAGATGGAAATCGCGGCCCTGGTCAGCAATTACGAACTGGCCCACACCAAGGAATGGAAGCGCGCGGTCAAGCGCCTCGCCCGCCTGCCGGACATCCATGTGGCGGGCTTCCAGACCGAGCGGGGCCTCGCGCAATATCTGGTCAACCAGCTGCAATATGTGCGCCCCGGCGTGCATCTTCTCGATCTCGCCGGCGGCAATTTCTCCGAAATCCTGCTCGCCGACCCGAAGAAGGTCGGGCTGGTCCTGATCGAAGGCCGCCGCTATTCGCGCCTCGCCAAATTACTGGCGACCGAGGCCAAACGCGCCGGCATTTCCACCACCCTCATCACCGATGCCTATTGCGACTGGGGCCGCGACCTGGTCGATGAGATGTTCGTGGTGCCGACCGACATCAACCAGTTCTGGGATTCGACGGCACCGGTCGCCAGCCTCATCGCCCTTCTCATCAACAGCATCTTCAACGAGCTTGGCCCCTCGGTCGAGGCGCGCATGAACCAGGTTTCGGCGCTCTACAGCCGCTTCACAGGCTATGTTGGCGAACCTTCCGGTCCTCTTTCCTGAAAGAAGATTACTCACCAGCAACGATCAACAAACTGAAAAATGGAGGCTTTCTTGAAATATCAATTGCGCAAAGCATTCCTCGTCAGCGGCACGGCGCTGATGACCCTGGCCGGCGCCGCCTTCGGTGCCTCGGGCCTCGCCTGGTCGCAGGAAGCGACCTTCGTCATGGGCACCAACGAAGTGGGCGCCCCCACCTACAACCCGGTCAAGGCGACCATGCTGAATGCCGCCACCTCGCTCATTTTCGACCGGCTGGTTGTGCAGGATGCCGATCAGAGCTTCCACCCGCATCTGGCGGAATCCTGGGAAGAAGCGCCGGACGGCATGCAGTGGATCTTCCATCTGAGACATGGCGTCACCTTCCATGACGGCGAGCCGTTCAACGCCGCCGCCATCGCCGCCTGGATCCCGAGCTTCACCGGCACCGACAACGAATACATGGTGGGCGCCATCGACAAGGTCGAGATAGTCGACGATTACACCGTGAAGTTCGTCATGAAGCATCCGGAACCCAATCTGCTGTTCAACTTCTCCAGCAGCTTCATGGGCATCCCGGCACCCCAGGCCTATAAGGATCTCGGCGACAATTTCGGCGTCACGCAAGCCATCGGCACCGGCCCATACAAACTGGAAAGCTTCGCCGTCGGCCAGGAAACCGTGCTGGTCCGCAACGAGGATTATAAATGGGGTTCGGAACTTTCCGACAATAAGGGCCCGGCCAAGATCGAGAAGCTGACCTTCCGCGAAATTCCGGAAGAATCGACCGCGTTCCTGGAACTGAAGACCGGCGGCGTCGACCTGCTGCTGGGTGTCCCCACCGATTTCCTGGGCGAACTCAAGAAGGAAGCCAACGTCCAGGTCCTCACCATGCCGGGCCTCGACGTGGCCTACATGCCGATCAACGTGACCAGCGCGCCCTTCGACGACATCAAGGTGCGCGAAGCGACCGCCTTCGCCATCAACCAGAAGGAAATCCTGGCCAGCATCTATGGCGGCGTGGGGTCGGAAGCGCATAACTTCCTCATCAGCGCGCTGCCGGAATCCGAGATCGACCCGAAGTTCAACATCTCCTACGATCCGGAACGTTCGGCCAGAATGTTCGACGAAGCCGGCTGGAAGATGGGCGATGGCGGCATCCGCCAGAAGGACGGCAAGCCGTTGAAGGTGAAGCTGTGGACCCAGTCCGACACCGAATTCAAGCGTCTCACGGAAGCAGTGCAGGCGCAGTTGAAGGCTGTCGGCATGGATGCCGAGATCACGGTGTTCGATTCCAGCGCCATCAAGGATCAGTACAAGAAGAAGACCGAACATCAGCTGGCGGTGCGTTCCTACAATTGGAACAATGCCGACATCATCGACTGGTTCTTCAGCGGCGAGCGTCTGGGCTATCCCAACATCTCGATGTGGAACGACCCGAAGGGTCAGGAATTGAACTTGAAGGCCATGACGGAGTCGAAGACGCAAGGCGAGCGCATCGCCAACTTCAAGGCCTATCATGAATATGTCATGTCGCAGTTCGTCTTCGCACCGATCTACCAGCCGGTGCAGAATGTCGGCTACAACAAGGAACGCCTGAAGCTGCCCGAGAAGATCCGTGCCACCCAGATCGAATCGACCTCGGTACTCGACATGGAAGTGGTTGAGTAAAAGGCTGATGGTCTTGCCGTCTCTCACCGAAACACCGTCATGCCCGGGCTTGACCCGGGCATCCACTCTCTCAACCGCGACAGTGGATTGCCGGGTCAAGCCCGGCAATGACGGCTCTATTTGGGAGGGACGAGCAAGGTTCTGCAGTGAATGCGGGAGAAGACCGGGATGCTGAGCTACATCGTCCGGCGGCTGTTGCTGCTGATCCCGGTCTTCTTCACCGTTTCCATCATCATCTTCGGCATCATCCATCTGGTCCCGGGCGATCCCATCGACAATCTGGTGCGCATCGGGTCGAGCCCCGAGCAGAAAGCGGTCATCGCCGCACGCTACGGGCTCGACAGGCCGCTTTACGAACAATATCTGGTCTGGCTCGGCAACATGGCGCGGGGCGATCTCGGCGACGCCATCGTCATGCGCCGCCCGGTGGTCGATCTGCTTGCCCAGAATATTCCCTTCAGCCTGCGCCTTGGGGGTGCTGCCCTTCTCTTTTCGACCCTGCTCGGCATTGCCGCCGGCACGCTTGCCGCCATCCACAAGGACAGCCGGCTCGACCAGGGCGTCATGGCCGGCATCCTCTTGGGTTCCACCTTGCCCAGCTTCTGGCTGGGCCTGCTGCTCATTCTCCTTTTCTCCGTCCAGCTCGGCTGGCTGCCGGTCTCGGGGGCCCGCAGCTGGCAGGCGCTGATCCTGCCCGTGCTCACCATCGGGCTTGGCGGCACGGCTTTGGTGGCGCGCGTGACCCGTGTCGCCATGCTGGAAACGATGCAGAAGGATTTCGTGCTACTGCTCCACGCCAAGGGCCTGCCCGCGCGCCGCATACAGCTCAGGCATGTGCTGCGCCACGCCCTGATGCCAGTCGTCACGATCCTCGGCCTGCGCATCGGCTGGATCCTGGGTGGCGCCGTCACGGTCGAATTCGTCTTCGCCCGCCCCGGCCTCGGCACGCTCCTCATCAAGGCACTCAACCAGCATGATTATCCGGTCATGCAGGGCTGCCTGCTGATGCTGGCCATCGCCGTGATGCTGGGAACCCTCGTCGGCGATCTGGTGCAGGCGGCAATGGACCCCCGTGTCAGGCATGCAATGTCATGAGCACGATCCAGATGGCGGCCTCATCTCCGCGCTGGCATTCCTTTCGGCGCAGCACGGCGGGCAAGATCCTGCTGAGCGCCAAGGGCGGCATTGCCGGTGCCTATCTGCTGATCCTTGCCTTGGTGGCACTCACGGCCCCCTGGATCACGCCCTATCCTTACGACGTGCAGGAACTGACCATCGCCTCGCAGGCACCAGGTCTCGCGCACTGGCTGGGGACTGACGAGTTCGGCCGCGATGTTCTCTCGCGCATCATGTACGGCGCGCGCACCTCGCTCTCGGTCAGCATCACCTCGATCGGCGTCTCGGTCTTCATCGGCATGATGCTGGGGGCGGCGGCCGGCTATTTCGGCGGCCTTTTCGACCGCATGACGACGGCAGCGGTCGATCTCTCCTGGTCCTTCCCGGAAATCCTCATCGCCCTCATCCTGGTCGCCATCATCGGGCCGGGCCTCACCTCCACCATGCTGGCGATCGGCATCGCTTATCTCGCGCAGTTCACGCGCCTTACCCGCGCCCAGATCCTCGGCTTGAAGAACGAGACCTATATCGAGGCGACGCTCAATCTGGGCGCCGGCCATGGCCACATCATCTTCCGTCACCTGATGCCCAACGCGCTGGCACCGGTCATCGTCTGCGGCATGCTGGCCACCGGCGATGCCATCATCCTTGAGGCGACCTTGGGCTTCTTCGGCCTCGGCGCCCAGCCGCCGGTGCCCTCCTGGGGCGCCATGATGAGCAGCGGGTCGGCGCTGATCTTCAAGGCACCCTGGGTCATCATCTTTCCGGGCCTCGCCGTCGCCACCACCGTCATCATGATCAATCTCTTCGGCGACGCCCTTATCCGCGCGCTCGATATCCGCGCCAAGCTGCGGGAGGGTTGACGCCATGGCCCTTCTCCACGTGCGCAATCTTTCCATCGACATCCATGGCATCCGGCCGCTGGACGGCATTTCCTTCTCGCTCGACAAGGGCCAGATCCTCGGCATCGTCGGCGAATCCGGTTCGGGCAAGTCTCTGACCGCCCTTACAATCATGGGCCTGCTGCCGCTCATCGGCGGGCGGATCGAGCGCGGTTCGGTGCATTTCGACGGTGTCGATCTCACCAGGTTGCCGGAGCCCGACTTCCGCAAGCTGCGCGGCAAGCGCATCGCCTTCATCACGCAGAACCCGATGACCTCGCTCGACCCGGTGATGCGCGTCGGTGCCCAGATCGACCAGGTGGGAAGCCTGCATCTGGGCCTCGACGCCAAGGCGGCGCAGGCCCGCAGCATCGAGATCATGGAAAAGCTGCGCATCCCCGAGGCCGCCACCATCTATCATCATTATCCGCACCAGCTTTCGGGCGGCATGAAGCAGCGCATCGTCATCGCCATGGCGCTGGCGGCCGACCCCGACCTCATCATCGCCGACGAGCCGACCACGGCCTTGGACGTCACCATCCAGGCGCAGATCGTCGATCTGCTGGCCGAACTGGTGCGCGAACGCGGCGTCGCCCTCATCCTCATCACCCATGACATGGGCGTCGTGGCGCAGATCTGCGACCGGGTCGTGGTGCTCTATGCCGGGCGCATCGCCGAAAGCCATGGCGTGCAGGCGATCTTCGCCAACCCGCGCCATCCCTATACGCGTGCTCTCATCCGCTGCATCCCGCGCGAGGATACGCCGCCCGGCAGCCTGGTCGGCATTCCGGGCGCGGTGCCGAGTGTGGCGCATTATCCGCAGGGCTGCCGCTTTCATCCGCGCTGCGAACGGCGTGGCAGCCCTTGCGCCGCCACGGTGCCGGCGCTGCTCCGGTCCGATAGCGGTGGCGAGCTGGCCTGCCATTTCCCGGAAGACCAAGCATGACGAATGCACGGAACCTGGTCGAGCTGCGCCGGCTCGACAAGCGCTTCGAAAGCCGCAAGGGCCTCTTCGGCAAGGTGCGCGCCATGATGGCGGTGAGCGGTGTCGATCTCGACGTGCCGCGCGGGAAGGTGACCGGCGTCGTCGGCGAATCCGGTTGCGGGAAATCGACCCTGGCGCGGCTGGTGCTGCGCCTTCTGAGGCCCTCCGGCGGCGAAATCCGGTTCGACGGGACCGAGCTTGGCGGCCTCTCCGCCGGCGACCTCAGGCGCTTGCGCCGGCGCATGCAGATGGTCTTCCAGGACCCCTATTCCGCCATCGACCCCCGCTTCAGCATGGCCGATGCGCTGCTGGAACCGTTCACGATCCAGGGCATCCGCCTCAGCACCGCCGAGGCACGCGGCAAGGTCGAGGATCTGCTGGCCATGGTGGGTCTCGGCGCGCAGATGGCCGGTTCCTATCCGCACCAGCTTTCGGGCGGACAGCGCCAGCGCATCGGCATCGCGCGGGCGCTGGCGCTCAACCCCGATTTCCTGGTGCTGGACGAGCCCACGGCCTCCCTCGACGTCTCGATCCAGGCGCAGATCGTGGCCTTGCTTGAGAAGCTGCAGGCGGAGCTGGGCCTCACCTATCTTTTCATCAGCCACGATCTGGGGCTGGTGCGCTATTTCTGCGACCGCATCGTGGTGATGTATCTGGGGCGCATCGTCGAGATCCTGCCCGAGCCCAAGGCAAGCCCACGGCATCCTTACACGCGCACGCTTCTCGACAGCAATTTCGCCCCCGACCCCGCCCAAAGACGCCAGATCCGGCGCCTGACTGGCGAGATCGCCTCCGCTTTCGACCTGCCCCCGGGTTGCGCCTTTGCCGCGCGCTGCCCGCTGGCGGATGAAAAATGCCGCGCCGAGCGGCCCGAACTTGCCACCGATTCCGCGGGCCATGCCAGCGCCTGCCACCACCCGCTTTGATCCGGAGTAGCCATGACCTTCACCGTGCTGACCGCCGAATTCGCCCATGAGACGAATACCTTCAACAAGAACCTCACCGACTACGCGGCCTTCATGGATCGCTACGGCTTCTTCGGCAAAGACGCCATCCGCGAGCGGGGCGATGCCAATACCGAACTGGCGGGCTTCCTCGATTGCGGCAGGAAATTCGGCTGGAACATCATCCATGTCCTGAGCGCCTCGGCGCAGCCGGCAGGCTGTGTGACGCGCGACGCCTTCGACCGCCTCGCCGGCCCGATCGTCGAGGCGGCGAAGGCCAACAAGATCGACGGCATTCTGCTGAGCCTCCACGGCGCCATGGTGACGGAGTTCGACGAGGATGGCGAAGGGCAGTTGCTGGAGCGCCTGCGCGCCGTGGTGGGACCGGACATGCCGATCGCCATCACCTTGGACTTGCACGCCAATGTGACGCCCAAGATGTGCGCGCTCGCCAACATCATCGTCTCATATAAGACCTATCCGCATATCGACATGCGCGCGGTGGCGGTGCTCTCGGGCGAGATCATGCAGCGCGCGATGAAGGGCGAGATCCTTCCCAGAACCCTGCGCGCGCACCGGCCGATGCTGGACGAGGCCAATGGCGGGCGCACCGATGTGGGACCGATGGTCGCGCGCATCGAACAGGCCATCGCCTATGAAAAGGAGCCGGGCGTGCTGGCGGTCAGCATCAATGCGGGCTTCGGCAATGCCGATATTAAGGATGTCGGCCCGACGGTGACGGTCACCTACGATGCCAAGGCGGGAAATATCGAGCGGCATCAAGCCTTTGCCGAGAGCATCGCCGAGGATATCTGGGAGAAGCGCTTCGACGTCATGAACTATTACATGCCGGTCGAGGAAGCGGCGGCGATTGCAAAGGCTTACCGGAAGGTCGATGGCCCCCTCATCGTCGCCGACTATGCCGACAATCCGGGCGGTGGCGGATATGGCGATTCCACCAATCTTCTCAAAGCTTTGCTCGATGCCGGCATCAAGGACGCGGCCTTTGGGCCGATGGTCGACAACGAGACCGCGCTTTTCCTGCATAAACAGAAGGTTGGCGACAGGGTCACGGTGAAACTGGGCGGCAAGACCGATCCGCGTTTCGGCGGCACGCCGCTTGAAATCACTGGAAAACTGAAGCTGATCAGCGACGGTGCCTATACCGGCGACGGGCCCATGGTGGGGGGTTTAAGGCTCTCTTTTGGACCCTCGGCGGTCATCGAGGTGGAGGGAATCGAGATTCTGGTGGTGACCGAGCCGGCGCAGATGCTCGATCTGCAGCAGTTCAAGGCGTTCGGCATCGACCCGGCGGCCAAAACGGTGGTCGGTTTGAAGTCGATGCAGCATTTCCGCGCCGCTTTCGAGCCGATTGCTGGCAAGGTCATCGTCTGCGACAGCGGGGCGCTGTGCACGACCTTCTATGATCGACTGCCTTATCAAAATGTGCCCCGACCGATCTACCCACTCGATCGTGAGATGAAGCGATGAACGCCGCGACGCTTCACCAGCTGCCGCCGCAATTGACCGCCAGGGGGCCGAACCTGGCCCTGGACGGGCACGATCTCGGCCGGATGGCCACCGAACACGGGTCGCCGCTCTTCGTCTTCTCCGGCCGCAAGCTCGCCGGCAATGCCAGGGCGCTGCTGGCCGCCGCCCGGGCCGGGCATCCGCGCGCGCGCATCTTTTATGCGAGCAAGGCCTGCTCCAACCTGCATGTGCTGAAAATCATCCGCGCGGAGGGCCTCAGTATCGAGGTGAATTCCGGCGGCGAAATGTGGAAGGCGCGGGCCGCCGGCTTCAAACCCGCCGAGATCGTCTTCAACGGTGTGGCCAAATCGGTCGCCGAACTGGAACTGGCGATCGGGCTCGGCATCCAGGCGATCAATGTCGATTCCGCCTTCGAACTATCGCGCATTGCCGAGGTGGCGACGCGCCTGGGCAAGGTCGCCACAATCGCCTTGCGCATCGTGCCGGGGATCGGCGGCGGTGCCACGGCCGGCATCCAGACCGGGTCCGAGCGCAGCAAGTTCGGCATGGGCCAAGCGGAGCTTCGGGAGGCGCTCGACATCGCCCGCAGCCACACGAGTGTGCTGGACGTGGCCGGCATGCATCTCCATATCGGCAGCCAGGTGCTGGACCTGCCGGATTTCCTGGAGAGTGTCAGCTTCACCGCGCGCCAGGCGCGGGAGATCGCCGGGCATCTGGGCAAGCCGCTCAAGCATCTCAATCTCGGCGGCGGCTATCCGATCAATTATGTGCATCGCAGGCAGGGTGCCAATGCGGGGCGCGATTTCGACCTCTCGGCCTTCGCCGCCGCGCAACCGGCTGCCGGCATGATGGAGGCGGTCTCCCGCGCCGCCGCGCGCGAGCTTGGGCCCAGCCCGGAAATCTTCTTCGAGCCCGGCCGGTCCATGGTGGCCGATTGCGCGCTGCTGCTGACCCGCGTCGAGAACATGAAGCGCCGAGGTGCCACGCCGTGGCTGTTCCTCGATGCCGGCTACAACCTGCTCCTCGATTCAGCCGCCGTGCGCTGGTACTACCATATGCTCAATGCGAGCCGCATGGATGCGCCGGCGGACGCGGATTTCCGCGTCGTCGGACCCTTGTGCGATTCGGCCGATTGCTTCTTCGATGTCGAGGGCGAGTATCTGTGGGAGGCGATCGAGGCCAAGCTCAGCGGCCTTGCCGGGGTGACGCCGGAAGTACTGGCCGAGCTCAAGGCCAAGACCGTGCGGCTGCCGGAAACCCGGGCCCTCCCCGCCGCCACCGCCCCCGGCGACCTCGTGGCCTTGCTCGATACCGGCGCCTATAGCCTGGAGGAGATGTTCCAATATTGCGGCCGCCAGCGCGCCAAGGCGGTGATGATCGCCGCCGATGACAGCATCGTCACCCTGCGCGAGCGTGACCGGCCGGAAGATCTGGTCGATGCGGCGGAGCGGATGGGGATGGGGGCGGCAATCTAAAATCCCGTTTTGTGGCTTGTAAAATCCTGATCTGCGCAGACAAGCCGTGGCGCCTGGCACCCGCGTGCCGCCGGCCCCACAGCCATACCGACAATAAAGAGATCCTCTATGTGCTGGAAGGGCCCCTGCGCCATTCGGTGGGCGACGAAACGCGCGATCTGAAACCCGGCGAACGCATGTATACGGCCAAGGGCTCGGTCCACGCCTTTAGCAACCCGCATGAGGTAACGGCCAAGGCCCTGGTCATCCTCACCCCCCGACATCGGTGCCCAATATTTCCGCGACATCGCCGAAGTGGCAAGCGCCCCCGGCGGCCCCAACCCCGCCCGCATGGTGGAAGTGATGACGCGCTATGGGCTGGTGCTGGCCAAGCCGTAGGCAAGATGAATAAGCGAGAGCGCTCGACGCGGAGAAGAAGGGACAGGGCTGTACCCCAATTCGTCGTGCCCGGGCCCTGTCGGCGCATGCCGACATGCGATTGCTCTCCCTGAAGCGGGCTCCTCGGCGAATGTCGCCGGGTGAGGACAGGCGTGATTACTCACGCAATGCCGGACTGAACGCGGCCCCCCTCCCGACCTCCCCCCTGAAGGTGGGAGGAGTTATCGCATGTGGCATTTTATAAATCGTCATCCCCGGGCGGAGACCCGGGGATCCATTGTTGCAGCTGACGGAGTGGATGCCCGGGTCCCCGCCGACGTATGTCGCCGGGTGAGGACAGGCGTGATTACTCACGCAATGCCGGACTGAACGCGGCCCCCCTCCCGACCTCCCCCCTGAAGGTGGGAGGAGGTGAGTGTGATTGCGGAAATGGAGCGTGTTCCAAGAAATATGGGCGGGACCGGAAGGTCCCGCCCATAATCAGTCGTTCAGCAAATTCATTCCATCGAGCAATGGCTCAGCTCGTCACCACCGTCACATCCTGATCGACATAGAGGTGGGTGCCGTTGGAACTGATGTAATGGACGTAGGTGCCATCCGGGATGTTATCGCCCGACGATGCGTTCACCACATTGGTGTTACCCACGGACGACCAGCCATCGGTCGCGCTCAGACGCAGCTGATCTGTCGCGTCGCCGACGATATAGAGATGCCCGCCAGCCGAGTCGGTGATGTCGAGCACATCCTGTGCGCTGACACGGCCAACACTGCTGGCGCCGACGGCATCCCCCGTACCGAGATGATCGGTTGCACCATTCGTCATATCGATGACTTCGATACTCGTCATCTTGCCGGTAAAGACGCTGTCCACGGC
Source organism: Dongia sp. (assembly GCF_041918875.1). Classification (GTDB taxonomy): domain Bacteria; phylum Pseudomonadota; class Alphaproteobacteria; order Dongiales; family Dongiaceae; genus Dongia. The sequence goes on from NZ_JAYRUV010000025.1 coordinate 40,126, forward strand.
GGCGTCGAAGGCGAAGACCAAGCGGTCCGTATCGGAACCGCCATCGATGACTGTATCGGCCAAGTCATAGATGAGCGTGTCCTTGCCCGCGTCGCCGTGCAGAACATCGGCACCCGAACCGCCGACAAGCAAATCATTGCCACTACCGCCATTGAGTGTGTCGACGTCGGCGCCACCCATCAGCAGGTCATTGCCATCACCGCCATTGAGCGTGTCGTTACCAGCATTGCCCGCCAGGATGTCGTTACCGCCACCCGTGCCGCCACTGTCGCCACCGTCGAGCGTGTTCCCTGCAGAGGTGCCGGCAACCATATCGTTGGTGCCGTCCGTGCCCCGGAAAGTGCTGCTTTGATCGGTGCCAAGCGTGTAGCTCTCGAGGAGATAGCCGAGATAGCTGGAGCCGCCCTGGAACGTCAGGGTTTCCACGGCACCGTTGCTCGCGTAATGGTCGACGATCGTGATAGATTCGCTGCCGTAACCAATCACAAGGTCATTGCTGCCATTGTTCGCCAGCGACAAGGACGTAAGCGCAGCACCCATCGTGCCGATGACGATCTTGTCTGTGCCATTGCTGTCCGTGATCGTATCGGCACCATCCCCCGACGCCCGGAAGGCATAGGTGTCGTTGCCATTCTGCCCCTGCAGCGTATCGTTGCCCGTGTAACCGAAGATCAGATCAGCGCCAATCGTTCCGTCAATAGCACCGGTGTTGTCACGAGTGACCGTCGCCGTGACATTCCCCGTCGCATTTCCGACGGCATCGACTGCTTGATATGTGAAGCTGCCACCGTCTGTATCATTGTCTGTGAAGATGACCTTACCGGTCCCATTTTCCCCCGCCGTATGCACGGCAGAACCATCAGATCCACCACTGACATTGGCGACATCAACCGCACCGTTTGTATCGTTGAGTAGCAGGAGCCACTCAGGCAGGTCGATCGTTCCGTCATTGACGCGGACAGTTTCGCCTACAGCAGTCGGTGCTGTCGTATCTATCGTGATCACCTGTGTGTCGGTGTTGCCAACATTACCGGCCGCATCCACCACACGCACCAGATAACTGAAGCTGCTGTTGTGGGTGGCGGGGTCATTGTAGGTCCAGGTCGTCGATGTACTCTGGGTAACATCGGTCCAGGTCGCGCCATCGAAGCTGATCTGAATCTTCTCTCCAGTGCCCAGCGCTGAATTGATGCCGGAGACGGTGAGCACGGTATCGTTGGTGATGAAATCACCCGCCGTGCCGCTGTCATTGCTGATCGAGGCAATATTCAGCGTTGCCGTCGGCGCGGTCGTGTCGATCGTTATTGCCTGGGTGTCGGTGTTGCCGACATTGCCGGCCCCATCCACCACACGCACCTGATAGCTGAAGCTGCTGTTGTGGGTTGCTGGATCGTTGTAGGTCCAGGTCGTGGCAGTGCTCTGGGTCACATCGACCCAATTCGTGCCGTCGAGGCTGATCTGGATCTTGTCGCCGCTGCCCAGCGCCGAGTTGGTGCCGGATACGGTGAGCGACGTGTCGTTGGTAATGAAGTCGCCGCCCGTGCCGCTGTCATTGCTGATCGCGGCGATGTTCAGCGTCGCCGTCGGTGCCGCCGTGTCGATGTCGATCAACTGACTGTCGGCCGCGCCGGCGATGCCGTTGGTGTCGATCACGCGCGACTGGTAGGTGAAGTCCGCCGCATGGGTGACGCCGTCGGCATAGTGCCAGGTCGTTCCCGTGTCCTGGACCACGTCGAACCAGTTGGTGCCGTCGAGGCTGATTTGCACCTTCTGGCCAGCTGCCAGCGCCGTGTTGGTGCCGGAAACGGTGAGCGTGGTATCGTTGGTGATGAAATCGCCCGCCGTCCCGCTATCCGTCGAGATGGCCGTGATGTTGGTGGTGGCGGTCAGGAGAAGGACGGGGCTGTTCCCGCCGCCGATCGCATAGACCGTGCCGTTATAATTGACGAACTCGATCTGCTGATTGTTGGTCGCGTCCACGTAATTGAGGAAATGACCGACGACCGTGATCGTCTCGCCGCCGTTATAGGTGATGACGAGATCGTTGCCGACCTTGGCCAGCGTCGGGGCCGGGCCGTTGGCGTCGGTGATGACGACCGTGTCGGCCGAGCCCTTGGCTTCCTCGATCGTGTCGTTGCCGTCGCCGGCCGCGAAACGGTAGGTGTCGTTGCCGGTGCCGCCGACCAGGCGGTCCGTGCCCGTGCCGCCGGTGATGTCGTCATGGCCGCCCTGGCCGAAGATGATGTCGTTGCCGGCACCGCCATTCATCGTGTCGTTGCCGCCTACCGTCCCTTCCTGGGCGAAGGCGTCGATGTTGGCGAGGATGAGTGCCTTCAGCTGGGCATCGGTGAGGCCCGGATTGGCCGCCTTGAAGGCCGCCCAGCCGGCATCGGCCGAACCGAAATAGATGCTGTCGCCCAGCATCACATCATTGCCGCCGGCGCCATTGACGATGTCGTTGCCGACCGGTTGGACCGTGGTCGAGCTGGAGCCGCCCTGCAGGGCCGCCGCCAGTTCCTCCGCCGTGTTGACGATGGTGGGGTCGCCCACATCGTCGGTGAAGGAGAAGTTGCCGCCGTCGAAATCGTCGTCGTCGACATAGGTCTGCTGGCCGGTGACGTCGGTATTGTCGAAATATTGCAGGTTGCCGACGGTGACACCCGAGCCGATGCCGATACCATAGACCTGCAAATCCGGATGTGCCGCCAGCAGGGCGTTAAAGGCCTGGTTGCCGTAATACATGTCCACCGGGTTGACCGAGGAGCCACCACCCGTTTCGTTGTTCGAGGTCGGATCGCCGTCGGTCAGGAAGTAGGCGACCTTCTCGTACGTCGGATAGCTTGCATCCTGCGTGTCGAACCAAGGCTTCACCTCAAGGAAGGCGTCCTGATAGTTCGTCGCGCCGTCGGCTTCGAGGCCGGCGATCTCGGCGAGCAGTTCGTCTATCTGCTGCTGAGTGGCATTGCCGATATCATCGAGCTGGAAGGTCAGCGTGGCGTCTCCGTCGAAATCGACAATGGCGATATTCACATGGCCTTCGAAATCGACGAGCTGGTTGACGAGATTCGTCAGGGCGTCACGCAGCAGGCCGATGCGGTCGTTGGTCGTCATGCTGCCTGACGTATCGCAGATCAGCATGATCGAATAGTCCTGACCCGGCGTGATGATCGTCGTCTTGCCGCCGACATCGCCGATGAGGAGATCGTTGCCGCCCGCCCCGTCGATCGAGCCGTCCGGTGCGTTGGGCGAGTCGTCGATGCGGTGATCGTCGGTCGTGGTCGGCGTGCCCTGGGTCGAGGGCGTGTCGCTGACATTTTCGCCCACCACGAAGGAATCCGGGACGCTGCCCTTCATCGTGTAGGTGGCGGTGGCCGTCGAGGTGTCGCCGTCGGCATCCTTGACCGTGTAGGTGAAGCTGAAATTCTCACCCAGATTGCTGATCGTATTGCCGGCCGAGGCGGTGAAGGTGACGTCGCCATCGGCTTCGACATGGGCGACACCCTTGCCGGCGATGGTGATGTTCCAGCCGCCAGCACCGTCGGACGCGACGGTGCCGCCGCCCTGGACAGCCGTGACGGCGCTGATGGCGCCGCTGGCGGCATAGCCGTCGGCGCCGGACCTGTCGGCGCCGGAGCCGTTATTGGCAAAGAGGTTGCCGAGGCTGACCGCCGTGGCGATGACCGCGTCCTTGGTGCCGAAGGCATCGTCATAGGCCGTGGGCGCGTCGTCATCGAAGGTGATGTTGAGCGTGCCGGTGGCCGTGCTGTTGTCGGCATCCTTCACCGTGTAGGTGAGGGCCACAAGCGCGTCATTCTCGTTGCCGCCATCCGCGTGCAGGACATTGTCGCGGAGCGTCAGCGTGTAGGCGCCCGTCGCCGGCGTCACCACGATGTCGAACAGGATGCCGCGCGGGCCCGTCGCCGTCAGCGTGTTGGTGCCGGCATCCCAGCTATAGGTCACCGTCTCGGTGCCGACCGTGCCGCTCGTATTGTGCAGCGTGGCGAAGGTCACCGAGCCGTAGCCGTCGCCGCCGATCGTGTGCGTCAGCGTGCCCTTGAACGTCGCCTCGTTATTGTCGTTGTTGATGCCGCTATTGTCGACCGCGAGGTCGCCCGATGTGCTGGCCGCATTGCCGCCGGTCAGCCCGTCGTCATCGACCGCGGCGTTGGCGCTGCCGCCGGTGGGGAGATTGGCGTCCGTGATGGCGAAGGAGACCGATTTGGTGACCGAATCGCCGTCGCGGTCGGTGATCGTGAAGGTGCTGGAGGCCGCACCCGGGCCGATGACCGAAGCGTCGGCGGTGAAGCTGTAGGAGCCGTCCGCCTTCACCTTGATCGTGCCATGGCCGATATCGATCGATTGCGACCAGCCGTCGCCGCCGAACACCAAGGCCGTCCCGCCGACATGCGTGACCGTGGCGCCGTCGGCGCCGGCCACGAAGTCGAAATTGCCGATCTTCGTCGCACCCTCGGCCACGTTCTGCAGAGCCTCGTCGGCGGCACTCGGCAGATCGTCATTGACCTGGAAGTTCGAGACGATGCTGGTCTTGTCGCCGTCGCCGTCGGTCACCTGCAGGGTGACGTGGAGGTTGATGTTGCTCTCGATATTGCCGTCGCCGCTGTTGACGCTGGCCGGCGTGCTGTCGTGCTGCAGCGCCTGGAAGACCTCCAGCTTGACATCGGCAAAGACGCCCCAGGTGCTGACCGTGGCTTCGACGACCTTGTTGGCAAGGGTCTTCTCGCCCGTTTCGATGGTGCCGCTATTGTCGGCATCGGCATAGCCGGTGATCGTCTTGCCGTCGGCGGAGGTGACGAACAGCACCTTGGCCCCGTCGCTGGAGCGGCGCAGCGCGTCGCCCATCGCGCCATCCGCGCTGATGCCGGAAAGGACCGCGTCGGCAAGCCCGTCGGCGCCGCCGACCTTATAGGTCTGCAGCACCCACTTGTCGCCCAGCGTGTCGCCCGTGCTGGCGGTCGCATCGTTGCCGCCGCCGGCCAGCCAATCCTCGTCGATCGGCATGTAGCCGGGTGCCGCACCCGCACCCTGATGCTGGTCCGGCGCGCTGGCGCCGGCGAAGGTCACGGTCGGCACGTCGTCGACGATATCGACGGTGATGGTGCCCGTGGCGGTGTTGCCGTTGGCGTCCGTCACCAGATAGGTGAAATGGTCCTTGTTCTCCTCGGTGTTGAACCCGTCATCGGAACCGGGCTGGCTGTCATAGTTCTTGGTCAGCGTATAGGTGTAGCTGCCGTCGCTGTTGATCTGAATGGTGCCGTAGGTGCCGTTGGCCGACCCCACCAGGCTGTAGGTGAGGGCACCAAAGCCGCCCGACCCGTCCAGCTGGTTGGCATTGTCCGTTTCCAGCGGACTGTCCTCGCCGAGCGAGCCGATGACGGTGCCGGCCACCAGGTCGGTGCCGTCCTTCACCTTGTCGAGCGCGCTCTCATGGACCAGCACGTCATTGTCGTCCGGCGCGATGAGGCCGCTGTCGGTCAGGTTGATGGTCAGCGTCGTGGTGGCGGTGTCGCCGTCCTTGTCCTTGATGGTGTAGACGAAGACGTCGCTGGCATTGCCGCCGATGGCGTCCGGGTTCGACTTGTAGGTGTAGGAGCCGTCGGCCTGCAGGGTCAGCTTGCCATAGAGGCCGCTGATCTGCGTCCCCACGCCGGTCGCGACCGGTGTGGTCGTATCGACACCCGCGGCACGGACGCCGACCACGCCGCCGCCGGCGTCGAAGCCGTCGGCACCGGCGCTGTCGTTCTGGAGCACGCCGTTGGCGGCACTCACCGTCAGCAAGGCGCCTTCGTTGACGCCGCCGCTGTCGAGCACGGCCTTGGGGCCGTCATCATAGATCCACAGATCGACCGCGTTCGGGTGCGTGGCGCTGACCTTGTCGCCATCCGCATCGGTGACGGTCTGCGTCACATGGAGGACCTCGTCGAGAATGCTCTTATTCTCATGCGCCTGGCTGGTGTCGCCATGAACGATCGGCCGCTGCTGGCTGAAATAGACGCTGCTGCCGCCAACCGACACGGTGAAGACGCTGAGCCCGGAGATTTCGGTCCTGCCGACGATGCCGCCGGCGCCGTCGTTATAGAGCAGCACCTCCTGGCCCGAAGCCGAATCGTAGATGCCGGTATGGGTGCCGTCGACGACCGCATTGCCGCCGGCGTCGGTCAGCTTGTAGGTGACGCTGCCCACCGCCGCGGCACCGTCGGCGCCGAAATCGACCGGCGCGAACAGGCCCGACACGTCGGTGCCGCCGCCGACGCCAAACAGCGCTTCCTGCACACCCAGGCCGAAGCCGCTGGGCAGCGGCGTCACCGTCGGCATGTCGTCGTCGATATTGACCAGAACCGTCTCGGAGGTCGTGCCGGCGGCATTCTCCGCATGCACCACGATCGGGAAGGTCAGATTGTTCTCGGCACCGCCATCCGCATGCTGCAGCGGCTTATGGAGGTTGACCGTGAGGACGCCCTCATGGGTGATGGAAATGGTCAGGGCCGGGTCGGCGGGCGAACCGCCTTCCGGATAGCCGGTCAGCGTGGTTCCGCTGGCGTCGCCGCTGGCGGCCATCACGATCTTGTGGCCGTCGGCGGTCAGCACGAAATTGCCGTTGCCGTCCTGCAGGAAAGCGCCCGATTGCTGGCCGGTGGAAATGTTGAAAACGCCGACGCTGCCGTTCCAGTCGGCCAAGATCGTCTGCTGCCAGACGGCCTCCGTCCCGCGCGGGCCGGCCGGATCGAGGAGGCCGTCGCCGCTGTCGCCGGCATCCTGATCCTCGTCGCCGGTGCCGGGCTGGCCGCCGCCCGCAAGGCCGTCCTCGTCGAGCTTCACCGTGGCAAGGCTGAAGCTCGGCTTGCCCGCGACCTCTAGCGTCGCATCGCCCGCGCGCACGGCAAGATCGTCGCCGGCGATCTCGCTGGGGCTATTCGCCCCTTCGCCGATTTCGCTGTCGATCGCCACGGCATAGACCGGGAAGCTCTGGCTGCCGGCGGCATTGCCGGGAACCGCGATGTTGACCTGCGCCGTGGCATCGTTGTCGCCGGCGGCAAGCTGGCTGTCGACATTGATGACGAGATAGGTGCCGGCGGGCACGCCATAGGCATTGCCGTCGGCGAGCGGGACAGCGGCATGGCCGTCCCCGAAGCCGTCCCAACTGCCGTCCGGCAGCTTGACGAGGAGGTAATGCGCTTCCGAGCCGTCACTTACGTCGCCGAAACTGCCATTGACGGTGAGGACCACGTTCTGGCCTTGAATGCCGATACCGCCGAAGGCCGCGTTGAGGGCGCTCGGATAGTCGCCGACCGCGTTCACGACCACCGCGATGCCGCCGTCTATATTGCCCGTCTCGCCGCTCGACGTGTCGGTGGCATGGACGGTGTAGCCGATTGCGTAATCGGTACCGATGTCGTTGTTCGGCTGGGTGAGTTTCAGCGTCTGCGCCTCGGCCCAGCTGATGTCGAGATCGGCCGAGCCGTCGCCGGTGAAGGTCTGCTCGGCACCAACGCCGCCCAGTTTGTAGGTCAGCACCACGCCATTGGGCAGGTCCTTGATGGTGACCGAGTTCGGCACCGTGTCGCCCACCGGCGTGAAGTTGATGGCGATCGCTTTCGCCACCGCCGCGTCGTTGGCCGGATCGCTGTCGAACTGGTTCGGCTTGCTGTCCTCGTCGACCGCGACGCTGCCCGCAGTCGTGCCGCCGGCGGGGTCCGGATAGACGGAGAAGGTGGCCTTGGCCGACGAGAAGTCGCCGTCGCCGTCCTTGATCGTGTAGTAGAAGCTCGGCGTTCCCAGGATGAAGCCGGGAACACCGGTATAGGTCACATCCCCATTGGCGGCGACATGGATCGTTCCGGCACCGCTGGTCATGGTCCAACCGCCGGCGCCGTCGCTGGCCGTCGTCCAGCCGGACCAGGAAATATCGGTGATCTGCGGCGCGCCACCACCATCGGCACCGTAGGTGTCATTGGTCAGGACATTGCCGAGATAGACCGGCTGAACCGAATGCTCGACACTGCCAAAGCTGTCATCCGCCGCCATCGGCACATCGTCGACGACCTTGATGCTGAGCGTGGTGTTGCCGGTGTCGCCATCGCTGTCGGTGACGGCGACGGCGAAATCGTCATGCGTATTGTCGCCCGACGTGTTGTCGGTGAGCGTGTAGGTGTAGGCGATCTTGTTGCCGGCAAAGCCTGTCAGCACCAGCGTGCCGACATGGCCGGTCGTCCCGATCGTGACCGGGAAGGTTGACAGATCGTTGAGCTGGGCCAAGGTCAGCGTGGTGCCGCCGATCGTGACCGAAGCCAGGCCGTCCGGCGCGGTGATCGTGATCTGGCCACTGGTCACTTCCGACTGGTCGGAGTTCAACGTCGGATCGGCAACCTCCCCCGAACCGTCGGGCAGGCCCTTCTCATCGACCAGCGCCCCGGCCGAACCGGCCGGCGGCACCGAGACCGTGATGCCGGCATCGTCGATATGGATGATCAGCGCTGGCGTGGCAATGTCGCCGTCGCCGTCCTTCAGTGTGTAAAGGAACGTATCGACACCATCATGAACCGGATCGCCATTCGCGCGGGTGTAGACATAGTAGCCGTCGGCATAGATTACCAGCGTGCCGTGGACGCCCTGAATGCTGAGGCCCGCGCCATGGGTCGGATCGGCGGAAACCGGCACCGCGGCACTGGGATTGCCGATGGAAGAGACGCCGACGATCGAACCGCCATCGGCCCCCGGCTTGTCCGCACCCGAAACACCGGTGAAGGTGCCGGCGCCGGTGATCACATTGCCGTCGGTCGAGAGCTGGTTGAGCGTGCCATCGACATCATTGTTGCCGATCGGAGCGTCGTCGCCGATGACGACCTGGACCGAGCCGGAGACGTTGCTGTCGCCGGTGGCATCGGTTGCCACCACGGCGAAGGTCGGTCCGGCGACCATGTCGTCCTTACCCTGCACGCTGTGCGTGAGAACGTTGTCCGCCAGGATATAGTTATAGTGAACGATATAGCCGCCGCCGCTCGGGATGACCGCCATCACGACCAGCGCGCCCTGGCTGTCGTTGATGATGGTCTGCGGATAGGGAGCGCCGAGATTGACGGCCGCACCGCCGATGGTCAGCGCGGACAGCCCTTCCCCATGGGTATCGACGAAGAAATTGCTGGCGCCTATTTCGGCATCGGTCGGGGCGAGGGTGCCGTCCGGCAGCCCTTCTTCGTCGACATAGACCGAGCTGTTGGTGACGGTCGGAATCCGGGTGTCCTGGTCGATCGCGATCGTCAAGGTCGCCGGATCTGAATCGTTGTCGCCGTCGGTGAGCGTGTAGGTGAACGTTTCCTTGGCGCCCGCTGGCACCGACGCCGCCGTCAGCGTGTAGATGTAGCTGCCGTTGGACTGCATCGTCAGCGTGCCGTAGAGGCCGGTCACCGTGAACCCGCCGGTCGCATCATTGTCGCTGCCATTGGGGCCGGAGACCCCGCTGACCGCCGCACCGTCGGCGCCCTTGGTATCGGCGCCGGCAGACGGATTCGTGGTGTCGAGGCCGGTGATGACATTGCCGGTCGCCTGATTGCCAAGGCCTTCGGCAACGCTGTCCGCATCATCGCGGGCCGTCGGCACGTCGTCGACGATGTCGACCGTCAGCGTCAGGCTCGTCGAATCGCCGTCGTTATCGACCACGAGGACAGAGAAGTCGTCATGGGTCGTATCGCCGGCGGTGTTGGTGGTCAGCGTGTAGGTATAGGTCAGCGTACCGGTCGCGAGGTTGACGCTGTCGATATGCAGCGTACCGTAGGTGCCGGCAATATCGACGCCCGGCGCGACGGACACGCCCTTGATCATGAGCGTGCCAAAGCCGTCCGGGGTCGTGAAGGTCACCGTGCCGCTGGTCTTTTCCGAATTGTCATTGTTCGGAATGCCATCCGCCGTTTCGGTGGAACCGGCCGGCAGGCCGGCCTCATAGACCTTCGTTCCAGCCTCGCCCGTCGTCGGCACGTCGAGGGTCACGCCCTTGTCGTTGATGGTGATATCGAGCTTGGCGACACTGGAATCGCCATCCGCATCGGTCAGCGTGTAGGTGAAGTGATCCACCGCCTCGAGCGGGCCGGTGCCGGAGCGGATATAGAGGTACTCGCCATTGGCCTGCAGGAAGAGCTGGCCATACTGGCCGTTCACCACGAAGCCGCCAGCCGGATCGCTGTCGGCGCTGCCGTTAAAGCCGGTGGCGCCGCTCACCGTGGCGCCATCGGCACCCTTGGTATCGGCACCGGCAATCGGATCCGTCGTGCCGATACCGGTAATGACGTTACCGGCCGCCGAAATATGGTTGCCGGCACTATCCGCATCGTCACGGGCCGTCGGCACGTCGTCGACGATGTCGACCACGAGAGTTAGTGCTGTGGAATCATTGTCGCTGTCGGTGACGATAACCTCGAAATCGTCGTGTGTCGCATCGCCGCTGGTATTGCCATTCAGCGTATAGGTATAGGTCAGGACGCCGGTCACCACATCGATGCCGTCGATGTGGAGTGTTCCATAGGCGCCGGGAATATCGGCGCCGACGACCACGGGCACGCCCTTGATTGTCAGAGAACCCAAACCATCCGGCGCCGAGAAGGTCACCGTGCCGACGGTCTTTTCCGAATTGTCATTGTTCGGAATGCCATCCGCCGTTTCGGTGGAACCGGCAGGCAGACCCGCTTCATAGACCTTCGTTCCGGCTTCGCCAGCCACCGGTACGTCGAGCGTCACACCCTTGTCGCTGATCGTGATGTCGAGCGTGGCGATTGACAGGTCGCCGTCGCCATCCTTCAGCGTATATTCGAAGTGATCGACCGCTTCGAGCGGACCATTACCGTAGCGGGTGTAGGTGTAGGTGCCGTCCGTGCCCATGGTCAGCGTGCCGTATTGGCCGGTCACGGTGAAACCGTTGCTGCCGTCATTGTCGAAGCTGTTGCCATAGGCCGGGTTCTGCCGGACGCCGGCAATCGCGGCGCCGTCGGCGCCCTTGGTATCGGCGCCGGTGCCGCCAAGGCCGCCATCGGTATCGAGACCGGTGATGACATTGCCGGTGGTCGATTGCAGGTTGGCCACATTGTCGGTATCGACCCGCGCCACGGGCCCGTCATCGTTGACGCTGATGCTGATCGTGCCGGTTGCGTCGGGACCGCCGCTGCCGGAAATCGTTGCGATGAATTTGCCAAGGAGCGTGTCGTCGGCAAAAACCTTGGTGGCATCGCCATGCTGCTGGTCGTCGAGCAGGGTGAAGGTGAAGGCACCCGTCGCCTTCACGATGACCATGGTCCATTCGCCGGCTACGGTCAGGGTGATGGTGTTGGCGTCTTCGGTCTTGACCGGCGCGCCATCCAGCGAGCTGTTCGGGTCGTCGAAGGTGAGGTTGCTAACAGTACCGTTATAGATGGGCAGGGTGCCGTTGAAAATTGCAGAAGCCGGGGCGCTCGCCGGATCTTCACCCGAGCCGCCCGCCAACACATCTTCCGTCACCAGGCCGGCGGCATTGCCCGCCCGCGGCGACGGAACATTGTCGCAGACATCGATGGTGAGGATAGCCTTGTCGCTGTCGCCGTCCTTGTCGGTCAGCGTGTATTCGAACTGCTCCTGCACCACCGCCGGGACGTAGGTGACTTCGCGGATATAGTAGTCCGAGGAATCCGTGCTCAGATTGCCGGCATTGTTGTTCGGACCGTATTCCGTGGCGCCGAATTCGATCCTGGCGATGCTGACACCATTGGTGTCGTCGACGCCGATTTCGAGCGTACCGATATTGTTGCTGTTGCCGTAATTGACATGGATATAGCCGGTGGCCGGATTGTCGGCGCCGGGGCCGAAGATGCCATGGCCGATCACGTTGCCGTTGGCGTCATAGGCCGTCCAGGTGCCCTGCTCGCCGTCATTCTCGTCCTTGAATAGATTCGAGACCTTGACCGTGGCCGAGTTGACCGGGCAACCGAACGCCATGGTCAGCTTTTCGCTGGTCTGGCTGTTCGGATCGTAGCCGATCTGGCCCGGCACCTGCAGGCCCGGCTTGGTGCCGGCGACGCCGATACCGTTGCTGTCATACTGCACCGTGCCGGCGGAACCGTCGAACTTGGTCGCCGTGATGGTGAGGCCCTGCGCCACCCAATCCGCGGCCTGGCCGCCGGTGCCGGGACGGCCCACATGGACCGGGTCGGCCGTCAGCGTGTCGATATCGAAGCCCGGATCGAGATCGTACGAATAGTCGCCGTTCTCGTTGATGGTGAGCTTGCCATACTTGCCCTGCACCACGACCGTGTCGTTGTCCAGGCCCTTGTCGCCGGTGTCGATGTTCACGACCCCACCGGCATTGCTGAGCGACTGGACCTCGCTCACGCGGCCGGGATCGTCGGCGCCGACCTGGTCCTGCTGGGCGGGCTGGTCGGTCGCCGTATCCGGATCGTTGGTGTCGCCGGTCAGCACATTGCCGGTGATGGTGTGCTGCGATTCCTTCATGAACTGGTGATCGTCGTTGGCAATCGGCACATCGTCGACGACCGTGATCTTGAAGGCACCGCTCGCGATGCCGATATTGTCACCGTCCGAATCCGAGACCCGGACCAGGCTGGAGAAATCGATATCGCGGCTGTTCTCGCCATTGCCGTCGGCATGATCGATATGATCGAGCAGCGTGAAGGTGTAGCCGCCATTGGCGTTGAGGCTGAGCGTGAAGACGAGGACGCCCGCCGCCTTGGCTTCGAGCACCTCGCCGTTCCACGAATATTGCAGTGCCACGCCGCCGGAAGTGAGATTCTGGGCGTTGAGGCCGCTCACATTGTGCGAGAAGTACCAATTGCCCGGCGTATCGGCGCCGATCGAGACGAGAGAGGTCAGCGATCCGGACGCAATGGTGGTGTCGGGCTCGGCATCGCCGGCTTCCTGATTGCCCTGGGCGTGGCCGCCACTATTGGCCAGCGTCAGCGCTTCTTCCTCGACGATACCGATGACGGTTGCGCTGGTGACGCGCGGCATGTCGTCATCGACTCGGATCTTGATCGTCGTCGAAACCTCATCGCCGTCATTATCGACGATCTTGACGTCGAACTTCAGGCGGATGTCGCTGGAATTCTCGTCGCTGGAGGCGGTGTCCGCGTGCTTCAGCGCCTGGAACTGCGTGTAGGTGAAAGTGCCGTCCTGGTTGAGCGTCAGCGTGAAGACCACCGTGCCGGTGCCTGCCTCGTAGCCGGTGATCACATTGCCTGTATTGACCAGCGAAATGGTCGCATTGCCGTCCGAGGTCTTGACCAGATTGCCGTAGGCGTCACGCAGATTGCCGCTGTCGGCGAGGCTGATGGTGCCGCCATCGGCACCGAAGCCGAAATTGATCTTGCCGGTCGCGACATTGCCGCCGGACGCGTCGTTGCCGGCCGAACCCTGGTCCTGATTGCCGCCCGCTATATAATCCTCATCGACCAGCAGATAACCGTCGCTGCTGGGCGTACCGTTGGTGCCGGTGATGCCGCTCACCTCGGGCGAGTCGTCGTTGATCTTGAAATAGAGCTGGCTTGACGCGCTGTCGCCGTCGGCATCGGTCACCTTGACGCCGAAGCCGAGAGTGAGCAGCGAGTCCTCGAGCGAGGAGACGAAGGGCGAACCGTCATAGGGATGTTCGACCGGCTGATGCAGCGTGAAGGTAAACTCGCCGGTCGATTTGTCGAGCGTGATCGTGAAGACGGCTTCACCGTCGGCCATGCCGATCAGCGTTGCCGGCGACCCGGCATTGTCGACCACCATCGTCACGGGATTGCCGTCGACGTCGGTCAGGGCGAAGAGAGGCGGAATGGCGGCGCCGATGACATTGACCGGCGTGCCGCTCGTTTCCGCGAAGCTGAAGGTTACCGGTTGATCAGCGCCCGGCTGCACCAGGATCTTGCCACCGACACTGGCGTCGAAATTGCCGATATCGAGCGGGCCGCCTTCGATACCGTCCGGCAGCTTGTCTTCGTCGACGATACCAAGGTGCTCGGTATCGTAGGTGACACCCGTGATCTTGGGCGTATCGTCATCGACATTGATCGACAGCGTGCCGTTGACGGCGTCGCCGTCGACATCCTTCACCTGGTAGTTGACGGTAAAGTCGAGATTGTTCTCGTTATCGCCTTCCGGATGATCGATCGGGTTCAGCTGCGCGACCGTGTACTTGCCGCTGCTGCTGTCATCGAGTGTGACCTTGATGACCTCGACCCCATTCTGCGAAATGATGAGGGTCTTGCCGCCATTGCTGAGGGCCGACGTGAAGCCGTCCGGCAAGACGGCGCCGGTCAGAAGCGTCGTGCCAGCGCCGTCGGTGCCGTAATCGTGCGACAGGGTGCCTGTCACGTTGGCGGCGTCGGCATCGTCGCCGATGCCCCCGTCATTGCCGCCGGTCAGCGCATCGTCGTCCAGCTGGACCAGCTTGTTGCAGCTGACCGTCGGGCCGTCATCCTGCACTCGGACGTTCAAGGCCGCGTCGACATGGTCGCCGTCGAAATCGGTGGCGCGGAAATTGATCTCCGCAAGCTCGGCGCCAGGTTGGGTGATCGTCAGATGATCGATCAGCAGGCCGGGATCGACGGCTTCATCGTCTTCGTTCATGACACCGAAGCCGATCTGCACCGACTCGGTATTGGTGAAGGTGTAGGTGAAAACCAGGTAGCCTGATTCTTCTTCCCAGGAGAAATTCCCGCTGGAAGCGTTCGAATCGAGATCCGCATCCTCGACATTGCTGAGGCGGATGACCTGGTCGCCGATGACGATGAACCCGAAATCCTGATAGGTAGTCCCGTCGCCGCCGTCGTTTTCATCCTCGAGGAAGTTGAACTTGACCGTCAGCACCTGGCCGGCAACCACATCGACGACCTGCTTGATGGCGCTGCCATTGGTCGCCTCTTCCGAGCCGTTGCCGCTGTCGCCATCGTCGGCGGCACCGTCCAGGCTGCCCGCGGGCAGGCCGAAGAAAGCCTCGATGTCCGCGCTTGAGGCTCCCTGCGAACTCTCCTCGTCGCCTTCGCCGCCCTCGGACGGGGTCAGCAGCGCCTGGCTGTTCGGATCCGGCTGGGTGTCGGTCGTGCCGATATCGCCGACGATCGAGGCCTCACCGCCATCAAGCACCGTCCAGGAATCGAGATTATCGAAATTGTCCTCGAAGACGATTTCTTGGCCAAGAATGGCCAGCGGAGGCGTCGAATCGTCCGCGTTGGTCGGATCGCCCTGGTTGATCTGGTGAAGTTGAACCAGCGTCAGCTGGCCTGAATCCGGGTCGAGATGAAGCACGAAGACCGGCACGTCGGCATCCGGCACCGCGGCCTGGACCGCATCGCCGCCCTGCTGGTTGTCGAGCACCCCGTCGCCATCGACATCGCCCTTATTGGCATAGCCGACGATCGTATTGCCATCGATCTGTTCGGCGCGGACCGTGACTTCGATCCCGTCGATCGTGACGGTCCAGTTGGTGGCACCCGCCACCAAGGGCGCATCCGCATCGCCGATATAGAGCTGGAAGGCCGTGGCGTTGGCGCCACCGTCGCCAGTGAAGACGGTGTTGCCGGCTTCCTTGTTGCCGGAGGCCGGACCGTCGGCGCCGAAGCTCACCTTGAGCTCGGTCTGGGCGGCGCCAAGCGGCGTGACTTCACCCAGGCCCGCCGCCGCCAGCGCCTTGTGGACGCCCTCATTCTGCGCAACGGACACATCGTCCTCGCCATTGTCGCCGGCGGGGTCCGGCTCGGAAATCTCCTTGGCGGAATCCGGGTCGCCGGCCTGCGCACCGACGTCGCTCTGCTCTCCTTCCGTTTCGTCATGCGTGATGTTCGTATCGGCGGGCTTCAGGACCAGCTGATAGCCGCCTTCCTCGCCATTGTCGCCGATCGAACCCAATTCGGGCACGTCATCGACGCTCTGGAAGACCAGCGCATCAGCCGGACTCGGCGTGACGGACCCGTCCGAATCGACCATGAAGAAGGGCACGTCGATGTCGAGGATATCGCTGATATCGCCGTCGGCATCGTTGGTGCCGGGAACATTGTCGATGACGCCGAAGATGGTGAAGTCGATGTCGAATTCACTGACCTGCGTATTGCCCTGCGGCTCGCGCACGCCAATGGTGAAAACGATGACGGCCTCGGAACTCTCGCTCTCGGGATTGGCCTGGATGTAGTAGGCGACAAGGATTTCGCCATGGCTCTCATCGCCCGGCGTCATCGGATCGTCCGCGACGGCAGGCAGAAGCACATATTGCAGTTCGTTGCCGTGCGAGGTCAGGCCCATGCCCTCGAGCTGAGTCTTCAGCGGTATATCCGCGCCGTTCTGGAAGCTGATCTTGCCCGGTATATCGATATGAAAATCGACGGTCACCACCGCGGTGCTGGTCAGCGGCTCGCGATCGATATCGACGCCGTTGCCATTATCCTCGTTGGCCGGGTCGTTGCCGTTCTGGCTGCCTTCTTCATTGTCATCGAGGTCGAAGGGGTCGTTGCCCGTCTCATAATAGTGACCGGTCCACGCGCCATCGACGCCGAGAAGGGTCTGCACCTCCCCTGCGATCTGGCTCGCATAGGTCGGATCATCGGCCGGCGACGCACGCAGGGCGCTTACTTCATTGAAGTCGCCGCCCAGATCGTCTTCGTTGATGACGGCGCCCTTGCTGATGTTGAGCAGGGTCGGGACCGTGTCGATCTCGTCCTCTTCGATCAATTCGGGGAATTCGCGCTCGACGAGATTGTAGTTGAGGCCCGTGGGGTTGAGGCCGCCGACGGCATTGAGACCGCCGATGCCGGCATTGGGGTCGAACGGCGTGAACACGCCGCCATTATTGTGTGCGACCGGAAAGATAGGTGACATTTTAGACCGGAGACATGGGTAACAGTTTTCCGGTTCTGTTCTAATCCGCTTTACATCGGCCCGGCCGGGCCGATGTAAAGCGTCGCAGTTTCTTGGTCTT
>NZ_JAYRUV010000026.1:0-53563 GCF_041918875.1 Dongia sp.
AGACCAAGAAACTGCGACGCTTTACATCGGCCCGGCCGGGCCGATGTAAAGCGGATTAGAACAGAACCGGAAAACTGTTACCCATGTCTCCGGTCTAAAATGTCACCTATCTTTCCGGTCGCACAACGACAGGCCCGATCTCCCCGCCTTCCTCCGCCGCTTCCGTGCCGATTTCGGCGATGCCGGGCATCTCGCTCTTGCCCATCTCTATCGCGGTGACGATGCGCGACGCTTGCGGGACCTGCAAGGGCTGGCCGATGCAGCACATCTTCCGACCGTCGCCATCAATGAAGTGCGGCATCATCTGCCGGCGCGCAAGGCGCTGTTCGACGTGCTGACCTGCGTGCGCCATCATTGCACCATCGACACGGCCGGGTTCCGCCTTGAAAAGAATGCCGAACGGCATCTGAAACAGGCTGCCGAGATGCGCCGCCTGTTCCGCGGCCTGGAGGATGCCGTCGCTCGCACCGAGGAAATCGCCGCGCGCTGCTCGTTCTCTCTCGACGAACTGCGCTACGAATATCCGGAAGAAGTCGTGACCCCTGGCGAGGCGCCCTTGCAAAGCCTTGCCGATTTTGTCTGGGCTGGTGCCGCCTGGCGCTACCCGGCAGGCGTTCCCGCCGACATCCGTATTAAAATCGAGTACGAGCTTAAGCTTATCGAACGATTCGACTATGCGCGCTATTTCCTGACCGTGCATGACATCGTCCGTTTCGCCCGCGAGAAAGGCATCCTGCACCAGGGCCGCGGGTCGGCCGCCAATTCGGTCGTCTGCTATTGCCTCGGCATCACTTCCATCGACCCCACCAAGGTCGATCTGCTGTTCGAACGCTTCATCAGCGCCGCGCGGAAGGAACCGCCCGATATCGATGTCGATTTCGAGCATGAGCGGCGCGAGGAAGTCATCCAGCATATCTACGCGAAATACGGCCGCGACCGGGCGGGCCTTGCCGCCGCCGTCATCTGCTATCGCTCGCGCGCCGCCTTGCGCGATGTCGGTCGCGCCCTGGGCCTTTCCGACGACATCATCAGCCGCCTCTCCAAGCTCGTCTGGGGCTGGTCCGACAAATCCCTGACGGAGGAGCAGATCCGCATGGCGGGGCTCGATCCCGGCGACCGGCGCCTGTCGCTCGCCGTCACCCTGGCCGGCGAACTTATCGGAACGCCGCGCCATCTCTCGCAGCATGTCGGCGGCTTCGTCATCTCCAAAGGCCCGCTGTCGCGCCTGGTGCCGATCGAAAACGCCGCCATGGCGGACCGCACCGTCATCCAGTGGGACAAGGACGATCTCGACGCGGTCGGCCTGCTGAAGGTCGACGTCCTGGCGCTCGGGATGCTGAGCTGTATCCGCCGCGCCTTCGACTTCATTCATCGCCTCTACGGCATCCGTTACAATCTCGCCACCATTCCGCAGGACGATCCGCTTGCCTATGAAATGCTGTGCCGCGCCGATTCCGTGGGTGTCTTCCAGGTCGAAAGCCGCGCTCAGATGACCATGCTGCCGCGCCTCAAGCCACGCAATTTCTACGATCTGGTGATCGAGGTGGCGATCGTGCGGCCGGGGCCCATCCAGGGCGACATGGTGCATCCCTATCTGCGCCGGCGCGACGGCAAGGAAGACAGCCGGGCGCCCACCCCCGCCTTGGAAAAGATCCTGCACCGGACCCATGGCGTTCCGCTGTTCCAGGAGCAGGTGATGAAGATCGCCATGGTCGCGGCCGACTTCACCGCCGACGAGGCCGATGAACTGCGCCGCGCGATGGCGACCTTCAAGAAAGCCGGCACGATCCAGAACTACCGCGAGAAATTCGTCGGCGGCATGCTGAGGAACGGCTATCGGGCGGAATTCGCCGAACGCTGCTTCAAGCAGATCGAAGGTTTCGCCAATTACGGCTTCCCGGAAAGCCATGCCGCCAGCTTCGCCCTCCTGGTCTATGTTTCGGCCTGGTTGAAATGCCACTACCCGGCGGCCTTCGCGGCGGCCTTGCTGAACAGCCAGCCGATGGGCTTTTACGCGCCGGCGCAGATCGTGCGCGATGCGACCGATCATGGCGTGCGCGTGCGCGGCGCCGACGTCAATCTCAGCAATTGGGACAGCGAGCTCGAACGCGGCGGCCGCGACCTGACCCAGGCGGCCGATTTCGACACCAACCGCAAGCGCGCCATCCATGGTCCCATCCTGCGCCTGGGATTGCGGCAGGTGGACGGCGCGCCGGAAGACGAGATCCAGCGCCTCGTCGCCTTGCGCGACGGCGGCTATGCAAGCGTCGAGGATTTGTGGCGGCGGGCCGGCGTGAGCGCCAGGACGCTCAACCGCCTGGCCGAAGCGGATGCCTTCCGTTCCCTGGGGCTGGACCGCCGCCAGGCGCTATGGGCCGTGAAGGCACTGGGCGAGGCGCCGCTGCCGCTCTTCGCGGAACTCGACATGCCGCCGGATACCGCCGCCCTGCCCGAAATGCCGTTGTCGCAGCATGTGGTCGAGGATTATCGGACCCTTCATCTCACGCTCAAGCGCCATCCCATCGCCTTCCTGCGCGAGGTTCTGCGCCGGCGCGGAATCCTCCCCCATCGCGCGCTCGGCGGGTTGAAGAATGGCGACCGCGTCTTCGTCGCCGGCCTTGTCCTGGTGCGGCAACGGCCGGGGACCGCGAGCGGTGTCATCTTCGTCACGCTGGAAGATGAGACCGGCATCGCCAATCTGGTGGTCTGGCCGAAGATCTTCGCCACCCACCGTGCCATCGTCATGGGCGCCAGGCTGATGGGATGCGTCGGCAAGGTGCAGATCGAGGGTAAATCGCCCCATCAAGTCGTCCATGTCGTTGCCGACCGGCTCATCGACATGAGCGACCTGCTGGCGACCCTGCACGAGGATAGGGAAGCCGGTCTGGCAGCGCCCACGGCCCGGGCCGATGAAGTAACCCGGCCGAACGGCCGCGATCCCCGCTCGCAACGGAAACCGGCCCTCGTCACAAGGAGCCGCGACTTTCACTAAATCCCTTCATGCCTTGCGGGCATGAACCCGGCACCCTGTAACGGTCTTGGCAGTGCAGCCGTAAAAGCCCATATAGAATCCAAGCCAGAAACGGAGATCCGCCGATGTTCTCTTTCGCCCGCAAGCCCCTTGCACTGCCCGATGCGGACAGCGCCCTGCCCGGGCGCAGCAGCGCGATGCCGCTTCCCAATCCGCACCTCGTCACCGGCCGCAAGCTGACCGGCCCCTGTCCGGCCGGGCTCGAGATGGCCGATTTCGGCCTGGGTTGCTTCTGGGGTGCCGAGCGCAAATTCTGGCAGGTGCCGGGCATTTACGTGACGGCCGTCGGCTATCAGGGCGGTCTCACGCCCAACCCCACCTATGAAGAAGTCTGCAGCGGCATGACCGGCCATACCGAGGCGGTGCGCATGGTCTTCGATCCAGCCAGGGTTTCCTATGAGACGCTGCTGAAGACCTTCTGGGAGAGTCACAACCCCACCCAGGGCATGCGCCAGGGCAACGATGTCGGCACGCAGTACCGCAGCGCCATCTACACCCATTCGACCGCGCAACAGGATGCGGCCCTCGCCAGCCGCGATGCCTATCGGGTGGCGCTGGCGCAAGCCGGCAGGAACGATCCCATCACCACCGAAATCGCCGCGGCGCCGCCCTTCTATTTCGCCGAGGATTATCACCAGCAATATCTTGCCAAGAATCCCGGCGGTTATTGCGGTCTTGGCGGCACCGGCGTCGCCTGCCCGATCGGCACCGGCGTAGAAGCCTAGGCTGCCAGCGCCGCCAGGAAATTGCGGCAGTAGCTTTCCGCCGTGACGGTGAAAACGCGCGCGCGCAGGCGCGCCATGCGGTCCTGGCGTTCGTCCTGCGGCATGATGAGCGCCTGGTGTATTGCCTCGGTGATTTCCGCCGGATCGTAAGGATTGACGATCAACGCCTCCTCCAAATCCTCCGCCGCCCCCGCAAAGCGCGACAGGATCAGTACGCCCGGATCGTTGTGATCCTGCGCGGCGATGAATTCCTTGGCGACCAGATTCATCCCGTCGCGCAAGGGCGTCACCAAGCCCACCCGTGCCGCGCGATAGAAGCCGGCCAGGGTCGTGCGCGTCATCGGCCGCGTCATGTAGCGCAGCGGCACCCAGTCGAACTCGGCATAGCGGCCGTTGATATTGCCGGCCTTGCGGTCGAGCTCGCGCCGCAGCGCCTGATACTCCGATACGTCTTCGCGACTCTTCGCCGCCACCTGCAGATAGCTCACCTTCTGCCGGTGCTGGGGAAAATCGTGCAGCAGCTTGCCGAAGGCGGTAAACCGGTTGGGCAACCCCTTGGAATAATCCAGCCGGTCGACGCCGATCACCAGATCGCGCCCGACCAGACTGGAAAGCAGCCGCCGCGTCTCAGGCGACCGCTCGGCCTTCGCCGCCATGGCCGCAAAGCCGCGCGCATCGATGCCGATCGGGTTGGCGATGGCGCGCGACGTGCCGTCCGCCGTCACCAGCAAACCGTCGCCATCCGGTTCCATCCCCAAGACCTGCTTGACCGCATCGAGAAAATCGCGCCGGTGCTCCTCGGTCTGCAAACCGACGACGTCATAGGCGAGAAAGGCGCGCAGCAAGGTCTCGCCCTGCGGCAATGCGGCGAACAGGCTGGCTGGCACGAAAGGCACATGCAGGAAGAATCCCAGCCGGTTGCGCACCCCCAGGCGCCGCAATTCAGCACCCAGCGGGATCAGATGATAATCGTGAATCCAGACGACATCGTCGGGGTGCAATTCCAGCGCCAGAGCCGCGGCGAAGGTCCGGTTGACCGAGAAATACCCCTCCAGATCCTCGCGCTTGAAATCGATCAGCCCCAGGCGGAAATGCAGCAACGGCCACAAAGTCGAATTGGCATAGCCGACATAGAAGCGGTCGTAATCCTCCTGGCTCAAATCGATCGTGGCATAGGTGACGCTGCCGGATTCCACTTTGCGCACGGGATTGCGTGCGCTGCGCGAAATCCCGCCGCTCCAGCCGAACCACAGGCCGCCATCCTTCAAGGCATCGGCGATGCCGACCGCAAGCCCACCGGCACGGGCACCGCGTTCCGTCGGCAAGGGCACGCGATTGGAAACGATTACGACGCGCGCCATAGTCCTTCCTCCCAGCTCCGGCTGAGGTGCATGGCGGAGAGTATCATGCCCACCATCGAGAAAGTCTGCGGAAAATTGCCCCATAGAATACCTTCCCTCGCGTCGAGATCCTCGGACAGCAAGCCCAGGTGATTGCGCCGCGCCAGAATGCGGTCGAACAATTCCTTGGCTTGCGTCCGCCGACCTACTGCGACCAACGCATCGATGAACCACCAGCTGCACACCAGGAAGGCCGTCTCCGGCTTGCCGAAATCGTCGGGCTCGTCATAGCGCATGAGGAAGCCGTCATGCATCAGCCGCTTTTCCACCGTTTCCAACGTGCGCAGGAAGCGCGGATCGTCATAGCGCAACAGGCCAATCTCCGGCAGCGTCAGCACGGCGGCGTCGCAGACATCGCTGTCGAAGGCGCCGGCCAGCCAGCCATCTGTCGCCGCGGTCGCGCGCTCCAGGATCGTGTTGCGCAGCTCGCTGGCAAGCTTCAGCCAGCGATCGCGGTCTTCCATCTCGCCGACCCGCCCGGCGATAAGCCCCAGGCGATGCAACGCGGCCCAGCACATCGCCGCGGAATGGGTGTGGACGCCGATACGCTCGCGATACTCCCACAATCCCGCATCCGGCGCCAAGGCCGAGGCGGCGGCCAGATCGCCGATCGGACGCAATTGCCGATAGAGATCGAGATCGCCGATATTGGGCAGGCGCTCGTCATAGAACATCTGCGCCGCGGTGAGGATGATCGATCCATAGCCGTCATGCTGGCGCTGTATTACCGCCGCATTGCCGACCCTGACCGGCCCCATGCCGCGAAAGCCCGCCAGAGCCGGCGCCTCGCGTTCTGCGACATCGGAGCCGGGCACGATCGGATAGAGCGGTACTTCGGGCGAGACGCCGGCGCTCAGCACCGCATTGAGAATGAAGCGGACATGATTTTCCATCGTCCGCGTGGCCCCCAGCCGATTAAGCGCCGTCACGGTGAAATAGGAATCGCGCAGCCAGCAATAGCGATAGTCCCAGTTACGCCGCGAATGCGCCGCTTCCGGCACCGAGGTGGTAAGCGCCGCGACGATGGCGCCCGTATCTTCGAAAGTGCACAGCTTCAGCGTAATGGCGGCGCGGATGATCGCTTCCTGGTAATCGAAGGGAACCGCGAGATCGCGCACCCAGTCGCGCCAATAGACCGCCGTCTGGTCCAGGAACTCGCCGACCAGCGCTTGCGGCGCCTCCGGAATGGGCTCGTCGCCGCCGACGATGAGATTGATTGGCCGATCCAGCAGGAACTCGACCTCGTTGGCGAGATAGCTCACCGGCATGTCGGTGGTGATGCGCAGGGTGTTGTCACCGGCGGCAAAACGCAGATGATTGCTGCCGACGATCTTGCGCGGTTCGGTCGCCCCGTAATCGAAGCTTGGCCGGAAGCGCACGGTTACGCGGCAGCGGCCGCTCAACGGTTCAATGCGGCGGATCAGCATCGGCGGACAGAAAAAACGGCCGAAGCGGATGAAGCGCGGCGAAAAATCGATCACCCGCGCCGAACTGCCGTGGCTGTCGGTGAAGACCGTCTCCAGGATGGCCGTATTGCGCTGGTAAGCCTGCGATGTCGAGACGCCGTCCGCCACGACGATATCGGCAAAGCCGCCCGCCGGCTCCGTTCCGTTGACAAGCGCGTTGAACAGCGGATCCCCGTCGAAGCGCGGAAAACAGAACCATTGATGGCGCCCGGCACGATCTATGAGGCTGGCGACCGTGCCGTTGCCGATGACACCGAGATCGAGCTGAGCCATTCAGCGCCCCGTCCTGCCATCGGCCTTGCCTTCATGACCATTGCCCTGGTGATGTGCCGCGAGTTCGCCGAGCCAGGTGCGCACGCGCGCCGGCTCCCCGGCAAAGCAATCGGCAACACGCAGTCCCAGGCCACCGAGCCGATCCGCGGCGGCAATCGCATCTTCGTCGGTCACATCGTCGCCGATGAACAAGGGCCTCCGCCTCTCGAACGGCGCCGTTGCCATCAACCGCCGCAGCGCTTCGCCTTTGTTGATCGAACGGTGGCGCAGTTCGCGCGCAAGCAATGCCGGTAGAATCTCGAACGTGGGATCGCTCTCGACCAGCTGTTCGAGCAGCGCCGTGACCGCCACGCCCAATGCCGGATCGGCGCGATAGTGCAGGGCCAGACCGTGCGATTTCTCTTCGACCAGCACGCCAGGCCAATTCTCGGCCTGCTGGTGAATCATCTGCCGCCAATGCGCCGGAACGACGGTCTCGACTTCGGCTTCGGCGATCGCGCCATCCGCCAGGCGCAGCACTGCGCCATGCTCGCCGCCGGCGGCAATCAGCAAGGGGTGCAGCAAACGGTCGATCGTGCGCAGCGGGCGGCCGGAAAGAATGGCCAACGCCCCGCCGAGGCCCGTGCGCAACCTCGCCAGTGTGTCGATAAGATGTTTGGGAACCAGCACGGATTCCGGCGATGCCGCGATGTCGAGCAGCGTACCGTCGAGATCCAGAAACAGCGCCCAAGCGCTGAAATCGAGATTTTCCGGCTGAGGTGGCAGTTTGTGACTTCTTTGCAACATCATCGAAAAATACACCCCGCGGGAAAGCCCGCGGGTTCGCCCTTTTACCTAAATGAAATAATCCGCCGGAAATAAACATCCGGTGACGGCAAGGGTTCCGTAATCCATCAGAAAGCTTGGGGTTTTCCCGGTGCTTCGATATTCTTGCCGCCAAGGGGATTGAAGGTCGATGATCAATTGATGTCAATATCTGGCCAGTCGGTTGCGGGCGGCACGGTCGTCCACCGTGTTGATGCTGCCGGCTATCACGACGATATTCTTGCTTTCCATGATATCTGGCTGGGCAAATGCCGGGGCAGGATCATGCCCGCGCGCGACGATTTCGATCCCGCGGAGATGGTCTCGTTCCTTCCCGGAATCACGCTGATCGACATCGTGCCCGATGCCAGGCGCTTCGTCTATCGGCTGCTGGGCACGCGCGAGGTCGCGATGCGTGGCAAGGATCCGACCGGCAAGGGTGTCGGCGAAGGCTTCTATGCCAGCTCGGCCGATTGCGCGATGGCCGCCTATCAGGACGTCGTGACGCGCCGCGCGCCGCGCTTCGAACAGCGCCGCTTCGTGACGCCGGACAATCGCATCGGCCACGAGCAATCAATCATTCTGCCGCTGTCCGACGACGGCCAGACGGTCAACAAGCTCATCGCCTACACGCATCATTATCTCGTCTAGAAGCGGTCCTTGGCGGCACGGATCGCGCCCAGCACATCGGCATCCGTCATGCCCGCACCGCCGAAGCGGCGGCGCAGGTCCGGCTGGTCCGCGCGCAGGAACGGATTGCACGCCTTCTCGACCGCCAGGGTCGAGGGAATCGTGAACTGGCCCGCTGCCCGCAATCTGGCGACTTCTTCCGCCTGCGCGGCCAGGGCTGCATTCTCCGGCTCGGCGCTCAGCGCGAAGCGGGCGTTCGACTGGGTATATTCGTGGGCGCAATAGACGCGCGTATCGTCCGGCAATGCGCGCAGCTTGAGGAGCGACGACCACATTTGCGCGGGCGTTCCCTCGAACAGGCGCCCGCATCCCAGCGCGAACAAGGTGTCGCCGCAGAACAGCGCCTTATCTCGCGCGAAATAATAGGCGATATGGCCGCGCGTATGGCCGGGCACGAAGAAGACCTCTGCATGGCGGCTGCCGAAATCGGCGCCGCTTGCTTCGTCCACGGCGACGTCGATGCCGGGAATGCGCGCGCGGTCATAGGCCGGGCCGACGATCGCGCAGCCCGTCTTGGCCTTGAGGTCCAGATTGCCGCCGACATGATCGCCATGATGATGCGTGTTGAGGATATGCGTCAGCTGCCATCCGTGGGCGGCACAGGCCGCAAGAACCGGGGCCGCCTCTGCCGGGTCGATGGCGGCGGTCTTCGCGCTCGCCGGATCGTGGATGAGAAAGCCGTAATTGTCGCTGAGCATCGGGAAGACCGCGATCTCCAAGGGCGGCTGGGTGGCAGTCTGGGGCATTTTGCGGGTCTCCCGGGATCACATCACTTAGCGGCTGACGATAGCAGCGGATGTGCCATAATCAAAACAACGCAACGACGAACGGGCGCAACTTGTTCCAGGACGTGGTCGATGTCCGCGATTTCTACCAGACGCCGCTCGGCAAGGTGACGCGCCAGTTGCTGCGCGCGCGCATCCGCGGCATGTGGCCGGATGTGCGCGGCCAGTCGGTGCTGGGCCTGGGTTTCGCCACACCCTACCTGCAGCCCTTCCGCGAGCAGGCCGAACGGGTGCTGGCCATCATGCCGGCGGGGCAGGGTGTCGTGCATTGGCCGCGCGACGAACCCAATCTCACGGCACTTGCCGACGAGACCGAACTGCCGCTGCAGGATTATTCGGTCGACCGCATCCTGATGGTGCACGGCCTCGAAGGCTCCGATCATCCCGGCGACATGCTGCGCGAGGCTTGGCGCGTGCTGGCCGGCGGCGGGCGCCTGCTGGTGGTGGTGCCCAACCGCCGAAGCCTCTGGGCGCAGCTGGAACGCACGCCTTTCGGCTTCGGCCAGCCTTATTCCGCGGGCCAGCTCTCGCGCCTGCTGCGCAAGCACTCCTTCACGCCACTCAGGACCGAGCGCAGCCTGTTCTTCCTGCCGTTCCGCAACCGATCCTGGCTGCGGGCCGCCAGCGGCTGGGAAGCGTTCGCACGCCATGCCATGCCCGGGCTTGCCGGTGCCGTCATCATCGAAGCGACCAAGCAGGTCTACGGGGCGATGCCGGTCAAGCGTGTCCATCGCCGCCTGCCGGCCATGATGCCGGTGCCGGCCACGGCCACGCGCGGCCTGCCGCGGGATCGCACGCCCGACTGATGCATCTCCTCTGATGCGTCTCCTCAGCGTGCCGTCCGAGATACGTCCCAACCGCGCTCTTATATCGTGCGCACGGCTGGTTTGACCGAAACCAAGCTGCTTTCCAGCGTTTCCAGCAATGCTTCGCGCAGCTTCTGCGTGGCGGCGGGCGGTGTCTCGTCGCCGACATGGAGATAGAGGTCGATGGGCGGGGTCATCGGCGGCAGTCCGCTGTCATCGCCGAGTAGCCTGAGGCGCGGCGGAATGCCTTCCGCCGTGCGCGGTGTCACGCCGAGCCCCGCTTCGACCGCCGCATAGAGCCCCGCCAGGCTCGGGCTGTTGAAGGCGATGCGCCAGGCCATGCCCGCGTCATCCAGCGCCTCGATCGCGCGCGTACGGAAGGTACAGGGCTGTTTGAAGGCAAGCAGCGGCACCGGCTCGCCCGGCCGCAGGCGGAAATCGGCGGCACCGATCCAGCGCAAGGGCACCTCGCCGATCTTGCGCCGGCGTGGACTGGCATAGTCGCCCCAGCACAGCGCCAGATCGAGTTCGCCCTTCTCCACCGCCTCGGCCAGCAGGACGCCGCGCTCGACGCGCACATCGACCCTGATCTGCGGATGCGCGCGCGCAAAGCGCCCGAGCAGGACAGGCAGCCAGCTTTCGGCGAAATCCTGCACCAGACCCAGGCGCACCCAGCCTTCGACGGCGACGCCGCGCGTGGCCGCCACCGCCTCGTCGTTCAGTTCCAGCATGCGCCTGGCATAGGAAAGCAGGATCTCGCCCGGCGCGGTAAGCGCCAGACCCCTTCCTTCCTTGCGCAGCAGTGCCTCGCCGACCTGCTCCTCCAGCTTTTTGAGCTGCAGGCTGATGGCCGATTGCGACCGGCCCAGGCGGTCGGCGGCCTTGGCGAAGCTGCCGAGTTCGGTGCCGGTCACGAAGCTGCGCAGCACATCCATGTCGAGATTGGTCAGCTGCATCGTTCAGTTATTCAAAATCATCCGTTTTGAACTATCAATTTTTCAAAACAATCTTGAGGAATTACATCGAAATCGTCAACCGGAACCACCCAAAAAAGGAGTTCAGAATGTCCGATTTCGTCCTTCGCGGGGCCGAGCCCCATCCGCGGCCCCTTGGCCTGACCGCCTCGCTTGCGGCGGTCTTCATCGTCGCCGCGATCGTCCTGGCCCTCGTCAAGGTGATATCCGAACCGGCCGAAGAGCGGCCCTCGCTCATTCCGCTCGATGAGCCGGCGGCATGGTCGAATTTCTCTGCCTGAACGGCATGACCAGCTGCACGGGTGCCGGGGCGATGTCGATGTTGGCGGGCAGATAGCCCAACACATCGCCATCGCCCTGAACCGGGTCGTTTTTGGGCCCGGTGATCGCCACCTGCCGGCCTTCCAGGATGCTATATCCCCTGGCCTTGGGCAGGCGTCCCAGCCCCAGGGCCAGGGCGTAGCGCAGCATGTGAAGGGCACCCTTGCGCTCGAACAGGCAGATCTGAAAGCTGGGCCGCGTCAGGTCGGCCTTGGGTGCCACCAGATGGCGCCCTCCATAGAACCGCCCCTTGGCGACGACGATCGAGGCCGCGGCGATCGGCCGGCCCCCATCGATGGCCACGTTGTATGTCGGAAAACCGAAACGGAACAATTGCTTGACGGCACCCCAGATATAGGCGCCCTTGCCGATGCGGCGCTTGAGGGCGATGTCGAGTTCAGCCACCACATGCGCATCGACCCCGACCCCGGCCATCAGCGTGAAGGCGCGGCCATTGGCCCGCCCGACATGGATCGCCTGCGACCTGCGCGCATCGATGGCGGCGGCGATGGCTTCCGGCGTGACATCGAGGCCGATTTCGGCGGCCAGCACGTTGGCCGTGCCCATCGGAACGATCGACAGCGGCACGGTCCCATTGGCCGTGATAAGGCCGTTGATCGCCTCGCCGATGGTGCCGTCGCCGCCCGCAACGGCAAGCTGGTCGGGGCGCAAATCCTCAGGCAATTCAGCCACTTCGCGGGCCATGCGCTCGGCATCGCCCCGGGCGCCGGTGGGTTTGAGGTCGATGGCCCAGCCCCGTGCGCCCAGACGGTCGCAGACATCCTCCAGCATCTGGCGACGGCTGCGGCCGGCGATGGGGTTGAAGATGATGGCGATGCGTGGGGGCAAGGGCTTGAGTCTGGCTGGGAGTGAACCGGGCGGACCCTAGAGCAATCGGTGCGCCCCTGCCACGATTTGATTAATCGACCAGACCGTTGAATTCCAGAACAATGATCGACTGTATCGATTAAAGAACAAGGTATACGGCGGCGGCGCACTAGCCTATAAGCACCGGCTTGCCGCCGGTTTTGCGGCGCTGTCGATTGACTCCGGCCGGGGCTTTCTTTATATAGCCGCGCCAAACCGCAACTGATTGAATTCCGTGGAGATTTACCGTGAAACGTACCTATCAGCCGAGCAAGCTGGTCCGTAAGCGCCGTCATGGCTTCCGCTCGCGCATGGCGACTGCCGGTGGCCAGAAGGTCATCTCGTCGCGCCGCGCCAAGGGCCGCAAGCGTCTCAGCGCCTGAACCGGCGCTGACGACACTTGTTGCCAGCCTTTATCCAAAGCTCAAGCCCAGCACGATGACCCGCATCGGCCGCCTGAAACGGCGTGCCGAATTCCTGGCCGCCGCGAGCGCAAACCGCAAATGGGTGGCGCCAGGCCTGGTCCTGCAGGCGCGTCGGAACGAGTCTCCATCCACATCGATTGATGTACGCCTCGGCTTCACCGCGAGCCGCAAGGTCGGCAACGCCGTGCTGCGCAATCGCGCGCGCCGGCGCCTGAAGGCGGCTGCCGCCGAGGTGCTGCGTGAAACGGCGGTCACGACCATGCCGACCGATCTGGTCCTCATCGCGCGGCCGGCGACGGTCGATCGCGATTACAAGGCGCTGATGGAAGATTTCCGCCGCGGCCTCAAGAAGCTGGGCGTCGCCGCAACCGTGCGGCCGGCGCCATGAACGCGCGACGGAAAACCGGCGGGTGGCGCCTGATCGGCACCGTGCCGATCCGCTTCTATCAGCTGACCCTTTCCGGCTTCGTCGGCTTCCATTGCCGCTATCAGCCGACCTGCTCGGCCTATGGGATCGAAGCCATCGAGCGGCACGGCCTGATCAAGGGCATGGCCCTTACCTTCCGGCGCATCGCGCGCTGTCACCCCTGGGGCGGCAGCGGCTATGATCCGGTGCCCGGCAGCGACGCCGCGCACGAACACACGGAACTCTGCAGCCATCGTCCGGCTGCCGCCTCCCGCCAATAAACCTTATATCTGGGATTCGATCGTCATCATGATGCCGCAGACCGACAAGAAGAACATGATCATCGCCATTGCCTTGTCGGCGGCGATCATCTTCGGCTGGCAATTCTTCTATGAAATGCCGCGCCTGGAGAAGCAGCAGGCGGCGCAGCAAGCCCAGCAGGCCGAACAGGCGCAGCAGCAACTGGCGCAGGCCGCCAGCAATGCCGCCAGCACGCAATCCACTGGCACGCAATCCACTGGCACCGCCGCCACGGCAACGGCGCCCGGCGATGCCACGGCGGCCTCGCTGCCCCGGGCCGAAGCGCTGGCGCAAGGCCCGCGCGTCGCCATCGACGCACCCAAGCTCAAGGGTTCGATCGCGCTCAAGGGCGGCCGCATCGACGATCTTGTCCTGAACCATTATCGCGAGACGATCGAGCCCAACAGCCCGAACGTCGTGCTGCTGTCGCCGGCCAAGGCGCAGCATGCCTATTTCGCCGACACCGGCTGGGTCGGCGCCCCGGGTGTTGCGACGCCCAATGCCGAGACGCTGTGGAGCGCCAGCGGGACGACGCTCACCCCGCAATCGCCGCTGACCCTGACCTGGGACAATGGTGCCGGCCTCGTCTTCACGCGCAAGATCTCCATCGACGACGGCTATATGTTCAAGGTCGAGGAATCGGTTGCCAACAATGGTGCCGCGACCGTGGCCCTGGCGCCCTATTCGCGTGTCGTGCGCTTCGGCCTGCCGCCCTCACCCAGCCAGACCTATGTGCTGCATGAAGGCCCGATGGGCGTGTTCGACGGCACGCTCAACGAGGAAAGCTATAGCGGCGTCAAGGACCAGGCCGAGGATGCCGAGGGCAACGAACCCAAATCGGT
Source organism: Dongia sp. (assembly GCF_041918875.1). Classification (GTDB taxonomy): domain Bacteria; phylum Pseudomonadota; class Alphaproteobacteria; order Dongiales; family Dongiaceae; genus Dongia. The sequence continues at coordinate 14,116 of NZ_JAYRUV010000026.1, forward strand.
CAACTTCGCCAGCACGGGCGGCTGGCTCGGGATTTCCGACAAATATTGGCTGGTGGCCCAGATAGCCCCCGCCGACGCAAGCATCAAGGCCCGCTATCTCTACGAACCCAAGCTCGATTCCTATCAGGCCGACTACACCGCCGACATGCGCGACGTGCCGGCCGGCGGCGGTTCCGCCAGTTTCACGCACCAGGTCTTCGCCGGCGCCAAGGAAGTGAGGCTGCTCGAAGCCTATCGCGACAATCTGGGCATCCCCCTCTTCGAGCGCGCGGTGGATTTCGGCTGGTTCTTCTTCCTCACCAAGCCGCTCCACGCCTTCCTCGACTGGATCGTGCGCTATATCGGCAATATGGGCATCGCCATCCTGCTGCTGACCGTCTGCGTCAAGGCGGTGATGTTCCCGCTCGCCAACAAATCCTATGCGTCGATGAGCAAGATGAAGGCGCTGCAGCCCAAGATGGCCGAACTCAAGGAACAGTTCGGCGAAGACAAGGCGCGCTTCCAGCAGGAAATGATGGCGCTCTACAAGAAGGAGAAGGTCAACCCGGCCGCCGGCTGCCTGCCGATCCTGGTGCAGATCCCGGTCTTCTACGCGCTCTACAAGGTGCTCTACGTCACCATCGACATGCGCCAGGCGCCGTTCTTCGGCTGGGTGCACGATCTTTCGATGCCGGACCCGACCTCGTTCCTCAACCTGTTCGGCCTCATTCCCTGGGAGCCGCATCTCTATTTCAACATGCCGATCGTCGGCGCCATCATCCATCTGCTGTCCATCGGCATCTGGCCGCTGATCATGGGCTTCACCATGTGGGCCCAGATGCGGCTCAACCCGACGCCGCCGGATCCGGTGCAGGCCAAGATGTTCGCGGTGATGCCGTTCATCTTCACCTTCATGCTGGGCTCGATGCCGGCCGGGCTCGTCATCTACTGGGCGTGGAACAACACGCTCTCCATCGCCCAGCAGAAATACATCATGTACAGCCAGGCCAAGAAATCGGCCAAGCTGCCGAAGAAGGCCTGAGCCCAAGGTGAGCGGCGAACGCAAGGCGGGCGAACGGACTCACGGCGACAAGCTGTTCCAGCGTGAATGCCAATTCGTGGCGGGCGCCATGAAGCTGGAACAATTGCCGCCGATGGGGCCCATTGAAGTGGCCTTCGCCGGCCGCTCGAATGTGGGGAAGTCGAGCCTCCTCAACGCGCTCACGGGGCGAAAGGCGCTGGCGCGCGTCTCGCAGACGCCGGGCCGCACCCAGCAGCTCAACTTCTTCGACCTCAATGGCGAGTTGGTCCTCGTGGACATGCCAGGCCACGGCTATGCCAAGGTCGGCCGCGCCAAGGTCGCCGAATGGTCGGAACTGATCGAAGGCTATGTGCGCGGCCGCGCGAACCTGCGCCGCGTGCTGCTCCTCATCGACAGCCGCCACGGCTTCAAGGAAAGCGACGAGGCCCTGATGGACCTCCTCGACCGCTTCGCCCTCTCCTACCAGGCGGTGATGACCAAGGCCGACACGCTGAAACCGGCGGCCCTTGAAGCCAACCGCAAGAAATTCACCGAAGCCATCCGCAAGCGCCCGGCAGCGCACCCGGAGATCCTGGTCACCAGCTCCGAGACCGGCGCCGGCATGAGCGAACTCCGCGACACATTGGCGGATCTCGCGGCACAGGGGTAAGGGCACTTTCCCAAATTCGTCATGCCCGGGCCCAGTATTTGTCCCTCTGGCCGGGCATCTGTCAGCAACTGAGGAACAGAGCCCAGTCGGCCCTGATCCCCGGGTCAAGCCCGGGGATGACGAGTTACAGAAGGCCACGTGCGATAGCTCTGCGCTTCATCGATAGGGCAAAAGCATATGGCGCCCATTTCCCAAATTGTCATGGCCCGCTTCAGGCGGGCCATCCACGAATTTCTATCCGCTGCGATGAAAGCGCGTTACTCAATCGGAGTCTGACCCCGATTTTGTTTCATGCATGGCGTGGCCTTGAAATCAGCCTGGTGAAGGTCCTGTGCAGGCGTTCAAGCTCGTCCAGGCCGCGCTCGGGGCCGATCAGCGGCAGGCCGACATAGGCGGCGTATTCGATGGTCGCGAGATCCTTGGCGGCGCGCGCCGGGAAGCCGCCGGCCGCCTGATGGAGACGGGCGAGATAGGCGATCCGCATTTCGTCCACCTTGGCGACCGCCGCCGCGATCAGCGGGCTCTTGCCGGCCAGCTTCCGCATGCCCTGGTCAAGCCTGGCGTCGAGCCGCACGGCGATGGCATTGAGCCTGGCGAGGCGGTCCCGGGGCGATGCCGCAGCATCGGCGTCCCGCATCACCGTCTCGGTGTTGCGCGCGCGCCAGTGTGTCGCGAGGGCCGCCAGAAACGCATCGAAGCTGTCGAAATGGGCATAGAAGGACCCCTTCGTCTTGCCGGCCCGGCGGCAGAGCGCATCGATGGTGATGGCGTCCGGCCCGTGGCTCGACAATTCCGTGAGTGCGATCTCGACCCAGTCCCGCGCGGAGACACGGGGCTTCTTCTCCCGCCTCATGCGAGGTGACCGGCAAGACCCAGAAGGCCGATGGGGAGGAACAGCGCCCATTGGCCGAACAGCAGCGGCGGCAGCCGGAATCTTGCAATCATGCCGAGGCTCCAGAGCGCGAACAGAAAGGCGATCCCGGTGGCGAAGAGCGCCAGATCCGCCGCCATGCCCGCCCGCGCCGAATAGGCGAAGGCCACAGCCAGCGCGCCAATGACAATCGTCACCAGATGCCAGCAATAGTAATTGGTGAACTTCGCCAGGCGATCGAGCTCGGCCGCGGCGAGGAGCGGGCGCGCCGCCTCGCGCCCGCCCATGACGACATGCAGCCCGCAGGTAAAGGCCGACAGGCCGGCCGCCGCGGCAAACCATCCATTCACCGGCATTCTCCTTATCAAGAAAGATACCATACCGTATGGTATCAATTAGGAAAATGCAAGGCCGATCCGCGTCCTAGGATGGTGTCAGTCCGATCTCGCGAGCCATTTGCGGATGCGGGTACGCGCGTTGGCGTAGGGGGATGAGGTGTTGAGCTGGATCATCCGGCCCTTTGTCCACTTGTCATACCAGGGGCGGCCATAAAGTTCGTCGTCCGACCGGTGCGATATCGCCTCGACAAGCCTGTCCTTGGCACTTGTCAGGCGGCCGAGCAACTGCGGATAGCCGAGTGACTGACAATCCTCGTAGAACTTCCGCGCCAGCAGGCCAAGCTGGTTCCATTTGAAGCCGGTTTCCGGGAAATCGACACTGGCGCCCTTATCGTCCAGATCCAGCCATTTCAAGACCAGTTCGTTCCAGCCGACAAGGTAGGAAACCAGGTCGGCTGGGCTCATGGTCGTGCCCGCGGCATGACCGTCGAGCGTGCATTCGCGGGCGCGTTCTTCCGGAACGCGCGCCAGATCAGCCAGAAGCTTGTCGAAATTCGCGGTGATTGCGGCCAGCAACTCCGCCTTGGAGGTGGGGACAGCCATATGGTTTTCCTTGCAGCATATGAACTGATAGCAGGAATTGGGGCATGGCCTCAATTTCCCCGATTGCCGCAGGCACAGCCTGGCGTGCCTCGGGCGGCCCAGGCTTGCCTTCGCCTGACGTTCCCGCCGCGTGACATATTCGTGCGGCCGAACCCCTCGAATCTTTCCCGCCGTTTCGCGCGCCGTTTCGCGCCTGGGGACAGGCCGGGGCCTGCCGCCACCCATGAATTCCCACTTGATTTTACAGTCCCCCGACCGCACTTTGCGCGCCGGATTACCCTTTCCACCCCACCCCTTCCGCAGCGATGGTCGCAAGATGAGCATTACGGACACCAAATACTGGTTGAAGACGGCGCGGACCCTGACCGACGCTCTGCCCTATATGCAGAAATATGCCGGCAAGCGCTTCGTCATCAAATATGGCGGCCATGCCATGGTGGATAAGGAGCTGTCCGACATCTTCGCCCGCGACATCACGCTGCTGCGCCAGGTCGGTATCCTGCCGGTCGTCGTTCATGGCGGGGGCCCGCAGATCGGCGAGATGCTGAAGCGGCTGAGCATCCAGTCGCGCTTCGTCGATGGCCTGCGCGTCACCGACGCCGCCGCCATGGAAGTGGTCGAGATGGTGCTGTCCGGCTCCATCAACAAGCAGATCGTGGCGGCGATCAACGCCGCCGGCGGCAAGGCCGTGGGCATTTCGGGGAAGGACGACAATCTGCTCCATGCCAAGAAGACCGAGATGACCAAGGATGGCGAACGGGTCGATCTGGGCCTCGTCGGCGAGCCGGACAAGGTCAATCCCAGCATCATCCGTTCATTGGAACAGGCCGGCGTCATTCCGGTCATCGCCCCCGTGGGCTTCGGCCCGGACGGGCAGACCTACAACATCAATGCCGATACGGCGGCCGGCGCCATCGCCGCCGCCATCGGGGCCTCGCGCCTCCTCATGCTGACCGACGTGCCGGGCGTCCTCGACAAGTCCGGCCAGTTGATGCAGCAGCTCACCGCCGGCGAAGTGCGGGCGCTGGCCGCCGACGGCACGATTTCGGGCGGTATGATCCCGAAGCTCGAGACCTGCCTCAGTGCCGTCGAAAGCGGCGTCGAGGCGGCCGTCATCCTCGATGGCCGCGTGCCGCATTCCATGCTGCTGGAAATCTTCACGCCCCAAGGCATCGGCACGCTGGTGACCCGGGGGTAGCCAAAGGCCGGCTAATAGAACGTCACGCGTTCCATGCCGTACCTGCCGAGAATGGGCGCGTAGGCGCCCTCCGCGCGCATGACTTCCAGCACGCGGTCGAATTCCGGCAGCAGGCCGGCATGCGGCGATTGCTTACCCAGGCACAGGACGTATTCGAACAAGTCGGCGACCATCGGCAGCACGACAAGTTTGTCCTGCAGGCTGTATTCGCGCAGGTAGTAGGCGCCCGCCGTCGTGGTGACGAAGGCGAGGTCGCCGCGCCCCTTGGCCAGTCCACGCAGAGACGCCTGGAAGTCGGCCGCGAAAAATACATTGTGCTCGGCCAGGTTCTGCTTGGCCCAGCCATTCCCCAGATAGCTCACGATCTCGAACGATTTGAAGTCGGCAAGATCCGTCGCCGCCTCGATCTCCTGCCGGCGCGGATGGTCGGCGCGCACCAGGGGATGAAGCGGGGCCCGCAATACCGGAATGCGGCCGCAACTGGCATATTCTGCACGCGCCTTGGTGGCAATGGTGATGAATCCGTCCGCTTCGCCCTGCCGCACCATCTGCTGGGCGCGTTCCCACGGATAGAGCGCGGTATCGACGGGTTGGCCGAGCCGGGCGAAGACCTCGCGCGCGACATCGACGAATATGCCGCGAACCTCGCCCTCATCCTCGAAAGAGAGCGGCACCAGGTCAGCAGCGAAAACGAGCCGGACCGGCTCCTTGGCAATAGCCCGCCCGGCGGGGTAGAGAGCGACCGCCGCACCCAATGCAATGACGATCAGCGATCTCAGTCTTGCCATCGGCGGACCTGTCCCCCGTGCCGGGATTGCCTGCTGGAGTGTACCAAAACGGCGGATTTTAGCGAGGCCGGACCGCTTGCCCTTTGCGGTGCGGCAAGCGAACTGACTATATTGACCGGCATATAGGATCGGATAGCCGGTGCGGGGCGAAAGCCCCGGGCCGGCCGGAGCAAGGAGCGCGCGCGGTTGGCCCTCATCAATCAGCTTATCTTCCTGGGCGCCCTCCTCGCGCTGATCAGCATCCTGCTCGGCCAGATTTCCTCGCGCCTGGGGGCGCCGCTGCTGCTCGTCTTCCTCGTGCTCGGCATGTTGGCGGGCGAGGACGGCCCGCTCGGCCTGCAGTTTCAGAGCTATGAGGCGACCTTCGCGGTCGGTTCCATCGCCCTTGCCATCATCCTATTCGAAGGCGGCCTGCGCACCCCGCGTGAAGTCGTCCGCCTGGTGTTCTGGCCTTCCCTGACCTTGGCGACGCTCGGCGTGCTGCTGACGGCGCTGTGCATGGCCGGCATGGCCGTGCTGGTGATGGGCATGCGGCCGCTGGAAGGCATTCTCATGGGGGCGATCCTGGCTTCGACGGATGCCGCGGCCGTCTTCATGCTGCTGCATGGCCAGGGGGTCGCGGTCAACGCCCGCGTCGGCGGTACGCTGGAGCTGGAATCCGGCATGAACGACCCGATGGCCGTGTTCCTGACCCTGATGGCGGTGCATCTGGTGCAGGCCGGCTCGAACGTTTCGGGCTGGTATGTGCTTGGCAGCTTCGGCCTCGAACTGATCGGCGGCGGCCTCATCGGCGCCGCCGGCGGCTTTGCCTTGCGCTGGCTGCTGCAGCGCCTGACCCTGAGCGCCGGCCTCTACCCGGTCCTGGCGACAGCCGGCGCGCTGCTCATCTTCGCCGGGACCAACAGCCTGCATGCCAGCGGTTTCCTGGCGGTCTATGTGGCCGGAATCATGCTGGCCCAGGCCCCTTATCGCGCGCAGCAGGTCATCACGCGCTTTCTCGACGGCCTTGCCTGGCTGGCCCAGATCGCCATGTTCCTGATGCTGGGCCTGCTGGTGACGCCTTCCGACCTGCTGGCGGACCTGGCGGCGGCGCTGCTGCTGGCCTTCGGCCTCATCCTGGTCGCGCGGCCAGGCGCCGTCATGCTGTGCCTGCTGCCCTTTCGCTTCAACTGGCGCGAGCGCGGCTTCGTGGCCTGGGTGGGCCTGCGCGGCGCGGTGCCGATCTTTCTCGCCTCGATACCCATCCTGGCCGAAGTACCCAATGCGCAGGTCTATTTCAACGTCGCCTTCGTCGCCGTGCTGACCTCGCTCATCGTCCAGGGCTGGTCGGTGGGCCGCGCGGCGCGTTTCCTCGGTCTCGAAGTACCCGCCGCGGTCCATCATGGGCAGGACCTCGACATCAGCCTCGGCCATGGGTCGAGCCGGGAACTCGCCGGTTTCCGCGTACAGGACAGGGCCCGGGTGCTGCACGACGATTACGGCGCGATCCATCTGCCGCCCCAGGCCGAGATCATCAGCGTCATCCGCGATTCCGCGCCGGTCGCCCTTTTTCGCGAGATGCGGCCGCTGATCGGCGATTACGTCATCGCCATCGCGCCGCCGGCGGAGATCGCGGGCCTGCATCAGCATTTCGTGCATCACGAGGCGGACGAACCGTCGGCGCCCGCCGGCTTCGGCGAGTTCGTGTTCGAAGCCGAGACGCCGGCCAGCGACCTCGCCCTCATTTACGGCTTGCCGATCGGCGTGGCGGCGAAGGATCTGTCGCTCGGCGCCTTCCTCCATGCGCAGTTGGGCCTGCATGTCGTCGCCGGCGACCGCGTGAAACTGGGCGAGATCGAGCTGGTCGCGCGCGATGTCAAGGACGGGCGTATCCAGCGCATCGGCCTGGAACTCGAAGATACGCGCATGCACCTGCCGGTCACCCGCACCTTGCGCAAGTTGCGCCACCCGATGAAGACCTGGCGTGCTTTCCGGCGCTTGAGCGGACTGTAACCTTCTAAAGCATCCCCAGCATGCGCGGCAGCCAGAGCGATATTTCCGGCACATAGGTGACCAGCGCCAGGAAGGTCAGCATGGTCAGCAGCCACGGCCAGACCGCCACGGTGAGTTCGGTGATCCCCATGCGCGTAATGCCGCTGGCGACATATAGATTGAGGCCGACCGGCGGATGGCACATGCCGACCTCCATATTGACGATGATGAGGATGCCGAAATGCACCGGATCGATGCCGAGCTTCACCGCAACGGGAAAGAGGATCGGCGCCAGGATCAGCACGATCGATGAAGGTTCCATCACGTTGCCGGCCGCCAGCAGCAGCAGATTGACGATGAGCAGGAAGGCAAACCAGTTGAGCCCGCTATCGACGATCCAGGCCGCCATCGTCTGCGGCACGTTCTCGTGCGCCATGACGAAGGAGAACAGCACGGCATTGGTGATGATGTAGAGCAGCATCGCGCTCATGCTGGCGGAATCGAGCAGCACCTTGGGCACGCGGGCGAGCGGCATGTCCTTATAGACGAAGACGGCGACGATGAAGGCATAGACGGCGCTGATCCCGGCGGCTTCGGTCGGCGTGAAGATGCCGCTGTAGATGCCGCCGATGACGATGACGATGAGCAGCAGGCCCCAGATGGATTCGCGGCAGGCCTTGATCCTCTCGGCCCAGGCGGCCGGCTTCATGCGCGGATAGTTGAACTTCCAGGCGCGGTAGAAGGTGGTGAGGCCGAGGCAGGCGGCCAGCATCAGGCCGGGGATCACGCCGGCCATGAACATGGTACCGACCGATGCGGCGCCAACGACCTGGCCGTCCGGCCCTTCGATCATCATGCCGCTGGTCGCCACGCAATAGATGACCATGACGATGGAGGGTGGAATGAGGATGCCAAGCGCCCCCGAGGTCGTGATGATTCCGGCGCCGAATCTCTTGGGGAAACCCTGCTGCAGCATGGCGGGCAGGATGATCGAGCCGATTGCCGCCACGGTCGCCGGCGACGAGCCGGAAACGGCCGCAAAGAGCGCGCAGGCGATGACCCCGGCCAACCCCAGCCCGCCATGCCAGTGGCCGACCAGCGAACGGGCGAAATCGATCATACGGCGGGCGACGCCGCCATGGGTCAGGAAATTCCCGGCCAGGATGAAGAACGGGATCGCCATGATCTCGAACTTTTCGATGCCGGTGAACAGCTTCAACGCCACGGATTCGATCGGCACTTCGGTAAGGAAGAACAGGTAGCTGAGGACGGTAAGACCCAGCGAGATCGAAATCGGCATGCCCGTCAGCATGAGAATGACGAGCAGCCCGAAGATTATGGCGACGTTCATGGATGGGCCTCCTTCTCCAGGCCCTCGACGTGACCGTAATCGTGATGCGGCAGCGCTACGCCATGGGCGAATCTCCAGGCGACCTGCAGAAAGCGGAAGCACATCAGGTAGGAACCAGCCGGCACGGCCAGGTAGACCAGCCACATCGGCAGTTCGAGGTCGGCCGATATCTGGTCGGTATGCGCCATTTCCCACACGAAAGTGGCGCCGAGCGATCCGACGATGACGGTAAAGAAGGCACCGGCCAGCAGCCCAAACAGGATGCAGACGCGCCGCTGTCCTTCGGGCAGGCGGTTGACCAGTACGTCCACGCCGACATGAATGCCGGTGCGCACGCCGTAGGCGGCGCCGAATTTCGCCATCCAGACGAAGAGATAGATGCAGAGCTCCTGCGCCCAGGTCAGGTTGACCGACTGGAAGGCCTTGAACAAGCTGCGTGCGAAGCCGAACAACCAGGGCAGATCGTGCGCGCGTGCCCATGCCGACAGGTCGGCGGCCGCTCCGATCCCGAAACGGTGCACGACCGCCACGAAGATGACGAGAGTCGCCGCCGCCATGAGCGAGGCGATGAGGGTTTCTTCGGCGCGGTCGAGTGATCGCAGGAACATGGCATGCACCGCCCGGGCGATGCCGCTTGACGCGGTATCGCCCGGGGCGGTCCCCTTGGTCTGGTTCAGAAGGTCAGCCGGTCAGTTAGCGGCGCCGGTCGCCTGGTAGATCGACTGGATCAGATCCTTACCGACCCGCTCCGCCACCTCGTCATGGACCGGACGCAAGGCCTCCATCCATGCGGCACGTTCCTCGGCCGTCTGTTCGTGGAACTCGGTCTTGCCGGAAGCCTTCATCGCCGCGAGCGCCTTGTCATTCTCGGCCTGGGCGATTTCATTGGCATAGGCGGTTGCCTCGACCATCGCCTTGTCCAGCGCCGCGCGGATTTCTTCCGGCAGTTCGTCCCAGAACTTCTTGTTCACGATCACCGCATAGCCGAGATAGCCGTGATTCGAGATGGTGGCGTGCTTCTGCACCTCGTGCATCTTCTGGGTGAACATGTTCGACGGCGGATTTTCGGTGCCGTCGACGACACCGGTCTGCAGCGCCTGATAGACTTCGGAGAAGGCCATCACCTGCGGAACGGCGCCCAGCGCCTTCATCTGCGCCTCCAGCACCTTGGAGGATTGGATGCGCAGCTTGAGGCCGAGGAAATCGTCCGGCACCAGCAGCGGCGAATTGGCGCTCATGATCTTGAAACCATTGTCCCAGTAAGCGAGACCCCTGATGCCCTTGTCTTCCAGCTTGGCAAAAAGCTGCTTACCGACGTCGCCGTCGAGCACCTTGCGCAGGGCAGCCTTATCGGGAAAAATATAAGGAAGGTCGAATGCTTCGTATTCGCGTACACCGAGCGGGCCGAACTTGGCGAGCGAGGGTGCCAGCATCTGGACGGCGCCAAGCTGCAGCGCTTCCAGCTCTTCCTTGTCCTTGTAGAGCTGGGAGTTGGGATAGACTTCGACCTTGACCTTGCCGTCGGTATATTTCTCGGCCAGTTCCTTGAAGCGGTCGGCGGCCTTACCCTTCGGCGTGGCGGGCGCCACGACATGGCTGAACTTGATGACGATTTCCTGGGCGAAGGCCGGCACGGCGAAAAGGGTCGCAGCCAGCACGGCCACGGCTAGGCGTTTCATGATTTCCTCCCATTTTGAGTCCGGGCGGTTGGTCCCGCCTTGTCTTGATCCTGCCGGTATCGCGCAATTCCATCCGCTGCGCTATTGTGGGTTTCCACAATCGACCAAGATATCGGGGAGCGCGCTTGGGCGGCAGCGGCCGAAATAGCTGGGCTTTGAACGGTACGGCGCAGCGCCGGGTCATGCTGGGGAGCCGGCGCGAGCAATGGATGGCCCTGGTGCCGGCGGCGGCCATTCTGCTGGTCCTGGGACTCCTCGGCGCCCTCCTCTGGTTCATGGACCGGCAGGAGCGCGACGCCAAACGGATCACGCTCATCAACGATGCGCTGTGGGTCGAACAGGCGCTGCGCTTCGCCATCCAGTCCGATCAGGACGATCTGGCGCAACTCGCCTTCGAGATCAGCCATGGCCTCCCGCCCCAGATCGTACGCGACCGCTTCGAACATATCGTCCGCAACAGCCCGGAAATCGCCGAACTGGCCTGGCGCGATGCGGCCGGCGCAACCCAGGCAGCCATCCCCGGCAGCTTTGCCGAACTGGAAGCGGCACCCGCCAGCGCCAGCGGCCGCACACGCGAACTTGCAGTGCAGACCGGCAAGAGCCAATTCTCGCCCGCTTTCAAATCGGCGGAACGGAGATATCTGATGGAGCTCGCCATTCCGCTCTACCGGGATGTGAAACCCGCCGGCCTGCTGATCGCGCATTTCTCGCTGGATGCGCTTCTGGCGAGCCAGGTTCCCTGGTGGGTGGCGCAGCAATATCAGGTGACGTTCGAGAACCAGGATGGCGAGACGCTGGCGCGAAAGTCGCAGAGCATGGCCGCATCCGGCCTGACGCGACACGCGATCCTGTTCGACCCGCCGGGCGGCGGATTGCTGCTTACCGTCGAACCATTCAACGACCGCACCGATCTGGCCGGCAATGCGCTCATCGCCGCGATCGTCTGGTTCTCCCTTCTCGCCATCGCCAGCCTTATCGTGACGCGCTCCAACATGAAGCGCCGCAGCCTGGCCGAAGCCGCCTTGCGCGAGGAACACGCATTCCGCAAGGCGATGGAGGAATCGCTGACCGTCGGCATGCGCGCCCGGGATCTCGACGGCCGGATCATCTATGTCAATCCGTCCTTCTGCAACATGACGGGCTTCAGCGAAAAGGAACTGATCGGCCGGACGCCGCCGATGCCCTATTGGGTGCCGGAGGATATGGACCGGACCATGGAACTTCATCGCATGGTGCTCGACGGCCGGGCGCCCAGCGAAGGATTCGAAATCAAGTTCCAGCGCCGCAACGGCGAGCGTTTCGATGCCCTCGTTTACGAGGCGCCGCTGATCGACGCCGAAGGCCGGCATTGCGGCTGGATGGCTTCGGTCGTCGACATCACCGAGCGCAAGCTTATGGAAGACATGTCGCGCCAGCAGAACGAAAAGCTGGCGCAGACGGCCCGCCTCGTCACCATGGGCGAGATGGCCTCGACCCTGGCGCACGAACTCAATCAGCCGCTTGCCGCCATTTCAAGCTATGCCACCGGTTCGATGAAACGTCTGGAGACGGAGGCCATACCGGTGGCCGACCTCAACGAGAATTTCGGGAAGATCTCGGCCCAGGCGCAGCGCGCCGGACAGATCATCCGCCGCGTGCGCGCCTTCGTGCGCAAGAGCGAGCCGAAGTTCGAAGTGCTGGATATGGACGAACTGATCGCCGACACGCTCGACTTCGTTGCCGCCGACCTCAAGGCGCGCCATGTCACTGTCGACTTCACCGCCGATCGCGCCATCGCCAAATGCCGTGGCGACCAGATCCTGCTCGAACAGGTCCTGCTCAATCTGGTGCGTAATGCCATCGAAGCCATGGCACGAACCGTTCCGCATTGGCGCATGCTGACCATCCGGCGCCATCAGCAGGGCGATGAGATCGTCGTTTCCATCGCCGACAGGGGACCCGGCATCGGCGCCGACATCAGCGCCAGCCTGTTCGTGCCTTTCGCCACCACCAAGACCGAGGGCATGGGCATGGGCCTCAATATCTGCCGCACCATCGTGGAACTGCATCGCGGCCGCATCTGGTTCGAAAATCGGCCGGAGGGCGGCGCCATCTTCCTGTTCTCGGTGGCGGCGGAGGATGTGCCATGAGCGAGTTCGTTCATATCGTCGACGATGACGATGCCGTGCGCGATGCGCTGGCCTATCTCTTCACCTCGGCCGGACATGCGGTGAAGACCTATGCCTCGGGCGAGGCCTTTCTGGCGGATGGCGGCGTCGAGGCCGTCGGCGCCGCCGTGTTCGACATCCGCCTCGGCGGCATTTCGGGGCTGGAATTGCACCGGCAGCTAAAAGCCATGGGCAGCATCCTGCCAATTGTGTTCCTGACCGGGCATGGCGATGTGCCGCTGGCGGTCGATGCCATCAAGAGTGGCGCTCACGATTTCCTGGAGAAGCCGTTCGACGATGGCGAGTTGCTGCGCATCGTCGGCGAGGCCCTGGACGCCGCCAAGCTCGCCCGGCACCGGCAGGAAGCGGAAACCGCGCGCCAGGATCGGCTGGGCGCCCTGTCCGAGCGCGAAAGGCAGATCCTGCCCCTCCTCATCGCCGGCAAGCCGAACAAGGTGATCGCCGCCGAACTCGACATCGCCGTGCGCACCGTCGAAGTGCACCGCTCGCGCGTCCTCGCCAAGATGGGCGTTCGCACCGTGGTGGAGCTTGCCTCCATCCTGCCGCGATCGACCTCCTGAACGAATGTAAAGTAGCCGCCGGCGCCCATCGTGTAATTGACAGCCCTTGGGAAGCAGGTCAGCCTGCGCGCCCCGCGATGCCGGCGATGGCATTGCATTACCGCCAGCCGAAGGACCGATCGACCGATGGATGCCGAGTTCCACCGCACCAAGCGCCTGCCGCCTTATGTGTTCGCCGAAGTGAACAAGCTGAAGGCCGCCGCCCGAGCTGCCGGTCGGGACATCATCGATTTCGGCATGGGCAATCCCGATCAGCCGCCGCCCAAGCATGTGAGCGATAAGCTGGCCGAAACCCTGCAGGATCCGCGCGCTCATCGCTATTCGAACTCGCGCGGCATTCCGGGCCTCCGCAAGGCGCTGGCGGCCTATTACGCGCGGCGCTTCAATGTCGAGATCGATCCGGAACGCGAGGCGATCGTGACCCTGGGTTCCAAGGAGGGTCTTGCCAACCTTGCCCAGGCCATCACCAGCCCCGGCGACGTCATCCTGGCGCCGAACCCTTCCTATCCAATCCACGCCTTCGGCTTCATCATCGCGGGTGCCGCCATCCGCTCGATCCCGTTCCATCCGGACAATGAGTTCCTGGTGGCGATGGACCGGGCCGTGCGCCATTCCGTGCCCAAGCCCTTGGCGGTCATCGTCAACTACCCCAGCAACCCGACGGCGGAAGTGGCGACCCTCGATTTCTACCACGAAGTCGTTTCCTTCTGTCGCAAGCATGAGATATTCATCATCTCGGACATCGCCTATGCCGAGGTCTATTTCGACGGCAATCCGCCGCCCTCGATCCTTGAAGTGCCGGGCGCCAAGGAGATCGCGGTCGAGTTCAGCTCGCTCAGCAAGACCTATTCCATGCCCGGCTGGCGCATCGGCTTCTGCGCCGGCAACCAGCGCCTGATCGGTGCGCTCACGCGCGTCAAATCCTATCTCGATTACGGTGCCTTCACGCCGATCCAAGTGGCGGCCACCGCGGCTCTCAACGGCCCGCAGGATTGCGTCGAGGAGATGCGGGCGCGCTACAAAAGCCGCCGCGACGTGCTGATCGAAGGTCTCAATGCCGCCGGCTGGCCCGTACCGGCACCCGCCGCCTCGATGTTTGCCTGGGCGCCGATCCCGGAACGCTACCGCGAATTGGGCTCGCTGGAATTCTCCAAGCTGCTCATCGAGAAAGCCGGCGTCGCCGTGGCGCCGGGCATCGGCTTTGGCGAATATGGCGACGACCATGTACGCCTCGCTTTGGTCGAGAACGAGCACAGGACGCGCCAGGCGATCCGCGCCATCAAGGCGGCGCTGAAATAGCGGCCTCAGGCCGGACGGGCCGGAATGGCGAGGCCGCGCTGCACCGCCGGCCGCGCAAGGCCGCGCTCGAGCCAGGCCGGCACGTTCTTCAGCCTGTCATAGCCGACCAGATCGCCGGCGCCATAGAAGCCGATGAGATTGCGCACCCAGCCCAGATGCGCGATGTCGGCGATGCTGTATTCGTCGCCCATCAGCCAAACGCGCCTCTCGAGCCGATCCTCGATCACGCCCAGCAGGCGCTTTGATTCGTCGACATAGCGCTGCAGCGGCCGCTTATCCTCGATCTCCCTGCCGGCAAATTTATGGAAGAAGCCGACCTGGCCGAACATAGGCCCCACCGCCGCCATCTGGAAATAGACCCATTGGATGGTCTCCATGCGCAGGATGGGATCGGCCGAGAGCAGCTTCCCGGTCTTCTCGGCCAGATATTGCAGGATCGCCCCGGATTCGAAGAGCCCCAGCGGTCGCCCACCAGGCCCGTTGGGATCGATGATCGCCGGGATCTTGCCATTGGGATTGAGCGACAGGAATTCCGGCAGCCAGCTCTCGTTCTTCGTGATGTCGACCAGATGCGGCTCATAGGGGAGCCCAATCTCTTCCAGCATGATCGACACCTTGACGCCGTTGGGCGTCGGCAGCGAATAGAGCTGCAGCCGATCCGGATGCTGCGCCGGCCAGCGCTTGGTGATGGGGAAGGCGGAGAGATCGGGCATGGGCGGGACCGAGATCGGTGGAGAAAGGGAGCAGCGATGCCGCCACATCGCCGCTCCCCGCGCAAGTCACAAGATTGCAGGGGTCATATGCGGACCGCCGCTACAGCCCCAACGCCGCCCGTGGGGGCCCGGGGAAATCCGCAAAGGCAGGAAGGTCGCCCGGATCGCCGAGCAGTTCGCGAACGGCGCGCGCCGCCTGGTCAACCGCCGAATGCGCATAGGCATAGGCACCCGCATCCGAATTGGCGATCGCGATGCGGCCCCAGGGCTTGCGCGCCTTGACGATCGGCAGCTCGCCATCGGGCCAGTAGGTGTCCCACGGCCGCATATACTCATAGGCATAGCCATGGGACCAGCGATTGCAGGTAATGCCTTCGATATCCCGCGCCGGATCGAAGCCGGCGCCGCCCAGCGCCCGGGCCAGCATGTCGCGGATTTCGCGCTCCATATCCTCGAAAGTCATCGTTACCAGGGCCTGACGGCCGGCGGCGCATTGCGCGCGCGTGGAAATCCCGGCCTCGCCGGTAAGCGGCACCTTGGAAAGATGCAGGATGATCGGTTCGCTGGGCTCCTGCGGGAATTTGTAGTCTCCCATGCTGACCGGGAAGTCGATCGACGCGCCGTGCCAGAAGCCCGACGGACATTCGAAACCGCGGATGCCCAGCTTCGCCAGCGCCTCCCAATTACGAAGCTGCACGTTCGTGTAGATGAGCGGCACCTTCACCTGATCGTTCAGCGCCGCCACCTGCTCCGCAGGCAATTCGTCGGTGATGAAGGGGATGACGCGATGCCAGCAGGCCAGGACGACATGGCCGGCCGTCACGGCGTAGAGCTTGCCCTGGTTATGATAGACGATCTCCACTTCCTCGGCGTTGTCGGGCGCACCCACATGCTTCACCCGCATCGCCGGGGCGTTGATGCGCACGCGGGCCGCGTTCCCGGGCAGATCTAGCTGGGCGTAATCGACCGGATTGGTGGCGAGGCTTTCCATCCCGTCGCCGGGCAGAGCTGCCGGCACCAGGGCCCGCAGCAGTGCCCGGGCAAGGCCGGCATTGCCATCGGGAAAATGGAAGATATAGGGATCCGGATCGGTCAGCGCGAGCCGCCCGCTGGGACTCATCGTCTTATAGGCCCTGTCGCCGAGATCCATGCCGTCGAAGCCCGGATTCCAATTACCCCAGGCATCGAGCGCCGTCGTGCCGTCGATGCCCATGCCGAAATAGCCTTCGGTCGAGTTCTGGAAATAGGCGACGAGCTGCTGGTCATAGCCGCAGATCCTGGTGAGGAACTCGGCATAGGTGGTTTCGGAGAGAATTTTCATCTTCTCTTCCCGCGACTTGCCGGGCAGGTAGTCGCGGGGGCTGTCGAGAAGCTCGATGAGATCCTTCTTCGCTTGCTCGTTGAGTGGCGTCTCCGGAACCCACTCCGCCGCCTTTTCGCTCTGCTTCACCAACCTGTCTTCGCCGAACACTTCCTTGCGGAACAGCACCGCCTCGCCGAGGCCCCGCTTCTCCGACCATTCGCGGTCGTAGAATGTTTTGAATTTCTCGGTGTCGATGCCGATATCCAGCAACAGCTTGGTGACGGCGGGCGAAAAATAGCTCGGCGTCTGCAAGGATTGGGACCCGCCATAGCCGATGAGTTTCCGGCCATCCCCGGCGGTGAATTCGTTGCGGCGCGCATGGCCGCCGAAATCGTCCTGCGCCTCCAGGACCAGTACCTTGGCATCCTCGCCATGCTGCTGGCGATAGAGAAAGGCCGCGGCGAGACCGCTGATGCCCCCACCCACGACGACGAGGTCATAACGTTCGTCCAGTGCTTCGATCTCTCCCGCATTCTGCCAGAAACGATTGTCGCGCAAGGCATGCACCACGTCCATGGCGCCCGCATTGTGGCCGCGCAGACCGGTCAGGCCTGGCGGATAGGCGCCGTCGGCAGCTGTCGCCGGCCGTGCCTTCATCATGCCCGCGCCATAGGCGGCAAGCGCGCCGGCGGTCACGGCGACGCCATTCATGAAATCTCGGCGGCTGATCTTGCGATCCATCCCCAAGGCGCGGTCGCGTTCGGACATCGACATTTCAATCTCCCAGTTCGTTTCTTCAGATTCGTTGGATGACCCAAGGATGCCGGCTGCCTCCTTCCATCAGCAATTGAAAAATAGCGTCAATTCGACGCGACCTGTGGTACAAACAGCGTCAGTTAGCGTCAGGAATAGCCTTGAAGTACAACCGCCATGTCCGCCGCCAACCTGCCCTTGAACCTTCGGACGCTCTGCGCCTACAGCCATTCGATCAGCGATGTCTGCCGCCGCGCCGGCATCAATCGGCAGCAGTTCACGAAATATCTGAACGGTGGCGGCCAGCCGTCCCTGCGCTCGCTGCGCCGCATATGCGATTTCTTCGGCGTGGAAGAGCACGAGATTCTGATGGAGCCTGGCCGCTTCCGCGAACTCGTGCGCCTGCGTCCGCCGCGTCTCGCCGCCGAGGCCGCCGCGCCCATATTCGACCCCGGCGCCGTCCTCATGGCACAGCTTGCCTCGTGCCACGATGCCGACATCGCCCGCTCTCTCGTCGGCTACTATTTCCTCTACCAGCGCGATGACCGATGGAACGCGATGATCAACCGCTCACTGGTACGCCTGGCCGCGACGGCCAAGGGCCTTGCCATCAAGGCGCTCGACATCTTCTCCGGCGGCACCTCGACCATGCCTTCCTGCGTCAAATATGCCGGCACCGGTTTCGTGCTCGACGGGCGCGCTCATCTCATGGTCCGCGAATGCCTGATCGGCAAGGCGATCTGGTATGGCAGCTTCTACCTCACCGATTTCGACCGGAATCCTTATCTGAGCGGCCTCAGCATGGGCGTGGAGCCGGATCCGCGCGCCGAAGTCATTGCGCTGCGCACCGTCCTGCAGTTCATCGGCACCGAGATCGACGTTCGTGCCGCGGTTCGCCGCTGCGGCCAGATTCCGGAAAGCTCCCCGGAATTCAACGATATCGTCCGCCACTCGACCCTCAACGACCAACGCGACGGCGACGCCGTCTTCGCCTCGCGCCTATAGCCGCCGCCTCCAATGAGCGGCCCGGACAAAAAGGGAATGGTGGGCCCGGAGGGGCGCAAAACTTCTAAGACCGACAGCAGCTTGCAGTGTCAAACCGGCGAAAATCGTCTCATTGATGCAAAAGAGCTATTCCAAGGATCGTCAAACCCAGAGCCACCCGATTCGGAACGAAAAAGCCCCGACGGGCCGGCAAGCACCGTCGAGGCTGATCTTCGAAATCTAGGGCAGGCGCAGAATACCCCCGACGACACTGAGGCGCAAGGCCGCGATTGGTCATGGTCGCTCGACCAGGACGATGTCGTCGTCCCGACGCAGCTTGCGGTCGCGGTTTACGAGGTGCCGAGCGGTCGCATCTGCATCCGGCAGGAGGCCGATTGCGATGAAGAGGCCGACAGCTACATCTTGCTGCACCCGCGCCACTTGGATGCCCTGATAGAGCGGCTGACACTGATCAGGCGGCACACCCTGGGCGGTGGCAAATGAGCAGGAAAGCCAATAAAACCGGCCGCGGCGGCGGGGAGCGCTTCGTCGCCCTAAAGCACGTCATGCTCGAATCGCTGGCGTGGCGCTCACTCAGCAGCGATGCCAAGGCTCTCCTGATCGATGTCTGGCAACGCCACAACGGCACCAATAACGGCTACATCGGCTATGCCGTTAGAGAGGCAGAGGCCATCGGCATCGGCCGCAACAGGGCGATGCGGGCCTTCAATGAGCTCGTCAACCATGGCTTTCTCAAGGTCGCCAAGCAGTCCTCGTTCACCACCAAAACGAAGGAGTCGAGGACATGGGAACTGACCGGCGAGAAGGTCGGAGACGAGAAGGCTTCAATGGACTTCATGAGGTGGTCGGCGGCGCATGGACAGTCCCACCAGCGTGACCGTGATCGAGGCGACAAAAGCAAAACACGGTCACACCAGCGTGACGCACGGTCCCACCAGCGTGACCGTGACCCCCAAACTGGTAATGAAATTACCTCTGACAGTCCCACCAGCGTGACCGTGATCGCCAAAAATGCCCTTTCACGGTCACACCAGCGTGACACATCTATTGTACCAGGTACCCGTAACGAGAAGATCGCCTCGCTTCCTTCCTTAACTGCCTCTTTTCAGCGACCAGCAGCGCTCTGTCGGGACGAAAAACCAAAATTGGCCCTCGGCAACGTTCGGGTTGAGCCTGATGACATCATCGAAGCTGACTTCAGGACTGCGGACGATGCCGCGTGATCCGTTCTATTCATCGGCCACCTGGAAGCGGCTCCGGCTGGCTGCACTGAAGCGTGATGGCGGTAAATGCATCGTGAAGGGCTGCGGTGCCCGAGCCACCCACGTTGACCACATCGTGAGCAGACGCAACGGCGGTGCTGACGCGTTGCCGAACCTGCGCAGCCTGTGCGCCAGCCACGATGCCCAGATCAAGGAACGCAGCGACGGCACCCGCAAGCGCGACGGTAAGCCCGTGGTGGTGGGCTGCGATGCCAACGGATGGCCCCTCGACCCCGACCATGCCTGGAACAAGCCATGACGAGGCACAAAAAAATCTCTCAGCGCTTGGGGCTCGGAACCGTTCGGGGCACGCAAACAGAGTTAGTTCATGATGGGGCGGCCGGCTGATGGGCGCACGAGGTCCCGGCGCCAAGCCTGCCCGGAAACGGTCGGAGGCGCCCCAGCGGCGCGGAAAGCGCCCGTCCCGGCCGGCCTGGAAGCGATCGGGACTGACGCGTGGGCAGCGGGTCATCAAGTTCGTCGAGACGCTCACGATCACGATGGGCCCCGAGGCTGGCAAGCCGTTCCGTCTCCGGCCGTGGCAGAAGGCCATCATCCGGCGCGTCTATGACGGCAGCAACGCCGACGGCACGCGCCTGGTCAGAATGGCCTTGCTGACCATGGCCAGGAAAAACGGCAAATCCGCCTTGGTGGCCGCCCTCGCCCTGGCGCATTTCGTCGGGCCGGAAGCCGAGGCCCGCGGGCAGATCGTCTCGGCAGCGGCTGACAAGGCGCAAGCCGCGATCATCTTCCGCGAGATGAAAGCCATGATCCTGGCAGATCCCGGCCTTTCGGATCGGATCATCATCCGTGAGTTCAACCGGGAAATGGAGGACGTCGAGACCGGCAGCACCTACCACGCCCTTTCGTCCGACGTCGCCACCAAGCATGGCCTCAACCCCTCGCTGGTGATCTATGACGAGCTGGCGCAGGCGCCTGATCGGGAGCTTTTCGACGTGCTGGAAACAGCCCAAGGCGCACGATCAAATCCCCTGTTCTGGGTCATCAGCACGCAAAGCCACGATCCGCTTTCCGTCATGTCCGAGCTAGTCGACTATGCCAAGGACGTCGACGCCGGGGTGGTCGAGGATCCGCGTTTTGCCGGATTTGTTTTCGCCTGCCCCGACGATGCCGACCCCTTCGACGAAAGCTTGTGGCCCCTCGCCAATCCGGCCTTGGGCGATTTCCGCAGCCTTGACGAGCTCCGCGCCTATGCCGCCAAGGCCCGGCGCCTGCCGGCCCGCCTGCCCAAGCTCAAGAACCTCTATCTCAACATGCGGGTTGATGCCGTGGCCGGGCTCATCGGTGCTGCCGATTGGAAGGCCTGCGCCGGCACCGTCGACCCCGATTCGCTGATCGGGCAGCGGTGTTTCGGCGGCCTCGACCTCAGTTCGACCCGCGACCTTACCGCCCTCGTCTTGTTCTTCCCGGACAGCGGCGCGGTCCTGGTCAATGCCTGGGTGCCCGGCGACACGCTCAAGGAACGCGAGGAAACCGAACGGTTGCCCTATGCGCTGTGGCGCGACCGAGGCATCCTGCAGGCGCCCGCTGGCCGCGCGATCGACAAGAAAGCCGTGGCGATCAAGGCGGCCGAATTGGCGGAGCGGTATGATCTTGTCAGCATCGCCTTCGACCGCTGGCGCATCGAGGAGTTCAAGGCCCGGCTTGACGAGGAAGGAATCGACCTGCCGCTCGAGGAATGGGGGCAGGGCTTCAAGGACATGGCCCCGGCGATCGATGCCGTCGAGGATCTGGTGGTCGAGGCGAAGCTCAGGCACGGCGGCAATCCGCTACTGACAAGCCATGTCGCCGCGGCCGTGGTCGATATCGATCCGACCGGCGCGCGTAAGCTCAACAAGCGTAAGGCGCGGTCTCGAATTGATTGCCTGCAGGCCTTGTGCATGGCGGTCGGCATCGCAGCCAGGGCGCCGGCCGATGTGGAACTGGATTTCAGCGCGCTGGCGATGGTTTCGGCGTGATGGTGATTGCGGTTTAGTAGCGCCAGCCCTGCTTGAATTCCTGAATGAACCATTGCTCGGCGTCGTAGTCTGCGCTGATTGACGATCTAAAATTCAGATAGTGGGAATATCCCTTGGCATGCAGCCAGGTCTTGAACTGCGAAAAGCTTGGATCACTTTCTGCGGCACGAGCGATTCCGACCTCTCTCCCCCAATCGTGGCAGAGGCCACGGATTGCTTTCTCGCAGTCATCTTTTTTCATCATCTTCTATTTCCTCAGCCATCCATCATCGTTGGGTTTCCCCACAAAGAACGCCCGTCGCGCACCTTCAAGAGCGCGGCGAATCGCATTGGGCTCGGTAGCATGCTTGACATCCCGTGCGGCCTGCCGCTGCGCTGGCGTTGTTGCATCTCGCTCCAAATCCCAAACGCATGACCTGATCCTGTCCCAGTCGATTGGCTCTCGGAATGCGGCTGAAATCGCTTGGTCGATTGACTGTTCTAGCGGGTGCATCGTGTGGTCCTCCTAAGCAATCTTGACACAACCTGAAATCACGCGCATCGTGTTCGCGGTGCTCAAAACACCTTGATTGCATAGGCGGCCCCCGTCCCGACAGGCGAGGAGTTCCTGCTAGAATCATGTCGGGGGTGCGACGGAATAAGGCCAGCAATGGCTCGAAGAAGTCCGCGCGACCTATGCCGCGTTTTGAGCCCCCGACACCAGGCGGGACCTGGCACATGGCCTCAAAAGCCACGCATAGGAGCAATCGCAATGACTACAAAATCACGTGTCACCCGCCATCGGGACGGATCGGTTACGTTCAAATTCTCGAGGCCAATCACGATGAGTGTCGGTGCTGCTACCGTCGAGAATATCCTCATGCGGTTCTATATCGACGCCACCGGCACCATCCGACAGCGGCAGCGCCCACTGCTGCGCGAGCCTAAGTGGCCGGCGGGGTTAGATCGCAAGACGGCAATGTTCTAGCCCACCGGGCCCCGCCCTTAACGGCGGGGCTTCTTTTTCAGATCTCAGCAATCGAAATCGCGGCCGGTTCGATATCGTTCTCATCCGCAATCGCGCGGTCAACCGCTTCGATCTGCTTCTGAACCTCCAAGAAGTCAGGCCCCCACGCGCTGCCGGCGTCAGACTCAGGCGGCCGGCCCATGCGTTGTCCTTGGGCTTCCTTCGCCATTTCTCGTCGGCGACTCACGAGAGCCTGCCGAAGTTCCCGGAGCGCGCCGGTGTATTCGTTCTCCAAAACCTCGACCCGCATCATTTCCTCCCTGATCGCAATATAGATCGGCGCATGGTCATCGGATGATATCCAAACTGTCGACCAGGAACGTCGAGTTCTTCAACTCGTCTTTGTCATTGAACCACTCGCAGCCGATCCGCGTCTCGCCCTCATCGTGCTCGACCCATCGCACCGTCATCTCCGGTCCACCACTCTTCAACTGCACTACTTTGCCCTTCACGATAGCGTCAGCCATTCTTCCCTCCCTGATTGCAGTCATACTCTGGCACAACCTGAAACTGCAAACAAAGCGAAAAAGCGTGTTGATTGACACGCTTCCAGAATCGTGTCATATCTCACGCTATGGAGGTTCACATGGCTTTGCAGTTCAAGCGAGTAGATCGGGCGTTTTCGCCGGCAGACGCTGAAAGGATCACCGGCGTTTCCGTCGCCTTGCAGCGCGACTGGCGTCGCCGCGGCATTTTGGCGAAAACGGCGCCCGGTAAGTGGACGCAGTTCAAACTGCACGACATCATAGAGATGGCAACCAAGAAGATTTTTGCCGACGCTGGCTACTCGGTCCACCAAGTCGCAGATATTGCCGCAATGTCGATTCTCCCCACCCTGCGCTCTATCGAGGCCATATCCGGCGCAGTTGGTTACAGGGGGCACGCTCTCTCCAACGAGCAGAGGGATCGCTCGGAACTAGCCGGTTCTGTTCATAGCGACGCCGGCAGATATCTGGCAATGACGCGCGACCATGTTGGCGAAGTGCGTGTCGTCCGCATCGATGACCTCGCAAAAATAGACCGCCTTCTAGAAAAAGCTAAGTCAGCACAATGTACCGTCCTCGACTGTTGCATCCTCGCAGCGACAATTGCGGAGCGCGCCGGCCTGCCGGTCTGGGAATGGGAAGTGACTGAAACCAAGCGCAGCAAGTAATCAGGCCCGCGTCGTGATGACGCCGGCACCCCGCCAACGCTGTGAAGCGTCGGCAATCCCCGGCTCGGTGCTGCAGCACCGAGCTATCGATGGAGCGATATATGAACCGAGACTTGCACAACCAGATCTACCCCAAGCGCGGGCTTTCTCCCGTCGCGGCCGGGACCGACAATACCGCCTATGTTTCCCAGATCGTCGACCGGCTCGGCTTCGACAGCCTGGAATTCCTCATACTGATCGGCGCTAACACCGACACCGATGCGACGTTCACGGTTCTTTTCGAGGACGGCGACGATCCGGCCTTGAGCGACCACGCCGCGGTTGCCGATGACTACCTTCTCGGCACCGAGGCCTTGGCCGGCTTCACTGCCGCCGACGATGACAATGAAGTCCGAAAGATCGGCTACAGCGGCTCAAAGCGGTATGCCCGCGTGACGATCACACCGACCGGCAACAATAGCGGCAATATCTTCATTGCTGGCGTCTGGTTGCTTGGCCACCCCCGATTGATGCCGACGGCAAACCCGCCGGCCTAACAGTTTGCCCGCAGCGTCGTGATGACGCCGCATCCCCGCCCCGGTCAGCACGGCCCCACCAGCTGACCGGGGCACTGATGGAGATAGAAAATGAAACTTTCCGATATCATCGCCCGCCTGACTGCCGTCGAAACCGAGATGCGCGGCATCTATGACGGCGCCGAAACTGCCGGCGAGGATCTGACCGGCGAAAAGCTCGAGCGCTGGAACGCCCTCAAGACCGAGAAGACCGATCTCGACGCCAAGCGCGAGCGCGCCGAAACCCGCGATGCGATCGACCGCAAGGCCGATGCCAAGCCGCTGGACGAAAGCGGCGAAGAGCAAGCTGCCTATGGCCTGACCCCGGAACAGCGCATGGCGGATTTTCACCACGCCCGCACCGGACAGGACTGCCGCAATCTTTCACTCGGTCGCGTCATCCGCGGCATGTTTACCGGCAAATGGGATGACGCCGATGCAGAGCTTCGTGTCATGGGCAGCGTCCCCTCGACGGCCGGCGGCTTCCTGATCCCGACGCCGATCTCGACCAACATCCTCGACCTCGTGCGCAATGCCTCAGTGATGGTGCAGGCCGGCGCTCTCACGGTGCCGATGGAAACGAACAACCTGACCCTGGTCCGCGTCCTTGGCGATCCAACCGCAGCCTTCCGCGGTGAAGGCCAGACCATCACGGAATCGGATGGCAGCTTCGGCGCCCTCGCCCTTACGGCCCGCAGCGTTGCCGCCCTGGTCCGCGTCAATGCCGAGTTGATGGATGACGCGCCGATGTTCGCCGCGATCCTCGACAACATGCTGGCACAGGCCTTGGCCCTCAAGATGGATTATGCCGCCCTGTATGGCGCCGGGGTCGGGGAATTCCTTGGCCTCAGAAACACCACCGGCCTTAACGAGGTCGAGATGGGCAACAACGGTGTGGCGCCCGCCGATTACGATAAATGGCTTGATGTCATGCAGGCCATCGAAGAGGATAACGGTGTCGCCACCACGATCATCCAGGCCCCGCGCACGAAATACAAGCAGGCCAAGATCAAGACCGGCATCAGCGGCGACCTCACCAAGCTGACCCCGCCGGCAGCGTTCGCCGCGCTCCGCAAGCTGAGTTCCAATCAGATCTCGATCACCGAGACCCAGGGCTCGAGCAACGTGGCCTCAACCGATTTCTTCGGCGGCTTCCAGCACACCGCCTTTGCGATGCGCCAGCAGATCACCATCGAAGCATCGAAGGCGGCCGGAACCGCATTCGAGAAAAACCAAGTCATGGTGCGGGCCATCGCCCGGGCTGACTTCGGCACCTTCCAGCCCAGCCAGCTTGGCCGCCTGATCGGCATCCTCTGAGGAGCTCGGCTATGGAAATGGAGCGCCGCGTTGCACCGGAAATGCGGGTCAAGGAGAGGAAGCTCGAGGGTTATGCCTCGATCTTCCTGGCCGAGGCCCGCATCATGGATTTCGTCGAGGTCATTATGCCGGGCGCTTTCGCGACCTCGCTGCGATCCAACCCCGATATCCTCGCCCTGCAGGATCACGACGCCAGCCGCCTTCTCGCCCGCACCAAGTCGGGGACGCTGCGATTGGGCGAGGATGCCCGCGGCCTGGCCTTCGAGCTCGACGTGCCGGAAACCACGGTCGGCAGGGATGTGCTTGCCCTTGCCGAGCGTGGCGATCTCGGCGGCATGAGCTTCGGATTCAGGGTGCCAAAGGGTGGCGATAGCTGGGAGGGCAATCGACGCACGCTCAAGGCAATCGACCTCATCGAAATCAGCGTGGTCAGCAGCTTCCCCGCTTACAGCAAGACCACGGTCAATGCCCGCGATCTCCGATCGGCATGCACGCCGCTGTGGCAGCTTCGGCGCTACAAGGAGGGCTTCCTTTGAAATGGCCCTGGCAGCGCTCTGAATCCCGCGCGGCGGTCCTCACTCAAAAGGATCTTCGCCTGATCGAATTGTTCGACGGCGATCTCGACGCCAATTTCGGGCAGCGTGTCAATGCCATGCGCACCGAATGGCTGTCCGCAGCGGCAGCGGCAATCGATGCCATCGCCGGCACGATCTGCAGCCTGCCGGCCTATGTGTACCGCGTCACGGATGCCGGCCGGGAAGAGGACCCCGGGCATCCGCTGGCGCGGCTGACGGTCGACGGCTTTAATGACAACCTCTCGTGGCCGGATGGGGTGCAGTGGCTTGGCGCCGAATGCCTGCGCTATGGCAATGCCGCGCTTGAGAAGATCCCCGCCGCCGGCGCGGTGCGCGAACTGGTGCCGCTGCCCTGGCCATGCTTGGTGCCCAAGATCCTGGCATCGGGTCGCATGGTCTATGAGTATACGGACCCTATCACAGGCCTGCGCCGCCGCCTCCTCGATACCGACGTGCTGCATCTCCGTGACCGCACCGATAACGGCCTCATCGGCCGCGCCAGAAGCGAGCGGGCCTCGCCTGTCATCGGTGCCGCCCTGGCGCTTTCGGAGTACAGCGGCAACCTGTTCAAGAACGGCAGCTATCCCAGCGGTGTCGTGACGATCGACGGCAAGGTCACGGCGGAAACGCTGGACCGGCTCAAGAACGAATTCAAGCAGCTCTATGGTGGTCCGAAGAAATCCGGTACCGCCATGATCCTGCCGAACGCCAAATGGGATTCGGTGGGCGGTAGCCCGGCAGATCAAGAAATATTGGACGCCAGGCGCTTTGCCGTCGAGGAAGCGGCGCGGCTCTATGGTGTGCCGGGCCCGATCATTAATGATCAAAGCCACTCGACCTTCACCAACAGCGAAACGCTGATCCGGTTCTTTGCTCAAGGTACCATCTCGACGTGGTGCCGGAAGATCGAAGCGACCTTCATGCGCGGCATCTTCTCGACAGCAGAGCGGCGAACGCATCGCTTTGAAATCGATCTGACCGGGCTCTTGCGCGGCGATCCCGAAACTCGGTGGAAGTCCAACCAGATCGCAGTCGATAGCGGCATCCTGACGCCGAATGAAATCCGCGAACAGGAAGGTTGGAACCCGCGGCCCGATGGTGACGCCTTGAAGACGAAGGCCGCCACGGCAGACAAGGCCGGAAACAATGAGGTGGTTCTATGACGACTATCCACTTCCTGTGGTGGCGCGTGAGGGCCGCCCTCTATTCTTTCTGCGCCGGATGGGGTGTGTAGGTGGCCGTGACCCGCTTCACCCAAGCCGATGTCGCCCGCGCCTGCAAAGGCACGATGGCGGCCGGCCTGAAGGTGGCGCGGGTTGAGATTGATCCAACTTCGTGCAAGATCGTCATCATCGTGGGGGCGGCATCGGCACCGGAAACGGAAGCCGAACGCAATGAATGGGATGAAGGCGATGACCAGAAGGCCTAAGCTCTTGTACGTCCAGGAGTTCAGAGATAGGCACGGCAAGGTGCGCCGGTACTTCCGCCGGCCCGGCTTCAAAACGGTGCCGCTGCCTGGCCTGCCGGGGTCGACCGAATTCCAGGAGGCCTATCAGGCCGCCCTTGATGGCACCTTGGGCGGGAAGCGGGAAATCGGCCTCGACCGCTCCGGCCCGGGCACCGTTGCCGCCGCTGTGGCCAGCTATATCGCTTCGGCCACCTTTGCTGCCCTTGCCGACGAAACCCGCCGCACCCGCAAGAACGTCTTGGAGCGGTTCAGGGAAAAGAATGGCGACAAGCGCCTCGCCAAGCTGGAGCCTCACCACATCCAAAAGATGGTTCTCGAAAAGGCCGCCACACCCAGCGCGGCCCGTAACCTTCTCAACACCCTGCGCGCCTTGATGCAGCACTGTCTCATGGTCCGCATGATCAAGGCAGATCCGACCATCGGCGTGAAGCGGGTCAAGATCAAGACGGCTGGCTTCCACACCTGGACCGAGGAGGAAATCGCGAAATTCGAGAAGCGGCACCCCATAGGAAGCCGCGCGCGCCTCGCCCTGGCCCTGTTGCTCTATACCGCGCAACGTCGCGGCGACGTCATCGGCATGGGGCGGCAGCACGTCCAGAACGGCATCATCCGGGTGCGACAGTCAAAGACCGGCATCAGCCTGGAAATCCCGGTCCATACCGAGCTGCAGGCCATCCTGGAGGCCACGCCCTCCAAGCACCTGACCTTTCTCACCACGGCCTATGGCAAGCCCTTCTCGGCCGCCGGCTTTACAAACTGGTTCCGGGATCGCTGCAATGAAGCCGAGCTACCGAACGGCGCATCGGCCCACGGCCTGCGCAAGGCCGCCTGCCGGCGCCTGGCTGAGGCCGGATGCAGCGCCAATGTCATCGCCTCAATCAGCGGTCACGTTTCCTTGCGGGAGGTGGAAAGGTATACTCAGGCCGCAGATCAGAAGCGAATGGCCGCCGCCGGCATGGCGACCGTTACCAAGGCTTTCCCGACCGGATCGGGAACATCGCGTGTCAAACCTAAGAGGAAGGTTTGACAATCCGGCACCTAAGTCTTTGAAACGAAAGGGCAGAAAAATGAGAGTGGTGGGCCCGGAGGGAATCGAACCCCCGACAACACCGTTATGAGCGGCGCGTTCTAACCGCTGAACTACGGGCCCCCGAGTGAGACGCGCTGGCGCCCGTCACCCTCACCATCATCCCCCGCGCAGGCGGGGGATCCACGAGTTTCTATCTCCATATCGCGATGTTGCCAACAAACTCGTGATGGTGTGGATGGTCCGCCTTCGCGGACCATGACGAATAGAGGACGACCGCGTGAGAGAGACTTAAGTATCCAGGAAACTCCTGAGCTTGCGCGAGCGGCTGGGATGTTTCAGCTTCCGGAGCGCCTTGGCTTCGATCTGGCGGATGCGCTCGCGCGTCACTGAGAATTGCTGGCCGACCTCTTCCAGCGTGTGGTCGGTGTTCATGCCGATGCCGAAGCGCATGCGCAGAACGCGCTCCTCGCGGGCGGTCAGTGTCGCGAGGACCCGGGTCGTGGTTTCGCGCAAATTCGCCTGGATGGCGGCATCCAAGGGCAGCACGGCGTTCTTGTCCTCGATGAAGTCGCCCAGATGGCTGTCCTCCTCGTCGCCGATCGGCGTTTCGAGGCTGATCGGCTCCTTGGCGATCTTCAGAACCTTGCGCACTTTCTCCAGCGGCATCAGCAGTTTTTCCGCCAATTCCTCCGGCGTCGGTTCGCGGCCGATTTCATGCAGCATCTGGCGGCTGGTGCGGACCAGCTTGTTGATCGTTTCGATCATATGCACCGGGATGCGGATGGTGCGGGCCTGGTCCGCGATCGAGCGGGTGATCGCCTGACGGATCCACCAGGTTGCGTAGGTCGAGAATTTGTAGCCGCGGCGGTATTCGAACTTATCCACGGCCTTCATCAGGCCGATATTGCCTTCCTGGATGAGGTCGAGGAACTGCAGGCCGCGATTGGTGTATTTCTTGGCGATGGAGATGACGAGACGGAGATTGGCTTCCACCATCTCCTTCTTGGCGCGCGACGCCTCGCGCTCGCCCTTCTGCACCGTGTTGACGATGCGGCGGAAATCGCCGATCGGCAGATTGACCAGGGTTGCGATCTCGGCGATGCCGCCGCGGATGTTCCTGGCCTCGTCCTTATGGTCGGTCGCGAACTTCTTCCAGCCCTTGGCCGTCAGCTTGCCGACCTTGGCGACCCATTTCGGATCGAGTTCGGAACCGTAATATTTCTGCAGGAACTCCTCGCGCTTCACGCCGGCCTTGGCGGTCTGGCGCAACAGCTGGCCCTCGAGTCCCATGAGGCGGCGGTTGAGGCCATACATCTGGTCGACCAGCGCTTCGATGCGGTTGTTGTTGAGGCGCACCGAGCGCATCAGCTCGACCATTTCGAGCTTCTGCTTCTCATAGGCTTTTTCAGAACGCGGATTGAGATCTTCGCCGGCAAGAATCGTCTCGAGGCGCTTCAGCTGCACTTTCTCCAGTTTCTTCTGGAGCGCCGCGATCCTGTCGAAAGTCTCCAGCACCTGCGGCATGAGCGTGAGTTCCATCGAAGCCAGCGATACCGCGGCCTCCTCGCTCTCTTCGCCCTCGGCTGCAGCGGGCTTGGCCTCGCCTTCGCCTTCCGCTTCCTCGGCCTCGGGCTCCTCGCCTTCGAGATCGGCCTCGTTCTCGCGCATCATCTCTTCTTCGGTGCCGGGCACGCCGCCCATGCTGGCATCGAGATCGATGATGTCGCGCAGCAGAAGTTCGCCGGCCTTCAGCCTGTCGCGCCATTCGACGATGCTGCGATGAGTGGTCGGGCTTTCGCCGATACCGCCGATCATCATGTCGCGGCCGGCCTCGATGCGCTTGGCGATGGCGATTTCGCCTTCGCGCGAGAGCAATTCAACCGAGCCCATTTCGCGCAAGTACATGCGCACCGGATCGTCGGTGCGGCCAACATCGCTGTCGTTGAGATTGCCGGCGGCCTTGCCCTCTTCCTCGCCATCGGCTTCCGCCTCGGCCTTGGGCTCGTCCTCGGATTCCTCGCTATCGTCATTCTCGACGACATTGATGCCCATCTCGTTGAGGAGGGCCAGCGTGTCTTCAATCTGTTCCGAAGACATCTGTTCGGGCGGCAAGACCGCGTTCAATTCGTCATAGGTGACGTAGCCGCGCTCCTTGGCCTTGGCCAGCATCTTGCGGACGGCGGCGTTCATGCCGTCCATCAGCGGACCCTCGGCGGTCTCTTCCTTGGGCTTGTTTGCGTCGGCCTGGGGTTTCGCGGTCGGTTTGGTTGCCATCTAATCTCACCTGAGCCCTTTTGAGCGTCTAGTCGGTCATCTCGGCTGAATAGCCGTTCAATTCTTGAATAACTGTTCAGTATCAGCGAGATCGAGATCCCGACGGCGGCTCTCCGATTCCAGCATCTGCTGTCTTACCGCTTGGAAGCGGTCGAGGTTCTCCTGAGACATGTCTTCCTCCAGGGCCCGTGCCGCCGCGTCCCACTCTGCCTTAATCTCAGGCTCGCGAATAATGGCCATAACGTGCAAAAGCCCCGCCTCGGCGTGGGCTAACCCGGCCGAAGGAAGGGCGAAACTAATCGTTCCCGTGTGCCGAACCAGAGCTTCAATCGCTGCGGAGAAACCTAGTTCCATCAAATGGTTCCTAAGCTCGCTGGCGTCAAGGTCCGGATACTGGGAGGCGAGGTCTAACAAGGCCCCCTTCAGCTTGTCAAGCTGACGGTCCGGAATAGGCACCAAGGCGGCCGCTTCACCATGCCTGTGGAGCAAGTCCGGATGGTTAATGAGTATTGCCAGCATCACTTCAAAGGGCTGCTTTTTAACCAGTGCGGTTCCTCGGCGAGGAGCTTCCCCCCCCTTGTTTATGAGATTTGGAGCTTGCCCCGGTTCGCGAGGGTACTCTCGACGGTTGGTTTTTAGGCGTATTGATGCTCGATCTGGCGCCTCAGAAGCCGGCTTGGCGAACATCTGGTCGAGCCGGCCCAGCATTTCCCGCCGGTAATCCTCCAGCACGCCCTTGTCCGCAATCCGGTTGATCGCACCGAGGAGATCGCGGCGGAAGCCGCTGCGGCGTTCCGGCGTATCCAAGGTGCGGCCGGCGAGAATCTCGGACCAAAGAACGTCGACCAGGGGTTGGGCCTTTTCCAGCACTTGGCGCATCGCCCCCGCCCCACCCCCGGCGCCGCCGCCATTGGCGGGACCGCGGATGAGGTCGTCAGGATCCTGGCCCTGGGGCAGCCAGGCAAAACGGAGCGATAGGCCCGGCTTCAGCAGCGGCAGGACCCGATCCACCCCGCGGGCGGCGGCCTTCTGGCCGGCCGCATCGCCGTCGAAACAGAGGATCGGCTCCTGGGCAAAGCGCCAGAGCAGCTGGATATGGTCCTCGGTGAGGGCCGTGCCAAGGGGGGCGACGCCGTGGGGAAAGCCACCCTCGGCCAGGGCGATCACGTCCATATAGCCTTCGACGACAATGATCTCGTTCTTGTCGCGGGCCGGTTTCTGGGCCTGGTTGAGGTTGTAGAGCGTCCGGCCCTTATGAAAGAGCGGTGTCTCAGGGGAATTGAGATATTTGGGCTTTTCGTCGCCCAGCGCGCGGCCGCCGAAGGCGATGACCCGGCCCTTGGCGTCCATGATCGGGAACATGACGCGCCCACGGAAGCGGTCATAGACGCGGCCCGTCTCGTCATTCTTCACCAGCATGCCGGATTCGAGCGAGATGGCTTCCGGGATATTCTCCTTGGCGAGCTTCGATTTCAGCGCCTCGAACCCGTCCGGCGCGAAGCCTAAGCGGAATCGCTTGATCGTCTCCGGGGTGAGGCCACGGCGGCGAAAATAGTCGAACCCAGCGCGGCCGGCACTGCCGCCCAATTGGGATTCGAAGAATTTGGCCGAAAGCTCCATGACGCCGGCCAAAGTGTCCTGGCGTTCGGCACGCTCGCGAGCCTCCGGATTGTCGCGCGGTATTTCGAGACCAGCTTCACCGGCCAGTTTCTCGACCGCGTCGCGGAACTGCAGCCCCTCCGTCTCCATGACGAAGGTGATGACATCGCCATGGGCGCCGCAGCCGAAGCAATGGTAATGCGGCTCGTCCGGCCCCTCATAGACATGAAAGGACGGGCTTTTCTCGTTGTGGAACGGGCAGAGGCCGGTCGCCTGCAGGCCGCGCCGGTTGAGCCGCACGCGCCGTCCCACGACATCGAAGATCGAGACGCGGCGGCGCAGCTCTTCCAGGAATTGCGGCAGCAGCGCCATGCAGGGGGAGCCCTTAGCCGAGCTTCGCCTTCACCAGGGCGCCCACCTTGCCGAAATCGAGCTGGCCGGCGAAACGCTCCTTCAAAAGGCCCATCACCTTGCCCATGTCCTTGATCGAGCTGGCGCCCGTCTCCGTGACGATGGCGGCGATCGCCGCTTCGGTTTCGGCCTGCGAGAGCTGCTTGGGCAGATAGCGGTTGATGACGTCGATCTCGCCCTGTTCCTTGGCGGCGAGCTCCGGCCGGTTGCCCTTGGTGTACATCTCGATGCTTTCCTGGCGCTGGCGGATCATCTTCTGCAGCATGTCGATGATCTCGGCGTCGGAAATGCCGTTCATATTGCCGGGGCGGGCGGCGATGTCCTTGTCCTTGATGGCGGCGGTGATCAGGCGGAGGCCCGACAGCGCCTCGTCCTTGGCTTTCATGGCCGTTTTGACATCATCATTGATCCGCTGCCGCAGCATGGCCGCCATCCGTTCGTTCTGAAGATTGTGGAAAGGTCGGACCATATAGGATTCGCCCTCACGAGTCCATGCGGCTGATAGCTGCCAAGCTATTGAAAATACTCGCTATTCTTTTAAAGGCGCCGCTTGACGCCGACGCTGTCACAGCTTAGAAACTCCCAACTTGCGGCCGGCGCCCGGTCTCCTCGAGCTCAGAGCGGCTGCCCAGGTTGGCCCGCCCCCATTTCCACGACCCAAGAGCAAAGGCCCGCGCATGACCGCCGCGACCAAATCTGCCCACGCGCCCGCATCGGACGAACCGCCGATCGCCACGGCAATCATCGTCCTTGCCGACGGGACCGTGCTGAAGGGCCGAGGCTTGGGCGCCGAGGGTAAGGCGGTGGGCGAGATCTGCTTCAATACCTCGATGACCGGCTATCAGGAGATCATGACCGATCCCTCCTATGCCGGGCAGATCATCACCTTCACCTTCCCCCATGTCGGCAATGTCGGCGCCAATCCGGAAGATGTCGAGACGCGGACCGTGGCGGCGCGGGGCGCCATTCTCAACCTCGACATCACCGAGCCTTCGAGCTGGCGCGCCACACAGGGCTTCGATGCCTGGCTGAAGGCCAACAATCTTTTCGCCATCGCCGGGATCGACACCCGCGCCCTTACCCATCGCATCCGCGATGCCGGCGCGCCGAATGGCGTCATCGCCTATGCCAAGGATGGCAAGTTCGACATACCGGCCCTGGTGAAACAAGCGAAAGCCTGGCCCGGCCTCGATGGCATGGACCTCGCCAAGGATGTGACTTGCCGACAGACCTATCATTGGGAAGGCGGTCTCTGGGCGCTCAATGGCGGCTATCAGAAGTCGGCACCGGCGAAGTTCAAGGTCGTCGCCATCGATTACGGCGCCAAGGACAATATCCTGCGCTGCCTCGCCGACGCCGGCTGCGACGTGACCGTTGTTCCAGCCACTGCTTCGACCGACGATGTGCTGCGCCACAAGCCCGACGGCATCTTCCTTTCCAACGGCCCGGGCGACCCGGCCGCGACCGGCGAATATGCCGTGCCGGTCATCAAGGATCTTATCGCCAAGGACCTGCCGATCTTCGGCATCTGCCTCGGCCATCAGATGCTGGCACTGGCCCTGGGCGGCAAGACAAGCAAGATGCATCGCGGCCATCGCGGCGCCAATCATCCGGTGAAGGACCTTCATACCGGCAAGGTCGAAATCACCAGCCAGAACCACGGCTTCGAAGTGATGGCGGAAAGCCTGCCCGCCGATGTCGAGATCACCCACCGCTCTCTGTTCGACAATTGCGTCGAGGGCCTGGCCCTGAAATCGAAGCCGGTCTTTTCCGTGCAATACCACCCGGAAGCCTCGCCGGGCCCGCAGGACAGCCACTACCTCTTCCACCGCTTCGTTGAGAACATGGCGAAGAGGAAGTGATCCAATGATTGTGCCGGTTGAGACGCCCCCTCTCCCCAACCCTCCCCCACGTGGGGGGGAGGGGGTTCTATCGAGGGTGTTTCAAGAACAAGCACGTTCTGCTCGCTTTAGTCCCCTCCCCCCAACGTGGGGGAGGGTTAGGGAGAGGGGGCCATGGCCGAAGACCGTGCAAAGCAACTGCGCAAATCTTCAACCGAGGCTGAAAAGCGTCTTTGGCGCCTGCTACGCGCCAAACAGCTTGCCGGATACAAGTTTCGACGGCAGGAGCCAATCGGCGCTTATATCGTCGACTTCGTCTGCTTCAGGCCGCCTCTCGTCATCGAGCTGGATGGCGGTCAGCATGACGCAACGACGCAGCGCGCGCATGATGAACTGCGATCCAATTGGCTTGCCACGCAAGGTTTCAAGACGATCCGCTTCTGGAACAACCAGCTTCTCGAAAACGAAGACGGTGTCCTTCACGAAATTCTTGGCGCCCTCGGCGCAACAGATTGAGACCCATCATGCCCAAACGCACTGATATCAAATCGATCCTCATCATCGGCGCTGGTCCGATCGTTATCGGGCAGGCTTGCGAGTTCGATTATTCGGGGGCGCAGGCTTGCAAGGCGCTGCGGGCTGAGGGGTATCGGGTCATTCTGGTGAACTCGAACCCGGCCACGATCATGACCGATCCGGATCTGGCCGACGCCACCTATGTCGAACCGATCACGCCGGAAGTGGTGGCCAAGATCATCGAGAAGGAACGGCCCGACGCGGTGCTGCCGACCATGGGCGGGCAGACGGCGCTCAACACGGCGATGGCGCTCCACAAGTCAGGCAAGCTGGCCGAGCTTGGCGTGGAGCTGATCGGCGCCAATGCGCATGCGATCGACATGGCCGAGGATCGTTTCCTGTTCCGCGAGGCGATGGATCGGATCGGCCTGGAGAGTCCGCGCGGGCGCCAGGTCGAGAGCATGGAAGAGGCGATGGAAGCGCTCGACTATGTAGGCCTTCCAGCCATCATCCGACCGAGCTTCACATTGGGTGGCACCGGCGGCGGCATCGCCCAGTCGCGCGAGGACTTCATCCGCATCGTCGAGGGTGGCCTCAAGGCATCGCCGGTCGGCCAGGTGCTGGTCGAGGAATCGGTGCTGGGCTGGAAGGAATATGAGATGGAAGTGGTCCGCGACAAGGCGGACAATTGCATCATCATCTGTTCGATCGAGAATATCGATCCGATGGGTGTCCATACTGGCGATTCCGTGACCGTGGCGCCGGCCCTGACGCTGACCGACAAAGAATACCAGATCATGCGCAACGCCTCGATCGCGGTCCTGCGCGAGATCGGCGTCGATACCGGCGGCTCCAACGTGCAATATGCCGTCAATCCGGACACGGGGCGCCTGGTCGTCATTGAGATGAACCCGCGCGTCTCACGCTCGTCGGCGCTGGCATCGAAGGCCACCGGCTTCCCCATCGCCAAGATCGCCGCCAAGCTCGCCATCGGCTACACCTTGGACGAATTGCAGAACGACATCACCAAGGTGACGCCGGCTTCCTTTGAGCCGACGATCGATTACGTGGTCACCAAGATGCCGCGCTTCACCTTCGAGAAGTTCGCCGGCGCCGAAGCGATCCTCTCCACCTCGATGAAATCCGTCGGCGAAGCGATGGCCATCGGCAGGTCGTTCGCGGAATCGCTGCAGAAGGCGCTGCGCTCGATGGAGACGGGCCTCACCGGCCTCAATGAAGTGGCGCTCGATGGTGACGACAAGCCGACCATCATGGCGCAATTGGCCAAGCAGACGCCGGACCGGCTGCTGCTCATCGCCCAGGCCTTGCGGCACGGCCTCAGCGTCGAGGAGATTCACGAGGCATCCAAATTCGATCCCTGGTTCATTCGCCAGATCGAGATGCTGGTGAGGATTGAGGCCGAGGTGAAGGCCAGCGGCCTACCCAGGACCAGGCCCGGCCTGATGCGCTTGAAGAAGCTCGGCTTCTCCGATGCGCGCCTCGCCCAACTCGTCGGGCAGAAGCCGGCCGAGGTGACGGCGCTGCGCCTGAAGCTCGACCTGCATCCGGTCTATAAATGCATCGACACCTGCGCTGGCGAGTTCGCCTCCAACACGCCCTATATGTATTCCTGCTATGAGGGCGACGGACTGGAGCCGGCGGAGTCCGAAGCCAGGCCCAGCGAACGCAACAAGGTCATCATCCTGGGCGGCGGCCCCAACCGCATCGGGCAGGGAATCGAGTTCGACTATTGCTGCGTCCACGCCGCTTACGCCCTCAAAGAGGCCGGTGTCGAGACCATCATGGTCAATTGTAATCCGGAGACGGTCTCGACCGATTACGACACCTCCGACCGGCTCTATTTCGAGCCATTGACGGCGGAGGATGTGGTCGAGATCGCGCGGGTCGAACAGAGCAAGGGGAAGCTGCTGGGCTGCATCGTGCAGTTCGGTGGGCAGACCCCGCTGAAGCTCGCCGCCGCCCTGGAAGCCGCGCATATTCCGATCCTCGGCACCTCGCCGGACGCGATCGACCTCGCCGAGGACCGTGAACGCTTCCAGCAATTGCTGCATGCATTGAAGCTGCGCCAGCCCAAGAACGGCATCGCGCGTTCGACCGAGGAAGCGGAGCGCATCGCCACCGAGATCGGCTATCCGGTCGTCATCCGCCCCTCTTACGTGCTGGGCGGGCGCGCCATGGAGATCGTGCATGAGATCGGCCAGCTGCGCCGCTACATGCGCACCGCCGTGCAGGTTTCCGGCGACAATCCGGTGCTGATCGATTCCTATCTCGAGGACGCAATCGAGGTCGATGTCGACGCCCTGGCCGACGGCACGGACGTCTATGTCGCCGGCATAATGGAGCATATCGAGGAAGCCGGCATCCATTCCGGCGATTCCGCCTGCGCGCTGCCCCCGCATACTCTGCCGCTGCAGGTGATTTCGGAATTGCGCCGCCAATCCGAAAGCCTCGCCAAGGGTCTCAACGTCGTCGGCCTGATGAATGTCCAATTCGCCATCAAGGGCGCCGACATCTATGTGCTGGAGGTCAACCCGCGCGCCAGCCGCACGGTGCCCTTCGTCGCCAAGGCCACCGGACTGCCCATCGCCAAGATCGCGGCGCGGGTGATGGCGGGCGAGAAATTGAAGACCTTCGACCTCAACCCCAGCCTGCGCCATCACGTCGCGGTGAAGGAAGCCGTCTTCCCCTTCGCCCGCTTCCCAGGCGTCGACATCATCCTTGGCCCCGAGATGCGTTCGACCGGCGAGGTGATGGGGCTGGATTCAAACTTCGCCCGCGCCTTCCTGAAGGCGCAGCTCGGCGCCGGCCTCAATCTCCCGAAGAGCGGCACGGTCTTCATCTCGGTCAAGGACAAGGACAAGCCGTCCATCGTCCCGGCCACCAAGCGCCTGTTGGATATGGGTTTCGATATCTGCGCCACACCCGGCACGGCTGCTTACCTCCGGAACCAGAACCTCAACGTCCGGGCGATCAACAAGGTCCACCAGGGCTCGCCCCATATCGTCGAGGCGATGCAGCGCGGCGAGATCAAGCTTGTCTTCAATACGGTGGCCGGCAACAAGGCCGTCGGCGACAGTTTCAGCTTGCGCCGGGCGGCCCTGATGGGACAGATTCCCTATTACACGACCCTTTCGGGGGCAGTGGCCGCGGTCGACGCCGTGGGCGCCCTGGCTGCCGGGGAGCTTGCAGTCGCGCCGCTGCAATCGTACTTTAAGAGCTGAACCGGAGAAACGGCCGCCAAGAGTTAACGGCCGACCAGGGGGCACCCTATTGGTTTTATTGGGGACCTGGTTCCAATGGACATGTCAGGCTCACCGGGTGGCGACGATGTTTCCTTACCCAAGGAACGGAGCCGCGCCCGAGGGGTTCTTTTGCTTTTTTGCTGTGGAATTGCCCATGTCAAAGATTCCGATGACCGAGGACGGCTTCGCCCGCCTCGAAGAAGAGTTGAAGCAGTTGAAGTCGGTCGAGCGGCCGGCGGTGATCCGCGCCATCGCGGAAGCGCGCGAGCATGGCGATCTCTCGGAAAATGCCGAGTATCACGCCGCGCGCGAGCGCCAGTCCTTCATCGAAGGCCGCGTCATGGAACTCGAGGACAAGATTTCGCGCGCCGAAATCATCGACGTCTCGAAGCTGACCGGCAAGGCCGTCAAGTTCGGCGCCACGGTGACCCTCATCGACGAGGATACCGAGGAGAAGACCGTCTACCAGATCGTCGGCGAGGACGAGGCGGACATCAAATCGCGCCGCCTCTCCATCACGGCGCCGCTGGCGCGGGCCCTCATCAACAAGACGGTCGGTGAATCGGTCGAGGTGACGACGCCCGGCGGCTCGAAATCCTACGAAATCGCCAAGGTGCAGTTCAAATAAGCGCGCCGGCGCTGCAACTCATCTGCCGATGAGATTGTGGCGCCGCCTATCTCAGCGAGATCGAAGAGCCGCACGCGCCCCAATCTCTGCACGTCGCCAAACCCGCGAAAGGCAATTGCCCCGCCCTAATCGCGATCGTGCGGGACTGAATTGTTCCACCCCCTCTCCCCCACGTCTACGATGTTCACACATCTCGTGGGACTTGCGGATTGGCTCGGAAGCTGACTCTCTATAGCGGTGCTTCGGCTATGGGAGAAGGTGATGGAACTGAGCCTAGGAGAGTTTGGGGACGCTCGTCTGGC
>NZ_JAYRUV010000027.1:0-44472 GCF_041918875.1 Dongia sp.
TTGCAAGGCTTGGCGGATGGACCGGATACTACGGAAAGCCAGGCCCCATCGTCATGCTCAGAGGTCTCAATCAGTTCCATGCAATCAAGCATGGCTGGAACCTCCGAAATGTGTGAATCTCGTAGCGCCCCGCTTGCGGGGAGAGGGGCGGGGTGAGGGGAGGGGAAGCTCGTCCCTACTGCACTAGCGGCACGTCGACCCCTTCGACGGTCTCGCCGAAATGATCGAGCAGGGCCGGCAGCATCTCGCGGAGCGCGGTTGCGGGGTCGATGGCGGCGTCGGCCCGTTCGACCGTGCCGCGCCACAGATAGTGGCCGCTCGACTTGTCATAGACGGTGAGGTTGACGCGGAACACGCGGTCGGTGGTGTTGATGGGGGCGTCGGGATTGAGCAGTGTACCGCCCCCGGTGCTGAACAAGGCCGAATTCTTCGGATCGCTCTTCCTGGCATTGACGTCGCCCACGCTCTGGTCGGCATTGAGGCGCGAGACCAGCTGTGTCGCGACAGTCACGACCAGATTGCCGTCGGGACCGATGGCATAGCCCCGGCCGGAAAGGTCGGCATCGACCTGATGCCAGGCATCCTCGTCCATCTGGCTCTGCGATTCCGGCTGGGTCTCCAGCGCCGCGCCCGGCGGGATCGGCTGGTACGACACCGCGTCGATCCTGGCACTGCTCTCGACCTTGCTCGCCTGGGCCAGGGCGGTTCCGGCCAGGGAAATGGCGAACAGGGCGACCAGGGAAACAAGGCGCAAAAGGGCGATAAGCATGGTCTGATCCTTCAGGAGTCGGGCAAGAGGCCGGGCCTGCTGCCGTCCCACATAGCGGAAAGCGGGCGTTCCTGACAACAAGCGGGAATTGCTTTAGTTTCCGGCTCACGCCATCATAATCCCCAGGAGCGGCCTTCCCCCATGCCGGTTTGGCATGGCTCGTCGCCCCAAATTCGAAGGGAGTTGGCGGCATGGCGCCCGTTCAGGCACGAGCAGCGGTTGCATCCGGGAACGGGTTGCTCGTCAATCGCAAGCACATTCCCTTTGAGCTCGATGGCGGGGTCGCGGCGCGGGCGCGAATCGGTCTCATCATCCTGGCGACCGACCACACACTCGAATACGAGTTCCGCAAGATATTCACCATGCCGGGCGTCGCCCTCTACGGCACGCGCATCTGCAACGCGGCGGAGATCAATCCCGCCACCTTGGCGGCGATGGAAGCAGGCCTCTCGGCAGCGGCCGATGTGATCCTGCCCGGCATCCCGCTCGACGTCGTCGGCTATGGCTGCACCTCGGCCTCGGTCGTGATCGGCGAGGAGAATGTCTTCAAGCGCATTCACGAAACCCGGCCGGAAGCCAAATGCACGACGCCCATCACGGGCGGCATCAAGGGCCTGAAAGCCTTGGGCGCCAAGCGGATCGCGCTGCTGACACCCTATATCGATGCGGTCAATGTCCGCTTCAAAGCCTATATCGAGGCGCAAGGGCTGGAGGTGCCGGTGATCGGCTCCTTCAATCACGAGGACGATAATGAGGTGGCGCGCATCTCGACCCGCTCCATCTACAACGCCGCCCTCGAGCTTGGCCGTCATCCATCCGTCGATGGCGTCTTCGTCTCCTGCACATCCTTGCGCGTCGCCGAAATCGCCGAGAGCCTCGAGCGCGAACTCGGCAAGCCCGTCACCTCCTCCAACCACGCCATGGCCTGGCATGCCTTACGCCTTGCCGGCATCACGGGGCCGATCGAGGGCTGGGGAAGGTTGTTCCGGATTTGAGGATGCCCCGCAAGGGACTGAAAAGGGGGCCAGCTAATCGATTAGCGCCTCAATACCGGCTG
The DNA here is from genome assembly GCF_041918875.1 of Dongia sp. Lineage (GTDB taxonomy): Bacteria > Pseudomonadota > Alphaproteobacteria > Dongiales > Dongiaceae > Dongia. The sequence continues at coordinate 1,827 of NZ_JAYRUV010000027.1, forward strand.
AACAGGAACGGTTCCGGATCAATCTCCGGCTTTCTCCCCATCATCTGATCGACCAGAAGGCGCGAGGAGCCGCAGGCCATGGTCCAGCCCATATGGCCGTGGCCGGCATTGAGCCACAGGTTCGAGATGGGTGATGGGCCCATGATGGGCGGGCCGTCGGGGGTCATGGGCCGCAGGCACGCCCAGTAATCGGGCCGGTCATAGAGCGCTGCCTTGGGGAAAAGATCGCGCGCCACGCGCAGCATGTGCGCGAAATTTCCCGGCTCGAACTCGGTATCGTAGCCGGCGAAATCTGCGGTGGCGGTCAATCGCAGCCGGTCACCGAGGCGCGAGAAGGCCACCAGATGCTCCTCATGCACGCCGCCGATGGTGGGGGCGTCGTCGGAATCGGCCACGGGCAAAGTGACCGAATAGCCCTTCACCGGAAAGATCGGCAGATCGAAGCCGATCTTGCGCGACAGCAAAGGCGCATAGGATCCCAGTGCCATCACATATTGATCGGCCGCAAGCGATCCCTTGTCGGTATGGATACCGGTGACGCGCCTCCCCTGCACATCGATGCGTGCGATCGTTTCGCCGAAACGGAAGGTGACGCCCAGCGCCTTGCAGCGCTCGGCCAGGCCCAGCGTGAACTTTCGCGCATCGCCTGATTCGTCCCCCGGCGTATGCATGCCGCCCGCAAGCTTGTCCCTGGCGTGACGCAAGCCCGGTTCCAGCGCCACCAGCTGGTCGGGATCGAGGAAGTTCATCTCGACGCCCTGATCCATCAGGAAGCGCATATTCTCCTTGCCGGCCTTGTAGGCGGATGGATCGCTGTAGAGGTAGATGGCGCCCTTCGCGGTGCGGTCCCATTCCAGCCCTTCCTCACGCCCGACGCGCAATGTCTCACCTTGCGAATAGACGCAAAGCTTCATCTTCACCCGGGTCGCATGCCGGTTGCGGGCCAGCGTGCAGTTGCGCAGGAACTGCAGGCTCCACAGCCACATGCGCGGGTCGAGGCGCAGGCGGTAGCGGAGCGACGTGTCATTTCGCCACAGCGATTTCAGCAGGATCAGCGGTGCCTTGGGGCTGGCCCAGGAACTGGCATGGCCCGGCGTCACCAGCCCGGCATTGGCAAAGCTGGTCTCGCGCGCCGGTTCCGGCCGCCGGTCGACAACCGTGACCTCATGGCCATCCTTGGCCAGATAATAGGCCGCCGTAACGCCCAGAAGACCGGCACCCAGAACGACGGTCCGCATTCAGCCCCACCTGCTTCTTTGCTTATTGGCCGCAACATTGCCATAAACCGGCGCTAGAGCATAAGGTCTCAGCGACAGAATGAAAGACGGAACCCATCGAATGACTTATCGCTTTCTTGCATCCCTCTTTTCCGGGCTTGTCATGACCGGCGGTGTCGCCCTGGCGCAAAATGCCACGCCGGCGGGACCGGCCTTGTCGGTCGAGGAATTGAAGACGTGCCTGTGCCAGGAGCCGCAGCTGGAGGCGATGCGCAACGAGATCGCCACGCGCCGCGCCATGCTGGACGAACGGCAGGCGCAGCTCAATCTGCTGGATGCCCAGATCGCCGAGCGCCGGAAAACGCTCGACCCCAATGACGTGATCGGCCAGGAATTGCTGAAGAACACCATGGCCCAGGCGGCATCTTTACGCGACCTCATCCAGTCGGACACGCGTCTCTCGCTCAACCAGGCGGTGGCCGACTACAACGCGCTGGCCGCCAGATATACCGAGACCTGCGTCAACCGCCCGCGCTATGCCTATGACGTGGACATGGCGAAGAAGGATCTGGTCTGCCCGCTGCCCTGATCGAGAGACCCCTCACCCCGACCCTCTCCCCGCTATCGCGGGGCGAGGGAGTTCCGACCGAGTTTTGGCAGCAAGCCCCTCGCCCCTCTGGGGAGAGGGCTGGGGTGAGGGGTTCTTACCGGTGCGCCAATCCCAGCACGCCCTTGAAGAAGGCGGTGAAGGCCAGTTGCAGGCCGACGCAGAGGGCGGTCGAAGCGGGGACCAGCAGGCGCATCATGGCGCCGGTGTCGAGATTGCCGAAGCCGGCTTCCCTCCAGGCGAGGATGGCGATGGCGATGCCGATGAGGCCGGCTACCGTCAGCAGCCCGCCGATCGCCAGCAGGAATTCCAGCGACAGCCGGTCGGCCCATGAGCGGAAGCGCGCGCTGGGCGGCAGCAGCCGGTTGGCGATGCAGAATTGCTTGGCAAGGACCGCCAGACCCACGGCCTGCGCCCCGACGATGACGGCGATGCCGGCCAGCAGCAGCGTGTTGATGTCGAAGGTGACATTGGCGATGCGCAAGGGGCCCAGGGTGAGTGCCACCAGCAGCACGAACCCGCAAAAGCCGATGAGAAGGCCGGGATAGAAGAACAGCCATTCCGGGCTCAGCATCAGCAGGAACCTGAGATGCCGCCAGCCGTCGCGCCAGGACCGGAGATGCGGCGGGCGCGAGCGGCCGTCGGGCGCGAGCGTCGTCGGCACCTCGGTCACTTTGAGGCCGTTCAGGGTCGCCTTGACGATCATCTCGCTGGCGAATTCCATGCCCGTGGTCCGCAGATCGAGCCCGCGCACGGCATCCCGTGAAAATCCCCGCAGGCCGCAATGGAAATCGCCCAGCGGCGATCCGAAGAACAGCTTTCCGATGCCGGTCAGGACCGGGTTGCCGAGATAGCGGTGCAGGGGCGGCATGGCGCCGGGTGCGATGCCGCCCTTGAACCGGTTGCCCATCACCAGATCGAAGCCGGCGCGCAACTGCGTGACGAACGTCATGAGGTTGGAGAAGTCGTAGGAATCGTCGGAATCGCCCATGATGATGAAACGCCCGGCCGCTGCCTCGATCCCCCCGATAAGTGCCGCGCCATAGCCCTTGGCCGGAATATCGACGACGCGCGCACCTTCGGCCCGCGAGATTTCCTGCGAACCGTCGGTGCTGCCATTGTCGGCGATCAGCACTTCGCCGCCGATCCGGTTTTCCTCCAGGAATCGCCGCGCCTTCCTTATGCAGACGGCCAGCGTTTCCGCCTCGTTGAGGCAGGGCATGAGGATGGTGAGTTCGCAGCTCATGCGGACCTCCTCCCCCCTTCAGGGGGGAGGCCGGGAGGGGGGCGACGACGCACGGCTTTCACCGACCCGTCACCCACAGCCCCTATCCTGCCCTCCCCCTGAAGGGGCAGGATTTTATCTGTCGGTGTTGTAGTTTTCAAACACGCCGCCAGCGTCTCCGCCTCCACCTTCTGCATGCCAGGCGTCAGCAATCCGTAGACCATGAACGTTGCCGGCTGCAGGATGAGGCCAAGGAGTTGCGCGGTGGCAAGATCGATGTCGGCGACCGCGATCTCGCCATTCCTTGCCGCATCGCTTACCAGCCGATGCAGGACCTGCACCGGTGACTGCGACTTCGACTTCAGTTTGGGGAGTTCCTGGTGCTGCGTCAGCAGCAGGAAACGGAACAGCAGCGGCTCCTCGTCGAAGAAGCGGCAGAAGCGGTGGATCATCGCGCCAAGGCGGCTCTCAAAATTGCCTTTCGCCTTGGCGAGGTCCGACAATTCCTTGGCAAAACCCGCGTAATTCTCCGAGAACAGTTTCCACGCCAGATCCTCTTTCGAGGCGTAATGGCGATAGAGTCCGCCTTCGGCGATTCCGGCCAGGGCGGCGATGTCGCGCACCGACGTGCCGAGTACACCTTTGGCGACGAAGAGTTCGAGTGCCGCTTGTTTGATCCGATTCCTGGTGGCGAGCCCGCGCGGCATGCTTCCCCCAAAGCAGCGGTGAACAATCGTTCACGAGATTGCCCGATCCGGCGCGCCTTGCCAAGCGTCAGCAAGGCTCACCTTCATTTTGCGATGCAATGCAATTGAGGCGGTTTTGCCGCAGCTTTTATCCTTGCGGCCCGTGGCCGTGGCTGAAACACTTTGCTTCTACCGGCCCCACAGAAGACCGGACCTCTCACGCGGAATTCCAACAGCGAAACGGAGGTCAAGATGGCGACAATTTCGCAAGGCACTGGAACCCCGAACGGCAGACTATCCATGGCGCCACGCTGCGCCGCGATCGTGGGTCCATATTTAAGCGGCAAGACCGCTCTTCTCGAAAGCCTCCTCTTCATTACCGGCGCGATCTCGCGCAAAGGCACCGCCAAGGAAGGCAATACAGTCTCCGACAGCTCGGCCGAGGCGCGGGCGCGCAAGATGTCGGTCGAAGTGACGGCGGCCACCGCCGATTATCTGGGCGAACGCTGGTGCTTCCTCGATTGTCCCGGGTCGGTCGAACTGGCGCAGGAGACGCGCAACGCGCTGATGGTGGCCGATGTCGCCATCGTCGTCGCCGAGCCGCTCATCGAAAAGGCGCTGATGCTGGCGCCCACCTTGAAATTCCTCGACGACCATCAGATTCCGCACGTCCTTTTCATCAACAAGATGGATATCGGCACGCATCGGGTGCGCGAAGTGCTCGATGCGCTGCAGGCGGTTTCCGCCCGCCCGCTGGTGCTGCGCCAGGTGCCGATCCGCGGTGCCGGGAAGGATGGCGGGGAAGTCGCGGGCTATGTCGACCTGGTGAGCGAGCGTGCCTACAAATATCATCCAGGGCAGGAATCAGACCTCATCCAGATGCCGGAGGAAGTCCTGCCGCGCGAACAGGAAGCGCGCGGTCGCATGCTGGAATCGCTTGCCGATTTCGACGACCATCTGATGGAGGAAATCCTCGGCGACGTGGTCCCGCCCAGGGACGAGATATACCAGCAATTCGCCAAGGATCTCGCGGCCGACCTCATCGTGCCGGTCCTGCTGGGCGAAGCGGAACGCGATGGCGGCGTGCGCCGGCTGATGAAGGCGCTCCGCCATGAAGTGCCGGGCCCGGAAGCGACGGCGCAGCGTCTGGGCATATCGAGCTTCGACGCCTCGACCCTGGTCTTCAAGACCTATCACCAGCCGCATGCCGGCAAGCTGTCGCTGGTGCGGGTCTTCGGCGGCAAGATCGCGGAAGGTTCGGTCCTCAACGGCGTGCGCGTGGCCGGCGTTCTGAAGCCCAAGGGCAATGCCTTCGACAAGGTGGCGGAAGCCAGGACCGGCGAAGTGGCGGCACTGGCGCGCATGGAGGAAGTGAAGACGGGCGACCTTTTGACCGCATCGGGCAAGAAGAATCCCGATTTCACCTGGCCTTCACCCCTGGAGCCGCTCTTTGCGCTGGCGGTCGATGCGGAGAACCGCGCCGACGAGGTGAAGCTGACCGCGGCCTTGGCCAAGCTCATCGAGGAAGACACGTCGCTCGCTTTCACGCACGATGCCGGCACGCATGAGCTGCTGCTCTCCGGCCAGGGCGAGATTCATCTCGCCATCGCCTTCGACCGGCTGAAGAACCGCTTCGGCCTGCCGCTCAAGCATCGCCGGCCGCAGGTGAGCTACAAGGAAACCATCCGCCACGGCATCAAGCAGCACAGCCGCTTCAAGCGCCAGTCGGGCGGGCACGGCCAGTTTGCCGATGTGCATATCGAAATCTGGCCGCTGGAGCGTGGCAAGGGCTTCGAGTTCCACGATCGCGTCGTCGGCGGCTCGGTGCCGCGCCAGTTCATCGGCTCGGTCGAGGACGGCGCGCGCGAATCGCTGGTGCGCGGGCCGCTCGGCTTCCCCGTGGTCGATGTGGCCGTGGCGCTCTTCGACGGCCAGTTCCATTCGGTGGATTCCTCCGACATGGCCTTCAAGACCGTGGCAAGGCAGGCGATGCAGGAAGCGTTGCCGCAATGCGGGCCGGTGCTGCTGGAACCGATCTTCGCGGTCGAGGTGTCGGCGCCGGCGGAATTCACGGCGCGCGTCCACAATCTGGTGACCGGACGGCGCGGGCAGATCCTCAACTTCCAGGCCAAGGAGGATTGGACCGGCTGGGAAGTGGTCGAAGCCCTGGTGCCGCAATCGGAACTCCATGACATGATCATCGAGCTGCGCAGCCTGACGCTGGGCATCGGCAATTTCGCCTGCCAGTTCGATCATCTGCAGGAGCTGTCCGGCCGATTGGCCGACAAGGTGATCGAACAGCGCCAGGCCGTGGCACAGAAGGGAGCGGCGTAAGGCTTACTGCGCCTTGACCTTCACATAAGATCCCGGGGCGTCCTCGGTTGCCTTGAGCTTGCCGGCGCCGGGCTGGCGTGCCGGCACTTCGCCGTCGCTGTGGGTGGCGATCCATTTCTGCCATTCCGGCCACCAGGAGCCGGCATGCTGTTTGGCGCCTTCCAGCCAGTCTTCGGGCTTGGGCGGGTAGGTCTTGCCGTCGCCGATCCAGTGGCAGTATTTGCCGGCGGCCGGCGGATTGACCACGCCGGCGATATGTCCGGAAGCGGCCAGCACGAAGGTCACGGGGCCGCGATAGGTCTGCGTCGCGGCATAGGCGGCGACCCAGGGGGCGATATGGTCCTCGCGCGTCGCCAGCACGAAGACGGGCTGCCTGATCTGTCTGAGGTCGATCTTCACGCCGTCGAGTTCGATGCCGCCCGGCTTGATGAGCAGATTCTTCTGATACATGTTCCTGAGATAGAAGCTGTGCATCGCCGCCGGCATGCGGGTGGAATCTGAATTCCAGTAAAGCAGGTCGAAGGGGAACGGCTCCTTGCCCAGCAGATAATTGTTGATGACGAAGGACCAGATGAGGTCGTTGGCGCGCAGCATGTTGAAGGTGGCGGCCATCTCGGCCCCCTCCAGATAGCCGCGTTCGTTCATCTTGGTTTCGAGGGCGGTGAGCTGTTCCTCGTCGATGAAGACCGAGAGTTCCCCGGCTTCGGCGAAGTCGATCATCGTCGTGAAGAAAGTGGCGCTGGCGACGATATCGCTCTGCCGCTTGGCCTCGAGATAGGAGAGCAGGCAGGAAAGCAGCGTGCCCCCCAGGCAGTAGCCGATGACATTGACGCTCTTTTCACCGGTATCCCGGCGGATCGCCTCGATGGCGGCGAGCGGTCCTTCCAGCATGTAATCGGTGAAGGTCTTCCGCGCCAGCCGCTCGTCGGGATTGACCCAGGAAATGACATAGACGCTGTGCCCCTGGTCGACCGCCCATTTGACGAAGGAATTCTGCGGCTTCAGATCGAGGATGTAGAATTTGTTGATCCAGGGCGGAATGACGAGGAGTGGACGCCGGGCCACCCTTGCCGTCGTCGGCGTGTAATGGATGAGCTGCACGAGGTCGTTCTGGAAGACGATTTTTCCGGGCTGCACGGCGATGTTCTTGCCGATCTCGAAAGCCTCATGGTCGGTCATCGAGATCCTGAGCTTGCCGTTGCCGCGCTCCAGATCCTCCAGCAGGTTCTCCAGTCCCTTTACCAGATTCTCGCCACGGCTTTCGAGCGTCGTGCGCAGCACTTCCGGGTTGGTCATGACGAAATTGCTGGGTGCCATCGCGTCGACGAACTGGCGCGTGTAGAAATCGACCTTCTTGGCGGTCTTGTCGTCCAGCCCCTCGACCGTGCGCACGGTGTTCTGCAGCCAGCGCGCGGTCAGCAGATAGGATTGCTTGATATAGTCGAAGACCTGGTTGTCGTTCCAGGCGGCATCCTTGAAGCGGCGGTCGTCCTTGGCGGGCGCTATGACCGGCTCGGCCTCCTGGCCCATCAGGCGTGCGGCGGTCGATTGCCACAGATTCATGTAATCCTGCCACAGCGAGACTTGGGCCTCGATCAGCTTGGCGGGATCGCCCATCATGCGGGCCGTCATTTCGAGGAAAGCCCGCCCGAGGCTCGCGGCGTCCGGGCCGATGCTGAAATCCTTGGCATGCCGGCCGAGAAAATCCTGCATCAGGCGCTGCGACTGCTCGGCGATGCGGGCCATGGATTCGTGCAGGTCCCTGGCGTCCGCGTCACCCGCCTCCGCCCCCGGATTCGGCTTTGGATCGGCGGCGGAAGCCTCTGAACGGGCCGGCTTGGCCGGCGCCCGCCCGGCGGGGGCATTGGGGGATGCGCCTGCCGCCCTGGGGGATTGGTCGCCGGAATCGCTCTTCGCCATCGCTTATCCTTGGGCTCGTCCTGTCGAAAGGACAAAAATAACAAAGATTTAGGGGCTAACGCTTTTTCACGTCCACGATCTCGCTTGTTTGTTATAGTAGCGCAGTCTAAAAAATCGGAACTTTTATTTTGCGCCAGTAGTTTGCGCGCTAGGATGAGCGTTCGGGAGCCGCTATCGGTTCCTGCGTTTTATGCGCCAGGGCCGGCGCTGTGGGGAGGAAACGATGGTTGATTTTTCGGATCTGGCCGCGTCGCGCGGTGTCGCCGTTGCCGAGGCGGTGGGGCGCCTGGCGCTCATGTCCGGTTCGGCCCTGAGGCCTTTCCTGCCCTATTCGCGCCATTCGCTGCGCCAGCCCGGCCTGAAGCAATGGGCGACAGCCGCGGCCTTCATCGCCATCGCCGGCTGCTCGACCGGCGACACACAATATCCGGCCCAGGACGCGTCGGCCAAGCAGGCGGCGACCGATGCCGCCAAGGCCGGCGGCGAAGCGGCGGCCGCCTCGACGGCCGATGCCGCGGCAAGCTCGGCTTCCGGTGGCAGTGTCCCGGACATCAACAGCGTGCCGAAATCGCCCCCCGTCCCGGCCGATCTCGAGGCCGGCGTGCAGCCCGGCCTCGCCGCCGACCGCGCCAATGCCCAATATACCGACGAGACCCTGACCGCCCCCGGTGAAGCGGCCGCCCGCCCGGCCGCCCCCGTGGCGCCGGCTGCGGTCCCCCCGGCTTCCACGCCGTCAGCTTCGGTGCAGCCCGCCGCCGCGGCGGCGCCGGCCGGCACACCGGCCCCGCAAGTGGCCGGCGTCAGCCAGCAGCCGCTCGCTCCCGCCGTGGTCGGCCAGTATCCGGCCCCGCAGATGACCCCGCTGGGTTCGGTCTCCCAAGGCTATATCGGCACCCCGCAGCCGGGTTCGAAGCCGCTGGGTGGTGCCGCCGGCCAGGCCGCCTATGTCGTGCAGCCAGGTGCCTTGCCCCAGGCCAGCGCCCCCACCGTGGTGGCGACGCCGGTCATGGTGGACTATTCCTCCGTCGCCGCCGGCGGCACCTATGGCTATGCCAGCTACAGCCCCTATCAGCGCAACAATCCGGCCCAGGCCTATTACCGCTCGCCCTATGGCGCGACGCAGCCCGTGGCCTATGGCGGCGCCGCGCTGGCCTCGCCCTACCAGCCTTATGCGGCGCCGGGTTACCAGTCCTACGCGCCAGCCGCCGTGCAGCCGCTGCCGGCCGCCGGCCAGCCGGTCGGCGTGGTGTTCTTCAATAACGGTTCGGCCAAGCTCGGGCGCGACGACCAGCGCGTGGTCAAGCAGATCGCCGAGATGCACCGCTATTACGGCGGCGTCATCCGCATCGTCGGCCATGCCAGCCAGCGCACCGGCAACATGAACCCCTATGCCCAGGATCAGGTGAACTACGCCGTCTCGATGAAGCGCGCCAACTCCATCGCCCGCGCGCTGACCCGGCGGGGCGTGCCGGCCGGCCTCATCCAGGTGGCGGCGGCGGGCTCCACCACGCCGATCGCGGTGGAAACCATGCCGGCGGGCGAGGCGAACAACCGCCGCGTCGAGATCTATCTCTCCGCCTACTGAGTTCTGGACGATCATGAACATGCTTGATGGCTCGGCGCAGCCGAGGGGCGGTGCTTGTGGCCGCTGATCGAAAACCGTTACGGGTGGGCTTGGCCGGCCTCGGCACCGTCGGCGCCGGTGTGATCGAGGTTCTGCGGCAGAACGCCGACATCCTGGCCAAGCATTGCCCGCGGCCCATCCTGGTCACCGCCGTCTCGGCGCGCGACCGCAAGAAGGACCGGGGCATCGATCTTTCCGGCATCGACTGGGTCGAGGATGCGGTGAAGCTCGCCGACCACCCGGAGGTGGACGTGGTCGTCGAAGTGATCGGCGGGTCCGAGGGCAAGGCCAAGGACGTTGTCGAGAAAGCCATCGCCCACAAGCGCCATGTGGTGACCGCCAACAAGGCGCTGCTCGCCCATCACGGCACGGCCCTGGCGCTGGCCGCCGAACGCGCCGGCGTGGGGCTCGCCTACGAGGCGGCGGTGGCGGGCGGCATTCCGGTCATCAAGGCGATGCGCGAGGGCCTCGCCGCCAACCGCATCGCCCAGGTCTATGGCATCCTCAACGGCACCTGCAACTATATCCTGACGCAGATGCGCGAAACGGGCCGCGAATTCGCCGACGTGCTCGCCGAGGCGCAGAAACTGGGCTATGCCGAGGCCGATCCCAGCTTCGATGTCGACGGTATCGATGCCGCGCACAAGCTCTCGATCCTGACCTCGGTTGCCTTCGGCTGCGCGGTCAATTTCGCGGGCGTGCGTATTTCCGGCATCCGCAACGTCTCGGCCATGGACATCGCCTATGCCGACGAACTGGGCTACCGCATCAAGCTGCTGGGGCTGGCGCGCCAGACGCCGCACGGCGTCGAGCAGCGCGTCCATGCCTGCATGGTCCCCCAGGCATCGACCATCGCCAAGGTCGACGGCGTCTATAACGCGGTGGTCACCAGCGGTAATTTCGTGGGCGAGAATATCGCCATTGGCCGGGGTGCCGGCCGGGGGCCCACCGCTTCGGCCATCGTGGCCGACCTCATGGACATCGCCCGGGGCTTCATTCTGCCCGCTTTCTCGGCGCCGGCGGAAAGTCTGGAACCGGCGGCCCAGGCGCCTGTTGGGCTCCACGCCGGATCCTATTATCTGAGGCTGATGGTCATCGACAAGCCGGGCGTCATCGCCGATATCGCCGGCGTCATGCGCGACGAGAACGTGTCGCTGGAATCCATGATCCAGCGCGGGCGCTCGCCGAATGACCCGGTGCCGCTGGTGTTCACGACCCACGAAACGACCGAAGCGGCGATCGGCCGTGTAGTCGGACGGCTTTCTGACATCAAATCGGTGCTGGAACCGGCGCATGTTCTGCCGATCGAGACACTGAGTTGAAGGAGATTTAACGAATGGACCGCAACCTGGCCCTAGAGGCCGTCCGCGTCACCGAAGCAGCGGCCCTCGCCGCCTCCCGCCTGATGGGGCGGGGTGACGAGAAGGCCGCCGACCAGGCCGCCGTCGATGCCATGCGCCGCGCCTTGAACGACCTGCCCATCGACGGCACGGTGGTGATCGGCGAGGGCGAACGCGACGAAGCGCCGATGCTCTATATCGGCGAGAAGGTCGGTTCCGGCGGCCCGCGCATCGACATAGCGCTCGATCCGCTCGAGGGCACCACCATCACGGCCAAGGGCGGCACCAATGCGCTGGCGGTCATCGCCATGGCGGAAGCCGGCGGCTTCCTCAACGCGCCCGACACTTACATGGAAAAGATCAGCGTCGGCCCGGGCCTGCCCGAGGGCGTGGTCGATCTCGATGCCAGCCCGGCCGAGAATCTGAAGAACCTCGCCAAGGCCAAGGGCATGGATATCAGCGATTTGGTCGCCTGCATCCTCGACCGCCCGCGCCATGCCGACCTCATCGCCAAGGTGCGCGCCACGGGTGCCCGCATCATGCTGATCTCGGACGGCGACGTGGCCGGGGTCATCGCCACGGCCAAGCCCGGCACGGGTGTCGACATCTATATGGGCCAGGGTGGCGCGCCCGAAGGCGTGCTGGCTGCGGCGGCGCTCCGTTGCATCGGTGGGCAGATGCAGGGCCGCCTCGTCTTCCGGAACGAGGACGAGAAGGGCCGCGCCCGCAAGATCGGCATCACCGATTTCGCCCGCAAATACAATCTCATCGATCTTGCCAACGGCGACGTGATGTTCGCCGCGACCGGCGTCACCGACGGTCCGATGCTGACCGGCGTGCGCCGCTCCTCGACCAGCGCCAGCACGCATTCCATGGTGATGCGCTCCAAGACCGGCACGGTCCGCCTCATCGAAGCCCAGCACAATTGGACCATCAAGAAGCCGCAAGGCATCTGATGTGTCGGGCGCGCTGATCCAGCGTCACACCCCTCGCCCCGGCCCTCTCCCCGCTATCGCGGGGCGAGGGAGCCTCCATCGAGCCTTTGCAAAAAGCCCCTCGCCCCGCTTGCGGGGAGAGGGGTTGGGGTGAGGGGTGGTGCGGCTTTTTCGGACAGCGGCGCCATGACCGAATCCACCGCCTTCCTCGGCGTCGCCCACTCGGCCAGCGGCCGGCTGTGGCGCCAGCGCGCCTATGACGACCGCTTGGGGCTTGCCATCGCCCAGCGCCTCGGCCTTCCCGAACTGATCGGCCAGCTGCTGGCCGCCCGCGGCCAGGACCTGGAGAAGGCCGCCGCCTACCTCTCGCCGCGCCTCCGGGACCAGATGCCCGACCCCTCGCGCTTCCGCGACATGGATCTGGCCGCCAGCCGCCTCGCCGACGCGGTGGCAAGCGGCGAGCAGATCGCCATCTTCGGCGATTACGATGTCGATGGCGCTACGTCATCCGCCCTGCTGATGCGCTTTCTCCAAGCCGTGGGGGCCAGGCCGCCGATCCTCTATGTCCCCGACCGGCTGACGGAGGGTTACGGCCCCAACGCACCGGCGATGCGCCAGCTGGCCGGGCAGGGTGCGCGCCTCATCATCACGGTCGATTGCGGCATCACCGCTTTCGCGCCGCTGGAGGCCGCGAATGAAGCCGGCCTCGACGTGCTGGTGGTCGACCATCATGTGGCCGAGCCGCGCCTGCCAACGGCCCATGCCGTGGTCAATCCCAACCGGCTGGATGAGAGCGGCCAGCACGGCCAGCTCGCGGCGGTGGGTGTAGCCTTCCTGGTCGTGGTCGCCACCAACCGGATCTTGCGCCAGCGCGGCTTCTATCGGGATGGGCGGGCCGAGCCCGACCTCATGCAATGGCTCGATATCGTGGCGCTGGGCACGGTGGCCGATGTGGTGCCGCTGACCGGCATCAACCGTGCATTGGTGGCGCAAGGCTTGAAGGTGATGGCTGGGCGCAAGAATATAGGTCTCGCGGCCCTTGCCGATGTCGCCCGCATCAATGAACGCCCCAGCGCCTATCATGCGGGTTTCCTGCTGGGCCCCCGCGTCAATGCCGGCGGAAGGGTAGGACGCTCGGACCTCGGCGCGAGACTCCTCGCCACCGACGACGAAGCCTTCGCGCGGCGGACCGCCGCCGAGCTCGACGCGCTCAATACCGAACGCCGCGACATCGAAGGCAAGGTGCTGGATGCCGCCATCGCCGAAGCCGAAGCCCATGCCGCCGACAGCCCCTATCTCATCTTCGCCTGTGGGCGCGACTGGCATCCCGGCGTCATCGGCATCGTTGCCGGGCGCTTGAAGGAACGCTATCAGCGCCCGGCCTGCGTGGTGGCGGTCGAGAACGGAATCGGCAAGGGTTCCGGCCGGTCGGTCGGTAGCTTGCATCTCGGCAATGCCATCATCGCCGCGCGCGAGGCCGGCATCATAGGGAAGGGCGGCGGCCACGCCATGGCCGCCGGCTTCGAAGTGGCCGAAGACCGCCTGCCGGATCTCCAGGCCTTCCTGCACGCCCGCTTCGTCGATCACATGCAGGGCGAACGCCTCGTCCCCGTGCTGGATCTCGACGCCGCCCTGCAGCCCCGGGCCGCCACGCCGGAATTCGTCACCCTCCTTGAGCAGATGGGCCCGTTCGGCGCCGGCAATGCCGAACCCCGCTTCGTCCTCCCCAATGTCCGCCTGGCCTTCGCCGACCTCGTCGGCGGCGCGCATCTCAGGCTGCAGATCGAGGGCGCGGATGGTGCGCGCCTCAAAGCCATCGCCTTCCGCGCCGCCGAGAACGACCTCGGCCGCCTGCTGCTGACCGCCCGTGGGGCGCGCCTGCATCTTGCCGGCCACCTCCGCCACGACAATTGGCAAGGCCGCCAGGGCGTCCAACTCATCGTCGAGGACGCGGCGTTGGTGGGGTGAGGCTGGAGCAGGAAAAATTACCTTCCATAATGAGAACGAATTGACAACATCTCTTGCGTATGTTACGTTATAGGAGTAATTTACGCAGGAGAGCGCAATGAGCCGTGACAACCGAGACCGCTTGTTCAACCCCATCGCGGGCGTAGCCAAACGACCGCCATATACGCCGCTTGGCCGATGGGACGGCGCGACCTTCGCATTTGACGGGCCCGAGCAGGAGCGGGAATGGCACGCCCAGGCCTACCGCCAATCGGTCCATCCGGATCGCTGGCAGACAAAGCCGCCGGTTGATGCACAGACGCAATCGCTCCTCGATGACATGCCCCATCTCGGCACCGGCCAGTTCTTTCGCGGGCCGGACGGCAAGCATCGCAGCATCACCGCGGCACTCCGCGAAGACCGCGACGTTCAGGCGATCCGCGGCAAGGCGTTCAACGACTTCGCTCGAACGGGCGTCACCTGGACCGAGCTCGGTCAATATCCCGACGACAAGCCGCATCCTGGCGAAGCGGAGGCACTGGCGCTGGCGCAAGGCAAACGCGGCGCCGCGAGCAAGGAGCAGGAAGCGACCTACCCCAACAAGACGCGCGACATGGGAGCACAGCCGAACGAGCGGCCGGACCTGACGCGTGTTGCCGGCGATGTCGATCTCGATCTCGATCTGACAGACGATGCCGCAGCGTGGGGTTCGCTGCCGAAGGAACCGGCGCAACCGCCCGTGCTCGTCGCCAGCACCGACAGAGCCGTTACCGGATTGCCCAAGGAGGTGAAGGAAGCGCAACCTTTCATCGCGCCCCCATCGCTCCCATCGGGACAACGCCGAGCTTATAACGAAAAACTCGTCGGCTACCACGCAAACGACAATTATCGTTCGGTCGCCAATGACAATAGCCCTGGCGTAGCGGGGCAAGGTGCGGCCAAGCGCATCGATCGTCAAGCCGAGGAGAAGTCGCCCGGCAAGCCGATCATTGCGGGCGCAGCAATGGCAGAGGAAGAGGAAAGGCAGATCGACGACCGCCTTTTCAACTGGAAACGCAAAGGCTATCCGGAGCCCGCGCCCAGCGAATATGCCATCCATGCGGCGAGTGACGCAGGCCGCTTTGCCTATCTCGAGGATATGAAAGACGAATGGTCTCGTCTCCTGGAGCAGAACCCGGATGCGGTATTTCGGTCGATGCAGGGCGAAGTCGACAAGCTGTCGAATGTCGCTTTGACAGATTTCCATACAGCCTATCATGAAGCAGCGACACCTAAACAGGTAGCTGAGATCAAAGATGCCGTTGCCAAGATCGTATTCGCTCCGGCGCAGCACTGGACAGAGGCAGGCATAAAGCCGAATGAAACGGTTGCAGCATCCAAGCCATTCTTGGGGCTTATTAGGCCGCTTAGAATTTCCGGGGCGGATCTGTCAGATGTCTTTTTTCAGGCAGCCACGGTTATCGCCGAAGAAGAAACATATGGCGGGCGGCTTGGAAGTAAAGAGACCCGGGATATAGCGGAACTTATGACAAAGAAGCTTGCTGCGGCCATACAAGCATGTGGCGGACAGGTTCAGGGCGAATTTTACGGAAGGAAGGAGAAATTCATTCCGAAAACCCTTGGGCAGTTCCTGGGCGGAAGCTATTCGGATGGACATGTGCCATTTACCATTAACGGCCGCTCGATTGGGCTTTTTGCAAACCATTCGGCTACATATGCCGACGGAATTACACTGAAGCCGAATGAGGTAAATCAAATATACAAGCTCGTGAACAATATCGCTCGCGGAATTAGGGAAGGTGACCTCGACATTGAGGCGGCAGGAATTGGCCACTTTTCGAAAAGAAAACCCGGTCAGTCTATGGAAGACTATCTGAAAGCTATGGACGATTTCGTGAATAAGATGGTCGATTGCAAACGGCCTTTCCTGATCAAGGTAGCGATAGAAAAGGCGTCAGAAGTGTCAGAGCTATTGTCTAATGACAACTAGTGAGAAAGAAATGAATCATGGAGCCGATATTGAAGCGCGACGTGCGTGGATCCGAGACGCACTGCGCTATGGAAGTCAGAGCGCGCTAAATTTTGAAGCGACTGCCAAAATGCTCGCCTCTGAGCCCGAAGCGAAACATCGCAGACTCCGGAGCTATGCAAAGATCAATCTCCAAGACGTGGGCATGTATTCAGATGTCCTCAAGCACGAGTTTCCGGAGCTTGTCTACTTTTTTGCCAATTACAAAACCGGCACGCCAACGCCATCGAAATTTTCCGCGGACTTGCCGATCGTTCTTTTCACCTCTCTTCTCGACGCGGTGAGGGCCGCGCTGGAAGTTGAAAGAGATCGACCCAGCTACAACGGGCCTAATTTCAATCGCCCCGATATCTACTGCCGCTGGCCGTGGCCTGAAGAAATGGAAACAGGCGATCCGGAGCGGCTCATCGGTGGGCGGGAAACTCCTAGTGACGTCTTCAGGCTGGCGCTTCAATATCGAGATGAAGGCAGGTGGTTCACTTTCCATTACGAGAGTGACGACTATGTAGACCCACGACGGCCGAATCTTCGCTATCGTCTTTCCGCCGTGGAACACAGCAAGCTGCCCATCGATCGCTATCCGGAAATGGCAGTGCTAAGTGGCGCTGCAAGTGAGTTCTTTGCATGTTATGATCTCAACGATCCTGAGACGACAGCCTTCGCAAAGCGTGCACATGCTCTCTGGCGGCGAATCACGACCAAAGACGTTGCTGTCTATGATCCGATCGAGCGACAGATCGTCCACCCTGAAAATTGGAGCGGCAAGCACTGGCGGTTAGTCGGAAGAAAGGCTCTGGAAGGCGCGCTGGAGACACCAGCGCGCTATGTAGATTTCGCATTTACGCCGTTGGATGGTCGTAGCGACGGCCCGGCCCTCATGATCGGCCCCAGGCCAAAGAAAGTGAGACAATAGAGTTAGGCCGCTGCCATCTCAAACGTCGTTGAACTCAGCGCCAAGAGAAAAATATCGTTCAACAAAGGCAGACAATTGCAGGGTTCGAAGGAGAACGGGTATCGCCAGCGTCATGGCCGGCAAGGCGACAAAACCGAGGTCGCCGACATAGGCGGGCAGCATGACGAAGGCGATGACGACTAGCATCGCGACAATCACAATGGACGCAAATAGAAGGCCAATCGTCAGATCGAAGAGGGAACCGCCCTTGCCGCCGGTGATCCGCCACGATGTTTCGAGATCGCCTATGCGCCCGGTTGCCAGCAGCGTGTGGAGGCCGATGGTCGGCGTGAAGGCGAGCATGAGGCCCAGCGCCGTGCCGCGTGCCGCGAATTCTGGCGGGTGGCGGCTGCGCAGCATCGGAATGAGCAGGCGGTAGCGGAAGGCCCGGTAGAGAGGGCTTCGCCGCCGGCTGCTATGGTGCCGATGCCGTCTGGGACTCACAGATACCAGTCGTATTCGCGCTGGGATATCACGTCGTGGAACTTCTCCATCTCCACGCGCCGGGCATCGACATAGAGGTCGAGGCATTCCTTCTCGATGTATTTCGGCAGGATCTTCGCCTTGGCGAGGGCCTCGAGCGCTGCGCCGAACTTGAAGGGAATGCGCGGGTCGGCGGGCCTGGCGAAATCGCCGGTTTCGGCGGCGGCACCTGGATCGAGCTCGTTCTCCAGCCCATGGGCGATGCCGGCGAGGATCGCCGCCATGGTGAGATAGGGATTGGCGTCGGCCCCGGCGACGCGATGCTCGATGCGGCGCGCCTTGGGGCCGCCGGCCGGAATGCGGAAGGCGACCGTGCGGTTGTTATGGCCCCATTCCGGGCTCATCGGCACGTTGGCGCCCGGCACATAGCGCCGGCTCGCATTGGGGTTGGCGCCGAAGATCGCCATCGCTTCCGCCATGCTGGCCTGCAACCCGCCGATGGCATGGCGCAGCATCGCCTCGCCCTTCGCTCCCGTCTCGCCGAAGAGGTTTTTGCCGGCTCTATCGATGAGGCTCACATGCACATGCATGCCGCTGCCGGCGGCGTCCAGGAACGGCTTCGACATGAAGGTGGAGTTATACCCAAGCTCGCGCGCCGTCCCCTTGATGCAGCGCTTGAGGAGGACCGCATTGTCGCAGGCCGCGACCGCGTCCGGCTGATGCTTCAGATTGATCTCGAACTGGCCGGGCGAATATTCGGTGATGGCGGCGGAGGCGGGAATCCCTTGCGCCTCGGCATTCCCGGCCACGCGGCGGATGAAGCTCGCATAGGCGTCGAGATCGTCCATGCTGTAGGGCTGCTTCGACGTTTCGACCTGGCCGGTCAGCGGATTCTTCGGCGGCAGCGGCCGGCCTGTTCTGTCACGCGTCTGGTCGAGCAGGTAGAATTCAAGCTCCACCGCCACCATCGGCGTCACACCCAGCCTCTCGAGACGCGCAAGCGCGCCCTGGAGCGCTGCGCGCGGGCAGTATTTCGAGGGCTTGCCCGCATTGGTTTCGCCCTTGAGATAGGGATCGTGCATCTGCAGGAGCACCTGCGCCGTCGGATGATCGGCCCAGGGCACGGGCGCAAGCCGCCCCGGAATGGGCAGCGCGGTGCCGTCGGGATCGCCCAGCGCTTCCGAGCGTCCGCCGGGATCGAGATCGTCGCCGGTCGGATCGAGGAACAGCAGGCAGCGCGGCATCTCGATGCCGGATTCCCAGAGCTTGCGCGCTTCCGCCACGGGAAAACGCTTGCCGCGCAGGAAGCCGTTCATGTCGTGGACGAAGACATCGACCTCGGCGGTCTTGGGATAGCGTTTCAGGAAGGCATCGAATTCCTTGCCGCCACCCTTGTTGCCGTCCGTGGAGACGCGCTTCTTTGCCGCTGCCTTGGCCATGATGGTTAATACCCCGAATGATGAACCGGGGCGACCCTAGCCAGCCGCCGATGCCGAATCAAGCCACCCTGTTGCGATGCCGCTTCATCATCCGCTCGTGGCGGGCATGGCGATAGGCCAGGACGAATTTGAGGCTGTAGCGATAGCCGAGCCAGGCGATGACGAGCGCCCAGGGCAGCGAGCCAACCAGCATGGTCACGCCCCAATCGAGAATCAGCACCCGCGCCAGCGCCTGCAATTGCTCAAGCATGCTCTGCTCGGCGGTGAAGATATCGTTCCACATCAGGCGGAAGCTCGCGAAACCCGCCAGCCGGTCCCAATGGCCGAACATCACTTGTCCCGTCAGATGGAAGACATAATAGCAGGGCAGGGCGGTGAAGGCGTTCGTGGTCCAGGTCCAGGCGATGGCGAGAACCAGATTGAAGTCCCATCTGGGAAAGCGCCGGGCGAGTGTCCAGGTGATGAGGACCAGCGGCATCTGAATGCCGACCGAGGGCGTGAAGGCCCAGAAGAGGCCGACGAAGCTGCCGCGCGCGGCATGTTCGGGCGAATGGCGCGAACGCATCATCGGCACGACGATGCGGTAGCGCAGCAGGCGCCGCAGCCGGCCCATCATATCCGGCCGGCGCTGGCGGTCGGCGCGCGGGGCGGGACGGATTTTATGTGCGTTCATGCGGCGCTTGGACTCGGTCGGTCAATGGCCCCCGAATGTGATTGTTCAGGCGCGGCGGCGCAAGGGGACAGCTTGTCCCAACCGGCGCCGCCGCTTCGCCGCCATCTTTGCCGAAATCGATGCGCATTACAGCCCGCGCTACAGAATCGAAACGGATGCGCTGGCCGATATGGTCTCGGCCATTGTCGAAGGGGCCATCGTCGTCTCGAAGGCGCTCAAGGAGCCGCAGATACTCTCGCAGCAGATCCCGCTGCTGCGGTCATACGTGCAGATGCGCCACGGCCCGGCGCCGCGGCGCTCAGCCCTGCCGGCGCTCGAGGCTGGCGGCGAGGTTGCGGGCGGTGGTGCCGATATGCACGGCTAGCAGCGCGCGGGCGCCCGCCACATCGCCGGCGCGGCACAGCTCGACCAGCTCGCGGTGCTCGCGATAGCCGCGCTGGCGCCCTTCCGTGGACAGGGCGATTTCCAGGCGCAGATAGCGGTCGATATTGTCGTGGACGCGTTTGAGCAGCTTCAAGGTCACCGGCCGCGCCGCCGGCAGATACATCGTCTCGTGCAGGCGCCAGTTGAACTCGCCCCAGCGCTTCAGGCCCTTGGGCGTCATGCTTTCCTCGATCAGCCGGTCGAGCGCTGCAAAATCTTCCGCCGTCAGGCGCGGGATGGCGCGGGTGAGGAGGCGGTCCTCCAGCACCAGGCGCAATTCGAACAGTTCCTCGACCTCGGCCGCCGACAAGGGCGCCACGACCGCACCCTTATGGGCCACCAGCGTCACGAAGCCTTCGGCGGCAAGCTGCGAGAGCGCCTCGCGCAAGGGAATGCGGCTGACCCCCAGTTCCTTCGCGACATGCTCCTGGCGGATCGGCAGGCCGGCCCGAAGGCGCCCGGACAGGATGCGCCCGCGCAGCACATCGGCCACTTCCTCCGCCATGGTCCGCTTCTGGATGATCGAATCCATCGCCGCCGCCACTCCGTCCAAACGAAATCCGATCCCGCTTCTGCCCGGCGGACTCGCCGCCCGGCAAGAGATACATTGACTCGCTTTGGATAATGTATACAATATTCAAATCAACAAAGCAATAACGCACATTTTCAATCAGTTAAACAAGGTGGAGCGAAAAATGAGCAATCCGGTCAGCTGGCAGGGCCTGTTCCCGGCGGTAACGACGCAGTTCAAGGCGGACGAAGCCCTCGACCTGCCGGCCACGCAGCGCGAGATCGAGGCGCTGCTGAAGGCGGGCGTCGACGGCCTCATCATGCTGGGCACCTGTGGCGAGAACTGCTCGCTGCAGGCGGAAGAGAAGCGCGCCGTGCTCAGGGCCGCGAAGGAAGTGGCGGGCGGCAAGGTGCCGGTGCTTTCCGGCGTCTCGGAATTCACCACCGCCGGCGGCATGCAGTATGCGCGCGATGCCGAGAAGATCGGCATCGACGGACTGATGGTCCTGCCGGGCATGGTCTACAAATCCGACCCGCGCGAAACGCTCAATCATTTCGCCCAGGTCGCCTCGGCAAGCGGCCTGCCGGTGATGATCTACAACAATCCGCTGGTCTACGGCGTCGACATCCGGCCAGAGGCATTCAAGGCCTATGGCGCGGTGAGGAACATCGTCGCCATCAAGGAATCGTCGGACGATGTGCGGCGCATCACCGACCTCCACAACGAGGCTGGCGCGCGCTTCGGGATCTTCGCCGGCGTCGACGATCTGGTGCTGGAAAGCGCCGTGCTCGGCGTCGATGGGTGGATTTCGGGCCTTGCCGACGTGTTTCCGGACGAAGCGGTCGCCTTGTGGAAGATGTGCAAGGCCGGGCGCTATGAAGAGGCCCGCGCGCTCTATCGCTGGTTCACGCCGCTCCTCCATCTCGATACCGAGATCAAACTGGTGCAGCATATAAAACTGGGCCAGCAGATCGTGGGCCTCGGCACCGAAACCGTGCGCGCGCCGCGCCTGGTGCTGGACGGGGCGGAACGCAAGCGCGTCATCGCTCTTTACGAAACGGCGCTTGCCAACCGGCCACAGCTGAAGAAGGCGGCCTGAAAGGGCCGCAATCGGAAACGGGCCCGATCGGGGGGAGATCGGGCCCGTTCCGTCTTTCCGGGAAGGATGGGCCCTTAAGGGGCCGGGGTCACCGGAACGACCGGCGCCGGCGGCGCATTCGGATCGACCGGAACATCGCCGGTGCCCTGATCGGGCGTGCCGTCATCGTCGCCGTCATCACCGTCATCGCCGCTTTCGCCGCCATCGTCACCGCCTTCGCCATGATCGTCGCCGCCGCTGTCGCCGCCTTCGCCATGGTCGTCGCCACCGCTATCGTCGCCACCGCCTTCGCTGCCGCCACCATCGCTGTCGCCGCCACCTTCGCCACCACTGTCACCGCCTTCGCCGCCATCGGCATGGGCCAGGGCCCCGGCGAGATGTCCCGACATGCTGCGTTCGAAATCGATCGGCGCGGCGGCAATTGCCGCCACCAGGGCGAGTGTCGCGGTGCCGCCGAGAAGCAGGCGCCGGGCCAACCCCTCTTTGCCGGCGGTCGCGCGATTGCTGAGTTGTTCGGTTCGATCGGTCATTACCCGTTTCTCCTTGCTGGCTGCGGCATTAGCGACCGCGTAACCTGGACAGAATAGGAGCCGCTAGCTGACGCGATCCTGAGGCACGGTTTAAGCTTGGCTTAAGGTTGAATGAGGCCTGTTAGTATACTGCTAACCATGCGTCCACCCGCTCGTTGGGAAAGCTGTCATCCGTGCCGCCCTATGCGCATATCAGGCCGATCCATCCGCCGCCGCGTCGCCGCCTGGCGCTGGCGGCGCTGATCTGCGTCGCCGGCCTTGCCGCCCCCCTTGGCGCGCGTCAGGTACGGGCTGCCGAATGCAGCGCGGGCGCCGGCCCGGCCGGTGCCGCCGGCACTTCGGCGCTTTACGGCGAACTCGCCAGCACGGTCGGCGCCGAGCCGCTCTCGGTCGACATAGCCGCCCGCGCGATCGGCGGGTCCTGCACCTGGGTCTATGAGGTCAAGGTGCTGACCGTCAGCGGCAATGTGGCCCTGCTCGATTTCGACCTCGTCGACCTCGACCTGATGCGTGTCGAAGGATCGCCCGACGATCCCGAGATCGCCAGGCTGATCGACCGGCTCAATGGCCGCGCCGAAAGCCCGGATGCCGGCGACGGAACGCCCGGCGGCAGTGGATCCGATTCCGGCAGCGGCGGCACGCCGGGCGGCGATGGCCCAGGTGACAGCGGTTCTGGCGACAGTGGTTCTGGCGACAGTGGTTCTGGCGGCGATGGTTCGGGCGACAGCGATTCCGGCAGTGGCGATTCCGGCAGTGGCGATTCCGGCAGTGGCGATTCCAGCGGCGGCGATTCCGATGGCGGCGAAGGCGGTTCGGATGGCGGTGAAGGTGGCGATTCAGGCAGCGGCGATTCGGGTGGCGATTCGGGTGGGGGCGAGGGCGGTAATGACGATTGAACCGGTGGGCATATGCGCATTCTGATCGTCGAGGACGATCTCGACATTCAGCGCCTGCTGTCGGCGGCTCTGGCCGCTGCCGGCTATGCGGTCGATGCGGCCGGCGACGGCGAGGACGGCTATCATCTGGGTGCCACGGAAAATTATGACGCGATCATCCTCGATCTGGGTTTGCCGCAGATCGACGGCCTCTCGATTCTGGAGCGCTGGCGCAAGGAAGGCGTGGCGGCCCCGGTCCTCATCCTGACGGCGCGCGATTCCTGGACCGAAAAGGTGAAGGGCCTGCGCGCGGGCGCCGACGATTATGTCGCCAAGCCCTTCCAGATGGAGGAGGTGATCGCCCGGATCGAAGCGCTGATCCGCCGCGCCAAAGGGGTCGCGAGTTCGGTGGTGACGATCGGTCCGCTGACACTCGACACCGCGCAGGGCATGGTCTTCCGCGACGGCAATCCGGTCGCCATGACGCCGCTCGAATACCGCCTGACCGCCTATATGATGATGCGCCGCGGTGCCGTCATCTCCAAGACCGAGATCACGGAACATATCTACGACCAGAATTTCGACTGCGACAGCAATGTGGTCGAGGTGCTGATCAACCGCCTGCGCAAGAAACTGGGCGCCGACGCGATCGAAACCCGGCGCGGCCAGGGTTATGTGTTGGCGCTATGAAACGGATCGTCGGCACATTCTTTCCGCATTCGCTGAAACTGCGCCTGATGGCGGCGGCGGCTCTCTGGGCGGTTCCCGTGCTGGTTCTCGCGGGCATCCTGCTGCTCTGGGCGTTCCGGGCGCATCTCGAAGACCGGCTCGACGATCAGCTGGCGGCCTATCAGCGCGAATTGCTGGCGGCCGCCAGCATCGACGAAAGCGGTGCATTGAAGCTCGATTACATACCGGCCGATCCCCGCTTCGCGCGCGTCTTCAGCGGCTGGTACTGGCAGGCGGCCGTCGGCGGCGAGGTGGTGCGCCAATCGACCTCGGCGGGGCCCATGGGTGCCGGCGCGCTCAAGCTGCTGTCGCAGGTTTCCGGCGTCGCCGAAATTGCCGGCCCCGGCGGGCGCGAGCTGCGCGCGTTCCGCCGCGATGTGAATCTGCCCGGCGGCACCAGGCCGGTCACGGTCCTGGTCGCGGCACCCTGCGACGAGCTCGAGGCCGACTTGGCGCAATTCGCCCGCAACATCTTCATCGTCTTTGCAACGCTGGGCGTCGCCTTCCTGATCGGCGTCTATCTGCAGGTGGGTTTCGGCCTGCGCCCGCTGTCGCTGCTGCGCGGCGAGATTGCGGACATCCGCAACGGCAGCGCCGAACATCTAAGCACCGCATTCCCCGACGAGATCGCGCCCGTGGTGGACGAGGTGAATGCCCTGATCGACCATAACCGCCATCTCATCGACCGGGCGCGCAACGAAGCCGGCAATCTGGCGCATGCGCTCAAGAATCCACTTTCCGTCCTCTCGCATGAGATCGGCGCGCTGGAGCCGGAACGGCGCGACGTACTCGATGCCCAGCTGCAATCGATCGCCGGGCAGGTCGAACGCATCCTGCAGCGCATCCGCGCCGCCGGCCCGTCCGCCGCCGGTCACAGCCGGACGGACCTTGCCGATGTCGCCGACGATCTGGCCTTCTCGCTGCGCACGATCTATCGCGGCCGGCAGATCGACCTCAGCTTCGACATCGATCCCGGCACGGCCTTTGCCGGCGACCGCGGCGACCTGGTCGAGATGCTCGGCAATCTTTGCGACAATGCCTGCAAATGGGCGCGCTCGCGCGTCGCCGTGCGAGCCAGCCGGCAAGGCGGTCGCCTGACGGTCGCCATCGAGGATGACGGGCCGGGCATTGCCAGCGCCGCGCGCCAATCCGTCATGGCGCGCGGCCAGCGTCTCGACGAACGCGTGCCCGGCTCCGGCCTCGGCCTCGATATCGTCCGGGAAATCGTCGCCCTCTATCGCGGTCGCCTTGAACTGGGCGACAGCGCGTTGGGCGGCCTGCGCGTCGATCTCGACCTGCCGGCGGCGTGACCGGCCGCGCCGACAGCATGCCGCCGGAGCCGTCCTGCATCCGTCGCCTGGCGATGTCATGGCTCGGAAACCCCGCCCTGAAACCCAGATAGAGTATCTCGGCGGTGGAGGGGTGATGCGCCAGATGAACCGCGACGGGCGCGGCCGGAAAGCAGATCGCGCGGTCCCGCGATATTTTCCACGGAACCTGGATTTGCTCGGCACAGGCCCTTCTCAAAGCGCGCGGATCTAAGGCCGTAATTCCCAACGCCCCCGCGCGTGACATGCCCCCGCGCGATTTCTGTCGATAGTTGTGTGATCTCTGGCGATCTGTATTTTTTAGTAGCCGTCGGATTGCGCTTTGCCTTCCGAGTTACTGTATCGGGCGAAACTGGATCGGCAGGCGAGGATCCAACCGCACCTGTTTTATAAGAAGGCATGCGCGCCCTGGTTCATTGTCGGCCAAGGCCGTTTCTGCCGTAGCAAGGTTGGCAACAGCGGCAACGAAGGCCATGCTCGATGCACCCGATTTTAGCTGCCCAGCTTCTATGCCTGCCGCGAATTCCTGGAAATCAGGGTTACCCATCAGATCGGCTTCAGTCATCGCAAACCATTTCTCAGCCGCAGTGGCCCCGCAGGATTTCGGCTGTTGCGGTGTTTGCGAACACGCCACAAGAAACGTCGCGGCCACGATGATCAGACGCATAGCAGTCATTGGGCTATCCAGTAGGAGAGGTCGAAGGCCAAAAAAACAACGATAGCAGTTTAAGTATGCGGCCGTCAGACAAAACTCTCCTGCAAAGGGAATCCATGAGACCAGGGAGACCCATTGGGCGATTCATGTGCAGAGAAGTTAAGTGGTGCCCCTGGCCGGACTCGAACCAGCACTCCTTTTGGGAACCTGATTTTGAGTCAGGCGCGTCTACCAATTTCGCCACAGAGGCATCTGTGTCTGCCGGCTCCACCCGTATCGTTCGGGCGGGGGCGCGGCGCGGGCGGCATATTAGCCAAAGGCGGGCGCTTGGCAAGCTTCCGGGTTGATGTGCCGGGATGGGCGCCGGGAATAACGGGGCGTCTCCGGCGCGGCGGATGGGGCCGGATCGCGCGGGTCGAAATCGCACTTTTCGCTCACACGCATCCCAGTTTTGCCACAGCGCTTTTACGATAAATTAACGAAGATTCACGGCATATTTTAGGCAACAAAACCTCACACTATATTGCTGAATTAGCGTGATTTATCCGTGATAACGGGGTTTTTCGCGCGATGGAAGCTGGACGTCGCTGCTAGGCAAAAACTATTGTTTGGGCAGGCGCTTTGGAGCTGTCCTCGCCGGTCCCGTCACAGGGTTCGTACGAGGCAGCAACGGGTGCGCCGGGCCAAGGTTGAAGAGAATTCGTAAATTTCGGGACGGCGCCCGGACTCCGAAAGTCGGGGTTCCAGGATTAAGGGCCCGCCGCGAATGCAGAAGGGACGAAGTGTGGCAAGGTTGACCCAAGCAGATGTAACACGCTTGAGCGCGGACCCCACCCCAGCCAGACGCGCCGCCACGATGCTGGCGGTTGCCGGTGTCTACCAGACGGGCGAGATGACGCAGGAAGAGCGTGAGATCGCCAACGCGATCATCAACACCGTCCTGCCCGAGGCGGAGCTGGATTTCCGCCGCCGCCTTGCCGAGACCCTGAAGAACGCACCCGGCCTCGACCGCGGCATCGCCCGGCGCCTGGCCGAGGATGTGATGGACGTGGCGCGGCCGATCCTGGCCGAATGCCTCGCCTTGACCGACGAGGATCTGGTGGCCGTGATCGAGCAGCGCGGGGTCGAACATGCCCGCGTCGTGGCGACGCGCCCGATCCTCTCGGCCGCCGTCTCGACGGCGCTGATCAAGACCGACGACGAGACCGTGGTGCTGCGCGTGGCCGCCAACGAGAATGCGGCCATTCCGACGCAGGCCTATCACCGCATGCTCGACCGCTTCGCCGACAATGCCAACGTGACCGACGCGGTGGCCCAGCGCCGGGCCCTTCCCATGGCGGTGGCCGAGCGCATGACGACGGTGGTGACGGGGCGCATCCTCGAGCGCCTCATCGACAAATACGATCTCGAGCCGGCGCGGGTTTCCGCCCTCATCGAACATGGGCGCGAGAACATCCTTCTCACCAGTTTCGCCCCCGGCCAGCGCGCCGAGGAAATGCGCGCCCTCATCGACGCGCTGCACCAGAACGGCCTCTTGAGTTCGACGCTGATCCTGCGCGCTTTTGCCTTGGGCAATTTCGCCTTCGTGCTGCCGGCCTTGAGCCTCAAGGCCGGCATCCAGGTCAGCAACGTCCGCGCGCTCCTCGGCGACGAGGGCGGCCGCGGCCCGCAGCAGCTTTTCGAACGCTGCCACCTCGATCCCGTCTACCGCGAACTTTTCCTCCAGCTCACCCTGCTCGGCCGCCATGAGCGCGTGCGCCGCTTCGGCTTCGCGCCGGAAGGCTGGCGCAACAATGTGCGCCCCGTGCTCGACGACGTGATTGGCGATGCCAATCCCGAACAGGCCTTCGAGCAGCGTATCACCGAGGCGCTGCTGGTGGTGGTCGGCCGAACCAGCCACGATAACGGACAGGAAGGCGGCGCCCGCCGCGCTCACGGCCGTTAAGGCGCGAAGCCCTTCCCAAAGTCGGGTTCCTCACCGGAAAATGATCTTGAGCCTGCCCTGATGCCGCCGCATTTCATGGCCATATGACCGCTTGAGGTATGGGTCGCGCCACGGGCGCGCGATCTGCTAAAAGGCGGCCATGAGCGCAGGCGATTCGCAGGCAGAGACCGAAAAGAAGACCAGACCCGCGCGCAAATGGCGTCGCAGGCTGGCCTTGTTCACCCTGAAATGGGGATTGGTCGCCACCATCTGGGGCGGCTTCCTGGGGCTCATCTTCGTCGCCTGGTGCGCCTATGACCTCCCCGACGTCTCCAAGCTCAACGAGATCAAGCGCCGCGCCTCGGTGAGCCTGGTTGCCAGCGACGGCAGCCTCATCGCCTCCTATGGCGATCTCTATGGCAGCGCCGTGGCCTTGAAGGATCTGCCGGCCTATCTGCCCCAGGCGGTCATCGCCACCGAGGACCGGCGCTTCTACAGCCATTTCGGCCTCGACCTCAAAGGCCTCGCCCGCGCCATCTATGTGAACCTCACCTCCGGCCGGCTGGTCCAGGGCGGCAGCACCATCACCCAGCAGCTCGCCAAGAACATCTTCCTGACGCCCGAACGCTCGATCCACCGCAAGGGCCAGGAAGTCCTGCTGGCCCTGTGGCTGGAGCGGAATTTCACCAAGGACCAGATTCTCGAACTCTATCTGAACCGCGTCTATTTCGGCGCCGGCACCTATGGCGTCGATGCGGCGTCGCGCAAATATTTCGGCCGTCCGGCGGCCGAGGCGAGCCTCTTCGAATCCGCCATGCTGGCCGGCATGCTCAAAGCCCCCTCGCGCTACAATCCCTTGAACGACAAGACCCTCGCCCGCGACCGCGCCACCCTGGTGCTGCGGAACATGGTGGTGGCCGAGTTCATCGCACCCGACGTGGCCGAAGCCGCCGCCACCATGACGGCCCCCTCGGTCAGCGCCGAGGCGCGCGGGCAGATCGGCCAGTTCTATGCCGATTGGGTGCTCGATCAGGTCTCGTCCTATGTCGGTTTCACGACCCAGGACCTCATCGTCGAGACGACGCTCGACCCGCGGTCGCAGCGCCTCGCCGAGGCGGATCTCGCCAGGACCATCGCCGAGATGGGCCCGAAGCAGAACGCCAGCCAGGCGGCCCTCGTCGCCATGACGCCGGACGGGGCGGTGAAGGCGATGGTGGGTGGCGTCTCCTATCGCGGCAGCCAGTTCAACCGGGCGACACAGGCGCTGCGCCAGCCGGGCTCGGCCTTCAAGACCTTCGTCTTCCTGGCGGCCTTCGAAGCTGGCTATGGGCCCGGCAGCCTCTTCAACGACGTGCCGATCCGCATCGGCAAATGGCAGCCCGGCAATTACAACGACAAATTCTATGGCGAGGTTAACTTACGCGAAGCCTTCGCGCGCTCGCTGAATTCGGTGGCGGTGCAGCTCTCCGAACAGGTCGGACGCCGGAACGTGATCGCGGCCGCCCAGCGTCTGGGGCTGACCACGCCGATCGGTAACGATGCCTCGATAGCGCTTGGCACGTCCGAGACGACGCTCCTCGAAATGACCACGGCCTATGCCGTCTTCGCCAACCAGGGGAAGGGTGTCTGGCCCTATGCCATCGCCCGCATCTCCACCCGCGAGGGCGAGGTGCTTTACGAGCGCGGCGGCTCCGGCCCCGGGCGCGTCGCCTCCGGCAGCGCGGTCGCCGAAATGCTCGACGTCATGGCCTCGGTGGTCGATTGGGGCACCGGCAAGAAGGCCAAGCTCGACGGCTGGCCGGTCTACGGCAAGACCGGCACCAGCCAGAATTTCCGCGATGCCTGGTTCGTCGGCCTCACCGCCGATCTGGTGACCGGCGTCTGGGTCGGCAACGACAATGGGGCGCCGATGGACAAGGTGACCGGCGGCTCGCTCCCCGTCCTCATCTGGCACGATTTCATGGCCGGGGCGCTGGCCGGCCTCCCGCCCCGCGATGTGCCGCGCGGCGGCGGCGCGCTGGTGGCCAGTGCCGGTGCGCCCACCGAACTGGCGCCTGAAGCGCCGGGCAATCCCGCCGCGCAGCCGGAGGAAGAGCCCGGCGGCATCGGTTCGCTGCTCGACACGATCCTGGGCGGCGGCAGTTCGGACGCGAAGACCGCGCCCAGCCAGCCCGCCAAGGAGAAGAAGCCCTACTACCAGCAGCGCGACGACCAAGGTCGCGACTGAGGGGGACGCGATTAGGCGTCCGCATTTTTCGCGGCCGGCCGGATCACCCGCCAATAGCAGGCGGTCTGCGCAAGGCCGGTCAGGGCGATCATCAGCGTCATCGGCACGGGCGAGGGCGATCCGATGACGCCCAGCATGGCGCCGATGCCCGCCGCGACCGCCATCTGCACGAAGCCGAGCAGGGCGGAGGCGGCACCCGCCGAACGCGGGAAGGGGCCGATCGCCCCGGCCTGCGCCGCCGGCAGGGTCAAGCCGACACCGATCATGTAGGGAAGGAGCGGCGCCAGCACGCTCCAGACGGAAGCCGCGACCACCAGATTGACGGCGACCAGGACCAGCGCGCTCGCCAGGGCGATGAGGGAGCCGAGCCCCACCAGCTGCGCCGGCGCGAGGCGCTTCGACAGGCGCCCGCCGCTGGTGGCGCCGACGATATAGCCGATGACGAAGACGCCGAAGCAGAAGCCGAAATATTTCGGCGGCACGCCCAGCACGTCGATGAAGACGAAGCTGGAGCCGGAGATGAAGCAGAAGATCCCGCTATAGCCGAATGTGGCGGCCAGCACATAGCCGAAATATTCGCGGTGCCCGATGAGTGCGCCATAGATGCGGAACCAGGACAGCGGATTGGCGGCATTCATGTCGCGCGTCCGGTTGGTTTCGCTGAGCACGGTGAAGATGGCGACAAGGCCCAGCGCGCCGTAAAGGGTGAGCGCCACGAAACAGGCGCGCCAGCCGAAGGCGTCGGTGAGGAAGCCGCCGATGATGGGGGCGATCGCCGGCGCCAGCGCCACC
Organism: Dongia sp.; assembly: GCF_041918875.1. Lineage (GTDB taxonomy): Bacteria > Pseudomonadota > Alphaproteobacteria > Dongiales > Dongiaceae > Dongia. The sequence goes on from NZ_JAYRUV010000027.1 coordinate 32,271, forward strand.
GCGGCGCTCAAATAGGAAAAGACCCTTGCGGCACCGTTCGCCCCCACCAGGTCGCGCACCATCGCGCGCGAGATGACCGGCCCGGCACAGGCGCCGACCGCTTGCACGAAGCGGAACGCGATCAGGCTGCCGATGCTCTCGGCCATGGCGCAGCCAAGGCTCGCCAGGGTGAAGATGACGACGCCCCCGGCCAAAACGGGGCGCCGCCCGAACCGGTCGGAGAGCGGTCCATAGACCAGGATGGCGCCGGCAAAGCCGATGAGATAGGCCGACAGCGTCGCCTGCGCGCCCGCTTCCGTGACGCCGAAATACTTCGCCAGCACCGGCAGCGCCGGCAGATAGAAATCCGTCGACAACGGCCCCAGCGCCACCAGGGCGGTGAGGGTGGCGAGGATTGCGCGGCTGATGGGGGCGGGGGAAGCGGGGGTCATTTCTTATTCTCTATTGTCATCCGCCGCGAAGGCGGAGGATCCACGAGCCACTTTCAATAGATCGATCGAAACTCGTGGATGGCCCGCCTAAAGCGGGCCATGACAAGTCAGAACAGGGCGCCACCCACCTCACTGCACCGGCACGGTCCCCTCGATCCCCTCCGGCTTTCCCGCCACGACAATGGTCAGCGCCTTTTCGTCGAGCAGCGCGCCGGCCACGCGTTTCACATCCGCGATCGTGACTGCCTCGATCTCCGTCTTGCGCCGTTCGATATAGTCGATCCCCAGATCGTTCATCTGGATGCCGAGCAAGGTGTCGGCGGCTTTCGAGGTCGTGGTCAGGTTGCGCGGGTAATAGCCCAGCAGATAGGTGCGTGCCGCCTCAAGCTCTTCCGGCGTCGGTCCTTCCGCCGCCATGCGGCGCCACTCGGCACGCAGCAGCTCCAGCGTTTCACGGACCTTGGCGTTGGGCGTCTCGAACCGGCCGGTGAGGAAGCCCACATGGTCGAGCGTCACCAGGTCGGTGCTGATGCCGTAGGTGAGCCCGCGTTTCTCGCGCAGCTCCGTCATCAGGCGCGAGGAGAAGCCGCCGCCGCCCAGCACGTAATTCATCAGATAGACGGCGAAGAAATCCTTGTCCTCGCGCTTGACGCCTTTCTGCGCGAAGAGGACGGTCGCCTGCGGGATGTCGCGGCTGACGACGCTGAGCGACCCCGCCGGCGCCACATCGGCCTCCGCCACGTCGAGCGGCGCGCCTGTCGCCGGCAGGCCCGCGAAGGCCCGGTCGACCAGCTTGCCCAGGGCCGCCGCATCGATATCGCCGGCCGCCGCGACATGAAGCTGGTCGCGCGTCAGGCGATCCTTGACGAACTGCTTGAGATCGTCGGCACCCAGCGCCGACATGGTTTCCCTGGTGCCGTAATTCGAGCGCGCGTAAGGATGTTCGCCCAGCAGTTTCGTCTCCAGCATGCGATAGGCGGCGGAACCGGGGTCGCGCTCTTCGCCCTCGATGGCGATGAGGAACTGCCGGCGCATGCGCTCGACCGGCTCCGGATCGAAGCGGGGCTGGGTCAACGCCAGGGCCAGCAGATCGGCCGCCGCATCCTTGTTCTGCGTGAGCGAGCGCAAGGATCCGCTGAAACTGTCGGCGCTGGCTTCGAAGCCGTAATCGAGGCCGAGATCGGCGATGCGCTGCTGGAAGGCGGAGGAATCGAGTTCGCCCGCCCCTTCGTCGAAGAGGCCGGAAGCCAGCTTGGCCACCCCTTCCTTGCCCTTGGGATCGGCGGCGGTGCCGCCCTTGAAACCGAAGGAAAGCGAGACCACCGGCACCGTATGGTCCTCGATCAGCCAGACCTCGATGCCGGCGGGGCTCACGACCTTCTGGATGTCGGTTGCCGCCGCAACACGCGGCAGCAGCGCCAGCGCCACGCATAAAATGGCGGATAAAATGGTGGGGCGGAAGAATCTCGTCATCATGGCGCCGTCTCCGTTTCCGGCAGCAGGGTCGAGGTGACGCTGTTCTCGGTCCTGAAGATTTCCCTGGCGGCCAGCATCACGTCGGCCACCTTGACGGCCTCGATCCGCTCCGGCCAGGCCTGGATGTCGGCCATCGTTTCGCCGCTGGCCAGCGCCTCGGCCACCAGCAAAGCCGGGCCGTTGAGGCTGTCGCGCGACTTGGCGGCATCCATCAGCAGCCGCTTCTTGGCCGCAGCCAGCTCCTCCTCGGTGATGCCGTCCTCGAGCAGCCTGGCGATTTCCGCATCGATCGCCTGTTCGGCCTTGGGAAGATCCGCCGGGTCGCGCGGGCTGGCATAGAAGGTGAAGCTGCCATAATCACGCGGATCGCCGTTGAAGCGGGCCCCGGCGCTGATGGCGACGCCGTCCTTGATCACCATCTGCCGGTAGAGCCGGCCCACGGCGCCGCCGCCCATGATTTCGGAAAGCAGGCTCAGCGCGTAAGGCGCCGCCTTATCCTCGCCCAGCGCCGCCGTGCGGTAGCTCTCCGTCAGGTAGCGCCGCCAGACCGCCGGATGTTCCACCTCGGGGCTGGCGAGCGACAGGCGCCGCGGTGCTTCCGGCGGCGGTTCCATCAGCCGGTCGCGTTCGGGAATCGCGCGCGCGGGCAGGGGACCGAAATTCCTTTCGGCCAGGTCCCTGACCGCGTCCGGCTCCACATCGCCCGCCACCACCAGGATGGCATTGTTGGGCGCGTACCAGCGGCGATAGAAGCCCAGCGCATCCTCGGTCGAGTATTGCTCCATCTCATGCCGCCAGCCGATGATGGGCAGGCCGTAAGGATGGTTCTGGAAGACGGCCGCGTTCATCGCCTCGGCGATGCGGCTTCCCGGATCGCTTTCCACCGTCTGCCCGCGCTCGTTGAGGATGACGTCGCGCTCCGGCAGCACGACGCCGTCGTCGAGCTGCAGATTGACCATGCGGTCCGCCTCCGCCGCCATGAATTGCGGCAGGTGCTCGGCGGCGAATTCCTGGTGGTAGGCGGTCATGTCCTGGTTGGTGAAGGCATTGTCCGTGCCGCCCACCTTGTCGACATCCTGGCTGAACTGGCCGGCCGCCATTTTCCTGGTGGCCTTGAACATCAGATGTTCGAGGAAATGGGCGATGCCGTTCTTGGCCTTGTCGCCGTCGGCGGCGCCCACCTTATAGACCACGACCTGGAACACGACGGGGGCGAGGTGGCGCGGCAGCACCACCACCTCCATGCCGTTCTTCAGCGTATAGGTCTTGGCTTCGAAGAGTTCCGCCCCGGCCGGGTTGGCGGCGAGGAGGGAAAGCGAAAAACTAAGGCCGGCGCATAACGCTGCCGGCCTTAAGCGGACTTTACGGGCTTTTGGCATCGAGTTCCTAGAACAGGCCTTCCAGCAGGCCTTTCTGTTTGCGTTCGATGATGGGAACGTCGCCCTGGGTCGGCGCGTTCCCCAGCGCCGCATTTTCCTGCAGGCGCTTCTGCTCCTCGGTCGGGTCGACCACGGTGCCATAGGGTTCGGGCTTGCGCCAGAAGACGATGCTGTCCACCAGCTGTTTCGAATCCGCCTCGTCCTCGGCCGTTTCCGCATCCACCACCTGGCGGATATTGGGATCTACGCCGGCCATGCCGACCGATTGCAGCAACGAGGCTTCGCCGGCCGACTGGGCGGACGAGGCTTCGCCGACGCCGATTTCCGGCAGCTTCGACGGCACGCCGCCCGCACCCGGATAGCCGAAGACCACCTGCTGGGCCTGATCGCGCGCCGTCCCTTCCTGGGGGCGGGGCGAGCCCGGCGCCGGCGGGCGCAGGTTGTAATCGGGCGGCATCGACAGCGGCGCGTTCGACACGACTTCGAATTCATCGGGCGAGCGCTTGGTCAGCCCCAGCGCTTCCTTGGTGGCTGTCGAGCAGCCGCCGGCCAAGGCGGGCAGGGCCAGCAGGCCAATGGCCGTGAGTATGTGTTTGGCGTGCATGGTTAGGGGGCCTCCGATCCGGCGCTATTTTTACCCTTATCCGATGACTGAAACAAGGCGTCGAACAACAGCAGAACGACGCCCACCGTGATGGCGGAATCCGCGAGGTTGAAGGCCGGCCAGTGCCAGCTACCCACATAAAAGTCTATGAAATCAAAGACCGCCCCGAAACGAAGCCGGTCGATCACATTGCCGAGCGCTCCGCCGACGATGAGCCCGACCGCATAGGCCGGCAGCCGGCTGGTGAGCCGCGAGAGCCAGACGAGGAGACCGACGCTCACCGCGACCGCGAGTCCCGACAGCAGCCAGGGCCCCGTCCCCCGCAGCATGCTGAAGCTCACCCCCGTATTCCAGGCCATGACCAGGTTGAGGCCGGCCTGGCCCACGGGCAGGATCGGAATGACCCGCGGCGGGTTCATGATCTCGACCATCACCAGCCATTTGCTGAACTGGTCGGCGACGATGACGAGGCCCGCCAGCAGGGTCGCATAGCGGAAGAGGGCGGCGGAAGCGATGCGCATTTTCATTCCCCCGCCCCAAATTTCATCAGTCGCAACCGCCCCCTCACCCTGACCCTCTCCCGCGCGGGGAGAGGGAATGAGGTGCTATAGCCCCTCTCCCCTCGCGGGAGAGGGGTTGGGGTGAGGGGGGAAGCTGCCGCAAATTTCACCAAACGCATCACGCCGCCTCGACCGCTTGCGTGCAGCGGTGGCAGAGCGTGGGATGGCCGGGATCCTCGCCCACCTCGGGCAGCACCTGCCAGCAGCGTTCGCATTTCTCGCCCTGGGCCAGTTCGACCGTCACCGCAACCCCCGTCACATCGTTCTGCGTGAAGGCGCCGTCGGGTGCCGCGTCGCGCAGGAGCGTGATATCGGAGGTGATGGCGATCTCGGCAAGATCGAGGCCCGTCAATTCGGCTTCCCGTTCCGGCGACAGATGGACCTTGGGATGCGCCTGCAGGCTGGCGCCGATCTTCTTCTCGGCGCGCGCCAGTTCCAGCGCGCCGGTGACGACGCGGCGGATGTCGCGGATCTTGCCCCATTTCTCGGCCAGCGCCGCATCCTTCCAGGCTTCGGGCAGGGTCGGGATCACGCGCAGGTGCACGCTTTCTTCCCCTTCTTTCCACGGCCGCGCGCGCCAGGCTTCCTCGGCGGTGAAGCACAGGATCGGCGCCAGCCACGCGGTGAGGCAGGAGAAGACTTCATGGAGCACCGTGCGCGTGGCACGCCGGCGCGTCGAATCCGTCCGGTCGCAATAGAGCGCGTCCTTGCGGATGTCGAAATAGAAGGCCGAGAGATCCACCGCGCAGAAATTATGCAGCTCGGTGAAGAGGCCGTGGAAGTCGTAGCTCTCCGCCGTCGCGCGCACGCATGCGTCAAGCTCGGAGAGGCGGTGCAGCACCCAGCGGTCAAGCTCCGGCATCTCGCTTGCATCGAGCCGCTCGGCTTCGGACCAGCCGTCGAGCGCCCCCAGCACATAGCGGAACGTGTTGCGCAGGCGCCGGTAATGATCGGCCATGAATTTCAGGATCTCATTGCCGATCCGCAGATCGTCCGAATAATCCGAGGCGGTGACCCAGAGGCGGAGGATGTCGGCGCCGTATTGTTCCATCACCTTCTGCGGCGCCACGACGTTGCCGAGCGACTTCGACATCTTGCGGGCCTGCTCGTCCAGCACGAAGCCGTGGGTCAGCACGCCCTTGAAGGGCGCCACCCCGCGCGTGCCGACACTTTCCAGCAGCGAGGAATGGAACCAGCCCCTGTGCTGGTCCGATCCTTCGAGATAGAGGTCGGCCGGGCTCGTCATGTCCCAGCTGGGATCGGCGCGGGTCGCTTCCTCCAGCACGAAGGCATGGGTCGAGCCGGAATCGAACCAGACATCGACCACGTCCTTGATCTGCTCGAAATCGTCGGGGCTGTATTCATTGCCGAGGAAGCGCGAGGGCGGGCTCGCATACCAGGCATCGGCGCCCTCCGCCATGAACGCCTCGACGATGCGGTCCACCACCTTCTGGTCGCGCAAGGGTTCCTGCGTCTTCTTGTTGACGAAGACGGCGATGGGCACACCCCAGGCGCGCTGGCGGCTGATGCACCAGTCGGGCCGGTTCTCGATCATCGAATAGAGCCGGTTCTTGCCGCCTTCCGGCACGAACTTGGTTTGCTCGATCTCGGCCAGCGCCGTCTTGCGGAGGTCGTTCTTCTCCATCGAGATGAACCATTGCGGCGTGTTGCGGAAAATGATCGGCGCCTTCGACCGCCAGGAATGCGGATAGGAATGCTTGATCTTGGCCGCCGCCACCAGCATGCCGCGTTCCTTCAGCGCCGCGATCACCGCATCGTCGGCATCGCCCTTCTTGCCGTATTGGTTCATCACGCGCTTGCCGGCAAAAAGCGGCACATGGTCGTAATAGGCGCCGTCCGGCCCCACCGTCTGCGGCACCTCGATGCCGTTGGCCATGCCCAGTTCATAGTCGTCCGCGCCATGGCCGGGGGCGATATGCACGAAGCCGGTGCCGGCCTCGGTCGAAACGAAATCGCCGGGGAAGGGGCGCACGTCGAAATCGTAGCCCGACCCATGGAACGGATGATGCGTCACCGTCCCGGCAAGGTCTGAGCCCTTGCCGGACCAGATTTCCCTCGATGCCGCGATGCCGGCCTTCTCCTCGAACGCGGCCTTGAGATCGCTTGCCACGACCAGCCGATCGCCCGCCTTCACATGGGCTTCGTCGCCGACAGCGCCGACCTCGATGCCGACATAGTCTATATCCTTGCCGAAGGCGATGGCGCGGTTGCCCGGGATGGTCCAGGGCGTCGTCGTCCAGATGACGATGGCGCCACCTTCGAGCGCCGCGGGTCCCGTGACGATCGGGAACTTGACCCAGATCGTGTTGCTCTCATGGTCGTGATATTCGACCTCGGCTTCGGCCAGCGCGGTCTTCTCGACCACCGACCACATCACGGGCTTCGAGCCGCGGAAGAGGCCGCCATTCATCAGGAACTTGCCGATCTCGCGCACGATCTGCGCTTCCGCCGCAAAGGCCATGGTGGTGTAAGGGTGTGCCCAATCGCCGAAGACCCCTAAGCGCTTGAACTCCTCGCGCTGCACGTCGATCCATTTGGCGGCGAACTCGCGGCACTGGCGGCGGAACTCGTTGATCTCCACCTCGTCCTTGTTCTTGCCGGCCTTCCGGTATTGCTCCTCGATCATCCATTCGATGGGCAGGCCGTGGCAGTCCCAGCCCGGCACGTAATGCGCATCCTTGCCCAGCATCTGCTGCGAGCGGTTGATGACGTCCTTGAGGATCTTGTTGAGCGCGTGGCCGATATGGATGTTGCCGTTGGCGTAAGGCGGGCCGTCATGCAGCACGAATTTCTCGTGGCCTTTCGATGCCGCGCGCAGCTTGCCGTAGAGTTCGCCCTTCTCCCAGCTTTCCAGGATCGCGGGTTCCTTCTTCGGGAGATCGCCGCGCATGGGAAAATCGGTCTTCGGCAGGAAGACGGTGTTCTTGTAATCGGGCGTGGGTTTGTCGGCACTCATCGTCACTTGGTCCAATCGTGAAAAGCTTTACGTCAGTTTCGCGCTGCCCGGATGCGCGCCGGGCTGCGGGCCGTGATAGTCGGCCAGGATCCCGCGCGCCACCGTGCTGTCGGCGGCGATCTGCGCCTTCAGGGCATCGAGGCCGTTGAACTTCATCTCCGGCCGGATGAAATCGATCAGCGCCACGCGCATATGCTTGCCGTAAAGATCGCCGTCGAAATCGAAGAGATGCACCTCGAGCTGCACGCGCGTGCCGCCCACCGTGGGCCGGCGCCCCAGATTGGCGACGCCCTTGATCCAGCCTTGTTTCTCGTCATTGTCGTCGATCGCCATCACCGCATAGACGCCGAGCCTGGGCTCCAGATATTCGCCGATGGCGATATTGGCGGTGGGAAAGCCCAGCTGGCGTCCGCGCGCATCGCCATGCTCGACGCGGCCCTCGATCTCCCAGGGCCGGCCCAAGGTGGCGGCGGCGCTCTTGGGATCGCCCGCCTGCAGCTGCTCGCGCACCAGGGTCGACGAATAAGCCGGCCCATCACCTTTCTTGGCGGCGGCGACCGAGGTGACGCCGAACCCATGCCGCCCGCCGAACTCGGTGAGCATCGCGGCATTCCCGGCGCGGCCCTTGCCGAAACAGAAATCGTAACCCACCACGACATGCGCGATGTGGAAGCCGCCGACCAGGATCTCGGTCACGAAAGTCTCGGCGCTCCGCGCCATCATCTCGGCATCGAAGGTCAGTTCGAAGACGAAATCGACGCCCAGCGCCTGCAGGTGCCGCGTCTTGATGCGGAACGGCGTCAGGCGGAAGATGGGATCCTGCGGGCGAATGAAGGATCTGGGATGCGGCTCGAAAGTGAGCACCGCCAGCGGCGCATTCTTCGAACGCGCGATCTCCGCCGCCTGGCGAATGACCGCCTGGTGACCCAGATGCACGCCATCGAAATTGCCCAAAGCGACCACGGCCCCCTGCGCCTCGAACGGCACATCCTCCAGATGCCGGATCAGCCGCATGAGAGGCCCCTCACCCCGACCCTCTCCCCGCTGCCGCGGGGCGAGGGGGCCGATCGAAATGCGGCGCGCGCCAATGTCCCCTCGCCCCACATTGTGGGGAGAGGGTTAGGGTGAGGGGATCTTGGTCGGATTCCGGCCGTCATGGACTGAAACTCACGCCGGCCGTTTCGGCACCAGCAGCATGGCTTCGCCCTCCAGCACCACCGTGTCGCCGACCGTGGCCACGGTGGCGAAGGTGGCGCGGCCCTTTTCCTTGTCGATGGCGGTCGCGGTGCAGCGCGCCACCACCGTGTCGCCGATCCTGACCGGCGCCTTGAACTTCAGGCTCTGCGAAAGATAGATGCAGCCCGGCCCCGGCAGCTTGGTGCCGAACACGGCCGAGATGAAGCCGGCGGTCAGCATGCCATGGGCGATGCGGCCCTTGAACAGGCTGGGCTTGGCGAAATCCTCGTCGAGATGCACCGGGTTGGTGTCGCCCGAAATGCCGGCAAAAAGGATGATATCGGCCTCGGTCACCGTCTTCGAGAAGACCGCCGACATGCCCGTATCGATTTCATCGATGTATTTTCCGCGCAACTCATCCGCGTAAGCAACGCTCATACCCGGTTTCTCCTTGGGATCCGCGCCGGCACGCCGCCAAGGAGGCTTCGCACCGCACAATCGCGCGGCACTATAGCGACCGCCCCCCAGCGCCTCAAGAACAGGCGGCGCAAGATTGTGAGCATCAAATCTGTTGCCTCAACTCCTTACCGCTCCTAAATTGCAATCAGTTACGTGAGGAGCGCGCATTTGAGCGAGACGCAAAGGTCCGGCTGCCCGATCAACCTGACCCTCGAGGCCCTGGGCGACCGCTGGTCCCTCATCGTCATCCGCGACCTGATGTTCGGCAACCGCCGCCATTTCCGCGAACTCCTCAACAATTCGGAAGAAGGCATCGCCTCCAACATCCTCGCCGACCGCCTGAAGCGCCTCACCGAAGGCGGCTTCATCACCCGCGCCGACGATCCCAGCCATAAGCAGAAGGCGATCTATTCCTTGACCGAAAAAGCGATCCAGCTGGTGCCGCTGCTCGCCGCCATGGGCGCCTGGGGCCGCCGGCACTTGCCAGCCACCCGGACCCTCTCGGTGCGCGCCGAAATATTGGAAGAAGGCGGGCCGGCGCTCTGGGCCGACTTCATGGCTGAACTGCGCGAGGCGCATCTGGGCATCCCACGCCCGGGGACCGGCCCCAAGGCCAGCGACCAGATGCGCGACGCCTATCTGGCGGCGCTGGCGGAGGAAGACTAAGCCCGCGTTCATAAAACATCGTCAAGCCCGGGGATGACGGCCCGGTACAGTTTACCCCTTCGGGTCGATCGGCACCGCGTCGCGGACGCCCAGAATCTCCTCGAACAGCATGGCATGCGACAGCAGCGCGCCCTCGCCGCGAGGTTTGCCCACGATCTGCAGGCCCATCGGCCGCCCGTCCGGCGAGAAGCCGCAAGGAAGAGACAGGACCGGGCACGAGGTCATGGTGATGAGGGCCGCGAGCTTCAGCCATTCGACGTAGTTGTCGAGGGTCTCTCCGGCGATCTCGCGCGGCCAGCGTTCCTTGATGTCGCGCGGCAGGATCGGTGCCGCCGGCAGAACCAGCAAATCATAGCGTTCGAAGAACCTGACCATGTCGGCATAGAGCCGCGAGCGCCTGAGATGCGCCTTGCCGATCTCTTCCGCCGTGAGCGCCAAACCCTTCTCGGCATTCCAGATCACGTCCGGCTTCAGCTTGTCGCGATGCCGGTTGAGCAGCGGCCGCATCGTGGCGGCGTAATCGGCCGCGCGCAGGGTCTGGAAGGCGTTGCCGACACCGCTGAAATCGGGGGTAGCCTCCTCGACGGCGATGCCGGCGCCGGCCAGTTTCTCCAGTGCCGCGCGGCACAGCGCCTTCACCTCCGCCTCGATCGGCAGGGCCGCCGGGTCCAGGCAGAAGGCGACGCGCCTGGGCTTCAGCCGTTTCAGCGCGGTGGCGAGGAACGGCTCTTCGGGCGCCGGGTACGAGATGGGGATGTCGATATGCCAGCCGGCCATCGCATCCAGCATCAGGGCCGTGTCGGCGACGTCGCGCGCCATCGGCCCGTCGACCGCTAGCGTGTCGAAGCGCAGCTCGCCGGGGCCGGCGGGCACGCGGCCGGGCGAGGGCCGCAGACCCACCACCGAGCAGAAGGCCGCCGGTGTCCGCAAGCTGCCGCCAAGATCGGACCCCGTCGCCAGCCACACCTCGCCGGTCGCCAAGGCAACCGCCGCACCGCCCGACGAGCCGCCGGCATTGAGCTTCACGTTCCACGGGTTGCAGGTCTCGCCATGCACCTCGTTGAAGGTGTTGGCCCCGGCGCCGAATTCGGGCGTGTTGGTCATGCCGAGTACGATGCCGCCATTTTCTTCCAGCCGCTCGACCATGATGTCGGATTTTTCCGGCACATTGTCGGTGAAGATCGGCGAACCGTAAGTGGTGCGCACCCCGGCAACGTCATTCAGTTCCTTGACGCCGAAGGGCAGCCCGCAGAGCAGCCCGCGCCGCGCGACAGGCTTCTGCATCAGCCGCCGCGCATGATCGCGGGCGCGCTCGTCGCAGAGTGTCACCATCGCATTGACCTTCGGATTGACGGCCTCGATGCGCTGGAGCGCATGGTCGATGAGTTCCAGCGGGGTCACCGCTTCGCTTTTCAGCAGCTCGACGGTCCGCAGCGCGCTGAGGCGCCAATAATCGGTCATGACGGTCTCCACCTTCCCTTTGCCTGCGGCACTCACGCCGCCGCATGCCGCGAAAAACCCGCCGCACTCTGCACAGCGGCGCGAACGCAAGCAATGTCGTAATGATTCAAGTTTCGGCGCGGACAGAACCTGAACCGGCCCCCCCTGAAGGTGGGAGGAGGTAGAGCGAGCTGTTTCTGCGAACTCGGCTGGAAAGCCCTCCCACCTTCAGGGGGGAGGGTTGGGTGGGGGGCGGAAGTGAAGATTCTCCCCGCGTCTGCGACACGCATCCCCTTCACCTTCATCTCATGCCGCCGCAGCAACCCGTCTGCGATCGTGCCCGCCAGCGCCAAGGTCATTGCCTTTACCCAGCGTGCGAAAGCCCGGTTCTTCAAAACGCGCGGAACTTCTTCAGGTAGCGTGAAACATAATGTTACAACCAAAAGTAACGGAGAAGCATATAGTTCCTATTTTGTTCTTGACAACGACCTAGGAATTTGCTACTAATACCGAAGCGCGCATTATCTTGGATGGGTCGGTCGCTCCGCTCATCTGCAATCGCTCGGTTGTCGCCGGTGCAAGCTCTCTTCTTGGGGGGCGCAGGCCGGTGGGGTTGTGGCCTTCAGGATTCCCGGAGGCCGCCGCCCCCGCCTCTAGCCGGCGGTGTTACGACCGGCTCCCGCGACCGCACCGGGTGAAGCGGTTCTGCCTGGACGTTGGGCGGCCAAACACGTCCCCTGTGGATCGCCATGGACACGCGATTCCCCCGACCGGACGGGTGAAAGCCGGTCACTGGCCGGGCAGGTACATCCCGATGCAACCGCCCATCGGCGCGGAACCCGAAGCCGACCATGGCTGCCCGAGCGATTGCAGATGAGCGTGATTGTAGATGAGAGAGAGCGAGACTGATGTGCGACCGGAAAGATAGGTGACATTTTAGACCGGAGACATGGGTAACAGTTTTCCGGTTCTGTTCTAATCCGCTTTACATCGGCCCGGCCGGGCCGATGTAAAGCGTCGCAGTTTCTTGGTCT
>NZ_JAYRUV010000028.1:0-35863 GCF_041918875.1 Dongia sp.
CAGACGAGCGTCCCCAAACTCTCCTAGGCTCAGTTCCATCACCTTCTCCCATAGCCGAAGCACCGCTATAGAGAGTCAGCTTCCGAGCCAATCCGCAAGTCCCACGAGATGTGTGAACATCGTAGCGCGGGGCGAGGGAGTTTCTAGCGAGCCCAGCTTGAAGCCCCTCGCCCCATGAAATGGGGCGAGGGGCTTCTTCTCGTCAGCAATATTCCCGCTTCAGATCATAGGCCTCTTCGTCGCTGAAGATGCGCGTGGGGCCGTCATAGGCGTCCATGCTGGCGGTGATGCGGAAATGGTTCCGTTCCGCCTTGAGGCTGGTGAGGCTCACCGTGCGGGCTTCCCAATCGGGGCCTTTGAGCATCTGTTCGTAGGAGATGTCGCAGCGATAGCTCAGCGGATCGTGGGGGCTGATGCGATAGGTCTCGACCACCTTGCAATCCGACATGACGCCGATCTCGGAGAAGAAATAGCCGCCGGCATCCTTATGGTTGACCAGCACGATCTCGCCGGTGGCGATATCGAGGCGCGCCTCGCGCTTGGCGGAACCTTCGCGCGTGACATGGCCCGGTGCGTGCGGCGCCTTTTCCGGGGGCGGGATGTCGAAGGCCGGATCCTTGGCACCGGTCGGCCGCACCGGCAATTCCAGATGGCAGCCTTCGGTGAAGAGGGTGAGGGTCGCGGCTTCGGGCGCCGGCATCATCATCGGCCAGTAATTGGTCGAGACCGCCACACGCAGTCTGTGGCCGGGCAGGAAGGCGTGGGCAATGTAGTTCAAGGGCACCCGCGCCTTATAGCGCCTTCCCGGCACCAGATCCTGCGGATGTTCCTGGTCGTCCTTGTGATTGAGGCTGAAGACGCAGAAGGTGACGCGGGTCGACTCCCCGTCGGGCGCCACATCGTTGAGGCGCACCGCCACGCGTGCCACCGGCTTGTCGACCGCGAAGGCCAGTTCCACCACGGGCATGCCGAAAATCTCGCAACGCTGGCCGAGCGGCAAGCCGTCGAAGCAGAGCGACATGCCGTCATCGCCGCGCTGGTCGGCCGGATAGTCGCCATCGCTGCCGCCATAGGAACACCATTCGACGGAACTCAAACCACAGGTCTGCGGCGATTTTACGGATAGGGGCACCGCTTCCGGGGCGTGGCCCAGCGTGTAGCGGCCGAAACCGATCTTTTCGGTCTCGATGCGCGGGCTCGGCCATTGGCCTTCGGCGATCCAGCGGCCGGGGCGTTCCAGGGCGCAAGGGTCGGGCGCATAGGAATCGTTCATCCAGACGGTGATCTTCGGATCGCGCGTGACGCCCGTCTCCCTGCCCTTCAGCCACTGGTCCCACCAGCGCAGCGCCTCCTGCAGGAAGCCGGCCTCGGGTCCCGGCAGGGCGTTGTGCGGATAGGCATGGCCCCAGGGGCCGATCCAGCCCTTGACCGGGCTTTTCACATGCTGGCACAGGCGCGGCACGGTGTTGGAATAACCGTCCTCCCAGCCGCCGACGGCGAAGACGGCCGCCTTGATCGCGTCGTAATTCTCGATGACCGACGCCTGGCGCCAATAGGCGTCGCGGTTCTGATGGCCGCCCCAGATGCGAAAGGGAAATTTGTAATGCGCGAGGCGATCCAGCCACATCTCACGCCAGCGGGCACCGACCAGTTCCGGGTCCGGCGGCAGAACGGCATAGGCATACATCGCCGAGGCCCAGGAGAAATTGTCGTGCAGCAGCACGCCCTGCATGTAGTGAACGTCGTCATTGTAGCGGTCGTCCGATGAATCGACCGTGACGATGGCCTTCAACGCTTCCGGCTGCCGCGCCGCCACCTGCAGCGCATTGAAGCCACCCCAGGAGATGCCCATCATGCCGACCTTGCCGGTGCACCAGCCCTGCGCGGCGATCCAGGCGATGGCGGCGATGATGTCGTCCTGCTCGGCCACCGTATACTCGTCATCCGGCAGCCCTTCGGAATCGCCGGTGCCGCGCAGATCGATGCGCAGCACGGCATAGCCATGGCCGGCGGTATAGGGATGCATCTCGTCATCGCGGAAACGCAGCCCGTCGCGCTTGCGGTAAGGCACGCATTCGATGATCGCCGGCACCGGGATCATTTCGGCATCCTCCGGCAGCCACATGCGGGCGGCGAGCTTGATGCCGCCCACCACCGGAATCCAGATATTCTCGATGTGACGCACTTGATGCGGAAACTCGGTGACGATACGCATGGATGTTCTTCCCCTGGATATTTCGTTGTTCAAACGCGTCACTCGTGCCGTTTGCGGCACCCCCCTCACCCTTTCCCTCTCCCGCGAGGGGAGAGGGAATAAGCTATGTCTGCAAGATTGAATTTCTCCAGTGAAGCTCCGCGGTACATGCCAGGCACAAGCCCCTCTCCCCTCGCGGGAGAGGGGTTGGGGTGAGGGGGTGAGCGACAGATCTCAATGCCCCCTCACAGCACGAAATAGAGCAGCAGCGGCAGCGTCACGAAGGAGAGGGCCGTGGTGATGACGACCATCGAGGCGACGTCGGCCGGTTCGCGGTTGTAGTACTGCGCGAAGAGATAGTTGAAGACGGCGACCGGCATGGTGCTTTGGATCATTAGCACGCCGATGGCAAGGTCCGAGGCGCCGATGAAATGGCCGACGGCGAAACCGATCGCGGCACCCCCGCCCAGGCGCACGATCGAGAGCAGGAGGTTGCGCGGCAGGCGCGTCACACGCAGCTGCGCCAGCGACACGCCCAGCGCCAGCAGCATCAGCGGGATGGTGACACCGCCCAGCAATTGCAGCGTGTTGCCGATATAGGCCGGCAGCTGCCAGCCGAAGGAAAGGACAATGAGCGCGAAGATGATGGCATAGATAAGCGGCATGCGCAGCAGGCGCGAGATGCTGAAACTGCCGGAGGCCAAGGCCATGCCGATGGTGAATTGCGAGGTGATGGAAATGGCGAAATAGACGACGGCAAAGGCAAGGCCTTCATTGCCGAAGGCGAAGAGCGCCAGCGGCAAGCCCATATTGCCGGTATTGGGAAACATCAGCGCCGGCAGATAGGAATGGTTGGGCAGTTTCATCGCCTTGAGGACGACGAGGCCGAGAAGGAGAAAGCCCGCGAAGCAGAGCGCGGTGAGGCCCGCCATCTGCACCAGGGCACCCGTTTCGACGCGGATACGCGTCAAAGCGTCGGCCGCCAGCGCCGGTGTGCCGATATTTGTCACCAATTGGGTGACGAAACGGTTGTCGAAGGAATTGCCAGAGCGCGCCCAGATATAGCCGATGGCCGGCACAGCCAGCACCGGCAGGATGATGGCGGCAAGCTGTTGCAGCAGATCCATGAAAGGCACCTCGTGCGTCTTTTCTAGCCGGAAATGGCCGCGCGCGTCTATTGCTGCATACAGCTGATTTCGGCTAGTCTCCCCGCCATATTTGCAAGGGTCGCCAAAGGCCCGGTCAACCGTCAGGATTCAGTCAGTCGGGGATAGTCATGAGCACAAATCAGAAAGCCAATCAGATCGGGGGCCATGCCGCGGTCGCCTTGCTGGAGACCTATGGCGTCGATACCGTATTCGGCATTCCGGGCGTGCACACGCTGGACCTCTACCGGGGTCTCGCCGAACGCAAGATGCGCCATATCGGCGTGCGCCACGAACAGGGTGCGGGCTTCATGGCCGATGGCTATGCGCGAGCTTCCGGCAAGCCCGGCGTTGCCTGCCTCATCACGGGGCCGGGCCTGATGAATGCGGCGACGCCGATCGGCCAGGCCTATTCGGATTCCGTGCCCGTGCTTGTCATGTGCAGCGTCAATGCGACCGGGGATCTCGGCAAGGGGCGCGGGCGCCTGCATGAGATCACCGACCAGCGCGCCGCCATCGCGCCGCTCACCGGCTTTGCCCGCACCGTGAAGAATGCCGCCGAACTGCCCGGCGCCGTGGCCGATGCCTTCAAGCTGTTCGAGACGGGGCGTCCCCGCCCTGTCGTGCTGGAATTCCCGCTCGACATGCTGGCGGCGACCGCCGATGTCGGGCAGCCCAAGCGCCAACGGGCCGCGCGCCCGCAGGCCAGCGCCGCCGATATCGCCACAGCCGTCTCGCTCATCGATGCCGCCAAGGCGCCGATCCTCATTGTCGGCGGCGGCACGGTGGACTATGCGGCCGAGGTGAAGGCCTTCGTCGAGAAATCCGGCATGCTGTGCGTCACCACCACTGCCGGCAAGGGCGTGCTGCCCGACAGCCACCCGCAGAGCCTGGGTTCCACCCTGGTGCTGCCGACGATGCAGAAGCTGCTGGCCGATGCCGACCTGGTCGTCGCGGCCGGCACGGAACTTTCCGAGACGGATAGCTGGGTCGACATGCTGACCTTCAACGGCAAGCTCATCCGCATCGATCTCGATGCCGCCACCATCGGCCGCGACTACACGCCGGCCCTGGGCCTGCTGGCCGATGCGGGGCCGACGCTGAAGGCGCTGACGGCCGGCATCAAGGCCGGGCGCAAGCCGGATCTTGCCACCGCCGCCGAGATGCGCACCGCCGCCCGCGGCAATCTAAGCCCGCTGCAGCGGAAGCATGCGAAGGTGCTGGACGCGCTGCGCGCGGCCCTGCCGGAGGATGCGATCATCGTCACCGACATGACGCAGATCGCCTATACGGCCAATTTCATGTTCCCATGCGAACGCCCGCGCTGCTGGTTCCACCCTTGCGGGTTCGGTACGCTGGGCTATGCGCTGCCCGCCGCGATCGGCGCCAAGATCGCCTGCCCCGACCGGCCGGTGATCGCGGTCGCCGGCGATGGCGGCTTCATGTTCACCGTGCAGGATCTGGGCACGGCAGTGGAACAGAATCTCAGCCTGCCCGTCCTGGTCTGGAACAATGACGCCTTCGGCCAGATCGCCAAGGACATGGTCGAGCTGGACATTCCGGAACTGGGTGTGAAGCCCAGGAACCCGGATTACCAGGCGCTTGCCAAATCCTTCCACGCCCGCGCCGTCCGCCCGCAGAGCCTGGCCGAGATGCAGGAAGCCATCAAGGCAGCCCTCAAGGCCGACGGCCCCACCCTCATCGAGGTGCATGAGGGGGCGGACTATCTGAAATAGGGGGGCGGTGTTGCGGGCGGCAAGAGACTTCGCTTCCGCCCAACCCTCCCCCTGAAGGGAGAAGGTTGGGCGGGAGTGGGGTTCAGTCCGGATGGCCCGGCAAATTTTTCCCCGTGCTTCCGGGACTCCGTGCCGCCGTTAATCACTTCTTACGGTGAGCCAGGTCTAATCCACTCAACGACTCGTCGAACGGGCCAGCCGGACCCCCATATGCAGTCATGAAACCGTCATGGCATGGGGTTTGCTGAGTTGGCGGCGGTCCACCGTTCAAGGAGATGGCTATGGAGACCGCAATTGCACAAGGGCAGAAAATGAGCGTGCCCCCGAAGACCGACGAAGAGCAGCGCAAACTCTGCTTCGACCTGTTCAACGCCTATTGGGAAGACGCCTTCGGCAAGGGCGTGCCGTTCGACACGATCGGTACGATGTCGATTTCGGCGGCCCTGTTCGCCCTCGTTGCCAAGCATGGCAAGGAGACGACAGCCGAATTCGTCCAGGATCTGGTGCAGAGCATCCTGCAGGACCAGTTCACCAGCATGCGCAAAACGAACTGACCGGCTTGGGTGGCCCTGGCTGCCCGCCGGTTCCTCGATTGCGACCGATCCGCCGCCTGCGGGGTGGCGGAACTGGGTTATTTTTGCCTGGATCCATTCCTGCCGGGACGTTTTTGCCGGGTTCCGTCTTGCTGGCCGAATCCCTGCGCCGGCATGGGTCATGTGACCGCCGTCACGGGTGCCGGCCTTGGGGCCGCTGCCGTGGTTGCGCGGGCGGCCAAGATCGGCAATTCTCCCGCCCATGTCTGAACGTCGATTCACCGTCTCCGCTCTGGCCGCCGCTCTCATTGCGGCGCTGGCCGTCTTGGCCCCTGCTCATTTGGCCCCTGCCCATGCAGCCCCCGAAGACCTGCAGGAGGTTTTCAGGATGGAGCTCGAAGGGGATAAGGTCGGCGCCTATCTGAAGCTCAAGGAACTGGCCCCGGATGGCGACCCGATCGTCCAGTACAAGCTTGGCGGCTATTACCAATATGGCTGGGCGGGGCCGGCCGATTACAAGCTGGCGCGCGAATGGTACGGCCGCGCGGCGCGCCAGGGTTCGCCCGATGCGATGCTGGGCCTTGCCATCATGGATTCGCAAGGCTGGGGCGGACCGCTCGACAAGAAATCGGCCTTCGTCTGGCTCACCATCGCCTCGCGCCTCCTCAAGGATCCGGGCGAGATCAAGAACGTCAACGGCCTCCGCGACAAGTATAAAGCCGAACTGTCGAGCGCCGAACTCAACGCCGCGCTGGCCGAAGCCATGGCCTTCCAGGCCGCGCCGGAAACGCACTGATACCCCTTCTCAATCTCTCCCATCGCCTTTCCAGGAGCTGCTTCCATGATCAAACGCCTTGCCAATACCGCCAGCCTTCCCTCGGCGGCCCTCGAAGATTGGGGCAAGGTGGCAGAGCCGATCGGCACGCCGGTGGCGCAGCTGCGCGGCGTCTCGCCCACGGAAAAGGATAAGGAGCCGGATTTCGGCATCTGGGAATGCACGCCCGGCAAGTGGAACCGTCAGATCCGCAAGGCCGAGTTCGCCCATTTCATCAGCGGCCGTGCCACCTTCCACGCCAAAAGCGGCCAGGTGATCGAAATCAACGCCGGCGACGCCCTCTATTTCCCCGCCGAAAGCCTGGGCGTGTGGGAGATCCACGAGACGGTCAGGAAGACCTATATCCTGCTGCCGTAAGGCGCGGCATCAGACTGCAAGTCAAATTGTCATCCCCCGGCTTGGCCGGGGGATCCACGACTTACTTTCGTCAGTCAACCGCAAATTCGTGGATGGCCCGCCTGAAGCGGGCCATGACAATTGGACTGGTCGCCTCACCTCTTCTCCACGCCGCACCAATCGGCCATGAAGAGGGCCATGCCTTGCGTGATCTTCTTCAGCGATGAGAGCGAGACGCGTTCGTCGAAGCCGTGAATGTCCTCCGAGAGCGGGCCGTAGACCAGGGCCGGGGTATCGGCATAGAGGCCGAAGAAGCGGGCGTCTGTGGTGGCGGTCGTGGCGATCTTCGGGAGTTCCGCGTTGAAGGCGAGGCGATGCGCGCCTTCGAGGCAGGCGATGGCGGCGTCGCCGTTCTTCAGCACATAGGGTTCGGCCTGGAAGCCGTGATAGACCACCTGCGGCGGGTTGTTGGCGAGGTAGGAATGGCCCTGCGCCGCCGCACGCACCGTATCCTCGACATCCTGCCGCACGCGGGAGAGTTCCATGCCGGGATAGAAGGAAATGCGCATGTCGAAGGTGCACCAGGCCGGAACGCTTGAGGTCCAGTCGCCGCCTTCGATCTTCGAGACCACGAAGTTGATCGGATGCTTGTGCTCCGTCCAGATTTCATGGCGCTCCTTGTTCCAGCGCTCCTCCAGCGCATGCAGCGCCTGCATCACCGGGTAGGCCGCCTCGATCGCATTCGAGCCCGTGCCGGCATAGGCCACATGGACGGGCTTGCCCCGCAGCTTCACCTGGAACCACATGACGCCGAGCTGGGCTTTGAGCAGCGAATCGCCCATCGGTTCCGGGATGATGGCGGCGTCCGCGCGGTAGCCCCGCTGCAGGCAGGCCAGCGCCCCGTTGCCGGTACATTCCTCCTCGACGACCGATTGCAGATAGACGGGCGCCGCCGGGCGCAGGCCCAGCCGATCGAGCGCGTCGAAGGCGGCAAGGCAGCCATAGAGGCCGGCCTTCATGTCGCCCGAGCCACGGCCATAGAGCCAGTCGCCCTCGACATGCGGTTCGAAGGGCGGGCGCGACCACAGATCGTGGGGACCCGTGGGCACCACGTCGATATGACCGTTGAGGATCAACGAGCGGCCCTTCACCTCACGCGGGCGATGGGTGCCCACCACATTGAAGGCGTTCTCATAGGAAACCGCGACCGGCGAGAAACCGGGCAGGTGCTCGATATCGGCGACATCGATCTTCCAATGGTCGACCGAGAGATTGCGCGCCCGGTAGCGCTCGGCCATGAAATCCTGCGCGGTCGCTTCCCGCCCGCGCAAGGAAGGAAGCGCGGTGAGTGCCGCCGTCTCCTTGACCTGTGCGTCGAAGCCGGCACTGACGGCGCCGATGATGTCTGCTGCAAGCGATTGATCGAGCATGATGTCGTTCCTGTGTGATGCGGCTTACCAGCCGCCGGTCTTCAGCCAGTCGCGCAAGTCCGGGATGCGGTCATTGCCCCAGAACATCTCGCCATCGGCGACGAAGAAGGGCGAACCGAAAATGTCGCGGGCGATGGCGCCGTCGGTTTCCGCCTTGAGGCGCAGCTTGACCGCATTGTCCTTGATGCCGGCCTCGATCGCCGCCCGGTCGATGCCGATCTCCGAGGCAATATCCAGCACGGTTTCAGTAGCGCCGATATTGATGCTGCGCTGGAAGGCCGCATCGAACAGCGCCAGCGCCAGCCGCCTGGCATCCTTGGGCGAGCCTGCATCCAGCGCATAGAAGGCGCGCGCGGCCGCGATGGTCGCCATGGGGAAATCCCGGGGCAGTTGAAAAGGCAGCTTGAGGCGCCGCGCCGTGCGCCGCAGATCGTGAAGGTGATAGGGGCCGCGCAAAGGCTGGCTCACCAGCGGCGA
This sequence comes from Dongia sp., assembly GCF_041918875.1. Taxonomy (GTDB): domain Bacteria; phylum Pseudomonadota; class Alphaproteobacteria; order Dongiales; family Dongiaceae; genus Dongia. The sequence goes on from NZ_JAYRUV010000028.1 coordinate 8,687, forward strand.
CTGCCCGGTCGCCTTGAAGACGGCGCCGAGCAGGATCGGCCGCCACAGCACGTCGCGCGCGAATTCCGCGCCCACTTCATCGATGCGGTGCGCCGCGAGATACCCATAGGGCGAGGAGAAATCGAAATAGAATTCGATCGGCGCACCTACCATGGCAGGATCTGGCCATTATAGTTGAAGAAACAGCCCGATGATTTGGCGTCGAGCCCGGCGATGACCCCGATGATGCCGGCGGCACTGTCGCCCACGGCGAGCGGCGCGCTCCTGCCGCCCATGTCGGTCCTGACCCAGCCGGGGTTGATCGCGGCGGTGAGAATGCCTTTTTGCCCAAGGTCGTTGGCCAGATTCTTCATGACCATGTTGAGCGCCGCCTTGGAGCTACGATAGGCGTAGGAGCCGCCATTGGCGCCGCTGGCGATCGAACCCATGCCGGAAGTGATGGCGGCGATCTTCTTCATCTTGCTGCGCTTCACATGCGGCCAGAAGCTCTGCGCCATGAGGAGCGGCCCCAGCGCGTTGACCTGCATGACGCCGAGGAACTCCTTGCCTTCCGCCTTGCCGAAGCCCGAGCGGCGCCCAAGGATGCCGGCATTGTTGAGGAGCACATCGATGGCGCGGCCTTTCAATGCCGCCGCCAACTTCGCAATCGAGGCCGGCTTGGCGACGTCGAGCGGCCGGACCTCGACCTTCAGCTTGGCAAGTGCCGTCGCTTCCCTGGGCTTACGGCAGCAGGCGATGATATCCCAGCCGGCTTGCGCATATTGCCGGGTCAGTTCGAGCCCGATGCCGCGATTGGCGCCGGTGATGAGAACGGTCGGCATGCCTGAACCCTCACTGTCTCTTGGCCGTGACTTCGATCTCGATCTTCATCTTCGGATCGACCAGGCCGCAGATGATGGCGGTCGAGGCCGGGCGCACATCGCCGAAATACTGGCCGAAGACGGGTGCCACTTTTTCCCAATCGGCCGGATTGACGATGATGTAGCGGGCACGCACGACATCCTTCAGGCTGGAGCCGGCTTGGCTCAGCGCCGCCTCGATATTGCGGAACGTCTGGTGTGTCTGTTCGACGACATCGTCGGAAATGCTCATCCTGGCATAGTCGAAACCGGTCGTGCCGGAGACGAAGATCCAATCGCCATCGACCACGGCGCGGGAATAGCCGGCGACCTTTTCAAAAGCCGAGCCGGAGGAAATCAATTGACGCGACATCTGGATTCTTCCTGTTCGTCGTTTCACGCGGTTTCTTCAAACAATTCCCGGCCGATCAGCATGCGGCGGATTTCCGAGGTGCCGGCGCCGATCTCGTAAAGCTTGGCATCGCGCAGCAGGCGCCCGGCCGGATAGTCGTTGATATAGCCGTTGCCGCCCAGGCATTGAACGGCGTCGAGCGCCAGCTTGGTGGCTTTTTCGGCCGAGAAGAGAATGGCGCCGGCTGCGTCCTTGCGCGTGGTCCTGCCCTTGTCGCAGGCCTTGGCGACCGCATAGACATAGGCGCGGGCAGCGTTCATCTCGGTATACATGTCGGCGAGCTTTGCCTGCATCAGCTGGAAGGTGCCGATGGCTTGCCCGAATTGCCGGCGCGTATGGACGTAAGGGATCACCAGATCGAGCGCCGCCTGCATGATCCCTAAGGGTCCGCCGGAGAGGACCGCGCGTTCATAGTCGAGTCCGCTCATCAGCACCCGCACGCCGCCATTGAGCGTCCCCAGCAGGCGATCCCCGGGCAGAAAGCAGTTCTCGAACACGAGTTCGCCCGTATTCGACCCGCGCATGCCCAATTTATCGAGCTTTCGGGCGCAGGAGAAACCCTTGTCGCCCTTTTCGACGATGAAGGCGCTGATGCCACGGGGGCCGGCCGCCAGATCGGTCTTGGCATAGACGATGAGGGTATCGGCATCGGGCCCGTTGGTGATCCACATCTTGGCACCGTTGAGGACGAAGCCGCCTTGCGCCGCATCGGCCCTGAGGCGCATGGAGACGACATCGGAACCGGCCTCCGGCTCGCTCATGGCCAAGGCACCCACGGCACTGCCATCGACGAGGCCGGGAAGATAGCGGCGCTTCTGCGCCTCGCTGCCGTTGCGGCGGATCTGGTTGACGCAGAGATTACTGTGCGCGCCATAGGAGAGACCGACCGAGGCGGAGGCGCGGCTGATTTCCTCCATGGCGATGACATGTTCCAGATAGCCCATGCCGGCGCCGCCATATCCCGGCTCGACCGTGATGCCAAGGAGGCCCATTTCACCGAATTTCCGCCACAGATCGGCGGGGAAATCATTGTCGCGGTCGATATCGGCGGCACGCGGCGCGATCTCGGCCGCGGCAAAGGCCGCGACACTCTCGCGCAGCGCGTCGGCGGTCTCGCCGAGGTCGAAATCGAGGGTGGGGAAAGTCATTGGAAATTCCTCCCGCGCATTTTCTTTTTCGTCATGCCTGGGCTTGACGATATTTGGAGCGACGAGAGCGCATCCTGCCACCCAATCAGGTCAGGAACAAGGTGGCCAGCCCCAGGAAGGCGAAGAAGCCGAGACAGTCGGTGGTGGTGGTCAGGAACGGGCCGGCACCGGTCGCCGGATCGAGGCCGATCCGGTCCATCACCAGCGGGATCATGGTGCCGGCAAAGCCCGCCCACACCATGTTGAAAATCATGGCACCGCCCAGCACGAAACCGAGCGCCGCATGGCCGAACCAGATGCCGCCGAGCGTACCGAGGATGGCGGCGAAGATGATGGCGTTCATGAAGCCCACCGCCAATTCCTTGCCGATGAGGCGCATGACGTTTGAATTCGGCGTGATATCGCGGGTGGCCAGTGCGCGCACGGTGACCGTGATGACCTGCACGCCGGCATTGCCGCCCATCGCCGCCGTGATCGGCATCAGGACGGCCAAGGCCGGGTAATGGCCGATCGTCCCCTCGAAGCGCGAGATGACGAAGCTGGCAATGAGGGTGTTGACCAGCGTCACCACCAGCCAGCGCACGCGCAGATATGCGGTCTTGTAGGCCGGCGCGTGGAAATCGGTGTCGGAGACGCCAACGATGTTGAGGAGATCCTCCTCCGCTTCCTCGTCGATGACGCGCACGACATCGTCGACCGTGATGACGCCGATGAGGCGCCCTTGCGTATCGACCACGGGGGCCGAGACCAGAGCATATTGACGGAAGAGATAAGCGACCGCCTCCTGGTCCATATCCGCCGGAACCAGGCGCAGTTCCTCGTCCATGATGTCGGTGAGCCTGGTCCCGCGCCTGCTGCGCATGGCGCGGGAGAGCGGCACCGAACCCACGGGCTTGCCGCCCGGATCGAGGATGAAGAGGTCGTAGAAATCGTCGGGCAGATCCTTGGCGGCGCGCAGGTAATCGACCGTCTCGCCCACCGTCCAATGGGCGGCGATGGCAACCAGTTCGCGCTGCATCAGGCGGCCGGCACTGTCTTCCGGATAGGTCAGGCCCTGCTGGAGAAAGGCGCGCTCCTCGGCCGGTAGACTGTCCAGCACGCGCTGCTGTGTCGCTTCGTCTAGGTCTTCCAGGAGATCGACGGCGTCGTCGGTATCGAGTTCGGTGACGACTTCGGCCAGTTCCGAAGGCGCCATCTGCTCGACCACCTCCTCGCGCAGCGCCTCGTCGAGATGGGAGATCGTCTCCGGCTCCAGCGCATGCCGGGTGATGTCGAGGAAGAGTTTGCGCTGCTCCGGTTCCAGATGCTCGATGAGATCCGCAACGTCGGCCGGATGCAGCGGCTCGATGAGCGATTCGACCAGCGGAATATCGCTGGCGCTCAGCGCCGCATTGATATTCTCCAGCAGCTCCTCGGACGGTCCGTAGAGTTCTTCCTCGTCGACCGTCTCGACGAGCGTGGGCTTGTCGGCCTCTCCAGCCTCTGGGTTCGGCCGTTCCTCAGGGCCGGCCATGGCTCATCGCCTCGCGGGATTTCTTGTCCTGGGCCTCGACGGCCGCGATGGCGCTCATATTGATGAGGCCGCGCACGGAAATACTCTGCGAAACGATATGCGCCGGCAGATTGGTGCCGAGCAGAATGGGACCGATGGACAAACCTTCGCCCAGCAGCCGGAGCAAATTGAGCGTGATGTTGGCGGCATCGAGATTGGGCATGACCAGGAGATTGGCGCGGCCCTTGAGGCGGGAAGACGGGAACAGGCGTTCCCGCACCGCTTCGGAGACGGCGGAATCGCCCTTCATTTCACCTTCGACCTCCAGCTCCGGATCGCGCTGCAGGATGAGGCCCAAGGCGCGCCGCATCTTGCGCGCGGATTCGGCGTCGGAACTGCCGAAATTGGAATGCGACAGCAAGGCGGCCTTGGGCGCAATGCCGAAGCGGCGCAGCCAGGCCGCGGCCTGCACGGCGCTTTCGGCCACTTCCTCGTCGGTCGGGTTGGCGGTCACCTCGGTATCGGTGATGAAGAAGGTGCCGGAGGCGAGGAGAACCGCGGTCACGGTCGAATAGGCGCGCACGCCGGCCTTGCGGCCGATCACTTCATTGACATAGCCCAGATGCCGCTCGAATTTGCCGATCGTGCCGCAGATCAGCGCGTCGGCTTCGCCACGGCGGACCATGAGGGACGCAATCAGCGTGTTGCGCGTGCGCACCAAAGTGCGCGCCGAATCCGGCGTCACACCGCGCCGCTCGGTCAAGCTGAGATAGAAATTCCAATAGTCATTGTAGCGCGGATCGCCTTCCGGATCGCACAGTTCATAGTCGCGGCCCTCGGTAAGGCGCAGGCCGATCTTCTCGATGCGCCGTTCGACCACCGAGCGGCGGCCGACCAGGATCGGATAGGCCAAACGCTCATCGACCACCGATTGCACGGCACGCAGGACGCGTTCATCCTCGCCCTCGGCATAGACCAGGCGGCGCCTGTCGGCGCGGGCGCGCTCGAAGATCGGCTTCATGACGAGGCCGGAGCGGAAGACGAATTGTTCAAGGACGGTGCGATAGCCGTCCCAATCGGTGATCGGCCGCGTGGCGACGCCGCTATCCATGGCGGCCCGCGCCACGGCCGGCGCCAACTCGACGATGAGCCGCGGATCGAACGGTTTGGGGATCAGGAATTCCGGACCGAATTGCGTCTCCTGCCCGCCATAGGCCGAGGCCACCACGTCGCTGCTTTCGGCCCGCGCCAGCTTGGCGATGGCATAGACGCAGGCGACCTTCATCGCCTCGTTGATCTGCGTCGCGCCCACATCGAGGGCGCCCCGGAAGATAAAGGGAAAGCAAAGGACGTTGTTGACCTGGTTCGGATAATCGGACCGCCCTGTCGCGATGACGGCGTCGGGCCGCACGGCCTTGACCTCTTCCGGCAGGATTTCCGGCGTTGGATTGGCGAGCGCGAAGATGATCGGGCGTTCGCCCATCCGCTCCACCATCTCGGGTTTCAGTACGCGCGGTGCGGACAGGCCGAGGAAAATATCGGCCCCCTTGATCGCATCGGCCAGCGTCCGCGCATCGGTCTTGCGCGCATAGCGGGCCTTTCGGGGATCCATCAATTCGGTGCGGCCCTCATACGCCACGCCGACGATGTCGGTCACAGTGATGTTGTCGATGGAAAGGCCCAGGGCCACCAGCAAATCGAGGCAGGCAAGTGCCGCGGCACCGGCACCCGATGTCACCAGCTTCACGTCGCCGATCTTCTTGGCCACCACTTCCAGCGCGTTGATGAGGGCCGCGGCGACGACGATGGCGGTGCCATGCTGGTCGTCATGCATGACCGGTATTTTCATCCGCTCGCGCAGCTTGCCCTCAACCTCGAAACATTCCGGCGCCTTGATATCCTCGAGGTTGATGCCGCCGAAGGTGGGCTCGAGCGCGGCGATGATGTCGACCAGCTTCTGCGGATCGGTTTCGTTGATCTCGATATCGAACACGTCGATATCGGCGAATTTCTTGAAGAGGACGGCCTTCCCCTCCATCACCGGCTTGGCGGCCAATGGCCCGATGGCGCCCAGGCCCAGCACGGCGGTGCCGTTGGTGACCACGGCGATGAGGTTGGAGCGGCTGGTATAGTCGGCCGCCATGCCCGGTTCGGCCGCGATGGCCTCGGAAGCAGCGGCAACGCCCGGCGAGTAGGCCAGCGCCAGGTCGCGCTGGTTGGCAAGCGGCTTGGTCGCCGTGATCGCGATCTTGCCGGGCCTGGGGCGCCGGTGATATTCCAGCGCGCCTTCCCTGATGCTGTCGTCCGCCATACCCGCCCTCGAAATGCCCGAACGCGCGTTTCGCCGCGCCCGTGATTGTTAATTGGCGCGGATTATAACCAGTGCGCGCGGCGGCGCCACCCTGCTGGGGTGCTTGCGCCGTTTTTTTGAGTGTCGATTCATGGAGATAGATCGGAGACGACAGGCCCCGAGGCTGGGCCTTCGCTGTTCAGATAAATGGTGCGGTCGAGAAGACTCGAACTTCCACGGGTTGCCCCACAGCGACCTCAACGCTGCGCGTCTACCAATTCCGCCACGACCGCGCCTTGCGGCAAAAATCACGATGACCCTTGCCAGACAGCGCGGCGGGGAATAGCAAATCGGGACGAAGTGTTCAAGCAAACAAAAAATCCAACTATTCAAAGGACTTGCCGTGACGAAAACGAGCGAGGTGGCGTGGCGGATCGGCGATCTGCCCGTTCCCTACCCGGAAGCGGTCGATTTCATGGAAAAACGGGTGGCAGAGATTCGCGCCGGAACGGCGCCGGAGACCATCTGGCTGATCGAACACCCGCCGCTTTATACCGCCGGCACCAGCGCCAAAGCAGGCGATTTGCTGGCCCCCGGCCGCTTCCCCGTGTTCGAGACCGGACGCGGCGGTCAGTTCACCTATCACGGACCCGGCCAGCGCGTTGCCTATGTCATGCTGGATGTGAAGAAGCGCGGCGCAGATGTGCGGCAATTCGTGCGCGATCTCGAGGAATGGGTGATTCGGACCCTCGCCCGCTTCAACATCCGTGCCGAGCGGCGCGAGGGCCGCGTAGGCCTTTGGGTGGCGGGGAATGGCCGCGAAGACAAGATCGCCGCCATCGGCATCCGCTTGCGCCATTGGGTGAGCTTTCACGGCATCAGCATCAATGTCGATCCCGACCTTTCCCATTTCAGCGGCATCGTGCCCTGCGGCATCAGCGAAAGTGCCGCGACGCCTTACGGCGTCACGTCGCTGGCCAAGCTCGGCCAGATGGTGACCCTGCCGGAACTCGACATGGCGCTCAAAGCGGCGTTTGACGAGACGTTCGGGGATTAGGGGCGCTTGCTGGTCGCAAGCCCCCTCACCCCAACTCCCCTCGCGGGAGAGGGTCAGGGTGAGGAGGATGGTTCAAATCCCGCCGCTGATCGCGAGATCCATGTGCCACCTCCGGCGTCAAATCATGTGTCGGATGTTTGCGCGAAACCTTCCGGTATGTCCCCCGCGAAATCCTCAACCGCCACGTCTACCACGCGCGCGGCTCTGGGGCCCTGGTGGCAGGCCGCGATCATGTCGGCCACCTTGTCGGGAGGCCCCGCAAAGAGCGCCTCGACCGAGCCGTCGGCGCGGTTGCGCACCCAGCCCGTCAAGCCGCGCGCCTCAGCCTGTTCGACGGTCCAGGCACGGTACCAGACCCCTTGCACTTTGCCCCTGATGCGGCAGAGCTTGGCGATGTCGCCCATCAGGCGAATTCCACGATCACCTGATCGACCGCGAGGCTGTCGCCGATCTTGGCGGCGATCTTGCCCACCGTGCCGTCGCGCTCGGCCTTCAGGATGTTCATCATCTTCATCGCTTCGACGACGCAGAGTTCCTCACCCGCCTTCACTTCCTGGCCTTCCTTCACCGCTAGGGAAACGAGGAGGCCCGGCATCGGCGAAAGCAGGAATTTCGACATGTCGGGCGGCTGCTTGATCAGCATGTGCTTGTCGAGATCCGCCGCGCGCGGTGCCAGCACCAGCACATTGACCTGGGCGCCAGCGTAAGTGAGGCGGTAGCCGATGCCGGCGCGGTCGATCTGCACGGTAATGCCGCGTCCGTCGATGCGGCCGCGCCACAGCGCATCGCCGAGCTTCCAGTCGCTGACCAGTTCGTGGCTCTTCTTGCCGGCAATGACGGCAAAGCCGGCGGCGGTCTCCGCGACCGTCGCTTCGTGCTTGTCGGACCCCAGCTTCACCACCCACTTCCCGTCAACGGCACTGCCGTTGGAATGGAAGCGCGGCACCCTTTCATGAGCCCGCAATTCGTAGCGGTGATGGATCACGGCGGCGACGGCAACCAGGTCGGAGAGCGCCTCGGCCTTCAGATTGACGCCGTGGAAGCCGTCGGGGAATTCCTCGGCGATGAAGCCGGTGGTCAGCCGGCCGGCGGCAAAGCGTTCATGGGCCATGAGGGCCGAGAGGAAGGGCATGTTGTGGTTGAGGCCGCGAATATAGAACGCATCCAGCGCCTCGCGCATGGTCTGTGTCGCACTCCTGCGGTCGGGACCGCAGGCCACCAGCTTGGCGATCATGGGATCGTAGAACATGCTGATCTCGGCACCTTCATAGACGCCGGAATCGACGCGCACGGCGCTGCCCAAAGCAGGTTCGCGGTAGCGCACCAGGCGGCCGGTCGAGGGCAGGAAGTTGCGCAAAGGATCCTCGGCATAGACGCGGGCTTCGATCGCCCAGCCCTTGAGCTTCACATCCGCTTGCTTCAGCTTCAGCTTTTCGCCGGCAGCCACCCGGATCATCTGTTCGACGAGATCGAGGCCGGTCACCATTTCCGTCACCGGATGTTCGACCTGCAGGCGCGTGTTCATCTCCAGGAAATAGAAATTGCGCTTCCCGTCGACGATGAATTCGACCGTGCCGGCGGATTTGTATTTGACGGCCTTGGCGAGCGCCACCGCCTGCTCGCCCATGGCGGCGCGGGTCTTTTCATCGAGGAAAGGCGAGGGCGCCTCTTCGATCACCTTCTGGTGGCGGCGCTGGATCGAGCATTCGCGCTCGCCAAGATAAAGGCAATTGCCATGGCCGTCGGCCAGCACCTGGATTTCAATATGGCGCGGCTCCTCGATGAATTTCTCGATGAAGATGCGGTCGTCGCCGAAGCTCGCCTTGGCTTCGGCCGTCGCCGAACGGAAGCCGTCCTTGGTCTCGGCATCGTTGTAGGCCACGCGCATGCCCTTGCCGCCGCCGCCGGCCGAGGCTTTCACCATGACCGGATAGCCGATCTCGCGCGCGATCTTCACGGCATGGTCGCCGTCCCTGATCACATCGAGAAAGCCCGGCACCATGTTGACGCCGGCTTCCTTGGCGAGCTTCTTCGATTCGATCTTGTCGCCCATGGCGTGGATGGCATGGGGATCGGGGCCGATGAAGGCGATCTTGGCCTTCTTGAGCGCCTCGGCGAACTTCATGTTCTCGGAGAGGAAGCCGTAACCCGGATGCACAGCCTCGGCGCCGGTCGCCTTGCAGGCCTCGACGATCTTTTCGATAACGAGGTAGCTTTCGCGCGCTGCCGCCGGCCCGATGGCCACGGCCTCATCCGCCAGGCGCACATGCAAGGCGTCGGCATCGGCTTCGGAATAAACGGCCACGGTCTTGATGCCCATGGCCTTGGCGGTCTTGATGACACGGCAGGCGATCTCGCCGCGATTGGCAATCAGGATTTTCTTGAACACGTCAGTTACCCCCGACAGGACTCGCTGCGCCCGGCTCTCATAGCCCTCTCCCTTCGCGGGAGGGGGTAGGGTGAGGGGGCATTGGCATTCAGTCTCGCTTGTTCCGCCCCCTCACCCCGACCCTCTCCCACCCGGAGGCGAATGCCGACATGCGTCGGCGAGGGAGAGGGAGAAGAGAGCGGCGGCATGAACGCAAAAATCAACAGACGCACCATCAAAGCGGGATGTTGTCGTGCTTCTTCCAGGGATTCTCGATCTTCTTATCCCTGAGCATGGCAAGCGAGCGGCAGATGCGTTTGCGCGTCGAATGCGGCATGATGACGTCGTCGATGAACCCGCGCGCGCCCGCCACGAAGGGGGTGGCGAATTTCTGGCGGTATTCCTCGGTCCGCTCGGCGATCTTGGCAGCGTCGCCGATATCGGCGCGGAAGATGATCTCGACGGCCCCTTTCGGCCCCATGACGGCGATTTCCGCCGTCGGCCAGGCGAAGTTGACGTCGCCACGGAGGTGCTTCGAACTCATGACGTCATAGGCCCCGCCATAGGCCTTGCGTGTGATGACCGTGATTTTCGGCACCGTCGCCTCGCCATAGGCGAAGAGCAGCTTGGCGCCGTGCTTGATGATGGCGCCGTGCTCCTGCGTGGTCCCGGGCAGGAAGCCGGGGACGTCGACGAAGGTGACGATGGGAATGTCGAAGCAATCGCAGAAGCGCACGAAGCGCGCGGCCTTGCGGCTGGAATCGATGTCGAGGCAGCCGGCCAGCACCATCGGCTGATTGGCGACGATGCCCACGGTTTCGCCGCCCAGGCGCGCAAAGCCGGTGAGGATGTTGCGCGCGTAATTGGGCTGCAATTCGAAGAAGTCGCCCTCATCCACCACCTTGGCGATGAGCTCCTTCATGTCGTAGGGCTTGTTCGGGTTGGACGGGATCAGCGTATCCAGCGACATCTCGTCCCGATCGATCGGGTCCGGCGAGGGGCGTTCCGGCGCCTTGGCGCGGTTCGATGCCGGCAGCATGTCAACGAAGCGGCGCACTTCCAAGAGCGCCTCGACATCGTTCTCGAAGGCAAGATCGGCGACGCCGGATTTCTGGCTGTGCGTGACGGCACCGCCCAATTGTTCGAAGGTGACATTTTCATGCGTCACCGTCTTCACCACATCCGGGCCGGTGACGAACATGTAGGAACTGTCCTTCACCATGAAGATGAAGTCGGTCATGGCCGGGGAATAGACGGCACCGCCCGCACAGGGGCCCATGATGACGCTGATCTGCGGCACGACGCCGGACGCCATGATGTTGCGCTGGAACACTTCGGCATAGCCGGCCAATGAGGCGACACCTTCCTGGATGCGCGCCCCGCCGGAATCGTTGATGCCGATGACGGGGGCGCCGACGCGAATGGCCTGGTCCATCACCTTGCAGATCTTCTCGGCATGGGCTTCGGAAAGCGAACCGCCGAAGACGGTGAAATCCTGGCTGAAGACGAAGACGAGGCGGCCGTTGATGGTGCCGTAGCCGGTGACGACGCCGTCGCCCGGGACACGCTGCGCGCCCATGCCGAAATCATGGCAGCGGTGCTCGACGAACATGTCCCATTCTTCGAACGAATCCGGATCGAGCAGCAGGTCGATACGCTCGCGGGCCGTGAGACGACCCTTGGCATGCTGGGCTTCGACGCGCTTCTTGCCGCCACCGGCACGCGCGGCCGCCCGCTTCTCTTCGAGCTGTTTCAGGATTTCCTGCATCGGTCCAGTCCCCCGAACAAAAGAGATCGCCCCGCGCTTCTTTTTTCCGCAGGTGCGAAAAGCCTGGATTGGATAGCACGAAGATTCGCCGAACCCAAGAAAGAAGCGCCCCGCAAGGGCGGGAAAACGCCCCTTGAGGGCCGAAACGGGCCGCTAATCCTGAGCCAGCAGATCAAGAAAGCGCCGCGCCGCCACCAGATCGGCAAGCTGCGCCACGCGATGTGCGATCGCCTCCTGATCCTCGCCCCAGCGTTCCGACTGGTAGAGTTCGTCGAGCTGGGCGGCGTGGGCCGCCTGTTCCGGCGTGATCTCGCCTTCCATCACGGCAAGGCCGATCACCAGCGAGCCCGCGGCATGCACCAGGGTCGCCAGCGCCGCCAGGGCAAAATCGTCGTGGCCGTCGATGACACGTGTCAGCGCTTCCATCGTCGCCGGCGGCTGGGCTACGGCGACGATGCCGGATGTCGTCAGCAGCGACACATCGTAGCGGCGGCGCAGCCAGTCGAGCAGCGCGTCCCAGGCCTGGGCTTCGCGTTCGACCAACACCGGCGGCTCGGCGGCCCGGTAGCAGACGAGATCGGTCGCACCGTAGCCGGCAAGTTCGGGCACGATCCTGGCCCGTTCCGGCCGCACGCGGTCGATGGCGGTCGCCGCCAATTGCATCAGCGGCATGGAATGTGGGCGGACATGCTCGCTCTGCGCGTCCCATTCGGCGGCAATTGCCTGCGCCAGGGCCCGGCTCGGCAGGTCAAGCGCCAGCTTGCCCGGCGAGCGCAGCAATTTCCCGTCGAGAGCTACGTTCCAACCGCTCTCGCCCTTCTGGGCGGCGGCGGTTCTATAGAAGCGGCGCGGTGCCGTTGCCTGCATCGTCAATTCCCGAAAAGATCGTTGAGACCGTCGCCGATCGATTCCAGCGCCTTGCCGGTTTCCTTGCCGATCGACTTGGCGCCCTCACCCACGCCTTCGATCACCTGGCCGGCGCCTTCACCGACGCCTTCGATAACCTGGCTGCCGCCTTCGATGATCTTCTGCCCCGGCGTCGCGGATTTGCCTGCCTTGATGCCGGCATCGAGCGCCGAGCGGCAGGGATTGGGGCCAAGATCGTTGGATTCACCGAGACCCGTCACCGCCGCAAGCGCGCCAAAGGTCGCGAAATTGGCGGCACGCGTGGCAAAGCCCGCCGTGTTCTCGACAGCCCCGATCGGATCCGGCACCACATTGGGGCTGGAAAGCGAACCGCCGACATTCATCGGAACGGCAAGATTGGCAAGGTTGACCTGCTTCGACTGCGTGTCGAGATGCAGGTCGAGGCGTTCGTTCCGCAGATCGATATTGCCCGACCCCAGCACAGTGGCGCCCGGCGTATCGAGGACCAGGCCGCGCGACTGCGCGATGCCGTTCTTGATGTCGAAACGCGCCACCAGGCAATTGACCTGCGAGGCATCCTGGCTGCCGCCGATCGAAATGAGATTGAAAAGGTTGGCAAAGAGCAGGCGCACGAAGGAATTCCGCAGGCGCCCGCTGCCGGTTTCGAACAGGACGCTGCCATTGGCATCGGCCAGGAGATTGCGCAGCGACCCCGCGGGCCCGGCAAGCTCGACTTCGAGATTGGCATTCTTGGCCTGCAGCACGCCAGCAAGGCCCATGGTTTCGAGGAGCGGCACGGCGGCCACATCGTCGGCGCGGATGCGCGCCAGCAAGGGCGGCGGCGTCAGCATCGTGTCCAGGGTGCCGCCGGCGGAGAGCCGCCCATCGACCAGATTGCCGGTGACGTTCGTGAGCTGGAGCTTGCCGTCGCGCAGATGCAGTTCGATGCTGGCATTCTTGAGCGGATAGGGACCGTGCGCGAATTCCTGCGCGGTCCAGACCATGTCGGCATCGAGCATGTCGAGCTGCGGAACGACCCAGGGTTCGGCGGAAAAGGCACGGCCGTCCTTGGGGCCCTTGTCCGGACCCGACAGGACAGGTTCCAGCCCGAAATCCTTGCTGTCGAGCTTGGTCGAGGCCAGGCGCAGGCCGATGAAAGGCCGCGTCTGCCCGCGCGCATATTCAAGATCGCCGGTGAAGTCGCTCTCGCCCATGCGGCCGCTGGCGGTCGAGAGCTTGTACTGGCCCTTGGCGCCGGTGAGGTGGCCGGCGAGGCGATAGGGGCCGGTGCCGGGCAGCTTGAAATCGCCGAATTTCACTTCACCGTCGGCGGCCAGTGACAGATCGACGTCGATCCCTTCGAATTGCGCCGGGTCGGCCACTTGGCCACCGACGGTGAAGGCAATTGCGCCCGCCGTGCCCTTGAGGTCGAGGGGCAGCGGGCCTTGCGTGAACTGGCGCAGGGCACCGATCTGGCCTTCGGCGCTGAATGTCTCGCCGCCCATCGCCGCGCGCAAGGCAAGTTCGATGGGCGAACCTGGCCCGCTTGTCCTTGCGGTGAGGCTGTCGATATCGACCCGGCGATTGACGTCGCTTTCGCCGTCGTGCGAACGGATGCTGAGACGTTCGATCTGGACTTCGCCGACATGCGGGAGCGGTGCCGAGCCGCCCTCGCCATCGCCCATCACCCAATTGCCGACACCTTCGGCGTTGGTTTCGAGGAAGACGTCGGCGTCGGCCAGCACCAGTTTCCTGATGACAATTTCGTTGGAGATGAGGGGGATCAATTCGATCTGGGCATCGAGCCGGTCGAACTTCAGCATGGTGGGCTCGGTGCCCCAATCGGCATTGCGGAAGGTTACCTGGCTGACCGTCAAGGTCGGCGTCAGCGAGATGCCGAGTTCGACATTGCCGGCAAGGACCAGATCGCGCCCGGTCGCGGACTTCACCTGGGCGGCGATGAGATCCTTATAGGCATTGAAGTCGGTCGATTTGACAATGGCCACCAGCGTCGCCGCGAGACCTACCACCAGCATCAGCAAACCGGCCAGAATCGTCTTCAGCCGCATGTGGCGCTTCCTCCAAGTACAAGCCAGCCGATCGCAACCGCCCCAACCGTCATTGCCAGGCTAGACTCGGCAATCAGGCGCCATTGCCGAAATGTCGCCCGGGGATGGCGAAAGGGAGGCGGTTCGCGACGGCGGCCGACCACTCCGCCGCCGATTTTAGCGGCTGCTGGAAAGGGTTTGCAAACAGGCTATGAGGTCGCCGGGGGCAGCCAGGACCTCGTGCGCCCCGGCGGCACGCAATTCCTCCGCCTGATGGTAGCCCCAGCCGACCCCGATGGCGGTGGCTCCGGCGGCACGGGCCATTTCCATATCGAAGCTGGTATCGCCGATCATAACCGTTTCCGGGGCTTGGCAGGCCGTTTCGGCCATTGCCCGCTGGACCATGTCCGGATGCGGCTTGCTGAGCGCCAGGTCGGCGGTCTGCAGGGTGTGAAAGCATTCCCGCAGGCCATGCAGGGCCAAAGTATGCTCCAACCCCACCAGATTCTTGCCCGTGGCGACGCCGAGAAAGATATCCGGATGATCGAGGGCCAGGATCAGGTCCCGGATACCATCGTAAAGCGGCTCGGTGAGCCCCGCACCGGCCCGCAGGGCGCGGACGATAACCCGGTACTCTTCAGCGATCTCGGCCACCGTCGCCTCGTTTTCGCCCGGCAGCAGCCGGGCGATGGCGATTTCCAGCGTCAGCCCGACCTGGCGGCGGACCGCCTCCGGCGACGGCAGGGCCCGCCCGAACCGGCCGAAAGCGCCTTGCATGGCCGAAACGATATTGTGCTGGCTGTCGACCAGCGTGCCGTCGCAGTCGAAGATGATGAGGCGGAAATGACCGACCGGCGGCATGGGCCGGTCAGAACTCGAGGCCGGCAAAGGGGTCATGGTCCGGCTCGTTGGAGAATTCGAAGAATTTCCAGGTCTTCTGCATGTGCGGCGGCAGGGGTGCCGTCACGTTGATGATGCCGCGCGTGGGATGCGGGATGCGGATCGAGCGGGCATGGAGATGCAGCTGGTTGTCGAGCGATTCGCGGGCGAAATAAGCCTTGGCGCCGGCATATTTGCCATCGCCCAGGATCGGGGTGCCCAGCGCCACGCAATGGGCGCGCAGCTGGTGCGTGCGGCCGGTGAGCGGCATCAAGGCCAGCCAGGCCGCCTTGTCATGGGCGCGCTCGACGACGGCGTAATAGGTGACGGCATGCTTGCCCTCATCCTCGTCGATCTGCACGCGCTCGGCGGAACGCCTGCCGACGGCGGCGACACTTTGCTTGGCCAAGGGCGCATCGATCTTGCCTTCGTTCATCTTCGGGGCGCCGACGGTGATGGCCCAATAGACCTTCCGCGCGGTCTTGTGCTTGAAGGCGTCGGCAAGCTTCCGGGCGGCCGCCTGACTGCGCGCGAGCACGAGGCAGCCCGACGTGTCGCGATCGAGACGGTGCACCAGGCGCGGCCGTTCCGGCGCGTCGAACTGGAGCGCATCCAGCATCGCGTCGATATTGGTATCGAGTCCCGTCCCGCCCTGCACGGCAAGGCCTGCCGGCTTGTTGAGGACGATGACATCGGCATCCTTGAAGAGGACCGCCTTGCGCAAGGCTTCCGCATCCTTGGCGCTGATCGGCTTGGGAGCGCTGGGCAGATCCATGTCCGGGCGCGGCTCATTGGCATCGCCCAGGGGCGGCACGCGCACCACCATGCCGGCCTCGAGGCGGTCGGCGGCCTTGGCGCGCTTGCCATCGACGCGCACCTCGCCCTTGCGCAGCAGCTTTTCCAGCCGCCCGTGGGTGAGATGCGGGAACCTGCGCTTGAACCAGCGGTCGAGGCGCTGGTCGCCGTCCGACGCGGTGACGGTGAATTGCTGAACGCCACTCATGACGAATGGCCGGCATGAATGTTCATCAGGCGGCTTGCCGGCTGCGCGACAGCCAATCCAGGAGCTTTTCGGTGGCCATCAGATAGACGCCGATCTGGGCCAGTTCGTTGAGGCCGGCATCGGTGGCGCCAGAGATGGCATCCGTCGCCAGCACCATGCGGAAATCGCGGTTGGCGGCGGCATAGACGCTGGAGCGGGGCGAGGTCGAGAAGTCGGTGCCGCAGATGACGATGGTGCTGATGCCCAGCGCTTTCAGATGTTCCTCGACCGGAGTCTGGAAAAAGGCGGAGAGACGCGGCTTATAGCCGATCCACTCCCTGGGTCCGATTTCCTGCAGCTTGCCGTCGAGCAGCAGTTCCGGCTCGATGCGCTGCGCGGTGTCCGGCTTCAATTCGTCGATGAGTTCACAGCCCGACGTGCCCGGCATGACGATGCGCTGGCCGGATTCGATCTGCGCCCGGTGGCAGAGATCGACATTGGAACCGTTACAACGATAGAGCCGCACCATATGCACGATGGGCGCATTCAATTGCCGGAAGGCCTGGGTCAGGCGCTGCATCTGCGGCACGGCGGACATCGAACCGCTGACAGCGGCGGGACCGTTGGGCAGAATGAAATCGCGCTGGGCGTCGATGGTAATAAGGGCTACTCGATCGCGTTCGGGCGAAAGATAATCTTGCATTCTGACAACTCGCCTTGTTGCAGCGGTTTGGCCGCCACCACCCCGAATGTCCGCTTGGCCTGCCTTATGGCTTGATGCCTTGCAGCGGAACATCCCCCATTGGGATTGCCTATGCTTGTCTAGGCGTTCTGGCCGGACCCTAACCAACGCTATTTGGACCGACAAGCCCTTCATCTTGCATGGCGACGCCGCCTTCCCTGCAAACCTTGCCCCTTGCCTTTTGGCACGAATTGCGCGCCGGATTTCATGGATCCGTCGTTAACCCTTGACCACCCGAACTAAACCGAACGGTCTAGGTGTGGATTGCGGTTCAATCCAGGTCTTCTTCCTGGCGCTTCTCGGCCACGGCGCGCGCCTGCTGGCGCTTGGCGCGCAGCTTCTCCCAATATTCCTGCCGCTTGAGTAGGTCGCGTTCGAAGCCTCGCTCCACGGGGCGATAGAAACGCTCGCGGCGCATGCCATCGGGAAAGTAGTTCTGACCTGAAAAGCCGTCCTCGGCATCATGGTCGTAATCGTAGCCGGCGCCGTAGCCGAGCTGGCTCATCAGCTTGGTCGGCGCATTGAGGATATGCTTTGGCGGCATGAGCGAGCCGTTGGCCTTGGCGGCCCGCCGCACCGCATTATAGGCCTTGTAAGCCGCGTTCGATTTGGGGGCGGTGCCCAGATAGATCACCACCTGCGCCAGCGCCAGTTCGCCCTCGGGCGAGCCCAGGCGCTTATAGGTATCCCACCCGGCCAGGGCCTGCGGGAGTGCTTGCGGATCCGCCAAGCCGACATCCTCGACCGCGAAGCGCACCAGGCGCCTCGCGATATAGAGCGGGTCCTCTCCCCCATCCAGCATGCGCGCGAACCAATAGAGGGCGGCATCCGTATCCGACCCGCGCAGGGATTTGTGGAGAGCCGAGATGAGGTTGTAATGACCTTCCTGGGCCTTGTCGTAGAGTGGGGCGCGGCGCTGCACGGCCTTGCTCAAACCGGCCGGATCGAGCTCGATTTCGGGCGGCAGGCGGAAGAGTTCCTCGGCAAGGTTGAGCAGATAGCGGCCGTCGCCGTCGGCCATGTCGAGCAATGCCGCGCGCGCCGCCGCGTCGAGCGGCAGGCGATAGCCCATCAGATCCTCGGCCCGGGCCAGCAGCAATTCCTCGGCCGCCGCATCGAGCCGGTTGAGAACGAAGACCTGCGCCCGCGAGAGCAAGGCGGCGTTGAGCTCGAAAGACGGATTTTCGGTGGTGGCCCCCACCAGCACGATGGTGCCGTCCTCGACATAGGGCAGGAACCCGTCCTGCTGAGCCCGGTTGAAGCGATGGATCTCGTCGATGAAGAGCAGCGTGCCCTGCCCCATGCGCCGCCGCTCGCGGGCCGCCTCGAACACTTTCCGGAGGTCGGCGACACCCGAAAAGACCGCCGAGAGCAGTTCGAAATGGAGATCGACCCCATCGGCCAGAAGCTTGGCCAGCGTCGTCTTGCCGCAGCCCGGCGGGCCCCACAGGATCATCGACGAAACCTGGCCGGCCGCCAGCATGCGGGTGATGGGACCGTTGGGGCCGATGAGATGGTCCTGACCGACGATATCGGCGAGCTTCTGCGGACGCAGCCGGTCGGCGAGCGGTCGGGGTGCCTGGGATTCGAAGAGACCGCTCAATTCGTCCCCCGCCTTTCCTCAGTCGAGATCGAAGGTCTTGACCTTGCCGCCACGGTTGATCGTGATCGACCAAGGCGCCGGCGTCTGCTCCATCAGGCGCGCAAGATCCGCCGCCGTCACGATCTTCTCCTCGTTCAGCTTGACGATCACGTCGCCGGATTCGAAGCCAACCCGGTCAGCGATGCTGCCGCGCTTGATCTTGGCGATGGCGACGCCGTCCCAGGCGCTGATATTGAGCTCGTCGGCGGTGGCCGGCGACAGATTAACGATGAGCGCGCCGGACAGCGGCTGGCGGCCGTCGAGCAGCGTTTCGCCGGGTGCCGGCTGGTCCGGCGGAGCGACAAGATCGACCGACAGATCGACGGCCTCGCCCTTGCGCAGGAGATTGAGCGTCGCCTTCTCGCCCACGGGCAAGGTGGCGAGGCGGAAGCGCAGGCCTTCCGGATCCTCGACCTCGCGGCCATTGACGCCGACGATGATGTCGCCGGGCTTGACGCCGGCATCCTCGGCCGGACCGTCGGCATAAAGCTGCTGCACGACGACGCCGACCGGGCGAGGCAGCCCCAGGCTCTGGGCGATGTCGTTGGTGACGGCTTCACCGGCGGCGCCGATCCAGGGCCGCACCAGCTTGCCGCCATTGCCTTCCGCCTTGATCACCGCCGCCACCATGTTGCTGGGGATGGCAAAGCCGATGCCGACCGACCCGCCGGTCTTGGAGAAGATGGCGGTCGGGATGCCGATGAGCTTGCCGTCGGTGGAAATCAGGGCGCCGCCGGAATTGCCGGGATTGATGGCGGCATCGGTCTGGATGAAATAGCCGAAATCGCCGATACCGGTATTGGTGCGGGCGACCCCGGAGACGATGCCGGAGGTAACGGTCTGCCCGACGCCGAACGGATTGCCGATGGCCAGCACCAGGTCACCTACTTCGAGATCGTCGGAATCGCGCAAGGAGAGGACCGGCAGCGCCTCGCCCTTGGTCTCGACCCGGAGAAGCGCCAGGTCGAGCCGCTCCTCGGCGGCGATCACCTTGGCCTCGAACTCGCGCTTGTCGTTGAGCACGACCCGGATCTGGTCGGCGCCGTTGATGACATGGTTGTTGGTGACGATGAGCCCGTCGGTGCGCACGATGACACCCGAACCCAGCGCGCCGCGAACCCGCTCCTTGGGCTCGCCGGATTTGAACTGGTCACCGAAGAACTGGCGAAAGAACGGATCATCGAAGAAAGGCGAGGATTGGCGCTCCTTCACCACCGTCCGGGTATAGATGTTGACCACGGCCGGAGCCGCCGCCTTCACCAGTGGTGCGAAGGTGAGGTCGATCTGCCCCTGCGATCGCGGCACCGTGTCCTGGGCCAGAGCCGACAGCGCCGGGCCCAGCAGAAGCACGGCCAGCAAGCAGGATACGAGCGACTTCATGTGACCTGGCATCCTTCTTCACCTCGTCATCCTTGGATCAAGCCCGAGGATGACGTTGCCTTTAACAGAGATGATAGCAAAAAGGGCGGCCGACAAGGCCGCCCTTTCGCAACTTCCTGGGGCTTGCAGCCCAGCCTCTTTAGGCCGCTTCGGATTCGCCCGCATTCTGCTTCGGGCCCGAATCCTGGCCCTTGGCGCTGATGTCGCGATCGACGAACTCGATCACGGCCATCGGCGCCATGTCGCCATGACGGAAGCCGGCCTTGAGTACGCGGGTGTAGCCGCCGGCGCGGGCCTTGTAGCGGGTGGCCAGGGTGGTGAGGAGCTTTTCGACCAGCTTCTCGTCCTGCAGCTGCGCGATCAACTGACGGCGCGCGGCGAGGCCGCCCTTCTTGCCGACGGTCACCAGGCGCTCGACGATCGGACGCAGATCCTTCGCCTTGGGCAGGGTGGTCGTGATCTGCTCGTGCTTGATCAAGGCCTGCGAGAGATTCATGAACAGCGCCTTACGATGGCTGCTGGTGCGGTTGAGCTTGCGGCCCTTCAAACCGTGACGCATGACGTTGGCTCCTTACATCTTCTGGCCTGCGGCTGTTGCCGGCGACATCGGTCGGCGGCGGCGGCAGATCCGATCGCAATCCCAAATCCGGCGCAGAACCTGGTCCCGGGCACGGCAGGGGCGGGTCACCATGACCCTATCGGGCCGGCTTTCGGCCGGCCCGGAATTTCAAACTCAATAAGGCTCGTCGAGACGGCGGGCCAGGTCTTCGATGTTCTCCGGCGGCCAGTTCGGGATTTCCATGCCGAGATGGAGACCCATCTGGGCGAGGACTTCCTTGATCTCGTTCAAGGATTTGCGGCCGAAATTCGGCGTGCGCAGCATTTCCGCTTCGGTCTTCTGAACGAGATCGCCGATATAGACGATGTTGTCGTTCTTGAGACAGTTGGCCGAACGCACCGAAAGCTCGAGCTCGTCGACCTTCCTGAGCAGGTTGCGGTTGAACGGCGGCTCGGAGGTAGCGACTTCGGCAACGGCCTGGGTCGGCTCTTCGAAGTTGATGAAGAGCTGCAGCTGGTCCTGGAGGATGCGGGCGGCGATCGCCAGCGAATCTTCCGGGGTCACGGCACCGTTGGTCTCAATCGACAGCGACAGGCGGTCATAGTCGGTGACCTGGCCGACGCGGCTGTTGTCGATCTTGTAGGAGACCTTCTTCACCGGCGAGAAGATGGCATCGACCGGAATGAGGCCGATGGGCGCGTCTTCCGGGCGGTTATTGGCGGCCGGAACATAGCCCTTGCCGGCTTCGACGGTGAATTCCATCGAGAGATTGGCGCCCTGGTCGAGCGTGCACAGGACCAGATCCGGATTGAGGATCTCGATGTCGTGGCCGACTTCGATCTGGCCGGCCTTCACTTCGCCCGGCCCCTGCGCCTTCAGGCGCATGCGCTTCGGCCCGTCGCCGCCCATGCGCAAAGCGATCTGCTTCACGTTGAGGACGATGTCGGTCACGTCTTCGCGCACACCCGGGATCGAGCTGAATTCATGCAGCACGCCATCGACATGGATCGCGGTCACGGCGGCGCCCTGCAGCGAGGAGAGCAGCACGCGCCGCAGCGCGTTGCCGAGCGTCAGGCCGAAGCCGCGCTCAAGCGGTTCCATGATGAGGGTGCCGCCGCGCTTGGCGTCGTGGCCGGCATCGAACTTCTTGTTCGGCTTAATCAGTTCGGTCCAGTTCTTCTGAATCACGAGGGCGTATCCTTTCTCAAATCCGGCCGGGAACCATTCTGTCGTACCCGGGCCGGCGATCCGATTTCTGCTGTGGTCCTGAAACACGTGTGGCGGGAAGCGTTGCTTCCCGCGCACGTCGCAAATGGTGCCGGCTGAACGCGCCGGAACCGAATTCCTATTAGACGCGGCGGCGCTTGGGCGGGCGGCAGCCGTTATGCGGGATCGGCGTCACGTCGCGGATCGAGGTGATGGTGAAGCCGGCGGCCTGCAGCGCCCTGAGCGCGCTCTCGCGGCCCGAACCCGGACCCTTCACTTCGACCTCGAGCGTCTTGACGCCATGCTCCATCGCCTTCTTGGCGGCGACGTCGGCAGCGACCTGGGCGGCATACGGGGTCGACTTACGCGAACCCTTGAAGCCCTGCGCGCCGGACGAGGCCCAGGCGACGGTATTGCCCTGATCATCCGTGATGGTGATCATGGTGTTGTTGAACGACGCGTTCACATGGGCAATGCCCGAGGTGATGTTCTTGCGCTCGCGCTTACGTACGCGACCCGCCTGTGCGGCTGCTGCAGCTTTCGCCATTTTATCGTCCGATCCTTAAAATTACTTCGTCGCCTGCTTCTTGCCGGCGATGGCAACCGCCTTGCCCTTGCGGGTGCGGGCATTGGTATGGGTGCGCTGGCCGTGGACCGGCAGGCTCTTGCGGTGACGCAGGCCCTTGTAACAGCCCAGATCCATCAGGCGTTTGATATTGATGGCAACCTGGCGGCGCAGATCGCCTTCGACCATGTAATCCTGGTCGATGGTTTCGCGGATCTTACCAACTTCGGCGTCGGTCAGCTGATGCACGCGGCGTTCGGCCGGAATACCGACCTTCGCGCAGATCTCGCCGGCCTTCTTGGGGCCGATGCCAGTGATATAGGTCAGTGCGATGACCACCCGCTTTTGCGTCGGAATGTTCACGCCAGCAATACGCGCCACGTCGGCTCTCCTTAAATCATGCGATCAACGTCAATCTCTCAAGATTGACGCAAGTCGAAACGCCCGAACCCCAGGGTTCAGCCGGGTGGGTCGAGAAGGCGCGCATTATATGGCTAAATGCCCGCCCGTCAACCATCCGACCGCATTCGAGGCGATTCTATTTTGTTAAGAAAATCAAAAGGTTAAAGCTTGATCTTCGTTAACGCCTGTTCGATCTGTTCAGTGACTTCATCAAGTTCCGCCATGCCGTCCACCTGATGCAACAGTCCCTTGCCCTTGTAATAGGGCAGAATCGGGGCCGTCTGCTGGCGATAAGCAACCAGCCTGGCTTTGACCGTCTCGGCATTGTCGTCCTTGCGGCGGGTGAAGTCGGTCCCACCGCAGGAATCGCAAACGCCGGCAACTTTCGGCTTCTGGAATTTGTCGTGATAGCCGGCACCGCATTTGGCGCAGGCATAGCGGCCGGAGATGCGCTCGACCAGCGCATTCTCATCCACCGCGAGTTCGATGACGCCGTCGATCCTGGCCTTGTGCCGCGCCAGCATTTCGTCGAGTGCGGTCGCCTGGCCTTCGGTACGCGGGAAGCCGTCGAGGACGAAACCGTCCTTGCAGTCCGGCTGCTCGATGCGCTTTTCGATCATGCCGATGACGATGGCGTCCGGCATCAGCTGGCCGGCATCCATGACGCGCTTGGCTTCGGCCCCCAGCGGCGATCCCGAGGCCACTTCGGCGCGCAGCATGTCGCCGGTGGACAGCTGAACGAGGTGATGGCGATCGTAAAGTCGCTTGGCCTGGGTCCCCTTACCCGCACCCGGCGGGCCCAGTAGAATCAGTTTCATCCCCGCCGCCCCTTCAGCTTGGACTTCTTCAACAGACCTTCATACTGATGCGCCAGCAGATGCGAATGGATCTGCGCCACCGTATCCATCGTCACCGAAACGACGATGAGCAGGCTGGTGCCGCCGAAATAGAACGGCATGGCGTAGTTGGCGATCAGGATTTCCGGCAGCGCGCAGATGACCGCGAGATAGGCGGCACCGATGACGGTGAGGCGCGTCAGCACATAGTCGAAATATTCAGCCGTATTCTTGCCCGGACGGATGCCGGGCAGGAAACCGCCATGCTTCTTCAGATTCTCGGCCGTGTCTTCCGGATTGAAGACGATCGCCGTGTAGAAGAAGGCGAAGAAGACGATGAGGGCGACGTAGGAAACGATGTAGAGCGGGCGGCCATGGCCGAACAGCGTCATCGCTTCCTGCAGCCAGCCCGGCGTGTCGGCGCCCGTGCCGTAGAAACCGGCGACGGTCAGCGGCAGCAGCAGGATCGAGGAGGCGAAGATCGGCGGAATGACGCCGGAGGCGTTGAGCTTCATCGGCAGATGCGAGGATTCGCCGCCGAACATGCGATTGCCGACCTGGCGCTTGGGGTATTGCACGATGAGGCGGCGCTGCGCGCGCTCGAAGAAGACGATGCCGGTGATCACGGCGACCGCGAGCACGGCGAAGATGAAGACGAGGAGGCCCGAGATCGAGCCGGCCCAGAGCTGCTCGAGGAGCTGGCCCAGTGACGTGGGCAGGCGCGAGACAATGCCGGCGAAAATGATGAGCGAAATGCCGTTGCCGATGCCCCGCGCGGTGATCTGCTCGCCAAGCCACATCAGGAACATGGTGCCGCCGGTCAGCGTGAAGACCGTGACGAAGACGAACATCATGCCGGGATTGATGACGGCGCCGCCAGAGGGACCGGCCATGTTCTGCAGGCCGTTGGCCATGCCGAAGGCCTGGACCATGGCGAGAATGACGGTGCCGTAGCGGGTGTACTGGTTGATCTTCTTGCGGCCCGACTCGCCTTCCTTCTTCCAGGCCTCGAGCTGGGGCGAGACGGAGGTCAGGAGCTGCATGATGATCGAGGCGGAAATGTACGGCATGATGCCGAGCGCGAAGACCGTCATGCGGCTGATGGCGCCGCCGGCGAACATGTCGACCATGCCGAGCACGCCGCCCGAATGCTGCTGGAAGATGGCGGCAAAGGCCGCGGCATCGATTCCGGGAAGCGGGATATAGGCGCCGATGCGGGCGACGATGAGGGCGCCCAGCGTGAACCAGATGCGCGCCTTGAGCTCTTCGGCCTTGGCGAAGGCGCCGAAATTGATATTGGCGGCAAGTTGTTCAGCAGCGGAGGCCATTCTTTACCTATCGGCGCGTCGGAACGGGGGAATCTGGTTGGATATGGTGATCGGCCCCCCGATTGTCATCGGGAGGCCGATTGTTCCTTGAGACTTAGGCGGCCGCATCCTTGGGTGGCTTCGGCGCCTTGATGGTCACCGAACCGCCGGCCTTTTCAACCGCGGCGATGGCCGATTTCGTGGCACCGACGACCGTGATGCTGATCTTGGCCCTCAGTTCGCCCTTGCCCAGCAGGCGCACGCCGTCGCGCACGCGGCCGATGAGGCCGGCGGCCTTCAAGGCCTTGCCGTTGATCGGCTTCGAGGCATCGAGGCGCTTGGCTTCGATCGCATCCTGGAGAGCGCCGAGGTTCACCTCCGAGAAGTCGAGACGGAAGATGTTGTTGAAGCCGCGCTTGGGCAGGCGCCGATAGAGCGGCATCTGGCCGCCCTCGAAGCCATTGATGGCGACGCCCGAACGACCATGCTGGCCCTTGCCGCCGACGCCGGCGGTCTTGCCCTTGGTCGAACCGATACCGCGGCCGACGCGGATGCGCTTCTTGCGCGCACCCGGATTATCGGAAAGCTGATGAAGCTTCATGATGGATTCCCTTACTTCACCGGTTCGATCAGCAGCAGGTGCTGGACCTTGCGGATCATGCCGCGGATCGAGGGCGTGTCTTCGACGACCTTCGAGCGGTTCATCTTGTTGAGCCCGAGAGCCTTCAGCGTGTCCTGCTGGTCGAACTTGCGACCGATAGTGCTGCCGACCTGGGTGATTTTGACTTTGTCAGCCATTTTTCAGTTCCCCCGTTATTCGCGGGCTTCGGCGGCGGCGTCCTTGCGGCCAATCACGTCGCTCACCTTCTTGCCGCGGCGGGCAGCCACGGAACGGGGCGAGGAGCAATGATTGAGCGCGTCGAACGCGGCGCGGATCATGTTATGCGGGTTGGAAGTGCCGACCGACTTGGCGACCACATCGTTGACGCCGAGCGCTTCGAAGATCGCACGGACCGGACCGCCGGCGATGATGCCCGTACCGGCATCGGCGGCGCGCAGCACGACGCGGCCGGCGCCGTAATGACCGGTCACGTCATGATGGAGCGTGCGGCCTTCGCGCAACGCCACGCGGATCATGCCGCGCTTGGCATGTTCGGTAGCCTTGCGGATGGCTTCCGGCACTTCGCGCGCCTTGCCCGAGCCGTGACCGACGCGGCCCTTGCCGTCGCCCACCACAACGATCGCGGCAAAGCCGAAGCGCTTACCACCCTTCACCACCTTTGCAACGCGGTTGATGCCGACGAGCTTTTCGATGAGCTCGACCTCGGTCTCCCGCTCGCGGCGCTCGCGGTCGCGGCGCTCGCTCTTCGCTGGTTTGGCCATGATTTCCGGTCCCTTCCTTAGAACGCCAGCCCGCCTTCGCGGGCAGCGTCGGCCAGGGCCTTGACCCGACCGTGGTAAATGTAACCGCCGCGATCAAACACGACTTCCTTGATGCCCTTGGAGACGGCACGCTCGGCAATGAGCTTGCCGACGGCCTTCGCGGCATCGATGTTGGCGCCGGTCTTGAGCTTGCCCTTCAGCTCCTTATCGACCGTCGAAGCGGCGGCGAGCGTGTTGCCGCTGACATCGTCGATGATCTGAACGTAGATGTGCAAGCTCGAGCGGAACACCGACAAACGCGGGCGTCCGATCGCATTCTTCCGGATCGAGGTCCGGACGCGCGCCTTGCGGCGCTCGAAAAGTTCTTTCGCTTTCGACATGTCCAGCCCTTACTTCTTCTTGCCTTCCTTGCGCAGGATGGTCTCGTCCGAATACTTGATGCCCTTGCCCTTGTAGGGTTCCGGCTTGCGGTATGCGCGGATTTCCGAGGCCACCTGGCCGACCTTCTGCTTGTCGAACCCGGTAATCGAGATCGACGTCGGCTTATCGCACTTCACCGTGATGCCTTCCGGGATCGGATAGCTCACGTCATGGGAATAGCCGAGATTGAGCTGCAGGTTCTTGCCCTGGACGGCAGCACGGTAACCGGTGCCGTTGATCTCGAGAATCTTGGTGAAGCCCTTGGAGACGCCTTCGACCATGTTCTTGAGATTGGCGCGCGTGGCGCCCCAGCTCATGCGAGCCTGCTTCGTTTCGGTGATGGGCTTCACCCACACCTTGTCGCCCTCGACCTTCACTTCGACATGGGCCGAGATCGGCAGCCTCAGGGCGCCGAGCTTGCCCTTCACCGTGGCCAAGCCACCGGCGAGGTCGACGCTGACACCTTGCGGCAGGGCGACGGGATTTTTACCAACGCGAGACATGACTTGGGTCCTCCTCGCTTAGAATACGCGGCACAGCACTTCGCCACCCACGTTCTGGGTGCGCGCTTCGCTGTCCGAGAGG
>NZ_JAYRUV010000029.1:0-27910 GCF_041918875.1 Dongia sp.
AGACCAAGAAACTGCGACGCTTTACATCGGCCCGGCCGGGCCGATGTAAAGCGGATTAGAACAGAACCGGAAAACTGTTACCCATGTCTCCGGTCTAAAATGTCACCTATCTTTCCGGTCGCACAATCTCACTTCCCCTCATCGACCTCGGCATAGGTCAGCACCATGTTGACGGTCCGGCCGTCGTCCGAGAGGGGCATGAGCAGCTCTTCCTGGCCCTTGAGGTAGCCCGAGCTGCTGAGATAGTCCGACCAGTCGTAGAGGGGCCGGCACTCGGTGATGACGATGTCGTAATTCTTCAGCGTCTCTTCGAGGCTGAGCCCGATGCCGCATTCCTCGACCGTGCGGCCGGTCGGATTGTAGCCGCGGAACCTGACATCCAGTTCGCCGACCAGCCGATAGACCAGGCGGCGCGGATTGCGATGCACGTCGACCAGCTGGATATGCGACAGCCACGGCTTCATTTCGACCGGGTCGATATCGCGCCGCGACGGCATCGGGCGCCCGGCGCGCCTGGCGTCCCAATAGCGATAGATGGCCAGGGTGCCGGGCCGGCAGCGTTCGGCCATCAGGGCCATGTCGGTGGTGCGGGGATACATGGCGCCTTTCATAGACCGGGCGCGGATGGGGAGCAATGCGCGAACGTGCCCGGGGGAATGCATTCCCGGCAGGCCCGGCGGTGCGCAAAAGTCATTTGCTTCCCATGCCCGATCCAGGATCATAGGCCCAATCAAATGGAGTAATTGCCCGATGGCACAACAATCCCTGGCCGGCGGCTTCCTGGCCCATATCGACGGCACCCTCGCCACCATCCGCGCGGACGGTTTCTGGAAGAACGAGCGCGTCATCGCCACGGCCCAGGGCGCCGACATAGCACTCGCCGACGGCAAGCATGTGCTCAATTTCTGCGCCAACAACTATCTGGGCCTGGCCAACGATGCGCGCCTCATCGCCGCCGCCAGACAGGCGCTGGACGATCACGGTTTCGGCATGGCCTCCGTGCGCTTCATCTGCGGAACCCAGGACATCCACAAGCAGCTCGAGGCCGATATCGCCCGCTTCCTCGGCACCGATGATGCGATCCTCTATTCATCCTGCTTCGATGCCAATGGCGGCCTGTTCGAGACCGTGCTGGGGGAGGAGGATGCCGTCATCTCCGACGCGCTCAACCATGCCTCGATCATCGACGGCATCCGGCTTTGCAAGGCCAGGCGCTTCCGCTATGCCAATAACGACCTTGCCGACCTCGAAGCCAGACTCATGGAAGCGGATGCGGCGGGCGCCCGCTTCAAGCTCATTGCCACGGACGGCGTCTTCTCGATGGACGGCATCATCGCCGATTTGAAGGGGATCGCGGATCTGGCCGCGCGCTACAACGCGCAGCTCATGGTCGATGACAGCCACGCCGTGGGCTTTGTCGGCGCGCATGGCCGCGGCTCGGCCGAGCATAACGGCGTGCTGGCGAAGATCGACCTCTTCACCGGCACGTTCGGCAAGGCCCTGGGCGGTGCGTCGGGCGGTTATATCGCCGGGAAGAAGCCGGTCATCGACCTGTTGCGCCAGCGTTCGCGCCCCTATCTCTTTTCCAATTCGCTGATGCCGGCCATCGTCGCCGCCACCAGCACCTGCCTCGGCCTCGTCGACAGCGGCGAGGGCGCGGAACTGCGAGCGCGTCTTGCCGAGAACGGCACGCATTTCCGTGCCGCCATGAGCGCGCTCGGCTTCAAGCTGGTGCCGGGCGAGCACCCGATCATCCCGGTCATGCTGGGCGATGCCAAGCTCGCCTCCGCCATGGCCGATGCGCTGCTGGCCGAGGGCATCTATGTGATCGGCTTTTCCTATCCCGTGGTGCCCAAGGGCCAGGCGCGCATCCGCACCCAGATGTCCGCCGCCCATACGCGCCAGGATATCGACCGCGCCGTCGCCGCCTTCGCCAAGGTCGGCAGGCAGCTTGGCGCGATTTGAGGAACGAAGGAATGAAAGCTCTCGTCAAGGAACGCGCCGGCCCCGGACTCATTCTCACCGAGGTGCCCAAGCCCGAGGTCGGCCATAACGACGTCCTCATCCGCATCAGGAAGACGGCGATCTGCGGCACCGACATCCATATCTGGAAATGGGACGAGTGGGCTGCAAAGACCGTGCCCGTGGGCATGCATGTCGGCCATGAATATGTCGGCGAGATCGTCGCCATGGGCCAGGAGGTGCGCGGCTTCGAGATCGGCGACCGCGTCTCGGGCGAAGGCCATGTGACCTGCGGCTATTGCCGCAATTGCCGCGCCGGGCGACGGCATCTCTGCCGCAACACGTTCGGCATCGGCGTCAACCGGCCCGGCGCCTTCGCCGAATTCCTGGCCCTGCCGGCGGTCAATGCCTTCAAGATTCCAGACAATATCAGCGACGATCTGGCGTCCATCTTCGACCCTTACGGCAATGCCACGCACACCGCCTTGTCCTTCAACCTGGTGGGGGAGGATGTGCTGATCACCGGCGCCGGCCCCATCGGCATCATGGCGGTGGCGATCGCCAAGCATGTGGGTGCCCGCCATGTCGTCATCACCGACGTCAACGATTACCGGCTGGATCTGGCGCACCAGATGGGCGCCACGCGCGCGGTCAATGTGACCAAGGAGAAGCTTGCCGACGTGATGGCGGATCTTGGCATGGTCGAAGGTTTCGATGTGGGCCTGGAAATGTCGGGCGTGCCTTCGGCCTTCAACACCATGCTCGACGTCATGAACCATGGCGGCAAGGTGGCCTTGCTCGGCATCCCGCCCGGCAACACGGCGATCGACTGGAACAACGTCATCTTCAAGGGGCTGGAGATCAAGGGCATCTATGGCCGCGAGATGTTCGAGACCTGGTACAAGATGGTGGCGATGCTGCAATCGGGCCTCAACCTCAACCCGATCCTCACCCATCAATTCGCGCTCGAGGATTACGTGGCCGGCTTCGAAACGATGCTCTCCGGCCAGTCCGGCAAGGTGATCCTCAACTGGTCCTGAAGAAAACCCCGCCTTTTTCAGGGGCGGGGGTCAGTCGGGTCATGGCGTGCAAGCGCAACGAGCAGGAGAATTCGGGGAAGCTTCCCGGGGAGGGGAAGACATCCCGGGAAAGCCGCCTACCGGGATATCAATGCGCGATCTTCGGCTTCGGTTCCTCGGTCTCCGTTTCCGGAATGGCGACGCCGGCCACTTTGCCGTTCGATGCGGCCTGCGGATCTTCCGGCCTGCTTTCGACGCCCAGCAGCTTGATCGCCTCGCGCACGCTGCGCATACGCTCCGCCGTCACCGAGCCGCCGGGGCCGGTCATGCGTTCTTCCGCCGCCACCAGCAGCAGCCCCAGATCGTAATCCCATTGCTGCAGCAATTTCAGTTTCTGCGCACGGGAAAGATCGTCGTCGGCCAGCAGGTTCGCGGGATTTCCATAGGCCTTGGCGACATCCTGCATCGCCGTATCGAATTCCTTCCGCTGCGTCATCGCATTCCTCCGCCTTTGCGTTCGCGTGCCATGGAGTGATAACGGAATCGCCGGAGATGCGGTTCCATCAGCGGAACAGGAACCAGATCACGATGAGCAGCGGAATGGGCACGCCGGGCAGCCAGAGAAAGGCATGGCGCATGAAGAACCTCCGTCTTTCCTGAAGTCGCGCAAGCTTCCAGGCACCGGTGTTTGACGGAAACACGTTGAGCCGGCTGCTATCCCGCCTTCAAAATCCGCGCCGCGAAAAATCCATCGAGGCCGCCCTGGTCGGCGATGTGGCAGGGCAGCGAGCGGAAGTCGCCGGCGGGGGAGATGAGTTCGAAGAGGCCGCCCACTTCTTCCGTGTGAACGCGGTCGCGCTTCAGACCGGGATGACGGGCCAGCACCGCTTCGACCCGGTCGGGGCCTTCCTCAGGCTGCAGCGAGCAGGTGCAGTAGATGAGCGTACCGCCGGGCCGCAGCAGGGAGACCGCCTTGTCGAGCAGCCGGTCCTGCGTCGCGGTGAGCTTGCCGAGGTCGCGCGGATCCTTGAGCCACGCCACATCCGGATGGCGGCGGATGGTGCCGGTAGCCGAGCAGGGCGCATCGAGCAGCACGGCATCGAAATCGCGCCCACGATCCCACAGCGCCGCATCGGCGGCTTCAAGTTCGGCATGGAGGCGCAGCCGTTCGAGATTTTCTTTGACGCGGGCGAGGCGCGGCCTTGAGCGGTCGAGCGCCGTCACCTGGGCGCCGGCGGCGGCGAGCTGCGCCGTCTTGCCGCCGGGTGCCGCGCAAAGGTCGATGACGCGCTTGCCGGCCACATTGCCGAGCAGCCGCGCCGGAATCTGTGCCGCCAGGTCCTGCACCCACCAGGCGCCTTCGGCATAGCCGGGCAGGTCTTCGACCCGCTGATGCAGCCGCTCGCCGCCTTCCGACGCCACCGGGCGCCGCAGGGTGCCGGGAAGGGGCATGACGCGGGCATGAAGCTGCTGCGCCCAGTATTCCGCCTCGGCCGGCCGGCGGCAGCAGAAATCGAGCGGCGGCTCGTAAAGATGGGCGGTGGCGATCTGCGTTGCCTTGGCGACGCCATAGGCCTTGACCCAGCTTTGCCACAACCAGTCGGGCAAGCTGACGGCACCGGCCGGCGCCGAGGCGAGGAACGCCTGCGGATCGCGGGCGATGCGCCGGAGCACCGCATTGATGAGCCCCTTGAAGCCGGTTTCGCCGCGCTGGGCGGCCAGCGTCACCATCGTGTCGACGGCGGCATGGGGAGCCGTCGACAGAAACATGATCTGCGCCGCCCCCAGGCGCAGGATGTTGCGCACGATGAGGGCGCGGGCGGGGAGCGGCTTTTCCAGGCATTGCCCCAGCGCATGGTCGATCTGCCCCATGTGGCGCAGGGTGGTGGCGACCAGGGCGCGCACGAACTGCCGGTCGCGGGTGGCGAGCTTTTCCATCTCGGCATGCTCGCCCAGCGCTTCGTCGAGCGGCTTGCGGCGGCGGAAGACGGCATCCATCAGATCGAGCGCGATCGAGCGCGCCGAAAGGATGGGGGAATCGCCGCTGGCGCCGGGTTCAGGCGCGGTTTCGCGGGGTTCTCGCCCGGAAATAGAATGGGGAGAGGAAGGTTCTTTGGCCGACATGGCCGCCCTGATAGCGGATTGAGGAGCACTTGTCTAATCGGCGGATGGGCGCAGGGGCCGAAAGATGAGGTGCTTCACGAACCCCGCCCGCCCTGGAACAATCTCGATCAACTCGGCGATTTCGTGCAGATCACCTATCAGCCTTGACCTGGCTGCCGGCATCCGCCGGGCATGAGGAAAGCGACAGCCCGCCCGCATCGCCTTCGATCCGCGCGAGGCTGCGCTGAAGGATGTCCTTTGCCGCGCTGGGGTTTCCGGACTGGCAGAGAAGTTCCACGGTCCTGCGCGCGGTGTGCAGGAAACGGCGGATGTCGCCGTCCGCCTGCCGGTCGTATTCGATATATTCCGGCAGGCGGCGTTCCTGCTTGGCGAAGGCATCGGTCATGACCAGCGCTGCTTCCGGCAAGCCCTTTGTCTCCGTCAGCGCGGTCGCCAGGACCAGCGGCCGATCGTCATAGGAATCGCCAAAATATGGCGTGTACTCCATATCCTTCCGAAGGAAGGCGATCGCCTCGTCATCGCGATCCGCGCAATGCAGTGCCTTGCCGAGAAGCGCCGCGGCAAGGAAGCGTTCGTCGGAATAGCCATATCCATCCATCCCGGTGCGGGCGGCGCCCTGTTCTTCGATCCAGGCTGCCGCCTCAGCGCATTTCCCTCGCGCGATCAGCACCCCTGGATACAGAAGATGCGCGGGGGTGCTGCGAATGTTCCGGGCGGTCGAAATGGCCGCCTCGTCATCTTCATGCGCCAGATCTTCATCGGCCTGGCCCGACGATCCTCCTTCCTTCGCGGCAAGCGAATATGCCATCGCGCGCATCGCCAGGAGGTAGTCTATCTGATCGGGTGACTGGCGCAGTTCGGGCCTGCATATGGATTCGTTGAACCAGCCGGTATCGATCGCCGCGGATCCGAAATAATTCTCTAGATCGCCTGGACTTGCGTCGATCGGCCTTCGGCCGACGGTGAGGGCGACGAATGCATCGGCCATGTAGAGCTCGGGCAAGGGGGCGCCGCAACGTTCGCGCAGGCGATCGGCCGCGTCGGCAAAGGCCTCCGCGCGCGCTTTGGGGTCTTGATTCAAATATAGCGGATTGACCCCGCGCGCGACCGTTATGGTCCCGATCGGGGCGAGCAGGGAAAGAGGGTCGGTCCCGGCGGAATCGGCCGGCCGACTGTTCCAAAGCGTGAGCCTGGACAGCAGCCGCGCGAACCGCGGTTCGAGATGCGGGCGCATATCGTCCTGTCGATCCGTCGCGACGCGGCGCACATATTCCTTTATCAGGCGCGGGACATCGTAAGCGCGCATCTCATCGAATTCGCGCGACAGCAGTCGGACGAGAAACAGCAGTTCAACCTTTCGAATGTCACCGCGCGCTTCCGGCACTGCGTCCTGGGCCAGATGGTCGAGCATGAAAACGGTCTGTTCCTGCGGCTCCATCCCCCACAACAGAATCGGCCAGCGCGCCCGGAGGTCTTTTTCCGCGACCGGCCTGCCGGCTTCGTTGTCTTTTATGTCCTGCCAGTATTTCAGCCGCTCGCTCAGCGCCGCCTTTTGCGCCTTTGTCCGGGGCGTCAGCAATTTGACGGTCCGATCGATGGCCGACCAGCGGGTGAGGACGGAAAAAGCTTCCAGCCGGTCCAGGCTGCCCAGATCGATTTTCGCGTCGCTCGGCCGGTCCAGAATGGCCTGCAGGTCCATGGCGATGCTGTGATCGAGACGCGCCGTTCCCTCGCGCCGGACGGACGAATCGAAATCGCGCATGAGGACGTCCAGATTGCGGAAATCGAGGGATCGCGCGTAGGCGGACAGGCGGAGCGCCGAGGCCCGCTCGATCACATATCGATAAGTCGGAAAGGCGCGCAGCTGATCGAACGGACTTCCGACGGAATCGCCGGATGCATAGAGGGATTTCCCGTCGGCCGGGACTTCCTTCTGCGGCCTGATCCCGCGCAATACGGTAAGAGCCTTGACCGCCTGATCGTCGCCCAGAAGCGCATAGGCGAAATCGAGGCGCTGCACCGGCTGCGGTGCGAAACCCTTGACCTGGAAAGCCTGAGTGAAGTTTTCGATGGCACGCCGGTTCTCGTTCCATCGCAAGGCGATGCGCGCGAGCTCGACATGCGCTTCGGCCTTGTCGATCGGGTCGGAACAGCCGCCGTCGGTGCAATAGGTCAGCAGTTCGACCGCTGTGTTTTCATACCAGGGATCGCGTCCCCCGTCGGACGGCGCCCCCGCCATCGGCCGGTAATTGCTGGGAAAGAACGACAAGGCTCCCGGATTATAGAGCAGCAGCCTGGCATAGGAGACCGGATCGATCAGCCAAAGTATGCGCTCGGCGATATCGCCGATCATGTTGGGATTGATCGCGCCGGCGCCGCGCGGCTCTTCCGAAGCGCCGGAGAGGATCAGGTAGTTGGTGCTCCCGGGCAGTTTCGGGCCGGAATATTGCAGCGAAAAGGCAAACGTGGATTTCGCTTCCGCTTCCCAGATGCCGACATCGATGACGGGCGGCGATGTACCTAGAAACCTGTTGAGGATGGTCACCAGCACCTGAAGGGACGCGTCGGTGCCGGGCAGCGTCAGCTTTTCCAGCGGGTCCGCTCCGCCCGCGACATTGGGGTGCCGCTTGTTCCTGTCTTCATCGCTGCCGCTGCTTCCGATCCAGTAGGATCGGTCGTTGGAACGAATGGCCTCTTCCTGCAATTCCGATACGCGGCTGAGGATCGTTGCCGAGAGGACGTCCTGGGAAAAGCCCTGCGCATCGAGGCTCTCGGGGATATGGATCGGCCGGAGGACAGGACGCCGTTCGCGGAAGCTCTCCACGACGATGATGACAAGCGCAATGGAAAGCGCCAGCACCGCAACGGAAATGACGATCGAGCGGATCGTCTCCAGATGGTCCTTCGCGGCGGCAACTCCGGTGCGGAAACTCATGGCGAGTCCCTAAACCTTAAAGAGTGTCACGCCAATTTAAGTGAACTTTCAGGAGAAGTACAGCCGCGCGATCCAGTCCGCCATCGCCTCACCCGTGGATGATGCGTTCCTTCGGCAGCCAGAGGGTGACGCGGGTGCCGATACCCACCCGGCTGTGGAGGTCGAGCTTGCCGCCCTGGACTTCGGCAAGCGCCCGGGCGATGGGGAGGCCGAGGCCGGCACCTTCATGGCCGCGCACGAACGCATCCTGCACCTGGCCGAAGGCGGAGAAGACCAGCGGGATATCCTCGCTGGCGATGCCGATGCCGGTATCGGAAACGGCGATGGCGATCCCGTCGCCGACATCGCCCCGGTTGACGAGGGCGCCTTCGACCTTGATCTCGCCGCCCGGCAAGGTGAACTTCACGGCATTGTTGACGAGGTTGAGCAGGATCTGCGTCAGCGCGCGCTCGTCCGCCTGCACCATGGGGAGATCGGCGGGCACGGCATTGACCAGCCGGATACTCTTGGCCTGGGCGGCATTGGCGACCAGGTTGAGGGCACCGCGCGCGATATCGCTGAGGTCGCAGGGCGCTTCGCTTAAGGCCATGCGGCCCGCTTCGATCTTCGACAGATCGAGAATGTCATTGATGATGTTGAGCAGCAGCCGGCCGCTTTCATGGATGTCGCCGGCATATGCCTTCGTCTTTTCCGGGCCGACCGGGCCCAGCGCCCCACGTGCGAGAATCTCCGAGAAGCCGAGGATGGCATTCAAGGGCGTGCGCAATTCATGGCTCATATTGGCCAGGAACTGCGATTTCGCCTGATTGGCGGCTTCGGCATGTTCCTTGGCGTCGATCAGTTCTTCCTGCGCCAGTTTCGTCGCCGTTATCTCGACGCCGATGCCGCCCATGGCGATGGTGGCGCCACTCTCGTCGGGGATGGGGAATTTGATATCGCGATACCAGCGCTTGCCGCCGTCGCGCTCGTAGCAGATCTCGCGCGTCAGCGCCTTTCCAGCGATGCGCATGTCGGCTTCGAGCTCGTTGATGGCGGCGGCGCCACCGGAGGTTTCGATATCGGAAATCCGGCGCCCGAGAATCTCGGCGGCGGGCCTTCCATAGAAGCGCTCGCTGGCTCGGTTGACCATCAGATAGCGGCCGTCGAGATCCTTGACCGACATGGTGATAGGCGCGTGCTGCATGAAGCCGCTGAGGCGCGCCTCGGTTGCGCGCAGGGCCTGCGTGCGGTGCGAGACCACCTGTTCGAGGTCGCTGAGCAAGCCGCGCAAGGCGATGAGATTGTCGCATTGGCGCGCCAGCCGGCTGAGGCCTTGCGCCTGCGCCTCCTCGAGCGGCCGCGGGGTGCGGTCGAGCACGGCCAGCGTGCCCAGGATCTGGCTGCCCGGCGACCTGATCGGCGCCGAGGCATAGAAGCGCAGGCCGTTCTCGCGCACCATCGGATGGTCGGCAAAGCGCGCATCTTCGGCGAGATCGGAAATGGCCAGAATGCCCTTGCCACGGATCGCGGCATCGCAGAACGAGCCGTGGCGCGGATATTCCCGCAAGGGACTGCCATGGGCGGATTTGAACCACAGCCTGTCCTTGGCGACCAGGACGACGAAGGCAAGGCGGGTGACGCAGACCTGCGCCGCCAGGGCGGCAAGATCGTCGAAGGCCAGATCCGCGCCGGAATCGAGGAGGCCCGTCTCTTCCAGGGCCTTGAGCCGGCGCTCCTCCCATGAAGCGGCCTGCAGCGGGTCGTCGGGGCACAGATCGAGCGGCGGATTGCCCACCCCCGGCCTGTCCAGGTCCGGGACAATGAACGCGCCAGATGCCGTGCCGTACGATTGCAAGCGGGCTCTCCAGTCCATCCCGGTCGACCTGCCCAGGCGATATGGCCCCGGGCGATAGGGCTTCGGGCGATATGGCTTCGGCCGCCGAAATTAACGATTGTTTCGGGCAAGGCCGGTTTGCTACACGCCGAGGTGATTTCTCTGACAATTCCTAGGAGCAGTGGCGGCGTCGCGACAAGTGTTTTCTTGAGCTTCTGTCACCCGGCCGTCACCAAGCTGCAATTGCCGGCCGGCTAGGAGAGGCGGTTCATCTCGCCCGAGCCAGGAGCCCGCGCCATGCCCACCCATCGCCTCATCCAGGTGACCGACCTGCATCTCAGCGCCGAGCGCGCCTATAATTACGCCGGCTGGGCCGCTTGCCGCGATCATATCAACCGCGCGCGGCCGGATCTGGTGGTGGCGACGGGCGACCTGGTCCTGTGCGACCCGGATCATGGCCCCGACCACGCCTTCGTCCGCAGTGAGTTGGACCGGATCGAGGTTCCCTGGGCGGCACTGCCGGGCAATCACGATATCGGCGATACCGGTCCAAAACCCTATATGGGACAACGGATTACCGATGTCCGCCGGCAGCGCTTCCTGGCGCATATCGGGCCCGATCGGTGGGGAAGGGATCTGGGCCGCTGGCGCATCCTGGGAATGAACGCCCAGCTCCTGGGCAGCGATCTCGCCGCCGAGGCGGAGCAGCTGGACTGGCTGGAACGCGAGATCGCCGCTGCCGGCGACCGGCCGCTCGGCCTCTTTCTACACAAGCCGCTCTTCGTCAACGAGGTCGATGAAGAGGGCGATCCCATCTGGTGCGTGCTGCGTCCGGGCCGGGTGGCGGTCCTGGAACGGTTGAAAAAGGGCAATCTGCGCCTGGTGGCGTCGGGCCACGGGCATCATTACCGCACCTTCAATTTCGGCCGGGTGGCCATGGTCTGGGCACCGAGCACGGCCCTGGTGATCGACGATGAGGTGGCGCCCTTCCAGGGTCTCCATGAACCGGGCCTGGTCCAGTACCGCTTCGGCGACGACACCGTCGAGTTCGGCCTGGTCAAACCGCAAGGCCTGGTGGCCAGCGATCTTACCGAACTCGTCGCCCGCTATGGGGCGATGCGGCAGGCGCCCGTGCTGGCGCTGGCCGATATGCTCGATTAGCCGCGGGTGAATTCCAGTCCCATCACAGCAACACCTTAGCAGGTGTTGCACTTCGCGCGTGAACTCAGCGGATCCATGCGTTTGCCGGCAAGATCAGGCAGACGATGCATGGATGCCCCGGTCGAGCCGGGGCATGGCAATTGAAGAAGCACGGCTACAGAATGAACTTCGAAAGATCCGCGTTCCTGGCCAAGGGCGCCACGCGTTCGCGGACGTAATTGCCGTCGATGCTGACCGATTTGCCGCTCATCTCCGAGGCCGTGAAGCTGACTTCCTCGAGCAGGCGTTCGAGCACCGTCTGCAAACGCCGCGCGCCGATATTTTCGACGCTGGCATTGATCTCGGTCGCAAGGTCGGCCAGCGCGTCGATCGCATCGTCGGTGAAACCGAGTGTCACACCTTCGGTTGCCAGCAGCGCCACATATTGCTTGATGAGGCTGGCTTCCGGTTCCGTGAGGATGCGCCGCAGATCGGCGCGCGAGAGCGCGTCGAGCTCGACGCGGATGGGCAGGCGACCCTGCAGTTCGGGCAGCAGGTCGCTGGGCTTGGCGATGTGGAAGGCGCCC
The DNA here is from genome assembly GCF_041918875.1 of Dongia sp. Taxonomy (GTDB): domain Bacteria; phylum Pseudomonadota; class Alphaproteobacteria; order Dongiales; family Dongiaceae; genus Dongia. The sequence continues at coordinate 11,581 of NZ_JAYRUV010000029.1, forward strand.
GAGGCGATGAAGAGGATATGGTCGGTCTTCACCTGCCCATGCTTGGTCGCCACCTGCGTTCCCTCGATGAGCGGCAGCAGATCGCGCTGCACGCCTTCGCGGCTGACATCGGCGCCGGCCCGGCCTTCGCGCGCGCAGATCTTGTCGATCTCGTCGAGGAAGACGATGCCGTTCTGCTCGACGGCACGGATGGCCTCGGCCGTCACCTTCTCCATGTCGAGGAGCTTGTCGGCTTCCTCGGCCACCAGCACGTCGTAGGATTCGGCCACGTTCATGCGCCGCGCCCTGGTACGGCCGCCCAGCGCCCCGCCCAGCATTTCATTGAGATTGATCATGCCCATCGAGGCGCCCGGCATGCCGGGAATATCGATGGTGGGCATCGAGGTCGAGGCATTGTCCTTGAGATTGAGCTCGATCTCCTTCTCGTCGAGCTCGCCGGAGCGCAGCATGCGGCGGAACTTGGCGCGCGTCTCAGACCCCGCACCTTCGCCGACCAACGCGTCGAGCACGCGTTCCTCGGCCAATGTCTCGGCCTTGGCGCGCACCTGGCGGCGCATCTTGTCCTTCGACATGGTGATGGCGATTTCGATGAGGTCACGCACGATCTGCTCGACATCGCGCCCGACATAGCCGACCTCGGTGAATTTCGTCGCCTCGACCTTGAGGAACGGCGCTTGCGCGAGCTTGGCCAGGCGCCGCGCGATCTCGGTCTTGCCAACACCCGTCGGCCCGATCATCAGGATGTTCTTCGGATTGACTTCCTCGCGCATGCCGGGTTCGAGCTGCTGGCGGCGCCAGCGGTTGCGCAAGGCAATGGCCACGGCGCGCTTGGCATCGTTCTGCCCGACGATGAAGCGGTCGAGTTCGGAAACGATCTCGCGCGGCGTCAGCGAGGAGGTGACCAGTGGCTCTTCGGTCTTGGTCGTGGATTTGCGGGCGGCGTTCGTGTCGTTCATCGGATCACAGCTTTTCAATGAGGACATTGTGGTTGGTGTAGATGCAGATGTCGCCGGCGATCTTCATCGACTTCCTGGCGATCGCTTCCGCGTCCATGCCCTCGATATCGATCAATGCCCGCGCCGCCGCCAGCGCATAGGCGCCGCCCGACCCGATGCCTATGAGCCCGTCTTCCGGCTCCAGCACGTCCCCCGTGCCGGTCAGGATCAGGCTCACGGACGTGTCCGCCACCGCCATCATGGCCTCAAGCCGCCGCAGATAGCGATCGGTGCGCCAATCCTTGGCCAATTCCACGCAAGCGCGGGCGAGCTGGGCCGGATATTGCTCCAATTTGGCCTCCAGCCGCTCGAACAGGGTTAGGGCGTCGGCCGTGGCGCCGGCAAAACCGGCGATGACCTGACCCTTGCCGAGCCGCCGCAGCTTCTTGGCATTGGATTTCATCACCGTCGGCCCCACGGTCACCTGACCGTCCCCGGCCAGCACAACCTCCGCCCCCTTGCGCACGAGCAGGATCGTGGTGCCATGCCAGGGAGCAAGGCCGTGTTTATCATTCTCATCACGCGACATGGAAAATCCTTAATTTCCCCCGGGTTTGATGTCTCCGGGGGCGGGGGCAAAGCGGTTGCTTGGGAGATAGGTTAACGCCGGGCCCCAATCAAGCCGCAAGAATCTGACCCATCCTGTTCTGCGTCATGCCCGGGGATGACGCTCTTAAAATGGCGGCAACGCCAAGCCACTGGCCAGATCGCCCGGCGGCTGCTAAGAACCCGCCAATTAAGGCCTTTTTACGAAAACGGATCGGCAAAATGCGCACGGGTCGGATCGAACGGCGGACCAAGGAAACCGAGATCGCGGTCGAGGTCAATCTCGACGGGCAGGGCCGGTCGGAGATTGCGACCGGCATCGGCTTTCTCGACCACATGCTGGACCAGCTGGCCAGGCATTCCCTGATCGACCTCAAATGCAAGGCGAAGGGCGATCTTCATATCGACCATCACCACACCACCGAGGATACCGGCATCGCCATCGGCCAGGCCGTTTCCCGGGCCCTGGGCGAGCGCGTCGGCATCAACCGCTATGGCGAGGCGACCATCCCGATGGATGAAACGCTGACCCGCGTGGCACTCGATGCGTCGAACCGCGCCTATCTCATCTGGAAGGTCACCTTCAGCCGCGACAAACTGGGCGAGATGGACACGGAGCTGTTCAAGGAATGGTTCCAGGCCTTCGCGCAGAATGCGGGCCTGACGCTCCATGTCGAAAATCTCTATGGCGAGAACAACCACCATATCGTCGAGAGCTGCTTCAAGGCGCTGGCCCGCGCCCTCCGCCACGCCATCGAGATCGATCCGCGAAAATCCGATTCCGTGCCGTCGACCAAGGGCACCCTAGGGGCGTCGCTCGCCAGATCGTCATGACGGTCGCGATCGTCGATTACGGCGCGGGGAATCTCAAATCCGCCGCCAAGGCCTTGGCCCATGCCGCTACCGCGCATGGCGAGGAGGTCATCGTCACCGCCGACGCGGACGCAATCGCACGCGCCGACCGCATCGTGCTGCCCGGTGTGGGTGCCTTTGCCGAATGCAAGCGCGGGCTCGAGGCCGTGCCGGGCGGCATTGCCGCCATGCGCGAGGCGGTGTTGGAAAAAGGCCGGCCGTTCCTGGGCATCTGTGTCGGCATGCAGTTGATGGCGACGGTCGGCGTCGAATATGGCGAGCATCCCGGCCTCGACTGGATCAAGGGCCGCGTCGTCAGGCTGATGCCGAACGATCCCGGCTTGAAGATCCCGCAGATGGGCTGGAACGATCTCAGGCTGAAGAAGCCGGAACATCCGATCTTCGCGGGCCTCGAGACCGGCGCCCATGGCTATTTCGTCCATTCCTACCACTTCATCGCCGACAATCCGGACGAGGTGCTGGCCGATGTCGATTATGGCGGCCCCGTCGCCGCCGCGATCGGCCGCGACAATATGGTGGGACTGCAATTCCACCCCGAAAAGAGCCAGGCCGTGGGCCTTGCCTTGCTCGCCAATTTCCTGCGCTGGAAGCCTTGAAGACATGGCCGATCTCGCCATCAGCATCGTCACGGAATTGAAGCGCAGCGAGCTTGAGGAGCTGTGCGAGGCAACCGAGGCCGCGATCGAGGCCGGCGGCGGTTTCGGCTGGCTGAAGCCGCCACACCGCAACATCCTCGAAGTGTTCTGGAAGGGCGTCACCTTGGTGCCCGACCGCGCGCTCTTCATCGGCAAGCTCGATGGCGCCATCGCGGGTTCGGCGCAGCTGGTGCGGCCCACGCGCAACAACGAAGCGCAGAGCCACTCGGCGCAGCTCACCACCTCCTTCGTCGCCCCCTGGGCGCGCGGCCATGGCCTGGCGCGGCATCTCACGCTCGCGGTCGAAGCGGAAGCGCGGGCGCGCGGCGTCAAGGTGCTCAACCTCGATGTGCGCGAAACGCAGCAGGCGGCGATCAGCCTCTACCGCGCCATGGGCTATCACGAAATCGGCCGGCATCCGCGCTATGCCCAGGTCGATGGGCAATATGTCGGCGGCCTCTATTTCTGGAAATCGCTGGAAGGTGCAGCATGATCCTCTTCCCCGCGATCGATCTCAAGAACGGCCAATGCGTGCGCCTGGTGAAGGGCGACATGGCGAGTGCGACCGTGTTCAACACCGATCCCGCCGACCAGGCGCGGCAGTTCGCGGCGGCCGGGGCCGAATGGCTGCACCTCGTCGATCTCGACGGTGCCTTTGCCGGCGCCCCCGTCAATGAAGCGGCGGTCGAGCGCATCCTGAAGGCGACCGCGCTGCCGGTACAGCTGGGCGGCGGCATCCGCGACATGGCGCGCATCGAAGCCTGGCTGAAGCGAGGCGTGGCGCGCATCATTCTCGGCACCGTCGCCTTGAAGAATCCGGACCTGGTCAAGGAAGCCTGCCGCAATTTCCCGGGCAAGATCGCCGTCGGCATCGACGCCAAGGGCGGCAGGGTCGCCGTCGAAGGCTGGGCGGAAACGTCCGAACTCACGGCACGCGATCTGGCAGCCCGTTTCGAAGATGCTGGTGTCGCCGCCATCATCTACACCGACATCGACCGCGACGGGCTGCTCAAGGGCGTCAACGTCAGCGCGACGGCGGAACTTGCGGCTGCCTTGAGCATCCCCGTCATCGCCTCGGGCGGCGTCTCGTCGCTGGCCGATATCGAAGCCCTGCTCGACATTCTGCCGCAATCGCGCAAACGCGGCGGCGGCATCGTCGGCGTCATCTCCGGCCGCGCCATCTATGACGGAAGGCTGGATCTCAAGGAAGCACTGCAGTTGCTGCGGGAGCGGTCGGCATGAATCCGGTTTTGCAATCACCCCCCTCTCTAACTCTCCCCCTCCCGGAGGCGAAGGCCGACATGCGTCGACAGGGGGGAGAGGACGTCCTTTTCCTCTCATCAAGGAAGGCGGATTTTCCTTTTCCCTCCCCCCTTGAGGGGGAGGGCCAGGGAGGGAGGTATGGTTCGACTGGGCTCACTGTCGAAGGTCAATTGCCATGCTGAAGATGCGCGTTATCCCCTGTCTCGACGTGAAGGACGGGCGCGTGGTGAAGGGGGTCAATTTCGTCAACCTGGTCGATGCCGGCGATCCGGTCGAGCAGGCCAGGCTTTATGATGCCGCTGGCGCCGACGAGCTCACCTTCCTCGATATCACCGCAAGCCACGAGAACCGCGACACGCTTTACGATGTGGTGTCGAAAACCGCCGAGGCCTGCTTCATGCCGCTCACCGTCGGTGGCGGCGTGCGCAAATCCGAGGATATCAGGAAGCTGCTGCTGGCCGGCGCCGACAAGGTGTCGATCAATACGGCGGCGGTGAAGAATCCCGATTTCGTCAAGGAGGCGGCGCAGAAATTCGGCGATCAATGCATCGTCGTCTCGATCGACGCCAAGGAGACGGCGCCGGGCAGGTTCGAAATCTTCACCCATGGCGGCCGCGAAGCCACCGGCATCGACGCGGTCGCGTTTGCAAGGCGCATGGCCGAGAACGGCGCCGGCGAATTGCTGGTGACCTCGATGGACCGCGACGGAACGAAGAAGGGCTACAACATCCCCCTGACCCGCGCGATCGCCGACGCGGTCACGGTGCCGGTCATCGCCTCAGGGGGTGTCGGGAGCCTCGACGATCTGGTCGCCGGCATCCGCGACGGCCATGCAACGGCGGTGTTGGCCGCTTCAATCTTTCATTTTGGCACCTTTACCATTGCGCAAGCAAAAGCCCATATGCTGGAGGCGGGCCTGCAGATGCGCCCCTGAGGTTAAGGTGCTGTAAAGGTATTTCGAGATGTCTGCCAAGAAGTTCGACGCGACGGTCCTGGATAGCCTGTTTCGCACCATCGAAGGGCGGAAAGGGGGCGACGTGACCCAGTCGCACACCGCGCAATTATTCCATAAGGGCACCGCCAAGATCGCCCAGAAGCTGGGCGAAGAGGCGGTCGAAACCGTGATCGAAGCCATGCGCGGCGACAAGGCGGCCCTGGTCGCCGAATCCTCGGACCTGCTCTATCACCTGCTGGTGCTGTGGGCCGATCGCGGCGTTTCGCCCGGCGATGTCTGGGCCAAGCTCAAGGAACGCGAAGGCATCTCCGGCATCGCCGAGAAAGCCGCCCGGCGCGAGGCCAAGTCCGGCGGCAAATAGATCGCCTTCAATAATTCAGCTGCTAGGGACGTTGTCGGCGACGATGGGTGCTGGCAGCGATTTGAGGCAGGCGTCGACCGGCTTCTTTTCCGCCGTCACCGACCGCGCCTCGGCATAGGAGACGCGATAGCCGCCCGTGTCCTGCGGATAGAGGAAGAGGTCGAGCACGCAATCGCTGCCGATATACTGGTAGATGCGGCCGGCATCTTCATCGCGGATGCGCGCGGGCTTGCCCAAGGCGGCCTGCAATTCCTCCGCCGCCAGGCCCATCAGCTTGTCGGCACTTTGCCAGATGATGGCGGGCGCAGGTTGAGGTGCCAATGCCGCCGCCGATTCAGGCCCCGAGGATTGCGGCACTGGAGACGCCGGTATCGGCGTGCCGGCCTTGGCCGTTCCGGGTTCGAGGATTCCATGGGCCGGATTCTTCGGCGCGCGCATCGCGGTGCCGACCTTGTGCGGCTGGCCGGCACAGGCGGCGAGCAGGGCAGCGAGGCCCAGCAACAGCGGCAGATGCAGGGCACGCAGGCCGATGCCCGACGCCGCTCCCACCCCTTCGTTCATGTTCGAGGAACGATACACGTTCCACTCTCCCCCAGCACCGGCGCCCCGTCGGGACACCTGACCTCGTCGACAACGCCGCCAGCCTCGCCCCCGTTCGGTTTCCCGGCTCATGCGCGGCCGGGATAACCGGTTGGGAAGCGGCTTAGCGGCCGCTGCCGGAGGAAGAAGCGGGAGCGGGCGCGCCGTCGGCCAGGGCTTCGATCGTGCCGGAGATGACGCCGCCGCGCTCGACTTCGAGCTGGCCGTAGCGGATCTTGCCCAGGACCTTGCCGGTGGCGCGGATGGTGAGACGCTGGCGGACGATGAGGTCGCCGTCGAAGCGGCCGGAAATGTCGGCGGATTCGATTTCAGCCGAACCGCGGAACTCGCCTGACTGGGCGATGTCCATGGCGCGGCAATCGGAGAGCACGGCTTCGACCTTGCCTTCGACGACGAGGCTGTCGCAGGTGCGGATTTCACCGTTGAGGAAAATATCGCGGCCGACGATCAGTTTCTTCTGCTCGGCTTCGGCGCTGCGCGGGGCGCTCGCCGCGCCGGCGCCAGCGGGACGCGGCGCAAAGGCGCTCATATCCGGACCGCGGCGGGCGATGTCGGGGTTCATGGCCGGGCGCGAGGGAGCGGTCGGGATGCTCGCGTCGGGTTTCGCGTAATTCTTGCTTTCGCCATCCGTTGCCGGAGCGGCATTCGCACCCTGGGTCGGATGCTCGTCTTTCTTTTTGCCAAACATGCGGTGCTGGTCCCTAGCCTGAATCGTGAGAACTTTTTCCCGGGTCGTGACCCCGGGATTGTGCGCCTGCCCGTCCCCGTCCGCCCGCCGAATTCACGTCGGCGGGCTAACCCCTGCGCGGTTCCAGATTTACCACAGATTCAAACATATGCACCATAAAAGCGATGCCGACGATGGGGGCGATGAGATTGAGAATCGGGATCGTCGAGAGGAACGCGATAACGATGCCGGCGAAGACGAAACGGCCGCGGTGTCGCTGGAAAAGTGCCTTGGCCTCCGGCCGGGCGAGGCGGCGGAAAGCGGGCATTTCGTAATACTCGCGACCCAGCAGATAGCCGTTGAGGCCGTAGGCCACCACCGCATAGATCGGCGGAAAGAACAGCAGCGGCAGGGTCACGATATTCGCGAGGATGGCGATGCTGGCAAGCTTCACGCCATCGATCACCGTTTCGGCAATCGAAACCTTGAAAGGCTGCGACCGTTCCGGATAGTGCCGGGCCATCACCGCATCGACGACCTCGTCGGCGAAGAAGGCGGCGGTGGTCGCGGTCACGATCGGGAATGTGAACCAGGCGAAGAAGAACGTACCGGCGCCGCTGAGGAGGGCGCCCAGCCAACCATCGAGGTTGAGAAAGATCGAAAAGGCATAGTCGGTCGCGAAATAGAGGCCGACAAAGACCGCCGCCGCGATGACGATGCTGATACCGATGACTTTCTTGATACGCGGATCGGAGAGCTGGCCGAAGGCGAGGGAGAGGGCGTGCAGCAAAGAAATATCCAGTTCTGTCAGAAAGTTGCCACTTTTTAGCGGAAAGCTGGCCTTGGAAACAACATGCTGGGAAACAACTTGATTGAGTGACGATGCGTCAACCCAAAGGACATAGGCGCGTGCCGGGCATGCACAAGGGCGGCTTTCGGGGCATTTCCCGGCTGATCGGGGCCGTCTGTCTCGCCGCAAGCTATCTGGCACCGATGGTCGCGCAAGCGGCCACGGCCGATCCCCTCTATGGCTCCTGGTGCGACGATACCGGCTACCGCATCGATATCGGGCCTGAAGGCATCGCCTTCCGCGACCGGCAGATGGGCGATCCGCCGTCCGGCATCGATCTGGCGGTGAAGGACGGCGTCGCCACCTATCGCCAGGATTTCCGGGCGAGCCCCTGGCCGCATATCGGCCTGCTCGACTGCACCCTCAGGCTCCTAGGACCGAATGCCGCCGCCGAGACCTGCTCGGGCACCGGCTATGGCTACATGCCCTTCTTCGCCCTCAAGCGCTGCCCCCAGGATGTGATCAGTTGAAGGGAGAGACTGCGGCAGCTTCGCCCCCCCTCCCGACCTCCCCCCTGAAGGTGGGAGGAGATTAAAGCGAGGTGGTTGCAACAGCGGCTCCTCCCACCTTCAGGGGGGAGGCCGGGAGGGGGGCCGGGGGCCGAACTCGATTTTCCCCGCTTCGCTTGCCCTCGCGTCCTCGATCCCTATACTCCGCCGCGACTGGCGCCAAATTCGGGCGTCTTGACCATGCTTTTCCGGCGGGGATGAATGAGCGACAAGTTGTTTGACGGCAAGCCCTTTGATGTCTGCGGCATCGGCAATGCGATTGTCGATGTGCTGGCCCATTGCGATCTGGATTTCATCGATCGCCTGCGCCTCAACAAGGGCACCATGACCCTGATCGATGCCGCCCGGGCCGAGGAACTTTATGATGCCATGGGTCCGGCGGTCGAAGTTTCAGGCGGTTCCTGCGGCAATACCATTGCCGGCGTGGCGTCGCTCGGCGGACGCGGCGCCTATATCGGCAAGGTCGGCAACGACCAGCTGGGCGGCATCTTCCGCCACGACATGCAGGCGAGCGGCGTGCATTTCGAAACGCCGTCCGCCACCAGCAAGACACCGACCGCGCGCAGCATGATCTTCGTGACGCCCGATGCCGAGCGCACCATGAACACCTATCTCGGCGCCTGCGTCGAGCTGACGCCCGACGATGTCGACCCGGCCGTCGTTACCCGCTCGAAAGTGACCTATCTTGAGGGCTATCTGTGGGATCCACCCCTGGCCAAGCAGGCTTTCCTGAAGGCCGCCAACCTCGCCCACGGGGCGGGGCGCGAAATCTCGCTCTCGCTCTCCGACCCGTTCTGCGTGCAGCGCTACCTCACCGAGTTCCAGGATCTGGTGAAGAACCATGTCGATATCCTGTTCGCCAACGAACATGAGATCACGGCTTTGTGGGAGACATCCGACTTCGACGAGGCGGTGCGCCTGACGCGCGAGCATTGCAGCCTCGCCGCCATCACCAGGAGCGCCAAGGGATCGCTGATCGTCGCCGGCCCGCAGACGGTCGAAGTGCCAGCCTGGCCGGTCGAGAAGGTGGTCGATGTGACCGGCGCCGGCGATCTTTACGCCGCCGGCTTTCTCTATGGCTATACCCAGGGGCGCGACCATGCCGACAGCGCCCGCATCGCCTCGCTGGCGGCGGGCGAGGTCATCAGCCATTTCGGCGCCCGGCCCGAAACCCCCCTTGCCGAGCTACTGTTGCAGCAGGTGGGTTAATCAGGTAAAAGCCCGCCTGAAAAGTGCCCCTCACCCCAACCCTCTCCCCGCAAGCGGGGCGAGGGGGTGAAGTGTCCGTATCTCGGCATCGAGATATACTGCTAACTGGTTGCCATTCCACCATAATTCTCCCTCGCCCCACGGAGTGGGGAGAGGGTCGGGGTGAGGGGTAGCCGATGGCGATTGTAACAATCGCCATGGGATGATGGGCGTTACAGCAATTTTTGGATCAAGTGACGTCATGAAACTGCGCAACATCGCCATCATCGCCCATGTGGACCACGGCAAGACCACCCTGGTCGATCAGCTTCTCCGCCAGTCCGGCGCCTTCCGCACCAACCAGCAGGTGGCGGAACGCGTGATGGATTCCAACGATCTGGAAAAGGAGCGCGGCATCACCATCCTGGCCAAATGCACCTCGATCCAGTGGCAGGACACCCGCATCAACATCGTCGACACGCCAGGCCACGCCGATTTCGGCGGTGAGGTCGAGCGAATCTTGAGCATGGTGGACGGCGTCGTTCTCCTGGTCGATGCCGCCGAAGGCGCCCTGCCGCAGACCAAGTTCGTGACCACCAAGGCGCTGCGCTTAGGGCTCCGCCCCATCGTCATCATCAACAAATGCGACCGCCCGGACGCCGACCCGCATGCGGTCCACGACCAGGTGTTCGACCTCTTCGCCGCCCTCGACGCCAGCCCGGAGCAGCTCGATTTCCCGACGCTCTTTGCCTCCTCGAAGCAAGGCTGGGCGACGACCGATCTCGAAAACGGCGAGCGCAAGGATCTGGCACCGCTTTACGACCTCATCGTCGCCCATGTGCCGGCGCCCAAGGTCGAGGAGAACAAGCCCTTCTCGATGCTGGTGACGACGTTGGAATATGACAACTATCTCGGCCGCGTTCTCACCGGCCGCATCCAGACCGGCACCGCCAACGTCAACATGCAGCTTCGCGCCATGCGCCCCGACGGGACGCAGGTCGAAGTCGGCCGTCTCACCAAGCTGCTGGCCTTCCGCGGCATCGAGCGCACGCCGGTTGACTCGGCCCAGGCCGGCGACATCATCGCCATCGCCGGCTTGACCGAGAGCACGGTCGCCGACACGATCGCGAGCCCTGAGGTCGAGGTGCCGCTGAAGGCGCAGCCGATCGATCCGCCGACCCTTGCGATGTCTTTCTCGGTCAATGACAGCCCGCTTGCCGGCCGCGATGGCGACAAGGTAACGAGCCGCATGATCCGCGACCGGCTGATGCGTGAGTCGGAAGGCAATGTCGCCATCCGCGTCACCGAGACCGAGGACAAGGACGCGTTCCAGGTCGCCGGGCGCGGCGAATTGCAGCTCGGCGTGCTCATCGAAGTCATGCGCCGCGAGGGGTTCGAGCTTTCCATCAGCCGCCCGCGCGTCATCTATCAGACCGATCCCAAGACCGGCCAGCGCCTGGAGCCGATCGAGGAAATCGTCATCGACGTCGACGAGGAATTCACCGGCGTCGTCATCGACAAATTGGGCCAGCGTCGCGGCGAACTGGTCGAGATGCGCCCCTCCGGCGGCGCCAAGACGCGCCTCGTCATGCTGGTGCCGGCCCGCGGTCTCATCGGCTATCACGGCGAGTTCCTGACGGATACGCGCGGCACCGGCATCATGAGCCGCCTGTTCCACGGCTATGCGCCCTATAAGGGCCCGATCGAGGGCCGCCGCAACGGCGTGCTCATCTCGAATGCCAATGGCGTCTCGGTGGCCTATGCCTTGTGGAACCTCGAGGAGCGCGGCAAGCTGATGATCGATGCCGGCGTGCCGATCTATGAAGGCATGATCATCGGCGAGCATAGCCGCGCCAACGATCTCGAGGTCAATCCGCTGAAGTCGAAGCAGCTCACCAACATCCGCACCACGTCCAAGGACGAAGCCATCCGCCTGACGCCGCCGATGAAGCACAGCCTGGAACAGGCGCTGGCCTACATCCAGGATGACGAGCTGGTCGAAGTGACACCCAAAGCCATCCGCATCCGCAAGGCCGTGCTCGACCCCAACGAACGCAAGAAAGCCGAACGCGCGGCGGAAGCAGCACAGGCGGCACAGGGGTAAGGAACGTCGCGGGGGATCCAATTCGCCCGTCATGCCCGGACTTGATCCGGGCATCCAGTCTCTCCACCGCACCACTGGATCCCCAGATCTTCGCCCGGGGATGACGGCAGTTGAGATGGTGACATGAGCGACGGGAGCAGCTCGGGACCGGTCGCCAAGATGCTCGGCATAGGCTTCCAGAGATTCGTCATGCCCGGGCTTGACCCGGGCATCCAGTCTCTCCACCGCACCACTGGATCCCCGGGTCTTCGCCCGGGGATGACGGCGTTTAGGCGATCACAGCATCAGCCGGTCGTAGAGATCTTCCCAGGCCGGATTCGTTTCTTCTATCAGTCTGATCTTCCAGTCGCGCGGCCAGTGCTTGATATTTTTCTCGCGCTGGATCGCAAGACGGATATCGTCATGCGGTTCCGCGTAGACAAGACGCTTCAAGGCATAGCGCGCCGAGAACCCGTCTACGACACCCTCGCGGTGCTCCCACGCGCGGCGAGAGAGATCGCTGGTCACGCCGGTATAGAGTGTGCCGAACTTTCTATTCGTGACGATGTAGACCCAGCCACCCATCTCTTGCGGCATCCGTCTCCCCTAGAACCGCAAGCAGCGCGCCATCACCGCGCCCCGAAGATCGCGGTGCCTATGCGTATATGGGTGGCGTCGAACTGGATGGCGGTTTCGAAATCGCCGCTCATGCCCATGCTGAGCTGGGCGAGGCCGTTGCGCCTGGCCATTTCGCGCAGGAGCGCGAAATAGGGGGCGGGGTGCTTGTCGGCGGGGGGAATGCACATCAGGCCGGCGACCGGCAGTTTCAGCGCGTCGCGGCACAGCGTCACGAAAGCGTCGATTTCGGCGGGCGCGATGCCGGCTTTCTGCGGCTCCTCGCCGATATTGACTTGAATGAAGAGCAGCGGGTGCCTGTCCTGCTTCTTCATCTCGTCGGCCAGGGCACGCGCCAGCTTTTCGCGATCGACGCTTTCGATGACGTCGAAAAGCGCCACCGCCTCGCGCACCTTATTCGTCTGCAATGGCCCGATGAGATGCAGTTCCAGACCGGCATGCCGCGCCTTCAAGGCGGGAAATTTCGCCTGCGCCTCCTGCACGCGGTTCTCGCCGAAGATGGTCTGTCCGGCGGCGATGGCGGCGGCGGCGGCCTCGGCCGGGTGCGTCTTGGAAACGGCGACCAGCGTGATGCCATCCGCGGCGCGCGCGGCATCCCTGGCGGCGGCCGCGATGCGCCGGCGGATGTCGGCAAGGTTGCCGGCGATGTGATCGAAAGCTTGGTCAGCCATGGTTGCGCGGCGGCGATGGTCTGGAGAAACAGGTTGGCGTGGCCGCCATCCTATAGCGCCCCCGGCGGCAAGCAAGAACCCAGAATGAACTGAAAGCAAGAAGGGGAGCGATTGCTCGCTCCCCTTCAAGTTCGTTCCGATATCTACCCAGCTTGCGCCGGAGCGATATTAGAAGGTGATCGACGAACCGATCGCGAATTCGATCGCGTCGTAGTCATCGTTCGCAGCCGAGTCATCGGCTTCGTCACTCCAGGTGTAGAAGATGCCGGCATCGAGGTCGATGCCCGGGCCCATCGCGTAGGAACCGGTCACGCCAAGACGATCGGTCGTGTTGTTGTCACCGAAGCCTTCTTCTTCCTGCTCGAGATGAGCCCAACCAGCACCGACGGTCCAGGCATCGACATTGTACGACAGGCCGGTACCGACGACCCAGAGGTCCTCGTTATCGCCGTTCTGATCGTCGAGGTAGGTGAAGGCCGCACCAACGGTCAGGCCACCGAAGCTGAGGTTCACGCCGGCGTTGTAGCCAGACTGCTCGTCTTCAGCGTCGGCGTTCTTTTGCTGGATGTCGCCTTCCCAATAGCCGGCGGCGCCAGCATCCAAGCCCCAGCCATCGCCTTCATAGGCATAGTGCAGGCCGAGAGCAACGTTGTTGGCGGCATCGCCCGTGTTGCGGGTCGGATGGAAGGTGGCTTCCGCGCCGTCCTGCTGGGTTTCGAAATTGTCTTCCGGCGTATACGACACACCGAAGCTGAAGCCCGACCAGGTCGGCGAGTAGTAGACGAGCTTCTGCGACTTGTCTTTATTGGTCAGCGCGCCTTCCGGATCGAAGAGGCCCGGGCTGGCAGCCGAACCGATGGTGTTCGGCGAATACGGGCCGAAGTTGGCCGACGAGCCCGGCGGCAGCATGTACATGTTGCCGGCAGCGCCCGCGAGCGAACCGATGCGGATTTCACCGAAGCCGCCCGAGAAATAGGCATAGGCAGCGTCGATCTGGTCGTTGTCGTTGCCTTCGCCGTTGTTGTTGTCGCGCGATTCGGCTTCGAGTTCGATACGGGTACCGACCGTGATGCCATTATCCAGCGTCACGCTGCCGAGGAAGTAGACTTCGGCGTCGGTGCCGACACCGGTGGTGTTCAGGTTGTCACCGCTTTCACCAGCGTCGTCGTCATCGAAGGTCGCACCAAAATACGAACGCATGAAGCCGCCGAGGCTCAATTTGACACCATCGGACGCAGCAGCGGTACCGGCCAGGAGGCCAACACCGAGCAGAGCCGAGGTCCCCAGGAGAACTTTTTTCATCTCGAGATTCCCTAAGTTTGCGATTGCCACCGGGCTTTCCCTGACCTTTGCGGTTTTGAAGGAAGACCCGGATGCCCCTCGTTCGCGGACCGGCTTGCTGGGTCGGTTTTGCCAAGTACTTGACTAAATCGACTCAAAAAGCCCGCTCAGCCCGGAACACGCAGTACCTTCTCGGAATGGAGGGGGGGTGTCAAACCATTTGAGCCGAACACTGTGGCATTTTTTGGCCCCTGTGGCGCAATTGCCACAAGGCGGGACCGGCCAAAAGGTCGAGCATTTACAAAGGAGGGGGCCAGCCGGATCCCCTTTGCGCGCCTGTCCTGCCACAGCCCGCGCACGGCTCTCTCAGGGCTTTCCGGCGGCGTCGAGATAGCCGAAGCGGGCCATCTGTTCCCGGTGATTTTCGACCAGCCGGTCAACTTGTTCCGCTGATAGCTTCTCGCGCCATTGGCCCGCCCGGCCGACGCGGAAGAAGCTGGTGCCCTTCTCGGATTTCTCCCGGAAGCCCTTCTTTTCCTCCTGCGCCCTGAGATTCTTGAAGGAGGAAAGCTCGATCGCCCGTTCCAGCCTTTCGCGGCTTGGCTTGAGGCCCATGAAGCGGGTGATGGCGCCGAATGTGTGGAGTGGCTTTTCCAGCATGTCCTCGTAGCGGACCACTAGCAGCCCCGGATGACGCTTATGGGTCCAGGAGCGGACATGGTTCGACCAGGTGCTGTGGATCTCGAAGACGATATTCCCGTCGGCGAGGCCCCCGTTGTTTGGATCGTTCATGACCTGGGTCGCCTTGTCGATATCGACCCCGTAATGGTCGGCCAGCGACAGGACCAGGTCCAGCGGGTTGCGCACCACATAGATGGCGCCGGCCGTCAGATCCATCTGGATGATCGGCAGGCCATGGGGCGCCAGCAGGGCGTTGTGGGTCTTGACGATGACCGTCTCGGGCTTCGATGCCACCAAGGCGAGCTGGGCGCCCCGGCGCATTCTGGCGACATCCTCGCGGCTCCAGGCCAAGGGCGGGCGCGGGTCGAGGTGCCGATACCACCCGACCAGGGAATCCCCGGTGGTCAAGGTATTCATCTCATTGATGTCGACCGGGGCCTTGGCATTGCTCATCAGATTGTGAATGAAGGCTCGAAGCCAGGTGTTTCCCGATTTGGGATAGCTGGCGAGCCACAGAATCTTACCCATCGCACCCTTTCCAACCCCTGCCCGGCCTCAATTCCGCGCCCGGCGGCATTAACCCTTTCGCGGACGCCGCGAATTGCCCGCCGATCTGCCCCCCGATTTGCCCACCGATTTTGTTGACGGATAGGCACCTTATCGCATACCAGTCTTGGGCCGCTTCCGGGCCGACCCGCCAGTACCTTCGCCTGGCCGGTGCTTTCGCCCGGTGGGTGGCTTTTGGGGTAGAAGCGTCAGGCCGTCAATATGAAACTCCCAGTTCGTCATCAAGGCCAATCCCGCGCCAGCGGCGAGAGCGGCCGGAAATCTGTGACTGCCAGTTTCGGCAAATTGTGGCTGGGCCTCGCGGCCGGCGCGATTGCCCTGACCCTGGCCGCCTGCAACCCCAATCTGGGCGGCGAGGAAAAATATCCGACGACCCGGCAGAAGGGCGATGCCGGGCCGCAATATGAGGAAAACAACACCATTTTCGGCGAGGGCGGCCTGTTCGGCAGCCAAGCCAAGGAAGATGGTTCAGGTGGCGGGGCCGGCGTCGGCGTCAACTCGCTGCTGTGGCGCGCCAGCCTCGACACCATTTCCTTCATGCCGCTGGTCTCGGCAGACCCGTTCGGCGGCGTCATCATCACCGACTGGTACACGCCCCCGGCGACCCCGGACGAGCGTTTCAAGGTCAATGTCTATATCCTTGGCCGCGCCTTGCGCGCCGACGGCATCCGCGCCTCGGTCTTCCGCCAGCAGAACCAGGGCGGCACCTGGATCGACGCGCCGGTCGCCCTCAACACGGCAACCGACCTCGAAAACGCCATCCTCACCCGCGCCCGCCAGCTGCGCCAGTCCGGCCTGCAGGAGTAAGGGCGCGGCACCTTCCCCTCCTCATCGGTCTCCTCCCCCTCTCCCCTCGCGGGCTACGATGTTCACACATCTCGTGGGACTTGCGGATTGGCTCGGAAGCTGACTCTCTATAGCGGTGCTTCGGCTATGGGAGAAGGTGATGGAACTGAGCCTAGGAGAGTT